>GL982576.1:797150-798418 GCA_000220375.1 Candidatus Nanosalina sp. J07AB43 | reverse complement strand
TATACCCGATACTGGAGAAGAAAAAATGAGAATTAAAGATCATCTCGTAGGTCTTGAGAATCCTCACTCCTCACATCATCCCATATTTCTCCCCGAGAAGGAAGCGGTTCAATCGCAACCCAACCCACCTCTGTACCTTCATGTATATCGAACTCAGCAACCTTGATACTCTCCGAGTCATCATAAAGCTTGTCCAGATCATCAAATTCCTCATTGTACGCATCAATTGCTTCCACCACATTAGAGTACCTTTTATGGGATTGTTCAGGGAGTACCTCTTCACCTTCATCAAAATCATAGATAGCATAAATCGCCATAGTCTCAGAATTGAGTAACAAAAGTAAAAATTCTTGGTCAACCTAAGACGAGATATATCCAGAAACAGCACAACCGGCATCGAATATACCGACTCCTCGACTATAAGCGGCATCGCACATACAGTTTGACAGTATGTAGGGAACAACCCCTCCCTCACATCATATATGTCAATAATCAGTAATTAATTGAACATACGTGATAGCTGTCTTGCGCTCAATATATTCACAGGTCTTAAGGTATGGTTAAAATAGATTAAGATACAGCTGGAATAATATGGCAGAATACGAGGAAGTTGACAAGATCTACCAGAAGGCATATGAGAAAGAGGATGGTGAAACATTCATCTACATAATTGATACCTACCTAGATGGATTTGAAGATACGCAGACAGAGCTTGATGATTTCAAACATGACAGATATGAGGTAAGAATCAATAGTCCTCTCAAACCTGATGAACATGAAGACACGGCACTTTACACAACCATGGGTTGAGAGATGCAGAGAAGTTTCTTGACAACATAGCTACACAGCAAGGGTTGTAGAAGTTCAGAAGGGTTCAGCCTTCAGGTAATATTTACCTATGAGATTGTTTTTCGTTGGAGAGGTCAGTCTATACTCAACAAACGGATATAGGTAACACTGATCATACTGAGTTTTGAATACTTAATATCTGTTACACACCTGTAACGTATGGTATTCGACAGATTAGCCTCTAGACTGAAGTATGGACCAGTGGTGGAAGAAGGAGACTTCGAACAATACAGAGAGGAGTACGAGGATATTATTACGAACATGAACGAGGTGGATGTGGAAGTAACAGAGGAACGTCCAGGAGTATATCCCGCTATCACGAGTCGAAGGAACTCTGAGAGCAGTGAAGACTTGAGCGGACAAGAGGCTTGGGACTGGGTAGACCATACTCTAGAGGAAATGACGCCAAACAGTGACGG
>GL982576.1:795191-797100 GCA_000220375.1 Candidatus Nanosalina sp. J07AB43 | reverse complement strand
AAAGGCTTCACACTATCTCCTCCAGGCAAGAAACTAGGTGAAGAACTCAAACAAAAAAACCAGAAACTAGAGACAATGTTCAGAAAAGCTGAGGTAGAAAACCCCGAGGCAGAAGCCCAGAAAGTAGAAACCCATATATCAATCGAGGCCGTGGAAAAGATACTAAACAAGTTGGATTAAATATTGATTACTTAAAGTTAGGGCCTCTGTATTCTACATAAAGCGTGTATAGCCCCCTAGTGTAGTGGCCAATCATGAGAGGCCCTGGCCCTCTAGACGCAGGTTCGAATCCTGCGGGGGCTAAAAAGATCATACTTACATATATCTCATGTTTTCCAGCAGGTTTCTTCAGATATATTGTAGTAAGACTGCTTGGACTTGTACGAAGGGCTTTTGACGCTTTCTCGCCCTCACGCACCAAAACTTACTTATATTTACCACTTTATGGTAACACTATGGCTGAGTCTTCTCTAATAGTGCCAGCATACAATGAAGAAGATGTGATAGAAGATACACTGACGCACTTGGATAAAATAAGCTGCTATTTTGAAGAGGTATATCTGATGGACGATGCATCTACAGACTCAACTCAAGAGAGGATACACAATTATCTGCAAGACCACGACTCTGACGTAAAGGTTGCATACATGAGAGAAAAACAAGACAAAATAGGGGCTATCGAGGAAGCTGTAAGACACATAGATTCAGAAACGGTTTTTCTGACAGACGCAGATACAAGACTTGTAACTCCTGAAGAGGTTGAGGCAGCCGAAAAATACGTTCAGGAAAACGACTACGGGGCAGTATCGTTCGCTGTCAGACCAGGTGAATCAGCCGGCGAAGCAATCGACAAGATGTGGAATAAGCTACAAGACTTCGATTACGCGATGGGTAGAGCACTTACGGATTACACGACAGGGGATAAGCTCAGACTCGACTCGGAAGACAAAAACGTTAGATGCATAGCAGGAGCCGGAGGGATGTACAAAACCGAGGTACTTGAGAACGCACTGGAGCACCACAGCGGCAGGCACGCTGGAGATGATATAGAGACTACGCTAATAACTCAGCAGATACTTGACGAAGATATAAATTACTTCAATGAAGTAGAGCTAGAGACTAACGTACCTAAAGAATATCCTGAACTTCTCAAACAAAGAACAAGATGGGCAGAAGGAGCTATACAGTCATTCTCAGAGCATCCACGACAGCATTTGAACGAGATCAAATCACTATCTAGATACGGACAAGTAATGGCATATGAAGCAGGAATAACTGCAGCAGCTCCTGTAATGCTCGGTAAAGCGGCTTTAGAAGCATCACAAGGTGACCTCAGTCAGGCAGCCGAATCGTTCAAATACTGGTATGGTATCGACACAGTATTTACAGGGCTTATAGGAGCGTACTCAATAAGAAAGGAGAGTTTAACGACAAGAAAACAATAGGAGTTGCACCACTAATGCCAGCATATAGGGCTACAACGTTTATACCCTCAAGAGTCAAGTCGCAGAAAAATACGTTGAGAGATAAGACCGGAGAAGCCAAACAAGAATTTATTGAAGGTTTAGAAGAAACAGGAGAGTATCCAAGGATTAGGGAGCTTGGGCGTAAAGTCGGAAAATATGAGCACAAGGCAGAAGATATGTTCAAACTGGAAAACAAAAAAGATTCAATAACCGACCTCTTAGAGCAAGATTAGGCAAGCAGTAGTTTAGCACAGAGTGTGGACCTCAACTCCCTAGCATGAAACAGAACGAAGAGTAGACTTAACTGAGATTGTGTATGAATATTTTTGGTTATAATTCAAAAGCTGATGAACGTATCCAGTTTGTGTAGAGCCCCATAGCATAGCGGCCAAGTGCACCAGCCTTTGGAGCTGGCGACCCTGGTTCGAATCCGGGTGGGGCTA
>GL982576.1:793081-795141 GCA_000220375.1 Candidatus Nanosalina sp. J07AB43 | reverse complement strand
GATATGATGGTATCGGAGAAATACCCAGAAAGATTGCACAGCAGTACACTGACATATCCTCCGGCGTTATTGCAGGTGGATCATGCAAAAATGTGGGATACAAGTTTGGACAGACCAAGGGATCAACAGAAGAGGATCTAGATAGAACGCTATCAACTACCTATCCAAGTACGCTGCTAGAGGAAGATGGCTCACAGACCGGGGCTACCATAAGAATCAATATGAGAATAGGTGCTTTAGAACGCCTTGCAGGAGCCATCAACAGAGCTACAGAAACAGGCAAAAACCTGAATCAGCAGACAACTGACTCAATAAGAGTTGACAATCAGAAAACAATAACAATCAGAAACAAAACCGTATTCAGCGATAAAACCACAACATATACCTTACAAAAGCCAAGTGGAGACAAAGAAATTAACGTAGAGGACGATCTAATCATAGGTATAGACGGCCAACCAGTTTTCAAAGACTTCAACAAGACTGAGACAAAAATCGACTTCTCCAAAACAGAGAACCAGTTTGAGTCCTACAAGGGGCAAGCCTACAGCTTGTGGCATCTACAGCAAGCCAAAGCCAGAAACTTCCAAAACTTGAACTAACATGTGCGAACTTTGATTGTGGCTTAAACCAGACACTTAACTCCGAAAAGATTGATGCAGCAGAAGGAGATACAGAGTTCTTAAGGAACGGGGAGAGAGGTATATATTATACCAACTTTACACAGATACAGATGGGTAGACAAAAGACTGAGAAATCCGAGCTCATCTGTTACCAAGACACAGAAAAATGTATAAACTTGGGGGCCGGGGAGTCGGAAAATCTTACTTTGAGGCCTGGAAACAACGAGGTCAACATAGAGTACAACCAATCACACGGGGTCAAGTTCAACTGAAAGGGGGGGGGAGACACATTGGTTCAAGAATTAAGCCTGCAGGCGAAAAAGTTAGTTAATGTGGAGAGAATACATAGCTTAGGTCTGCCTAAAGCATTGTCGCCAGGCGATAAAAGGATCAGAGCCTCGTACAAAATACGCTTAGGGTGGGATATGTGAGTGAAGGAATGACTATCGTGTCGGACGCTTTACTAGCAATAGGTATAATAATGGTTTCAATGGCATTTGTATTGGTAGGGGAAACATAGTAGATTTCAGACTAGCGGCTTATTCCAATCATCACAGAACCAACTATCCGAAGAGGTATCAAACGTAATAGAGAGATGCCTGACGCCTCAGCACAGTTTTCAACCACTTATACACCGGACGTAGAGACATACGAGCTTCAAGTCCAAGAAGGCAGAACCATAACAACAAATGTTCCCGAAGCCGGTAGCTCATCAACAGAATTCCTAAACTACAACATACAGAACACCGTCATACGAAACGCAGAGGACATATGCATAAAGAAAAAGTCAGATCAAGTAACCCTAGAACGTGGACCCTGTGGATCACCAGACCTAGATGACTTCTGTGAAAACGGCAGATGTATTAATGACATATGCCAACCTGAGAGGGGAGAAACCTGTGCAAACTCCGGAGGAGACTGCACATGCAGCACACAGTGTCAACCGGGCTATGAAGCCGGAACCTACATGAACCCTATTCAAGGTGCTGGAGACGGCAACGATGATACTAATCAGACAGAATGCGTCCTTCCTAAGTTTGTGGGCGCTCTAGACAGCAACGGAAGCGAGTGTGAATATGACTTTGAATGTGGCACTAACCCCTCTGGCCAAGACCTGCAGTGTAACCAGCCGGCACCGGGAAGCCCTCCTACAGGCAGCTATTGCTGTCCATCTGGAACAAACTACGATGGCAACCAGTGCAAAGATGTGAAAAGAGTTAAATTAGTTTTCGTGCCGCTGAATACAAAGAATGGAGCTTATAGTTACGATAGCGGAGTTTCAACTCAATCAAGTTTCTTCAAACAAGTTTATCCGATTAGCAGCCAGAGCGTTGAAGTTGAGAAGATATCAAATATTTGTAATGTTGATGTTGATCAAACTAGCTGCTCCACGTCAGATAGAGTTGATACGCTATCACAGTCGAGCAGTGTGCGGTAAAT
>GL982576.1:791250-793031 GCA_000220375.1 Candidatus Nanosalina sp. J07AB43 | reverse complement strand
CTATGGATCGAAGGTTGCTGCCGGTTTCCATACTGTTGCTTTTCATCGGCCCTGCTTCTGCACAGATAACCACAGGACATGGCAGCACAAGATCCATACCCGAGATGATCAACCACCTTCTGGGAATTAATGTATACAATCCGTACGAGATACTGGGTATAACAGCTACTTTCGGAGTACTCTGGGTATCAACCTATGTAATATTCAAAGTAGGTATCAAGAGAATAGATGAAGGACTAGACAGAAACGGGAGAGGTGAAAGTGGTCTACAAGGAGCTCTGGGTGTAGATGACTCAAACTCAAGAAATGTTCTAGCTATACTAACACTACTGATTGTGCTCACGACTATAGGTACAGGGGCGTTTCTGGAGATAATTAGAGGCTGGCAGTCGCTGATCATACTGGCCTTTCTATTTGCTTTACTGGCAGGGCTATTCTTCGTCATCTTTGGCGGCACCGGGGCTGTAGTCGGAGGTACGGCATATGCCGCCGGAGCCTCAGCACAGGTAACAGCAGGGGGAATAGAACAGCTTCAAGAGGGATTGAACAGGATCGGAAACTTGGAAGACGAGGTCGATGACCAAGAAGACGGCGATGAGACAGAAGACGAAGCGGAATACACCGAGGAAGAGATAGAAGAGATAATAGAGGCCCTGGAGGATGCTGAAAACGACCTCAATGATCTAACGGCACAGGAAATCAGGGAACTCGCAGATGCAATCGAAAACCTGGAGGAAATAATAGAGCTACTCAACCTGGATGATTGAATAATGGATTCGAAGGATATTAATAAACTGCTAACTGTGCTTGACAAGGCTACAGGAATCGCTGACAAAGATGAGATCAGGCAAAAGCTCAAGGAGCAGGACATAGGAGACATGATCTCCAGGATTCAAAACAGAGATTTCAACCTTATGGACAACGAGAAATACTTCCTGGTGAGTTACCGAGACCAGCTGAAGTCACACAGGGAGAACGCTAGCAAGATACAGCTCATAAAGGAAAACTACGGCGACATAGAGAATATCTACGACACGCTTAATTCCGAGATTGACACTGCTCTGGGCGAATCAGTGGAGCTAGAGAAGATTTCAAAGGCCCTCGGGGACAAGAAACTCCTAAAGAAGTCCAAAAAAGATGAGGTGAGAGTAAAGGAGCTCAAGAAGAACCTTGATCATCTCTTAAAGATGAGAAATGAGATGGAGTCGCTTGAAACTGAGCTAGAAGCTGAAACTGAACATTACGACAACATAAAACATGCCCTATCTCAAAGACTAGCCCTTGTAAACCAGGTTCTAGAGGAGTCCGGAGGATCTGTAAAAATAAAACACCCGTGGCAAATCGTTGCCAAAGATCCGGGGAAAAAACCGGATTGGGACGAAGATTCAGATGATATCTGGGAAGATGGATGGGAATGGGGTGGAGGCTCAGATTTTTATTGGATGTTAAATCTAAACCGGCCGCTCGTAGAACAAGGATGGAAGATACACATAGCTGTTAATCCTGATAATGAGGGCGAAGTGCTTGAAGTTGCCAAAGCCGTAATACCTGTTCTTGAGAGTATAGACAGCGAATCAAAGTTCGCTAGATCCGCAGAAGGATCAAAGGGGGGTTTAAAAAATAAAGGCGGAGAGACCGAGGTTAAGCTTGTAACAATATACCCAAAACAGGATAAGAGCTACCCAGACAAAGTAAACCAGAACGCTAATACCACAGAGAAAATTGTAACGGGGCTGGTAAGCGCCTTGGGCTCAAAGGGAATTCTTGACATGACGAGGCCA
>GL982576.1:790109-791230 GCA_000220375.1 Candidatus Nanosalina sp. J07AB43 | reverse complement strand
TGAGACGCATGTTGAGAAGTATCAGATATCGAAAGCTCTAAACCAGAGAAAAGAAGTTCTACGAATTATACTGGACAATTATGTTGAAGCATCGAAAAGAGATTCAGGTCCCTTCAAAGTACTCTTGCCCGAGAAATTCAGGGATAGGCTGATGCAGAATGCATCAACATACAAGGAGGAGATTGCAGGATTCTTCATCTGTAGAGAACAAGGAAGAGATTACACTGCCTTAAAGTTGGTACGGACTGCTGTAGGGGACGAACAGAGCGTCGAAGTTCCTGACTCTGCAAAATTCGATGCACTTAATGACCTCCTCGATAATTATGGAGTCTATAGGTATGTTAAGTTCCATACACATTCAGCTGGCACAATTCACGAGTACGGACATAAATATAGAGACTGGTCAGGGAGAGATTTAGACAATATACAGGATAGTCCTGAAGGGTACATAGGGATGCTTTTCACTCCAGAGACTGTCAAGATTGAAGGTAACTCTGTCAATACGGAATGGCGTTCAATTAACAGCGATGACTCAGGAGAATTTGAAACCTGGCGTGAACAGTTAGAGCGACGTTGGAGAGAGGTATCTCAGGATAAAACTTTTGAGGAACTTCCAAGTCAGACTAAGGTGGATTAGAGATTGAGTAATGTATCTTACAGACAGGCTATAGAGGCTATCAAGTCTGGTATGATTTCTTCAAAGAATCTTTCTGAGGCAGACAAGACAAGTATAGCAGAATCGTTGCTCAACATAGAAACTCCTACATCCTCCCGGCAGTTAGAAGAAGAGATTTCACTCAGTTTCAGCCCAGAACAAAAAGAAAGCTTGGAATCATATCTTAGTCAGCTTGAGAACATTAGACAGTCGAATATTGATCAACGGATTGAAGAGTCTATCACGAGTGCTAGAAGACTCACCGATCTTAGAGATGAGCTGAAAAGTAAACTACATACAGCTACCGACGAAGTACAGGAACTTGAAAAGATAGCAAATGAGCTCCAAGAACGTAAACTGAACGACATAGCTGGAAAGGAGGAGCAGCAGATAAAGGATTTAGGAAGAAACTAGAGAAGATAGATTCTAAAGGAGAAGAAGTGGAGAAACTTGAGCAAGAGCTATC
>GL982576.1:787190-790089 GCA_000220375.1 Candidatus Nanosalina sp. J07AB43 | reverse complement strand
AACTCCATACAGGTGTAAGTATGATTCCATCCGTTCTATACTTGCAGAATTAGTAGATTAGTTATGGTACAGCAATACCGGTTTTTTAGATTGATTTAAAGAGTTTAGTAAACGCAAGATTATTGTGCCCCGTTGGCTCAGCGGTAGAGCGCGTCCTTGGTAAGGACGAGGTCCCGGGTTCAAATCTCGGACGGGGCTATAGGCACTTTATGTGTTTTCTGGGCTTAATCAAAAGCCATAAAACAGCTTGTAGGTGATTAATGTGACCAAACACTGGAAAAAAGAGGTAATAGTTTAAGTGTTACTTTATAGTAATAAAATATAGTCATGGAGTTTATTGGAAACGAGGAAATAAATGTACACAGTCCTTTAAGTTGGGAACAAGAAGAGATTTTAGAGGCAGATGCTATTAGATCTAGAGGTGTAGCTCTAGATGGAGCCAATAATTCAGCTATAATAACTGATGAATTTAGACATTTTCAATCAGATGTAGGCCGTGGCTCCAACGGAAGCATTATAGCAGCTAAAAATTTTCATACTAAGCCGAAAACAAGAGACGATATAAGTTTCTTGAAAGACATGCTTGTGGGAATACCGAAGAGCTTTGTGCCCGGATCACCTGCTGATTTACGGCATATTATAAATGCTTCTTATGACTACGCCAATAGAGATTTCTTCGACGGAGAAATTGAGGTTCATGATGAGACCGCTATATTCACTAAAGAAGACTTAGGAAATCTTGACGACATTTCGGGAAGTCATAATATTACCAAGTATGAGGGAGAATGGGAAAAGTTAACGGGTTTTCTAAGAAAGGAGGTTCCTGAAGGGTCATTTGAACTACTAAATGCATTTTATGCTCCAAACAATATAGAGGGCATAGATCAACTAGAAACTTTTGTAGACGAATACAGCAACAAGTTTGATGAAATTAGAGACGATTTGAAAGCGTTTAATGAAGCAGGAAAGGCTCTTAACCTAGACTCTCTAGCGGCAGATAACGAGGAGAACTATCAAAGATTGCTGGATTTTGAATTCATAAATGATATAGAGGAAAGGGATGTTATAGCGGTAAAGGATGAACAAGACGAGACTTATGTACATCTGGGCGATAGGCGAAATAACTTCTCCTTCAAATATAGTGACTCGAAAGGTTTAGACAAATTGTTTGAAATCATTGAAGACGACATACAGGAAGAGTTAAATTTCTTTGATTTTGATGGAGGAGAAATACCTGGGGATATTGCGGAAGAGATTCAGGATGTAAGAACAAAAAGCGAAAGAATTGGAGAGGAGTATGAAGATGTATTAGCCCTGTTTGAGAACCTAGGACTTGATAGATTCGAAGCTAAGGAGGATATAGAGAACAGGCTTGCTGGCTTTGACAAAGAAATAGAAGAAGCTGCAATAGATAATTGGGGAGTATCAGAGAGAGCGGCAGAAGGATTAGGCTCCGCCGATCGAACTTCGTACATAGTTGATATAACTCCGTGGAACTTGGATGATCGAGGTAGAGACCATTATCTCAAAGTTCTAACAAATTCACATCGTTCTAACCAAGAAATAGACATAGGTCCTGAAGATGTCAAAGAAATTCAAGGCGACATTGGGGCCATATTTAGTGCCTCTTTAGATCCTGTGTATAAAGCTCAAATGACACATAAGATAATTGAAGATGTTCCTGAAGAAGCTGATAAGCAGAGAAGGCAAATAGCTGGTTTTACTGAAGTATTAGAAGGACTTGATGACCAATTAGGAGAATTGTATGAAATATTTAAAACGGAAACAGATTTGCAAGTTGAAAGAGCAGATATAAATGAACATGGAGAGGAAGTCCGGTATAGTGACGGGGATCCGAAATTTGGAAATCTGTTGGTTGAGGTTGGAAAAGAGAGAGAATATATCTCATTCATCAATAATGAGACGGAAAGGATTGAGAAGCTTTTGGAATCAGAGGGAGATCTACCTCAAACTGACCTAGAATCTGAAAGTTCTCCCTACAGAGAAGTATTTAGCGAAGAATCACCCTACTTTGAGATGGTTAAAGAAGCTATTTCTGAATACGAGGAAGAAATAAGATTTTTAAGATCGCTCGCAGAAGCCGCAGGGGAAGAGTATACTCCCGATTTTGGACTAAGTAGCAAAGAAGGAAGAAGACAGCATGATCCAAACTTCAGACCTGAAGAAGATGAAGACTTTGAATCGCTTTGGGATCACGTAAATAAAGAAGCCAAAAAAGACATAGAAAATAAACTTAGACAATATACAAAGGAGGCAATAAAGAACCTAGGAAAGGAAGCAGTACTAGACGAGTATGAAGCTGCAACTGGTGAGAGGCCTAGAGATATCTCAGAAAATGAGTTAGCGGCACTTAAAGTCAGAAGAAATGAGAGCAGTAGACACATAGATACCGTAGATAAGCTTTTGACGAGTCAAAATCAGATTTATGAACTCAAAGAGAATAGAAAGTGGTTAAACAGACATGGTTATGAACAGGGAGAGCTTTTAGATCCAAATCTGTCAGAATACCAAGACGATGAGTATAGTAGACCTGATAGTCCAACTTATGAAAGCGAGCTCCAGATAGAAGTGGATCACTCTGACGTACAAATGGATATAGAAAGCGAGAAAGAACAATACTGGGGCGAAATTGATGGGCTTTTAGATAGATTAGGCGTAAAAGAAGATATTGAGGAGATAAAAGATGCTGAAGAAGCTTTGCACACCATAGATGACCCGGATAGTGAGCAAGACTATGAAGAGCTTAAGGACGCTATCAACAACTATCATTCTGTAGATAATAGAACAGGGGGTATTCCAGAGGAGCTAACCCTTCGTGTGGCTAACCCTATGGACACCACAAGAATGGGTCAAGGATTCGGCTCGTGCCACGACATAG
>GL982576.1:785845-787170 GCA_000220375.1 Candidatus Nanosalina sp. J07AB43 | reverse complement strand
AAATACGGAAGCATAACTGCTTAACAGCATGTTTGATGAGACCTCAATAGAACAAAGATAGAGACTGTCTAAGAGGCGACAGCTCTGAGACAGAGATGACAGGTGCCTGGTATCCAACCGGGGATCAACACCACGACCTCTCACTCCACGTCCGTCATATAGGAGATAATACCAAGTGCAGCATGGACTCGAGAAGCGTAGTAGATCATAAGGCAAGAAGTCTGTACGAGGGACTGCAAAAGGTAGAGGAGAAAGCCGTCGATACCTCAAGCTTCCAAGACCAGGAAACACTGATGCTCTCAGATAAAGCAGAGTCAGACGCATCGCCAAAGCTTATGATAGAAGATCCCAACGTAGAGGCCTCACACGCCGCAGCCGCAGGAACAGTCGAAGAGAAAAAACAACACTACCTAGAAAGCAGAGGCCTGAACTCGGACAAGGCAGAAAGACTCGTCGTAAAAGGATTCTTCGAACCGGTAATGAGAGAAATCAAAGTGCCGGAAGCCAAGAAACTTATTAGAGAAGAAGTTCAAAAGAAACTTGAACAAAAATCAGACCAGCAAAGAAGATAGAGGTCGATCTCATGGAATATGTGGGGTATTCTGTACAACTGGAGATGCCAGAATCACATCTAGAAGACAAAAATATCAGAATCTGCAGATGTACTACACTGGGATAAGGAGATAAGCTCGTGCTTGTGGAGCCGTCCAAAGAGAGGCATCCGTGGACCAGTTCATATGGAACCAGCAGTCAAGTGGGGCATTCGATCATTACACCGGTTCCATTTTCTATTATAGTATATCCCTCGGACTCTAATTGAATTTGAACACCTGCAGAAGGATTTTGGCAATAATCAGTCAAGCGACCCGTTCCAGACTCCTTTGCAGAACACATAGCTTCAACCGCTGACTTACACCGATCATTGGCAGTTGAAAATCCTATCCCTCCATGTCTATTCTTCTCAACTAAAGCATCGCCCGCACTCGCAGCTGCAAAACCGGTTGGTACAGCAGCCAAGAACATTGCTAGGACGATGAATAAGTGGAAGTTTACGTTAATGAAGTCCTCAAAATAGCCTAAAAGGTAAGTTACTGGCGTTATCAACAGAGCAGCAGTAGCCGGGATTGCAGAGGCCCAGAAAACCATAACGAAGAGAGTTGGCGCCCTCCTCAATAATGATGTGCTCATCTCCGCGAACATGAACAGAGAAGCTAGGGAAGCAGAAACTCCGATCAATCCAAAAATACTGAGCCTAATCCATTTTTCTCGGAAATTTTTGATGAAGTAAGCGGAGGAGATTAAGGGATAGACCAGATAAGATATAT
>GL982576.1:784401-785795 GCA_000220375.1 Candidatus Nanosalina sp. J07AB43 | reverse complement strand
TCAGGGGTTCCTGAAGACCTAGAGGCTAATATGCAGGTGCATCCAGAGCATCCCGAAAGAGGAACAAGAAATCCCAGGCTTGAGGTAGAAGACAATGAGCTTCAGCTATATATAGACGAGGAGGATATGGGAGATGGATTCTACAGGTTGAAAGGAGTCTGTAACATCAATATATCAGATGCCTCAGCAGAATACGTTCCCGGAGACCACAAAGATGCCTTAGAAGAAGACGCAGAGTTTATACACTGGACACCTGCCTACTCGGATACAGCCACTGTAAGGATGCCAGACGGAGAGAATCTAGAAGGACCAATAGAACCCAATCAGATAGAGAAAGGGGAAGTCGTGCAGTTTGAGCGATTTGGGTTTGTAAGATGTGATTCAAAAGAAAACTCTCTATACTATTACGCTCACCAATAATTTAATGTACGCTTATTCCTCAAGGAGTATAGAGGGAATTCAGGATTTTGTAAGATACTCTGATGCATGCTGGTACTGAGGAAGCCTGAGAGAGGGTATATGCATGGTTCGATTCCAATTTATTACTTCGCAAAACAGAAGATTTTTATGTCACTGAGCGTTTATTTTACTCAGAGTGAGAAATTCTGAAGCAGTAGAAGTTACCGTAGATATAATCATTGAGGAACTGAACGAACTGAACGAAAGTATATTAGAACAGCTAAGCCGGAAAGCTCCGGAAACAACTCAGAAGATAAAGATTTTTCTTGGAAGAAAAAATCACATACGCGATATGCTTGTTTTCGGAGAAGATTTAAACTATAGAGAATTCATAGGAGCAGTAATTATTTCTTACCTAGAAAACAGAGGTGTTGAGACAGATTCAAGTTTCGAACTTAGGTTCCTGAAAGATATTGACTGGGAGGGTTCAGAGGAATTGTCGGGAGGGCTCAAAGGGGGGGCTTACTTCGGCGAAGAATACATGTTTACATCGATTATGCCATTCAATGAGGTCAAGAACGTTGAGAAAACTCTGGAGGGGGCTCTGGAGGGCAGCAATATCAAGGACCACCTCAAAGAGTTCCTAAGGTGCTATCTAGAGTTAATGGATGAGGAGTACAGAAAGTCCAACTACAGGACTCTGAAAAACATCATCTCACATGAGCTTACGCACTACTTTATCAGAAAAAACACGAAAATTGGTGATCTCAGAGACCGTGCTCAGAGCGAAGAGTTGCGGGAACAGGTAGACGCTGAAAATATGGCTATATTTGCAAACAGATCCAACGGCATAGTGAATGTCAGAATGCAGGCACAACGGATTTCAAACAATACTACTCTCACAAGTGTAGAGGAGATTTTCTGCTTCTTTGTAGCAAACTCTTACACTGAGAAAAACCTGGCAAGAGATCCAGAACACTTCTCCCACTCATACG
>GL982576.1:783177-784351 GCA_000220375.1 Candidatus Nanosalina sp. J07AB43 | reverse complement strand
CAAGGAAATAAGGATGCTGGTGCGTGCACAGATGTAGAGTATAGCTTTGGAAATATCAATATATCAGGCCAAAGAGAAACCGAGTCACTTGTATCAGTTTTCCCTGTTTCTGTAAGGCAGTCAGAAAACCTTACTACACCAGCTGAACTAAGACTGAAACTTGTGAAGAATCCTCTTCAAAGCGTGGCAGGCACCATAGAAAAAGCGATTTCGACAGGTGAAAGGCTCAATGAAAATATCACCGTGAACTCCAGAATAACTAATGAAGAAGAGATAACTGTAAGACAGAAGCAGTTCACCAGAAAGAATAGAACGGTTTACGGGTTAAGGGATACAGGTGGGAGCAAAAAAATAGATGTCAACGACGGCCTTATCATAGGTGTGAACGGTAGAGAAGTATTCAAACAGCTGGGCTCAGGTAGCTCCCAAATCGACTTCGGAAAATCTTCCAATCAGTTCGAGGCATACAAAGGCGCCAGCCTTCAAGTAATAGGGATTCATAATAGCCAGCCAGAAATGCTGTTAGACTCTCTAGAGCTTTGGTGTGTAAACGGATGCTCCGGCACAACTGAACAGGCAATAAATCCAACCAAGATACAAGCAGCACAGGGGACCACCAGATACCAGGAGCTGGGAGGGTTGGGGGCTTTCTATCAGAACTTCACAAAGATTAACATAGGAAAGACATCTACAGTATCAGAAGAAGCGGCATGTTACGCCGGTACGGATAAATGCGTGGCGCTAAGCCACCAGAACATAGAAAACCTGCAGCTTGAGCCAGGAAGCCACAACCTACGGGTGAAGTACAGTCCAAATCAAGGAGTGATGTTCAGGTGAGAGGTGAAGTTTCTGACACCGTAGTAATTATTGGTGTATTTATACTTGTAGCACTTACAGTCTTGACAGCTTTCACATCTCTTGACCAGATTCAGCTGCCGAAAGACACTCAACAAGAGATTAGAGGGGACAACCGGAGTGTTTCAAGACAGCTCTCGAGATTGGCAGACAGTTGCTGGAAACAGTCAACCAGAGGTCAGGCCGACAACACGATTAACTGTTTTAATGTAAAAATCCGGTCTGAAGGAGCCATCAGAACAGAAACTATAAAGAGGAATGCAGAGATCATAGGAAGAGATCATATAGGTAGTAGCAGTTCCACGATTCCGGGAGGTGA
>GL982576.1:773233-783127 GCA_000220375.1 Candidatus Nanosalina sp. J07AB43 | reverse complement strand
TGTTCTAAAAGATATTCTTTATTCACAGTGGGTTACAGAGGACTACTTTGTAACAAACCCTGAGGCCAGTGTGGCAACGAAGACTGATGCAGACGAATGGTTGAAAGGAAAGAAGACTACAGACCTGATGCATGATGTACAGGAAAAGATAAAACAATCAGCGGAGACTTGGGAGCCTAGATACAGGGCGCAGAGCGTATTCTACATAGAAGGATCGGGTGCACAGACTCCTCCCGAGATAATAAAGGCTGCCGACCTCGCCAGAAAAGAATACGATCTAGATATCCAGATACTGTACGGAGGAGGTATTGAAAACGAAGATGGAGAGGCTGACCTAATTCGGCATGACGACTTTGAATTAGAGTATGACGTCAGTGATGACAAGTTACAGAACGCAGGTTTTGATCCTGAAGAGTTTGAAGACATTAGTTACGATCCTGAAGACTTGACGGGTCAAGATCAGATAGAACTTGTACGTGAGGCAGGTGCTGACACGTACATACAGGGAAACTCCATACAGGTGTAAATATGGTTCCATCCGTTCTATACTTGCAAAATCAGTGGATCGGTTATGGTACAGCAATACCGGGTTTTTTAGATTGATTTAAAGAGTTTAGTAAACGCAAGATTATTGTGCCCCGTTGGCTCAGCGGTAGAGCGCGTCCTTGGTAAGGACGAGGTCCCGGGTTCAAATCTCGGACGGGGCTAGGATATATAAAGTCGAATAAGAGTTTCTAGCACAAAGGCAGGTTTTAATGGATACTATTGAGGTGTTTCTTGGGGACGAAATCGAGGAGGGAGAATGGATTCATTATGCTGAAGATATTGAGGAGATACCTGACTATATGTTTGAGCACGAGGTAAACAGGAGATACGTAAACATCATGGACAGCGCTGATGATTATGAAGTGAGCTATCAGTGAGTGTACTCTGAACTTGCTCTCTCGTACGCTTCTTGGAAGTTTTCCGGCCACTCTGTGGGGTCCGTAATAAATACTTCTTGTACACTGCCGCCAAAGTCCTCAAGCTTTTTCTCCCTGTCACCTGGAGAGCAGTTAGATTCTACCTCTATAACTGAGTCAGTACTTGCATCGTAGATGTCTGCCTCTCTGCCATTTGAGAACTCAACCTCTGTCAAAAAAACGTGTCCGGAATCATGAAGAGCCTTGCATATCATCGATTTTACAAAACCGTGTCTTGTACCGCCTTTAAATCTCACAGTTTTTATCTCGTCTTTACTATACTCGAAGTCCTTTTTGTCCAAACGAAACCTGCATTCGCTGTAATCGGTTGAGGTCTCTGAAAATTTCTTTACACCAGAATAGATTCGCTCTCCCATCAAGAGTGATTTTGAAGATTAAACCACTTATACGTGAAGATGAGTAAATATAGTTGTGACTATTATGTATAGGGAATCTTGTTTTCAGACCAGATCTTCGATGAGTTTTTTATCGGACCAGAAATAGAAAGTGTTATTGTGAGTGAAACCATTGAACCGGATTTAAGGGATATTGCTGTAGAACTTAAGGATTTTGAACAGAGAAAGTTCAATTACCTTGTCGACAATTTCTACGTTCTCAGATCTGCCCTAAGATACTACTCTGTAAAAAAAGGCACATCCTTTACGTCTTCAAAGCTTTCCGAGGATTTTCCAATTGCGGTGACTGTTGCAGGATCATCACTAAACATTCTGACGGAGCTAGGTATAGTTGAGCCAAGACGGAGATCAAGTTCACCTGACAGATACCTGCCTGAAGAAGTGGATCTTCAGAGAATGATTAAACTAGGTGACGTTCTAGCAGAAAACCATGAGATAAAGAAGTTTAACCCCGACAAGAAGTGATGAACCCTCTCAAAAAGATTAGAGATGCATTAGGATCAAGTACAGAGGCCTTGGAAGTTTCTCTAGATGAAGTAGATCAGGCATATGAAGAGGATAGGGAAGATCAGATCGAAGAATGTAGAGATAGGAAGAACCAGCTGATGGAAAAATCGGAGGAAGTGGTATCTGAGCTGGAGACTTCCCTTGAAGAGGTAAAGGATTACGAAGACAAGGAAAACCTTGATATAGTAGAAGACGTTGCAGAAAACTTCTACAACACTAGAAGAAATCTTATTCAAAATCTGGACCTTGGTAAAGACATTCAAGAGCACTCAAACCAGTTCAAAGACTTTATAGAGGAGTTTAACGACGTATCGATGAAGGAGGGTGCTGTAATGCAAAGAATACACGAGAAATCAGGTCGTCTGGAAAAATCAATGCAGAAAGCTGTAAACCATTCTGAAGACCTTGAGGAATTTGCCGAGGAAGGATTCAAGCCCATCCAAAAGCTGGAAGAGTTTAGACAGGAAAAAGAAAGATTAATGCAGAAAAAAGGGAGAATAAACGATCTGAGACAAAAGATAAACAACACGGACATAGAAGGCTTAGAGCAAGAGTTAGAGAACAAGGGAAGTGAGCTAGAAAAACTCAGACACAGTGATGCTATGAAGCATCTGAGGGAGAAACAGGATAAGATGCAGAGGCTGAAAGATGAGAAAGATTCGAAGATCTCCAGCGTAGAGAGCAGTATCTCCAAGGTTGAGAGAGGAATCAAAAAATCTTTGTACGGGATTGAAAACCAGGGAATAAGTTTTGAAGGTGAAAAATCCGATCTCGAGGACCTATTAGACAGGAGCTACATGGAAAATCCTGGAGCAGTATCAGATCTTGATGAACTTATAGACTTGATTAAGGATAACTCTATACTTGAGGATAGACAGCTGGAAAAGTTCAAAGAGGGCTGCCGAGAGCTTCAGGACCTTGATGAAAAAGTACAGGAGATCAAGGAAACCAGTGACAAGATATCAAAATTAGAGGAAGAAATCGCTGACAGAGAGATACAGGAAAAAATTGATGATGCGGCTCAAGAAAAGAAAGATGTTAAGGAAGAAATTGAAGCAGCCAAGGAAGAACGTGAAAACGCAAGAGAAGAGCTTCAACAGAAACAGGATGAGATCCAAAGAGAGTTTGAACACCTAGAGGATAGCCTCAATGCTGAAGTCAGAAGAGAGGTGAATCTTGTAGATGATTACTTCTCGTAGACAAGTATCACAGATACCTGATTCCTCTGGCCAGCCTCAACTTCGTGTATATCACTTAACTTAAATTGCCTTTGTTCATGCCTTCTGATACTCTCATTTATCGCATCGGCTAGGCCCTGATTCGGAGGAGCTGAGACCCAGTCAACCTGTTGATCAACCATACATTCAACAAAACATTGATCAATCTACAGCTAAAAAGCATACTACACATTGTACAGATATGGGCTTCAGACAGAAACTGGATGATCATAAGAAGGTTCTCGGAATCCTTGGCATACTGACAGTGCTTGGTTCATGGCTAATCATCCCTGTACTACTGAAAAGTTCATACAATATAGCTCCTCTGGACACGGCTTTCCTGCTCACCATCTTCTGGTCTGGAATATGGAGCGTAAACGTATTAAGAAAAAAGTATTTTTAACCTCTTCAGCAGGCAACTTGATCAGATCCTACACTGCAGTTATAGGAATCCTTTTGAGTCCCTGCCACACTCAGGTTGTATAATTTGAAGCTTTGGGGCTGTGGGAAGCTGTTGGAAACCTCACATTCAACTGTGTCAGTGGGTTCAAAGGTTTGAGACTCCATACAGTTGTATGTGTTATCTGCTTGAGAGACAGATACGTTATCAGTAGAGATAACTCTCCTACCTGTATTTCTAATTTGAAGAGCTGTATTACCCGAGCTTTCAAACACAGTAATTATCTCAACCTGGGTCGCTTGATCCTTCACTCTTTCATTCAGCTCCTCTGTTACATCCTCCTGAGAAGCTTCAGCTGATCCAAGAGGTGATTGAGTACATCCGGATACAAGTAAAGCTGTGAATAAAAGCACAAGCGCTACTGCCTCCTGTCTCATAACATAACTATACCGCAGCACATATTTATAATCAATCAGATCTTGCTGCGAGCTTGCTCGATCTGTTGCTTGTATGTCTGTATAGCCATCTTCACTGGCTCTTCGCTGGTCATATCAACTCCTGCATCCTTCAAAGCATCCACCGGGTACTCTGCAGATCCTTTAGACAGGAACTCAATATAGTCTTCCGGTCCATGCTCAAGTATCTTTTCAACCAGGGTTTCCGCGGCTGAGATACCTGTAGCGTACTGATATACATAGAAGTTATAGTAGAAATGCGGTATTCGCATCCACTCTTTCTCAATTCTCTCATCAAGGTTGACAGGTTTATGATACCTCTGTTTAAGATCAGAGTACTCTGTGTCTAATACGTTTGAGGTTAGGGCCCCGCCGTTCTCCACCATGCTGTGTGCTTTCTGTTCAAAGTGTGCAAACATTGTCTGGCGGTAGAGAGTATTTCGAAAGTTCTCTAGGTGATGGCTTAAAGCATGCTTCTTTAATCTGTCGCTTACATCGCTTTCAAGCAGATGACGTGTGAGAAGAGCCTCGTTTACTGTAGATGCTACCTCAGCAGCAAATATACTGTAGCCATAGTACACAAACGGCTGATTCTTTGAGGAGAAATGCGAATGCATCGAGTGACCTAGCTCATGCGCGAGAGTATACATTGACGATACATCATCCTGGTAGTTCATGAGTATATATGGAGAAGATCTGTAGGTTGAGGAAGAATATGCTCCGGAACGCTTACCCTTGTTCTCATACACGTCAACCCATCCATTGTTGAGTCCTTGCTCTGCTTTGTCATGATAGCCCTCTCCTAAAGGTTTTACAGCCTCAAGAACCATTTCTTTTGCACGATCATACTCTATCTCCGGGCTGTTTGAACTTGACACAGGCATGTAGACATCCTCAGGCCCAAGCTCATCCTGTCCTAAAACCTCTTTCTTCAATTCAAGATGGTCATGAAGTGCATCAAGGTTGGATTCAACCGTCTCAACAAGGTTATCATAGACATCTACAGGAATGTTTGATTTGAATATCGAGGCCTTTCTCGCGGAATCAAAGTTTTTGATTTGAGCCATCTTCACGTTCCTCTTGATGTTTTTCTCAAAGTTCGAGGCTATAGTGTTCTCAAAGGAGGTTATTTGATCGTAGAACTCTCTGTAGACCTTCTGTCTGAACTCTTTCCGGTCTTCTTTGAGGAGCTTGGTGAAGTTGCCCTGAGTTATCTCAACTTCTTCTCCGTCAGGTCTCTCAACTTTCGGAAACTCCATATCCGCGTTCATAAGTGACTCGTACGAAGAATCAGGTGCATCAAGTACATCACCTAGACTTGCAAGCACGTGTTCAACTTCTTGGCTTCTTGTATGTGATTTATACCTCAGTAAGTCATCGAAGAAGTGCCTGTATTTGGAGAGCCCTTGTTCCTGCTCAATAAGTTGGTTTATTCTCTCTCTTCCGGCATCCTGAATCTCTGGGCTGAAGAAGCTTGTAGCAGAGGAAAACTTTGATGAGAGGGTTTCAGCCCTGGACTTCATGCCTTGATACTTGTCACGCCGGGTATCCTCGTCGTATCTCTTTCTGGCATAAGATCTGATCTCCTCAATCGACTTCTTGATCTGATTTCTCAGCTTCAGGTACTGCTTCAGGTTGGACGCAGAGTCCGTAAGCTTGCCTTCAAACTCTTTAAGATTGTCAATTCTCTCGGAAGTCTGGTGAAAACTTTCTTCCCACTCCTCATCGGAACTAAACAGTGTTTCAAGATCCCATTTGTATTGATCATCTATTTCCTTTCTTTCTCTAACCATGAATAAACTTACACCCTTTGAGATAAAAAATATGACTGGCCTTGATATAGAAAACAGGACACTATGCGGGGTTGTAGCTTTTTTATCTGAGTAGCTTGATTTCCGTAGGTCTCAACCAGTGATCCTCAGTCTGATTTGCGTCGTCACTGTACGTGAACTTCAACAAGTAAGAACCTGACCTGTAGTCAAGTATTCTGGAATCCTTCCTTATCTTTCCATCCTGATCCAAGTTCAGCTGTATATCCGCAGATCCATCCCTATCTAGGTCTATGTAAAAATCCGCCTTCGGACTCTGTTCTACCATCAACTCAGCAGATTCGTTGTAAAAACTGATCACCTTCTGGTTCTCAGTTGAGTTAATCTCACCTGAAAGATCAACATTTTCACCATCTTCTTCCTGAGCGCTGAGGTATGTGAAGCTGGCAGCGGCTGAAATAATCAGAACCAGAAAGAATACGGCAAAATCAGTTCTGTCAGGAACCTTAATATAGTGCTTGAGATCTAAGTATAGTTCCTTGATATCCATGCTCCCCAAATAGTGTTTTAAGTCAAATAATAAAATACTGATAGGTAGTGTGAACAGGAATCTTTTTGATGGTTTCAACAGGTGTTAGTATATATGGACTTGGAGAAGTTTATACCTGATAACTATGGACAGCTTGAAAACTCTGACCTAGCGCTTTCTGAAGGCCGTATTGCCCGGTTACTCAGGGAGAGAATGGACGACGATCAGACTCTTGACGGCGATGTACCACACGTCATAAATACTGTATTATCGAGTCTTCTGGATGAGATCATCGACGGAACCTTGGACGAAGCTGAAATGATGGCAAAGGTTAAGGAATCACACCTCAGGGTAGCACTGAGAGAAGTAGAGATAAAAGAAGAGTACAATGCGCGAACACAGGCATTTATACAGGAACTGAGAAGTATATCAGAGGAGATGGAAGAGACTGCCGACAGACTTGAAGAGCAGAACTAAACCATCCCTGAATTTAAATTCAGGTCTATCTATAGATTGGTATAATGGATAATCGGCTGGAAAAAGGTTCACGAATACTCGTGCTGATAGGGGCTCTCAACTGGATGTTTACAGGACTGGGTCTAATTTCACAGGGCTCCAGAACAGTATACAACCCTGTATTCCAGATATCCAGCCTACTGGGAATCCCCATATTTGAGGCGGTGATCTACACGCTAGTAGGTTTCTCCGCGCTATACCAGATACACTTCAATTTTGAACTTCAGTAGTCAGTCTCTATCTTCATCATCAAACTCATGCATAAGATTTTCTTCCAAGTCCGAAACCTGTTTCATCTGTTCCTCAATCTTCCCAACCTGGGAATACATGCTATACTGGATGTATAGAAGTGTTGCTCCTACTCCAACTACGAGACCTGCCGCAAACACCAGAAAATTTACAACCAAACTCATGAACTAAGTCTATAGTAATCATATTGCTTCAGAAATATAAGTTGTAAGCTACAATACTAATTTAGGTGAAAAGAAAAAATGACAGAATATAGTCTTATTGAACTTCCCTACGAATATGATGCGTTAAGTCCCAAAATTTCGGAGCAGGTCATGGAGTGGCATCATGATGTACATCATCAAGGATATATTAACGGCGTGAACGATGCTGAGCAGAAGCTTCAGGAACAGCGTGAAGAAGGAGACTTCTCAAACACTGCCTCGCTTCTAAACCAGTTTACACACAATTACTGTGGAAACGTTCTCCATGAAATGTTTTGGAACAACATGTCACCGACAGGCGGCGGAAAACCTGAAGGCCAGCTAATGGAGAAGATACAGGAGGACTTTGGCAGCTATGAAAACTGGAAAAAAGAATTCAAACAAGCTGCAAAAAGCGCCTCAGGATGGGCACTACTTGTGTACATTCCCTACACTAACGAACTTCACAACGTCCCTGTAGACAACCACGACGAGGGAGCAGTATGGGGAGCACATCCTGTACTTGCACTGGACGTCTGGGAGCATTCCTACTACCATGACTACGGACCTGAGAGAGGAGAGTTTATAGACAACTTCTTCGACCTTATTGAGTGGAGTGACGTACAGCAAAACTTCGACGAAATGGCTGAAAAATTCGAGTAAAGCCACGCTCTCTTTTTGTATTTTCTTTTTCTAACAATCTGATGCTTGAATGAACGATACAGAAGCCAGAAAGAAGCTTGTTAACAATATACTGAAATTAAATATACTGTGTCTAGCTATCTCGGCCGCAGTAGGCATCCTGACTGACTTATTTTATGGCCTGATGACCTTCGGAACATGTATAATTTTGATACCAGTAGCAAAGCAACTGATAAGAAGGAAGCAGAACAAATAAATCGTGTTGAGAGCATTTTCATGGATAGAGTCAGGGCAGTTTGAGGTATTGAGCTCACGTAATATGCCTAAGCTAGGAGACGAGATATAATGGATACAAGATATGCGCTGAAAAAGAATATATCGGATGAGTCACTTGCCTACGGATTTACCCTATCCGTATGGGGCTCGGGAGCAGTGCTTTTAGCATCTGTACCACAGGTAACACCTGAAATGGTTCTATCATTTGGGGCTGGCTCAGTACTGAGCTTTGGAATAATATCAGAACTTGTATTCAACTCCCTACTAAGTGGTTATGAAATACAGGCAAGGCAGAAAAGAGTAGTTGCTTCCATGATCCACGTATTTGGAGCAGGAGTAAACGTCGGCGTAAGCTTCATAATCGTAAGCACGCTTGAAACATTTCTGCCTTACTGGCTAATATTCTTCGGAATAGGCTTTCACGTCATGATTACTTACAACCTGATGTTGCTAGTCGAAATATACCTATCGGAAATACTCTATAAGTACAAAAACAGAGAGGAATTTGACGGGAGCCTTAAGACACAGGTAGGGGGTTAAAAAGCTTGTAAAAAGTGTATTTCAGAATCACTATTCTCTGTGTTATATGACAGATTAAGTCAGGTAGTTACGAGTTACATGAGAATACTTACTCTCACTCAAATTCTATTTTCCGGTCAACCGGATTCAGTTCAGCTTTAGCCCCAAGTTGTAAAGGAATCTTCGGGTCAGTGTGCCCGAAGTCTACATCGAAGACGACAGGTGTTTCTGGACTATATCTCTTGATTTCTTCCTTAATGCGTTTTTTCTGGTCTTCATGGTACTCTTGCTTCTCTTTCTCTGTTCTTTCTTCTCCATGTAAGGGCTCTCTAATTGGTCTTCCGACAAGAATAGCGGAGAACTTGTCAAGTATTTCATTCTCTCCTAGACACATCAGCCATCTCTTTACGGTAGTTTCCGAAGGTGCTTCTTCAGAAGTTTCTAAGACAAGGACTTTTTCTTCAAATTCATCCTGATCTGGCATGTATTTTTGAGTTTCCATCTGCCAGTTGATTATTTCAAAACAACCTCCAAACAGTCTACCTTCAACATTTTCTCCGTTGAAATTCCAAAACTCCCAGGTAGAACTTTCGTATCTCTTTCTACCATCTGTTATTTCCTCTGCTCCGATATCTACGAACTCATCTGTGAACTGCTCTGATGGTTCAACCGTACCTAGGCTGTCTTGGAAGAGTGCTTTCTCTAAGTGATCGTATGTGTATTCTCCTAATTCTCCTCCACACATCAAGTCTGCAACAAATTGTCCTCCATAGAAACTCTGTATTTCTAAATTCCAGAGATAGATATGCAAGTTAGTGTTGTCGTTGATTCCATAGAAGCGAGTTGGATTGCTTTTCAACCTCTCTGGTTCAAGATACTTTAGAATCCGTAGTTCTTCATCCCCTCCCGTTACAGGGATCACAGCTTTGATTTCAGGGTCCTCAAAGGCTTTCATAGATTCTTCGACCTTCTTCTTCGATTTCTGAGTCCAGTTCTCCGCTTCATCTTCACCCATCTTCAAGTTCACCTTTCAGTTTTGGTATTATTTCTTTTCTGAGAAGGACATCTTGTCGTATTGCTTCGTTATCTGAGAACTCAACATTTAGTGCTTCTGAAAGCAGGTTAGTGGTTTCAGTGTCGATACTTATGAAGTGGTTGAATCTCGTCTTCGAGGTCTGCACAGGTCAAGAAAATGTAATCGAGGTTTTGTTCTTCTTTGATTTCTTCCAGTGCTTTCTGTATCTCTACTTTGTTC
>GL982576.1:768322-773213 GCA_000220375.1 Candidatus Nanosalina sp. J07AB43 | reverse complement strand
AACACTGTTAAACAAGGTTTTAATTATCCCGTGATAGATTTCGTCTGAGGTATTTTCAACAGTATTAAGTATTTCGAGAGCTCCAGAAATTTAACCATCTAAAAGCAACTTAAATATTATGTCTTCTCCTAGTAAAATAACGCAGAAACTTCAAGAACATCTAATACCTCTTGAAAATTCCTCATCGGAAAATTATATTGAGGACATTCATTCACTGAAAGACGACCTCAAGGAGGCAAGGATTATTGGAATGGGAGAAGCAACTCATTCCAGTAAAGAGTTCAATCAGTTAAGACATAGATTCTTCCGATTCCTCGTAGAAGAACTTGACTATAAGATATTTGGTTGGGAAGCCTCATTTGGAGAAACACTCGAAATCAACAACTATGTCATCAACGGTGAAGCAACAGCCAAAGAAGCATTAGACTCAGTAAGCACACCAAACTGTAAGACAGAAGAAGTATTGAAATTGATGGAATGGATTAGAGAACATAATAAGCAAGTTTCAGATAAGGAAAAAGTCAAATTCTATGGCTTCGATATGCAGAACGATATTGCCTCGTTCAAGAAACTAAGAGAAAAAATGCAGAAAGTCGACTGCGACTTTGTCGAAGAAAATAATCAAACCCTGGAGTTCATAGAGCAGGGCAAAATGATGTTTGCAGAAATAAATGAGGAAAAAGAAGCAGAACTTAGAAACTTCACAGAGGAATTGAAACAGAGGGTTGATAAGAAAAAGGAGAACTATCTGAAAACCATATCCGAACGAGAATATGAGTTATTGAAGCAACTAGTAGTGATACTTGAGCAGTGTAGAAAATTTTGTTTAGCCGTCAACGAGAATGCCAGCTCTGATATTGATTCTTGGACTTTCCGTGACCGAAGTATGGCGGAGAATATTTCCTGGATGATGGAGGTTGAGGACGAAGAAAATGCGTTTGTCTGGGCACATAACGCCCACATCAAGAAAGGGGGGAAACCTGAAGACCCTGAATCTAAAGCCCTTGGATACTATCTCGACCAGAAATACGAGGAATACTATTACGCCGTAGGATTTGATTTCGGAACAGGAGCTTTCAAATACCTTAATATGGAGAAAAATCAATCTGAATGGGATGGAGAAAAATCATTCGATAAAATACACGAAAACACCTTAGCTCAAGAACTGATTGAAATCGAAAAACCATTCTTCCTAGACTTCTCAAGCACTTCGGGGGATGGGCTACAAGAATGGATTAATGAAGAACATAGAATCCATAGCGTAGGAACTTACTTCCACCTTGGAAATATTGAAGACCATTACGACATTCTGAAACTTTCGGAAAACTTTGATGGAATAATATTTCTCCCAGAAATCACAGCTTCAGAACCACTTAAGGAGTAAAAACCGAATACGGAGAGGGTTTGGACTCTCTGGGATTTGAACCCAGGGCCTTCTGCTTGCGAAGCAGACGTTCTGCCAGGCTGAACTAAGAGCCCTTGATAGGTTTTCGGACCTGAAGGGATTTGAACCCTTGACTTCGAGGTATTTCCGATACCGCTCTATTCCACGGTAGGTTAGGAACCTCGCGCTCTATCCGCTGAGCTACAGGCCCATAGTGCTACACTAGGTCACAAATAGTTAAGTAGAATTAAGATGCTGCCTCTAAGTCATTTAACCAGCTATTTATTTTTTCCCTGTCTTTTTTGCGAGCTGCCTCAGTTGAGGCGGTTTCTCGATCATATCCAACAGGGTCAATAACCGTGATTGAACTTGTTTTCTCATCTATCATGATGTTTTTAGGATGTAAGTCACCATGACTCTCGCCGTATAGATCCATTACAGTGTCGAGATATGATATCTGATGCTTAACAGCATCGGTATCTATCTGGTCTGTATCAAGGTTCTGTGAGCCATTCAGGGTTGCAGTGTAATCATTTAGTTCTCTTCCTTCGGCCTCTTCCATGAAGTATCCAACCGGCTCACCGTCCTCGTTGTAGTTCCATGCAAATAGGCTGGGCAACTATCTCCGGAGCTATCCTGTGAAGTCTCTGAAGACTGTAAAACTCATCCTTAATACTATCATAGGTATCTCCATGTCTATCAGGGCTAGTCCTATCCTCATCTGGTTTGTAGAATATCCCTCTATCGGCATGAACATCTAAAGGATTCTGCTGAAGGTTAGAAGTCAAGTCAGGTTCAAAGGCGGATGCTCCGCTGTAAGCTTGAGTTGATTTTGTATTTACCATAGAGTAGTATTAAGATAGGAAGTATTTAAACACTTTTCCAGTTAGAACTGACTTCCCAACATTGTGCCTAAGATCGATTAAGGTTTCTGCATTCTGCTCAGTTTCCTCTCTTATCTTCCTAAGATCAAGTCCCTCTCTGGTGCTTCTTGTATAGGAGCTTTTTCTCCAGCCTTTGATCTTCCTCAAACCTATCAGAGAACATGGGAACAATAACGCATAGCCCAGTGTCTCGATATCCCTTCTTTGCACAGCTGTGTTATACAGCACCGGATACAGACTTCTGCCAAGAATCTTGTTTACTTTATTGAAGTCTGATCTATTCGTATATTGCTGCTCTGACAATGCCTGTGTAAGATCGGAGTTGATATGTGCGTTTATACCTAGTAAAAGCTCAAGCGCAGGCTTGGAATCCTGTCGCTCAACGTAGTCAAAGTATGTTCTCCAAGGCTTATTCTTTTCACCACTTTGAATATATTCCTTGACAGAGTCGAAGTATAATTGAGCGAATCTGATATCCAGTTCAGAAAGCTCGTCCGGAGAATTAAACTTGTCTTCATCCCTCCAATCTGTTACTCCATTTGTTATACTTATGTAAGCGTCTAGAAATGGAAGCATCGAGTTATAATTATTCTCTTTGAGGAAAACTCTGAGCTCCTTCATCGTAGAGCTCACTGATCCCACGGTTTTATGTTCAGCATCGAGAATGTCTGAAATTTCTGGCATATCTGATGTAATCATGCTATGGTTAAGTTGGTTACCTTGATTCAATTCCATTTTGAGTCGTATCAGCGGAACTCTTGGTCTAGTTTATTACCTTCTGTATCTCATCGACTAGATATGTTCTCGGTGTGTGGTTTGCCTGCTCAAGAACGTTGACATCGGTCTGTATCCAGGACTTGTTGGAGTGTCTACGATCTTTACACAGGGACTCGTTACCATAGGTTGTGTATATTGAGGTGTTTTCGACTACAGGTAGGTCAGCATCTCCTCCGTACTCGAGGTCCCTATAGTCAACTATTCTATATCCTTGTTGCATGGCTTTTGAAGCGTTTGTCTGGGCTATAGGAAGTGCAGGCGTCCCAGAGTAGGATATGTGTGGCCATATCTGTGATTTCACCATACAATCTCCGGCAGAGTCGGCAGCTTGTTTGAAGTTTTCAGGAGGGGCTAAGGGGTTTGAGACAGTAAGTGCGACAGCGCTGACAAGACTAATTACAGAGACAATCCTGAGCACTCTACGGCAACTAAACTCTCTATCCAAGAACTCGAAGTTGTCTTCATCCTGTAAGAGTCTGGCCGAAAAGTAAGCAATGGGGAATGCCATAGGGTAGAGGTACCTAATAGGCTTGGGATTCGATGCCATGTAGAGGACAAGGTTGACACCTACAAATCCAAGAACAAAAAGCACTTCTGTGGATTGGAAGTCAATCTCATTCCTGAACTCCTGCTTAAAGTAGAGAAGCAGTAGAGGTGTTACAGGAAGACCTACCAACAAGAGATTCACAGGGTTGAGAGGATCGTGCATACTCCTTCCGATAAGCTGAAGACCCAGGTAGTTTGCAAAACTCTTCAAGGCATAACCTGTCTCAACAAAGTTGTATACCATCCAAACCAAGACAGGGACTGCCGACAATAATAAGGTCTTTATAGATTTCCACAAGTTCTTTTGGGCCAGAACTAGAGGTATTATGACTGCGTAGGGATATCTTACCAGAAAAGACAAGCCTAGCCAGATACCTGAGCGCTTCCTGTTTATCTCTGAGAAGAATAACATGCCGAAACTCAATGAAAGCATCTCAGTGCCGTTCATAGTGCCGTAAAAAACAGTAATCGGTGTCATAAGCAGAGGGTAGAAATAGAATAGTTCAAGATCATGGTGGCGACAAACCTTCAAAGATGAATACAAGAACAACGTTGAGGTGAAGAGCACAAACAGCAGTTCTGCGACAGACCTCGATACCACGAGCTGAGGTAGACCCATCAGAAAAGCGGCCAAAGGCGGTCTAAGCCACTCCATGAAGATTCCCTCAGTGAAGATGTACTCGCCGTTCATAGAGTATACGTTAAAATCCCAGTTCCATCCTGAAAGCTGCTGAAAGATCATCAGACAAGTAGAAACCAAATAAACAAGCTTGACCTCAATAGAGAACTCACTGGACTTATGTTTAACCTTCTCTAAGTTCTTATGAAACCATTCTCTAGCTCTTTCAATCTCCATCTTTCTCTACAACCGCTTCTACTTGGAAGGTCTGCTTGCACTTTGGGTATCCTTCACAGCCCCAGAAAAACCCATATCTTCCCTCCTTGATCTTCATAGGCAATCCACACTCAGGACAAGCTACACTCTTCGGATCTTCTCTCATATGCTCGTTACATACAGGCTGACCGTTGGAGTTCTTCCTTGTAGCATTTTCACCACAAAAAACACATTTGCTCATCTGAGTTTCAGGACTCATACAGAATCCTTGCCATAAAAATTTATTAGAAGAAAGCCAGCAGATGGTGCTGTATTGGTGGGGTAATGGGCGAGCCGAGCCCACTCACCTGTTGGTTTAAAACTGTAAAGATTACCAGTTTTGTTTGTAGAGGCGGCGTTGGTCCAGTGGCTAAGACACGTGCTTGCCATGCGCGTAACCCGGGTTCAAATCCCGGACGCCGCATA
>GL982576.1:767250-768302 GCA_000220375.1 Candidatus Nanosalina sp. J07AB43 | reverse complement strand
TAAACACGGATTATTCTAAAACATAGGTATGAAGCAAGTATCTGAAAAAGACGTTACAGAAGCAATCAATCAACTTGGGCCTGAGAACCATATAGAGGAGAAAGAAGATATTTCAGGACACAACAACAAGGTATTCAGAATTAAACTTGAAGAAAGAACTGTCATTTGTAAGTTCTGCACAGGAGAAAACAGTATCCAAGATTGCAGAAAAGAAGTGAATATGAATCAACTCCTGAAAAACCAGACAACTATCGACACACGTGAAATACTCTACAGTAACTCATCAACTGAGAAAACCGAGTTCCCCTTCTTCATCACAGAATATATAGAAGGAGAAAGCCTTCAGGACAGCTTCACAGAGCTAACCGCAGAAAAACAGGTAGAAATAATAGAGCAAGCAGGTCAAATACTCGGAGAAGTTCACTCCAAAATCTCCTTCCAATACGCAGGAGAACTAATACCAGAAAACAGCAATATTTCTGTGAACGGAAAAACCACTTGGATAGAATACATAACGCAAGAACTGACAGAGGCTGTAAAGAAAGCAGAATATACCAGATTCAGCGACCTAACAGAAAAAGCAGAAAATCTTGTAGAAGCACTTTCAAAACTTGAAGAACCAGAAAGAACACTGGTCTTCTATGACTTCCGACCAGATAATGTAATCGCCGAAAGCAGCAGAATTAAAGCCCTAATAGATTTCGAGAGAGCCTTGTCAGGCGACCCATTCTGGGACTACGCATACAGCGAAATGAGCTTCGTCGAACCACACCAGTACTACAATATGCACGAACCACCAGACGCAGACGAAGAGAAGCTTCGAAAAGCTTTTCAGAGAGGCTATGAAAAGCAAATGGAGCTAAAGGAAAATTGGCGTCAGAATGTAAAACTCTACAAACTTGGAATACTTATCAAGCGGTTCAACAGTTTCAAGGGCTGGACAGAGAGCGCTGAGATGACTGAGGAAGAAATAAGACGACAGGAAAAGTTGCTAAAGAAAGGCTTTGACAAATTGTATCAAAGTCTGGATATACAGTAAGTTTGGACTCCTT
>GL982576.1:759353-767230 GCA_000220375.1 Candidatus Nanosalina sp. J07AB43 | reverse complement strand
TGCATCCTTTCCTTGAAAACAAGCTTGAAGAGTATCTGAACTTAGCTTAGAGCAGATAGGCACAGAGATATCGATAACGGGGTGACAGCCAACATCGTCAGTTGATTAAAACATCTTACATAAGGGAATTAAGGCAAATCCTGACTATTTTCATCTCCGCCCTAAACTAACGAATGAAATGGACTCAATATTGCTTTCTGGGATCGTAAGCAGAGAGGTGATAGGTATTTTGTCCAGCTGTGAGAGAATGTATAGGCCTAGTAAACACTTGGATGACTAGATAGGTTCAAATGCCTACGTACAGTGTTTTCCAGTTACTGGTCATGAACACTGTTCTTGATGTAATCTGGTTATTCATGGATTTGTTGCTTCGTACACGGCTGTGGGCACATCGTGTAGATGCTTCAACTACAAGCTATCACATTTTTATTTCAAATGTAGTTTTCCCTCATGTGGTTTTCTGCGTATTCGAGTAGGTCTTCACTGTAATCTATTGTTCCCTCTTCTATGGTCTGGAACACTTCTGACAGGTCTTCGTAGTGAGGAGGGTCGAACGCGAGGTCAAGTGTTTCTTCAAGGCTATGTTCTTCGTTGAAGGATCGATAGAAGAGATGACCAACATATCTCTGGACGGTGTGATCTAGTCCCTTTTGAATAATGTCTGATCCCATGAATGGGACTTTCGAGATCGGAGAGGGTTTTCCATCTTCTGCTACTTGAATTGTGGATTCAAGGTATGTTTCGCTTTCTTCGAGAGTGTGATCAGTCAAAAATGAGATTGCAAAATCTGCGAACCCTTCGGTTGCGTAATCAGCTTGTGCCATCCTTTTTTCAGAACCAAGCAAACCCCAGATCTGGTCGTTAGCCCAGTTCGTAAAATTATATCCAAACTCCTGATCTTGCTTGGCATGGATTAGCTCTTCGATGAGGGCAGCTCTTTCGTCAATGGAGGTTGAAGCCTCTTGAAACTCTTTCAAGTATTCCGGCACATCTTTGTCTTCTTCCTGATCTCTAATTGCTTCCATATGCTTAGGATTGAATAAAACCTTATTTCTGTACGGCATGTAGAATGCATCGAAATCAGGATTCTCACTTTCATCAGTTATGAATAGTTCTGGGACTTCCTCAAAATCCCTTCCTATAAATATCTCTACTTCTTCTGCAGCTTCTTCGTAGAGTTCTAATTGTTCTTCATCGGGCTCTTGAAGTTTCATTCTTCCCAACTGAGGACTCTTTTCTAGACTTCAGATATACAGGTTTTTATCGCCGTGATAGATTGGTCTGGATCTCTACTTTGTAGCTTTTGACTTCTAGAGTCTCGAGACCAAGATAGACATTTTGACCGCTTTTCTTGTCTATTAGGTAGGATTTGCTCAAGTTCTGGAGCAGAGAAGTCTTCTTCCTTGGATTCTTGATTGCTTAATCTCGAACTCATATATTGTTACCTAGTACTCAAAACTTTTTTAATACTAGCTTCTAAATATGACGTAACTGCTGTTCTAAAAATCAGAGCATAACGATAACATGGAGCTGATAATATGTCAGAAGATTCTGAGAAACCCGTAAACGTTCAAGATCAGGGCGAAAGAGCAGAGCAAATCGCTAGATTCATCGAGGAGGAAACCGATAAGCATCCACATATAGACGAATTTGTGGAAAGAGTTTCTGAGAGCGGGAAAGTTCTTGATCTCGGCTGTGGACATGGAAAACACGTAGACTACCTTGTACAAAATGGCCTAGAGGCCGTAGGAGTCGATCTTGCGGAAGGTATGCTACATGAAAAAGAAAGAAGAGGAAAGAAGGGAACATACATCGAACAGGATTTCCGAAACCTTCCAGAACACCAGTTTGACGACGATGAATATGATGCTCTATGGGCCAATGCAGCCTTAAAATTCTACCCAGAACAGGAGATGAGAGAAACAATAGAAGAATGGAGTCGAGTTCTAAGACCAGGTGGAGAATTCTACACTTCTTTCAAAATAAAAGGAGGTCAGGAAGACTATGACTGGCTGCAGACTGATGAAGATGGCAATGAGTTTGTCCAGAGAGATGGAGAAGATTATCCTAGATACCTGCTTGATTCAGTTGAAGATGCAGAGCAGATACTTGAAGAACATGGCTATGAACCCCAACAAGCCTATGTTAGCGATGACCATACTGACTATGACATACAGGTCGTGAACATCTTCGCAAGTAAAGAGTAAATAATAATTTCTAAAAACCATCCTGATAGCTCATGAGAGGCCTGGAGAGCACAAGTTTGGCTATATTACATAAAGAGCCATATTTTGATTGGAGTTTGATCTCGGATGGAGCAAAAATTCATTGAATCATCTATAGGCATATTCACCCAGCTCTTTCGCCTGATCTCTAGCTAATTGAAGACTCTAAATCAGATCAAGTCTTTCAGGTGCCTTCGTCTCTCCGAGAGTATCCATTTCGCCCAGTCTCTCAAGATCTATCCATATATACTTATCATGCTCTTGATTTGTTCTTACTTCTCTTGACTTAGCAGTTAGTAAAAATGGATGTATTTTCCACAAACCTAGCTCTCCTTTATCTTGATACGGTTTTCCAGAATTCTGGATTTCAGTATTAAGGTCTGTTTCCTCCCTAATCTCTCTTTTAACGGCTTCGCCTGGAGTTTCCTGATCTCTTATCTTACCTCCTGGAAATGCCCATTTGCCCGAGCTAGAGTTTGATGTGGATCGCCTCATAATAAGATATTTACCTTGATTTCTGATAACCCCCAAAGCAACATTACCATTGTATTCCATCTTGGAACCTAACCTCCTGCAATACGTGTAAATAATCTAATGTTAATATCAATCCTTTGTCAGGTGATTACCCCACCGATGATTTCTCTGCCGATGTTTTCATACGCCATTCCAACAAGGCAGATACGCCTTTACATATTGCCCTCTGATCATGTGTGCCAAGCCAGGAAATAATATTGAATTTAATTTATAAAGATATGATGGCCTTTTCTAATATACTTGATGGACTGGTTTAACGGGTTGACACGATACCTAGTCCGTTTCAGAGCCTGGGTGGTAAAAATGACTGAAGAAGATGTTTCTGACAAGCTTGACAAGGAAGAAGATAAGGAAAAAGATAAGGAGAACAGGGAGTCCAATGATAAGAATGACAGTAAGAAGCAGAAGGTGCAGTTCCCACAGTACTTCCAGCAGAAAAAACAGAGGGGAAGAGGATCAAACCCTGATGGAACAAACCTGGCGACACCGGTGTTAAGAGGTGTTGTCGTCTGTGAGTATGATGGAGACAGAATCTGGGTTGAAGCATCCGGGAACATGAAAGGACGTTACGGAGTTGAGATACCTGAGTCCTATGCACCTGAGGACTTTCAGCCAGGTACAGAGGTAGCACTTGATCCCAATAGCTTCAAAGTAACTGATATAGTTGAAAGAGGTAAAGACGCCGAGTTTGATGCAGTTGAGACAGATGTAACCTTCCAAGATATAGGAGGCCTTGACCACGTCATTAAAAGTCTTTCATCAAATGTAGGTGCACAGCTTAACTCCGACAAGAAATCAAAAATAGAGGAATGGGGTATGGACATGGATAAGTCCACCCTACTTGTAGGAAGACCTGGTACAGGCAAGACACACCTGGTAAAGGCACTAAGCAATGAGTATGACGCCGAAATGTTCATGATAAACGGTCCGCAGCTTGTAGAGAAATTTATAGGCGAAGGCGCCAAGAAGGTTAAGAGACTGTACGAACAGGCTAGAGCCTCAGAAAAACCTTCAATAATCTTTATAGACGAGATAGATGCTATAGCAAAGAAGAGATTAGACGACAGGAGACACGGCGGAGAAGAGGTAGAGAGAACTATGAGCCAGCTGCTCTCAGAGCTTGACGGCCTTGACACCGAAGAAGAAGGAAACGTTATATCCATCTTCGCCTCAAATACACCTGACATAATGGATCCAGCGCTTCTAAACAGGTGCTCTGCCATAGAGGTTCCTGTACCTGGTGAGGAGGCCAAAGAGGAAATTCTCAAGGTACATACACGGAAAATCGACCTTAAAGAGTCTGTCAACCTTCAAGCTGTCGTAGAAGAAATGAATGAAGGCTTCACGGGAAGGGATATCAAGCAGATTGTAAGGCAGGCATCGATAAATGCACTGGATCGATCCGACCAGTACTCAGATGCAAAGGTAAACATGGTAGACTTCACGGAAGCAATCAAAGACCTAGAGGAAGGAAACGTGGGTGTAGAGAAAGACTTCCTTGGAAACCGCGAAGGAACCCCTGACGAAATGTTTGCCTAAGACAACAAGACATAAAACCTACTCTTTATTTCTTACATATGACAGATCTTGAGAAGGAGTTTAAGCTAGACAACCAGAAGCTTGCAGAATTACTGGAAGACATAGCAGAAGCACTGCAGGATGAGGCTCAGTTGAACCTAGATTTTGAAAATAAGAAGCTTTCACAGCCACTTGGCTCGGAGAACCACATGAGGATATACCAAGATGAGGCAGGAACCGAAATAGGGTTTCACCTATCCAAACAAGAGGACTAAGTTTTCTGACTAAGATTGTTGCTTCTCAGAATCCCATTCAGGAGAGATTTCGGGTAAATCCTTTGACATGTAATCAATTATTTTCTCAATTATCTGTTCTTTCTCAGATGTGCTCGAGCTTAGTAGGAAATCCTGTGAAAGCTTGTAAACATATCCATTTATACCGTTGAGGCCTTTAATCCTGTAATTCAATTTTACAGGCACCTCGCCTTCAAGCAGGTAGAACTTCTGCAGAAGATACCTGAAAAAATCATTCAACAAGTATCGTTTCTGGGCTACATCATCGGTATCAAGATCCTGTTTTCTGTCCCAGATGCTGTACGCGATTTCCTGTCTATCGTCCTCTGATAATTCAAGCCTTTCCTCCTTAACTTCCTTAGCCTTCTCCTGAAGTCTATCGAAAAGATTTTCCGGATCATGCCTGACATCAGCGTTGGTATACCAGTGATAGTTCTTCCACCAAGTATCATCTTCCAAGCGTCCCTCAGCTTCCTCAAGTGGACTGTAGAAACGTTCAACAACTATGTTCTGCATCTCTTCAGTCTCCCTCCAAAAATTATCATCCTCCACAATTACAAATGTATCTAGGTCATTATGGTCCGAGTCAGGCTGTCTTGCATAGCTTCCTACCACTGCTGCCGCTCGCACATTCTCAGAGTTTCTGAGTTCTTCTATACGGTTTTCTACAAACTTTTCAGGTATTTTATCCATTTAATTTTCCTCGAGAATCTGTTGTACCATCCCAGGATTAAACTTGCCCTTAGTTCTCTGCATCACCTGACCTACAAGATAATTTAGAGCAGAATCTTTACCATTGATAAAATCCTCTACTGCATCTTGATTCCTATCCAGAGCTATCTCAATCTCTTCTTCTAAATCATGCTCCGTCTCCTCAGGTAGGCTACCTTCCTTAGAGAAATGTTCGACCATGTTCTGTATATGTGTCTGGTTCCTAGCTCTGTCAAGAACCTCCGTTGCGACGTCCTCTTCTATATCTAAGCTATTCCTGTGCATTGCCCTAATTAAATCCAGTACCTTGCCTGGTCGAAATGATTCAACCAAGTCCGTGAACAAAGTGCCGTAGCCATTATCGACAACAAACTTAGCATCCTCTATTTCCAAGCCTTTATTCTGTATCCTCTCATAGTCATCTTCATTGGATACTGCTACGTCCATGATGTCAAACTTAAAGTCTGCTCTATCCAATGCCTCTTTGAAATCATTAGAGTGAATTATCAACCCTTTGTCCCTTTCTCCATTTGTATGGGAAACCACTCTGTTATCAAAAATTCTCTTATCAACTACATGACGAAGTTCTGTTGAGAAAGGATGTACTGTACCTGACTCAAAGCCAGTTATACTCTTTGACTTCTCTGGTGAAACCATCCGATACTCTGATCCAAGCTTGCTCTCAGAAAGCTTTCTATCACCTGGCAGAAGAACATGGATTTTTTCTCCTTCTGACTCTATTATCAGACTCTTAACTATGTGATTTGGCTCCAGCCCTCTCTCTTTTGCAGCCTCTCTACAACCTTCAGTCGGATTGTCCTGCTCTACAGTATCAAACGTGATACCAAGATCCGCAAGTTTTTGATCAGCTTTCATCTCTGTTATCCCCTCAAGATAGATAGTTTATGAGCTCTGTTCTTTTTTGCCGTTTTAATCTATATTTTTCAGTATTTTTTCCCTTGCAGTTTTGGGATCAGCTTTTCCGTTGGAGCGCTGCATTACCTGACCTACTATGAAATTTAGAGCTTCATCGTCGCCTGACTTGTAATCCTGTACTGGCTCAGGATTCTCTTCAATCGCTGCTTCAACAAATGCATCCATTTCATCTTTGTCCGCCTTGAGAAGATCATTCTCCTCTGCAATAACTCTAGGACCAAGATCTTCTCCATCCATCTCTAGCTTATCTATATCCGTATCCTGATCGTCTAGACTGGCTTTATGCCTCAATAACTTTTCGGCGTTTCTATCTGAAACCTCGTCTTTTTGAATCATCGTCAGTAACTCTTCAATAAATTCTCTAGACAGATTTGAGTCGCTGTAAGTGAGTTCGTTATAGTTTAAAACTTTTCTAATCTCTCCTGTCATCCAAGATGCCACCAGACCTGTATTGAGACTTTCAGAAAGGTTTTCAAAGTCTTCTGCCATCTTGGAATCCTTAATTAAAGACTCAACCAGCTTATCCTCTAAGTTGTATTCTTTCTTAAATCTCTTGAGCTTCTCTTGAGGTAGCTCTGGAAGAGATTCTCTTATCCTCTCCTGTAGCTCAGTGTTAAGTTCCTGTCTTGTAAGATCAGGGTCAAATATGTACCCATAGTCTTCTTCTGTTTCCTTCTGTCTAAGCGTCTCTGTAGCACTTATATCCGAATTAAAGGTTCTGGTCTCCTGTTCAACCTCACGGCCTCTCTTCTTGAGCTGCTTCTGACGTGAGATCTCATAGTTCAATGCCTTCTCAACCTCAGAGGTACCGGTTATGTTCTTGACTTCCACACGATTCCCGCCTTCTATTGAGATGTTAGCGTCGGTCTTAATTGAATAATTCGACTCGGGCTTGTAGAGATCCAAGTACTCAAGCATTTGGACCATTTGTTGAAGATAGGCGCGCGCCTCCTCTGCCGACTCAAAATCCGGTTCCGTCACAATCTCTATGAGCGGTGTTCCGGCTCTGTTGTAATCTACTTTGGTGTAGTCCGAGTCTGATATATTTCCTCCCTTATGTTGCGTTTTAGCCGGATCCTCCTCAATATGCAGCCTCTTTATTTCAACTGCTTTTTCACGATCAGATACATTCACTTTTTTGCGCCCGTTCTCAGCTACAGGTACCTCATACTGAGTAATCTGATAGTTCTTCGACATATCCGGGTAAAAGTAAGTTTTTCTAGAGAAGAATACATTGTCATTTATATCACAGTTTAAGGCCTCAGCTGCCTTTACACACTGGTTTAATACAGCCTTGTTCAGTCTTGGCTTACTGCCCGGATGCCCTAAACAAGTTTCACAAACATTTTGGTTTGGTTCTTCACAATCCTGATTCGGGCATCCACAGAAGAGCTTGGTCTCGGTGTCTAACTGGACATGAGTTTCAAGCCCTATCTTAACCTCGGTCATACCATAAGTTAGTCCTCAAATTCTTATTTATCTATAGATCAAGTATCTCTGCTGTAAACAAATTCTGCCATCTCTCTGTACTTATTCGCTATCTCACCATCTAAGACATTGTTCTCTTGAAGTCTATTTATAGCGCCTTCAGCGCTTTGGATGTAATCATTAGCTGTATCTTCAGAAGGTTTCTGACCGTACTCATGGATAACATCAGTTA
>GL982576.1:757712-759303 GCA_000220375.1 Candidatus Nanosalina sp. J07AB43 | reverse complement strand
AGCATTTGGAAACCTATTTTCGATACCTGCAGATGTTGCCATAACAGCCACTTTGTCGCCTTTTTCTAGAGCTGGGGGAAGTGTAAATTCTTTAGTCATAGTACTCATTCTCAAGTATGCTCATCCACGTGACATTTTTCCATTCGCCGTCTACATACTTGTAGTCTCTTTCTGTACCTTCTTCTTGGAAACCTGCTTTCTCCATTACACGTCTTGAGGCAGGATTACCTTCTAAGAATCCACCTCTAATCTTGTGTCTGTTTAAGGTTTCGAATGTGTAGGTTACGACCATCTTGAGGCTTTTTGTGCCGATTCCCTGTCCATGATAGTCGGGATGTATGAAGTATCCTACATGGCTGCGGCCGTAATCTTTTTCCAGTTCTCCAAGAAAGATGTGTCCGACTTTTTCTCCTTGGTATTCGATAATGAAGTGGACGCTATCATCGTCAGAACTGAGGTTTTCGATGTGTTCTTTCTCTTGGCTTTTGTTGACAGGACGAGGGGCACGACCAAGGTGAGCTCTCACTTCTCCGTGACTGATTGTTTCTGCGATAAACTTGGCATCTTCTTTCTCTATCGGTCTGAGAACCACATCACCCTGTTCCATAAACTTGTTTTCTGTTTTTGTCACTGCCATTCACCTTCCAAAACTCCGTAGTAAACAACATCCTTGTATTTGCCTTGTGTGAATGTGTGGTCTTTGAATACTCCTTCTTTGTTGAATCCAAGTTTTTCCCAAACGCTTTGTGACGCTTTGTTGCCTTCGTAGGCTCTTGCGTATACTTTGTGATAGTTTAGCTGGTTGAAGGCGTATTCTGTGATTAGCCTGGATGCTTCTGTTCCGTATCCGTTTCCGTGGTACTTAGGATGTATCCATATACCGATTTCTGCCAGTTTTTCTGCATCATCACCTTGCGGCATCAGAGTGATTATACCCAATTTTTCTTCATCTCTGGAAATCATCAAGTGAACTGAGTCCTCTCCACAGACTTGTTCCTCGAAGAAATCTTCTTCGTTTTCAAGATTCTGAGGTCTTCTGTTACCCATATATACACGGACTTCAGGATGATTAACTCCATCTCTCAAGAACTCTATATCATCATCTTCAATAGTTCTGAGATTGATGTTATCCCCTTCGAGGAAAACTGTTCCAGGCATAATAAGTAATTAGACATGAATTGTTCTAAAACATAGGTATGAAGCAAGTATCTGAAAAAGACGTTACAGAAGCAATCAATCAACTTGACCCTGAGAACCATATAGAGGAGAAAGAAGATATTTCAGGACACAACAACAAGGTATTCAGAATTAAACTTGAAGAAAGAACTGTCATTTGCAAGTTCTGCACAGGAGAAAACAGTATCCAAGATTGCAGAAAAGAAGTGAATATGAACCAACTCCTGAAAAACCAGACAACTGTCGACACACCTGAAATACTCTACAGTAACTCATCAACCAGGAAAAACAAGTTCCCCTTCTTCATCATAGAATATATAGAAAGAGAAAGCCTTCAAGACAGCTTCACAGAACTTAGTTCGGAGAACCAAGTGGAAGTAGTAGAGCAAGCAGTCAAATGCTAGAGAAGTTCACT
>GL982576.1:742635-757662 GCA_000220375.1 Candidatus Nanosalina sp. J07AB43 | reverse complement strand
ACTTCATCTATTGAATCGGCAACACCAGAATTTTGTTCTCTTAGAACTTCAGACCAGATGTACTCGTCGATAAGTTCATGCTTAAGCTTTGATACCCATTCCATGGGCTCCTCTTCGGATTGAAGGGTAACCTCAGCGCTGTCCATCTCAGGCAGGAATAATTCTGCATCAGGCGATACCCTTCCTTTACTTGACATAATTGTTCATGTCCCAATAAATGTTTTATTTATGTATTAGTGACAAAGGTGTGAGCCACGTCAAATACCTTGTTCTCACTGAAGTGATCTCCGACTATGTGAAGTCCTGTAGGCATTCCGTTGCTTTTGCCGTTCGGCACTGAGATCATCGGCAGACCGGCCAGATTTGGTCCTACTGTAAGTGTATCCATCGCGTACATCTCCTTTGAGCTCATAGACTCTGCTTCCTCTACCTTAGGAGCTATGTTAGGCATGGAAGGCGAAGCAATTACATCATAATCTTCGAATACCTGTTTATACTGGTTGATAATCTTCTGCCTGACCTTGGCAGCCTTGATATAATAATCGTCTCTGTATCCTGCCATTCTTGTGTATGTGCCCAGAAGTATTCTTTTCTTAGCCTCCTTACCAAACCCTTCTGTCCTAACCTCAGAAAAATAGTCATCGTAGTCCTCAAATTTTTCAGGATCCTTCTCCATTCCGTACCTCATTCCAGACATTTTTGCGAGGTTCGTTGACGCCTCGGACATCGCTATAACGTAGTATGCTGGGACCGCCACATCTTTCCTGAGCAGCGGCATATCCACGTACTCAACTTCTGCACCCACCTCTTTTAGATCTTCAAGTGATTTTTCAAAGTTCTGTTTAACACCTTCTTGGAGCCCTTCAAGCTCTACGTACTGTTTAGGGACTGCTACCTTGAGATCTTCTAATTCCTTCAGATCTGAATACTCAGGTACTTGCTTATCGGAGGTGGTTTGATCGTTCTCATCCTGCCCTGCAATTACCTCAAGACCCTTTGCAGCTCCATATACAGATTTAGCCAGTACACCGATTTTGTCCAAGCTATTAGCATAATCAACTAATCCATATCGTGATACTCTTCCATAAGTTGGTGTAACTCCTACTACACCATTGTATGCCGCAGGATTAGTTATTGAACCTCCTGTCGATTCGCCTAGAGATATTATCGGCTTGTCTAAGGCAGCTACTGCCGATGCAGCACCTCCAGAAGATCCTCCTGCCACTCTTTCTTCATCATATGCATTTCTAGGTGTGCCGAACGCATTGTTTGTTGAGAACGTTCCAAACCCAAACTCGTCCTGAGCAGTCTTGCCGTAAAATCTGGCTCCTGAACCCTTCAACCTCTTCACAGCTGTAGCATCAAACACAGGCTCATAGTCCTTCAAGATCTTGGAGCCTGCTGAGGTAGTTACTCCTTCTGTACAGATCGCATCCTTTGCCACAAATGGAATACCTTCTAATTCTCCCTCACCAGATTCAGAATCAACTATCTCCCGCATAAAGTTCTTCGTAGCGTTTTCCTGTCTCAACTCTTTGAAAAACTGTATATTATCAAAATTCTTTCCTCCGTCCACATATTCCTTGATTCCCATAATTTAACGTAGAATATACGAAGTTTAAAAATCTCTAAGACTCATTGATGCATTCCTCGTAGTGGAATGTTTCACCGCATTTGATACAACTCGGAAACAGAGGTCTATAGCCGTCAAAGCTCATCTCGCCTCCACACTCTGGGCAATGCACCTTTTCTCCTTTGCTCATAAATTCCTTTGAGACGCGGTCAAATTATAGATTTTCTGTAATCTTCAAGTTTTTCTGGCTTGTCAGAAGTACGCTGATCTACATCAAGTATTCGCGATATACTATTTTTCGAGGGCTTTTAGGCGCTAGGGCCCTTGAAAAATCCATCCTCACTATTATCTGTGTTGTAAAAGGTTTCTTCGCTGCTGAGAGTATCCTCCCTTTTATCCTCTCTTAACTTTGGGCTGACGTCAATTGGGTGGAATGCAGGTTTCGCATCCTCCGTGTTGATACTGTCTAGCTTGTCAAAAATGCTTAGGATATCCTCAAACTCTTCCACAAACTCTTCGGCGGTTGAATCATCTATATCAATCCTGGCGTTTTCCGCCACTTCCTTAACTTCTTCTAAACTTACCATATATAGTCATATCGCTAGAATTCTTTTATATTGAAACAGTCTGCCCTCAGAATTAGCTCGTGGTAGTAAACATATCCTAATTCAGCCAGACGATAGGTTTGCGAACATTTATAAGTGAGTTTCAGAATTTAATGGATATAGAAAGTTGAGTTGTTTGACTCTGGTGGGACAGGTCAAACGTTTCGACTGCCTTTCACTCGGTGGGACGAGCAAAAGGCGTGAAGATCAAACCGACTTCAAGTTGGGACTTGAGTCGATTGAATCGAAAGCACTTGTTAAGACTATGATTCTAAGGTAGATTGATCTCTACCGACTTAAAAAACTACGGCATGAAAACTGCCAGACTCAACAGCGGTATACACAAAATGGAATCGATAATCGACAACTCCCAAGGCGAACCTGAAGAAAGCAGTCAAAATCTGGACAATGTCAAAGACGCAAAAATACTTGTAGTAGGATGTGGAGGAGCCGGCAACAACCAGATTACAAGAATACAGAAAAAAGATGTTGAAGGAGCTGAAACTGTAGCTATCAATACAGACAAACAGCACCTAGAGATGTCATCAGCCGACAGGAAAATACTTGTAGGCCGAGACCTGACAAAAGGACTCGGTGCAGGAGGTCAACCGGAAAAAGGTGCACGGGCAGCAGAGGAAAACCGTGCCGAGCTACGAAATCTATTCAAAGAGGCTGATATGGCTTTCCTAACCGCAGGAATGGGAGGAGGCACAGGAACAGGAGTAACACCAGTGCTTGCAGAAATCGCAAAGAAAGAAGACTGTATTGTAATAGGAACAGTAACAATGCCGTTCGAGATAGAAGGCGCACGAATGAGCAAAGCAGAAGACGGACTCTACCAGCTAAGACAGCACGTCGACACAGCAATCGTAATTGAAAACGACAAACTTCTCGATATTGCAGGTGACATGCCTCTAGACCAAGCATTTGGAGTCGCAGACGAACTAATTACAACCATGATCAAAGGGATCACAGAAACAATCAGCAAGCCAAGCCTGGTCAACTTAGACTACGCAGATGTCCAAGCAATCATGAATAATGGTGGAGTCGCAGTGGTCGGCTACGGAGAATCAGATACGAACAGTAAAGGAAAAGAAGCAATCCATGAAGCACTCTCGAATCCTCTGCTTGACGTAGAGTTTGAAGGCGCAAACGGAGCGCTCCTGCACGTAGCTGGAGGAGAAGATCTGACACTAAACGAAATCAATGAGGTCGGGCAACATGTCAAGACAAAATTGGACAGTCAGGCACAGACAATCTGGGGTGCCAGAGTTAGGGAAGATCTACAAGGGAAGATTCAGGTGATATCAATCATCACCGGAGTGAAATCTCCATACGTACTGGGCGAACTAGATGAAGAGGAAGAAAGCGAGGTCACTGGAGACGTAGAGGACCTAGGGCTTGAGCTCGTAGACTAGAAAACTATATTTCAGACGGAAGGGTCTTCACGCACTTAACAGAAATCCCCCTCCCCCCCTTGCTTTTAGGTGCGTGGAGGTCCTCCGCTTAAACTTATTCATTTTTAATTCAACTATTTCTTGGAGAAAGACTAAAACAATTTAACACACAATCTAAATTCAAGATGAGGTCTGATCTATTCAGGGCATTTACATTAACATCTTTGATATCTAGTTTCAGCGTTCTAGGATTATTGCTGATTCATAAAGAATCAGCCGCGCCACTTTCAGTCCTACTAGCTATCGTAGGCTTTCTTGCAGTCCACGGCGCGAGAAGAAAGTCTGTACTGATGAAAAACCTCAGTAGGAGAAAGACAGTGCTCAGTATCGTAGAAGATATTTTTGAGATTTCCATACTTGTAGGATTAAGTCTTGGAAGGTTATTACCAAAACTTGAAGCTCTCACAGCACTTTCCATGCTCCTAGCACTTAAGGTATTGGAAGGAAACGCTTCCAAAACTGTAAATTTTGATGGACTCGAACTAACAGGAACAGAAGCAAGAACGTCTGTGCTTATGATTGCCTTAGGAGCCTCAGCCTTTCTCAGTTCTTTCACATTTTATATAGGTATGGTGTACATCTCACTGACCTCCTACCGTGTGTTAGCTATATTATACAGATTTATCGAGGAGTTAATGCAGGTAAAGCTCAAGAATAGAATATTTTCAAATTGATTGCCAAATTTACAGGCTACTTTCTGCCACCTATTTAATTTTTCCCGGAGAAGTAACTAAATATGAAGGCTCCAATATGCAACGTATGTTTGAAGAGTGACGTCCTCTGCAGCAATTGTGAACAGAAGCTGGAGGATGACGAGATAACTGAACTTGAAATCAAGGTATCAAGAATTCTAAAAGACCTGAGCAATGAGTACGGGTCACTTAGAGACTCTGAGATAAGACATGTCTACAACACTGAAAACGTTCTCGTGATAGTTACAGCTGAAGGAGACGGCGCAAAAGTCGTAGGACGTGGTGGAGAAATAGTAAAAGAGATAGCAGATCAAGTGAATAAAAGTATACGTGTAGTAGAAAGATCGGAGGATGACAGGGAAGTAATCAAGGGTCTACTGAGTCCAGCAGAAATCAGGTCAATAAATACAGTGTTCAAGCCAGATGGCCAAGCTCAAAAAGTAGTAGTACCTGATCAGTACAGAGGTAAAGTAAATCTATCTATTGAAGAGCTTGAGACACTTGTATCTAATATAACGGGAACTGACTACCAGATATCCTTCGAAGAGTAAGTCCGTGCCTAAGCCTGAGGAAGCTCACAAATGAGTACGACGGGAAAAAACGCCAAAAACTTCATCGTAGCAATTGACCAAGAGAAAGTTGAACCAGATCTAGCGAAAGAGACAGTCATAAAGTATGACCCTTTGAACAGGTCTGGAAAGGAGGGAGGATTCTACCTAACAGATGAAGGAGAGCTTCATATTGAAAATGAGAAGGTTATGGAGGCTCATAAGATGGCAATCAACAAGTACCCTCATGATGATGCCATCAAACTGATTAGACTTGACAGGGAGTTTGGTGATAAGATACATCAGTTTGGCGAAAACTCCTTTAGGCTGTACGGGCTTCCAGAACCTCAGGAAGGAAGAGTAGTAGGTATTCTAGGAAGAAACGGAATAGGTAAATCGACAGCGCTCAAGATACTTTCTGGGCAGGTAAAGCCCAATCTTGGTGAAGCTGATAAGAACCCAGGCTGGGATCAGGTAATGAAAAGATATCGTGGAACACAGCTTCAAGATCACTTCAAAGACCTATCCAATGACAATGTAAACGCTGCTTTTAAACCACAGCAAGTAGATAAGATGCCTGAACTACACAGAGGGAAGGTCAAAGGTTTTCTAGAGCAGAAAGACGAGAGAGGAGTCTTAGAGGAAGTCTCAGCCCAGCTAGATATTACCCAGATACTTGAAAGGGATATGAGCGAGCTCTCAGGCGGAGAGCTACAGCGTGTTGCGATAGCAGCAACACTTGTGAGAGATGCCTCAATGTATGTATTGGACGAACCCTCATCCTTCCTCGATGTAAGACAAAGGCTCAATATAGCAGAAATTATCTCAAATATGGGCGATGAACGTGAAGTCTTGGTCGTTGAGCACGACCTAGCGACTCTGGACCTTATATCATCGACTACACATCTGTTCCATGGTGAGCCACAGGCATACGGAATGGTTTCAAACAGTTTCTCGACACGCCAAGGAATAAATCAGTATCTTGACGGCTATTTACAGACACACAACCTGCGTATAAGAGACGACTCAATAAAATTCGACAGAGCAAAGAGAAGTCAGGTTGAGAACAAAGCTGAAGTAATCGAATACCCGAGATTCAATAAAAGCTTTGGGAATAAAGAATTTTCTCTAGATTCAGAACCTGGTTCGATCCATGAAGAAGAGATTCTCGGAATTCTAGGAGAGAACGGAGTGGGCAAGACAACCTTTGCAAAAATGCTGGCAGGAGGAATAGAACCAGATCATGGTGAATCGCCTGAGAAATCAATAAGCTACAAACCGCAGTACTTACAAGCACAGGACAAAACTGTGGAGCAAGCGCTAAAGAAACATGTAAACCCTGAAGAGAAGAGATTTAAGACACGTATCAGCGAGCCTCTTGAACTAGAAGAGCTCTTCGATCAAAACCTCGAGGAGCTATCAGGAGGGGAGCTACAGAGGGTTGGAGTAGCAATATGTCTAGCCCGAGACGCAGACATCTATCTTCTTGATGAGCCCTCAGCCTACCTTGACGTCGAATCACGTGTAGAACTAGGTAAGACACTGAAAAGGTTCGCACGAAAGACAGGCAAGCCTTTGCTGGTGATTGATCACGACCTGCTACTGATGGATTACATCGCAGACAGAGCCATCATATTTTCGGGAGAACCAGGAAAGAAAGGAACTGCAACACAACCCATGAGAATTGAAGAAGCTATGAACCGGTTCCTAAAGCAGATGGATTTAACATTCAGAAAAGATCCCGATACGGGGAGACCTAGAGCAAACAAGCCAGGAAGCCAGAAAGACCAAAAACAAAGGAAAAGAAACGAGTACTATGAACAGTAGCTTTGATTATTCAACCTCAAGTCAAGTCTTTCAGTTGTTTAACTAGATCCTTTTTCAGCCCTTCAAATCCTTCATCAAATCCTCTACCTAGCTTCTCCCTTATCTTGTGCTCTGTAAGCTCCTCCTGAGTCACCCCGATATCCAGATCAAGCATAGAGGAATCCCTCTTCGATCCGGTAAGAGCATACTTATCTGCCTCCACGTCTAAGGTGGCTATCTTCTCGGCTACTGAATCCGATCGAACTGTGGATATTATCTTATTAGCGTCCGATACGTTACCTCTTGACCATGCCCTATCATCTCTTGCATCCCCAAGAAGCGTCTTGGAGCCCTCAGGCGCCGTTCCCAGCTTCGACTTATCATTCTCCAGTACAACTGTTTCATCAAATGACTCGGCCACTTTCCTCCCGATCAGACCGCTACCGACTATAATTGTATGGTCCTGTATATCTATTTCAGTTTTGTCACTGTGTTCAGACGTCGACTCGATCAGGCGATATAGTCTATCTGAGTAAGCTGAATATATTGATGAAATTAAGGAAGACCCGAGCGCTGCAATTATAATGCCCGAGGTCAAAGCCCCGTTGAAGACCTCTGTTGATACTAAGCTAAGCAATACAATCTCTGATACAGAGCATAGAGATAAAGCCGCTAAGACAGATTGATGAGGTGAGATACCGGTGGAACGCAGTGAGAAATAACTGATAACCGGTCCAAGAACTGCTACACCGACAAATATTAGACCAGAAAGTAGGAAAGAATCAGCACTGAAGCTGTATAGACTGCCCAGAGACACAAAAACACCGACGAGAAGAAAGCCTCTAAAGGCTTGATCGACTCCAATACATCTACATCAGCCGGATACTGAGAGAACAGAGCTCCAGCAGCTAGCGCTCCAGCCGCCAGACCAAATGTTAAACCAGCAGAGATAGACACAAAAATCAGCAATGTTGCAACGCCAAGAAAAAGGTACACGTGTTCGCTGGCATCTAAATCCTCAAGAAATGAACCAAGACGAGACTTCAGCAGGAAAGACACACCTAAAACTGAAATAGCAAGAACTAGCCCAAGCCTTCCACCCGCAACAAATCCTAGAAATGTGATAGCTGCAGTGTCATCCAGAAATGATGAGGCCTCAGCTAAGCGAGCATGACTGAGTCTTCTCTCAGCTTTCTCACCTATTGATCCAACAGCTGCTGCGGTTGAGTTAATTGATGCAGCGAAACCAGCAAAAACCGAGACAGAGGTCTCAAACCCTAGAAGATATGTCAAAAACGAGACCACGGTCCAGACTAGAGACGTCCTCACAACTGTCGAGATCAAAGGTGTCCCTATCTGCGAAGTCGAGAATGTTTCAGGTAGAAGTCTTGAGCCTGCTGAAAATACGACAAATATTCCTGAAAGCTGGACAAGACTGGTAAGGACACTTGAACTAGGTTCAAAAAGTGACAAAACCAGCCCCGCCGAGATATAACAGAACTTTCTGGATACAGAGAGGAACTCAGAGATTAAGGCCGCAACTGAGGCTGCGAAAAGTATAGTAGAGAGCAATATGATAGGTTCAGTCATTCTTAACACGCTCCACAAGTTCATTAGCTGCTAGCAGCTCAGGATTTACAACATAGTCAGCTGATGCATCGAGAAAGCTAAGACTGAGTTGAGGTGACTTCTCTAACAAGATCAGCTTTCTAGACCGGAAATCTTCTATAACCTCCTCCTCCACGTCAAGATCGTCTTTTAGGGTAACTATAGTCTCTGCGCTTTCAGAACCAGCTTTCTGCCTGATTTCTTCGTGGGAAAAATCGCCGTAAACCGTATCATCCAATGAAGCTTTCTCGGGAGTTCCTGTACCTCTGTTCACAACTATTACGTCATCATAGAAGTTTTTCAGGATATTAAAGACTGTATCAGCGTTTTCCGATGATCCAAGCAGTATAGCATCTGTATCCTCTCTAGAGTATGATGGTCTATCGAAAAACTTTGATGCCAATAAGTCGCCTGAACTAATCAGTATACTGCTTGCAGCCATAGTTAAGATAACTACCAGTGTTATCAAGGCTACTGATTCTCCTCCAAGTAGCCCGGCTGAGGCCGCCGCGGTAACCAGTACTATTGACACGTCTGGCACCTGCGACAGGTCAAGAGCAGACCTCAATGAAACATATCCGCCTTCCCCACGAGAATCTTGATGATATATAGTAAAGAGAAGCTTTAGCGGGCACTAGCAATAAGGCAAGAATCAATGCGTCGGCTGCAACACTTGAAACGCTTGAAGGAGATAATGTTAGACCTAGGCTTGCCAGGAATATAGCTAGGAAGAACTCGGTCATTGGGTCAACAGCTGCCTGTAGCTCGCTTGAGTAGGGAAGCTGTGCCAGTGCAACTCCAGCAAAAAATGCACCTATCTCAGGTTTCAAACCTGCGAAACTGGAGAACAACACAAACGCACCTAGTAGACCAAATCCCGCCATCAGGAAGGATTTCTGATCCTGTAAAACTTCCGAAACTATCTTAGGAAGTACTAGCCTCGAGGAGAGGTACGCGATAATTAGTCCTAGAGACATGGCCACTAAAACCTTCAGTAGAGCAAGACCGGAACCTTTGGATAAAGCAGATACGGCACCAACTGCTACAACCAGATAGACGTTCTCAAGCACAAGAACAGATATGTCTAGCATACCATTCTCCGATGAAAGTTCCTGCTGCTGCTTCAGCATCGGAATAACAATCGCAGCAGAGGAAGGAACCAGCGCAGCACTCAAAATTAGTATTTCCAAGAACTCAAATCCTGCTACGTACAGATAGATAGAAGCAAATCCTGCTACTCCTAATCCCTGTACTAATGTCATGACTGATCCGGTTTTCAACTTTTCCGATATCTGGCTAAGCTTCACCTGAAGACCTACTATAAATAAGAGAAACAACAGACCTAGCTCAGAGACTAGGGACAATACGCCTCCTGTCAAGGAGATTTCAGGGACAAGCGCTGAAGTCGATAGAACCGACCACAGCGGACCAAAGACTATGCCCAAAGCTAAGTAAATAGGTATAGAGGGCTTATCAAACCTGTCAGCAAAGAAGGCGATCAACCCCAATAGGCATACAAACAGGGCAAATGATCCATTAATTACCACACTAAAACCTTGTACGATTTTCTACATAAATAATCTGGGCTAGGATACACTCCTATAGGCGAAGGTTTCATACCGGAAAAATTCTATACCAAAGCTCCAAGGATTATTTGAGGGAAAATATTATTCTCTCAACGTCTTGACCTTTGCTTTTCCTTTCCTCTATGTTGAATTCTTCTAATTCGCCTGTAGAGTCTACATGTGTTCCTCCACACGGACATATATCTATGTCTCCAATCTTCACAGCTCTCAGAGGATCTATGTGTGATGGTATAAGGTCTAAGTTTGTTCTTCCTTCCTCAGTTTTCTCCTCTAAGACATCACGATCCATCTCAGATTTATCCAGACTAATGTCTTCATCAATTATCCGATTAACTTCTTTTTCTATAGCCTCAAGATCTTCTTCATCGAAGTCAGCTGGCTCAAAGTCAATCCTGGATCTATCCTCATGAACCTGATTACCAGCTGTTGATGCATCATACATATCAAGAACAACCATTGATACAACATGCTGTGCTGTGTGCATCCTCATATGTGAGTAACGTCTCTCCCAGTTAATTTGACCATGCACTTCAACGCCTTCCTCAGGCACGGAACCGTCAACATAGTGCCTGATTTCTCCATGTTCCTTTTGTACATCCGCCACATGAGTCTCATGATCATTCCAGAAAAGATTGCCTTTATCAGCAGGCTGTCCACCACCTTCTTTGTAGAACAAGGTACGGTCTAAAACCACATAGTTTTCGTCTTTGTTAGATTTGATTACAGTTGCATCAAACTCCTTCTGGTACTCATTTTCAGGATAGTAGAGAATCTCAGATTCAGACATACTTTTTGATTGACGGTCTGTCAGTTATTAGTTTATCGACGGAGAGTTGCGGAGTTGAAATGTCTGTATAAGGAAAGATGAAATTTTAACAAAAAGAAATATTTTTTGCGGCCTTGATGGCGTTAAGCCAATCTTTAAGCCATTTCTACGTTGACTGCTTCAGGACCTTTTTCGCCTTCTTCTTGCTCGAAAGTTACTTCAACTCCTTCTTCAGGTTCTTCCTCTCCTTCAACGTTGCTGATGTGGAAAAACACATCGTCTTCTTCCTCGTCGACGTCTACTTCAATGAAGCCGTATTGCTTCTTGTCGTGGAAAAACTTTACTGTACCTTCCATAAATTCTAACACCTCCTTATAATCCAAAATATGGCTGATTATCCTTATAAATGAGAGGAAAAGGGGAGATCAATTCTGAAGCTCGGAATCTATAGCTGTTTTGATCGCTGCATAACTGTTTCCATTAACCTTGTCGCCGTTTACGAACACGGTTGGTGTTGATGATACGCTGTTTGAGTTAGCTATGCCTCTCTCAGTCCTGACCTGTTCTGCTGTATCTCTACCTGATATGCAGCTGCTCAGTTGCTCGTAGTCAAGTCCTTCAGTGTTTTCTCTTGCTAGATCCATAAGCAGTTCCTGAGTCGCCCATCCCTGTTCAGAACCCTGGTTGTCATAAATACTCTTATGATATTTCCAGAACTCTGTCTCATTCTGTCTGTAGACACATTCACCGGCCACAGCAGCTTCCTGAGAATCTGGTCCCAGAAAAGCCAAATTTACGAAGGAAAATTTTACTTCTCCAGTGTCAATGTAGTTCTGCTTGAGTTGAGGGTATGTATCCATCTCAAAGGTTCTACATGCAGGGCAGCTATAATCACCAAACTCAACAACAGTAACAGATGCATTCTCACTCCCGATAACCGGCTGACCTTCAGCAGTTATGTTAAATTGCCCTGTGGAACCGGAGTCAGGTATAAACTGCGGTATTATAAGCGCTGCAAGACCTAGAGCCAGTATACCGGCAGAACCATAAATCATGTACTGTTTTCTCTTTTTCCTCTTTCTATCCTTTTCTTCTTCTTTCTTCCTTTCAGCTTTCTTCATCTCCTCTTTCTGATGAGAGTTCAGCTCATCTTCGTGTTCACGCCAGTGAGCGTGTAGTTCCATCTCATCCTCAAAATCCTCTTCACAGAATTCACATTCAGCCATGATAATAATTTTCGTCTCTGTGATATATAAGTGGTTTTGTCTCTATCCTGGGAGAAGGATATTCAGTGCAGCCACCACCAGTCCTGCAAGACCCATTCTAAGTCCAGCCTTAACCCAGTTCTGTTCAGATATATCCGCCATATATACCCCAAATCCGAAAAGAAGTCCTACAGCCATGAACACCGATGCAGCAGTTGACTGAAACATATTCAAAAGTAAACCCTCTAACAGGAAAGGTGATGCAGTCAAAAGCACTCCAAGCACAGGACCTGCACCGCTCATCGCAGCGTTCACAGCTCTGCCCTGCTTCTTTATCTCATGTATCTCTGTACCCTCAAGCTCCGTCAACATGTTTTCCTCAAGATCATGTAATTGGGCAAGCTTCTCAGCCTTCTCAATCTCCCAGACACTCCAGACGCCGGAAGTTGCTAGACCTACAGCGGCTCCAGCCGCAACCTTAAACACCGTTGCACCTGTTGAAACACCTGAAAGGTATGATCCTACGGTTATTCCTACTGCTGTCAATGTTCCATCAAACCCATTTGATATAAAGTACCTGCGAGAGATGGACTTTACTTCATCCTTGTTCCATGTTTTCCTTGAGCTTACGGAGCTTATCAAGGATCATGCTTAGTCCTGAAGGGTTTTACTCTCTTCCACCAGCTTTTCGCCAGCTGCAACCTCATCTATACTATGTATACTTGCTCCGATATCTTCAATCTTATCTCTTATCTTCTGCTCGTCAATCTCTCCTTCCACCGTCACCTTGACGTTTCGCACCTTTTCATCCACTTCAATGAGAGAGGAGTTGATTCCGTCAACGCATTCCATCTCAGATATTTCCTCTGTAAACTCTACCATCTCAGGTTCACGTGGCTTCAAAACATCAAGTACAAGACGCCTGATTTGTGTCATGACAATTTTACACGTTTCCTTTAATTTAAATCACAGATTTCCAGTAGGGATTTAAGAGGTTTAACGCCGATGTATATAGTATGAGTAAAGTAAGGCAGACATATATCAAACGACTCGCAAAGGACCTAGTAGACGCAGACTCAGATAGATTCTCGGAAGAGTTTGAGGAAAATAAAGAAGAACTAAAGGATACTGAAGAGTTCGAGTCCAAACAGCTGAGAAACAGGGTCGCAGGTTATATAGTCAGAGTCGTACAGAATAGTAGAGAGTAGAAACTAACAGAAGAAGATATAACTGAATCAGGCCTATACCAGAAACTTCCCTTGCAGCGTTTGGCCTGTTGTCCACGTAAACGTCAATTCTTTCCGTAGTATTTAACACATAGTTGGGGCTATCTGTAGAGACAACAAGTTCAGTTTTACCAATCTGGTCGGGAGATATGATGATATTAAAGAACTTTCTCTCACCTGGCTGTAAACTGAACTGATTTGAAGACTTTGAACCTGTAGACGAAATTTTGCCGTCAGCTGTGTACACAGTTGTCTTCAAGTCGCTTTTTGGATTGGCTCCATCGTTGAATACTGAATACCTGACAGACCTTGAATTGTTAGGTGATACAAGAATTGAGTTGTATGGTGTCTCAAAACGGGTATCTACTCGCAACTGACTGGGGAACCTGACTCTGAACCTGAACTTTCTGGTACTGTCTGATGATTATCAGAAACCTCAAGCTGCCAGAAGTAAGTCTTCAGCTGTTGAAGAGAACTCCATGTATAGCTTTCCTGTGAACCCTGGTGAAACTCCTGTAAAATCATCAAGGAGATTGTTAGTCGACCCAGTGGAATTTATGAACTCTACATCAATCTTCTCGCCGTCCTCATCTGTGAACCGAGCAGAAAGGTCTACAGAGTTGGATGAGATAACTGTACTTGTCGAAGGTTGAACATCAAAAACCCTTGGAGGGCTGTTAGGTATAGGGTTAAGAGCTGATCTATTACCTTCTCCACCACCAAAATCTTCTGCGGTCACAGTAACATTAACATCTTCCAAAACATTGTAGCTCGAGGTATTGTCTATACGGCTATAGAAGCATCTCAGTTCATCCCCGTTTCCGAAAGTCCTATCAATATTCATGGATCTTGAAGATATTCCAGGTGCGTTTAGACTACAGCTTGAGACCTCATCATCGCTTTCGCGATCCAGTACAACAGCCGACACATTGAAGGCATGCTCAGAGCTATAGTTGAAGAATTTAGGCCCTGAGACAACCTCTGGATCAAAAGTATCAGCTATCACGCTCTCTGATCCATGTTTTGTATTACCTGAGGGGTCAGTAGAAGTAACGTTGCAGAGGACTTCATCACCTTCGCTGTAGAAGCTTTTGGACAAGGTTGAGTTCTTTTGTGTATCGTTAGCTAAGGATGAAAAGGTCTCTACTTTCTCTTCTGTACCGCTCACGGACCAGTTAAACCTGAGCTCTCCTCCAGAGGAATCATCAAAGTCCTTGAAGGTAGCAAGACAGTAGGCATTGTTATCATCATATAGAGGGGCTGGCTCAAGCTGAACATCAGGATCCTCAGGAGGTATCGGGCCTGCATATACTACAGATGACACGAGTCCAAATACTAGAAGAATTAGTACACCTTTATTGTATGAGTTCACAATTAATGAGTAGCTGGAGATGCACAAAAATCTACGGGGTAGTTCTTTACCCTCTCTATTCTGAATTATAAGATTTTACGGTGAATATGATTAATATGGATCTTTCAGAAAACAGGACTTTTTTCTTTGATCTAGATGGTACCCTCTGGAACTGGGACGAGTTCAAGTCAGGCGCCTTAGATCTCCTTGAATCCCTAGAGTCTGCAGGTAGGAATATTTACTTCCACACAGATAATACACTACATGACAGGGAGGGCTATGCAAGAAAACTCTCAAAAATGGGTTTTGAAACGGACGAGGATCAGATCATAACTTCAGGTTTTATCGCATCCAAGATCTTGAATGAAAACAACATTACCAAGGCCTATGTAGTAGGCGAGTCCGGATTAGTTTCGGAGGTACAGGACTCTGGAATTGAAATCTCAGCGGATGCAGAATATGCAGTAGTAGGTCTAGACAGAAGCTTCAGTTATGACAAGCTTGAGAAACTGAGAAAAATAACAGGGAACGGCGGTCAGGTACTGGTCTGCAGCAATGAAAAGTATTTCTCACGGAAAGATAGAAAGCAGGTTCATCAGAAAGC
>GL982576.1:697590-742615 GCA_000220375.1 Candidatus Nanosalina sp. J07AB43 | reverse complement strand
GTTGAAGGCTGAACATCGAAGACCCTTGGAGGGCTGTTTGGTACAGGGTTTATACGTGATCTATTTCCTTGTCCGCCACCAGAATCATTTGCAAATACTGTGGTGTTAATGTCCTCTAGCACAGTAAAGCTGATATTGCTAATATTACTGTATGTACATTGTGCTTCGTTCCCATTCCCGTACGTTCTGTCTATTTTCATGTCTTTTCTAATATTAAGCCCACTGGAGAGTCCCGAAGCATTCAGCCAGCAATTTTTTATCTCTGTATCGTTTTCACGATCCAGTACAACAGCCGATACGTTAAAAGCGTGTTTTGAGGTGTAATTATAGAAGTTAGGACCTGAAATAATTTCTGGATCAAAAGTATCAGCAATCACGCTTTCTGATCCCATGGTCCTACTTGTGTTAATAGCCGTTGCATTACAGAGTACTTCTTCACCTTCGTTGTACTCGGTTTTTGATAGGGTATAGTTCCTCTGAGAGTTATTGCCTACCCCGGAGAAAATTGTGTTTTTTACCTCTGTCCCACCTACTGAGTAATTAAACATAAGCTTACCTGAGCTATCGTCTAAGTCTGTAAATGTAGCAAGACAGTAGGCATCATTATCGTCATATAGAGGAGCTGGCTCAAGCTGAACATCAGGATCCTCAGGAGGAATCTGCATATACTAAAGATGACACGAGCCCAAATACTAGAAGAATTAGTACACCCTTATTGTATGAGTTCACAATTATTGAGTAGTTGGAGATGCACAAAAATCTACGGGGTAGTTCTTTACCTCTCTTTATTCTGAATTATAAGATTTTACGGTGAATATGGTTAATATGGATCTTTCAGAAAACAGGACTTTTTTCTTTGATCTAGATGATACCCTCTGGAACTGGGACGAGTTCAAGTCAGGCGCCTTAGATCTCCTTGAATCCCTAGAGTCTGCAGGTAGGAATGTTTACTTCCACACAGATAATACACTACATGACAGGGAGGGCTATGCAAGAAAACTCTCAAAAATGGGTTTTGAAACGGACGAGGATCAGATCATAACTTCAGGTTTTATCGCATCCAAGATCTTGAATGAAAACAACATTACCAAGGCCTATGTAGTAGGCGAGTCCGGATTAGTTTCGGAGGTACAGGACTCTGGAATTGAAATCTCAGCGGATGCAGCATATGCAGTAGTAGGTCTAGACAGAAGCTTCAGTTATGACAAGCTTGAGAAACTGAGAAAGATAACAGGGAACGGCGGTCAGGTACTGGTCTGCAGCAATGAAAAGTATTTCTCACGGAAAGATAGAAAGCAGGTTCATCAGAAAGCTCTGAACTCTGCAATAAATGAGTTTGCTGACTCTAGACTAGTTGGAAAGCCGAGTCAAGATTTTATTGACTGTTTCAAGGATTACTTCAGCTACTTTCCGGGAAAAAGCGTATTTATCGGTGACAGGCCATCCGATATAGAGGCCGGAAACAAGCTAGGTATGTCAACTGCGGCCGTCATGCAGGGAAGTATAAACGAAGAGACTCTAAGGAATCTGGAAGGCAAGCAGGTTCCGGATTACGCACTTACAAGACTTGACAAGCTCAGAAGAAGAGTTATCTAGTTGAAGCCCCAATATAATTTTCGAGGAACTTGATTACTGCTTCCGTTCTATGGAAATTTTCATCCGAATGCATTGAATTCTCAGCCAGCGAGGAGTCTCTACCGTCTGGGATAAAATAGCTGTTGTAAGGAAGATGGTCATGCGACTCTCCTCGGGAATTTTCAGGCACCTTTCCTTCCAGCTTTCCCGTGAAGACCTTGACTTGATTCTGATTTTTCACGGCGATGGCTGTCTTGAAGTATGCTGATCTATCATCTACGGAATTCATCAGTGTAGGAAGCTTATCTACGCCAACAGTTCTGCTGAAGAAAGCTGCCTCCGGACCAGGAAAACCATTTAAACCCTCTACATAGAACCCTGTATCCTCAACGATAAGCAAATCATCTTCATCAACCAGGTCTTTTGATAATGCCTTCTCAAATGAGTCTCTCACCTTTCTCTCAGCAACCTTTTCCACATCCATAGCGTCAATCTCAGGAACATCTACGTCAACCTGTCTCAACTCAATTTTTCTATCCCTGAACAGTGGACGCATCTCCTTAATCTTACCCTCATTACCTGTCGCAAAAAATACTTCTTCAACCATGCCAAAAACTTGCATAAGTAGAATCAAATAACACAGGGAAGCCGCACCTAAGGACTCCGTACAGACTTATAAGCTTCTCAGTAAATACAGAAAGTAGGTGGATACTTATCTCTAAACAGGATAAAATTACAGTTACGTCAGCACTGCCGTATGTGCATGGTGTACCGCATCTAGGAAACTTTGCAGGTAGCGTACTACCAGCAGAACTATACCACAGGTATCTAGACCTAGTAGGTAAAGAAAATGAGTTTGTATGCGGAGGAGATGTACATGGTACGCCTCTAGAACTAGAGGCCATGGAGAGAGACAAAGATCCACGTGAAATTAAAGATAAACAAAACAAGAAAGTGAAGGAAGCGTATGAAAGCCTCAATGTTGATTTCTCGATCTTCTCAGATACACATTCGGACTACAACAGGAAACAGACACATGACATGTTTGAGGAGCTTTACTGCACTGGATTGATACATGAAAAAACACAGAACATGGCATACTGCATAAACGATGAGAGGTTTCTACCCGACAGATATGTTGAAGGTGAATGCCCTCACTGTGGTGGTCTTGCACGGGGAGATCAATGCGATGACTGCGGAAAGCTTGTGCAGCCATCAGAAATTAAGAACCTGGAATGCCAGATCTGTGGAGAAAACAACATCGAGTTCAGGGATACAGATCACCTGTTCCTAGACCTTACAGCATACAAAGACGAGCTCAAGGACTGGGTTGAAAACGAAGAACCTGTACCTGAAAACATGAAAGAACAAGTGCTACATGATATAGATGAAGCAGAGGACAGGTCAATCACACGTGACCAGAACTGGGGATTTGAAATACCTGTAGAAAGAGTGAACCAGAGAATCGAAGAAGAAAACCTCGAAGTTGACAAGCTAGACGCGGAAAAATACGATAACAAAGTGCTGTACGTCTGGTTTGACGCCCCAATAGGCTACATAGGATTTACAAGAGAACTATATGACGACAAAGACAAATGGAAAAAACACTGGAATCAAGATGCCGAGACAGTCTACTCCATAGGAAAAGATAATACAATATTCCATACTGTGATTTGGCCTACGATGCTTCTAGGAGCATCAAATGAAGACATAGAGTACAGCCTCCCAAGCTACGAATTTATACAGCAGTACCTGATGTGGGAGGAAGGAGCTTTCTCAAAATCAAGAAATAGAGGCGTATTCATAGATGAGGCAGTAAAACATTACCCAGCAGACTACTGGAGATTCTACATAGCAAAGATGCTTCCAACAAACCATGATACAAACTTTTCATGGAAAGACTTCGAGTCAGAGGTAAACAACGTCCTCAACGACACCGTAGGCAACTTTGTCAACCGCACCTAACTCTAGCAGAGGACTGGCACAACTCAAAAGTGCCTGTAGGCGAACTAAAGAAAAAAGACGAGCAAGTACTGATGGAGGCTGAAAAAGCAGTTGAGGACTACAGAGAAAGCTTTGAAAACAAGAACATACAGGAGGCTCTTGATAACGCTGTAGAACTGGCAAGAATTGGAGACAGATACCTCAGCGAACAGGAACCATGGAACAACGAAGACATAAGAAAAGAAACAATACACGTGTCACTACAAATAATCCGTGCACTGGCAGCCACACTATACCCATTTACACCGGAAGCGTCGGAAAAGATAGCCGATATGCTGAACATCAGTATACACTCCACTGCAGGAGTTGATGAACTAATGGATCCTCTCATAGGAGGCCTAGAACCGGGCCATGAGCTTGGAGAACGGGAGATACTATTCGAAAAAATCGATACGTCAGAACATCGAGACGAGACAGAAGAGGAGAAAGATAATATGGAAAACGAGTTCAACAAAGACACTGTCAGCTTTGAAGACTTCCAAGAGATGGACATAAGAACCGGAAAAGTGCAGAAAGTAGAAGAGCATCCAAACGCAGATAAACTCTATAAAATACAGGTAGATGTAGGTGAGGCCACACTGCAGACCTGTGCCGGACTCAAGAACTTCTATGAACCAGAAGATCTGGAGGGTAAAGACGTAGTTGTACTTGCAAACCTTGAACCAACCAAGCTGCGAGGAGAAAAATCAGAGTGCATGATGCTAGCTGCAGAATCGGAGAATGGGGAAGCTGTTTCATTGTTACAATCAGATAAGGATGTAGAAGAAGGTTCTGCTATCAAGTAAGGATCTCAACGCCCTCATCCTCATCTGCAGCTTCAACGCCCTCACTGCTATTCACTGGAACGTCCAAACTAATGTTGTAGTCATCCAAAAGTCCGTCTTTGAATTCGATTCTACCCGCGGTATCGGCATTCCTGAACTTTTCAACGTATCTAGATATGATCTCTGGGTCGCGGGTTTCCAAGAGATCTGAGACAAGATAATCTCCGCTTCCAAACGTCTGATCTACTAAAGCATCAGGATTTATAGTAACTTCTTCTATACCTATCGACTCTGCTGTGTTTGCGACACACTCAGAGCCGTAAATACCGATTATCTCAATATTTCCATAAGCCTGTCTAACAACATTAGAAAGATCTTCGTCAAGATTACCATATAAATCGTCCTCAACTACTAGGTCGTACATATCTTCGTCCCCATAGACCTCACCTGCGTCGTCGTCTTTCAAGAGAATTGTATGTCCCTCAAACTCCTCAGTTCGATGTATAATCTCGTCTCTACCCTCTCCATGACCATATCCATATTGGGAATGAACCGATATGAGTACATCTTCAGATTCCATTTCAGGATCCAGTGGAGATTGAGGTTTTATTCAAGCGGGTTTCAGAGGGGTTTAGGTCTCTCTTTAGCTCCTCCAAGTTCTCTTCAGTTATGGAGCTGTACTTCAAGTGATTTTCTGTATACATGTGTTGTTACTTTACACTCACACTTAAATAGTTTTTGGATACGCATTCTGTCAGTAGACACATCTAACTCTATATAATTACAGGTCAAAAAGTGAGGTATGAAGATGAAATTTCTCGGTACTTGCGGAGGAAGATACGCCGTGGGGCAGCAAAAACGCCAGTCCGGCGGTATAATACTTGAATCAGACGAAACACAGATACATATTGATCCAGGTCCTGGAGCTCTTGTACAGGCACATGAACAGGAGGTTGCAGAGGATACTGAGGCTGTTCTGGTTTCTCACGGTCATGTAGATCATTCAAACGATGCAGAAGCGCTGACGGAGATGATGGTTGAGGCGTACAACCATGCAGGATTCTTGATGGCGAGTGAATCAGTTCTATCGGGCTTCGGTGATATAGAGAAACGGGTCTCCGATTATCATCAAGACCTGTGCGGAGAAGTGAAGAAGCTAGGTGAAGGCGTAGAGGCGGAATTTAAGGGCCTCGAGATCAGGACACAGGAGATGTTCCACAGCGACCCCAAGACAGTAGGATTTACTGTGGACAACGGCGACAAAAAATTCGGGTTTTGGACCGATACTGAGTACAGCGATGAGCTCGTGGACTTCTATGAAGGATGCGATACTCTGGTAGTTTACTGCTCCAGACCCAAGAATGAGGGTACGAGAAGTCACACCTCTTTGGATGACATACCTGAGATCACAGAGAAACTTGATGTCTCAAAAGTAGTGGTGACACATTTTGGATTCAAGTTTCTTGAATCCGATCTTGAGGCACAGAAAAACTGGCTTGAAGAACAAGTCGATCCAGGTGTTGTCTTCGCGGACGACGGTATGGACTATCCTGGCAACAGAAAACTGGACGCTTTCTAGTCATCCAATATAGGACTAAACTCCGTATTTTCAACTTTTTCATCTACGAGCTCTATCATCACATATGATTCAAGGCCTGCATTTAATGCTACGGTTTCTGAAACGTTTTGCTGGCCATAGCCCTCATGTATATGTCCAGCGACAGAGAGTACAGGTTTAAATTCCTCTAATATATCCTTGACAATTAAAGAACCGTAGTGCCGGCCGTCAACCGGAGAATCTGGGTTTTCAATCCTGTCAAGAGATGTATCATATGGGACGTTATGTGAAAGAAATACTACAGGATTCTCCGCCTCCTTGAATAGCTCTTGTAATGTTTCCTTCATGTCGGCATATTCCTCCTTAATTTTCTCTAGGTCTTCATCTGACTCGGGCATATCATCCTCATACTGCGGTATCTCCGGGGCTGGGCAGGGACCGTAACCGACAAACGAGAAGCCATTACAACTTACTACATCTCCATCAATATTTCTCACATTACTAAACTTATCAACAATTTCTTGGAATCTGTTTTCGGATAGGAATTCCTGAGAGTCTTCTCCTGTCCAGTCCCAGTTACCTGGAACCAGGTAAACAGGCTTACCAAATGAATCAAGATATTCGAGAACTTCTCTACCTTCCTCCAATGATTGGTTAATTCTCTCCTCTGCCTGTTTTTCTCCAAGAATATGCCACCAATCCTCGTTTTCCTCCGAGCTGAACATAGCATCCCGAACATCGGCAGGGTCTCCACAAATATCACCGGTTGCAAGTATCAGATCTGCTTCTACAGCTTCTTGATCTACATCAGGTTTCGTGCCGTGACAGTCACCAACAACAAGAATTCTCATACACTCCTCTATCTGTGTAAACTCATATAGATTGATACGTAACTTTTCGAAGGAGTTAAAAACTTCACAGAAAGAGAAAAATTATGGAGTATAGAACTAAGGGTGGATACTTTGTACCGTCCTTCAACGCTTCAGAACTTGAGTAGTTTTTTCATCTCCACCTGCATTCTTTCAATCCAAAGTGAATTTCTTATGGAAAGTAAAAAATTAGACAGCGGCAACTCTATGCAACCAGAAAATCAATTTAACATTTCTTCAAAAACCAGTTTACAGGAGTGGAAAAAACTATGCTAGGAGACTACAAGCCGGAAGACTACGAACAGAAGTGGAGCCAGAAATGGGTTGAAAACGATACATACGCATACCAAGAGGATGACGATAAAGAGGTGTTTTCGATTGATACGCCTCCTCCAACGGTTTCAGGCAACCTGCACTTTGGACATACCTACGGGAATACTTTAATGGATTTTATGGCCCGTTTTAAGCGGATGCAGGGCTACGACGTATACTACCCGTTCGGATACGATGATAATGGGATTGCATCTGAACGCTTAACTGAGCGTGAACTCGATATCCGGCATCAAAACTTCACAAGAAGAGAGTTTCAGGAGAAATGCAGGGATGTCTGTGAGGAATACGAAGGTGAGTTCACAGATGCTATGCAGAAGTTTGCATTTTCAATGGACTGGAGCAACACCTACAAGACCATTGAGCCGAGAGTACAGAAAATCTCCCAGTTATCCTTCATCGACCTATATGAAAAGGACCGTGAGTATAGGGAAAAAGGACCTGCAATTTGGTGCCCTGAGTGTGAGACAGCAATATCACAAGTTGAAACAGAGGACATGGAAGAAGACTCACACTTCAATGATATAGAGTTTGATCTAGCCACAGGAAACGGATCACTGGTTATCTCTACAACCCGTCCAGAGCTTCTTCCAGCATGTGTTGCTGTAATAGTTCATCCCGACGATGAAAGTAATGAACACCTTGTAGGTGAAAAAGCAGAGGTACCTCTCTTTGAATATGAGGTCCCGATTATAGAAGACGAAAGAGTTGATATGGACACCGGTTCAGGGGTTGTAATGTGCTGTACGTTCGGAGACCAGACGGATATAGAATGGTATAAGGCTCACGACCTCGATCTCAGGATTGCCATGAATGAATCCGGTCAAATGACAGAACTTGCCGGAAAGTATGAGGGAAAGGACCGCGGGGAAGCACGTGAAGCTATCGTTGACGACCTAGACGAGGAAGGCATTCTGCTTGACAGATGGAGTATCGAACACACTGTACAGGTCCATGAAAGATGTGATGAGCCGATAGAGTTCTTGGTGACAAAGCAGTGGTACATTAAGCTCCTTGACCGCAAAGAGAAGTATCTTGAGGCAGGTCAGGAAATGGAGTGGTTCCCAGAAAAGATGTATACTAGATACGAACACTGGATCGAGGGACTTCAATGGGACTGGTGTATCTCAAGGCAGAGAGATTCAGGAATACCTCTACCGGTCTGGTACTGCAGCAAATGCGAGGAAGAGGTAATCGCAGACAAGACTGAACTTCCTGTTGATCCTCTTCAGGACGAACCATCTGTCGAGAAATGCCAGGAGTGTGGAAATGAAGAGTTTGAGCCAGAAGAAGACGTGCTGGATACATGGGCAACATCTAGCCTGACACCTCTGATAAACGCAGACTGGGGATGGAACCCTGAAAAAGAAGAATACGAGCTTGGGCGACCTGAGCTCTATCAGATAGATGCACGCTACCAGGCACACGACATCATCTCTTTCTGGCTGTTCCACACAGTTGTGAAATGCGTCGAACACACAGACGAAGTCCCTTTCAAGGATACAATGGTGCATGGCTTTGTCTTAGACGAGAACAGAGAGAAGATGTCTAAGTCACGCGGAAACGTTACAACACCTGAAGAGGTACTTGAAGACTTTCCTGTCGATGCCGCACGGTACTGGGGAGCGAGAAGCAAAGTTGGAGACGACCTAGCCTTAAAACAGAAAGACCTAGTAGAAGGAGAAAAACTCATGCGAAAACTCTGGAACGCCTCAAAGCTAATCGACGACCTTACACCACACAAAGACCTTGAAATGAGTGAGGATGAGCTCGAGGAAATTGACAAATGGATGCTCGCTGAAATGGATGAACTAAGAGCGTATGTCACAGAAAAATTTGAAGACTACGAATTCTCGCAGGCCAGGGATAAGCTCAGAACCCGGTTCTTCAACATGTTCTGCAGCGACTACCTAGAGATTGCAAAACAGCGTCTTGACGACAAAGATGACAGGTCGGCGCGTTACACCCTTAGGAAAGTACATAAAAAATTCCTCAAGATGTTTGCACCTCTGCTCTCACACACCACTGAAGAAATATGGAACGAGATGTACCAGAATACATCAATACACAGGAGTAAGTGGCCTGAGAAGGAAAGCATTAATGCAGACAAAGAAGCAGGGGAACGAGCGATGGAGGTAGTTTCAGCCATCAGAAAATTCAAAACACAGAACCAGCTACCGTTAAATCAGGAGCTATCACAGGTTGAGGTCTATGGAGACATATCGGGATTCCAGAAAGCAGTTAAACAGGTTATGCATGTACAGGACCTGATTCAACTCGACCATGAACCTGAGACTGAGGAGAAGATAGTCGAAATCTCGCTGAACTATGAGCAAGCAGGTCCAAAATACGGAGACAAGATTAACAAGATTGAAGATGCTCTTGACAGGAACGAATGGATGATTGAGGACGGCCACCTTGACGTTGCGGGCGAACATCTGAAACCGGAGGAATTCGAGGTCCAAGAGGAGAGAACATACACAGGACAGGGCAAAATGCTGGAGACAGAGAGCTCCTTGGTGATAGTAAACCCGGAGCAAACCTGAACAACTTAACTCACGTACACCTAGTCAAACGCACACGAAGGTATACAAGCATTAAGCGTTTTCAAATTAAAAGGATTCACCACCTGAACTAGGAATATGTCTAACCAAAACAATGATTCAGATAATCTTGGAATGGATAAGTACGAACTCAAGAGGGTTTTAAACGAACTTGAGGACATAAGGGGGCGAAACACCGAACTTGTCTCACTCTACATACCTGCAGGCTACGACATGTCAAAAATCTCGGAGTTTGTAACATCTGAACAATCTGAGGCCGAGAACATAAAATCCAAGCACACAAGAACCAATGTACAAGACGCGCTTGGCAAGATCGGCAGAAAAGTAAAAGAGGAGCAACAAACACCGGAAAACGGAGTAGCCTTCTTCTCAGGAAACGTATCCGACACAGAAGGAAGACCAGACATAAAGATATGGGAGGTACATCCACCTCAGCCGATAGAATCAAGGCATTACAGATGCGACAAGGAATTCGTTCTGCAGCCGCTCAAGGACATGGTCGTCGATGACCGAGTATACGGGCTTATCGTGGCGGACAAGTCAGAAGCAGCTATCGGCTACCTCCAAGGAAACTCGATAAAAACCGCATACACACTTGACTCAAACGTACCAGGAAAGACAAAGGCAGGAGGACAGTCTGCACAGAGATTTGCCCGCCTCAGAAAGGAAATGCTGAAAACATTTCTACAGGAGATAGCGGATAAATCCAAAAGCGCATTCCTCAGTAAGGCAAGAGAGGATAAACTCCTTGGCATAATTGTTGGAGGCCCAGGATTTGTTAAGGAAAAACTGGTCGAAGACGGATACCTGCATCAACAGCTGCAAGACAAAGTTGTAGTTACAAAGTCGCTCGGACACTCAGGTGAAGGTGCATTAAAGGAACTAGTCTCAAAGGCTGAAGAGTCAATACAGGACTCACAGGCAGTCAGAGAGAAAAATATTGTAAACAAATTCCTAGAAAACCTAAAGGAGGAAAATGGGAAATCTGAGTACGGTCCAGAACCTGTCAAAGAGGCACTGGACATGGGTGCAGTTGACACCGTACTCATATCAGAAGACCTAGAACTTTTCCACGCCACATACAAATGTGACAACGGAAACAGGAGAGAGATATTCGAGGAGAAGCCTGAAATAGAAGAAGAGGTAAACTGCCCTCAGTGCAGCAAAAATATGCAGCTGGAAGAGATAAGCCATATAGTAGACGCACTTGGAGAAGTAGCCGAAAACATGGGAACTGACCTAGAAATAATATCAACAAGTCACGAGGAAGGAAGAAGACTCATGAACATGGGAGGAGTCGCAGCAATACTTAGATACCGAATAAGATAACCTAAATATCAGCAGTATTTCTATCCAGAATGAAAACAGCAAGACCACCTATCAAGGCTCCCAAAGAAAATTCTGGAGCCAAGCTTAGCACACCTGTAGAGCCTGAGGTAGCTCTTACCACCTGAATCAGAGGAGACCTTAGCGCCCCAACCATCAAAGCTATCAAAAACGTCATAGAAGCCTTCCTATACTTCTCCAGTGCTAATTCCACTAAGTTGACGCTCAAAAGTATGCCTACAACTCCGCCAGACATAAACACCAAAACAGGGTATATCTCAGACAGGAAATTAAACAGCCTGCCTTGTAAGAGCAGGCCCGTAAAATCTGAGGTAAGATCTGATACAAGAGACGAAACGTAGCTGTACTGGCCCAAAACCACCAAGAACAAGGAACCGGACACACCTGGAAGAATCATCGCAGAGACAGCCAAGGCACCTGACAGAAACAATAAAGGAGCAGAATGGTTGAAACTTGCAGCACCCAAACCAGATGCAAAAAAGGCAATACTGAACCCGGAAGCTGCACAGACCTTCCTTCGAAAACCAGACAGATAGACCTGTTCACGCAAAGTTACAGCCGACAAAAGTATAAGACCAAAGAAGAAGCCGTACGTGAAAGTCGTATAGGACTCAAGCAAGAAATTCATAGTGTTCAAAACTAGAATCAGTGAAGAAATAACACCTATGCCGAGTATTGAGAGAAAAGGTATATCTAGGGCGGTTGCCAATTTTAGTATTTTCTGGTAATCTCTGTTGAAAAACGCTTTGAAGCCTTGCTTAATCTGTTCTGTTTCAGGGATGCTGAGAGCGTCTATCAATCTCTCGTAAATCCCCGTGATGAGAGCTATTGTACCTCCAGAGACTCCGGGGACTGCGTCAGCAGCACCCATTGCCACACCCTTCAGATACACCACGAACCACTTCCTTATTGAATCCATCTATCCACTCGACCCCACATGTCCTGCAAAAAGTCTTCAAAACCGCCAAAGAGGTTGAACAAGTTTGACTGAACCTTGGACGAATCCACCGAGACATTTCCAACCGTTGAAAATCTAACAGGCTCACTCTGTTCTATTTCAAGCGGCTCGACATCTATACTTGTGTTTTGCCTTGAGAAGTTCTCTGCACGATATACTTTATAGTTGTAATCGTTTATACGTTCTAGACATCTATCAAACATCTCTCTGGACTCAAAATTACATGGCTCAAGTTCAAGCATCCTTGAATAAAAGTCCCACTTCTCACTGTTGGTCTTAATAGGTTTATCGGGATTAAGCTGAGGATATAGGCTTCTTAGGCTCCTATTCTGGTTAACGACATAGTTTCTAACTATCAGCTCTGAGTAGGCATAGCCAAAATCCCTTTGAGATGAATACCTACGTGGATTCCAGTTCTTCATGAAACTTCTATTTTCTTGGTAGTAACTCCAAAGTGCATCTGGATTACCTGATGAAGGTAACGTGATCCTATACCTAGTTCCGTTTCTGGTTTCATAGTAGACTGTATCCTCTGAGAACAGCTTGCGCGTCTTTTCCTCACCATTAACATAGCGACTGGTCATCGATTCCACGTACTTCGCAGTACCTTCGTCAAACCAGCTGCTTGAAGTTCTGTCCCACTCAAGATGTCTCTCATTCAAACCATGCACAGTCTCATGTACAAGAACAGGAAGAAATCTATCCTCAAGATCCTCTCTCATTCTGAAGCTTCCTGCTACATACTCACCCGAGCTCCAAGACGTGACTGAACCTTCATACTCCTCAGAGCCCATCAAAGCTACTGGAAACCTGTCGAACGGCTTGCTCAAACCTGTCATACCAACACTGATCTGATAACCCAAAGACGTATTATCAGGGTTCCCTCTAAAAAACTCGTAGTGAGATGTCTTATTGCCTTCACCAAAGTTTATTCTAATGTTCGTCGAACCAGCACCCCTAAACTTCATTTTGCCGTCGTTAAACGATTCATTAAAGCTTCCGGATGTCCATCCGGAGATAATATCAGGGTTTTGTACTATACCTGCAGTCTGCTCACCTGGAAGTCCGGCAAGACTGATTTCTTGCTTAAACAAACCTTCATGTATCTCCTCGGCTTCTGAGGGGACTACTGTAGAAATCTTAACTTTCTCAGTTTTCCTCGGCGGCCCTGAGTTAGTCGAAATATCTAGTTGGCCACCAGAAAATTCGTAATCTGTTATATTGCCGTAGGTATCTCTGACAGATATTACCTGTGAGTTCTCCGGTATACTCCAAGACAGCCTCCAGCTATTAACAGGGCAGTTCGAACCGGCCTGAGAACAATCAAGCTCCAAGGTAGTGTTTACCATGACCTCATCTGTATTAGCGTCTACAGTATGGAAGACTTCTGCAGCCGCTCCCGAACAGAGAACTACGAAAAACAACAGAATCAGTCCGTGTCTCCTCACTGTGTTAAAAAAAGTAGCCAATGAATAAAAAAGCCGCAGAACCGTGTAATAGGTAATGACAGTCCTATCTGATAAGGACATGAGAGAGCTTATAAACAAAAATAACGCCGTCAAAGTGAAAGAAGGTCCTGAAGTAGATCTAGACCTTCAGCTAGGTCCTTCATCTCTGGACCTAAGACTTGGATACGAGTTCGGTGTGCTTAAGACGCGAAGAGTAAAAGCTATCGACACACAATCAATGAAGGACTATAGCGATATCAAAGAAGGCAGGAAGGCCACACCGGAAGAAGGCATGGTTGTACACCCCGGAGAGTTCTTACTAGGTACAACCCTTGAAACTCTGAATGTGCCTTCAAACCTTGTTGCACGTATAGAAGGAAGATCAAGCTATGCACGCCTAGGTCTAATACCGCACGCCGCCGCAGGATTTGTAGATCCGGGATTTGAAGGCCAGATAACCCTTGAAATACAGAACCTTGGGAACGTGCCTATAACAATCTATCCAGAGGACAGGATATGTCAAGTAGTATTTGAGACTATGACATCAGAAGCAGAAAACCCTTACGGTGAGAAAACTGATTCAAAGTACATGGGACAGGAAGGAGCGACAGGATCAAGACTTGACGAAGAAGACCGAGGAAACCTTTAGACACACATATTGAGGATAATACTGGTCAAATATGAAGCCAAAGCCTATAGATGCACACAGTCACCTATACTTCGAAGAATTTGAGGACGATAGACAAGAAGTTATAGAATCTGCACGGGAAGATCTGCAAAAAGTCGTGGTGCCTGGAGTGGACTACAAGAGCAACAGGAAGGCCGTTGACCTCAGTAACGACTACAGCGAGTTCATAGTGCCTAATTTGGGTTTGCATCCAACCTACAAAGAGGCCTTTGATAACGTCGAAAGCATCAAATCACAGATTAGAGAAGCTAACCCAGCAGCTATAGGAGAAATCGGCCTAGACCATCATCATGTGACCAGAGAGGATGAGAGGACCAGACAGAGAAAAGCATTTAAGAAAATGCTCGAGCTTGCTGAACAGCTGAACAAGCCGGTAGTAGTACACTCCAGAGAAGCTGAAAAACAGGCATATGAATTAATACAGCAGTATAATATACCAAAGGTTTTCATGCACTGCTTCAACGGAAAACCTGAATTAGCAGAGGAAATAATAGGATCTGACACTAAAATTGGTGTGACAACGCAGATTCTTTACTCAACCAGAGTTCAAAATATAGTAGGGAAACTGGATATAGAGGATATAGTTTTGGAGACTGATTCTCCCTTTCTATACCAAGGTGAACGAAATCAGCCATCAAATGTGTTAGAATCCGCAAAAAAGATAGCTGATATAAAGGAGATAAGCACTGAAGAAGTGGTTTCAGAGACCACTCAGAACTCTATGCAGGTTTTTGATTTGGAAGATATGTAATAAAAAAGCCCTACAAACAATACTTGATTATGGTACTTGGAAAAATCAAGAACTCTGTAAATACCGAGCCGAACGTAGCAATATTTGTGGACGGCCCGAATGTTGTCAGAAAAGAGTTCGACCTAGACCTAGATGAGCTAAGGGAGAAGACAGGGGAGTTTGGCAACATCAAAGTTGGCAAGGTGTTTCTGAACCAGTATGCCTCGGACAAATTGATTGAAGCAATCATATCACAGGGATTTGAGGCAGATCTTGGACTTGGAGGAGAAAAAGCCAAGGAAAGCGACGTAGACGTATATATGGCTGTAAACGCAATGGAAGCAGTCTTTAACGAAGATATAGATACGATAGTTTTAGTAACACGAGATACAGACTTTCTACCTGTAATTCAGAAGGCAAAGGAGCATGGAAAGGATACTGTTGTAATAGGTATGGATCCGGGATTCTCGACCGCGTTGAAAAACGCGGCAGACGAAGTAGTAACTCTCGAATAAAAGAATTTAAGCCTGTACTTTCTAGTAGATGGCAAAGTTGTTAAAGCCGGATCCGTTAGGTAGCATAGACCTGCTCTCGGCCGTACTGGTGTATTTTACCCAATCATTTATGCCGCCCGGGATAGTTCAGGTACACGCAGGCGTACTTGTTGTCAAAGGTCTGGGAACTGTCATAAGACCTGCTAGGCTGCCTTTCTCCATGTTCGTTCTAGGAGGTATGGCAGATGTCCTGTCAGCAGCAATACTCTTCACAGGCACACCTCCTGTGTTAAATAGCTACAAGCAAATCGTAGCGGGAGCACTTCTTATAAAGGGTCTTTGGAGCCTTTTCGGACTTATGAAGAAATTCTAGGCGTACTCACCTGACGCTGTTTTGGCTCTTGATCTGATTGACTACGTCTTCAAGCAGGTCGATAATCTGCTGGTTTTGATCAACAAGCTGATCAAACTCCTCACGGGTGACTTGGCCCTCACCACTTGAGCCACCTGAAGGATCAAGACCTGCATTCTCCATCTTATTCTGAGTAGACCTACTTAACTGAGGAGAAGAACTGCCAGCTTGAGGAGACCCAGCACCTGCATTTGGTGAACCTCTGTTACCTGAGGTGGTTTGTGAGGTATTTCCTCCAGCTCTCCCTGAAGCCGGAGATCCTCCAGTAGGGTCGAGACCATTTTCAGAAGAACCAGAGCTGTTTATAGGGCTGCACCAGATGATTGACCTCCTTGAGCTGACTGAGTATTTGTACCGCCGTTTCGCGCTTGAGGCCCTGATTGGCTATTATTCATATTTGGGGCAGCAGGCTGCGATCCACCGCCTTGAGCGCTGGGCTGACCGCCCCCCATTGGTCCACCTTGCTGTCCTCCTAAGTTTTGTGCTCCGCCATTTGGCTGTGAATTATTATTTGAGGCCTGTCCCATTCCTGTACCTGAGTCGCTGTTTCCTCCAAAAGATGATCCTGATGAATCTGATGATCCAAAATCAGAGCCTCCACCAAAATCAGAACCGCTATCAGAGCCTCCAAAGCCATCTGAGCCAAAGTCAGAATCGCCTCCAAAGGAACTATCAGAACTACTGGAACCGGTTTTATCTCCTACAAGATTCTTCAAAGGTCCGAGAACTCCCATAGACGTATTATTGCTCAAGTAGTAATTAAAGGTTTTGAAACCTAGATTAAACCTCTTCTCTTCCTATAGCCTACCTGACCTAGAAACAAGATGAGGGCAACGATAAGCAAGTAAGGGGTAAAAGACCTGTAATCGACAGTTTTGGAAGTAGAGGACGTAATCTCGGGCTTAATTGAGTTCAGATCTTGCGCTTTCAGCACCCTACCCCCTGTTTGCTGAGCAAGATCTTCAATTATATCATCTCTATAGCCTAGGTTTTCAAGCTCACTATCGTAGTTGTATGTGTAAACATGTCTGTTTCTGTATTTGTGGAAGCCCAGTGACTCAGGCTTAACCTCTGTTTCGTAAATTCCTCCGGCCTTTCTTGTAAGAGAATCGAGTTTTCGATCGGAGGAAACCTCAACTTTGTCCGGATAACGAGCCGAATCGACCTCCAGACTTATGTTGTCTTTTCTCAAGCGATCTCCTACAGCCCACGAGATCGAATTTGATACAGCTTTGGGCTCCTGACTCAGGAAACCCTCCAAATCTGGGCCTCCGGCTGAATATGCTGCAACTCTGCCTAGCCCATACCTCCAAGTCGATAGAGCAGGTCTGTTTCTTGAAGTAGCCAATAACTTATGAGCAGTGTCTCTCGTATCGACTTTTGCGAGCCCTGATACGGGCACCGAAACTCTGTCAACATCCTTAGTGATAAAGTGATTCTCATCATATATGGATACTATGCTTTGATCGGAACCTCCCCCTCCTTGAATCCTCGTTCCAATTTTTTCTTCAAAGTCCTCAAGATCTCTGTAGACAAAGGAGCCGCCAAGCGAATCTATCTTTTCAAGGCCTATTCTGTCGCTATAGGCATCGTCAACCTTATTTGTTATAACTGTATGTAATCTTACGTTTTCTCTAAGGCTTGATACCTCATCTAGAAATGTTGAAACATATTCAGGGCGCGAATACAGTTGTATGCCTGAGTCCGGACTTGGGGAAAGCTGTGATAGGTCTTTGCGTTTGATTCCGCCGTCCCCAGGAATCTCCAAATCTGTCATAAGTACGATGTTTCCTGGACTTCCCTTTAGGATATCTTTAGCGTGTCTGAGAGCTCTTATTTGATATGCTACGCCATTCGGCGGTACGTTGCTTCTAATGCTCAACATCCTTCTATAGAAGGATTCGTTTGCTAGTGGCTCTGGTTCACCGAAACTAATTACGGAACTGTTGTATGCGAAAACACCTACTTGGGTGCCCGGTAGCTCTTGCTTCAGGCCAGCTAAAAATCTTGTGGAATAGTTTTTGGATTTCTTGAGGTTCTGACCGATACCTTCCGAAATGTCTATCCCAATGATTATCTTCGGATTGGAAGTAGATCTCCGATCTTCTGCCGGCTCCACAGGTAAAATATCCATAGGCTCGTCTCCTGTATAGACTAACCCATTACCCTCAATCAAATACGGGTCAAGTTGCTCAGATGAAGCAATTTTCTTTTTCAGAACAACTGCATGATATTCAGATATGCCCTCGGGGAGTGAAGTGTCCCTGGTAATATCGTAGAACTCGGATAATTTTTCTTGCAGTCTTCCAGATTCGCCGACAATCAGGAGTTCAGGTTTCTCCACGACTCTGACAGATTTGTAATACCTGTTGTTAGATGAGTGTCGATCATCTGATTTAACCCTGGCCTCGATTCTATGGTATCCCTTATCTGTGAACTCTTGATTCACCGTTAGATCTTCTCTTACTTCCTTTGAGGCGACTTCTTCACCATCTATGAATACTGTAACCTCTTTTTGCAAGTTATCTGTCGAGCTAACTGTAGCTGTAAAACTGTTTTCTGCCCCAGGGACAGTCGTTGAAGGTCCTTTCAGTGAGATAGAGGTTTCCTCAGGCAGCTTCGGCTTTACAAAGTACATGCTGGAATTATGATTTTCGTAGACATCTATGATCCTCTGGGGATCATCAATACCTCTCATATCTGATTTTACAAGATATGTCTGATTCCTCCTTACAGAGTTGATTAAAGACGATTCAAGGTTTGATGAGTTTCCCGATCCAATAATCTTCTCTTGAACAGATACTCCCTCGATATCTATTTGTTCGGATGTATTGAGCATTGAGTTTGAATTATCAGTAAGGTAAACTACTTCTTTGTCACTGACCGTATCTACCTGTGTCTGGACTGCAGGAGATGCCGCCGCCAGAGACAGCAAAATAACTGTAGCTATATTCAGAACTCCGACAATCTTCCATTGTAATTCTTCGGTTCTATAAGCTCTCACAATCAAAGGAAGTGACAGCAGAGCTAGGAGAACCATCAAAGGGTTCTGCAAAATCATCTAGAATTCACCTCTTGAACGAATATATAATAAGTCAGAAAGCATCAGAAAGATTACCGCAATGATAACATAGGCCCGGATGCTTGTTTTCTCCGTTTTCAGGCTTTCTGGGCTGCCTGAAGTATAATTTACAGTATCAATTCTGGACTCATCGACTGATTCCAAGTTTGAAGCATAAGTTTTCGACTCTGATTCGTAAAATCCTGTCTTATTAAGCCTGATGCTTCCCGCATACTTATTGCCGTCTGGAGAAGTTAATTCTCTTGATTGAACTTTTGAGCCTGTCTCAACGTTCAAACTAGATATTGAAGGTCTTTCAACCAGGCTTTGAAGAATTTTTTTCCAGAATACCGGGTAAAGAAAGCTTTCTCCAAACTGGTCGGATTTAATTCCATAAAGCAATATCTCTCCCTCGCCGTACTCTGTCCTCTTTATGATAGGCGGATTTGAAAGTGAGGTACCGGAGACATTCCAAGACTTGTAGACATCTCTACCTAGGGATGTTCTGATAGGTCGGTTTATACTTACTGAGGTGTTTATATTCTTGACATCAGCATCAAGTTCAAATACGTCTTTTAGAGCATCTGATCCAGGCTTGACTACTGCTGCGCCTCCTTGACGGACTTGAGACCTGACATCTTCAACAGTACTTCTATCCTCTATTTCCGCGTCGACAAAGTAGACTTCGGCGTCTTCAGAATAACCTTCAGAGACGCTCACGTCCTTCATAAGGCTGACAGCTTCTCGAAAGTACTTATTGGGTTCGCCTATGTAACCTATCTCTGTTGTTTCATACTCAGGTATGTAGAAGTAGGCTGTATTATCCGATTGCATCCCATCTTCAGGTAGAGTCACAGTATTTCTCCCTGTGTTGCTTTCGAATCTGACAATATTTGATTCTCTGTCTCTAAGGTCTATGGTCTTCGAGGTATCGTCTCTGGATACTTTTATCGAGACAGGCTCCTGTTGGAAATTAGTCACCTCAATCTCTGTAGCGTTTTCACCTGGCTTGACTGAAGTGATGCCCCATCTGTTTTCCACATCAGGTTTTACAACTTCTACAGGTCTTTGGATCTGTTCATTGAGAATATTTACGGGGTCTCTATTGTCACTGGTCTGATCCAGGTCAGATGCAATGACTAGCTCTCCATTGAGGCTTGAGGCAACCTGTAAACCTGAAGCTATATCCGTTTCAGTATCGAGAGCTTTTACGTTGTCCAGCAACCTAGATAATCTGGACTTTGATGCATCTTCTGCCACTACTTTGGCTTCATTGCCGACCGTGATCAAGGTGTTCTCTCTGCTCGCTCTTTTCTCAAGTTTTTCTTTCATATTTTCTAGGTCTGGCGATGTACTGGCAGACGTATCAAGCACCATAACCTTGGTCTCTGAGGTCTCTGCCCGAGTGATGTAAGGATTTGCCAGCGCCGCAGCAAAGCCTATTACGGCTAGAATCTGAAGTATAAGGGGAATATTTGAGAGTAGTCTTCTGTATGCGTTCCTGAGAGCGCTTTGTTCATCTTTCTCCTCAAAGAATCTTATGGACGGCATTATCTCCTCTTCTGGCTTCGGCTTAACCAGGTAAAAGATCAGCAGAGGAATTAATGCTAGAAGGGCAGCTAGACCAAAGGGATCAAGGAAATACTGATTTAGAATTGACAGCGATTCTGGAAGGCTCTGGATCAGTATATTTCACCGCTGGCTACTGGTCTTTGTCCTAGGGTTTTTGATCTCATGCTTTAATCTTCTATCCTCTCCATTACTTGGTCATGGAGTTCTTGGAGACGTTTTTTCTTGTCCTCCATTTTTATCACATCGCTTGATTCCTGAAGCAGCAGGTTGTGGCTAAAAGGTGACGGAACATCTGCTTTTCTCTGCTGTATCTCTATGCCACCATTTTCTATCTCATCAACGACCTCTTTTGTGTGCTGAATATCCATAGCGTCCTCCATTATCTCTCTGTAAGTCTCCTTTATCATTGGGAAGTCTCTGTCATACTGGTTTCTGATTGCGGAAATCAGGAAATGTCCCTTCATCTGCTGCTGCCCAACAGTCTTTGAGTTTCCCTGATAGTTTCTAAGTATCATAAGGGACCTTCCAGCTACATGCCTAAACCTTCTCTTCATCAACTCTGTTTTACCTACAGCTTCTTTCAGCTCTTCCTCGAGATCGCAGTTTACAAGATCTTCCAGAAGCTCCTCAATATCTATAGGTCTTCTGGGCGTAACCAAGATAAATCCGTTATCGTCGATCACCATTCCAATGTTCTTGTTGATCTTCTGCTGAAGAAGGTGAGCAAGGATTCTTGACAACGCATCATGCGTTCTGCGGCCGTAGATAGTCTGGAAGATAAAGTTTTGTCTGTTGTCATCATCAATATATCTTTCAACAGTCACATCAGAGTGATTAGAGACATCGCCTGTAAGCTGGTACTGTTCCTTGAGATACCTGAATATTGCCTCAGCAGTATTCTCATCCAGATAATAATTGTGCATAATCCACTGTATAATATCATTGTCGCCGGCACCAAGATCCAATTGCTCCTCTACTTCCTGCCTAAATCTTCCGATCTTCACACCAAGATCATAGCTTAGAGGAAGTCTCTGTGAGTACCAGCTTGGGACCGTCGGCTTCTTCTGCGGCTGAGGATCAACAAAAACCTTCATTCCCTTGGCGTACTTAAACTCATACGTAGAGCCTCCTAAGGTAAAGATGTCTCCCTTTGTAAGCCTATCCAGGAACTCTTCATCCAAAGTCCCTACGTAGCTCTTATCTCCCCGTGTAACTACCTCGTAGCCAGATTCATCTGGTATAGTACCAATATTGGTCATGTAGATTACACGTGTCATCTTCCCTGACCGACCAAACAATCCGTCTTCATGATCTATCCATATTTTCCGGTAGACATTCTGATCCTCAAGCTCATATTCTCCACCCAAGTACTTCAGGACATTCTCAAAGTCCTCTAGTTCAAGGTCTACAAAGTTGTAGCTCTTCCTGATGACGTTAAATGCATGATCAATATCCCACTTATGGTTACATGCCATGCCTACAACCTGCTGAGCCAAGGACATCCAAAGAGTTCTGAGGTATCTGAATCTTGTCTAAATCATCTTCCTTAGCACATTTGGAGAGAACGCTGCACTCCAATGCATCATCCCTGTCTGTAACAATCATCTTCCCTTTTGCCTTCTCCCCTATCTGGTGACCTGACCTGCCTACTCTCTGTATTCCTCTGGCAACACCTTTAGGAGAGCCTAGCTGCAGAACCAGTTCAACACTTCCTATATCGACCCCTAGCTCCAGGGACGTTGAGGTAACGCCGACCTTCATCTCCCCTTTCTTGAGCTTCTCCTCAACTTCAAGACGCTTATCTCTGCTCATTGAGCCGTGATGGGCTCCAATATTCTCGTCATACTTATCAGGAAATCTCTCCTTCAGGTTATTGACTATCCTCTCTGTAGCAGATCTGGTGTTGGTAAAGATTATGGTAGAATCATGGTCTTGTATCAGGTTATGTATCTTGTCGTACATCGCCTCCTGTATCTCAGCGGCAGGTGTATGTATAAGATCTCTGACAGGTGATACAGTCTCAAGGTCTATTTCCTTAGACGCCGCGACATCCACAATAGTGCAGTCTCTGGGAGAATAGTCCTCCCTGGAGGCTATAGGTGCTGAAACAACTTCTTCATCGTTTTGATCCAGCTTTGTACCCGTATCTTCGTCGGCAGTGTAGCCTGTAAGATACTTTGCGATCTCGTCTATGGGAGCCTGTGTAGCACTCAAGCCGATTCTTGTTGGAGAACCGTTCACCATGTCCTCAAGCCTTTCCATAGACAGAGAAAGATGAACACCTCTCTTGTTTGCACTCAGGGAGTGTATCTCATCCGTGATAGTATACTTTACATTCCTCAAGTTTTCCTTGAACTTTGGAGAGTTAAGGAGGATTCCGAGAGACTCGGGAGTAGTTATCATGATGTGTGGAGGGTTTTCACGCATCTCACGCTTTTCCGCATCAGTTGTATCACCTGTACGCACCATACTTCTAATCTCAGGTACATCATAACCCATATCCTCTGCTTTCTCTCTTATGCCATGAAGAGGGTCCTCAAGATTTCTCTCTATATCATTTGACAGGGCTCTGAGAGGAGAAATATACAGTACATAGATCTCATCATCAAGTTCGCCCTCCTCACCCATCCTGAAGAGCTCGTTCAAGGCCGACATAAATGCGCTCAACGTCTTTCCCGAGCCAGTGGGCGCACAGATCAAAGAGTTTTCCTCTTCGTGAATTAATTCAAAAGCATACCTCTGAGGATCACTCAGGCCTGGGAACTCGGAATTAAACCATTCCTTGACATAAGGTTCAAAGCCTTCAGGTAAAGCGTCTGAAGCATCATCATTATCAGCAAATTTTATTTCTCCCATATTAGGGATTACTTGTATCAGCCTTAAGAGAATAACTCGATTCAATCTTGGAGGGTTCTATAGAGGAATCAATTTGGCAATATATCAACACGTGCTCTTTTCAGATACTTAGGGTATGAGGTATGTCATAACAAGTTTAAGTCTATTCCACCAGATGGTATCTATGAATAAGACAAGTGTAGGGGAGGTTCCCGTAGAGGAGGCAGGGACACTAATTTCAGGTTTAACTGTTGAAACTATTGTTCTGGCCGTGGCAACGATACTGGGAGGTTATCTTCTGAACAAGGCTTCAAACATTGCAATTGGTGAGTATATTCAGCATGGAGGCGGAGACTTACATGCAAAGAAATCAGCCAAGAGACTCTCAGCATACATAATCTATCCCTTGACATTTGTCACTCTTCTTGGTGTATTTGGAGTTCCTCCATCCGCCTTAGGCGCCGCAATAGGTTTAATCGGTTTAGGTGTATCCTTCGCGCTGCAGGACATAATAGCAAACTTTATCTCAGGAATCCTGATCATGATCACACGTCCGTTTGAAATAGGTGACCAGGTAGAAGCAGGTGGAGAGGAAGGCACTATAAAAGACATAAGCACCCGTGCAACGGAGATAAAGACATACGATGGTAGAAAAGTCATAATGCCTAATTCAAAACTTTACAGCAACCAGGTAGTCAACAAAACAGGTTACAGCAACCGAAGGTTTAGTGTTATAGTTGGTATAGGCTACGACGACAATATCAAGGAAGCTAAGGAAGTTGCTGAAGATGTACTTGAGAGTGCAGAAAGCGTCGAAGATGATCCAAGTCCGCAGGTACTGGTCGATGAACTGGGAGGATCATCAGTAAACCTAAAACTTCGAGGATGGACTGATAACGGCAGATCCAACATAGTTGCAGGTGCATCGGAAGTATCACAGCTAATCAAGGAAGAGTACGACCAGGCAGGAATCGACATACCATATCCTATCAGAACTGTGTACATGCAGGAATAAAACCGATTACCACCCACACACACCTACATTTTTAACATATCATATGATATAGATTATATGCCAACTGACCTAGATTCATCATCAATAGACCAAGTTGAAAGCTCCGATGAAACCTGGATTCTAGACTTCTGGGCCTCATGGTGTGGGCCATGTCAAAAATTGAAACCTGTCTACGAAGAAGTCTCAAACGAGATTGAAGACGTCAATTTTGGAAAGGTAAACATGGAGGAGAACTCCGACCTAGCGACCAGCTACAACGTCAAGGCGCTGCCAACACTACTAATTATTCAGGATGGAGATGTAGTCGCCAAAAACGAGGGGTTCATGAATAAGGAACAGCTTACATCATGGGTAGAGGAAAACGCCTAGATAAACTCAGACCAGTCAACGTCACCATACGAAACAATCTCTTCCTGAAAACCCTGTTTAACCTCTTTCACAACTTCTTCCTCTTCCTTGTCAGTATTATTAACCTCAAGTACCCTCTCCTGATTTCTTACAGCTTGTGAAAGAATAATATCAAGCTTTTCGGACTCGACATTCTCGTCTATCTTCTGTTTTGAGTAATCTCTTTTCTGAAGTCTCTGCCTCAGTATGTCTGGTCTGCACCTTAATACAACACAGTAATCTAGGTCGATAAAATGTGCTAAATGACCCTCTACTATCAAGTCACCTTCTCCCTCCTGTGGAGGATTCTGTCTTAGCTCCTCAATATCAACCTCCAGCTCACCCTGAGTGTTTAGACTTCCCATATTATTCTCCTCCGCATACTGTTTCAGATCAACAGTCTCAATATCAAAGTATCTTGATACCGTAGTCTTGCCTGTTCCAGGAGTTCCTGTAATACCTATGATCACATCTAAGTAAGGTTCAAAGAAAGCATAAAAGCTTAGACCAACCGTAGTTAAACAGTGATGAGTAAACTAGAAAAGATGGAATTTAGAGGTGTGCAATTCCAATGATTGATGTATGGACGGAAAAATACAGGCCGGATACGCTTTCTGAAGTTGTTGGACAAGAAGAAATAATAGACAGACTAAGCGCATTTGTAGAGGAGGAATCAATTCCTCACATGCTTTACGCAGGTCCTGCCGGGACTGGGAAGACAACTTCAGCGGTCGCACTTGCGAAAGATCTGTACGGCGATCAGTGGAATCAGAATTTTATGGAGACAAACGCCTCCGACGAAAGAGGTATAGATGTCGTAAGAGAGAAAATCAAGGACTTTGCCAGAACCAAACCTATAGAGGCGGAATACAAAATCATATTCCTAGATGAAGCCGACGCACTGACACCTGACGCACAACAGGCACTCAGAAGAACTATGGAACAGTTCACAGAGAACTGCAGATTCATACTATCGTGCAACTACTCCTCGAAGATAATCGACCCTATACAATCAAGATGCGCCGTATTCAGGTACAACAGACTTGAAGAAGAAGACGTCAAAAACTACATCCAGAGGATAGGGGAATCAGAAGGCTTCAAAGTCTCAGAAGATGCCCTAGAGGCAGTCATGAGGGTTTCAGACGGCGACCTGAGAAGGGTTACAAACGTGCTACAAACCGCATCAATTCAAAACAGCGAGATCGAAGAAGAAGATGTATACGGTGTTGCAGCCTCTCTAAGACCTGAAGAGATTACAAAGATCCTAGAGCTAGCCTTAAAAGAACGGTTTATGGATGCAAGAGACCAGCTCTCTGACCTAATGATAGAAAGAGGCCTGGACGGACAGGACGTAATTGACTCCATACACAGAGAGGTATATGATCTAGACATATCTGAACAGGCAAAGCTCACTATAATAGACAACCTTGGAGAGTTCGAGTTCCGTATAAGCGAAGGAGGAAGCCCAGACATACAGATAGAGGCCTTGCTTGCCAAGATCGCCGACCTAGATCATGAGAAATAATAGAAAGCAGAAAACCAGAAGGAGAAAAACTTGCTCATTTTGCCAATCTTCAATCAGTGAAGTTTTATGTGGGTAGAAAAGTATAGACCTGAAACCCTTTCAGATTACCGTGGAGCCTCCAAAGAAAAGAAGGAAATAAAGAACTGGGCTCAAAACTGGGAGCAAGGAGACAAGCCCGTACTACTGCACGGACAGGCAGGTACAGGAAAAACTTCGCTTGTCGAGGCCCTGGCAAACGACCTAGGCTACGAACTGGTTGAAACCAATGCATCTGATGTAAGAACCAAATCCAAGCTAAAAGAAGAGCTCAAGGAGGCGACCAGACAAGCATCCTTCTACGGAGGGCAGAAGCTCATACTGGTCGACGAAGTCGATGGAATGTCAGGAAACAGCGACAGAGGAGGAGTCTCAGAGATAAGCGACATAGTAGATGAGACAAGATTTCCTGTTGTCATGACAGCAAACGACGCATATGACAGCAAGATCAGAACCCTCAGAAACAAATCCAAGACCATCAAGCTTGACTCAGTACACACCAACTCCATAGCCGCACATCTGAGAGATATACTAGAAAACGAAGGAATTGAATACGAGGACGGAGCACCAAAGAGAATTGCAAGAAGCGCAGGAGGTCAAATGCGTTCAGCAATAAACGATCTCCAGGCCGTCGCTATGGGACAGGAAGAGCTACTGATAGATGATTTAGAAGTGATAGGTGGAAGAAACGGAAATCAGGACATCTTCGAAGCACTAAAGATAGTATTTAATACTACCACAGCCTCCACGGCAGAAGACGCTACAAACGACCTTGAGGAAGATGCAGATACATTCCTTCAGTGGATCCGTGAGAACACGCCTAGAGAATACAAAAAACAGGGAGATGTAGCCAAAGCATATAACTACATATCAAAGGCAGATCTGTTTAACGGAAGAATCAGACGTAGACAGAACTGGAAGCTTCTCAAATACCTTTACAAGTACTCAACTGTAGGAGTGGCCCTGTCAAAAGAGGAAAAATACTCAGGCTACACAAAATATCAGTATCCATCCAAGATAAGCAAGATGGGTTCTTCAAGAGCTTCGAGACAGAAGATGGATTCGATAACATCAAAAATAGGTGAGAGACTGCATATATCCGGACGTGAAGCCGTCAAGACACTGCCATTCATATCGGAACTGCTAGATCAGGACGAGAATCTGGAGAATTACTTCGACCTCGAGGACGAGGAGACTAAGTTTGTCAAAAAGTTCTGATCATCCAACACAGTTCAAATCAATCACAGAGTCATCGCTGCGTAAGGTCACGTTGTAACACTGATTTGTGTCGCCGTAGCTGACAGAGGGCTGATACTCTGTAAGAAACCCTATCATCTTCCTATAATTTTCCCTGTTCTTTGGAACAGTTTTATCAAGCGACTCAGTCTCTTGCTCTATAATGTCGGCAGTATACCCTTCCTCTATGAAATCATACTCCTGCTCGCTCATGCTCTCGACCGCCGAGCCTGCCGCCAGCATAATCAAACTGACAAGTACTGCAGATATCAACAGAAGCTGGCCCTTCACCTAGACCACCTCAAATCTAGTCTGTAAGGGAGGAAAATCTTGTTCTCAACTCCGCCAACAATCTTTGTCGCGGTATATGACTTTTGATCTGTCGACTTGAACCTGACATTATCATCACGCAGCCAGTAGATGGTAGAAGCCACCATCTTGAGATCATCTTCTTCATAATCTGATTCATAAGCCATTCTAGCTGCCTTGGCGCCAGAGATATTCTCTAGAGCCTTTCTATGATTAATGAGCTCAACTTTCTTACTACCTACAAACTCTAATGAAGCGCTGCTAGCACCAGAAATGGTAGGGCTGTATCTTCTGTCGAATACTTCTACAATTTCATCCTCTAATACCGGCCCTGTCTCAAAGTCTCCGTCATCATCAAAATCAATGTTCAGAGCACGGGTCCCACACCCATCCTCAACGTCAATATTCTTCACCGGCACATTTTGAGATGAATATGAGGAACCAGGGATGGAGAAATCTGCTTCATTATGTGTACAGGATGTTGGACCAGAGGTTGAAGACCATGAAGAACTGGGAGAGATCTCGCCGTCCAGGTCACCGGAGCTATACCTGACATTTCTTGCGTAGAGGATATCATCTCTAGATGTTTCTCTGGAGCCTTGATTGGATATTATCTGGCCTCCAGGCTTCAAGGAAAGATCTCTTGGCTCGCCTCCTAAACCAAGAAAGTAGCTTTCAATGTTATCACTGTTCCCGTAGGTAGAAAACGTCGCACGGTAACTGCTCACAGGGCTATAATCCATGGGCGTCCACTTGAAGCCCAGATCACGGATGAAACTGTTTTGTGCATCTGATTGAGTCATATTCATCAAAAGCAGTATCGACGTGTTTGAAGCCATATCACTCAACAAGCTTTCGTAAGGATTAAACCTAGGAACAGTTTCGTTCTCCTGAAAAACCATTACATCATATCCGTATATATCAGGTGACGAGAAGTTAACAGTATTGACGACAGTGTCTGTGTTTATGCCGTTGAGATCTTTATTCATCATCTTTTTGACGTCAAATGCGTTGTCAGCTTCGTACACAGTGAACTGTCCTTTTGAGGCGTTAATATTCTTGAATTCATAGTATCTGGAATTAGGATCTGAGGAGTTACCCCACAGGAATATGTCATTAATCCCATAGGGCCCTTCAGAAGGAGAGAAAACGCACTTAGTTCCATTATCAACCCAAACAGTATCATAGTCTTCCTTTCCATTATAACCTGAGGGGTTTAATGGATCATTGTCACCAAAATACAGATAGGATGTATGCCTGTTAACGAGACTTTGTGAAACATCAGCCCTCAAAATAGGTTCCTCCGAACTGGCGTCCAAAGAAGTTAGGTCACCGTCACATCTATCGCCAGATTGCACAGGCTCTGTACCGTTTACATGTATTTCAGAAGGCATCGTATGGAAGGCTATCTGAGTCTCACCCACAGGAAGGTTGCTTACTGTGCCTGACGCCTTGAGATTTTTTGACGATACAGAGGATAGTTCCGACCTGACTCCGCCGGTGTTGGAGTTCCTGAGAAAAATATTCAAATCTCCTGTCTTTTTGATCATATGTGTAAGATCTCTGGCAGCTATCTCGTTCTGGAACTGTGAAAACTCCTGTGTCTCAGGAGGAGTTACCGCTCCAAAGGCAAAAGTGAAAAGTATTACAGCTGAAAGAATTGCCTCAATTGAATAGCCTATTCCTTTTCTATTCAATTGCTCCATGCAAACACCTCGATCCTCAGAGGTTGAAGGGTTGTGCCTGTCTCGTTGAGCGCTGCATACCTGTTCAGCTTCTGTATAGATGATGTTGCATCAAACGAAGGTCCAAACTCCTTGAACTGGCGCGAAACCATAAGAAAACTGCCAGATTTTCTCTCTGTATTCTGGATGGTTCTTAGAGTAAAGTTTCTGCCGTCAAGTTTAATTTCCTCGCCTACCTCGAACTTGGGTGATGACCTGAAGTCCCATCTCCGATTGCTGTTTCTGTTCCTATATACTGTGTCGTAAACATCGTTGTGAGAAGTAACAATAAAATTGTATTCTACACCTCCGATTGTAAAGTCACCATACCTTACTGTATTGCCGGAGCTATCATAATCTGATGATTGCGGCTCAGTGATATTTGGATTTTCCGGAGGGTTATTTCTCCGGTATCTTTCAGGAGTGTGTATTACAGGCATGTATGTAAACAGAAATCTGTACTGATTATCTATGTTAGTCAGGCTGCGGAAAACCGAGTAGTTAAGCCCACTAGGAGAGTAAGATGTGAGGTTTTCAACCTTATCCCTGTCGACAGCATGGTAGTCGGTTGCAAAACCTACGGAATCAATATTTTGAAGGGTTGAACTATTTTTCTCCCATTGGGAGCCTCCTAGGCCGTATGAGTGGCCGCCTGGAGAGGCAATCATCATGGAAGAGATTCTTCTAGCTTCCATGGTAACTTCTGCCGGCTTTGAGGCTTCATCTATCTCAGGGACTCTGTCAACCGACAGTAATAGAAGAGTGGACAACATTATGATTACAAACAAGGTCGAGAGCAGATACTCGATCGTAACTTGTCCTTTAGATTTCATCTATATCCCCGCATTCCCTACAATTGAGATGAACGCAATAAATGCTATTGGAAGCATAACTATTGCATGTTTAATACCTGCGCTTGGAGAGCCCTCCTTTGATCTGACCAGCAACAAGCGCGGTTAGTATACCTTGAACCACCATCATCACGAAGAGTAAGGCCTTATAATAAGCCATTCTGCCATATGCGTGATTGACAGCGTACTCGCTAGACAGCGATACCTGTCCACTGGAAATGTTTGCGGGAACGAAGCCAAATATCTTTGAAGTAACACAGAATGGCTGAGCAGCTGCAATATCTCCATTACAGAAGTTAGTTGGGCCTCCTCCAGAACTGCCTCCTATAACGTCACTTATACCGCTGATCGCACCATCCTCTGTAGATCCAAGGCCTAGAAGCTGTGCAAGCATCGTGTAGATCCCTATTGTAATTCCTATAAACAGAAAGAAAATAACGTACATGATGAAGAGCTGCTGTTGAAGCTGTGCATTCTTGTTTTTGACTACCTTTCTCAGCCTGGCAGAGTCGTCGGCTACAGAAGAGATAGTGCCTGTAATATCGCCCCCGGATTTGAAGCTTTGAATAATAATTGATACGGACTCCTGTATCACGACAGAGTCGCTCATTCTTCTGGAGAACCTTTGCATAACCTCTGGAAAGGGGATACCCCAACTGAGCTCATGATAAATCCTCTCGATCTGTGCATCGAGCTCACCGTAATCGTTTTCTCTAGCTGACTCAAATGCCTTCAAAAGGGTCATACCACCTCTCTTAGACTCTGCCAGATCACTTAAGAAATCAGGAAACTGCTTCTCAATCTTACTGATTTTTCTGTTCTTCAGGAAAGAAAACACTCCATATGGGAGAATACCAAGAAGAATAGAAGATAGAAGAACCAATCCTCCAATTCTCTGACTCCCCACCAGTAAAATAACTATCCCAATTATGGCTACAAAAGCCGCGCCTCCAGCCGATCCAAATACAATCTTATCTTTCAGCGAATAACCTGGCTCATAATCCTCCTCCTTGAAGAAGTTGACCACTACATAACACCTCCTGGCGATATACCTTTAATGAAGATGATAAACATCCCTGTAATGATTGGGAGGCCTAGAAAAACAAGTATAACCTGTATGGCCACTATTATAGTAGGATCAAATCCCGTAAAAGAGCTCATAATAGCACTCATTGCTGTAAATATAATTGAACCAACGATTACAACTGTAATATACATTTCAACCAGTAGCCCAAGCTGATCAGCAAACTTCTCAATACGTCTCTGATAGTCGTCCATCAATGCATCAGACCTCTGGTTTAAGAACTCTCTTACAGAGCCTCCAGTGGTGATAACGTGTTCAAGACCTCTCAGCAGATCTTCAAGGTCCTCGCTTGGGGTTCGGTCAGCGCCCCGTTCAAGGGCCTCTGAGACGTCCATACCTAACGTTTCGATATCTCGAGAAATCTTTTCTGCCTCAGTTGCAACCTCGTCATATTCTTCAACGTCGGCAAGCTTGGTGAATATCTCAGAGACAGAGTTACCTGTACCAGCAAGGGTAGAGAGATACATTGTGGCAAAAGGCATCATATCACGTATCACGGTTGCCCTACTGCTAACCAATGTCTTAGGATAGAAATAAAGCAAGGACGCAGATATAATCGAGATAAATAACGTGATAAAAAACGCCGTTAAGAGGCCTGTAAGACCTGAACTTAGAAAGAATATTAAGCCAAATATACTGAATACAAAGGCCGAAATCAGTCCTGTTGTAAAGATTCCGAGAGATAGATACTCCGGCAGGGAAATATCGATATTTGCCTGCGTGAGCAGCATCTTGTAGTCTTGAAAGTACGGCACTATTCTGAGAGCTACGCTTCCGGTCTGATCGTAGCAGAATTCTGCGTAGTCCTCAAGATCCATCAGTGTCTTTTTCGGCCTGTTCAGAATTAAATGTTTGCCCTACCTTCTTCAAGATGGATTCCGGATCCGAGTAGTAACGTGAGATTATGTCACCCACCTTCCTGTAATTCTTTATTTGCTCCTCCTGCATCCAGTTCAAGACATGTTGACGGTTTCTCAACTCTTTCCTGATTTCGCTGTACTCCTTTCCCGCCTGATCAGCTATATCCTTCAGAATCATGGAATTATTCTTCACAACATACTCATCGTTATCCGGATTCCAGCCAAAAACCTGATTAGCATCAATACCTTTTCTCTTGTCGTAGCCTCTTATTTCGTATAGACCCATTATCCTTCTGATGTAAGTACCTCCTCTACGGATACGTGCAATAACCATGATAAGGTCTAAGGTCTCAATGAGTGAAGGTGACAGATTGATGGGCTCAGTGGTTAAACGGTCCATAAGCATGTCAAGGGAATCTGCGTGGATGGTACTTAGACCTGTATGACCTGTGGCCATCTGCTGGAAAAGGATGTATGCTTCGGCTCCTCTAACCTCCCCAACAATAATGTACTCAGGTCGCTGTCTCAAAGACTCCTTGAGAAGATTGTCCATAGTAACCTCTCCGCCTTCACCTGCAGATGATCCAAAACCTGATCTTGAAACCTCCGGCACCCAGTGTTCGTGCGGCAACCTCAACTCAGGTGTATCCTCTATTGAAACAATCTTCTTCTCCGGACGGATAAATAGAGACATTGAGTTGAGCTGTGATGTTTTTCCGGCACCTGTGGTTCCAGAGACCAGCATGGACTTCTCATGCTCCACGATCATCCATAGATACGCCAGCATTCTGGCGTTTTCCGTCTCGTAGTCCATCATATGGATAGGTGTCAACGGATCCTCGGAAAACCTTCTAATCGTAAAGTTGGATCCATGTCTCGCAATATCTGTTGCTAACGTAGCCTGTACACGAGAACCATCAGGTAGAGAACCATCCAGCAGAGGGCTTGAGACAGATATTGACTTACCACATCGCTGAGCAAGCTTCATAACAAAGCTGTCAAGGTGATCCGAATCATTCCACTCTAGGTTAGTCTTGATGGATCCAAATCTAGGATTCCTATGATACGCGTAGATGGGAACACCTAATCCGTCACATGAAATATCCTCAACCTCTGTATCATTCATCAAAGGCTGAAGCTTACCAAGGCCAGCAAAATCCCGTTTAGTATAATACCTTATTACCTCCCTCTTCTCCTCAGGAATACTGATATTGTACTTATCAACTATCATGTCGATCTTGTCCTCTAAGTACTCCTTTGCCTGACCTGCTTCGAGTTCATCGAAGTTAATATCAAAGCTTCTCTCCATGATCTCTACGATTCTGCTGTATGTCTCCTTCATGTCTTCACCAAGCTCAGGCTCAACTATCCTATAGACAAGCTCTCCCTCCTCGTCATTCCAAGTGATATGTGCCCATGCATAGACAGTCTCACCTTCATCAGGATCTTCCGGGACCAATGGATAAGATATATCAACGTCCGTTAGATCTTCTTCCTCTTCCGCCTCCTCAACCACCTCTTCAGTAAACTCTCCGGGAGTAGGTAACTCAACACCCGGACCTAAATCCTCTTCCTGATCTTCTTCCTCGTCCTCAAACAGCTCCGGATGCTTCATCTTACGCATCTTTCCTACCAAATTGTTCAAAGGCGGAGACATCAGTCAGACCTCACCTCTACTCCATTGTTTACACGAACAAGAGCTATTTCGTCTCCCTGAGCCGATCCCTCAATGTTAGATGTCCACGTTATGCTGTCCAGAGAGTAAGTGTAAGATGAACTTCCTGAGGAGATCTCCAAGTTGTCAGCTGTAACCGCTATATCATATGTCCTGGAGCCGGTCTGAGGTACCTCAACAGTTATCGAGCTTCCATCTCCCATATGGCCCAAGTTATACATTGCTGAAACAACTCTGGAGGAAGTAATTTCCACGTTTCGGTCTCCAATAGCGTCAAATACACTACCTCTGTAGTTATTAAAAACACCTATAGCTGCGACGGCTACAATAAGACTAAGTCCGAGAGACAGTACAGCTTCGATCGCCATGTATTGTCCTTTTCTAACTGAACTCATCTCATCTCAGCCTCTATCTTTGAAAGCTCTCTGGCCAAGGTTTGACCGGAAGAGACAGTTAAGCCACTACTGCCTCTGTTAACCTGTGTGCCTGCATTCTCTAAGTATATGCTTCCTGAGCCCGTCACAGTGCTTCCTGTTGAGATTAGATCAGTTTTCTCAAGAGGAACTTCATCTCCATCCGAAAAGACGTTTCTAAACTCGATTCTGTAAGTTGTAATACCTGACTCAGGTCTTGCTAGGATCACAGAACCAGAATCCTGTCCCTCAAGCACGTAGTCACCTCCTGAAATAGAGAGATTTCTCATTCCTTCACCGCTCAACAAGGTCCAGCTCCCTTCAGGATATGGAAACTCTCCTCCCTCAACCACTACATCAATATAATCACTTGAGGCATTCAACTCCACAATATTGACTGAATACTCATCTGACTCAATCTGGACTGGTATACTGCTCGTGGCTCCTGTTCCAGCCTGGGAAACACGGTTAACCTCACTCTGTATATCAAGTACAAGGCCTTCAACCTCATCCAGCTGATCGCCTGCATCCCTCTTGTCTAGGATTGGCTGACCCCAGACATAAACGACAGAAGCTACACCTACAGTAATACCGGTCAGGAGTACAGCGGTGATCGCTCCAACCTGAGCCTTTCTCATACTAAATAAAGTCACTTGGCTAAAATATAAAGCCAGCGCATAAGTTTGGGAGAATCCTGAATCTACTGGCAGAAAGCCGTACTAGAAGTTAACGGTCTGCAATTTATATTGAATGTCTTGACAGATCCCTTCAAGTTCAATGTAACCACCACACCGTCTGTCGGACCCGGGAACGGGATACCTGTGTAGAAATCCATAGTCTCCTTTGGATCGAGCAGTGTGGAATTCTCAGGGTTTGTGGATAGAGAACCATCAACCATCCCTCCATCACCTGGAACCATGGAAGGATCATCAGTAATGAGCCTGAAAGCCGACGTATTTCTAGTGACTGATCCAGTGTTCTGCACCTCTAGGATCAGCTGGCCGCTGTCAGGATCTGAAGTATCATTAGATCTCCCTCTTACTATAGTTACATCAGTATTCTGATTCCTTCTCTGATTGTCAATCTGTTCAGTTGGATCTCCTACAAGGCTCTGGAACTGCGAGTAGACAACTCCAACAGCACCAACTGTGACCATCAGAAGCAAGACAATAGCAATAACAGGGGTAATACCCTTTCTCCGCCTAGTACCATACGTAATGATTGATGCACTTGAGTGATTAAAAATAAGAGGAAAGAAGTGGTGAATTATTGGCAGAACGCAGTTGTGGACGTCTCTGGTCTGCAATCTATGTTAAATGTTTTCTCCGATCCCTTGAGATTAAGTGTTACTACTACGCCGTCTGTCGGACCTGGAAACGTAACACCTGTGTAGAAGTCCATAGTCTCGTCAGGATCCAAAAGTGTGGAGTTGCTCGGGTTTGACGAGAGACTTCCATCCTGTCCAGGGATTAAGGAAGCGTCATCTGTAGTTACTCTGAACGATGTGGTGTTTCTGGTTACTGATCCAGTGTTCTGCACCTCCAGTATAAGTTGACCGCTCTGCGGATTGCTGGTATCATTGGACTTTCCTCTCACTATGGTTATGTCAGTATTCTGATTTCTTTGTTGATCATCTATTTGTTCAGTTGGGTCTCCTACAAGCTTTGGAACTGTGTGTATACTACTCCAACCGCACCAACCGTAACCATCAGGAGTAGGACAATAGCAATAACAGGGGTAATACCCTTTCTGTCAATACCTATGTTCATGGATACATCTTTCTGTAGTTTTGTTTAAATAAGTTGGACCTTGGCTCTAACAGTTCTGTGAGCCCCCATTATTGCTGCAGACTATACCGCTCTCAATCTCAAATCTGCCCTGTAGTTCAAGCCTAGTGAAGCTTCCTGAGCTGGGATACCCAACGTCGGTCTGTAATGTGATGACCTCACCTGTATCGAGGGAAACCGTTGACGGCGATGAGTAGGAGGCATAGCTGAATGAGTTTGGTCTTCCATCTGCAAATAAACTCCAGTATTTCTGATCGTTTTCCTCAATAGAGATAACATATCTTCCAGTATTTCTTATCTTTAAGCTGATGTTCCCATTGGAGTTGTTGTATCCTCTTTCTACGCTGATGGAGGTTCCTTCTATTCTTTGCTGCTCGGAGAGCTGATCATTTACTGAACCTGTAATATCATCGGTTGTATTCCTGAAGAATACCGCTGCAGTCGCGACAGCTGACACAGCAATCAGTATAAGAAGTGAGGTAGCTATTACAGGTGTTATACCCTTCCTATTCATTATTGTTCATGGAGCCGAATCTCTTCTTCAATTTTTCCATTCTATCAGAGTTGTCAGAGCCTAGAGGCATACCTTCACCATCTCCGCTACTTTGGCTCCTGTTTCCTCCTCTACCACGGTTCGAATTTGGAGTCTGTTGCGGTTGCTGACTATTTCCACGATCTGTTGCAGTATCCGCAGCTTGTTGGGATGCGTAGTAATTCTGTCTCATCTGGGAGTTGAGATCTTCAAGGTTATCTGCAATTTTCTGGTTGGAGTTTCTGACCTCGTCAACCATATCGTCCATCTTGTCTCCTATGGCATTTGCTACCCTGGTTTCTATGTTTCCTGCGACCTCTCCCTCCATATCCATCTCTGAGGCCTGGTTTAGAAGATCCATGAACTCGTTCATGTTGTCGATTACAGAGTCCATCTTGTTGGTCAGGTCTTCAACAGAGTTTCTGAGCTCATGTGTGGACTCCGTCATGTCGTTGACGATCTTCTGGTTGGACTTCATTATATCCATTATATCTCTTACCAGTTCTTCATTTCCTGTGCCTCCGCCTGATTCCTGGCTCTGTTCCTGTTGTTCCTGAAGATTCTCAACTCTTCTTTCCAATTTTCTTACAGGCCCCATTGGAATAACTTCATAGTCATCGTCATCCATGTTGCCTAGCTGTACTTCATCTTCTGACATGACTTGGAAAACCCTATACACACAATGTCTATAGTAGCGTATTTATAATCACTGGAAGATACTTTCCAAGAATCAGAAAATTAAGGCAGGATAACAATTGGTTGGAAGTCAGAAGAGAATAGATTAAGAAAAGTGATGAGGATTTAAGCAGAGCTGTAATTGGGAGTTACATTAGTCCTCCCATTCCTCCGCCTGGCATGCCTCCTCCGCCAGGACCTCCTTCAGGTGCTCCACCTCCGGAGTCTCCACCGGCTGCATCAAAACCTGAAGCAGCAATTACATCGTCTATACGAAGAATCATCTCTGCGGACTCAGAAGCACTTTGTACAGCCTGAGTCTTGGTCTGTCTTGGTTCGACAACTCCTTGCTCGTACAGTTCCTCTGACTCTCCAGAGCTGACATTCAGGCCAGCCATTTCCTCACCTGAGTCATGCTGGTTTCTGAGCTCAACAAGTGAGTCAATAGGATCAAACCCTGCATTCTCTGCAAGTGTGCGTGGAATAACCTCCAGTGCGTCAGCGAACGCATTGATGGCAAGCTGTTCTCTACCTCCTACAGAGTCTGCGTAATCTCTGAGTTCCTGAGCGAGTTCGACTTCTGTGGCACCTCCACCGCCGACAACTTTTCCATGCTTTACGGCGGACGTTACTGCACCAATTGCATCTTCCATGGCTCTTTCAATCTCATCTACCACGTGGTCTGTTCCTCCACGAATCAGGATTGAAACTGACTCAGCTTCTGGACAGTCCTGAACAAAAGTCATTGCGTCTCCGCCTACGTGTTTGTGTTCTACTGATCCAGCGTTTCCTAGATCACTTTCCTCGATTTCGTCTATGCTTGTGATTATATTGCCTCCGGTGGCGTTGGATAGCTTGTCTAGATCGCCGGAAGAGACACGTCGGATCGCAAAGATTCCTTTCTTCGCAAGATAGTGCTGTGCAATGTCGTCTATACCCTTCTGGCAGAGGACAACGTTTGCTCCTGCTTCATCAATGGCATCAACCATGTCCTTGAGCTGTTCCTCTTCTTGTTCAACAAAGTTTTGCATCTGTGCAGGGTCAGAAATGTTGATCTCAGCGTCGGTCGAAGTCTCTTTTACTTCAATAGCTGAATCAATCAAAGCGATTCTGGCATCTTCAACCTCTGAAGGCATTCCTGAATGAACCTTCTCCTCATCCAAGATTACACCCTGCACCAGATCGGTGTCTTCTACAGAGCTTCCTTTTTTCTTCTCTAGCTTAATGCTGTCCTCATCTACAAATATTCTGTCAGAGGACTCATCTGCTACAGAACTGACAGCCTCTACAGCAATGTCAGCGAGGTAGTCACGAGCTGTTTCGGCCGACTTACCTGTCATGGCTGTCATGGCAACCTTGCGAAGAGTATCTTCGTCGTTCAGATCTGCGTCAAGCGAGATCTGCTCCAAGATATCTGTACACTTCTCGCGTGAAAGCCTGTATCCCTTCGTTATTACGGTTGGATGTATGTCTTGGTCTAGAAGGTCTTCTGCGTTTTTCAGTAGTTCTCCTGCGAGAACGACTGCTGTGGTGGTTCCGTCGCCAACCTCTTCTTCCTGTGTTTGTGCGACTTCGACCATCATCTGTGCAGCAGGATGGTCCAAATCCATTTCTTCAAGTATTGTAACACCGTCATTTGTTACGACAATATCTCCTACGCTGTCCACCATCATCTTGTCCATGCCTTTAGGACCAAGAGTGGTTCTTACAGCGCTGGAAACAGTTTTGCACGCTTCAATATTGTTTTGTTGTGCGTCTTCTCCGGTTTTACGTTCTGCGTCTTCCGACATTACGAAAATTGGTTGACCTCCTAATCCTGGCATAGATAATTCACCTGTTTTATAGACGTAAGTAAAAATTTTTAAAGCTCAAAGAAGCCGGTGAGATGGAGACTGCATAATCACAGTTTGTCTTCTAGACGCCTGCTCAGAATGTTCGATACCTCTTCACCGGTAGCCTCCACCTCTTGCATAACCTGACCCATTAAAGCTCCCTGTGCATGCATCCCCTGTTCCTCAATCATCTCTTCATTCCTGTCGATAACCTGATCTACAGCATCTCGGATCTCATCCTTTGAGGACTTGCTCTCAACGATATCTTCAATTACCTCTCCAGAATCAGGAGTCTGACACATTTCGGTGAGAACCTTTTCGACATCTCCTTTTGATATTCTGTCAGCTTCTAGGGCGTCAAATAGGAGATTGAACTCTTTTTCACTCAAATTAGATGTTTCGAGCCCTTCAGCCTCCAGTCTAGGTATTATGTTCACGAAGATGTTGGCTGTGAGTTTTGGATTAGCCTGCTGTCTATGTTTTTCAAATTCTTCCAAGTAATATGAGTTTATTATCTGTGAGGCAAGTTCGTCACCTATCTCATCTGCGTACTGTTTTTCTCTCTGATCCAGAGTTTCTGGAATATCTTTCTCTATGTTTTTGATTTTCTGGTCTGATATCTTTATAGGCGGTATATCAGTTTCTGGATACATTCTTGCAGAACCTGGTAGAGGCCGTGAGTAAGATGTTGTGAAGTTCTGTTCCGCATTTCTGGTCTCTTCAGGAATAGTGCCTGTGTATAGCTGGTTTGCTCTGTCTCTGACTGCTTTTCCTGCCTGCTTAGCCTTATCTTTAGGACCTGCAAGAATAGCCACTGCATCCTCCTCTTCGACCTTAAACACATCTCTGATCTCTTCTAATTCATCCTTGATGCCGTAGTCTTTTTCTTCGTCGGTATGGATTATCCCCTGTATTCCTCGAGATTTTGCATAGTCAACAAGCTCCAGCGCCAAGTACCTTTCGCCTGAAATCTTCTGCTTCAGCTTCCCATCCAGCTGAGGAAGCTTAAATGCGTAGACTGCTCCATTGTTTTCAAGCACTGTGGATATTATCCGGTTTTCAGTTTGCTCAAAAATATGAGTGACGTTATCAGCTAAAACCTCGTTTTTGTCTAACTCTTCTCCAAGTTCAATCAAGTTCTTCTGACGCCTCACTTCGTTTTCAATAAGAGTATCAATATTTTTGACGTCCTGAAATCCCTTTATCTCCACGCGGGCTCCGCCCTGAATAGATACGTTTACATCCTGTCTTATCGTTCCAATTCCTCTCCGAGCGTTTCCTGTCGACCTAAGGAGCATACCTATCTCCTCGGCTACCTCCTTTGCATGCTCAGGATTCTTTATTGTAGCATCTGTACCTACTTCTATTAACGGAACACCAAGACGTGAAAGATCGTAAACTGCTTCAGTGTCATTCCTCTTGTTTATCCCTGCGGACTCTTCCTCCAGCTCAATATCCTCTATATCAACTTGGCCGGAGTCAGTTTTAATCTCTCCGTCCAGACCTACCATGCTTGTTCTCTGAAAACCTGAGGTGTTTGAACCGTCAACAACCATCTTGCGCATAACCTGGATCTCTCTAGGAACCTCTGCGTCAACCATTCTGGCAAAGGTCAAAGCTGTATCTAATGCCTGGCCGTTCATCCTGTGAGGAGGCTCCTCATCCAGCTCTACAAGACAGTTGTTTCGTTCATGGTAGTGATAGATGAACTTTCTCTCTTTGGTTGACTCAACTTCTGCGGCCTCGTCCTGTTCACCTGTCTCACCTGCTACCGATTTCAGCCTTCTCTCAACCTTTGTGTCGGGGTTTTCGTCCTCAAGATCTACAGGACATCTGCAGAACAGCTTTGTATCTGTATCAAGTTGCTGGTGTATCTCAATACCACATTTGAATCCTAATTTGTCGTAGTCCATAATTTATTATTCCTCCAGTTTCTCCTCTACCTTTTGTTGTGCTTCATCCGAGTATGCTTCGATTCTGTGGCCGTTCTTTACTACAGCTTCTCTGGATCCGTTGTATGCGACTGCAATTGAGTTCATCTCCTGAAACCTATAATCAAGTTGGTCGGCAACCTTCTTCACGACTTTCCTTGCGACCTCGCCGTTCTTCGTCTCATATGTTTTCTTTACGTTTTGATCCTCAAGATTCAAGTACAGTTTTCACCTTCTCCTCAAGCTCCTGTTTGGATTTATTGTCGTTTTTCACAATATGATTGCTTAAGGCCATCAGTTTGCCTACACCGTTCTCAATCTCCCTAATATCTCTTTCATGAAACTCATCTCCCTTCACATCCTCCTCCCTCTGTCTGTCATTTCTTCTACTTTTCCTAGTCTCTTTGGACGCCCAGACCGATACCACGGATATGTCCTGGTTTATTTCCTCTTCAAACCGGTTTTTCTCACTCCATCCACGCATACCTGTGATAACCACATCCTGATTCTCTTCAACTATTTCCTGTAGATAAGGCAGGGAAAGCTTTGCAATAGCATCCATACCATGTTCTTCTCTCATATCGTTTACCCAGTTACCTGTATCCTCTGTCTCTATATCTCTTTTCTGCATCTCAATTCTAACCACATCCCCCATGTCTAAGACCTTGAATCCTTGATCTTTCATAATGTCAGCTACCAGTGTCTTACCTGAGAGAGGCATACCTGTAACTCCATAGATCTCAGTCACTGTAGATACTCCTCTTCTCAAGTTCACCGGCATGGTTTTTACTGAAGATCTGTTCCGCATCCTCTAGGTCCTCAGCTTGGGATAGACTCCACATAAGCTTGATATAGGCAAGCTCCGGATGCATGTCATCTGCTCCTATTACACCAGCCTCTTGAATTTTATGCCCTGCAGAGTATACATCCATGTCAACGCGTCCATTCAAACACTGTGAGGTCATCACTACAAGAGTATCTTCTGCAACTTCGTCAAGCTTATCTAGGATTTCGGCGTGATGTTGGGTGTTTTCATCAAAGTCGTTTACAGGCATGTGCCCCAGTCCTGTACCTTCAATTACAAGCCCTTGTAATCCTGTTCAAGTATAAGATCAAGTTCTTCAGGCTTCATACCTGGCCGGACTCTCAACCAGCCAACATCTTGGTTAAATCCTGGTTCAAAGCTGTAATCTTCCTGTGTGTTTTCGTAGTTTTTACTTATTTCACCGGTTTCAATATTTACCGTTCCCAGTTGATCAGTGTTTACAGATTCAAATGCATCTCTCCTTGATGTATGCATCTTTCTAACCTTTTGAGGAGGTAGAATGTTGCATTCTAGGTCTTCGGAGTTCTGATGCATGCAGATTCCAACTCCTTGAAAATCTGTTTCCTTGAGAAACTTTGAGGCACATCTGAGGTTCATTGAAGCGTCGCTGCTCGGTCTATCAGATGAGCGCTGGCTTCCGACCAGAAGCACACCCGTATTTATTCCTTTCAGCATCAGGGAGAGTGCTGCGCCTGTATAGCTCATGGTATCAGTTCCGTGTCCAACTACGATACCGTCATACTCGTCTTTCACTTCATGTATCGTTTCCGCTATCTGCTGCCAGTGTTCTGGCTCCATATCCTCAGATAGCATCTCCGCAATAACCTCCGAATGAATATTTACTTCTTTAGCAAGCTCAGGATACATCTCAACCATGTCCTCTACCTCATGGGCAGAAGGATCAACACCTCCCTCCTCATAGGATACCCTAGAGGATATTGTACCACCTGTATGCAGAAACAGTATATCAGGCTTATCATCCGAGTAACTGGGTTCCAAACCCTCTGAATCATCAATTCCTTCCATCTTCTCCAGAAGTCTAAGGTCCTCAGGTTCCAGTCCAAGATTATAGCCTGACTCATCCTTTAACACCACAATATCAGAGTCTCCAGACTCCGGCTTCGGCATCAACCTGCCTTCACGCCCGGAAGCAGTTATACGGTCACCTAACTCAATACCTTTCTCGTCTAGTTTATCCCTGATCTCCTGAGAATACATATCAGAGCTTGTTTCAGGAAAGCTTAAGAAAATTATCTGAAATATAACTCCTGATTTAAAAGAATCGTGTACCCTTAAACTTATTGTAAGAATTTAAAACAAAGGTGAATTTCTAACTATGAAAGTTTACACATTAGGCGGATATGAAGAAGTTGGCATGAATATGACCGCAGTGGAAGTTGACGGAGAAGTCGTCATCTTCGACATGGGTTACAACATGGAAAACGTCATATCCTCTGAAGGACAAGTCGACGAAATGACAACAAATCAAAGCCTCGAAATCGGGGCAGTACCGGAAGACGAACCGGTTCTAGACAAAAACGTAGTAGGAATCGTCATCGGACACGGACACCTCGACCACGTAGGAGCTATTCCAAAACTGGCAGGTTCACATGACTGTCCAATCTACTGCACAAACTACACAGCAGAAATCGTTGAAAGAACCATAGAAGACGATAGAAAAAACCTCTCCAACCAGATAATAAGACTCGAGAAGGGAGAGGAGATGAATGTCTCAGGTAACTTCAACCTAGAGTTTGCTCACGTAAACCACTCAATACCTGACTCAACACTCAGTCTTCTAGACACACCTGAAGGATATGTTGTATACGGGAACGACATGAAAATAGATCAGTCACCTGTGATAGAAGAGACAACAGATGTTGAACGACTGAAAGAGGTTGGAGAAGAAGGAGTAAAATGCATGATACCCGGTACAACACGGGTTGATGATCAAGGACGTGCAAGGTCTGAGGAATCAGTTAAGGTAGAGATCAATGACGTACTTGAATCATGCTACGACGCGGGTGGAGCAGTATTCTTCTCAACATTCTCGTCACAGATAGGCCGACTTAACTCGCTGATAGAGGCCAACGACGACAGAAGAAAAATTGCCTTCGTAGGCAGAAGCCTCAAAGAATACGTAGAATCAGCTGAGAAGCTTGGATTGATCAACACAGATCAGATAGAGGTAGTATCCTACTACGATGAATGCGAGGAACTGATGGACAAGGTTGACGGAGAAAGAGAAAACTGGCTTGTGGTAGCAACCGGAAACCAGGGAGAACCTGGAGCACAGCTTGACAAGATGGCATCAGGAACATACCCATTCGACTTTGAGAAAGGAGATCACATGATCTTCTCATCAAACGTAATCCCTACACCTGAAAACAAGGCGAACAGACACAAACTAGAAAACAAGCTTGAGGACGATGGAGTCAGAATCTACCCTGGAATCCATACCACGGGACACGCCCACAAAGAAGACCACAGAGACTTCATTAAATTCCTCCAACCGGAACACATTGTACCTTCACACGGTACAATCCAGAAGCTTGGAAGCTACGTAGATCTAGCACGAGAAGAAGGCTACAGCCTAGGAGAAGACGTACACCTATCCGAAAACGGCAAATGCCTCAACCTCGACGAATAAGTTCTTAGATGAGGGAACATTTCCCTCACATCAACTCTTCAGCTAGCTTTTTATTGGGCGGCAGCTTAACAATTTACATGTCTCTAGAGGATATTCTAGACACTGTTACCAGCCTCAGTAGAAATGTTAGTGGTGAGGAAGAGAACCTTCAGGACAAGGAAGAGATGGAGAAAGAATATATAACTCACTTGAGTAGAGAAGGAGAACTTAGACCAAGATGAGATTGAGGAAGCCGTTTCCGTTTTCATGCAAGAATCTAGATTGGGGAAAAAGATAGCAGAGGATTTAATCCATTTAGACGGAGAGGATATCAAGTTAAGACAGTTTCTCGAGGAACAAAGTGGAGAAGTAGCAAATAATATTTCAAAATTTGAAGATTCTACAGAAGACATAGGAAACCTCACAAGACGCTTCTTAGATGAAATGAATAAGCTAAAGACGAAGCAAAGTGCTGAAGCAGATTGTTCA
>GL982576.1:695850-697570 GCA_000220375.1 Candidatus Nanosalina sp. J07AB43 | reverse complement strand
TTGTCCTGTACCTGCCTATGATGTTCTGTTTTATCATCAAACACACTGATCGGCATATGTCCAAGACCTGTACCCTCTATAATAACGCCATCATAGTCCTGTTCTATCAGAAACTGTAACTCCTCTGGCTGCGTCCCTGGCCTCACCTTAAAGAACCCTACATTATCATTTAAATCAAAGTTTGGATTATAATCATTCTCGGTCTTGGTCTCTTCATAATCTATTTCATCGGTGTCGTAGTTTACTGTGGCTACAGGTTCCGAATTTACAGGTTTAAATGCGTCTCTTCTCGAGGTGTGCATCTTCCTAGCTTTCGGTCCCGGCAAAATATCACAGGCATCGTCACTTGACGAGTTATGCATGCAGATACCAATTCCTGTGAAATCTGTGTCCGAGAGGAACTTGGTAGCGCAGTAAAGATTCATTCTTGCATCAGTGCTCGGCCTATCAGATGATCTCTGGGCTCCGACAAGAAGAACTCCTGTATCAATACCTCTCAACATGAGGCTCAGCGCCGCGCTGGTATCGGCCAGTGTATCAGTCCCATGACCTATAATTATTCCATCGTATTCGTCCTTAACCTCATCTATTTTCCGGGCTATACCCTGCCAGTGACTAGGCTCCATATCTTCGGACATTATCTCGCCGACATAGACTTCTGAGTGAATGTTGGCCTTCTTTATCACCTCTGGATACATCTGGACCATATGCTCCTGTTCAAAGGATGCCTTGACTCCTCCAGTCTCATAGCTAACTCTTGAGGCAATGGTTCCACCGGTATGCAAGATCAAAATATCTTTCTTGGACTCGTCATGCTTAGAATCTGCCTCAGCCTTATCCCCCTCTGCTTCTCTCTTCTCAACCAGCTCTATAGTTTCAGGATCTACACCTATATTATAACCAGAATCAAGCTTGAGATTTGTAGCCTCTGGATCTCCCGTGCTCGGTTTGGGCATCAATCGGCCTCTCCTACCGTTTACCTTAATCGTGTCACCTGTCTCAATATTTTTTTCTTCAATTTCTTCAAGAATTTCCCGGGAATACATGTTATGCGGTGAGAGGTGAAAGCTTAAGAAAATTATCTGAGATGCAAGTCCTCATTTAAAAGAATCGTGTACCCTTTCTATATTGTAAGAATTTAAAACAAAGGTGAATTTCTAACTATGAAAGTTTACACATTAGGTGGATATGAAGAAGTTGGCATGAATATGACCGCAGTGGAAGTTGACGGAGAAGTCGTCATCTTCGACATGGGTTACAACATGGAAAACGTCATATCCTCTGAAGGACAAGTCGACGAAATGACAACAAATCAAAGCCTCGAAATCGGGGCAGTACCGGAAGACGAACCGGTTCTAGACAAAAACGTAGTAGGAATCGTCATCGGACACGGACACCTCGACCACGTGGGAGCTATTCCAAAACTCGCAGGATCACATGACTGTCCAATCTACTGCACAAACTACACAGCAGAAATCGTTGAAAGAACCATAGAAGACGACAGGAAAAACCTCTCCAACCAGATAATAAGACTAGACAAGGGAGAGGAGATGAACGTCTCAGGTAACTTCAACCTAGAGTTTGCTCACGTAAACCACTCAATACCTGACTCAACACTCAGTCTTCTAGACACACCTGAAGGATACGTTGTATACGGAAACGACATGAAAATAGACCAGTCACCTGTGATAGAAGAGACAACAGACGTTGAACGACTGAA
>GL982576.1:689130-695830 GCA_000220375.1 Candidatus Nanosalina sp. J07AB43 | reverse complement strand
TGGTTAAATCCTCTGACCGGGCAGGAGCCTATTCCCTGTGTTCTGCATGCGAGCATGAAGAATGTTGCTGGTATCATGGTGTTTCTGGTCAGCCAGCCGGTCATAAATACTTCATCACGGTTCTTGTAGTCTTCGTACATCTGACGCAGATTCTCAGCCTTCTCCTCATCAATTCTATCTTCCTCAAGCTTGTGTTCTAAAACCTTGTCTGCATTTACATCTATCTCCTCATCACCAACCAGGACGACAATCTTCTCTGCGTGACTTATCCACTTATTTACAGGCGGGACTGAGTCAACCGCCTTCTTTATTGCATCATTGGAGTCTAAGACTATGAATCTGTATGGCTGTAGGTTAAATGCTGTAGGAGCCTTTGTCGTCAGCTCAAATACTTTCTGAAGATCCTGTTCTTCTATTTCTGTGTCTTTGAATTTCTTGACTGATGTCCAGTTCTCCAGTTCGTTTTCAACTCTGCTCATAAGTCCTCCGGTGGAAACTCCTCTGGCTCTAGTTCACCGTTTTCCACGTGTTTGTAGCGTGAACAGTACTTTTTCAGCTTGGTGTTGCCGCATGTAGGGTTTCTCGCGGTGCAGTTGTTTTTCCCGTGTTCGATCACAAGCTTGTGGAAGCTATTTTTGATGTCGTGTGGTACAGATTCATTTAGTAGGTCATGTGCCTTCTGGTTTGAGGCTGAAAACGGTATAAGCCGGAATCTTTTGGATATCCTCTCCACATGGGTATCCACCGGTATGACGTCTGCGTCAAAGTGGAAGTTCAACAGCACGCTTGCGGTCTTCGGTCCGATACCTTTTATCTGCTCAAGCCATTCTTGTGCATTTGAATCTTCCATGTCGCCAAGGAAATCCACGGAGTAATCTTCTTTTTCTCCGTGTTCGCGCAGAGCTGTCAGTGTTCTCTTAAGTCTCTGTGCCTTAGTCTGCGGCAGGCCTGCTGGATTAATGGTGTCAGCAAGTCTCCCGACATCGGAGTTCTCTATCTCCTTGTAGTTCTTGTATTCGTTAAACAGGTTTTCTGCAGCTCTGGCAGTGTTTTCATCAGCAACATTCTGAGAGAGTATTGTTATCAGAAGCTGTCTCACGCCGTCACTGTCGTCATGGTTTCCCTGCTCACCATAGACATCTATCAAATCTTGATGAATATTTCTTATTCTCCCTTCCGAATCATCTATCTCCATACTCAGTGATTCGATGTAAATGGTTTATATGTTTGAAGCCAGAAGCTAAAGTAAAGTTTATAAGACTTAAAGTAAAGTCAGGTTTACATGAAGTCACTATCCGACTACGGAATCATGCCGTTCAAGGCATCACTAATCTACTTCACGATGATTCAAGGATTCGGATTTCTTCTCGGCATAGAGTACTCAGCAGTACAGCTATTCGGTATCTCGACCATAGGAGTAATAGGATTCAATATTCTAACCTACTTCGACTACTTTGGAACGTGCGGGATAGTAGATGAAAGGGAGATGCAACAAATCACGGAATCAGCAGTTTACGGAGTTTTTGCAGCAGTTTTCATCGCATCAATGAACCTAGGCTTGAACACAAGCTTCACAACATACCAGCTGGCGAGAATAAGCTTTGCAGCGTTTATGATTGCTCTAGTAGCAAAACAAGGATACCAGAGATACGCAGGTGAGCTGCTCTGAACAAGCTCAATCGGATTCTACCAAAAATGGCTTTCCTATATTCAGTCAGTGTACTCGGGGCTTTAATGCTAGCTTACAGGATCGTGCCAGGAACAGGGAAGCCAGGATTCTTTACATTTGTCATAGTATTCCTAGGTGCGAATATAGGTGGTCTAATAGGGAGTAAGATACACGGGCGGCCACTTGATGAGCTTGACTCAGAGCTTTTTAATCGCTCAATGGTGCATGGGTTCGTGGTTTTGTTCAGTTTAGTAGGATATCAGGCCTTGACAGAATCGTTCTTGACACCTGTAGAAGAGACTATCTTCGCGTCTGCCGCCGTCTTAATATCTATGACCGCACAGTTCGTTTTCTACAACTACGACATAGGTGATCTTGCGTGAGAGATAAACTTGTTGGTGCGAGAATGAATGCTTTATGGTTTACTTACATGTCGGTGCTTTTGTTCAGCTTCCTGCCAGACTACGGTATAATATTAGGTTTCTTTGAAATAATGTTTGCTTCAGCGACCTTAACAGTGCTGCTAAATGCTTGGAACTGGTACAAGGATGACTCAATCTTTGATGAGAGAAAGAAGGTCGTTGCAACCAGAGGCATGGCATGGGCATTTGTAGTCGTAACACTTCTCACGATACCTATAGGCGCCACAGAAGTAGATATCAGTAAAGAGCTTGTAAGAAATACAGTTTCTATGGGTATTTGGACATGGATAATCTACTTCTCAATCTCAAACATATACCATAAATATGGAGATGATCTGCTTTGAAACATATCTATCCCTTAACATCAGATAAGAAGTCAGTGGAAACGACGACAAAAACAAGATCTAATAATACTCTCAATGAACGAGGTGAATCAAATTGAATAGTGAGAGTAGATGGGTTCGAGTCCTGTACATACTCGGAGCCCCATCCATCTTCACCATACTCACAGTATCACAGTATTCTCAGGGGAATACCTGGAGTACATTTATGATGGCGACGATAGGTGTGTATGCGCTGCCTGTTGTCTACAGATTCTGGAGAGAGCTACGTATGGATCAGGAGATTGAAGACGAGAGGTTCATGCAGGTTGGGAAGAAGGCTGGATCCGTTTCATTTGCAGTAACCTCTGTTGCCGCAATCGTGACAGGGGGTGTAGGAAGGATTCTAAGAACAGGGAACGAAGCATATTCAGAGTTTATAACCACTTATGATACAGCTATAGTCGCTCTTATCGGAGCAGTCTCCTTCACACTGCTAAGTATCTTCTACGATAACGTAGGTGTTGACAGGAAACTTACAGACATAATAACGGGTGATGCGTAATGAACGAATTGGACAAGTTTGCAGCAGTAATGCGTCTAGGTGTTGCATCCTTCATTATCCCATTGCTTGTCTTAGGGTCAGCAGCTATGTTTTACGCTGGCAGATGGAAGATAGGCATCGCATTCCTTGCTACAACCCTGTTCTTCGGATATCTTGCATGGAGAAACGTTCAAAGAGTTGATAGAGAAGACAATCCTAGAGATGAAAGAATGGAAAGAGTAAATACTCATGCTGCAGCTTCAAGCTTCTGGACGGTCTTCAACCTTGGAATACTTCTTTTCCTGCTCCACATGAGTTTCGGCCTAACGTTAAATTCCCTATCACTGACCGCAGACCAAATAATTCAGGCCGCACCAGGCTTATTTATCGGAACAATGTTCATTCTGTACATGGGGTTCAGGGCCTACTACATAAAGTTCGGAACAGAATCAAAGTTTTGGAGGCTGGATAAATGGAAAACAGATTGAAAGTACAGAGAGCTAAGAAAGACATGACACAGAAAGAATTAGCCAAGGAAATGGATGTCTCCCGTCAGACCATCAACGCAATAGAAACAGGAAAGTATGACCCAAGTCTAGAACTTGCTCTAAAGCTGGCAAAATTCTTTGATACATCAGTTGAAGAAATATTCATATACGAAGAAGATTAATCAAACAAGAGATGTCTTTTATTGAAGCTTTTGCTGGAAATCCTGAAGCAAGTGTGAAACTAGATACATGCGGTTGTATCTTCCTTTTGATATCAAGTGAAACGTATTATCGAGAAAGAGAAGAAAAAGTTGTTTGAGGGTTTTTCATCCCTCACAGGCTTTACAGTCCAGAATATTACGGCTGAACTTCTGTGCAGCGTTCACTGATTTCTGGTAATACAGGGACTTGACTCCCTTCTTCCATGCCTGGATGTAAAGCTCGTTGATGTCCTCAAGCGGCACTTCTGCTGGGTCCAGAGAGATGTTGATGCTCTGTGCCTGGTCGATGTACTCCTGTCTTTGAGCCGCCTGATTGATTACCGCCATCTGAGGGATCTCTGAGAAAGTCTTGAATGCTTCCTTCTCCTCGTGTGTCAGGCAGTCAAGGTGTTGTACGCTTCCGTCCTTCTGTGCGATGCTGTCCCAGACCTCTCTTTCATCTTTGTCTCTTTCCTGCAGAATTGCTTCTAGGAACCTGTTTTTCTGCGTGGACTTCAGCTTTGCACCGTCCCTGACAAAGTAATTCGCCTTCAAAGGTTCGATGCTTGGACTAACCTGGCCAAGAATGACGCTGCTGGATTTTGTTGGTGCAACGCTCATCGTGGTGGTGTTGCGTCTGCCATATCCTTCCAAGACTTCTGGTTCTCCAAACTTGTCGGCAAGTTCTTCACTCGCCTCATAGCTTCTTTCCCTGATAGTCTTGAATACTTTCCTGTTTTCTTCCATGGCTTCCATGCTGTCAAAGCTTATCATCTTGCTCTGAAGATAGCTATGCCATCCGAGAACACCAATTCCTATTGCACGGTGTCTTTTAGCGAACTTGACAGGTCTTTCCATGAACTGTGTGCCTTCTGCTTCCTGTATGAACTCTTCCATCACAGCATCCAGGAAGTATGTAAGTGTCTCAACTGCGTCAGTATCTTTCCACTGGTCATAATGTAATGCGTTCATACTGGAAAGACAACATACAAATGATTCGTCGGGTGTCGCAGGTAAAGCAATTTCCGTGCACAGGTTTGAAGCGTTAATCTGGTAATCCTTGTCCTTGTAGACCTGTGGCTTACCCTCGTTCATGTTGCCTCTGAAGATTATGTACGGGACTCCTATGTTAATACGGGTCTCCACGATCTCTGCCCACGTCTCTCTTTTCTCTTCGTCGCCATCAACCATCTCCTGGAACCACTCATCGCCGATGATGACTCCATAGTAGATGTCCTGTACAGGATCACCTTCGGTCTTAATATTTAGCCATTCGTCAAGATCATCATGTTCCACGTCGATGTATCCTGCGAACTGGCCTCTGCGGGTTTCTCCCTGACTGATGACGTTGATAGCGGTGTCAAAGAGCTCTGTAAACGAATAACTGCCGTTTGACTTGCCGTTGTTTGTGATTGGGGCGCCTCTTGGCCTTAACTCGCCCATGTATCCTGAAGTTCCACCACCCTGCTTGGTCATTTCACCGACCTCTGCATGGGTGTAGAGAATACTTTCCATACTATCTTCCATGTAGCTGCCAAAGCAGCTGATTGGTAGACCTCTATCAAGACCAAAGTTCGACCAAATAGGACTTGCAAGACTGTAGAAACCTTTGCTCATGTATTCAACGAACTTGTCGGCAAATCCTTCTTCATCTAGGATTTCTTCAGCCCTTTCTGCAATGTCACGTACTCTCTCTTTTGCACTTGTACCTTCTAGAAGGTAGCCGTTTCTAAGGAACTCCTTGCTGTCCTCGTTTAGCCAGTACCAAGGCTCTTTGTGTTCTTCCCTGACATCTGCTAGAATCTCTTCTGTACTCTTCGATTCCTTGATAACTTGACTGGTACCTGCCATTAGAACATGTCACCCGCCGTAACTGACTTTGTGTTTTTGTTGTAGGTAGTGGATCTCTTGCTGAAGAAGTCGTTGTCCTTGGTCATCATGATATCCTCGTCAAACCAACGTGTTTCTTCGAGAAGATCGTCGTCAGTTTCGAATATTGGCTCGACTTCTACATTCTCCAGGCTCTGGTTGAACCTGTCTTTGAGGAACTCATCTATGTTCTCTCTTGGTAGGAAGTCAAGTTCCCCCTCCTCGAAGATCCAATCCAGAATGTCTTGTTCTGCCTCAAAAGCCTGTCTGCAGTGTTCCTGTATCTCTTTCTCGAACTCTTCGTCAAACATATCAGGGTTCTCTTCTCTGATCTGGTTTACAAGCTCTACTCCGAACAGGCCGTGGATTTGCTCTTCTTTGCTTGTAGCTTCTACAGCGTTTGATATACCTTTGAACTTTTTCTCGTACTTGTCGAAGCTTGTCATTATCAGGAACTGAGAAAACAGCGAGACATGCTCGACAAACGTACTGAAAAGCATGATTGACTTTACATACTCCTTTCTATCATCAGCTTTTGCGCCTTCTTTCATCTCTTCAAGGTACTCTATCCTGTTCTTGATGGCCGGGACTTCTGTTACCTCTTCGAAGTCCTCTGTAATACCTAAGATATCTAGCAGGTGCGAGTAAGCATCCATGTGTCGGACCTCAGATTCTGCGAAGGTCTGTCCTACTGAGCTTATTTCAGCCTTTGGCATCTCCTTGTAGACGTCGCTCCAGAAGGTCTTCACACTGACCTCTATCTGAGATATTGCTAGCATAGTCTTCCTAATTATGCTCTGTTCTACAGGTGAAGTATTTGCCTTGAAGTCCTGGACATCTCCCGAAAAGTTGAACTCGGTGTGCACCCAGTAACTGTTTCTGATTGCGTCTTTATAGTCAAGGAAGTCGCCATATTCATAGGGTTTCAAACTCGTACGTTCCGTAAACAGGTCTGTCTCAGCCATGATCAAAACAAGACTCATCACATCTTATATAGTTGGCGGTGGCTCAGTACACCCACTACATGTTGTGGTCTGATATCATTTTAGGTTTCCTGAAACACATAACCGACGCTCAGGTAAACGAACATGTTTTAGACAAATCTATAAGCAAAGATCACAGTTATCAAACCGTTAGATGTGTGATACCAAATCTCCAAATCATTTTTGCAATTAACCCAAGACGTTT
>GL982576.1:687571-689080 GCA_000220375.1 Candidatus Nanosalina sp. J07AB43 | reverse complement strand
AACGCAGATAAACTCTATAAGGTGCAGGTAAATGTAGGCGAGGCCATACTGCAGACCGTGCGGACTTAAGAACTTCTATGAACCAGAAGATCTGGACGGTAAAAGCGTAGTTGTACTTGCAAACCTGAACCGACCGAGCTACGTGGGGAAAAATCAGAGTGCATGATGCTGGCTGCTGAATCAGAAGGCGAAGAAACAGTATCTCTGCTTGAGACAGATGAAAAAATGGATATTGGGAGTAAAATAAAGTGAAGAATCCTAGGGAAGGCCTTTATTGGTCTTCTTCTAATACTCTTTGTATTCTCCAATCACCATGTTCCTGTTCAGGTTCCAGCGAAGCGTTCGTAGACTCTCCTCTCCTGTTCTGAACGTTTCCGTCCTTAGCAGCTAGGTTAAGTCCATACATTGCTGCAACATTGTCAAGAACTTCAGAGCCATACTGGTCAGCTGATGCTGAGCCTGGTCTGTCTACAACATTACCATGCTCCACTACTTCGTCAGCTTTACCAAGATTTGAAGGATTGTCTGCTATATAAGCCGTATGTCCTTCTTCTGTGGCCACAACCATGACTGTGTCGCCTTGAGAGATATGGCCAGGATTTTCATCAGCCCTGTATACATCTGTTTCGAGCTGGGTTGAGAGATATTCTTTAGTTGTATCAAACTCGTCAGGTAAATAATCAGACTCCGATACTTTTCCGATAACATCGATTCCATCAGCATTTGACATATTTGTTATCTAATCATAGTAACTTATAAATACTGAGATTCTCACAGTATCAGTAGACAAAACCTCCATTATCCTATTATGAAGTCCGTGGAATCATCAGAGTTCTCTTCCTCAATTCTTCTCTTCTCGGCCTCTTGCCTCATCTGATAACCTTGTTTCCTGAGATATTCAGAGCCTCCATCTTCTTCACTTGCAGAATATTTCTCATTTATTTCGTCACCCCAATGTTCGAGATCTCCATAGTCTAGGTCCTCAATTCCTTCATCATGTTCTAGTTGTTTAACTCCAAGGCCTACCTTGTAGAGATCTGCTAGAGCTTCAAGATCTAGCTTATTATCAGGTTCCGCATTCTCTGGCACACCTCCATACTCTACACAATCTACAGTGACGGTAACGTGAGGATATTTTAACTCAGTAGTACCGTCTTCAGCGAAGTTCTCATCGAAATAAATAGTAACTTTGGATCCATCACCCTCAGAAGCTAGTTCATCATACATCCCCGTCAACAATGCTCTACCTAGACAGTTCACGCTGTCTTCTTCTTCAAAAGGGAGCCTAAAAGAGGAGTCTTCATGATCTCTCCTAGAAACGTCTGCCCACACCCTTTCAGCGCTATCGTACTTCGAAACAAATTTTTCTGCTTCGCTTTCTGGAAGAGAATCTATTTCAAATCTTGGCTCCGCGCCTACAATTTCATCGATCCAGTCCTGATTTTTGTTGCTCATGTTGTTATTATAACATCACACTATATAATTCTTTCGATCCACAATGATTGTGGA
>GL982576.1:685940-687521 GCA_000220375.1 Candidatus Nanosalina sp. J07AB43 | reverse complement strand
ACCTAAACTCTATTCTTTGCTTTTCTGAGTTTATTTTTACTTTGTTTCCTAGTTGTAATGGAATCTTTGGGTCGGTGTGTCCGAAGTCTACATCGAAGACGACAGGTGTTTTTGGACTATATCTCTTGATTTCTTCCTTAATCCGTTTTTTCTGGTCTTCATGGTACTCTTGCTTCTCTTTCTCTGTTCTTTCTTCTCCATGTAAGGGCTCTCTAATTGGTCTTCCGACAAGAATAGCGGAGAACTTGTCAAGTATTTCGTTCTCTCCTAGACACATCAGCGATCTCTTTACCGTAGTTTTCGAAGGTGCCTCCTCTGAGGTTTCAATGGCGAGAACCGCTCCTTCAATTTCTTTGTGGTCAGGCATATGCTTCTGAGTCGCCATATTAAACTCCATGACTTCGAATGAACCACCGAAAAGTCGGCCTTCAACTGTTTTCTCCTCAAAGTTCCAAAACTCCCAGCCAGAACTTTTGTATCTTTTCCTATCATCCTTTATTTCCTCTGCTCCGATATCTACGAACTTATCTGTGAATTGTTCTGATGGTTCAACCGTACCTAGGCTATCTTGGAAGAATGCTTTCTCCAGGTAATCGTATGTGTATTCTCCTATTTCTCCGCCACTCATTAAGTCAGGCACTATCTGTCCTGCATAGAAGCTTTGGATTCCTAGGTTCCAGAGATAAATGTGTAGATTTGTGTTGTCGCTGATTCCGTAGAATCGTGTGGGGTTGTTTTTAATTGTGTCACGATCGAGATATTTGAGCATTCGGAGTTGCTCGTCTCCTCCCGAAACAGGAATCACTCCTTTAATTTCAGGATCTTCGAAGGCCGCCATGAGCTCTTCAGCCTTTTTTTCCGGATGGGAGTTTAGGTATTCTGTATTCTTTTCTGCGGTATCGTATACTACGGGCTCGAGTCCGAACCGTTCTTCCAGTCTCCGGATCCCTTTCTGAAAAGCATTTGGAAACCTATTTTTGATACCTGCAGATGTTGCCAATACTGCTACTTTGTCACCTTCATCTAGAGCTGGTGGAAGTGTGAATTCTTTAGTCATAGTATTCATCCTCAAGTATGCTCATCCATGTGACATTTTTCCATTCGCCGTCTACATGCTTGTAGTGTCTTTCCGTGCCTTCCTCTTGGAAACCTGCTTTCTCCATTACACGTCTTGAGGCAGGATTACCTTCTAAGAATCCACCTCTAATCTTGTGTCTGTTTAAGGTTTCGAATGCATAGGTTACGACCATCTTGAGGCTTTTTGTGCCGATTCCCTGTCCATGATAGTCGGGATGTATGAAGTATCCTACATGGCTGCGGCCGTAATCTTTTTCCAGTTCTCCAAGAAATATATGTCCGACCTTTTCTCCTTGGTATTCGATAATGAAGTGGACACTATCATCGTCAGAACTGAGGTTTTCGATGTGTTCTTTCTCTTGGCTTTTGTTGACAGGACGAGGGGCACGACCAAGGTGTGCTCTCACTTCTCCGTGACTGGTTGTTTCTGCGATAAACTTGGCATCTTCTTTCTCTATCGGCCTGAGAACCACATCACCCTGTTCCATAAACTTGTTTTCTGTT
>GL982576.1:683793-685890 GCA_000220375.1 Candidatus Nanosalina sp. J07AB43 | reverse complement strand
CGATTATAGTCGGTGTCGGTTATGGTTTCTGTTTTCTGATGTCTTAGATACCTGATAGACTGCTTTAGGTCAAATAAGTGTTAAAGGGGTATGTGGAAGTTGGTAGATCTTACATCTTTAGGTAAGACGTTTTGATTTCATGAGATAAGAACATTCAATTAAGCACAATTAACCATAGATTAGTTTATATGATCGAAACCGCACAGGCGAAAGACATAGGGATCTATGTTACAGCTCTTGCAGCATTTCTGGCTGCATACGGAACACAGAGCTTAACCACGTCGAGCTTCTTCCTAGCTGCAGTAGGACTTCTAAGCTTCAGCTACGGACTGTTCTCAGCCAGAGATGTGGAAAGTTAGTCAAGGCTGAAGCTCACTCCGGTCAGTTCTTCGCTCACCTCCCATAGCCTTTGGGCGTCCTCTCTATTGTGTGAATCCTCCGTTGATTCCTGTTTCTCTGGATATCCTCTCATCTCTCTAAAGCCATCAGGTCCTATGTACTCTCCTCCCTCTAAAGCGTCTGAAGTAGCGGCGTAAAGCATCGGCAGACAGCCCTTATCGGCTGACTGACCAAGTATTCTAGTGAAGACCTCACCCACCAACAGCTTGATTCTAGAGCCGGTCATCTCAGGACCTTTACGGAAAAGATTAGTGTCAGACACTCCTGGATGACAGCCAATCGACATAGCCTCTGAATCAACATCCTCAAGCCTCCGATCAAGTTCATACGTGAAAAGCAGATTGGCAAGCTTGCTCTGACCATATGCACCCCACTTCGAGTAATCATCTTCACCCATCAAATCATCAAAATCTATCTCACCGCCTTCATGAGCCATCGAACTCTGGTTTACAACTCTTCCAGCAGACTCCTGAATCATGTCGATGAGATGCCCGGTTAGCGCAAAATGTCCAAGATGATTAACGCCAAGCTGCATCTCAAACCCGTGCTGAGTCTCCCTACGTGGAATAGCCATCAAACCCGCATTATTACACAATACATCCAAAGAATCGTGCTCCCGCCTGAATTTTTCTACAAAAGAGCTTACGGATTCAAGATCTGCAAGATCAAGCTTGATCACCTCAAGATCTGCGTTGTCTACCTCATTTTCTATCTCCTGCTTGGCATCGTCAGCCTTCTCAAGATTCCTGCATGCCATCACCACTTCTGCTCCATGCCTAGCCAGTTCCTTGGTAGCCGAGAAACCAAGACCTGAATTTGCCCCTGTAACTATGACAGTTTCACCACCTAGATCGCCCATATCTTCTGCAGTCCAACTCATGTACTAACATTGGTTGGCACTGATTTAATTATCCTGCAATGAATATGGTTAATTTTCCTACGAAAGCCTAATCTGTGAAGTATACTCCTGTTTCTCCACCTTCTTCTATGGGCTGAATTATGGTGAAATAACCTTCTTCAGTTACCTCCATATAATCCGAGTCTATTCTTGACCGCTCTAGCATACTCTCGTATTCATCAGGACCACAGTCTTCTTCACGTATCTGTCCCTGTAAATATGTGGCTTTTGGTAGTTCAAGGGTGTAATCTATTTCAAATAGATCAGAATCCGAGTTTTCTATCTGAATATCTCCGTCCCCCTTATTCTCAATGGTCTTCCACTTTCCGATTAGTCTCACTTCTTCAGATTGGTATGACAAAGTGTTTTGCTTTAGCATAGAATCTCTTGTGTCTAGGAATCTTTAATTGATGCTTTCTTTGGAACAATTTTCCTCGTTAAACAGAAACAAGGGGAATGGGAGCTTGTATCACTTTGCCGCTATTCAGCAAACTATATCATCGTATATAACAGTTGAGACGTTAGAGAAGTCCTCTGACCCATTGCTTTCTACCTGTCCTTGCTCAAGGTTTGTTATATCCTGTTTGAACGGATCACCATATTCATCTCCCAGTTCATCCAATGTGAGATCCTCGCATCCATCAAGCTCAATTCTGTCTGAATAAAGATTTTCGACCTCTCCATCCAAAATCAGTTTTACTTGTTCCTCCTCTTCTCTCACATCGTAGTGGACAGATCATCAAGCTCACCCTGTTTTCAGCCTGTCATATTATCTTTGTTCAGAGTGAAGCTGGATCTCT
>GL982576.1:682344-683773 GCA_000220375.1 Candidatus Nanosalina sp. J07AB43 | reverse complement strand
CAAGTCTAGATGTGCCAGAGGGCATGGAACAAGAAGAGGAAGATATGTACAGAGATTCTGCACGAATACTTGCTGGGCTCCACGATCCTCAAACTTCATCTTCACCTGGAGCACCCAACTTACAGCCTCTATATTACCCTACGTGGATACGAGACGGTGCAATTCAAGCAGTAGCAAGGGCACAGTCAGGACAACACGAAGATGCAAAAAACGAATTATCAGATTTTATGGCTGAGGTACAGTCGGAGAACGGCGGGTTCAAACAATGTTTCAATTCTGAAGGCGGATTAACAGGTATTTGGGATGCACAGAACGATCAACCTTCAATCTTTACATGGGCAGTGTCAGAGATATACGAAGAGACGGAAGATGAAGAGTTTTTAGAGGAAATATGGGATAGCGTCCGCGACGCACAAGAATATCTGATCGATAATAGAGCTGGCAACGGTCTACTTAAGTCAGCACCTGACTACTCAGAGGACCCACAAGATTTTTCCAGACAAAGCCTTTGGACAAACTCATTTGCATATGAATCTCTGATGAGCGCCGCGGAACTCGCAGAAGAGCTGGGCAAAGATGGGTCAGGGCGGTATCGGGCCGAGGCAGAAAACATCGGTCAGAGCACAATCGAACAGTTTTTCCCAGAAGATGGAGAGCCGATCTCCGAATACAGGCTATTTGATGGCGCATCAAGCAATTTTGGAGGATTAGAATCGTTTATGGTTTGGCCTCTTAGGTTTGCTGAAGATTATAATGTTAAGGATGATATCACCTCAATCTTAGACGATAACATGAAATTCCCTCCAGGCTTTATCCCCGGGCAGCTGAACTATGCAGGCATGCTCTACAGCGAAGGTAGATATCAAGAAGCTGATGACTTAGTGAACGATGTTTTGGATCATAGGAGTGAAGCAGGAGGCTTATATGAGAGAGTTAAGGAGGACGGCGAACGTATAATGGCGTATCCATTGGGCTGGAGTCAAGCGGCGTTCATAATGGCGATGGACGAAAAGTACAGTCAGTCGGCATAGCTCAGTAATTGAAGGATAGTGCGTTGGCAGCTCGAGGTGAAAAGAGCTCGTGTCAGATGTCTCATCTGACCTCGAAATGAGCCAATAATAGTGCTCAGGCCTCAATATTATATCAAAACAATTTTTACTGTTGTTCTGGTCCAATAATAAAGTCTTACAGTATCTACGGACGTAGTGTCTTTTTCCCTCCTGCCAGCTTTATTCCGGAAGGGACCCTTGCCAGATTCTCAGGTAACATACATTATAGACTGATTAGCTGTTTCAGCAACTCAAATCAAGATTATGAGATACGTGCTCTCTAAATGTAATTGTGTTATCGATTCTGCATATTGTCAAAGAGTCTTTTTCAAGCGTACAATAGATCTTTCACAGCTAGAAACCTCAAGTCCAAGTCTCAC
>GL982576.1:645657-682324 GCA_000220375.1 Candidatus Nanosalina sp. J07AB43 | reverse complement strand
CTTGGCCCAGGAACGGTTGACCTGACGTTCACTCTCGTAGCCGTAACTTTAACAGCGTTTTTCACAGGTTACTTCACACTTGCCAGCGGGGGAGTCTCATACTTTACAAGCGAGGAAAAGTAGAGATAGATTATGACAGCAGTAATAGAGCTTGAAGACGTCGAGAAGGTATACCAGATGGGTGAAACGGAGGTAAGAGCTCTCAGAGGTTCGGACCTAGAGATAGAGGAAGGAGAGTTCATAGCTGTTATGGGTCCATCAGGATCGGGAAAAAGCACCTTAATGAACATGATGGGTGCCTTAGATGTTCCTACCAACGGCCTTGTGGAAGTCGCTGACAGAGACCTGAGTGAAATGGGTCCTGATGAACTAGCCTTACTGAGAAACAAAAAAGTAGGATTTATCTTCCAAGAGTTCAACCTTCTCAAAAACATGAATACTATTCAGAACGTCATGCTTCCTCTGACAATTCAGGAAGTACCCAGATCTGAGAGACGGTCACGCGCATCGGAATTACTGGAAAAGGTAGGTCTAGGGGATAGACTTGAGCACATGCCATCAGAGCTTTCAGGAGGTCAGAGACAAAGGGTTTCGATCGCGAGAGCGCTCGCAAACAACCCGGAGATAGTTCTGGCAGACGAGCCTACAGGAAACCTAGATACTGAAACCGGTGCCAAGATAATGGATTTACTTACAGAGTTCAACAACGAGGGTAAGACAATAATAATGGTTACACACGATCCAAACGACGCAGAATACGCAGACAGAACAATTAAAATCAAAGACGGAGTTACACACCCAGGTGAAGAAGATGAATAGGAAACTACCAGTTTTCGCCCTCATTTCAGCATTACTCTTGTTCACAGGAGCAGCGCAGGAACTGGAGACACAAAACCTTGGTCCGTCAGGAATCACAGACGGTTCAAACGTGGATATAACATTGATAAACCAAGACCCTACGACTGCACAGCCTGGAGAGTACGTAGACCTAAAGTTCAAGATATCAAACACAGGTGAAAACCCTGCGGAAGACACCAGTATAGAGCTCATCGAAAGCTTCCCATTCAGTCTTGACCCTGATGTATCCTCATCAAGAAACCTAGGAGATCTGAGGGGTGCAGCCGTAGGAGATGACTCATATATCGTCGAATACAGAGTCAGGGTAAATGAGAACGCCGTAGAGGATGAAAACGAGATAAGCCTCAGGTACACAACAGGACAGGACGAGTTCACAGTTACCAGAGACTTTGACATATCGGTGGATGACGTGGGAACAGATTTTGAACTTTCCGCAGGTAAGGTATCAGACAGCAGCATACCTGTAAACCTTGACAACATAGGAGATCAGCCCGCAGAATCAGTGCATGTCATCCTACCAGACCAAGCAGGAATCACAAAGCAGGGGGTCACCACAAAAGTTGTAGGCGCCGTCAACTCTGGAGAAAACAAACTTGTGGACTTCGCGGTATCCAACGTCTCAACAGGAGACAGCTACAGGTTCGAGATACACTATACAGACGGAAACGGTGTCAGACGGGAGCTAGTCAGAAACATCGAAATAAACACATTGCCAGTAGACCCTGTTGATGTTACGGTTCAGACGGCTACCTCATCTGAAACCACGTTCGCAGTAGTTAATACCGGAAGCGAGCAGCTCTCATCCATAATCACGTCAGTCACCGGCGAGGACATAAACATTTCAGGAAGCAATACACAGGTACTAGGAAATCTCAACGCAGGGGACTACACTCTAGCAACGTTTGACTTCACAAGTATTGAATCATCCAGTGCACAGGTTGAAGTCCAGTACACTGACGGCTCAGGGGTAAGAAGAAACTCTGTACAGAGCGTGGGTATACCACAACCTTCGAGTACGGAATCATTTTCCCCTCAGACAGATGAGGAAGACACAGGCAACTCATCCGGGCTATACATACTGATAGGACTGGCAGGTATTCTTGTGGTCGTTATCTACGGAGTTTACAGAAGATACAGAGGAAGAAAGCAGTGAAGAAGAAGGATATTTTCAAGCAATCACTTGGAAACCTTCAGCAGCAGGGCCTAAGGAGCTGGCTTACAGTCCTAGGGATAGTCATAGGTGTAGCATCAGTGATCGCCATCGTATCCGTTGGAACAGGACTGCAGAAAAGTATCAACAGCCAGACAGACGGACTGGCACAAAGAGTAGGAATAGTCACACCAGGTTCCGAGGGATTTTCCCTTGGACCGAGTGGAGGGCCTGAAGCCTCAGAAGGAGACCCCGTACTAGATAGAATCGACCTTAGAAACGTGAAAGCGGGGGCCGGTGTCGACGTAGCGTACGGCCAAGTTGAGGTAGATGCCGAGGTTTCAAACGGAGAGCTCACAGCACCGCTTACAGTCAGGGGTGTAACCCCAAGGGACTGGCGCGAAGCCAACAGCGACGTGGAACTTGCAGAAGGAAGATACCTGACAAGCTCTGACAGAAACTCAGTTCTGATAGGTTACGATATCGCCCGTAACCTCTACGACGAGAACATCTCAATAAACACACCTTTAGACATCGAAAATCAGACTTTCAAGGTCGCTGGAATAATTTCAGAAGGCTCTGACAGACAGTCAACGACGGTCATAATGCCTCCAGGACCGGCAAGAGGTATAGCAGAGGATCTAGATACAGGAGAATACAGCTCCATAGGTTTTATAGTGGAAGATGACTCTGAGGTAGAAGCCACAGTTGAGAGGGTAGATGAAAACCTGAAAGACGCACGTGGTGTAACAGAAGACAACAAGGACTTCTCAGTTACATCACTTGGTAGCCAGCTAGACCAGATAACAAGCATTACAACCACCTTAAACTACTTCGTAGCAGGTATAGCCTCAATATCACTTCTAGTTGGTGCCGTAGGAATAGCAAACACAATGTACATGTCGGTAATGGAGAGAACCAAAGAAATAGGAACCCTGAAGGCACTAGGAACCACCAGAAGAGAGATCCTCCAGCTATTCATAACAGAGTCAGCGCTGATAGGGCTGGTGGGAGGGCTCATAGGACTGTCACTAGGATTCCTTCTCTCTGGAATCATAGGGTTTATACTATCGATAGCGCTGACTGATATACCGGCCTCAACATACATCAGCCCGTTCATGATTACCGGTTCACTCATATTCGCCATAATAATGGGTGTGGCCTCAGGCACCTTCCCAGCACTGAAAGCCGCAAAGCTCGAACCAGTAGAAGCCCTGAGATCAGAATAAAGCCTATTCACGGAATTGCAAATTAGTCCATAGAGGAGCATACAAAAAGACAGAAATCCAATCAGAATATATGTTCGACGAGAAAGTTGAAGACGAAATTTTAGAGAGTTCTGATCTGGATAAACTTGTTACTCCACGTTACGAAGATTACAGCTTTGCCAACATACCTGGGACTGTGAAGAATGTTTTTGGAATGGACTCAGAGGGATCGTTACCGGAGTCAGTTTTGAGCGAGGTGAACCAAGATGGAATAGAGAAGGTTGCAGTCGTCTTCGTCGACGCATTTGGATACACACAATGGAAAGATTACGGTAGAGATCTGGAATTTTTTGAAAACGTCATTGAGCATGGAAAGGTAACTCCTTTAACTGCTGTTTATCCCTCAGAGACGGCGGCAGCCGTCACAACCATAAACACAGGTCTTACTCCGTTACAGCACTCAGTACCCTCATGGAGAGTCTACGTTGAGGAAATCGACGAGATCGTCAGGACACTACCTTTCACTACAATGGATAAACAAGATCTTTCAGAACATGAAGATTTCAGCGTCGATGATCTGTACAAAGGAACCAATATCTACAATGACTTAGATTCGCAAGGAATCAGCTCTACAGCCATACTCCCAAACGATATCTCAGACAGTGACTACAATTCCACTGTAATGAATGATGCATCTATAGCAGGTTTTGAGAATGCGTTCGATATGGCTCTCAAGCTTAGAACAAAGCTTGAGAACTCGAACGGCAAAGAGTACTTACACTGCTACACCGGGCAGGTAGATTCAGCGCTGCATCAGTATGGACCTGGATCAAAAGAACATTTTTCACAGCTTGAATCAGTTTCCCAGGCTCTAAGCAAACAGCTCGTCGAAAAAATAGATGAAGATACAGCAGAAAAAACATTGATGATACTGGTAGCTGATCATGGACAGACAAAAGCAGATTCAAACATCGTGGATCTACTAAGCTTCGACACGGTGAAGAACAACCTTGAGCAGGATGACAGCGGAGATATAATACTGCCCACAGGCGGTCCGAGAACAGCTATACTGCATATAGAACAAGGCAAAGTAGGTAAAGTCAAGGAGTTCCTAGATCAGGAACTCAAGGCAGAAGTTCTTAGAACTGAAGAGGCTATAAGCAAAGGACTATTTGGTAAAGGACACGCAAACAACCGAAATAGATTTGGGGATATAATTATTATACCAAAAGAGAGCGGAAAAATGATCTGGTACGACTATCAAGAATACAAGACCTATGAACAATACAAGGGCCATCATGGCGGCATGAGCAAAGAGGAGATGCTTGTTCCGTTTGCAGCCGTAAAACTGGATGAACTAATTTAGCACAAGATGAAATGCTTTGATCTTGATATAAACGATAGGGATATAGGGATTAAGCCAGAGCAAGTAGAAAACTGGAGTCAAAGACAGGCAGCCAGGTGCCTAATAATGCGTGAAAACAAAATTGCATTACTCTTCCTACAAAGCTTCAACTATCATAAGTTTCCCGGAGGAGGTATCAAAACTGGAGAAGAAATAGAAGAGGCCCTCAGGAGAGAAATCAGAGAGGAGATAGGCTCAAAAGCGAATGTAATAGAAAAGCTGGGGCGGACCACATCACATAGGAGCAGACAAGGCACAAGACATATCTCCCACTTTTTCCTAGCCAATGAGAAAGAATCCGGACAGCCACAACTTACCGAGGAAGAGAAGAAACAAGGATATACAACACAGTGGACTAGTCTGGACAAAATCATCGAAACTCTAGACGCTGAACACCCGGATCATTATGTAGCAAAGTTCATCAACGAAAGGGATCTGAGAGTAGCTAGAAGACTTAAGAGTTCTAAGGTACTGTAGAGGCTGATTTTAGCGGGTCAAGTGAGCAGCCCTATTTTTGAGCTATAGCTCAGATTTTTCAAGCTTCATCAAACACTCTCTACATATGTTTGACATCAGGACTGGTTGGCAGTCAGAGAATAAAAAAAGTGATATCTCGGTAGTAATCGCAGTTTTAGTCGGATTGGGAATGGTTTTCCTAGGATATAATACATATGTAGACCAACGTCAGGCCTTGAATAACCCTGAGAATGTGTCTGCTACAGTTGTGGATACAGGAATACGTGAAGATAGCTCCAGGAGAGGTGGAATAGACTTCAGTCCTGTGATAGAGTTCCGTTACACATACAATGGCAGCAACTATACTAGTAACAGCATGTATCCAGGAGGTCAAGGACCAGATGAACACAGTCTTGAGTCAGAGGCACGAGAAGTAGTACAGAACTATAGCCAAGGATCCAGGATTCAGGTGCTTGTACCACCTGAGAGACCTCAGGAAGGGTTCATAAAGGCCGAAAAGACTAGCGATGGCCTAGTATTTATCGATGTCGGATTTCTCTTCCTAGGAGTCGGGTCATACAGATTCTTAAAACAGAGGTACCTATAGGCAAAGCTGGTGGACTGAGCTCCCAAATTTAAAACCACGCAGAAAACTGGTTAATCATAACAGGCAAGAACAAGAGCCATGCTATTTCCTACACATCTTCTGGTAGTTGTTCCCTTAGTTTTTGAGACCGGGTTGCCGGCGCTGATGCTTCTGGCTGGATCAGCTCTGCCCGATATCATAGATAAATCGCTTCCGGCACTAGGATTAACCGAAACATATCATTCGATCGCACATTCAATCTTTACTGTAGCCTTCCTAACAGTGGCTGGTTCTGTATATAAACCTCTTTTCGCCTTTTCTCTGGCTTATAGCATCCACGTATTGCTTGACGTTATACAGGTTGGAATCAATGAGCCTTCGGGAAACTGGATGTTTGTATTCTGGCCTGTGAGATTTCCAGAGAATCCTTTGAAGCTGCCTCCAGTGAAGTTCCTAAAACACTACATGGGAACAAAGGCATTCTATCTGGAGATATTTCTCTGGCTGGCTACAGGCGTCTACCTAATCCTAACCCTTGGATGAATCTACCAAAACTCTAATTATATTTAACATGAAATCCAAAATACATGTCAAGTGAAATAGTTTCAGTCGAGGATGCCAGTTTAGAAGATATCTACAGAGTAGAGGTAGAGGCGTGGGGTGACGACCTATCCGCCAGCAAATCCACTATAGAGGAAAGGCTAGAAACTCATGCAGAGGGTTTTATAGGGGTAAAGAATGAAGATGAGCTAGTTGGATACCTCTATGGTATAAGATACGATCACGAGGAGGTTGATCCAAGGACGTGGGAGGAAGCTACCGACCTTGACCTGCATGATCCTGAGTCAGATCAGATGTACATTACCACGGTAGGTGTTTCCGAAAATCACAGAGGTGAGGGATACGGAACAAAGCTGCTTCAGGGCTTAGAGGATAGAGCCACAGAAATCGGTGTCCAAGAAATATACCTTGGAAGAAGAGATACTGATGGCAACAAAAGATTCTACGAATCAAACGGTTATCAGGAAGTCGAAAAAATAGAGGGCTGGTGGCCTGAAGACGGTTCAAGTGAAGGTCAAGGAGTAATGATGAAGAAGCAAGTATAACTCAACTTTTCTTCAGCAGTAAAAGCTCATGGAGCCTTGAGGGATTCTAAATTAGAAGACGAAGTTTGAAGTAGAAGCCCTCAAACTTCTAATCTATTTTTTGAACCACAGGAGGTGAACTGTCTTCCCTAGTAACGTAGATCGTCTTATTACTATCAGGCCTGTCCGGGCACTCTCCTGTCTTAATATTATAATCGCCTCCTATGACTTCTCTCTCTCTTCTGGTATCTCCAGCGGGAGGCTCGTTTAACTCCCTCACCCTGATATCTTCAGTCAAGTTGTAGGTCTCAGTAGCGCTGCCGTTGATTATTCCTTCACTATCCGGCGATATGTACAAGCCATCTTTAGCTGTCTCGTTGTATGCTGCGCATCCATCGTAGCTTGGTAGGTCTATGTTCCTAGAAAGAGGAAAACTATTCTCGACTTCCAAAACACCTATGTACGTCTCTCCATTTGAAACACTTGCCTCATCCTTGAGTTCCAGGCGATATTCTGGCTGCGAGCCGGCAACATCAACTGCAACCAAAATCAATAATATTCCAAGGAGAGCTGCAGAAGCTTTTTTGGACGTCTGTGGGTCAAGACTGTAGAGCTCCTCGTTCCTCACGTAACCCAGACCTAAGAATAGGGCTGAAGAGCCTGCAAGTAATGCCAATGTCTGAGTCTGTGATAAGCTGAACCTTACAGACACATAGATAAGAAAGCTCAAATAAGTAAATCCTGAGAAAACATACGTTGATATTCCTAGAAGATCGGAGTCAACGAAATCCCCTAGAACGAAGAACAGGGCCGAGAAAACAACCAAGATAGCTGATTTTATCGTCGGCGAAAGATCGAAAATAAGCTCTAAACCAAAGTAGAATATCGATATAACACCTAGAAGAGCTCCGACACCAAACAAGAACTTAGACTCATCAAAGCTAAAATCCATAACATCTCTCAGTTGATCTATGTTTTTCAAATTACTGCTTCGGATATTTATGATATAGATTAGTTCTGCGCGACTGCAACCCTGTAACTCTTGTTCTGATATACGACGTAATCATTCTTCACCCATATATCTATGTAGACGTTCTCTGGTACTACAGTAATGCTTTCATTCGCTAGCTCCTGCACAAATACGGTTCTCTGTGCCTCACTCATTCTTGAGAAAGGTATCAGCTGTGGAGTTATCGGAAACATTCTGCGCCCTTTCAGCGTTAAGATACGACTTTGGATCGGGCCTGCCCTGAACATCTCCAAATATCGTAAAGCTTGATATAATCAGCGCTAGACCACCTAAGATCATGAGAGAGATTCCGAACAGTCTAAATCTAGAGTCCATAATCCTATGCTAGTAGGGCCATTATTGTTAAGTATTGTGCAAAAAAGTTGAGATAAGCAAAAGGTAATCTCAATGAATCAAAATTATACAATCTTACTAACATTGTCGATTGCTGCGATCGCATCTGGTTGTGTTTCAAACAGTACAGCAGATCTAAACCAGAATTTTGATACAGAAGCCGAACCCACGGATTCAAACCTGACAGGTACTTCAGTGCTTAATGACGCATTCACGGATAAGCCAGAGGCATACGAAGTTGAGTCAAAAACCAGGATTCTATTCAACACACCTGTAACGTCTGTAAGAATGAACCTAAGTTCATCAGGGGAGTTCCTCAGCAACAGATCAAATATTACAACAAGCACAAGAGTTGGCCTAGGAATGACGAACGAGACAGCAGACCAAGTGCCTGAGAAAACTGTAGAAACATCTGGCAACACGTCAACTCTTAGTGTAACTTCTGAAAACGGCAACACAACAACAGAAGCCGTAGAGGCCTACAATAGAGAAGATCTAGGAGTGTCCCTGGAGGCGTTTGAAGCCATTGAGGTTCAAAGCGCAGAGCTTCTAGGTGCAACGGGAGAAAACAACTCAAGGCTTCTAGTCGAGCTTGAGACAGAAAGCTCAGACCTGGTTGAGAACTACGAAAGCGTTATGACTGCTCACGCAGTTAACGATGAGGAATCGTCAATGGAGAATCAAGATAGTCTTTCAGAGTTTAATACTTCAAAAGCGTATGCTTGGGTTGACAGGGACGAGAGAAACCTTGAGAGGTATTCATACTATGGTTCAGCGGTGAATGGAGCTCTGCAGGTCAGGATGGATGCAAGATTCACGCCACAGTAGACTATTTGGATGGTTTTAGAATCCCCAACTACTCAATTAGCCAGAAGCATCTCTTGACATGAAATATGGTGAGATTCTGACTGAAGCTGTTTCAGGGTATTAAAGATTGACTTGTTGTGTCAATATAGCTTACACTAACCAATGTCGCTACGATTTCAGAAATTCCAGCTTATCCCTCATGCTTTGTGCAAGTAACGTAGCACCAAGCACAATCAGCAAGGCAATCATCAATTGGTGGTATATCTCAAGGTTGTACTCTGTCGAACCTACTCTGGATACAACAGATGCGAGTACACCCGAACTGAGTAAAATACTGCCGGATACATCCTCTTCCATATCTCCTTTTTTCTAAAGGACGCTTATAATGACGCTGTACAAAGAAAAATGGGAAAAAATAATATTATTCTCGGATTTGAGCTATTTCTTCATGTTCATTACTGCGTATGCCGTGGTTGTTGCTCCTGCAATCAGAAACAGCATTCCCTGAATATCAGAGGGCAGGACTGTAGGTACACTGAACCCCAGGTCAAAATTCGGAACAATCGCTCCCTCATTTGTGAGTAGTGTTAAAACTCCAACGAGCTCCAAAACTGAGGTCGCCGGCAAAAGCAGCTTGGCCTGATCTGAATCCATGATATACAGGTCATGTGATTAATCTTTAGAATGTCTTACCAAAACAGTATTCTGAATTACAGGTTGGCCGCCTCTGTGTCCGATCTGTTTATAGCTTCTATCGACATCTACGTTAAACTCCTTACAGACAGTATCCATGACCTGCTGGCTCATATGCTCCGTCGAAAGGAAGAAGTCAATGCCTCCGTCTGTGCTTCTCTTGTCCAAGAGAAAATCGTCGTGATTCTCCTCTTCAAGAGTAGAACATCTTTTCTCTATTAAACCAGTAAGTTCCAGCAGGTTTTCTCCACGGATCTGTAACTTGGTCTTGGCGTATTCGCCCTGAAATCCCTTACATTCACAGCAGATTACCTCTTCTTTGTTGGTTTCAACTGTCCTCTGCTGTTTCAAACCGTGCTTACGAATTTGAAGAATTATTTTATCTTCGAGAGATACGGAAAGCAGATCATAACCTGCATCTATGTCCTTAAAGTATTTAGATAAACTATAGTTAATCTTGCTCTCTTTACTGGTTTTGAGCCGCCATACACCATCACACTTTGTTCTTCCACACTTCTTACAGACCTCAATATCCAGACTGTCAGGGAGATCAACTAGATCATTCTTCTCAGCGTAACAACTGCCACAGAGCTTCCTCTCATCTCCATACAATCTATCGACCTCCTGACCACATCTCGGGCAAAAACTATTCAGATCCATACAAATATCTACAGGAAATACATTCAACATCAACAAATAAAACCTGTCAGCAAAGAAGCTCAACAGTAATAACATGAAACATTAATCTACCCTTATGACCAATCTAGGATACGCTGATAAAAACTATCATCTGTCCGAAAAAGGGATTAGAGCAGGAAGAGGTATGCAGAAAAAGACATTCAAGGACAGAGGGTTGGAATATGCCGGAGAGCTAGCTGAGGAAAACTGCAGAGACCTGAAAAAGATAATAAAGTGGAACTCGGAAAACGAGATCTACTTCTACAGGATCACATCTTCATTCATCCCATGGCACAACAAGTACCAACTGGAGGAACTACCTAACTACGACAAGATTAAGCAGTTGCTTAGAGACGTTGGAGAAATAGCCGACAAAAACAGCCAGAGACTGACCTTTCATCCAGGTCACTTTGTGAAACTCGCAAGCCCAACAGAGGATGTAGCAGAGAAGGCAATAGACGAACTCAATACTCATGGAAAGTTTCTGGATCTAATAGGAGCTGAGAGAAGCACATACAACTCAATAAATATCCACATTGGGGCACATTACAGCGACAAAGAAAAAACAGGTAAAAGATTCTGCGAGAACTACAGAAAACTTTCAGAATCTGCCAAATCAAGGCTTACCGTAGAAAACGATGACAAAGAGTCGCTATGGTCAGTATCCGAGCTAATTAGGGCCGTACACGACAGGATTAATATACCTGTAGTCTATGATAGGCTACACCATAAATTCTCGGGAAGAGACCTCTCTCATAAACAAGCCGCAGAAGCTGCAGCAGACACCTGGAGCAAGAAACCCATAATGCATTACAGCGAATCAGAGCAGGAACATGGAAACGACGATGCAAGGCCTCAAAGCCACTCTGACAAAATAGAGGGACCTATCAAAACATATAATACAGATTCAGATGTTATGATAGAGGCAAAAGACAAGGAAAAAGCCCTACTAGAGTACAGAGACAGCTAGACTCTCAAAACGCTGTTGGTGGTCCAACATCCTTCATTTTCACCGTCTTCCTGAAGCTCGACCTCAAACCTGTACTTAACGCTTTCACCGTCCTTATATACATCAACGGTCTGCGTGGCAGTGTCTCCATCCCTCTCAATCTGACCGAGTTCTGCTCTGTCGTGGTTCAGAAGCATTGAGTACCTCTTGTTATGAACCATCTTCTTGAACCTTGGAAGAGGTCCTGTCGCCTGCTTATTCTTTTGTGATGCAAAGTTGAAAGCGGTTTCTATACCACTATCATCAAAAGGATTATCGTTATCCTTCATGGCATCTAACTGCGCGTTAATTACCTCTTCTGGGCTATAATCGGGGCTTGGAGACTTGAGCTGTTCATCATTTGACATGCTGTCAATTAGTCTACCAAATATTAAATCAGATACAGGTCTATGAATTATTATATTTACTCACTGAGTTTGCCTCGAAACTTCAAACTCTTCCTGTTCAGCTCTTCAACCTTCTTTGATCCCATCTTTTCCATCTCTCTACATAGATTTAATGCTGAAACAAGTTGATCATGGCTGAGCTGCTTATAAGCTGGCTTTGAGCTAGACTTATCCAAGTGATTGTACCAGACGTCGTCGAATACATTGTCAAGCACAACCCTTTGAAAACAGTGATCAAACCTAATAACCCAGCTATTCTCTGCGGCAAGCTGTGGAAGAACCTCCGCTGTAGCATTTAGATACAGGTCCCGCAAATCATCAACACTTGAGTCAGCATATCTCGAGCCATCAGAGTTTGATTCATGTTTATCGTTTCCTTTCATGGTAAACATAGATGTATTTTACCTACACTATGAGTGTTTCTGTATACTGACCGAATATTCCTCAGGTATATTAAGCTCTGAAAACTCTCTGTCCACTTGAAGGCTAAAGAAGTCTAAATAAGGAGAATTTTTTGCAAGATTCCTAGCCTTCCTCTGGTTAGATGAAAAAAGGCTTGCGGCGTCATCCTTTGTAGTTTTTACCTCCAGCATAATCACCTTAAAATCCTCTATGACAGGAATGCTCACCTTCATGCTTTCTTTAGCGTCAAATGAATCACTGGAATAATCTTCTAGAACAAACTCTGTTTCTCTCTTACCTGTTTCCTTTACTGCATAGAAATTAAAATCTATAAACGGGTTTCTCACCTCCCTAAACTTCTCGAACATATCTTCCACGGCAAAGACACATCTCTCCTTAACGTACTTTTCAATCTCCTCTAGTGGCTTTCCTGTGTGTTTGATGCTTCTTCCCTCTATCCTGATTGATCCCTGCCTAGGTTTTCCAGATGCCCAGTATCTATTGGATGTCGATACGTTGCTAATAAGCTGAAGCTTGTCCCTGAGAACCCATTCAGGCCTGGTATGGGATTTCAAGTACTCCGTGACTCTGCTTTTCATCAATGAGGTTAGCTTTTCCCCTAGATGACCCTGTAACTTTCTCTTCTCCATATCACTCAGCTCTGCGTCAATGTTTAGAGACTCCTCGACTTCTTTCTTGTCCTGAAAATCATCCAACTTTAGAAAGCCGCGCTTCTTTCTCTCCTGCTTTGCATCCTTCTCAGAAACTCCAAGATCCTTTGCCAGCTGTCGATCACTAACATTTCCAAGGTTACTAGTTTTGTCATTCTCCACAACTAAGTAATCAGGTTGAAAACTGAAATAAGTATCTAACCAGACTTACTTTGTTACAGAGTTCAAACATAGATTTGAAAAGTAAAGTCAACTTACACCGCTTAGAGCAGGCTCAAATTATGAAAGTAGTAATTCACCGCAGAGATCTAAGAACAAAAGACAACAAGGCTGTAGAAGCAGCTGGCGAGCAATCAGCGCCTGTATACGTATTCGACCCTGATATCTGGAGTCATCCACTGAGCTCAGATTCAAGACAGGAGTTTATCTTAGACTCGCTGAGGGATCTAAACAGACAGTACATGACTCTTGGAACAGAGCTCTCATTTTTCCATGGAGACATCGTAGAAGTGGCCTCAGAGCTTGAATCAAACGGACACAAAGTAATGTTCAACAAGGATAGTAATCACTTCTACCAACAAAAAGAAAAAAACCTGAGGAAAAGGTTCGAAGGCGTCAGCGGGAACGCAGTCGAAACTAAAGGAAGATCTAGAGGAGTGGGACAAGAAGGCAGAAAAATGGTTCAAATCAGATATGTACAGAAGACCAGAATCGATAAACGAGAACAATCTGACTGGAAACACCACCCTAGACGAGATCCGACAAGAATACGAGATAGAGGCCAAAAAAGATTCTATACCTGCAGGAGGAACACATGAAGCTGAGAAAAAGCTAGAGAAATTCGCCAAAAGCATAGAGGATTACGCAGGATCAATATCCTCACCTTACAAAGCTGAGCAATCTACCTCCCATCTTTCACCATACATAAAGTACGGATGTATATCCCCAAGACAGGTTTATCGGAGAATCGACTCCCTCAAAACGCGGACTCAGGGGCAGAAATGTTCAAGGACAGACTCTTCTGGCAGCAACACTTCAATCAGAAGATAGAAGATAACCCAGACCTATTCAATGAGGCTATCAACCCTGTCTACAGGGATCTATGGAAGGATAACCACAGCCAACAGAAGATTAACTCATGGAAAAAAGGCGAGACCGGTTTTCCCTTAATTGACGCGTCGATGCGGGCTTTAACCAAGACAGGTTGGCTCAACTTCCGCATGCGAGCAATGTGCGCATCTTTCTTTTCATATATACTAAAGCAGTGGTGGAAGATAGGAGCTGACCACTACTATAAGCACTTGATAGATGCAGACGTAGCAATAAACTACTATCAATGGCAGATGCAGTCAGGCCTAGTCGGAGTACACGCAAACAGAATCTACAACCCTACAAAACAAGCCAAAGAAAACGATCCAAAAGGCAGATTCATCAGAAAATACGTACCAGAACTCAGACCTGTACCCGACAAGTACATACACACTCCATGGAAAATGCCCGACCAGACACAGGAAAAATTAAACATAGAAATAGGAGAAGACTATCCAAGGCCAGTAATAGACTATGATAGGGAGTCCAAAAAGTCCAGACAGTACTTCCAGAGAAAATCTTCAGAAGCATACTCAGCCTTTGAAGACGATAAAGTCTGGGAGAAAGCATCCCTCAGCTCAAAGCATTCAAGAGAGGAAATTCTGTCAAAAGCAGAAAATAAGCAGAAAGGCCTAGAAGACTTCCAAAACTAGACACCTCATAATATATCCCTTTAGAACGTCTAAGAAGGGATTGCTGAAAAAGTCAATTTTGTATGAGGTTGTTATACCAAAGATATTTATGGCGCATAAATGGATATTAGCATAGGGGGATTCTAGTAAGATACGCTGTAAATTATAGAAATTTCTGTAGGATACGCACAGAGGTTCTATCTTGAATGATCTGTGTCCGGATTGATATTGCCGGGCATCTGCATGGGATGGGAATCGGTGGAGGTACAGAGTGAAGCCGATTCCAAAGATAGACACAGAGCGAGATAGTTGATTTCAGGGCAGTAGAGCTCGGTATCTCAGACCCAGAGAAATTAGCCGAGGATGCTTTAGGATTAATCAAATCCAGAGAACCAAGTCAGAGCAGTGCTGAGGCGGAGCTCGTAGCAGCATTCAACCAATGGATGACTGGACCAGAATCATTTCGACATAACGGCATTCATCCAAATAGTAATGAAAGGGATCGAGAGAAAATCCTCAGAAACTGGAGAGCTCACGCAATAGGAGATGAGATGGCTCTTGAGAGGAGGTCGGACCTAGCGGAACGTGACGATATACCAGAAGACGTCAAGAACAAAGCTGAATCACTAGGTGAGTGGATAGCTGACACATACGAGGAAAGAGGTAACACGCACAGAAATTTATCTACTTACAGAAGCCTAGGTGATATCCAGCTAAAGTCCAATATAGGCATACTTGATGACGAGGAAAATGCCTTGAGGATTCCAAAGTTAAACGGGATAGACGAAGAAGACGTTATCGACTCTGCTATAAGGCTTCTGGAGTCAGAGGCTGAGGAAGCGCAAATAGTACAGCAGGGAGAAAAAATCCAGACAAGAGAATTAGACCTCAATACAGCTCAGGAAATTGTAGATGAGAACCCCGATCAGGTAATAGAGGATGCTTCCGGCTTCTATAACTCAATTCTCCAAGAGTCGGCCAACCAAGTTAGAGACGAAACAGGCATACAGTTCAGCGGTCTGAAACCTTTCGAGTACCTGGAGCTACTATCTAACTCAGATTTGGAGCCAGGATACAACTTCGGAGATAGAGTAACTGAGCTCTTTGAACAGGGACTTGAAAAAGAAGAAACATATGCGGATGCCAAAAACTATGCAGCAAGTGCAGTGAGTGAAGAGTCAGGGCTTATCTTCCCTTTAGGGATGGATGCAGACAATTTTTTAGAAGATGTTGATAGCTTAGAACTCACTGATATCGAAGTCGAGGAAGTGATAAGAGAGAAAGCTATTGAGAAAGCAGAGGAACTCTCAGATACTAAACAGTTATCAGGTCAGGCCTTTGAGGCGGTAAGAGACCTTGAAGAAGGGGAAATATATAGAGATACTGATGCAAACGACAAAAGAGTTTACAGATGGAGCCAAGGATCATCATACTCAGTAACCACTGTAATCAATCCTTTGCCCACTTCACACAAAGAGATTGACACTGGTGGAGGTCTTTTCCACTGGCAGAATATTTACGACGGATCAGACGGAAGGTACGATTCGGACATAATAAGAGATTACTCTGGAAACAGAGGAACACTTGCACACGAGGAAATATTCGCCAGATACGTCGAGGATGAAGACGACGTAAGAGGTGACACTCAGAGATATTACGACCAGTTAAGAGAGATTCAGCCAGGCGAAGATGATCTAGGAAGCTTACAGGATATTCTTGACTGGAAAGGTGGTGATCAAGACAGAATCTTAAGCTATACTGAGAATGAAGAAGGTTACATCCAAAACGGTATGGATCTCGCTGAGAAAGAGATTGACTGGATAAAAGAAAAATTCATACAGTTAGAAGATGATCTAGGTATTACAAAAGAAAATGTCATATATGCTGAACAGGAGTTTGCCATGAACACCATACATCCATGGGATCAGAGCAACGGCATTGATGGTCCAGGTATAGGCGAGTTCAGTTACGGAGGAACAGCAGACCTAATCTATGAGCACTCTGAGACCGGTGAAACAGTTCTACTAGACCTTAAGACAGGATCTATGAAACCAAATTATGCCATTCAGCAAGCAGCATACAAGCACGCGGTAGAAAACTCAGGGTTCTTCGACGATCCAAGAGTTAAGGACGGGATTGACAGGGTCGTAGTACCTGAGATAAATCCCGAGGAAATGATGTACACAGAGGAAGAACCTACCATACACACTGATCAACCGGTAGACAATGACCTTTACAACACATCCGAGTTTCTGGACGCCAGCAAGGTCTCTCTAGAGAGCAGCGAGTACAGAAAAAATCGTTGGAGACCCGAAAATTGGGGCGAGGAAGCCTTCTATCTGTTTGCAAGAGCAGCTGAACAGATGCCGCAGGACCCTTGAGAGTCTTCCAAATGATAGGAAAATTAGTATAGATTAAATGCGTATGGTTCAATAGTTTTGGCATGGAGAAGCTGGGTATAATTGAGGGTCGGCTTAGCACCCAGTTTGGCGACCTTGTCAGCTATGAGTTCTTCAAGAATCTGGCTCTTTCAGCGCTCGGAATATTCATTCCTATAATCATATACGACGCCTCAGGCTCCCTAATCATAGCCGGTACGTACTTACTTATCAAGTCTCTGACCTCCATGATCTCCTCTGTGGTGGTAATGAACTACCTTGCGGGACATGGATTTGAGAAAGGCTTATACCTGTCGTATGTATTTCTGGTTCCGTCAATACTCCTGTTGAGGTTTCTGGATTACAGTTTAGGTCTAATGGTTGCTGTAGCAGTCCTTTACTCAGTAGGTAAGACTCTTCATGCAGAGGGTATGAGACTAGAGTTTACGGAAAACACTGATAAAGAAGACAGGGACAGAAGAAGCGCAGATATAACATCAATACCAAACATGGGAAGATTCCTAGGGCCTTTGATAGCAGGTTCACTATCCGCCGCGTTCGGATTTAATGCACTGCTTACATTCGCGGTAGCAATGATAATGACCTCCCTACTCCCACTTAGTAAACTGGAAAAAACAAAAACAAAGAAGCATATAAATGTTAAAGACGTCTTTAAGCGCAAATACTGGAACTTTATACCCATACTTCTTTCCACAGGCATACAAGGATTGAGCGCAGTTGCTCTCTACGGTCTGTTTACATACGAGTTTATAAGCGGATCCTTTGGATCAGGGCTTGTCAGATCACTCGACACAATAGGTTTTGTGCTTGTAGCATACCTCTCCGCATATATTACAGGTAGAGTCTCGAGAAGAACTATAATTGCAGTAGGATCAATCGCCTCAGCAGCTGCATACGTATCAAGAGCTTTCGTCTCAACACCTTTCCAAGCCTTCCTAGTGGCTTTTCTAGGTGGAATAGCCTTCAAGCTGTATCACATACCAATATTTTCACAGTTTGCCGACGAAGCAGAGTCCAATTCAAAGACAGAATTCTTTACTCTTTCACGTATATCAAAATCAGCAGGAATGGCTCTTACCTCAGGCCTATTCATAATCGGGCTTAGTCAAGGAAACAGGTTTGGCTTCCAAGCAATGTTCATACTTGCCGGAGCAGCAACGCTAATAATTCCTCTGATGGAGACCAGAATACAGAAATAAGAGGAGTATATGAAATCTGATCTAACATTCAAATCCACGGCATACTCAAACGGAGAAATACAGAGATATCAATTTGAGGCAGAAGAGGAAACTATTCTCGCATTTTTTCCTGGCGCATTCACCTCCGTCTGCACAGATGAAATGTGTACTATACAGGACAAACTCTCGAGTCTTGAAAGTCTAGAGGCAGAAATTGTCGGTATAAGCGTTGACACACCTTTCGCCTTGAAGGAATTTGCCATACAAAACGGTTTAGACTTTACCATGGTAAGCGATACTTCTAGAGAAATTATTGATCAATATGATATAGAGACTGAGATCTCCTGAATTAGGGTACAGGGTGGCCAAGAGAGCTGTTTTCGTAGTACGTAAGGGTGAAGTCATATACAAGGAAATCCTAGACGACCCTTCCAATCTTCCAAATATCCAGAGACTAAAAGAAAACCTTGGTTAGAGTTGGAAACGTCTAAAAAATTCCTTCTCAATATCATTAACATGAAAGTATCTAGTGGAATCTATTCGTTGCCGCAGACGCTTGAGCTTGGTGATCAAAAGGAGGAAATCTATCCTGTAGCTGTCGAGGATGGGAACAAACTAATTCTGATAGACGCCGGACTTCCAGGAAATGTAGAGAAGATCGAAAGCAATCTCGAAAGACATGGTTTCGATCTGAACGACGTAGAGAAACTTGTACTTACACATCAAGACTTTGACCACTGCGGATGTGCCTCCAAGCTTGTGGAAAAAACGGATGCAACTGTCTACGCACACAGAAAAGACGCAAAAGCAATAGACGGAAGAGAAGATCCAATAAAAGGCAGCGAAAGATATCCTCCAGTAGAGGTTGACGTTGAACTAACCGGAGGTGAGACCTTAAGGACACAAGAACAGGATATACAGATCATACATACGCCAGGACATACGCCAGGACATATCTCACTCTTAATCGACAACTTGCTGATATCAGGAGACATACTCAACGTGGAGGAAACCGGATTTAGCGGCCCCAGAGAAAGATTTACACCAGACATGGAAGAATGCGTACAGAGCCTCAACAAACTAAGTTTTAGAGAGTTTAGCAAAGTTCACTGTTTCCACGGAGGAACTGTAGAAAAGGACGACGAGGACGTCAAACAGATATTTGAAAACCTAAACCAAGAGCATCCTGGATACCAGAAGGCATCAGTTGAAGGACCGGACAGGTTTCTGAGAAGTGAGCTAGAGAACATGGAAGTAGGCCTCTCAATCTTCCGAATACCAAAAGGAGACACACATGGATCACAGAATGACCCAGAGAAAGGACATAGACACGCAACCGAAACCGAAATCTATTATTTCCAAGAAGGTTCAGGAACCTTCAACATCGGCGGAGAAGAATTAGACTACAGCCAAGGCGACGCATTCCTAGTCAAGCCATATAAACTCCGCAGGATTGCCGCCGGGGAAGAGACAGAGGTAGTCGTGGCTGGAGCTCCTGTAGGGGACGAAGCTGAGGAAGGAAACCTATGAATAGGTAGATACGTTATGATTAGAGAGTATGCACCAGTAGGCCTAATACCTGCAGCGTGGGCGATGACATTTGTGACTATGATCGAGCCAGGTATTGATATCTACTGGATACGCCATATGCATTATTTTATGGTGCTTTTCCTTACAGGTTTCACCGTTTTCTCATGGAATAGGATGAGCAACAACAGCGTTCTTAACATATGGAAGAATGTGATTGCACTGGGTACAGTCTTCACATTTGCAGGAGCACTGAGCTTCAGCTTAAGCGAGTACCAAACTGTTCTGTCAACCTTATCTCTAGGGTACTGGCTGATCGCACCCGGTATAGGCGTATTTTTATCCTCAAAGTATATGGACAAGTATGTCAGGGAGTACAAAGGTATCGGAGCATCCGGTTTGCTATGCTTGGGGCTGACAATAGCTGGAGTAGTTATGGGATCAGATCTGGCTTTAGGAACTGGCTTCGCTGTTGCGGCGCTGTCGCAGACCTATAGCATTGTACTGGCGGCAAAAATGGATGGAAACATATAATTACGTGTTCTCAGCTTTCAGCATGTATGTATCATATCTCTCCTCACATCTGTTGACGGTGAAATGCTGTGAAACATGATTTGAGGCCTCTTTGGCCGTCAGAAGCTTCTCCTTTGCAGGCACCTGATCTGTCTCGGAGTTACTGCTCCAATCCACAATAAAAAGTTCTCCATCTTCACGCAAGACGCTGGAAAGGTTTTCAATAGTCTCGCCAATATCTACCTCATGCAGAGATGTGATCAAAAATGCTACATCCGGCTTCTGGTCAGGTTCAAAGTCAGTTGCGTCTGTATTTACTAACTCCACGTTCTCCGGAACGCCTTTCTCTCTGTAGTATTCATGCATCTGCTCTTGAAAATCCACAGCGTAGACCTTTTCGGCCAGCTCGGCCATATCATCCGCGAAGAAACCGGTACCTGAACCAATGTCAGCAACAATATCCCCTCTTTCTAGCTCGGCCATTATCTCCTCTCCAGATACTATTCTATATCTACCATCTTTCTCAAGTATACTAGCCTTCTCCGGATCAATTATGTGATCTTCCATAGTACAGACAACCGCACCTCATTCTTACAAAACTCACTAGACATATCCCAGAGAAGCTATTTCAATACCACCCAACATAATAACTACATGGATTCTGATAAGCTAGACGAGAAGCTGGAAAGATGTGGAGAACTGATGGTTGTTCTAGAAAGCGGCGTAGAGTACGATCTACATTCCCACACGACAGAAATAGACACTGAAGAGGACATCATCAAAACTGAGGGAATGAAGGATGGAGAATACGTGGTTGTAGAGATACCTGCAGAATCAGTAGAACACACCTACTTCCACAGGGAAGCCTAGAAACCAGTTCAAACATTTAGCATTTTTTTCTCTTGGAAAATAATTTTATAGAATACGAAAGAAGTAAGATGGAGAGTTAAGGGCGAGGTTTACACGGCGTCGCTCTCCCATCCCTCTGTGATTATTCTCTCTTCTTCAACTCCTTCCTCTTTCAATAGTTCCTCAGTTTGAACCACCATCGCAGGAACGCCACAGATGTAGAAGTGCTTGTCTTCTAAAGAATCTAGTTCTTCGGGAACATGCTCCTGCACATATCCCTGTGCACCACTCCAGTCCTCATCTGTCAAAGAGAAAAACACGTTTAAGCTATCTTCCTCTGTATCTAGGAGTTCGAGTCCTTCCTTGAATAAGATAGTTTCTCTGGTTTTTTCACCGTGGAAATAGAATGACTTGCCTGATCCATTCTTCAGGTAATCTCTCAACATCGCATACATCGGAGTTGCACCTGTACCTGTAGATATGAAGACAACATCTTTGTCGTAATCCTTGATCTTCAGGTTACCACTTGGCTCCGCAAAATCAATTTCCTCACCTGGCTGTCTCTCATGAATCCATGGGGTTGCCCTTCCATCAGGATACTTCTTAATTGCAAGGGCAAACTTATCGTCCTCTGGAAGATTAATCATAGTGTAAGGTCTCTCAACCTCTTCACCATCGTCCTCAAACCTTAGAACTGTATGCTGCCCGGGCTCAAAGTCCCATGAACTCTCCTCAAGCTCAAACTGGAAGTGTTTTACCGTAGGGGTTGTCTGTGTGACCGCTGTCAACGTAGCACTCTCGTAAGTCATATGACAATCTTATTATTCGGATCTAATAATAGTATGGTTTTTCTGGGTGCTAATGACTTATCAGGTTTTAATTCTACTATTGAATAGCTCATGGACATAGACGACGTAAAGTCAAACTACATCCATTTTGTCGGCATTTTCCTAGATCTATTCCTTATGGTCTTAGGACTATCCTTGCTGGTGTTACTCGCAGTTATAATGGCAACAGGGATTCAGGATATTTTTGACATATTTACCAATATAGCAGATTTTGAGGTAGTAGATGCTCTGAATGTTGTTGACTCTCTCTTACTTGGTCTTATCGTTCTTGAGGTCTTCCGAAACATATCTGCCTACCTCAAGGGTTTATCAGCGGTCCCTGTCGCAATAAACGTAGGCTTATTAGCTGTAACCAGGCAGATCGTACTACATAGGCCAGATAGCTTTGCATCTGAGATATCATATCTTCTAATCGGTATTACCTATGTGGTGATGTTGGGAATGCTCCTAGCTGCATACTACGTGACTGTAGTGGCCAGACCAAGAGAAGAAGTTCAACAGAAGACAGAACAAGTCATATAAACACCCAGACTTGGTCTTAATCTATCGTTCTGGATAATCAATAGTTGCTGTCTGATCCTGTATTTTCTTGGATTTCTGCTGGCCATCTGGAAACGTCACGGTGACGTCTACGGGCGTAGAAACGTTTCCAAAATGCGCCCACGGCTCCATCTGGTTCAAGTAACCTGAACCACCATCAACAGACTTAACCTTGCCATCTACCTCCACTAAGGCGTTTCTGGCAGGTGCGCCTGACTTCCACAGAGGCTGGATTCTCAGATAAGACCTGTCATTAGGTATTCTATACATCGTTAGGGGTTGGGAACCTGTCTCCCCATGAGCTAAAACCAGCTCCAACGTACCGTCTTTGTTGATATCTGCAACTGTTGCACCGGTTCCAAGTCCTTGAGGCTCCGAAGCATCACCAATCGGAATCTCTTCACCTCTCGAGTTGAAAAATCTGTTAGGTGCCTTCTGCCTTGATGCAATATTATTTAGATAGATAGACGTATTACCGTCGTTGTCAAAGTCCTCGGCCATTAGGCTTCTAGCAGGACCTTTACGTGAGAAATCTTCAGGAGTCACATCAGTGAAGCCGTCGCTCTCACGGCTGTAAATCTTGTTCTTCGAGTTCCAGTTAGATACTGCAAGATCAAGATCTCCATCCTCACCTCTATCATAGACTGTTACACCTCTGGCAGGCAAGGATGCGTCAGCTAGCCCGAGCTGCTCTGCAACCTCTTCATATCCATCTCCGGTTCGATTGTAGTAGAAGTTCTGGCCTCTCTCGTTGCCTACAAAGAGATCCACTGAACCGTTTCTAGGTACGTTGACGATGCTTCTGCCGCCCGTAGTTCTATCCATGCTATACTTGGATGCAATATCCTGCACGGTATTATCTTTCATGGTTATCATCTGCATGGGGCCTGCATATCTGGCTACAAAGAAGCTATATCCCTGTGGAGAATAGTGACATGCCACGCTTCTACCGGAGTAACGGTTAGTGGCGCTGGAATTCTTAAGCAGATCCACCCAAGACCCATTCTGGAGATCGTAAAGTCTATCCTTAGTATCTTTCCTACCGCCGTACTGATCACCGGTCGTAAGCACGTAAATTTCCTCTTGGCCGTCACCATCAATATCACAGCCTGCAGCACCGATAGCATTAGTATCAGGATCCTTCAAGTTTTCAGGTGTATCAGAAACCAAGCTTCCGTCCTCCCACTTCATCAAGGCATTAGGTCCGCCGTAACCTGTCACGAAAATTTTTGTTTCATCCTGGATCTTTACAGAGGCCAAGCCATATCTTCTTAGAGACGGGTTATCCTCTATCTTATCCGAAATATCAACAAAAGACGTACTTGAACCATTTTGATCCATCAGGTTTTCTCCCATACCTGTGCCTTCGAATCCAGCAAGATAAAGCCCAGTAACTGCTACCGAGAAAAATAGTAAGACAGCTGATACAATAACATATTTTTCCGGGATTTCTATGGTCTCTGACATATAACTTTAATTCTATACTTGTTAGTTAAATCAGTGTTCTCCAAAGAGAGAGGATAATGTATAAATCTAGTCTGTAATTAGTGACGTATGAGTGATGAACTGCTTGGAATAGATATCACTGAAAACTATGATACATGGGATGAAGCACTGAATAAGCTATATGAAGATCATGAGCAGGACTCATATATCTCTAAGGTATTTAGGTCTCTAGAGGAACGAGAGAAGACAGCGCAGGAGATAGAAGAAGAACTAGGTATAGACTACAGTCCATCCTGCTACCTGACTCAGCTCAAAAAAGAGGGACTCGTGTACATGGCAGGTTCTCAAAAATCATCAGTTTATTGGGGAGCAGAAGTAGAGGCAGTTCAGAGCGAGGAATACAGGACCGGCATAGAAAAGTCCTGAAGAAAAATAAGGGAAGTGAATGATTGCGTCTATCCTACTACTACAGTTCCTCTATCTTGAGGTCCCTGATGGTTGTGATAGCCGAACTCTCCAGACTTGTCAAATGTAAAGCTGTATGTCTCTCCGGCGGAACACTGGTCGAAAACCGATTCATTTACAGCATCTCCGTTCTCACAGTGCTCTCTAGTGGATGAACCATCATACTTCGTATGTCTAGGATGATTGTTTGAGCCTACCCACATCGGTCTTCCTGATAGATCAACAAACTGCACTGTTTCACCTCTCTCTATTTCAACTGTTGAGGGCTCGAAACCTGAATCAGTGTAGTTAACAACCGTGGTATTCGGCCCTATCTCCGAGTCAGATGTAACCTCCGAGTAGTTTGCCGAACTCTGTCCGTCTGAAGTAGAACTTGCACACCCTGATGCTACAACCGCAGCAACCAAGGCAAAGATTAATCCATATCTTTCCATAACAAAGTTAGTTCTTCAGATAGACATATTAATATTGGTCAAACCGGGCAAGAATCTCTACCAAAACCAAACCTGAATTGAAGATACTTGAAGCTTTGATCAAAATTGTTTCTTATGAAAGTAACTGAAATCGAAGATAGGTTAATGGCGAGGATAGACGCCGATTCAAAGGTTTTCGAGGTAAATTTCAATGAGCTAAGAGTTCATGATGTAACACTGAGTTTTCACATGAATAATCAGAGAGTAGGATCGATATACAATGACGACGGTACAGACAGGCTGATGGCCAGACTCAACACAGTTGGAGAGGAAGACTTTATGTCCATCAAGGTCGACAGAAGCTTTGTAGCAGAAATACTTGAGAGAGCAAGGGAATCTGGATACATTAAACAGGGTAGCTCAAGCCTGAAAGCGTACAAAACCAGGATGAACATCGAACAAGATGAAGGAAAATGAACATATTTCTGCATAGAGACGACCTTAGGATACACGACAACAGAGGCCTTGACGCCGCATCCGCCTCAGGAAAGACAATACCTGTGTACATAGACGATCCAAGAATCAGAGACAAAACAGGAACTAATAAGAGAGCATTCAGAGAGGAAGGCCTGCAGAAGCTCAGAAAGAAGTACGAGGACAGAGGCTCAGGACTCATAGTAAGGAAGGGTAAAACAGGAGACGAGCTGAAAAGCATAATAGAAGAAAGGGATGTCGAAGAGATCTTCTTTGCAAGAAGCTACACTCCTACGAAAAGAAAGATCGGAAACGAGATCAAAGCCCTAGACATAGAGACCAAAAGCGTCAACGACAGACTTCTAGTAGAACCTCAGGACCTGAAACAGGAGTACGACACTTTCTCACCGTTCTACAGAGAATGGAAGAAAGTTCAGAAGAAGCCTCCAGCAGATAAACCAGAAAACCTAGCATCTATAGGCTCAGAAATGCCTGAGATGAAAGCAGAGCCAACAGCAGACATACCTGATGCAGGTGAGGACGCCGCACTAAACAGATGGGTAAGGTTCAAGAGAAAGAACCTTGAAAGCTACAAAGACCGGAGGGATGACGTAGCAAACCCTGAATATGTCTCCAAGCTCTCAATGTATTACAGCTCCGGAATGATAGGAAAACGAAAAGTCCTCAAAGACACTGTACAGATGATAGATGAGGAGAATGACTCCGATAAAATCCGGAACTACGCAAAGTACAGAAACGAGATAGCATGGGGCGAATTCTTCTACCAAGTGATGTACCACAACCCTAACGCAGTACACCACAACTACAAAGAGATACCAAACGAGATCAACTGGAAGAACGACTCAAGAGAATTCGAGGCATGGAAAAAAGGTCAGACCGGAATACCGTTTGTAGACGCAGGGATGAGACAGCTCAGAAACGAAGGATACATGCACAACCGCCTGAGACAGAATGTTGCAAGCTTTCTAACAAAACACCTGATGACAGACTGGAGAAAAGGCGCAAAAGTCTTCAGAAAACACCTAGTAGATCACAACGTGCCGTCCAACAACGGAGGATGGCAATGGAGTGCCTCAACAGGGACAGACTCAATACCAATCAGAATATTCAACCCGATAAAACAAGGAAGAGACTACGACGAAGACGCAGAATACATCAAAAGACACGTACCAGAACTCAGATCCTTGGACCCAGAAAAAATCCACAACTGGGTAGAGATGGGACAAAAAAAGAGAAACTCCCTAGATACAGATTATCCTGACCCTATCATCAACTTTAACAACAGATATCATCAAGGGAAGCAGATGTTTGAAAACGCTCTAAACAAGTAGAGAACACAACCTTCAAACCAAACTATGTCTGAGAACAGGGAGATCACACCCCTTATCAAGAACATAGTCAGCTCAACCGATATATCTTTTACTCGTGAGAGGAAAATCTACTCAGCCTTACTCGGATTTGTAGGATTTTCTGCCCTTGTCTTCAGTGCATCCGCAAGCGTTGTACTCAGCTTGCTGTTTGTAGACCTTCTTATATCAAAGTGGATGGCCCGATCAGGCCCAGCCGGAATAGGCATAGAAACCGCCAGCGCAGCAACAATACTGGCAGGCTTCAACATCTCGCCGATAGCAGGAGCCATTACAGGCGTATTAGCAATATTACTGAGAATGGGTGTCGGCCTATCAGGAGCATTCATACTATGGAAAATACCAGGATTCGCCGCACTAGGCTTCCTCTCAGGAACCATCGTAAACTCAATAATACCTCAGGCTGTGATACTTCTAGCAGCAGTAAGAACATTCTTTATACTTTCAAGCAAGTTTCTCGAGAACTCAGGAATAGCCTCAAAGATAAGCTTCACAATAACTAACATACCCTTGGTTTACTTCATATCACTAAAACTTCTGACAACAGGGATAATATGACAAAAAACAGGAACAAGCAAAACAGGTGCCCTGTATGAAAGGCGTAGACGGAACAGCTCAAGGATGGGTAATAACTGAATACAAACACAGATCATGGGAGATCAGCTTTGAACAGAGCCTAGAAGATACGGGAGACCAAACCCTGCTCATAGACATACCTGTAGGGCTTCCTGAAGACAAGGTCAGAGAGTGTGATTCAAAGGCAAGAAGATTTCTATCACCTCAAAGACATTACTCTGTTTTCAACTGCCCGACACGGGAAGCAGTATATGCCGAGACCTATGAACAAGCATGTGATATAAACGAGGCTAAGACAGGTAAGAAAATATCAAAACAATCATGGAACATAACACCAAAGATAAGGGAAGCCGACAAGCAAGCACAGAAAGGTAAAAACCTGAAGGAGGGACATCCAGAAGTATTCTTTAAAACCCTCAAGAAGAACTCAGTCAAGAACTCAAAGAACAGCAAACAAGGGCTTAAAGACAGAAAAAAGGTTCTGAAAAAATACGGCGACATATCGGCACTTGATGGTTTCGACGCAGACAATGTAACTGAGGATGATATTGTTGACGCCATGGTGCTGGCGCTGGGAGACAAGCTTGACCTAGAGACTATTCCAGAAAACCCTGAAACAGACAAAAAAGGCCTAGATATGTGCATATACAAACCTATCACTAGATAGAGCTCTCTACATCAAGTCATCGTCTCCCAAGCAACATCAGGTAGATAACTGTAGATAAAGATGTAATAGCCATCATTGGAACCGTAATGTAGCCATACATCCGAGTATACGTCATATCACACGAAGTAGCTACCGCAGAACACCCACTTGAAGTCATAGCCGTTAACTGAACAGGATAATGGTATACCGCAATAGCCAAGCCTATTAATGAAAGAGGAAGAACGTAATCCTGGACATCACGTTTATCCAGCACTAGGGAGGTGAGCAAGAGTACAGGCAGAGGATAAATAAAGATTCTCTGAAGCCAGCACAGCTTGCAGGGAGTCCAGCCCAAAATCTCCGAGAAGTACAGTGACCCTGACGTGGCTGAAAGAGATACAAAAAAGGCGAGCTCTCTATACCTGCTCTCAACCAGCTCTTTCAGCTTACTCAAATATTCGGAGTTCCTGTAATCAAATAAACCGGCCTTTCTCAGTATGAAAATAACTAGAGCTGAGACTAGAAGCATGTCCAGTAGAAGTATTCCGGTGGCCGACAACCATACTACAGGATCAGTAATAACATTCAATGGTAACCGATGATTCATATTTCCTTGCCAGCATCCAGAAAAATAACTAAATAGGTTGGTCATTAAACCGTATTTTATGACATCAATTATTCTACCAAACCAGTTATTTCCAGAACCTGTGGATGAAGAAGAAAAAATCGTGATGGAACATCCGAAATACTTTACAGACAAAAAATTCCACAAGCAGAAACTCATACTTCACAGAGCATCAATGAAAGCCTACAGGGAGAAAGTGGATGCCGAGTACGTTGAGTTCTCAGAAGCAGAAAACAGAATCAAGGAGCTATTCGAGGACAGTGAGGAAATTAGGATGTATGATCCTGTAGACCATGAGATAAGAGAAAATCTGGAGAACCTAGCTGACCAAAATGATACAGACCTTAAGTTTCTGAAGACGCCTGGCTTCTTTGTCTCTAGATCATGGAATAAAAACTACTTTGAAGATCATGAGTACTACCAGCTAAGCTACTACAAAGAAATGCGGAAAAAATTTGACGTTCTTATCAAAGAAGAAGGAGGTCCTGTAGGCGATAAATGGAGCTTTGACCCGGAAAACCGCAAGAAAATGCCTCAAGATATGGAAAAACCTGAAATACCAAAGTTTTCATCTGAAAGAGTTAAGGAGGCAAAGGAGTACGTAGAGAAGCACTTCTCCGGCAATCCAGGTAATATAGAAAACTTTTTCTGGCCAACTACCAGAGAACAAGCCCTAGAAAACCTGAACGACTTTCTGGAAAATCGTCTGGAAAAGTTTGGAGACTATCAGGACGCAATAGACTCCGATATAAGGTTTGGATTCCACGCACTACTTTCCTCATCACTGAACACAGGTCTATTAACACCTCAAGAAGTAGTTGAGAAAACATTAGACGCACACGAAAAACACGATTACCCTATGAACTCTCTGGAAGGTTTTCTAAGACAGATCATCGGCTGGAGGGAGTTTATGCGTGCAATGTACGAACTTGAGCCAAATATGACACAGGCAAACTTCTGGGACGCAGACAACGACCTTCCAGAAGAATTCTACACCGCAGAAACAAAGCTACCGCCTGTAGATGACTCCATAAATCACGCGGTAAACAATGCATACTGCCACCATATCGAGCGACTAATGGTTCTCGGAAACGTAATGCTTCTGCTGGAAATAGATCCTGACCAAGTCTACGACTGGTTTATGGAGATGTTTATCGACTCGTACGAATGGGTTATGGTTCCAAACGTCTACGGGATGTCACAGTACTCCTATGAGAACATGATGACCAAACCCTATATCTCATCCTCAAACTACATCAACAAGATGAGTCACTACGATGGCGGAGACTGGGAAGATCACTGGACCGGGCTCTACTGGAATTTCATCAACGAGTTTGAGGACAAAATTGGAGATATCCAGAGAATGAGCTTCATGACTTCAACACTCAACAGAATGAACGAGGAAACAGTTGAAGGGCATATGGACAAGGCAGATGAGTTTAAGTCAGAGCTGGGTATAGGAAGCTGAAGTAGTAGAGTATGACTGATTTCGATCTCCATATACACAGCAAACACTCTATAGGCGTATCCCCGGACATGGAGATACCTGTCATATCCAGTGAAGCTGAGAGAAAAGGCTTAGATATGGTAGGAACCGGAGATATTCTGAATCCAGAATGGCGAAAACACGTCGAGAACACTCTCAAAGACACAGAAACCGGATTCAAATATCAAGATGTAAAGTTTGTCCTTACAGTTGAAGTGGAAGACAAGGACAGGATACACCACCTGATTATATTTCCGGACTTCGAAACCGTTGAAAATGTTTACAAATCCTTTGAGCAGTTCAGCAGTGACATAGATTCCGAAGGTAGACCCAGACTGAGTCTGGACGGAGAAGAAATCGCGGAGATAGCAAAAGAGAACGGATGTCTGATAGGTCCATGTCATGCATTTACACCTTACACTGGGATATACGGTAAGAAAGACTCTCTGAAACAGTGCTACGGAGACCAGAAATCCAAGTTGGACTTCCTTGAATTAGGTTTATCAGCAGACTCTGAAATGGCATCGAAGATATCAGATCACGATGACTTAGTTTTTCTCTCAAACAGTGACGCGCACTCACCGTGGCCACACCGGCTGGGCAGAGAATTCAACCGTGCAGAACTAACTGAGGAAAACTTCAATGGATTAAACAAATTGTTCAACAGAGAGCAGGGTAAAGTAACTCTAAATGTAGGGTTAAATCCTAAAGAAGGGAAGTATCACTGCTCAGCCTGCAACTCATGCCATCAAAAGTACACACTAAAGCAGGCAGAAGAGTTTAGCTGGAGATGCCAAGAGTGTTCAGGTAAAATTAAGAAAGGAGTAAAGGACAGAGTAAAAGAGCTTAAAGACAAAGAACCTGAATACGAGGCTAAATACCTTAAAGCGCCACCTCTGTCGAAAATTATCCAATATACGGTTGGTCACGCGTCACCCACAACCAAAACAGTACAGGAGAAGTATGACGAGCTGACTAGAGGGTTAGGCGCAGAAGTAGACATACTTATAGATAAACATATTGATAGAATTGCTGAATTTGACAGCGATGTAGCTAAGTCAATAAGAAAGTTCAGAGAGGGAAACATAGTGATGGTGCCTGGCGGTGGAGGAAGCTACGGCGAAAGAATTATACCTGATGATAGAGAACACATAGAGCAGGTAAAGGAAAGAAGAAGCTCTGAGATCCAGTGCAGATATGAAAACTAGGCTTTAATGCTTTTTCTTCTCATTAATTGAGCATTAATCGCTACAATAACAGTGCTAAGAGACATTATGCCAGCTCCAACTGCTGGTGAAAGCATGATACCTACAGGAGCAGCTATTCCAGCCGCCAACGGGATCGCCAACGCATTGTAGCCTGTAGCCCAGAAAAGATTTTGCAGCATCTTACTGTAGTTCAAATCAGAAAGATTCAGCAACTTAACCACAGCCAAAGGATTATTTTTCACTAAGATTATGTCAGCAGAATCCACAGCAACATCAGTGCCTGAACCAATAGCAATACCGACATTGGCACGAGCCAGCGCAGGAGCATCATTCACCCCATCACCCACCATCGCAACCTTCTTACCTTGGTCCTGAAGCTCTCGCACCTTCAAATCCTTATCCTCCGGTAAAACCTCAGAAAAGTACGTATCTATCTTAAGGTCTTCCGCTAACGATGCTGCGACATCATCAGAGTCACCTGTCAACATCGCAACCTCAACCCCTCTACTTTGAAGCTTCTTTACAGCTTCACGGCTCTCGTCTCTTATCATGTCAGCCAACGCCACAGCACCTTTTACCTCACCTTCTTCAACAAGATGAACCACAGTGTGACCTTCCTCCCTTGCTCTACCGACAAAATCCTCGAATCTTTTCTCAACTTCAAGATGCTCCAGCATGTTAGGTCCTCCAACGTGAACCTCTAGTCCTTCAACTTCTGCTCTAACCCCTTTACCTGGGATACTGTCAAAGTCTGAGGACTCGGGAATGTCGATATCTCTATCTTTAGCCTCGTTTCTAATAGCCTGTGCAACAACATGTTCAGAGTCGGATTCTACGGCAGCCATCTTGCCTAGAAGCTCATCTTCTTGACCTACTGTCTTCATATCAACGACGCTCTGTTCACCTTTAGTCAGAGTACCAGTCTTATCAAAAATAACTGTATCAAGCTTTCTAGCCTCCTCCATTGCAATACGGTCTCTGACCAGTATTCCATTCTGCGCCGCCATAGAGGTATTTATCGCCACTACAAGAGGGACAGCGAGGCCTAGAGCATGGGGACACGCGATGACGAGAACTGTCACGACACGTTCAATTACCGTTAACCCAAATCCAACAGCAAAAGTCCAAGCTACACCCGTCACAAGGCCTGAACCAAGCGCTATATAGAAAAGCCAGCCTGCAGCTCTATCAGCAAGCTTCTGACTCCTTGACTCCGATTCCTGAGCCTCTTCAACCAAGTTCATAATACCGGAGAGCGCTGTCTCGTCACCTGTAGCTGTAACCTCAATTCTGAGACTTCCCTCATTGTTTACTGTACCTCCAATAACTTCATCGCCCTCCGATTTATCGACAGGCTCTGATTCACCGGTCACCATGGATTCATCCACTGATGAGTCTCCCTCATATACCCTACCATCAACAGGTACAGAATCACCAGGCCTTACAAGCACTTTATCTCCCTCTTCAAGGTCTGAGACCTTTACCTCCTCAGTCCCCTCCTGTTGTGTAATTCTTTCCGCGGTATCCGGCATCAGCTTCTTCAACTCTTTAAGAGCTCCTGATGCCTTTCTTACGGACCTCATCTCTATCCAATGACCCAAGAGCATAACATCAACTAAGGTAACGAGCTCCCAGAAGAAGCTGGAGGAACCAGATAGGAACAACGAACCCATACTGTACGTGAAAGCTACAAAAATTGCCAGAGATATTAACGCCATCATACCAGGTTGCCGATCCTCAAGTTCATCCCTCCCCATTCTAAGGAAAGGAATACCTCCATACACGAAGACAATAACTGAAAAGACCGGTACTATCAGATTGCTACCGATAAAAGCCGGCATAGAGAACCCAAAAAGAGTCTGTACAAATGAAGAGTACAGAAGCACAGGTACAGATAAGAGTGTCGAAAAGAAGAACTTCTCTCTGAACATGGCTTCATGCCGACTTTCCGACTCACCAGAATCATGTCTCAAGTAGAATCATCCTCAAAGCCCAGACAGTGTAGCAATTCTTCGTAAAGGCATAACATTCAGCATATGTTTGAATTTAAACAGCGCTTGATTTATACATATTACCACAGGAATAACAGTCATGGACATTGAAAAGGTAGCTCGCAAGTACGCAGTTAAGAACGCTGTTGAACACGGAGGAGAGTGTGATCCAGGTTCTGTGATTGGAAAAATATTTGCCGAAGAAGAGTTTGATAATAAAGGAAAAGTCACTCAGACAGCACAAACGGTATGTCAGGAGGTAAATTCTATGGAACCGGATGAGCAGAGATCCGAGCTTCAGGAGTATGAATTCGACATCCCTGAAAAAAAGGATCATGATCCAGTACCCGACCTCGACGTTGAGGAAAACGAAGAAGTAGTTGTACGTTTTGCACCAAACCCGAACGGACCACCGCACATCGGCCACGCCCGTGGAATGACTATTAACGGAGAGCTTCGGGACAAGTACGACGGCAAACTTATTCTAAGGTTTGACGACACCGATCCTGTCACCAAAAGGCCAATGGAGGACGCCTATGAGATGTATGAGGAGGATTATACCTGGCTGGGGTACGAGCCTGACGAAGTCAGATACAGCTCAAAGAACTTTGACACGTACATAGAGTACGCAGAGAAACTTATTGAGATGGGAAAAGCATACGTGTGTAAGTGCTCACAGGAAGAGGGCCAAAAATACAGAAAAGAAGGTGAGCCATGCCCACACAGGAATCAGACTTCCGAGAGAAATATGAATCTCTGGAACGGAATGAGAGATGGCTCCGTAGACCAAGGCGATGCAACTCTCAAGATTAAGACAGATATGGATCATAAGAACCCTGCTGTGCGGGATTTTGTCGCTTTCAGAATAATCGAAGACCCCGAACACCCGGTAACCGGGAACAACTACAGGGTCTGGCCGCTACTGGATTTTCAGGGTGCCATAGAAGACCACATAATGGGTACAACTCATATCGTTCGTGGAAAAGATCTAAGAGCCTCAACAAAGAGACAGAAATTTATCTACAGATACCTTGGCTGGGAGTACCCTGACATCATGTACTGGGGTAATGTCCAGATCTCTGGCTTCGATGCACCTGTCTCAGGTTCAACCATCAAAAAAATGATACAAGATGAAGAGCTCGAGGGATGGGATGACCCACGGGCACCAACAATAAGAGCGCTTAAGAAGAGAGGATTTCAGCCAGAGGCTCTGCAAGAGTTCTTCATAGACATGGGTGTCACTGAAAACGACGTTGAAGCATCAGTAGAGTCACTGGAAAAGGAAAACACTAGAGTAATAGATGAAGATGCAGACAGATACTTCTTCGTCGCAGACCCAGTTAAGCTAGAGGTATCAGGGGTTCCTGAAGACCTAGAAGCTGATATGCAGGTGCATCCAGAACACCCCGAAAGAGGAACAAGAAATCCCAGGCTTGAGGTAGAAGACGGCGAGCTTCAAGTATATATAGACGAGGAGGATATGGAGGACGGATTCTACAGGTTGAAAGGAGTCTGCAATATCAAGATATCAGATGGCTCAGCAGAATACGTTCCCGGAGACCACAAAGATGCCCTAGAAAGAGACGCAGAGTTTATACACTGGACACCCGCCTACTCGGATACAGCCACTGTAAGGATGCCAGACGGAAAGAATCTAGAAGGACCAATAGAACCCAATCAAATAGAGAACGGTGAAGTTGTGCAGTTTGAGCGATTTGGGTTTGTAAGATGTGATTCAAAGGAGAATTCTCTATTCTACTACGCTCATCAATAAATTAGCTGTTTGATCTGTAATTGTATGAGGAGATGACTTGGGAAAGCCGGGAATCGAACCCGGGACCTCTGCGTTTCTCATGTAAAGTTTGTTTTTAATCATCAAGTCCGGTAATGGACTCTCATTGCTCACAACTTGGCATTATGAGCGCAGCGCTCTAACCCCTGAGCTACTTTCCCAAGATATGTTAAGCAATTAACAGATTAATTTAATGAAAGGTGTCTGTCAAAGCCGCGATTCTTTGTTTGATACCAACCAAATAACCGTGCAATTTTATATGAAGAATCAATTGAGTTAATGATATATGTCGGAAGCAGAAACTGCAATGGAACAGGCTTTGCAAGTAACGATTCGAGAAATTAAGAGCATGAACGGTCAAATCAAAAAGGAATTGAAGAAAGACGCCCCAGAAACAACAAGGATCAAGCCTATTTATTTTGGAAACCCTCGTATTATTCCAGATAGATACACTTTTGGTAAAGATTTAGGATACGAAGAATACTTGGGAGCCCTATTAACGTCCTACATTAATTATAAAACGCAAGAAAAAATAAGCTCTCCTTACAAAAACTATTTAGAAGCTAATAACCCACTTACAGGCGAGGAATACAGTTTTGACTGGGAAGAAACTAGAAAAGGTCATGGGGGAATTTTATGGAATGATCAGTTTATCTTTATAGAATCGCTGCCTCATTCAGAATTGAGAAAAATAGAGAATGAACTTCGTTCGGAGTTACCGGAGGATGGGCTCAAAAATCACCTAGTAAAATTTATTCGCGCGTCGGTAATAAGATTTCATTCAGAAGAGGCTGACTACAGAAACGTAAATTATAGAACTTTGAAGCACACGATTTCACACGAGCTAACACACGATTATATAAAAAATAATTCTAAAATAGGGCAGTTAAGAGACTACGCAGAAAGTAAAGAGGTTTTAAATGATACTGATTTAGAAAGAATGATGTTCCCAGAAGATCAAGAGGGACTAATACCCGTAAAAAGCCAGGTTAAGCAGATATCCAAGAATACTACTCTATTGACCATAGAAGAGATGTTTGCTTTTTTCGTCGCTAACCATTACGTAGAGAGAGGAGCACCTCGTAAACCCAAAGCCTTCGAAGCCTATGAGAAACCACAGGAGATTGCATGGGGGATCCAGATATTAGAAGAAAGATCCAGTCAAATAGAAGGATCAGTAGTAGATTGGGCAAGGGAAGAATCTGTAGAAATATTTAGTCATATTGCAAAAGTAGGACAAGTTAAGGATCCTTCCGGGAGGAGAAAACCTGAGGCTGTTTTCCTTAGAAAAATGCTTCCAGGCAGGGAGAAACAACGACTAGAAAGATTCAAAAAAATCTGCGAAGGAGATCTTTCTACTGCTTTCACTGACCTCCACAGGGCCCTAGAACAGCTAGATAATCAACGTCATGCACCTTTACATGACATAAGGTCTTTGGAACAGAGAATTGATTGGAAAAATCCAGCACATATTGAAGATATAGTAATCCATGAGTCGGCTGAAGAGGCAGTTGAGAGAAAGCTTTCCTTGGGCGAAACTGCAGATTTATTTCGGAAAAATATGAAAGGGGAAGTCGAAAGGCTAAGGGAATACATAGCTTATACAACTCAACTGGAAGACGATTTGGATCCAAGTCAAAAAGCAAAAATGGAAGAAGTGCTATCCGAAATTAAGCACGCCGATCAAGAAATAGAGGAGCTTATGTAGGATAACAATATAGTACAATACTAAACAGATATCACAAATATTGGACAGCCTTTTTGTTTGACTATCTCAGATAGCTGATTCTACAGAGATGGTAAGCCTAATGATGGGTTCGAGCGG
>GL982576.1:611320-645607 GCA_000220375.1 Candidatus Nanosalina sp. J07AB43 | reverse complement strand
TAGATCAAAAGGATTTCGAGAAACTGTTGTTTTACAGATTAAATGGAAACTGCCAGATATCTGAACAGAGAGTTCGCACCGGTTTCGTACTTGAAAATAAGACCATAAAATCAGTTCTCAAAGATTTCGGACTACAAGACAGCGATGGAGACGTTTATGTATACTTCAGGGACAACTGCGAGTCTGCCAAAGACCTTGACCTGAAAGGAGTAAAACTAGACACAGAAAATAACAGGATATTATATCAAGAAGATGAAACTCTCAAGATAAGCGGAGAAGGAGGATCTGTAGCAATATGTTAGAAAAGGGTATGTCAACTTCTATCTGGATATGGATTATAGGTGGGTTAATGATAGCCATGATAACTTTTGTATTCACCTTCCAAAGCATGGTGTCGGTTGGTGAAACAAGCAGGAGAAACAACGTAGTAGACCAATTTAACAACCTCAAAAATACGGCGGACCTTTACTGCTCAAAAGGTAGAGGGTCAATGACAACGCAGACTGTATCACTGACAGGAGTAAGGGGGATTTATGCATCCGACAACAGAGGAAACCCCACACCTGAAATTCCAAAAAATATTTCCGAGTCAGACCACAAATCAGGAGACTATCTATGCCTGAAGTTTGAAGGCGATGAGGACCACTTCGCATGCAAAGAGACAAGCTGCCGTGTAAACATGACTTATATAGGTACGCCGATCAAAGGCAGCGACATGTACATACTTGGAAACGAGGAGTCGGGATTCAACTTTGATCTAGAGATCAGTAAAAAGGCTGATGGAACTGTAGATGTAGAAGCTTCACACAGGCCATAGCTAACTGCCAGTGCTTGTATACTTTGATAGCCCTTTTTTCCAGAGCAGGTACGAAAGGCCGTAGAATATAGGTCCTGCAGCTATTGAAAAGTACTGGTTGAACCCGTTCTCAAACCTGTCGAGGAAGAAAGTAGCTGGGAAGAACGATGCAAATGCCAGAGGCACCAAGGTGACCAGTATTATCTTAACTGATCTGGAGTAGATACTGAAAGGATATCTTCGAAAGTCACTGAGCCGGAAGACTATCCAAGTCAGCGGACGGGATCTTGCCATCCAGAAACCAAGACTGGAAACCGCCAGATAGACTGAGCCAAACGTGAAGACTGATGAGACAAGCACCGGAACGCCGTAGAGAAGAAACTCGGGCCTAACAAGGTTCAAACCCATCTGACCTGATGCATAAACCACCAAAGCTATATTTGTTATCAGCTTTGGAAGATTCTCATCCCTGACGTTGGACGCATACACCTGATATAGGACGTTAAGAGGCCTGACCTTGAACCTGTCAAGATCGCCTGTAACGATATAATCCTCGCCCAGATTTGTAATATGAAGCATGAAAATGTGGTGAATATTCATGGATATACCTCCTATACCTGCAAGGAACAGCATCTCTGGGAACGTCCAGCCGTTTATCGAGTCAACCTGGGTAAATATCAGTGTAAGAAAAGCCAGCGAGGTTGCAAGATTCAGCATCTGTGAAAGAGAGTTCAACAGAAAATCAGTCTTGTAAACCAGTCTTGTCTTCCAGTACTGCTTGAAATACTTGCCGTATATCTTCATATGCTTCTTGAACTTCATGCTATCCACCTTGCACCGTAAGCTTCTTTTTTGCTTTAAACCATAGAAGATTTGCTACACCGAAGAAGACCAGTATCCAGAAGATCTGCTGCCCAAACATAACTAGTACCTCGGTACCGGTTTTCTGCATCAGAAAAACCTGTATAGGTCCATCAACCAGTAGATGGAACGGAAGAAGATAGAATATCTGCCTCAAAGACTCTGGCAAAAGATACAGAGGGAATATCACGCCTGAGAGAAAGTTGACAATGGTGACGCGTGTAAATCTTACTCCTCCATCTGTCTTTGTCCAGAACACCAGCATCGAGGTTGAGAGAGCTAGAACCAGCATCAAGTGGAAGCTCAAAACAACCGCAACTATGAACGCCAGTAAGTTCTGTACTGAAGGAAGCTCAAGTCCTGTAAAGAAAATTCCTATAACCAGCAAAGGCACTGACTTCAGCAATGTATCAAAGCTCTGCCATCCTATCTCATGAAGATAGGCCTGACTCAGTAGGGATACAGGTCTCTTAAGCTCGTTTACAATAGTACCTTTCCTGATCTTGCTGCCAAACCACTTCTCCAAACCCTGGCTTATTGAGCTATTAATAACCTGAGCCAGCACAATATACGAAACCACTCTGGAAAGACCTCCAACAAGATCTGCCGACTCGCTTATAGCAGTCCAGACCGCTAGCAAAAGCACAATATACACTATAGTCGAGAAAAACGAAGAAACAGACATAAGCCTGTACGCAGATGCTTCCTTAATACCTGTCTTGTACATCTCCCAGTACTTTCTCCAGGCCATCAACTACTCACCGTCAATACCTTGATTGTAGATTTTCTTCACAACAGCCTCTATATCAGGCTCCTTCAACTCAAAGTCCAGCACTTCATACTCATCCAATAGGTGCCGCATAAGGTCAGAAGCCGAAACAACATCCCTATCAAAGGTAACCTCAATACGGCCGTCATTACTCTCATAACCTTTCACGCCCTCGACCTGTATATCAAAGCCTTCTTCATCCCTAACGTCAAGTATCATTCTCCGTGATGTGAACCTGTCAACCAGAGAACTCAGCTCTCCATCATAAATCTTCCTACCTTCGTCAAGAACAACGATACGGTCACATAAGTCCTCAATATCACCTATATCATGAGTAGTAAGCATTACTGTAATGTTCTTTTCCCGATTCATCCTCTTTATGAAGTCTCTGATACGTTCCTTTACTGCGACGTCAAGACCTATGGTGGGCTCGTCTAGATAAACAATCTTAGGCTGATGAAGAAACGCGGCTGCCAGTTCACATCTCATTTTCTGGCCCAGACTCAGCTTCCTGACAGGTTGATCCCAGAAATCACTAAGCTGTAGCACTTCATCATACTCATCAATCCTGTTTTGATACTCCTCATCTGAGACCTCGTATATTTCCTTCAATAATTTGAAGCTTTCCCTGACAGGGAGATCCCACCACAGCTGTGACTTCTGACCAAAAACCACCCCGATATGCATGGCGTTCTTCTTCCTCTGACTGTGAGGATCAAGTCCGTCAACCTCCACGGTACCGGAAGATGGCTCCAGAATACCTGTAAGCATCTTAACAGTAGTTGACTTACCCGCCCCATTTGAACCTATATATCCAATCATCTCACCTTCCTCAATCTCAAGGTTGAGGTCTTCAACAGCATGGACCTCCTCATACTCACGCGAGACAAGGCTCTTCAGGTAACCCCTGATTCCTTCGTCACGACTATAGATTCTAAAAGTCTTGTTCAAATTCTCAGCTTTAATCAGACTCATAACAAGGTTAAGGTGAGAGGAACTTTATCAAACAGGATATTAAAAATCAGGACCTAGTTCAAGGTCAAGTAATCATCGACCTGATCAATGGTTTCCTCATAAACTTCACTAGCTGATTTCAACACTCTGTCTCCATCATCGTTGAACTCCTCAAAGAAGTCAGTGTCAGCTACACTGTAGCTAAGAGACCCTGTTTCGCCGTGGAACTCAATGTTGTAACGGTCAATCTTACAGTTGAATGGCTCATATTCATCAACCATATTGCTGAGTGTATCTTGCATGAGACTGCCTACAGTGTCCTCTTCATCAAGAACGTCCTCGACAGAGTCGTACTCCATGAAATCTACATCAACGTCGACTCTGGCATCAAGCGTCTTTGAAGATAGGGCTACTCTGTCACCGTCTAGGTACTCTCTACCTGTAGTGAGGAAGAATGAGCTATCCTCGTCCAAGTCTTGAAGCTCTGCCTCAAGATCCTGCAGCCTTTCGCTGGCGTCTTTTCTCCGGTTGTAGATGCCTTGACCAACGATGGGGCTGAATATTCCAGCTGAGCCCAGGATCAATGCTTCACCAAGCATGCCTCATCACATGGTAAAATGATGCAGTAAGTTTTTTATTGCCTAGTGACAACACATGCAGTCGGATGTGTGAAGATATGGGGTGATTTATGTCTCTGTAACTGAGACTGGTACACCTTTCTCCTTCAGGAGCTCGACCTGACGCTTGACAAAGTCCTCCTCATTGGATCCTTTGGTTGCGATCATGTAAACCTGTGCATCCCCAAACGGACGCATCACACGCCCTGCACGCTGCGTGGCCTGCCTACGTGACCCTCCTTGGCCAGACATGATAATTCCGACCTCTGTATCAGGTAGGTCCAGGCCTTCGTCCCCTATTCTGGAGACCATGATCGTGTTCATCTCATCATTTCTGAAGTCCTCAAAGTACTCCTCACGCTCCTCAAAATCAGTTTCCCCGGAGATAAAAGGAACGTTGTATTCCTTCTCAATCTCCTCTCCCTGGTCGATCCAGTCACAGAAGATGATTGTCTTCTCCTCATCATGATGATCAAGAAGCTCCTCTAGATTCTCCTTTTTAGCAGGGTTTTTGGAGGCAATTATAGCCTTCTTAATACCGGAAGCCTGTTCATATTCATGTCTATGATAGTCTGACGCCCACTCAACCAGCTGAATCTCCACATCTGGCTTCACAACATGACCCTCCTTGAAGAAACGGGCCCAGTCACCTCCTATCTCCTGACCTATCAACGCAAATATATCCTTCTCCTTGGAGTCTTCACGCACCGGAGACGCTGAAAGACCTATTCTGCGAGTGGACTGCAAACTTGCAGTCTTCCTGAATAGCTTCGAAGGAATATGATGGACCTCATCAAATATAATCAAGCCCCATTCATTCCTGAATAGCTTGGTCTTGTTCGCAGCCATGTGATATGTTGCAATAGTGACGTCTTTCATCTTCTTCTTGTCGCCGTGGTACTCGCCGATCTGATCCTCAGTCAACGTGGTTTTGTCAAGGAGTTCGCGCTTCCACTGATTTACTAAGGACCTCTGCGGCACAAGAACCAGTGTCGGACCGTCAATCTTTGCCATCAAACCTATGGATGTAACTGTTTTTCCTGAACCCGCCGGGTTAGCAAGTACGGCAGCTCTCTCATCGTATGCTCTCTCAACATATTCCTGCTGGTACTCCCTAAGATCTATCGTAAGATCTGCGCCGATGTTTTTGTCAGCTTCTCTAAACTTTGAGTTATCTTCAACAGGATAACCTTTCTTCAAAAGCACTTTCTTTATCTCTGCGCGGGACTTCGCCCCCATGGCAATCCTTGACTTTGTATCTGAAAGATCTACGGAGAGATTCTCACGCACATCATCAATACCTCTAGCCCACTCCATTCTCTCCGCATCAGTGGATACAAGAGCGTGATACCGGCCTTCGTGTTCTATGGAGAAGATTTCCTGCTTCTCGTAAGTACGTTCCAGCCACTCCAAGAAATTCGGATATCTGCCTACAAGCCTTGTATATTTCTCCTTAAGCTCCTCCAAAGAATGGTCTGAGTTCCAGATATCCATTTCCTGAACCTTGAACTTGTAGTGATCACCAGAAGAAGTCTCCATATGAGCTATGTTGGAAAACTCATTCAACACCTCATCTTTAGGGTCGCTTACAATTATCTCTCTCTGCGGCTCAAAGAATACCGTACTGTTGTCTCTCTCCTTTATAATGTCGATAAGTTCGTCCTTTGATAGTTCTTTTAATTCGTCTCGATTGAGTCCTGCGTTATTTTCGTCCGTCATGCCTCTACTATATAGGTCAAAAATCTTTTATCTGTTGACTGAATAAGAAATTCATCCAGATGAAAAACCATCTTAGACAAAAGCTGACCAAAGTAAAAGACTTTGAGAATCCTAAGGTATCACTTGAACAGTACATTACACCTCCAGGACTAGCAGCAGATCTAATCTTCTTCGCATACATGAACCAAGACCTGAGCGGAGACGTACTTGATCTTGGTACAGGAACCGGCATACTAGCTGTAGGAGCAGCTCTTACCGGATCCAAGGTAGAGGCGGTCGACAAAGACGAAGAAGCACTAGACACAGCAAGGAAAAACGCAGAGGATATAGGAGTATCAGAAAAAGTAAGCTTTGAGCAAGAAGAAGCCTCAAAGATCTCAAGAGACTTTGACACCGTTCTGATGAATCCTCCCTTCTCCCAGCACTCAAACGAAGGTATGAGCTTCTGGGCTACAGCCACCTCGATATCAAAAAAGGTTTATTCTGTATCACCTACATCAAACCGTGAAGGTATTAAAAAATTCCTTCAGAACACAAATCATAAGATCATAGACCTCGAGAAGTTCAAGATAGAGCTTCCATCCACATACGGATTCCACACCAAAGAAGGTCATAAGACAGAAGTCGATCTTATACTAACGGAGGACACACAATGAACATAGACAAATTCGAGAAGGAAGACAGAACTATTCTGGATATGAACCAGAATCACTCCCTTGCAAACCTGATCAGGAAAACTGTATGGAAAAGCGGAGGCGAAGCAGGATACGACAAAGGACATCCACTGGGAGATGAATCAAACCTTGTTGTAAAGTCAGACAATCCTGAAGAAGTTCTTGGAGACGCCGTAGACACCGCAAGAGAAAGATTCCAACAGATAAAGGGAGCTCTCTAACATTTTTACTGGATGAAATCAGGTACAAGGTTTCTGGGTATCGACGATAGCCCCTGCGACAAACATTCAGATCAAGAAACGTCTCTTATAGGAGTTACATACAGAGGAACAGAGTTCATCGAAGATATAAGGAAGACAGAGGTAACCGTAGACGGAAAAGATGCGACAGAAAAAGTAGAGGAGATATACACGAGTTCTAAGGCATCTGAAATAGGTTACATACTTCTTGACGGGATAAACTTTGCCGGTCTAAACATTGTCGGCCTGAAAGAGGCTGCAGAAGCTACCGGAGTACCTGTTATAGCTGTCACAAGGAACAGGCCTGATAGAGAAAGTTTCTACAGGGCACTGGAAAAAGTAGGTAACGAAGAAGGATTCTGGGATATGGATGCTCCCTCAGAAGTTAAGCTCAAAGACGGAGAGACCTACATCCAGTTCTCAGGGTGTCAAAGAGAGGAGGCAGCAGAAGCCATAAAGAAGTCAACAATACACGGTTTGACACCTGAGCCAATCAGAGCCGCTGACATGATAGGCACAATCCTCTAATAATAAAACAAGCAAAGACAAAAGGAGTCATTAGATGGGAAAATATCGGAAAGCCAAGAAGTATGTAGAGGAAAGCAGGTTTGTCGATGAGACGTACTTTCTTCTGCTATCAGTTGTGCTGGCATACGGTTTACTTCAAACCTTAGGTACAGGACTTGGAACCGAAAAACCTGTCGTTACAGTTATATCAACTTCGATGTGCCCGGCTCTCCAAGTCGGCGACATACTGGTTGTGAAAGGAGAGGAGTTCAACTCAATCCAGCAAGGCGATGTAGTGGTTTACAATGTTCCTGACCAGGTCAGGTTTGAGGTAAACGGAAAAGAGTACTATCTTCGAGAAAACAAAACAAATCAGACACCTTCAGTGTCGACTCCATTAGGAACTGTAGAGCTTCTGGATGTTCAGCCTTCCAGAGATCGTTCAAACGACCTTATCCAGCTTGAGATAGACGGCGAGAAACTTGAGGGAGGCGGATCCAGTGACAGGCTGATTGAGGGAGAGTCATATAAAATAGGAGAAAACAGTCTCTCAGTCGAGTACGCGACATCACTGCCTTTTGACGGAGTTCCAATAGTTCACAGGGTGGTGGAAAAAAGAGAAAACTCTCTTGAGACACTTGGAGATAACAACCCACAGCAGATAGAGTTTGAGGAAGATATAAAACCTGGTCAAATAGAGGGGACAACCTTTCTTAGGATACCTCGCATAGGTTTGGTGAAGATACTTGCCATGGACTTTCTAGGATTCAGTGGAGACCAGCCTTTCGTCTTCGACAATACACCGACATGCCAAAGCGGTTAACACATTTAAGCTTTTAGCTTCTATAAGTAATATCCATGGAATTCTGTAAAGATGAGGAATGCGGAGGGCTGCTTGTATCAGAAAAAGTCGAAGGGGAGTCAGTTATGAAATGCAGGGACTGCGGAGAGGTACACGACGTAGACGGCAGCTACAGGGTTACAGAGGAGAAAGAAGAGGATCCAATGGACCGTCTGAACATCAATGATGATATGAACAAAGAGTCTACAAGACCTACAACCAATAAGGAATGTCCGTCGTGTTCAGATAGCTCGGAAGATGAAAAAGAACATGAATGGTGGATGGAACAGACAAGATCATCAGATGAGCCGCCGACACGCTTCTACAAGTGCAGAGAGTGTGGTAATGTACACAAAGAATACGACTAGGAGTCTACCCTGTCAGCGAACTGTTTAATGGAGCTTCTGAGATCTTTAAGCTCCTCCTCAACATCCTGAGTTCTCTCATCAAAGCTCATATCATCGGAGCTTCTTTCTTTCTGCTGTTGTTTTTCCACATGTTCAATTTCCTCTTTGATTCAGTTTCCTCCAGCATCTCCTCATGTCTTTCCAGCCTATTCCTGAGCCTTGAGTTCTCTTCCTTTATATTTTCAACCTGTGAATTGAGGTTTTTATTTCTCCTGTGGGTTTTCTTCAAGGTTCTCTGCATGGTTTGAAGAGTCTCAACAAACTCAGTGCTGAGCTCCTCTACGTCCTCCAATCTCTTAGTGTTTTGCTTTTGGTCCTGAGACATCTGGACAAAGAAAGATTTGAGCTGCTGCAGATCAACTTCATCCTGATCGGTTTGATCCGGTTCGTTCAGTATTCGATTAAGCTCTTGCTGGGATACAAAGTTCTGCTGCATGCCCTGAACCTGATTTCCGACGTCCTGAACCGCGTTGTCAACCGCGTTCAAATGTGACTCGAGGTCATCTAGGCGTCCAGCTATCGACTGCATACCTTCAGCAGCCTTCTCACCTTCCATACCCAGCAAGTCCATAAAACTGGTTTCGACTACAGGTATTTGAAGCTTGACCTATCCCGAAGAATCTTCATCGGTGCTGTCCGATTTTATATCAAAGGTAAGTTCAGCACCTACAACAAAACAAATAACCCCAATAAACACAGCAAGTGACGAAGCCAGAAAGCTGCTATCCGGAATAGAGTAATACAGAAGCCCTGCTAAAGCCAGTCCAAAACCAAAAAACGCAGCTAACTCGGTGAATCTGTAGTTCTCCATAATTTCAATGTTGCTTGCTGATTAAAATATATATAACATCCATGCGACACCTAGGGCTTGATATCTAGTTGGTTATAGTCATGTGAAGACGATTGGTCAGAAACCTTGATATACGCTAATTAAAGTCTTTGTTCACAATATTCATGTTATGGCTGACGAACAGAAGACTGCTCCTGCAAGACCCAAACAAGTTAACGAAATCAACCCAAAACAAGATCTCAAGGTCAGAGTCACAGGTACACTGGTATCAGTAGAAAATGATTCTGTATCACTTGATGACAGTACAGGTACCGTTGAAATATTTCTCGAAGACGACATGATAGACGGATTGGAGGAAGGTCAAAGAGTAAGAGTATTTGGTAGAGTACTTCCTACACCTGACAGCTTTGAGATACAGGGCGAAATAGTACAGGACTTTTCAAATGTAGACCCTGAGCTTCAAAGCAGAGTTAAAAAGATTGTATCGACCAAATGATAACAAAGGTGATAAAAGTTGTTTAAGGCCAATCTAGAGGAAGTAGGACTAATCAAGGACTCCATGAAAACCATATCAGACCTTATCTCGGAAGGACTATTCCAGTTAAAAGATGACGGAATACATCTAATAGCAGCAGATCCAGCAATGGTAGGGTTGGTAGACTTCAAACTTGAGGAAGATGTTTTCGAGGAGTTCAAACTTGACGAAGAAACAAAGGTAGGCCTGAATCTAGAAAACTTTTACTCGATTCTCAGAAGGGCAAACTCGGACGACACGATTACGCTTGAACTTGATGAAGACAACTCCAAGTTCAAGATAATCATGAAAGGAATGTCGACACGCAGCTTCTCACTTCCAATCCTCAACCTTTCAGAAGACGACATACCAAGCACAGATCAACTGGACTTCAATATAGAAGCCGAGCTAGAAACCCAGGTATTCGAAGGAGCAGTTAAAGATGCCATGGTGGTATCTGACTCAGTAACAATCTCCGCGGACGACGAAAAAATAAACATCGTCTCAGAGGGAGACCAGTCAAACGTAGACTTCCAGATCTCCGGCGACTCAGACGGCGTCATCGCACTAGAAGGCTCCGAGGCAAAATCAATGTTCTCACTGGACTACCTCAACAAAATGATCGGTGCCAAAAGCCTTTCAGACACCCTAAACATGAAGCTAGGAGAAGACTTCCCAATGAGACTAGAATTTACAGTACCTGAAAAAGCAGATCTCAGCTTCGTGCTAGCGCCCAGAATAGAAGAAGACTAGGTTAGCAGCACTGAATTCCTTGACAGGTATCACCAAAAGTTAGTAGTAGAACTGTTTAGGTACAAACAATTGTTTTTACAGGCTTCAAATCGAAAGATGAAACAGGTATGGAACATGATAAACCTCAGGACTGGAAGATAAGGCAGTACTACGAACAGGAAGAGATAGTGGAAAAATTCTTGGACCTGGGTCAATACAGAGAGGTAGTACCTACGTATGAGAACGGGTATGGAAGACGTCCTGACGCAATAAACTTTCCTGGGGACTTTGAACAGTTTGTAGAAGAAGGGGCTGTAGCCTTTCATGCCTCTGTGGAGAGATGGAAGAACCCTCTGCTTATAGACTCTGTCTCAAACCTTGACGACCTTAGAAAGAACTGGGATCTAGTTCTAGATATTGACTGTGATGATAGCTTTGAGCTGGCAAAAGAGACAGCCAAGCTTCTAATAGACGAGCTTCACCAGCATGGAATTGAGAACGTATCTGTCAAGTTTTCCGGGAACCGTGGATTCCACATAGGTGTAAGAGCCGAGGCACTGCCGGAAAAAGTAGACAGCAAAGAAATACCTCAATTATACCCAAGTCTAGGAAGAGGAATAGTCGATTACCTGAGAGACCAGCTCCATCAAAGAATGGTAGAGAAAGTAAGAGAGTACGGATACGAAGAAGGTATGAAAACCGAAGACGGAGACAACCCATATCAAGTCGCGGATATAGAAAACGACTGGGGACAGAGACACTTGTTCAGGATGCCTTACAGCCTACACGACGGATCATGGCTGGTATCTCTTCCAATAAATGAAGACGAGATCGATGAGTTCAGTAAAGAAGACGCAAAGATAGAAAACGTCGAGGTGGAGAAAGATTTTCTAGGCAAGTACGAAGAAAATGAAGCTGCAAACCTTGTGATACAGGCTATGGACTTCATGGAGAAAAGAAGAGACCTCAGACAGGATCAAAAGCCTTCCGAGGATGAAGGAGTTTGAGACACCGGACGAGGCTATTGATGAAAAACATTTTCCACCCACCATCAAAAATATCCTGGAAGGTCTGGAAGACGGTAGAAAACGCGGCCTGTTCGTATTGATCAACTTTTACCTGACAGTAGGCTACGAAATGGATAATATACGGTCGAAGATATGGGACTGGAACCAGAGAAACGAAGAGCCTCTGCGCGAAGCATATGTCAAAAGCCAGCTAAGATGGCATCAAAACAGAGAGGAAACTGTTCCACCACCAAACTATGACTCAAACGGATACTACAAAGACATGCAGGTCTACGAAGGAGACAATCTAGAGGAAGAAGTGAAAAACCCTGTCAGCTACACCTTCAGAATGGCTAAAAACAGGAACACCGATGAAAAGGAAAACGAAGAGGATGAGCTGGTCTGCCCATACTGTGGAAAGGAGTATGATATGGAGAGCTATTACAAGAAACACGTTCAGGAATGTTTTGAATAATTATGCCGGAATTAAAAATATTGTAAATAAATTTCGATTTGAGATGAGTGAAGAGGAAAACGTGCTGACATTCAGCGAGGTCAGGAGAATACAGAAAGAAGAAGATCAAAAGGAACAGATCTCTGATCTTGGAAACAAGTTTCTTCTCAAAGCATCAGATTACTTTAACAGAAAGAAACAGACAGAAGGCGAAGACTCAAGAGAGTACAGAAACGCAAAACGTGTACTAGATAAAATAATATCACTGAGAATGGAAAAAATTGTAAGAGAAGCAAGACTTTCCGTCAAAACCGACAAGACTAACGAAGAAATACCTCTGCTCCCAGAAGAACAGGAAGTTTTCAGGGATCTCAAACACAAATTCAGGTCACACAAACAGAAGATTGAAGAAAAAATAGAGAATCAACCCGCGGCCTCAACAAATACATCAAGAACCGATAAGGCTGTTGAAGAGGGCACAGAACGAGAACAAGAGGAAAAAGAACAGGAAGATGAAGACCAAGAAAACCATAAGGATGAGGAAACTGAGTCATCTGAAGACGGTTATACGCTGGTTGAGACAACTTCCTCAGTTCCAGAGTTTATGGGAACTGACCTCGAGGCTTATGGGCCGTTTGATGAAGGGGAAGAGGTTGAGATACCAGATGACAATGCCGAGATACTGGTAAACCGAGGTAACGCAGAGAGGATGGAAACATAATGAAAAACGAGACAATAGTCTATGCTGTAGGCGGATCCATAGTACAGGAAAACCTTGATCAACTACAAGATCTTGCATCCGCGTTACAATCAGATAAACAAGTGGTAATTGTCACAGGAGCAGGTGATCTTAATCGCTACCAGACCGCCTCCTCGGGAAATAAAGGTGAGAAAGATCTCATTGGGATAAAGGCAACAAGGCTTCACGCACAGACTATACTGACGGAAATGGATGAAACCTACGGCAAGATACCGGAGACACCTGAGGAGATCAAAGAAGCGGCATCAACTGGCCAAAACATTGTGATGGGTGGCCTAGTACCAGGATACTCAACGGACGCCGTTGCAGCAACCGTAGCGGAGCTACTAGACGCGAAACTCTACATAGCAACTACCGTCGATGGAATATACACAGACGACCCTCAAAAAAATCAGGAAGCTGAAAAAATCGACAGCATCAACATATCACGGCTCATAAATATGGTCAGCGGGGAGAACAAGCCAGGTACATACTCAGTTATAGATGAGTCAGCGGCCAGAATCATACAGAGATCCAAGATAAAAACGCTCGTATTCAAAGCAGAGATACAGAACATCTCAAACCCTGAAACATCGAGCCATACAACTATAGAATTTCCAGAGGAGAAGTAGACCGGTCTTATAAAAATTAGTTCAGAATCATAAGGTATGGTTAAGATTCCTAAGGAGCAAAACCGGTACTGTCCAAGCTGCGATACATACACAGAGCAGACAGTGAAAGAAGTGACAAACAGGTCAGGAAGTCCCTGGAGCAAGAAATCCAGGAAGAGACAGAGAAAGATAGACAACGGATACGGGAGCTTTCCGTTCGAAAACCCGGCAAACAGATCAAGAGGAGGATCAAACCCTACCTCAAGCAAGAAAGATTTACAGTTCACATGCACAGAATGCGGAAAAGCATGGAAGCCAAAAAACACCTTAAAGGCAGCAAAGTTCGAGATAGAGAGGTAGAAACACAATGCCAAGAAACTTTATCAGAGCAGAATGTACAGAATGCAGCAACCAACAAGTAATATTCTCAAGACCTGCACACAAAGTTGAATGCCTAGTATGTAGTAGCACTCTAGCAGAGCCTACAGGCGGAGCAGCTGACGTAGAAGCCAACGTAGTGGAAGAAATAGAGGTAGAGTAAACAACCCTGTATAATGAGGAGAGTGAGACCCAGCCCATGAAATATTACAAAGACCAGCCGGATGAAGGAGACTTTGTCGTGGCAGAACTTACAGACGTAGATCAAAACTCTGCATACGCAGACCTAGAGAAATACAATGATGTAAATGGACTTATCCACATATCCGAGGTCTCACGCTCATGGGTTCAAGACATGAGAAAAGAACTTGATGAAGGCGAGAAAACAGTAGCACAGGTAATAGACACTGAAGGAGACTCTCTAACGCTATCCCTCAAACGTGTAAACGACAAGAAAAAGCGTGATATCATGGAGCGCTGGAAAAAGGAACAGAAAGCCGAAAAATTCATAGGAAGCTTGGCAGACAAACTAGAAAAAGATAAGGATGAAGTCTACAATCAGATCGGCTTCAAGCTTCAAAAAGAGTTTGAAACTAGTTTCCACGGATTCGAAATAGCTGAGGCAGAAGAAGACCTTCTAAACGAAATGTTTGATGAGAAGACCGTTGAGAAGATTCAGGAGGTATCTCGTGAAAAGATTGACCTCAAACAGGAAAAGCTCGAAGGCAAGATAGAAATGACCTTCCCACAAGGAGATGGTCTGAAACGTATAAAGAGATCTCTGAACGAAATAGATGAAGGTGTAGAAATAAACTACATATCAGCACCAGAGTACTCAGTTACAGCATGGGGCAGAACACAGGAACTTGCCAAGAAAAGAATAGACTCAGTAGTCAAGACAATAAGAAGTAAAGTAAGTGATCAAGGCGGACAGTTTGAATTCTCAAGAGCGTAGGTGAAAATCCCTTGATTAAAAAATGCCCAAAACACAATAAATATACATTAAGAGACAGTTGTGAAGGTAAGGATACATTGCCCGCCAGACCGCCGAAATTTTCACATCCAGATAGACACGGAAAATACCGCCGCGAGACCAAAAAAGAGGTTGAGTAAAAAACATGGAAACTACAAGAATAGAGATAGAACAAGAATTCGACACAGAAAAACCTATATTTCTAGAAGGACTGGCAGGAATAGGCCACATCGGAAGAAACGTAGTAAGCTACATAGCCGAACACACCGAATCCGAAAGAGTGGGGGCTATATACTCACATCACTTCCCACCATTTACAATGGTAAATGAGGACAAAACCGTCAAGACAATCAGAAACGAAATTTACCAGCTAAAGAGAGATGGAAAACAGGACGTAGTACTGCTAGAAGGCAACGCACAGGCAAACACGCCTGAAGGACACCACGAGGTTGCCGAAAAGCTGATGGGGCTTGTCGATGACATAGAAGCCTCACAGATAATAACGGTCGGTGGATACGGAACAGGAGACGTTGTAGAAGATCCAAGTGTATTCGGCGTCACAACATCAACAGAGAAACAGGAAAAACACAGCGACGCAGGAATAGAATTCGATCACGATGTAGGACAGATCGTAGGAGTATCAGGGCTGCTGCTGGGAATGGGAGAGGAAAGAGGATACGAAGGAATATGCGTCTTAGGTGAGACACCAGGATTCCTCCTCAGTGACCCAAAATCAACCGAGGAAGTCCTGAAGGCAGTAGAGCAACTGATAGAAGTCGACCTAAACTACTCGGAGCTAGATGAAAAAGTTGAGGAATCACAAGATATACTGAAGAAAGTACAGAACCTGAAGAAGAACTCGCCTTCGCCAAAGCAAGAAAATCAGGGCCAGAGCGGCGGAAACGACCTCGGATACATTGGATAAGTCCACCGAAATAAAAGATTTAATCAAGGAAATAACAACATGACAGAATACACTAGATACGAGAAAGCTCGAATTTTAGGCGCTAGGAGCCTTCAACTTGCACAAGGTGCGCCAGCCTTCGTAGAAGCAGAGGAACACGAGAAGCCATTGGAAATTAGCAAGCGCGAACTGAGCCAAGGAAAACTGCCCATTACTGTAAAGTGAAGGAATCTAAAGGACTTAGGCCCCAAAGACCAAATTCTGAGCAAGTTTTTCAGCCAAGCACTGCGCAGGCAGCTCAATCCACGGCCATATATAATATTAAGTTAAACCATTTATTCTAAAACAATGATTACAATGAACAATTTTTGTAGAGGTCGATCGTAATGTCGGAAGATGGAGAGTTACTGGTTGAAAGAGAAGTTTACCTGGAAAACGGGGTACACATAGGAACTCAATCACAAAACGCAGACATGGAAGACTATATATTCCACGTCAAGAAAAATGGTCTTGCCATTCTAGACCTTGATACAACGGACAAACAGATAAGGTCTATTGCGAACACCTTGAACAAATATCCCAAAGATGAGGTCGTCGTCGTGGGAAGGAAAGACGAAGCATACCAGCCGATCAAATCATTCTCCGAAGAGATTGGAACAAAAACAATTAATGGAAGGTTCATGCCCGGTACGTTCACCAATCCACAGTCGGACAACTTCATGGAGCCAGAAATTGTAATCGTCACAGATCCAGAAGAAGACAAACAGGCGGTCAGGGAGGCATCTGACGTTGACGTACCTGTGATAGCGATTGCTGACTCAGGAGACAGCCTAGAGAACATAGACATGGTAATAGCAGCAAACAACAAAGGAGAGAAAGCCCTAGCCACCGTACTGTACCTCATAGCAGATCAAATCAAGGGAGAATCAGAACCGTTAGGTGCAAATATGGAAGACTTCACATCACAGACTGTTCAGGTGGACGAAGAAGAGGCTGCAGAGGCCTAGATCGCTTACTTACAACTACAGTTTTTCTTTATTACTAAGCTCAGGCAAGAGTTTACATTCTCCAGTCTCAACTGATATTCCAAACATTTATACACAGGAACTTATACATATTAGATATTATGTTTAACATCGGTTCAAATGACAAGGAGGAACTTGAGGAAAACATGGAAGAAATAAAGAACCTAATCGGCAAAAACAAACAGGATAATCAGGGCGACTCAAGAGGATCAAATAGTGCAGAGATGCAAGAAAAACAGGGTTCAGGATTTGGGAGCGCTGACGGCCCTCAAGCTGACATAGGGTCACCTCAAGCTTCAAGCAGTCAGGAACAAGGCAACCTAGGAAATATGTCTACAGACTCAGGAAACGAAAACCCAAGTAATCGAGGCCAGTCGCTTACATCACAACGTGAAGAAAGCAATCCGCAACAGTCGCAGGCAGGACAGAACAGCCTTCAAGAGCAAGAAGACTTACAGAGGCAAGATAATTTACAGAGTCGGGATCAGCCACGTCAAGACAATGTTTTAAACAGAGACGAAAGTGGCCAGGAGCAAGAATCTCCGGATGTGTCGAATCAGGAAGAATCTGTGCCTGATGAACCATTATTCCTAAGAGAAGAAGAATTCGACAAAATCAGGGAAATGGTTGAGGAGATGACTTATCTGACACAGGAAATGGACCAGAAAGTCAAGAACATGAAGAGAAACGTTAGAGAGGAAAAGGACACCTCTAGAGACTCAAGAGAGCTTTCAAAAGCGTTTGATGAAAGACGCAGAGAGATCAAGAGCGTAATAGAATCAAGCAGATAGACCCGGCAATACATGGAAAATGTGAAGAAATCGGAGAGTACAAGATATAGAACACTCAACCCCAGAAACGATAAGCAAACATTCCAGTTTACCGACCAAAAGGATCTTAACCATATCTGTAGAGGATTCTGATAGATACTTAGACAAGCTCAACATAGAAATCAGAGACCCAGAAGAAACTTTGGACAGGGTTGAAACTCAAGAGCTGTCCGAATGAAACCTCAGATGAAATGAGCAAACAATTCTCACCTATTCTGTTTTGTAGGTATTTAAAACATTACATGTATTTATTTTCTATCCTTGATGATCCAAGGTGTGAAAGGTGTAATACAAGATGGCTTACCAAGAAATTTGAACCAAGCGACGAACTCGCGGACGAAACATACGACGCAGTTGAAAAAGCAGAAACATCCGGAGAAATTGTAACCGGGACCAACGAAGTCACAAAATCTATAGAGAGAAATGAGGCCGAACTAGTTGTCATAGCAGGTAACGTATCACCAGAGGAAATCGTTATGCATCTTCCTGCGCTCTCAAAAGACAAAGATATCTCCTATACGTTCGTACCTGATAAGGAAGAACTTGGTATAGCAGCAGGTATAAACGTACAGGCAGCAGCAATAGCAGTAACATCAACAGGCAGCGCAGAAGACGATATACGAGACATTGCCTCAAAATCCGAAGAACTGCTAGAAGCTGAAGAGTAAGGTTAGGAAGATGGCAAGCGCCAAAGTCATAGAGGTCATAGGAGACCAAGGACACAGAACAATCCGAAAGATCAGATGCAGGATAATCGAGGGATCAGAAGAAGGCAAGATACTAGTAAGAAATGCAAGAGGTCCTGTAAGAGAAGACGACGTCGTCCATATCAAGGAAACTGAGATGGAGAGGTGAATCAGAGATGCCAGAATGCTACTACAGCGGAGAAGAGATTAATCCAACAGAAGGTATAATGTACGTAAAGAACAACGGAGAAAGACTCTACTTCTCTTCAGGCAAGAACTTGAAGAACTGGATGGAAGGCAGAAACCACGAGTACGCCGATCAAGAGTAGAAAAAACCCATTCGTACATCCTACATTTTCTAAACTTATTTCTTCTCAACCAAAACCAGGAACAGAAAGAGTCCAACCAAAAAGTACAATGCCACGACAACCCATACTTTCAGTCCTGGGGCATGTAAACGCTGGAAAAACCAGCTTTCTAGACGCTATAAGAGAATCAAGGATATGTGAAGGCGAAGCCGGACAGATAACGCAGATGATAGGAGCCACAGAAGTTCCCCTAGAAACTCTTGAACAAGCCTGCGGGGATCTTCTAAACCAGTTAGATACCGAGATAACAGTTCCTGGAATAATGTTTATAGACACTCCAGGACATGCAGCATTCTCCTCGCTTAGGAAAAGAGGTGGCTCAATCAGCGACATAGGGATACTGATGATAGACATTGAGGAAGGTATACAGCCACAGACAGAAGAAGCAATAGAAATACTCAAAGAATCAGACACGCCGTTCATCGTAGCACTAAACAAAGTAGACCTTCTAAATGGATGGAGGGGTGAGAGTGAGCTGTTCTCAAAAGCTATTACAAAACAGCAAGACCACGTACAACAGGAGCTTGATACAAAAATCTACGAACTCATGGGAGAGCTGAATGAATACGACATTGTCGCTGATAGATTTGACAGGGTTGACGACTTCCAAAACAAAGTATCAATAGTCCCAGTAAGCGCAGAAACAGGTGTAGGACTTTCAGAGCTTTTGATGGTGGCAACCGGCCTAAGTCAAAACTACCTCAGTGAAAGACTTGAGACAGATCAAAACGGAATCGGCAAAGCAACAGTATTAGAGGTATCAGAGCAAAAAGGCAGAGGCTCAACAGCAGACATAATACTCTACGACGGCAAAATAAATAAAGACGACAAACTCGTGTACGGGACCTCGGAAGGCGTGAGAAAGACTGATATACGAGCACTCTTAGAGCCAAAGCCACTTACCGAAATAAGAGAGGACAAAGAATACACCGAAGTAGGGGAGGTTAAGCCAGCGGCCGGCGTAAAGATATCAGGCAGGAGATATGGACGGAATAATATCAGGTGCACCAGTAAGAACAGCGTCAAAAGAAAATATTGAGAAGGCTGAACAAGAAACTAAAGAAGAACTAAGATCAGCTGAGTATGAGACAGGAAACCATGGAATCGTAGTTAAGGCTGATTCACTGGGCTCCCTGGAAGCCCTTTTGAGACAAATTGACCAAGAAGACATAGAAGTTCAAAAAGCAGAGGTAGGTGACATAAACAAAGACGACATCATCAAGGCCGCAGACGAAGAAAGAACCAACCAAGCAATATTCGCATTCAATGTACATACCTCCCAAAAAAGCAAAGATCTACTAAACAAGGAAGATGTAGAGGTTTTCCAAAGCCAGGTCATATACGAAATAATTGAAGCATACAAAGGCTGGAAGAAGAAGGTGGAGAGACAAGACCGTGAAGAAAAGCTTTCAAACACCATAAGGCCAGCAAAAATAAGAATCATGCCGGACCATGTATTTAGGTCCTCTAACCCTGCTGTAGTTGGTACAGAAGTGGTCAAGGGCGTCGTAAAGCCCGGTGCCTCGCTGATGACTCCAGAAGGGGAAAAAATAGGTCGTGTAAAAAGCATTCAGGAACAGAATGAGAGCGTGGAAAAAGCTTCAAAGGGAACGGAGATAGCCACATCAATATCAAACGCCACAGTAGGTAGAGGGATAGAGGAAGGCGATATACTTCTGACAGATATAAACTCAGATGACTACAAAAACCTAAGAGAGCTCAAAGACCTTCTCACAGAAGGGGAAAAACAGCTACTGGACCAGATAACAGATATAAAGGATGAGAAAAACCCGCACTGGAAATTGGGCTAGGAAATCATTTTAGATCAAGGCTTTCGTCACTAAGCCCGCCATCAAGATCTTCAAGAATTTCTAAGACTGTATCCTGCTGGTCGAACTTTTCCATAATCACAACCCCACTTGCCGAGTAGCTCGGCTCAATACCTTCTTCCTGACAGATTCTTGAGTAAAGGTTTGCATACTGTTCCAAGTGTTTTCTGGCGAGTTTTTTTGTCGCCTATTGACCCTGCAGATTCAGACTCAAAGCCCTCGAAATCAGTCATTCTGTTATTAAAGAAAGAAACCTCTTCGGGCATAATCAGAGGAATCATGTTTCCTACGCTCGGCGATCAAATAGGATAAGGCGCAGCTGGCTCTAAGGTACTGGTGACGCGCAGAGTTCCCACTGTCTGGCTCTAGGGGATAGAAGTCTATGTTAAACTCATCTAAAAGCTTGTCTTCAATATCCCGTGTTCTCACTAAGCAATGAGTCCTATACAGACTCAGTACGCAAGTAGAGGTCTTCGGCATAGTCCTTGGTAACGTTCATGCTTGGTTATAATTAGGGAATTTTTACAAATCAGCATGTTATTCAGTTAGGTCATGGTAGACCAGTATAACGTAGTAATAGATATAGACTCTGAAAGGAACCCCTATATAAAACAGGCCAGCTATCCAGAATATTATTCCTAGGATTGCTGGGATCAGTGCCAGTACTTCAGCCACCAAAGACAGTAACAGAGCTGAAATAACTACAGGAATAAATACTGCTATAGTAAATACTATTATGACTATCACAGAGACAGCGCCGACAACTATCCCTACAAAAAGCTTCGTAAACAGGTAGACCAGAATCTGTTTCCATTCAGCCTTCAAGGTGGGCCAGAAGCTTCTCCAAGCCTCAATCAAGGCCTCGTTCTCCTCCATCATTCTCAATAGGATGAAATCCTTGGTCAAGCCGACAAAAATAGACGATACGATGAAAACAGGTATTAAAGCTAAAACCAGCAGCAAGAAAGCAGGACTAGACTCAATAGCAAGGAATGCGATTGCACCTATCGTCAAAAGCACAACAGCAGCGTAAACAAGTCTGAAAAGAAAGTATCTAAAACCTCTTCCGATGTTTCTTGAGAAGTATTCTCTTATCTTGACCTCCTTGTCTATCAATGATCTGTAGAATATGAACTCAAATATACTGCTTAGAAATAGCAGAGGAAGACCCACAAACAGTATAATGGCTAAAACAATTCCAAAGACTATAGAAGTGGTTGAGGCAGTTGCCATAGACGTTACTGCATTGGAAAGCTCCTCACTATCTGGAATGGACTCCTGACTAAAATCTGATGTAAGCTCTGAGTCTTCCAGACCAAGATCTCCAGCAGAATCCCCAGGATTTGATCCTCCGTAGTTACCTGTAGGAAGATTGAATCCTGAGCCACCGATCAGGAATGTGATTAACGCAAGCTTGGTAAGCTGCATAAAGTCCACAGGTAAAAGCATATCCTTGGACTCCTTAATTGCCTCATCTATATTCTCCAGAGCATACCAAGCCATATACACATCAATTGAATAAAACTGTTTTTAAGTTCTTCCTGTTTCACTAAATTGTTTTTTATCATTTCCAGAGTTCAGTTAACCTATGGACATATTCCCGTTTGAAGAGATCAGAGACAGACAGAAACGTCTACTGGACGTAACAGAAGAATCCATAGAGGATGAGGACAACCTTATAGCACATGCACCAACAGGATTGGGAAAGACTGCCGCAACCGTAACACCTGCACTCAAAGCTGCAAAAGAAGATGACAAAACCGTATTTTTTGTTACACCTAGACACTCTCAACACGAAATAGCTCTAGAAACAGTCAGAAAAATAAACCAGAAGCATATGGAAAACTTTGTATCAGTAGACCTTATTGGAAAAAGCCACCTATGTGAGGCAGCTCCGGGCACGAGAACTGGAGAAGGACCTGACTGCTCTAGATACGAAGACACGTACACTGACTCACACGAATTCACAAAGCAGGCAAAATCAATGATCGCCAGAATCAGAACCAGAACCTGTCCGCCAACGAAGTAAAACAGAAGTGCAGCAAGGTATGCCCCTATGAAGTTCTTACAAACATGATAAGAGACGCAGACATTGTAATAGCAGACTACTTCCACGTATTTCACCCAGGGGTCAGGGAAACACTCTTTGAGAAAGCCAATTTAGAACTAGAAGACTGTATAATCATAACTGATGAGGCACACAACCTTCCATCACGTACACGGTCATTATTCACATCATCCTTGTCAATACCTCTGATACAGGACTCAATTACAGAATGCGAAAGATACGGGTACTACAGTGAGGGAGAAAAGCTCGAGAGGCTTGAAGGGGTCGTCAAACAACTTGCCTCAGAAAAACTGGGGATGGGAGAACACGAAGAGAAAATCACGAAGTCAGATCTGAAAGACCAAATGGACGATATTCAAGAGCTAGGAGAGTTTGTCGTGGACCTAGAGAAAGTTGCGGAAGAAGTCAGGGAAGAACAGGAACAAAGCAAATGCGCCTCAGTAGCTGAGTTCCTGGAAAGCTGGGATGGAAAAGACACAGGATTTATCAGATTCCTAAAACGTGAAAGAAAAGCAGGAAACCAGAGAATAATCAAAATAAAGTACTCATGCCTCGACCCACAGATATCTACAAAGGATCCCCTAGACAAGTCAACATCAAGTATACTAATGTCAGCTACGTTAAAGCCCCAGAAAATGTATGCAAACCTGCTAGGAATACCTGAGGCCAAGAAATACGCTTTTAAGTCACCTTTCCCAGAGCAAAACGAACTAAACCTAGTAGTGCCAACACTCACTTCCAAGTACTCTGAAAGAGACGAGGACATGCTTCAGAAGTATGCATGGTACCTATCGGAATGCTTTGACTCTGTGGACGGAAACTCGGCAGTATTCTTCCCAAGCTACCAGATGATGCACAAAATAAAAGAACACCTCAAACAACACACAGAACACCAGCTATTCGTAGAAGGAAGAAACATGGACAAACAGGAGAAACAAGAACTCTTAGACAGGTTCTCCTCAACCAAGAAACAGGGAAACTCAGCTCTGCTGGGAGTAGCAGCCGGAAGCTTCGGAGAAGGAATAGACTTCCCCGGAGAGATACTCAAAGCAGTCTTCATAATAGGCATACCGCTTAAAAAACCTGATATAGAAACCAAAGGCCTGATAGACTTTCTAGACGAAAAATTCGGCCACGGATGGGACTACGGCTACAGCTTCCCCGCAATGAACCAAGCCATACAGGCAGCAGGACGCTGCATCCGATCCTCAGAAGACAGAGGTGTAATAGTATACATGGACGAAAGATACAACTGGAGCAACTACAGAAAAGTATTCCCAGAAAACAAAAAACCAGAATCAACCCGCACACCATGGAAAGAAATAGAAACCTTCTTCAACAGTAATTAGCTGTTTAAAAGATCTCATCTGCAAATCCTAGTTTATGAGTACTGTAATGGCTCAAGGCACCTTCGACCTCCTACACCCCGGCCACATCAAATATCTGGAAAAATCCTCTAGTTTAGGCGATAAACTCGTGGTTGTGATAGCAAGAGATTCACGTGTAAAGGATCGGAAAAACCTTGCGTTCACAGAGAAAGAAAGGAGAAAGATAATACAGGGATTGGAAGCTGTCGATGAGGCCATCCTAGGATCAGAGGGAGACATCTACTCCACCGTACAAGAAGTAGATCCTGATATCATCACCATTGGATATGATCAAGATCACTCGAAGAGTAAGGTAAAGAAAATGGCGGAAGACGCTGTAAGCGGAGAAGTAAAGGTTGAGAGAATCGACTCATCTACAGGTCATTCCTCATCTGATATTAAACAGAAGTTATGTGACCAGATCTAATCCGTTCATGGTATAAAGATTTGATCATGAACGTTATTTTATGAGCAATGAAGAAGTTCAGAAAAACCGTGAAAGGTTTCAACACAAAACCAATGCAGAGATAGAGCACGACTCCGGAGAAGGACTCTCTGAGGAAACAGTACGGGAGATCTCCAGAGAGAAAGATGAGCCAGAATGGATGCTTGAGAAGCGTCTGGAAGCACTAAGACACTATGAGAGACGTCCAATGCCTGGCTGGGGTCCTGACCTGTCAGACCTGGATGTATCCAATATTACACACTTCAAGACGGCCGAAGGAGAACAGTCAGATGAATGGGATGAAGTACCTGAAGAAATTGAAGAGACATTTGATAAACTAGGTATACCAGATGCCGAACAGGAGGCACTCTCCGGAGTAGGCGCCCAGTACGAGTCCGAAGTCGTCTACCAGAACATGAAGGACAAATGGGAAGAGAAAGGAGTAATCTTCTGTGACATGGACAAAGCCGTCCAAGAACATGAAGAACTGGTCAAAGAATACTTTATGACCAGAAATGTACCTCCACAGGACAACAAGTTCGCCGCTTTACACGGAGCAGTATGGTCAGGTGGATCATTCGTATACGTACCTGAAGGAGTGGAAGTCGAAATACCTGTACAGGCATACTTCCGGATGAATAGTAAAGGTATGGGCCAGTTCGAACACACACTGATCATAGCAGAGGAAAACTCAAAAGTTCACTACATTGAAGGGTGCTCAGCACCACAGTACACCAGAAACAATCTTCACGCAGGATGCGTAGAGGTGTTTGTAGGAGAAGATGCACATGTCCAATACTCTACAGTCCAGAACTGGTCAAAGAATACCTACAATCTCAATACAAAGAGAGCAAAAGTCAAGGAAGATGGAGTTATGGAATGGGTCTCCGGTTCAATGGGCTCTAAGGTTACAATGCTCTATCCTTCTTCTCACCTGAACGGTGAGGGTGCTAGAGCCAACCACATAACCATAGGATACGCCGGGGACGGACAAAATATTGACACCGGAGCCAAGGTGCTTCACAACGCACCCAACACAAAGTCTACAATAGAATCTAAGTCCATTACACAGGGAGACGGCAGAACCAACTACAGAGGTCTTGTAAGAGTGCCAGAGGGAAGCCATGGCAGTAAAGTTTCAATTGAGTGCGACGCACTGATGTTCTCGGACGAAGCAACTTCGGACACAGAGCCTTACATTGAGGTCCAAGAGGACGACGTTGAGATGGCTCACGAAGCCACAGTAGGACGGATTGGTGACGAAGAAATCCATTACATGCAGAGCCGTGGAATTGACGAAGAAGAAGCCAAGGAAATGATTGTAAGAGGGTTTATTGAGCCGATTGCCAAAGAGCTTCCACTCGAATACGCCGTAGAGTTGAATAGGCTGATACAGCTTGAAATGGAAGGCAGCCTAGGATAGAGGTGTATAGAAGTGAATATCCAAGATCTGAGATCAGAGGCCGAAGAGAAGATACCTGAGCTAGAACACCCTGAATCAATCAGAACACCAGGCAGAACATGGACCAGATACCCTGACGACCTAGACAAACAGGCAGATCTCAAGGAAAACGTAGACACAGATATTAGGTCAGAGGGAGAGATAAAGGTTTATACAGGTGCGGAAGCTCTAGACAAGGCAGGTCAGAAAGCATTTGACCTGATCAAATCTGATGAAAACAAGATCAACGCCATACACTCAGCAAACCTGAACTCGGTTATATATGCTGAGGTAACAGGTGAAGCAGAGCTGCACGTCAAATACAAAGCAGATGGACCTGTTTCCAGTCACCTGATAGTTGATACCAGCCAAAACTCAGACCTGACCTTAACCGAGGAAACCAGAAACCAAGGATTCAACACATCCTTCACAGAAATATACGTAGGTGAAAACTCTTCAGTTGAGTACGGTGCCGTAGAGAAACCTGGAAATTTCTCATACTCACGAAGAAAGGCGATAACCAAGAAATACGGAAGCATAAATTGGCTTAACAGCATGTTTGACGGAGACCTAAACAGAACAAAGATAGAGACTGTTCTAAAGGGTGACAGCTCTGAGACAGAGATGACAGGTGCATGGTATCCAACCGGAGACCAACACCACGACCTCTCACTCCACGTCCGTCATATAGGAGACAACACTAAATGCAGCATGGACTCGAGAAGCGTAGTAGATCACAATGCAAGAAGCCTGTACGAGGGACTGCAAAAGGTAGAGGAGAAAGCCGTCGACACCTCAAGCTTCCAAGACCAGGAAACCCTGATGCTCTCAGATAAAGCAGAGTCAGACGCATCGCCAAAGCTTATGATAGAAGACCCCAACGTAGAGGCCTCACACGCCGCAGCCGCAGGAACAGTCGAAGAGAAAAAACAACACTACCTAGAAAGCAGAGGCCTGAACTCGGACAAGGCAGAAAGACTCGTCGTAAAAGGATTCTTCGAACCGGTAATGAGAGAAATCAAGGTGCCGGAAGCCAAGAAACTTATTAGAGAAGAAGTTCAAAAGAAACTTGAACAAAAATCAGAAGAACAAACGAAAGTTCAGAAGTAAAAATTCACAGACGATCCTCTAAACTTCTACGAAAGTAAGATACGATGCTTAATATTCTTGGATGGCTTGCACACCTACAGATTGAACACACTGACAAGGTCATAATAGGAAGTCTTCTACTTTCAGGTTTTCTGGTAGCAGGCATTCCCAAGGTTGAGATACAGACCGATTTCCAGGAAGGTCTACCGCAGGATCTACCACCCATAGTCGCTGAGGAAGAAGTACAGGCCAAGTTCGGAAACACCGAAACACTAACCATACTATTCCAGACAGATGAAACAGCTCGGGAAGACGGATATGTAACAGATGTAAGAGACCCTCGTATGGTGTCTTCCATGAACTTCTTGGAGGACCAGCTGCAGCAGGAACCAATAGTGGAATCAGCAAACTCGATGGCCTCACTGTTTGAAGAAAATCCTTCAACCAAGCAACAGGTAAAAAACAGGCTATCCAGAACACCTGTAGAGTACGTAAATAGAGACTACACCTCAACATTGATGTTTGTGCAGCTGAGTGAGGAGATGAACGAGAGAAATATTCAAAAGGCCACAAACGTTATAGAGGAAAACCTGAGGCAGACACCATCATACCCAGGGATAGAACAGAGCGTCACAGGGCTTCCTGCCATAAGAACAGCTCTATCAAACGTCATCGTGACAGACACCACGAAAATCATAGGAGGTTCATCAGCCCTGATACTGCTTCTGCTGATAGGTGCAAGAGGATTCTTCTACGGACCTGCAACATTTGTACCTCTGTTCCTAGGCCTCCTATGGACTCTAGGTACAATGGGATGGATAGGGCTTCCACTAACCATAGTAACGATAGCACTTTCCTCAGTTCTCCTAGGTCTAGGAGTTGAGTATGGATCATTTATAGCCGAAAGGATCGTGGAGGAATCAGAAAGAGAAACCGTAGAGGAAGCAGTCAGAGAATCAATGCCATCAACAGGTAAAGCCATACTCGGATCATCCACAACAGATCTCGTAGGATTCCTCGCCCTGCTTACAGCGCCGATATCATTCCTAAGAGATCTAGGATTGACCCTAGCTATAGGAGAATCCCTAACCCTACTAGCAGCAATAGGATTAACGCCTGCACTGATAATAAGATACAAGAGGTGGAATAGATGAATCTAGAGGAAAAGGCAGCAGAAAAGTACTCAAAGTTCATCAAAAGATTCCCAGGATTTTCCTTGTACTGATGGTTTCTATATCTGTAGGACTTGCTTCTTTCGCTTCAAACGTTGAAACAGTTGAACAGCAGACAGATGACTTCCTGCCCGACAGCGAGCCAGTGATCAAAGCCTTTGACACACTGGACGCAGAGTTCTTCTCAGCAGGAGGAACAAACTACGTAATACTGATAGAGCCAGAGCCCAGGTACGGAAACAGCTCAGAGATAAGAGATGTCAGAAACCCTGAGTTCCTCCGATACGTACAGACAGTTACCTCTGAACTGAACTCGCTCCAGAAAGTAACCGATGTGTCAAGTCCATCAGACCTGTTCAAAGACATTCCCTCATCAAAGAGAGGTGTCCAGGACGCCCTGAATCAGATGGGTGAGCCGAGATGGTCACAATCCATAGCCAAAGACTACTCAGCTGTCAAGCTACAGGTAACTACAGCAGGCCTTACCTCCGAAGAACAGTCACAGGTCGCTGACACCATACGCAACAGCATACAGGCACAGCAGGAATCATCAAAACTCGACATCTCATACACAGGACAACTGTATATAGACGAAGCATTCCAAGAACAATCACAGGACAGCCAAAGCCTGACAGGACTACTATCACTGTTAGGTGTGACACTGGTAGTGATAATCCTGTTCAGATCAATATACTACGGGCTTAACTCACTTCTAACCGTGATATTTGGCCTAGCAGTCGGATTTGGTATATATGGATTACTAGGATTAAACATCACACCACAGACATCAGGATCAATTTCGCTTGGAATAGGAATAGCAGTAGACTTCGGGATACAGCCGATCGCCAGATACAGAGAGGAACGGCAGGAACGCAACATTCAGAAATCACTTAAACACACATTGACCAGCGTCGTGACGCCCATGACCGTTGGTTTAATCGCAGCAAACATAGGGTTCCTTGCACTTGCATTTGGAAAGCTTACCTTCCTCTCAGACCTTGGATACCTGCTAGCACTTACAACAACCTTCGCCTACGTCGCAGCCCTCACAATAATACCAGCCTCAATAGTATTCTACGATAAATACATTACAGACAAAGTACCAACAATCAACATGAAACAACTATACTACAAGGTGACCAAACAATCATGAAAACAACAAAAACAGCAGTCGTTCTGACAGTGCTGCTATTCACTGCAACAGCCGCAGCACAGAACGGACCCAATCAACAACCAACAAGTTCAAACACAGACACTCTGGCAACAGAGCTCAACGCAGTACTCATAAACACAGATCCAGTTCCACTACAGACAGGAGAAGACGCAGACGCAGCTTTCAAGATAGTCAACAACGGCAACACGGAGGCAGAAGGCGTATCAGCCGAGATCATTGACTCATACCCTTTCAGCTTGAAGCCTGACAGACAGAGAACATACCAGCTAGGAACCATAACTCCAGGCGAAGAATACCAGATATCTACAGATATCAGAGTCGCAGAAGATGCCTCGGACGGTTCACACAACCTCAAAGTAAGGCTTTCAAAGGACGACTTCTCCACTGTGGTAGATATCCCAGTCGAGGTTCAGTCAGAAGACATAGACCTCAACCTGGCAAACCTCAGGACCACTCCGGAAGAAATCAGACCTGACACAGAGGACAACAAGCTTACAGTCTCAGTTGTAAACAACGGCGACAAAGAAGCTGAAAACACAGTCCTGAACCTAGGTTTCCCAGAATTTCTTGAAGAAAGATCAAGCTTCTCAACAAGACAGTCACTAGGAAACCTTCAGCCAGGTCAGTCAAAACAGGCAGAGTTCTTCTTCGACGTATCTGAGGACGCGCCATCAGGCAGACTCCAAGTGAACTCAACCCTGGAATACACATCAGATGACTCAACTGCCACCATACAGAAAGAGGAAACATTTGACATATTCATGTCAGCAAAGCCACAGTACGAAGTAATAAACACCTCATCCGATCTCCAAGTCGGTCAGACAGGAGAACTGAGAGTAACAGTCAGGAACACAGGAAACGAAGAATCAACCTCAACCAGGGTAAGAGTTCTTGACTCAAGCGACCTTCCATTCAGCTACAGGTCATCAAGCCAGTTTGTCGGAACGCTTGATCCTGGACAAGAAGGTACAACAGTCTTCCAGATAACACCTGAATCAGACGCAGTCGAAAAGGAGTACCTTGTAGACTTCGAGGTAAGAGGAGTTAAGGACACAGAAGTATTCACTGAGTCAACAACTCTCAACCTACCAGTAGACAAACAGGAACAGTCAGGTTCAGGGCTTCCGGTTCCAGCACCGCTGCTTGCAGTCCTTGTTGTTCTAGGAGTTGCAGGATTCTACTTCAGGGACAGACTAACCGGAACTGAAGATGAATAAAACACTAAACAAGGTCCCACATATTTTCCTTTTTTTCTATCCAAGTACCGGCAGTGAAAAGAATTCAGACACAAATTCAATTTCATGAACCCAAAAAAGATTAGACAAGATTTCCCAGTATTTCAAAACCATCCGGACCTAGCATACCTGGACAGCGCTGCCACAAGCCAGAAACCTGAGAAAGTAATTAAAGCTGTGGAAAAGTTCTACAGAAGACAAAACTCAAACATCGGCAGAGGACTATATGACCTTGCAAACTCAGCAACACAGATGTACTCCAAATCCAGAGAAAAAGTCGCCGAGTTCATCGGCGCAGAACCTGAAGAAGTGGTCTTTGTCAGGAATACGACAGAAGCTGAAAACCTTCTCGCATACTCATACAGCTTTGAAGGCGATATAGTGCTGTCGAAGATGGCTCACCACTCAGAACAGCTGCCATGGAGAAGAAAATCACAGAAAGAAGATAAGGATCTCAGGTACATTCAGACAGAGAACGGAAAGCTCTCACTGGAATCAGCAAGAAAAGTAATAAATAAAGATACAGGTCTAGTGGCCATAAGCCATGTATCAAACGTTTTCGGAGCCGAAAACCCCGTAGAAGAGATAATCAAGCTGGCACATGAAAACAATGCTGTTGTAATGCTGGACGCGGCACAGTCCGCTCCACATATGAGACTGGACGTAAATAACCTCAACGCCGACTTCATGTGCTTTTCAGGCCATAAGATACTGGGTCCGTCCGGAACAGGAATACTCTACGGCAGAAAAGAACTGATGGAAGATATGGAACCATACCAGATAGGCGGTGGAATGGTAAACTCCGTAGAAAAAGACAAGGTAGAGTACTCAAGTACTCCGGACAAGTTTGAGGCAGGTACACCTAATGTAGCAGGAGCCGCAGGAATGAAAGCAGCAATCGAATACCTAGAATCCATAGGAATGAGTCAGATAAAGAAACATACAGAGAAGATATCAGAAAAAATCTGGGACACGGTTGACCAACAGGAAGGATTTGAAAATATATCACCTGAAGGAGCAAACATTGTTTCATTCAGATCCGAGTACGCCCATCCGCATGACATTGCAGAGGTCTTGAACCAGTATGGAGTTGCTGTGAGGGCAGGCCAACACTGCGCACAGCCACAGGTGCGAGAAATAGATGTCAACGGTACAGTAAGGGCAAGCACTCACGTATACAATACCGAGGAAGATGTTGAGAAACTGGAAAAAGGACTGGAAGAAGTCAGAAACCTATTCGGGTAATCAACCCACAACGTAGTCTCTTCCAACTAATGGATTAAGCAGCCTCTCAACCGGGGCGTAGTCATCTGTCAAGACTATAGCATCCTCTGAGGAAAAATTTTCCATCATAGAGACCTCATCAGTAAGATTCTTTCTCCTATACTCATCTGCACGTTCAAACAGAGTCTGCTGAGTCAGCTCCTGGTTTTTTGTAGCGACCAGTTCAATGTTCTGAGCCAGTCCTGTATCACGGGTGGGGAAGAAATAAGTTGATTCAAAAACTGAATCCATGGTCGTGTATTCCGCCCGTGCGAATCTAGACCCGGGTCCGGAAGACGTAGATATTATATTCGAGACAACAACGCCGTTTTCATCGGTTCTATCATAGACTAGCTGCATAAACTCCTTTGTCGTTAAATGGAATGGTACTTGGCTCTTCCTGAAGGCATCAAGATAGATTACGTCATAAGTCTGGTTTGTCTCCTTGAGAAACTCTCTGCCATCCTGAGTGAAAACCTGAAGCTTAGGTCCTTCAGACAGGTTAAAGTACCGTTCTGCAGCCCTCACAACGCCAGGATCCAGTTCCACCGCGTCAACATCATAACCCATATCTGCAAACTCCTGAGGACCTACAAAACCACCTCCACCAACAAACAAAACATCTTCAACATTATCCCTCATCAAGAAAGGTAGCTGGAAGAAGTCAAGATACTTCCACGGATAACCTGAGCCATTCAAGTATACAGCGCTTTGAGGCTGTCCATCAAGATAAAGAGTCCTCACACCGTCACTATCAGAAACCTCAAGATCTTGATACACAGTACTATCTGTGTAAACAGTCTCACCGGAAACAGAAGAACTCGTGAGCCAAAAACGCACCTACAACCAGGATAAGAAAAGGTGAAACTGTTTTCAAAGCCTCCAAATCACCTAAAAGAGGAATTAAAGTCAGTGATGCAAAGAAAATGTAGATCCAGTCAGTTGGTACGAAAGGTACCAGCAGGAACGTGGTTCCAAAGGCTCCTAGTATACTTCCTGCAGTACCTACAGCATAGAAATGACCAGAAGCACCGCCTTTAGTATCCTTAGAAGACAACTGGGCGGCATAAGGACTTACATAACCAAGAAAATATGTTGGAGGTCCAAAAAGAACAGCTACAGGAACAATAGACGCGTAGCGAGGCGGTACAGGAAGACCTGCAGCAGCGGATAAAAGGAACTCACCTGCAAACATGACAAAAAATATATATGCTGTGGTATACCCCATATACTTCTCAAGATCTCTAAAGGACGCACCATAAGATGTCCTGCCTCCGTGAAGATAACCAAGACTCAAGGCAAGCATCGAAACACCTATTATCGACCCCCAAGTATAGATTGAGGATCCAAACCGTGGAGCAAGAACCCTGCCAGCCAGTATCTCCAAGCCCATAGAAACAATTCCAGAGACACCTACGGCCAAATCAATCTTCGACAAGCCTCTATCAGAAAATCCTTCAACAATTTCATCGGGAAGCATACTTGAAGATCACGGCCACAGAATTAAACACTCTTCGAAACAATGTACAAAGAACAAATACTTGACCTATACAGAAAGCCTAGGAAAGAAGGTACGCTTGAAACAGATTACAGGGCAGAAGGAGAAAACAAAAGCTGCGGAGACCACACAGAAATATTCCTAGAGATAGAAGACAAGCATATAGAAAAAGTAAGACACCAGACAGACGGCTGCGCAATATGTACCGCTGCAGCATCCATAACATCAGAAGAAATAGAAGGTGAAGATGTAGGAAAAGTAGAAGATCTTGACAGAGACTGGATAATAGACAAGCTAGGAACAGATATATCACCTATGAGAGTCAAATGCGCAGTACTCGGGCTCAAGACAACCCAAGAAATACTGAAGAACAGCGACTAACTGCTTAGATTCAAACATAGGCTAAAAGCTGGTATTGGCTGTCATGAATCAACGAATAGGCCAGATCGCCTGAATTACCCCGTTGACACACCACGACAGTGTTCCAAAGAATCTGAGCTGGAAGGGACTCTCAGCGTCGTCTGGACTTTCTACCTCGACGGTATGTTATCCGGAATCCCATCTGATAGAAATTCACATCAGGTTCAGAGCCTCCAGGAGAATTCGGTAGGGTTGATTTATCGGGGAAGGCCGTTTCCTATTGCATGATTGTCCTATTGTAGTTTTCCCGGAGTTCAGTCACAGAGCCGTCATCGTCTGTCCCCGGTGTGAATTCATCTATCAGGTATGCGAACTCCCTTCTGATGTCCTCACGACCTACGTAGCGGGCTTCTTCCTTCCCAGTGGTATATAGTCCATCGCCCTCTAGTAGCCTCTGGACAGCAGCTCTCTCAAAGTCATCACCTAGAGACTTCTTGGCTAATGTCTCTTTAGGTACTCTGCCCAGGGGCGTATAGGCACCAGGACGTTCGGGAGCGAATTCTGCGCAGACTTTGGGGAAGTCTTCGTGGTTTGCTCCTATGGTTTCTAACGCTTCGCGCATCTCGTTGTGTATCATCATTCGGAGTTCGTCAGAACCGTATCTCTTCTCTCCAAACAGGGTTTTGTCGTCGTCGGTGGTGTATGAGTCTCTTCTCTGCGTGTCATAGACTTTGTCATCGGGATCACAATCGATACCGGTCCCCTCAAGAATCCTATCCACCTTTTCTTCTGTCAATTCTGTGTGGCCTGATCTACTCATGTTGTTCATTCATGAGAAGTAACTTATTTAAGTATGTTTATGTTTGAGACCAATTTTTTTGCACAGAGCCAATCAAATGAGAACCAAACGATGAACGAGGTGGGTTGTTGAAGTAGTATAGGGATTATGGG
>GL982576.1:610029-611300 GCA_000220375.1 Candidatus Nanosalina sp. J07AB43 | reverse complement strand
ACATTCTACGAAATCGACCTAGTAGAAACAATACTCAAAGAAGAAGACAGGGAAAAAGCTCTACAGAACTTCAAATACTTCTACCTGTTCTTTAGGAAAGAAAGCTTCCTACCAAGCCAGAACGCCTTCGTAGATCAAGTACTCGAAGGATCAGAAAACTACGCTAAAGGCTTGGAAGACGATCTGGAAGACGACATCTACACAGCTCTAGAAGTCACATCCAGAGGCTTCTTTGAAACTAATGACATAGAGAAGACAGAAGAAAACATAGAAGAAGTTCATAGAGCCTCTTTGATACTTCTATATCGGATGCTGTTTATCTTGAACGCCGAGAGCCGTGAGCTTCTCCCTATGGATGAGAAAAAATACCGATTAAAACTCAGCCTTGAATACCTCAAAGAACAGTTGGAGGACGGAGATGATGATGTCTTCAGCCAAGATACATGGGTTTGGGACAAGAGAATCAAACCACTGTTTGGAGCCATCAACGATGGAGAGGAGTACGGTGAATTCAAGATCACAGGGTACAATGGAGGTCTTTTCGATGAAGATAAGCATCCGTTCCTCGCCCAACACGAACTACAGGGAAACCACCTGAGAAAGATACTCGAACTCTTAGCCCAGTCCACGGACGAGGAGACAGGAGACAAAGCACTAGTAGACTATCGTGACCTTAACATCCGCCACCTTGGAAGCGTTTACGAAGGACTGCTTGAACACGAACTGCAAAAGGCTGAAGAAGACCTCGTACTCGAAAACGGTGAATGGGAATCAGCCAGCGACTCCAAAAAAGACCTCGAAGAACTACCACGAGAGAAAAGAGTTAGAGAAGGCGAAGTATACCTCACCAATGAAAGTGGAGAAAGAAAAGCCACAGGAAGCTACTACACCCCAGAATACATTGTAGAGTACATAGTAGAGAACACTTTAGGTCCTAAAGTAGAGGAAAAGATAGAGGAAAGCAGTGAAGAAGATTTACTTGACAATCTTCTAGATCTGAATATCTGTGATCCGGCAATGGGGTCAGGACACTTCCTCACCGAAGCCACGTCATTCATAGCTCGAAGGGTAATAGAACACGGTAAGATAGCTAATGAAGAAATAGAAGGAGAAAACGAATTTGTATGGGTGAAAAGACAGGTGGTAAGTCACTGTATCTACGGAGTAGATATCAACCCTCTTGCCGTGGAACTCGGTAAACTAAGTCTTTGGATAGAAACCTTAGCTGAGGGAAAGCCTCTGTCTTTCCTCGACCACCACTTGAAAGTCGG
>GL982576.1:597947-610009 GCA_000220375.1 Candidatus Nanosalina sp. J07AB43 | reverse complement strand
CAACCTTGAACATTATATCCGAATAAACGCACTCTGTCTTAGATATAATTAGCAGTTCTACATCTAAGTCTAGCCAGTTTTGCCTGAGAATTTGGTATAAATCGTCAATACATGACTTAAAAAGCAGAGTTAGATAGGTGATTGATTTACCGGACTTTGGATGGTAATACGGTTTAGCTCTTACATTTCCTAGGGTTTGAGGCAGCTATCCGAAGCCTGTTTATAAGTAATCGAGAAACTGAGTTTATGACGCTTGAAGTAAAGAATCTTGGATGTCTCAGTTGAGGAAGAACAAATCACCAACGGAGTCTCTCTAGAGGTAAAACCTGGAGAGGTACACGCCATAATGGGGCCGAACGGCTCTGGAAAAAGCACACTCTGCAAATCCTTGATGGGTAATCCGGAATACTCGATAGATTCAGGAAAAATACTAGTGGATGGAGAAGATGTTACAGAGGATGAAACACATGAAAGAGCTCAGGAAGGACTCTTCCTCGGTTTCCAGTACCCTTCAGAGATCTCGGGAATAAAGGTATCAGAATTCCTGAAAGAGGCTATAGATGCACGAAGAGAGGAAAAAGGCATGGATCCAATGCCTCAAAGCGAGTTCAACGAGCTTCTAAGAGAAAAACTTGACGTACTTGATATGGACGAAGAATACGCCCGAAGATACCTGAACGAAGGATTTTCAGGCGGTGAAAAAAAGAGAAACGAGATCCTTCAGATGGCTGTACTTGACCCAAAGTATGCAATACTGGATGAGATCGACTCAGGTCTGGATATTGACGCGCTTGAAGTCGTTGCAAAAGGCATCAACGCCCTAGCAGAAGAGGAACGTGGTATACTGATGATAACACACTACCAACGTATACTTGACCATGTGGAACCAGACCATGTACATGTAATGGTAGATGGAAAAATAGTGAAAAGCGGTGGAGCTGAGCTGGCGAAGAAACTTGAGGACGAAGGATACGACTGGGCAAAAGAACTAGCCTAAGAAAACAAGAAACAATCTCTTCTATACCTCTTTCCACAGATTATTCAGGCTTCATCTTCAGGACTATGTGATCCTTCTCATGAGGCTCCAAGTTAACCTCATCCACTAACCTGAAGTGAGCCCTGAGTTTTTCCTTTACTTCTTCGAATATGTCTCCAGGGTTCCTTGACGAAGATATAGATTGAGCTTTTACAGCCAAGACAGCCAGGCCATCCGAAGCCAGAAACTTTTTTGCGTTCCTGATGAATATTTCGGGTTGATCCTTCTGAGAAATATCCTGAAACACATAATCGACCTCTGAAACCAAGTCATCGTACTCACCGGGGTTTCTGGCATCGGCCAGTATAGGAGCAATATTCTGTCTATCCTCAGCAACATGAACCAAGTCACGTATCACCGTATCAGAGTATTCAACCGCGAAAACAAAACCATCACGTAAAATATCAGAGAAATGGGAAACTGTAGTACCAGACGCAGCACCCAGATAAAGAACGTCATCAGACTTATCCAGACCCAGGTCCATATTCTTTTTGACAGCAGCACCCGCTTTAGATCTATCAGGATGCCATCTACGATAGCTCTCACCCTGTCTCTCCACAAAGTTTTCACCGTAGACATCTTCGTCTGATGCAGCAACCGTGTACAAGTTTCCTCCCTCAGAGAAAATACCTTCCTGAATCTCGTCCATAAAAACCTACATGTGCTCGAATCTTAAAGTAATTGAATGCATACATTTTGTATGGCTAGTTTCTACTTTGCGGCAAACGCTCTTATAGAAAGAGATGGAAAGTACCTGATGGTAAAGGAGGGAAAGGAACACGTAAAAGGCACATATAATATACCAGGAGGTGGCGTAGAGCATGGTGAAGACCCTGTTGAGGCTGTAAAAAGGGAAGTTAAGGAAGAAACCGGGCTGGAAGTAACCAGTATGGAGGGGTTAATAGGTGTATTCAATTCATACTCATCGGAGGACAATCACCCTGTATTAGTACACGTATTCTCATGTCAAGTAGAAGACAGAGAACCTGAGCCTCAGAAGAAGGAAGAGATACTGGAGGCTGAATTCAAGGACCTCAAGGACGTACAGAAAGATAGCTTGAGAAACGATATAGTGGAAAGAGCTGTTAGACTGAAGTCTCAAAGAAATTTGTTGGCTGTGGAAAACTTTGAACAATACAGACATCCTTACATGGATTCAGAGCCTACTCCGGACTAAGATCTGAGTACTTATCCTCTAGCTCCTTGTTAAGTTTCTCAGACTTGTCTTCGTCACCATATTGGTCTACACGTGCGGCTATAACCGTTTTATTTGCTAGGAAGCGTGCCATCTTACCTCTTCTGTCCTCAGGAAGATCTTTTACAAACCTGTGCTCGAAGAGCACACCATGTTTAGGTGAGGACCCATTACCCTTCAAATGCCTAAATAATGCTTTCTCGGCTCCAAGCATCTGAACCGTAGAAGCCGGCATCTGAGCAAGCTCCTCAAGGCCACCTGCAAGTGAAACCAGTCTAGATGCAAGCAAAGGACCAAGAAGACTTGAAAGGTTCTCAAACTCTCCAGCCGCGTTATTCCTGACATACTCTTCAATACTATCTCTAACTTGAATCATGGATGAAACAGAATCAACCACGCCCTCAATCATCTCCCTGTCAGATACTGAGATCATGCTACCTGTGGACTTAGCAGCCATCTCGGAAAAAGGCTCAATCTCTGACCTCTCAACACCGTGCTTTTGAAGCACCTGAACAAAACGATCATCATCACTTAACTCAGACTCAAGCTCGGGAAAATGGACACTGTACCAGTCTCTCAATGTTTCAACCTGATTTCTGATATCATTCTCCAGCTCATCATGCTGCTTGACAGCCTTAGCAAGCAGATCATCTCTGTCAACACTTGACTCCAGTTCATTCCTTGTACGTGATATAGCTTTCTCTCTCAGTTGATCCTTATCCACGGCTTGCTCACTCCCTCAGGTCGTCAAGACCCATTATCTTAAGCTGCATCTCAACCTCTTCAGGATCCCTATCCAAGGAATTAGCGATTTCATCGACTTCCTGATTCCTTGCATTCTGAAGTAAGAACTTCTCCTCAGTTCTAGAAAACGGCTTCCAGCTCCTATCATCCTTCAATGATTCATGCTTGCCTGAGAGAAACTTCTGTAACTCCTCATTATCCATATCAGTTCTCTGCCTTACCAGAAACTCCACCTGTTGAGGGCTCATCGAAGCTCCAGATTCCGAAAAAGCTTCTCTCTCAACCTTCTCATCCATCTCACCAGACTTAGCCGGCATCTCAGGTCCACGATTACTGTCAAGTATATCATCCTCTAGCACTTTACCAGTAGTCCTCTTCAACTCCTCTTCAATATCATCCTGAATATCCATAAAACATATTTACTGACTTAGCTTGAAAAATACATCTAATAACAAACCAGTGACATCGCTGGTATAGTGATAAGAATAGGTCATAGTTTGAAACTTCAAAGTTTGTAACCGTTTATTTAAGAAAATAAGCTGGCAAGTTTTGCTTAACACATCTAAATTATGCGGTGTTGGTCCAGTGGCTAAGACTCCGGCCTTCCAAGCCGGCGACCCGGGTTCAAGTCCCGGACACCGCAGCTTCTACAAATGATATCAGTTACCACTATATTCAGGTATATAATGGTCCGCAATGGTTGAAGAATTATTATTTAACCTTCAGGGCTGTCATTCAGCACTTTCTGGACTTTGTCCTCAGCCTTTTCGAAGCTTGAAAACCCGTATTTCGGAACATCCAAGTTCTCGTCAAATCTCTGTGTCTTTAGAGTCCAGAATCCGGCTTCATTCTCTACAAGGCTGATAACGGCATCAGTACCCGTATGCCGCCAGATCTTATCGTCTTTCTTAACCCATTCTCCGACCCTGCGCAGGTCTTCTGCGTAGCTGGCGTATCTCTTATTACCAGGTTTTGCGACAAGAGGATGTTTCGCGTCTTCCTCATCGTATAGAAGGTATTCACCGCCGTTTGGACCTTTGACTACGGCTTCATCTTCTTTGGTCTCTTCGACTTCAAGAGGTGTCGCTCTGTCTCCAAAAAGAATTCTGTCACTTTCCTTGAGATCGCTTACGTTCTTGACAGGACCTACATCGCCTTTTTGATCTGACATATTCGCCAATGATCGAACAGCTTCTCAAGCTTATAAAATAAAGAAGCAGCTAGTTCAGATCTATGGGAAAAATATTGAATTTGATTATGTTGACAGAGTTCTCATGTATCAGATGAGCCGCCGCAAGGGCTCTCAACTTACCAGTGGAACTTAGAGAGGAAATGCAATAAAACTCATACACAATAATTTGTACTGTATCTGATGAAAGGTGTATACATTGCTTTCTTTCGCTTGAAAGAGGAGAAGAGTATAGAAATTGGAGCTCTTGGTGAGAAGGTTTTCAAGCCAGGGATATACGCCTATGTCGGGTCGGCTATGAACTCGATGGAATCACGGATATGGAGGCATATGTCAGGGAAAAAAGAAAACCCTCATTGGCATATTGATTACTTCTCTGAGAGAGCCGAGCCATTAGGTTTTGCAGCGTTTGCCACAGATTCAAGTTGGGAGTGCAAACTCTCAAACACGCTCTCAAATACAAGCCATGAAGTAAACAACTTTGGATCATCCGACTGCAACTGCAGCTCGCACCTATTCAGAAGCTCTTCCGGTCAGCGCAAGTAATATTCACAACCAGGTATCTAAGAGGAGTATCCCTCCTCAAGAATCGATAAGTCCTGCAAACTTTCCTGAAAACCTTCTTGATTCAAATCTGGAAGAAGTGAAATGTGATAGCTTACAGTGGATTTGTCAATACCTACTTCATCAGCAATTTCAGAATAAGACATACCTTCAGCTCTCTTGGCGGCTACCTGCCGCCTGGAGTAGTTCTCCAAGAGCTTGATTATGCACTTTGTGGAACAGTACTGTTTAACAGGGCATCCTTTACATCTCTGTTTGTGAACTACAGCATCCCTTTTTCTTTCAAGCTTATCCGACTCGTTAATATGATACTGTATTGTTCCATTCCCTGCATCTGTATACTCCTTCAGCTTACTGAAGCTCATACCTCTTCTGGACCTGACTAAGTTCACTATCTGTTCTCTAGTACTCATCCAATCACAGACTGGGATTCGGAACAAATCAAAGGCTGTTTGCTATTTTGAGTTTCAGAATCCTGCCATTCCAGGCAGGTGTCCTAATTCATCTCGGGCTTCGTCGGTCATCTCGTCAGGTGACCACTTAGGCTCAAACGTAAGTTCAACCTCAACCTCCTGTTCCTTCAGACCCTGGATATTTCCGGCCTCTCTTTTTACAAGCTCGTCAAAAACTCCGTGTAGGGGACATCCTGGAGTAGTTAAGGTCATTAAAACATGAACTTGGTCTTCATCAACTTCTATATCACGTATAAGCCCGAGATCAACTATGTTTACATCAAGCTCAGGGTCCATGACATTTTCGAGCTGCTCTTCAACTTCCTCAGAATCAACTGATTCGTCCACCATAAATAAAACTCAGAAGTTAGTGTTATGAGGCTTTGCTGAAGAACCAAAATCATCTTCAAAAACATAAAGCACTGAGCAGAGGCTTTCAAACATTGAGTGCTGTTTGCGTTGAAGCTATATCAGCCAGATTATCAGTGCGATATAAATAACAATAAGAGATACCGGTATCAGCCTGATAAGTATATTTATGGTGTAGATAAGTCCGAAGTAGTCGTCCTTCAGAAAATTCATCTTATCTGCCTTTCTTGAGCAAAAGCCTATAGAAGCAGGCGAGACATCAGCCAACGCATTCTTTACAGTTTGACGAACCTGACTCTTCTCAACTTGCCTGTTACTGGCCAAGTCATGTATGCTTGAATGAGTATCAGTTGTAAACAGTAAAGTCTCATCAAAGGAATCTGAGAACTCTTCCTTGAGTTCCTCCAGCTCCTTTGAAGCATCATTTCCTTCAAGCCCAAACAAAAGAGTTTTTTGACCGTTCACATCTTCAACCAGCGCTGCGACAGGTTTGTCAAAGAACTCTACAGAAAATCCTGCGCTGTAGTCATGAACAGAAGTGTTACGTAGCTTTTCAAGAAAGCCATCTAGCTTCTTTCTTACCTTTTCGGCTTCTTCGGTACCGTATCTCATGACGCCAAGTCTGGACCCTTTTGGCTGATTGTGGAGATCAATAAGAATAATATCCTCCTTATCTATTCTCTCTTGGAAGATACTTTCATCGTAGTCATCAAACCTGCGGTGATCCATGTACACAATCATTTGATCGTTGATGCGTCTCCCATAGAACTTGATATCACCGTATTCCTCAGAGATCAGCTCAGATGCCTTAGAGCTCCTATCGGGAGTTGCTAGAGCATCAATAACTTTTGCACTATCATCAGGATCTGATGGATCCATCTTATGGTTAGACGGAACATGAAGGAAAAATCCTTCTGAATCTTCGCTGTTTAGTCTGTCTATTATAGAAGAGGTAATCTTTCCTCCCCCAAATCCCTCAAGAGGACCTGGATGAATCCAAGGAAGTGCAAAATTTTTGACTCCAGATCTATTCTTGATTTGCAGGGTCTGAACATCAGGGCGTACAGATCTGCCTAGATCAAGGCTATCCTGCTCATTCTGCAGTAAGCCTGCGGCCAGATTGAGGATGGAGATGTTGGTAACATTAGATCCTACTAGGTACTCAGTGAAGTACACACTCAACAAAAGAACTAGGCCCGCGCCGAGAATCACCAGAAAGTTGATCGCATACGCAATCCATGAGATCTGTAGGAACTGACCTAAGACAAAGTGAAAACCTATAAGAATCATGACAGGCTGGACCAGGGAAAGCATAGAGATCCTTCTTATATACTTTGGGCCGACAGAAAGAGTCAATACGAAGAAATTGTTAACATAAAGTGTAATTAGACCAAACCAGATTATCTGCCAGGAAGTTGAAAAGGAATCAGACAAAGTTACTATTAGCGTAAACAGAAAGATTATCAGCTGGTTTACCATTGACAAAAAGTAGCCCCACTTCCTAGGATAATCCTCTAGAAGCAAACTATACACCTCTGAGGCTGAGAATCCTGGAATCAAGTAAAAGATGAAGGCAAACATGGGTATCGAGCCAATACTAATAGCATCGATAAGCAGCTCATTTATGAAAAAGAACGTCAAGATGGAGTAGAGAACTCCAAGGACTAGACTAAGCCCCAGCGTTTTTCTGAATGAAGGAAGATGGAACACTACCTTCTTGAAAATTTCAAGATTGTCAGTAGGCATCTGATTAGATAGTAGAAATAGGTTAGATAATAAATATACTATGTGATGTTGTAAGATTTCTTGGATTTACTCTATAGTATCTACAAATTCTTTCGCCCCATTCTCGTAGTCGGGTTGAGCGCAGGAGGACTCTAAACACTTTCTAGCTGCTTTCAAAACCTCTTCCTTTGTGTACACAACTTCCAGACCGTTTAAATCTCTTTCCTTGATAGATTGTGCAATACCTTGCTGCAAGAACAGGTGAGGATACACGATACAGTGCGTTCCGCCAACAACGCTGTCTGCTATCGACGAAAACCCACAGCAGATAGTGCACTCGGCTGCCTCAGTCTGAGGAGTCATACAAGCCTTTGTATCCCAATCATCGGCACCAACCATCTTTACTTTGTACCCGTTCTCCTCGAGCTCTTCCCTTATCTCACCAAATTCTTCTCCAAACGAACCTGGCATAAGTAAAACGTCGTATTCATCTACCTGTTCATTACCATCCTGCGCAAGAGGTCCTGATCGCTTTACCCCGTCTCTAGCTTCTTCCCAAGGCCAGAGAGATGTTAAGACAATTTTATCTCCAAATGTTAGGGTTAATCTATCGTAGAAACTGTACAGCCAGGAAAGCGGAAACCCAAACATCTGTGGAGTCCAGTTCTCAATCCTATAAACTTCTATACGTAGAATGAACGCAGATACCAGGCACAGCATATCGTCGGTAACTATCTTATCTGGTTTCTCACGTCTAAGCCAGCCAAAGAGCTGCTTAAAACGCTTTAGTACCTTAGGAAGTGTGTCAGTCAGTGTGTGCTTGATTAATCCAAGCTTAGACTTTGAGTCGGGTAGAATCTCAAACTCAGCAAATCCCTGTAGCTCAAACCCATTCATTTCAACAAAACGTGACCCAAAACCTCCGCCAGCCATTATTAGATCGTGTCCACGTGACTCAACTTCCTTTGCAATAGGAATGCTTCTAGCGGCATGACCAGTTGTATCAGGCCAATAGACCAGTGCTATTTTATCGCTCACTGAGCATCTTCACCAGCATTGAGCCTGTGCTCTTCATGATCTAAAACGTAATCAGCTATTTCGTTTGCACCGTTCGAGAACTGAGGGGTGTCATAAGAGCTCTTTAGCATGGAGGTCACTGAGTCGATGACTTCCTGTTCACTGTACGCTGTTTCAATTCCGCTTATATTCCTCCTATCTATTTGTTGGGCAAGCTTTTCCTGCATATGTAAGTTGGGATAGACGACACAGGGAGTGTTTGCAACCACTGAATCAGCTATAGAGGAAAATCCTGTGCAAACCACACATCCTGCGGCTTCTGTGTAAGGTGACATAGAGGGCTTTGTCTCCCAGTCATCATCACCAACAGTTCTGACATCCAAGTTCTTTTTCTCGAGCCGATCTCTCAACTCAGAGAAACCTGATCCAAATGATCCTGGTATCAAAAGCACATCGTAAGGTTCGACATCACCTTCACCTTGCTGAGCTAGAGGGTTTACATATTCTACGGAGTTTTTACCCTCTTCATGACTCCACAGGCATGTGAAAAATATTTCATTACCAGCGAGTGTAGAAAACCCATCAAAAAGATCAGCTGCAAGCTTCTCTAGGCCATCGAAGAAATCCGGTCTGACATGGTTCACAGTGTAAAACTTCTTCCTCATCAAAGATGCTGCAATTATTGTAGTATGATCATCTGTAATTATCAGATCTGGCTCCTCGTCTCTAAGGAACTGAAAGCTGGTTCTAAGCCTCTTCAAAGCAGATGGTAGTACTTCTGCCAGTCCTCTTACAATTACAGACCTAAGTGACTTATCAATGACCGGCACCTGTTCAAACTCATAAGTGGATGAACCATATCCGTTCATCTCTGTGAAAATCTGTCCTGGACCACCTCCTTCAAGGCTCACATCACATCCTCTCTCCTCAAGCTCCTGTGCCACAGGTATACTCCTCGCAGCGTGTCCAGCGCCTTGACACCAGTGTACTATACAGACTTTTGTCATCTAGATAATCATATTCCTATACCGAACAGATTTAAGTATCAACAGCCTGTCAAAGATCGCTGATACAGCGTCAGCAATGTCAATAGCCTCGTTGTTGTATTGTTTAGGAGCTGATATCTTAGATATCTCTCTAGACAAAGAGCCTGAATGCTCTCTAAGTCCTCTTTTACTGTCCAATCTTTCAGGTACACATTTCTGTCCTGGCGCCGCAAGCTTCAACAGATATATAGCCATATACTCAATCAGACTTATCGGAATGCCTGTTAGAACATGGCTTAATATGTAAAAATCAACCTTCTTAGCTCGAGCCGTAAGCAGTCTGGAAAAATCATCTGAAATAATGTAGCCAAAATCGTTCTCCCAAATCCAGCTCATCGGATCTTCAAATCTGCATAATAAGTGTTTGAGACTAGATATAAAGTTCCATGCTAGTCGTCCATCAACTACATGCCTAATATCTGCGGTCATATGGGAATGTCTAGAGATGCTGTTTACATTTGAGAACTTTCGAGCTAGTTCGCTCCAGCATACTTACAGTCAAACTTGCCTACCTTCAAGCTTCTGTGTAATGGTATTCTGATATCGCAAACCGAACCTTTACAGCTGTATATGACACCTAGAGATGTCATCAGTCACGGTCCACTGAAATGAAACTATAAAAAAACTCTATTCTAACCCGACAGCATGACGCAACAATCGGACATCTGTGTTATAAGCCCTACCATAAGGAACCCAGAATTTATTGAGGGATACGTTGAAAACGCCAGAGAAAACGGATTTGGGACAGAGAGACTTCACTTCGTACTTGTAACAGAGGATTTCAACGATAAGCAAAATATGGAAGAGATGTTGGACAGACTGGACGTGTCTGGCAGAGTATTCAACGGATCTGACAGAGGTGACTGGTATGAAGAGAATGACATTGATGAGTACTCAGATGTCGTACCTGCAGCATCACATGCAGAAACCAGCTTTGGTTTACTCTACATGTGGAACAATCCCCAGTTTGAGTACGGGATTTTTCTAGACGACGATACACAACCTCACAGCGACTTCGACTTCTTCGGAACACACCTTGACCACCTCGACTCGGAGAAGAATGTAGAGCACGTCTCATCAGACAAGCAATGGGTTAACGTCATGTATCAAAACATCGAAGAACACGGCCTCTACCCTCGCGGATACCCATACTCATCAATGGATGAAGAAGTGGAAACAGAGCAGAAGAAAACAAATGAGATAGTCGCATCACAGGGCCTTTGGACCAATATACCAGATCTAGATGCAGTCAGGATTCTGATGGATGGTAATTTGGAAGGTCAAGCAGAAACTCTGACAGACAAAGAAGACTACACCCATAACTTTGCAGCTAAAGAAGGTAACTATCTAACCGTTTGTTCCATGAATCTTGCATTCAAAAGAGAAGTAATACCTTCGTTCTATCAGTTTCCAATGGATGACAATAAGTGGGACATAGGAAGGTTTGACGACATATGGTCAGGTCTCACTCTAAAGAAAGCGGCAGACATGCTTGATAAATCACTGATAAACGGATTTCCACTTTGTGTTCATAACAAGGCGAAAAGATCTACTTTTGGAGATCTTAACAACGAAGTTCCTGCCCTGGAGCTTAACGAACACTTCTGGGAGGCTCTAGAAGAGGCTCCTGACACGGCTGAAGATTACTTTGATGCCTACAGGAAAATGATCTCGGCGGTAGAAAAGTACGATTTTTCCGAGTATGCAAACTCAGACTTCATAGACTTCACCGTGGAGCATATGGAAATGTGGCTAAAAGCTCTAGAAACTTTAGGAACTGATCGCTGAATAGATGCAGCCAGAAAAACTCAGCGTGATAGGTAAGCTTCACAGGCTATCAAGAAAGCTGGAGTCTCAAGTAGAAGACTTCCCTCTTTTCAAAAAATATCCTGTGCATGTGGCTCCTGGCATGCTGCTTTACTACATAGCGCTGCAGCAGGTTGACAAAACAAAGGCAGAGCCTGACAGCATCTTTTCATATGACTGGGACAATCTCGTGATAGTTGATGGGTGTCGTAGTGACACCTATCAAGCCGTAACCGGGGATTCAGGTACGAGAATATCTAAGGCAAGCATGAGCAGAGGCTATATCAAGAAAAACTTCTCTGATGGCGACTACTCTGATACAGTATATATTACAGCCAACCCATTCTTTCACGAGAATAAATTCAAGAGCATAACTGGCAGACTACCACAGAACGTCTTCCATGAGGTCTTCCACACCTACGACACTGACTGGGACGAAGAGGAGAGCACCGTGCTCCCGGAATCGGTTTTCAGGGATGCACAAACGGCTGAAAACTTATTTCCAGACAAAAGGAAAATAATACATTTCATGCAGCCACATCACCCGTTTATAGGATTTGACTTCGTGGAAAACGGATTTGAGGACATACTGGAGGAGGGACTAGATATCTCAGAATGGGATCTAGCAATGAGAGGAGAACTGGATTACGAAACGGTGAGGGACGCGTACAGGTCAAACCTAGAAGCCGCTATGCAGTATGCTGAAAAAATAGGAGATTTTGAGGGAAAGACTATGTTGACTGCCGATCACGGCAATCTACTGGGTGAAAACGGTCTTTACTGGCATCCGCCAAAGAGTAAGGCAGAACCTCTCAGAAAAGTTCCTATGACCGAACTATGATGGAAAGCCGTAGGTCGTTAGATGGTTTTTGTAACCGGTACTAGTATTGTATCCTCTGTCATCCAGTTTTTCCTCCAC
>GL982576.1:595621-597927 GCA_000220375.1 Candidatus Nanosalina sp. J07AB43 | reverse complement strand
GACGGTCAAGGATGACGGAGAAGAACAATTTGCCACTTATGAGCTTGAAACAGGAGAAGAGATAGAAGTAGATGATGATATGAAAAAAGAGATAGAAAATATAGGAGATAGTGAAAGGGGTAAACAAGATGAGGAGAGTGAAGAGATAAAAGAGAGGCTTGAAGCACTAGGTTATAAGTAACCTAGAAATAGTCTACCTTTCAGCTAAGTACAAATTTAAACCAGGATTACTCCTATACCCTTCCCATTTTGTTTCGGGTGTGAAACAAATTCCTTTGTCTCGTAGTCATCTTTTATCTCATTCCAGAATTCTGCCACACCCCAGTTAGGGCTTCCCATAGCCACATCCTTTTTCTCCAAGTCTTCTACGTCATTTAGTTTTTGGTCAATTTCCTGTCTTGAAGAAGCATGAGGTACAATATCGTGGAAGGCTATCATTCCTCCATCCGAAACAATTTCCTTATACATCTCAAAATCAGTTTTAACACCTTCATAACTATGATCTCCATCTATTAGAAGGAAATCTACCTCGTCCACTTCATCTCTAACTTCTTTGAATGTTTCTTTGTCATGTGAATTTCCCCTAATGACGCTAATCTCCTTAGAAATACTGAACTCCTCGAGAAGTCTGTCCCTCATATCCTTTATTGCTTTTCCAGGCAAGTCAACGCTAACAATCTTTTCTGCAGATTCTATATACCTGCTCCATATATATGATGTGCCTCCTCTCAAAGTCCCTATTTCTACTATGTTGACAGGATCTTCTTCTTTTACAAGCTCCGCAAGCTGTTTGATCTCATGCCTCAATTGAACTGCTTCTACTTCAAATGGCTTACCAGGCTTCACTTCCAAGACCGTGTCTAGTATGTCATCAAGATTTTTTTCCTCATCCATTCTGTCTTTGAGGCTTTTTGAAGATCTCTTGTAGATTTTTTCCTTTAGGACAGGAATGTTCGCTCCTAAATAAGCTGCTGAGTATAAAAGAACTTTTTTGCTTATCCTAGTCAGGCTGTGATTGGTGACTATTCTCTTGCCTACATGGTACTTAGATTCCATTACAAATTATTTATGTTCGATAAGTAATTTATTATTACGTTAGAGAAGAATTCGTAGAATTCTAATGACCCTTGGACTGACCGCCTATAAATAGCAAACATTACATAAGTATTTTCCAAGATTGGTAAATTATGACACATATTCTCAAACGAAGAGGTTCACGTCTGCAAAGGCTAGCTAGAAACCGATTCTGAGAAGATTAGAACGAATTTGCAGACTACTAAGTAAAACAAAAAAGAGAGAATTAAGTAAGGAGAAGGAAACCTACTCCGGACAAATTTAGGAATAGATAGCATTGTGAGGATGGTGCTTTTTGCGGAGATCGATTTGGAGCCCGAACAGAGAGTGTATAAGCAAGTATACACCGAAGCATCATGGACAGGCAGAAGATCTTGGATGTGCCGGAGACAAACGTCTGTGAGGAGAATATTGGGATTACCTTTTAAATACTGGCTCAGGCTCTATCCTAACAGAGGTGTTCACATAACGTTACCAATCTCAATCTAATCATCTTAGTTAAGCATTAGAATCTAACATTATGTTAATATGAAGAAATCTAGTTGTTGTCATATGTCCGATACCTAAGAAACAATCTGGAAAATGAAATTTAGCAAAATTAAGAAAATAGGAGACAGCAAGATAGTATGGTACACGATATCTACAGTAGTACTCGCGGCGCTGATCTATCTGGCAGATTTTGAAGACTTTATAACAGCTATAACACGTGTAAATCTCTTCTACATGTCCTTGGCTTTTTTCTTCGGGATGTCAGTATTTCTAGTATGGGGATATGTCTGGCACAGCTTTTTTAGAGAGCTAGGCATAGAAACAAGCCTAAAAAAATCCTACAAGCTTTTTATGGCGGGCAATTTCATGAACTCTGTCACCCCTCTGGGACAGCTCGGTGGAGAACCCTTCATGGCATATATAGTCTCAGAAAACACTAATTCAACCTATGAGAAATCCCTGTCAGCCATAGTCTCCTCAGACCTACTTAACACCATACCCATACTTGTTTACACATTGTTAATCTTCACTTATATCTTCCTATTCGGAAGCGTCCGTCGATTCTATGCTGAAACGGGTCTGCTCCTATTAGCTCTGACATTTATCGCCCTAGCTACAGGATGGCTTTTGTGGAGAGGCAATCATCATTTAGAATCTTATGTTGGGAGCAAGATGGAATACTTTGCTTCAAGATCTAAAAGGATCAAGAAAATTTACGATTCAGGTTACGAGAGGATACCGAA
>GL982576.1:594465-595601 GCA_000220375.1 Candidatus Nanosalina sp. J07AB43 | reverse complement strand
GTGGGAACTACGCGCGGTTTCGACGAAGTCGAAAATTTCCTAGGGATTGGAGGGAACAGTATATCGCAAAAGATTCTGAGCAAAGCAAGAGGCGTTTATGAGAGCTTAAGTCGAGGCAACAAGGGTAGGATAATTCGACTAGCTGACGTTATATTCGAAAATTTTACCAAAGCAGATGTTAAGAAGTCAAGTAAGACTGTAGAGGAGACAAAAAGTTTCCTACGAGACGTAGGAGACGAAGAATTTTTCCTATTCGTAAATATTATGAGTGCTCATGAGCCTTATGACATGGGCGACCCTCCTAAAGGACTCTTAGAGAAACATGGTGTAAGAGATATTAGCAAGCTTCCAAGTACTGAGAAAGATTTTTTCAACGGCGAGGTCAATTGTGAAGACCTACGCAGAGCGTATGATGCATCTGTTGAATACAGCGATGAATTACTTGGTGAAGTACTTAATACGCTTGAGGAGACTGGGCTCAAACAAGAGGTTGCTATAGTCACGCTGGGCGATCATGGTCAAGCGCTGGGGGAAAATGATATATTTGCGCACCAGTTCACGGTAATGGATTCCGTTGTTGACGTGCCTCTCATGATCAGAGAGCCAGATGGAAGCGCGTCGACTGAAGATGGTCTTTATGAATTGAGGCAACTGTACGAACTCATTCCGAAGGTAGCGGGACTGAGTGATGTAGCTGTAGATCCTACAGAGGAGGTCAGAGGTGGATATGAGTATCCTGAATTCTTCACAGGGATAATACCTGATGAGAAGAGAGACAAGTACGATGTGAGATATCAGTATTTGATCGAGGAAAATCAGAAAATTATTAAGCAAGTAGACAGATCATGTGAGGAGGAATACGTAGTAAAAAGCAGGCCTGAAAATAAAGAAAAGAATGTGACCGAGAAACATAGGAGGAAAATTAATAATGGTACCTCAAGTGTGGACGAGAACGACCAAGAAGCTGTGGAGGATGAGGAGGTGAAAGAAAGGTTAAAGGATCTTGGATATATGTGAATAGGCGGTGATTCAGCTCTTGTTCCGCCACTGAATCTTTCAGACTCTTGTTTTAGAAGCTTTGGTACATTGAAACATGTTATGGTGCTCATAGACTTCGTTGCTTCTCGCACAAGTTA
>GL982576.1:593030-594415 GCA_000220375.1 Candidatus Nanosalina sp. J07AB43 | reverse complement strand
AGTACTGATGGAGGCTGAAAAGCAGTTGAGGACTACAGAGAAAGCTTTGAAGACAAGAACATACAGGAGGCTCTTGATAACGCTGTAGAACTGGCAAGAATTGGAGACAGATACCTCAGCGAACAGGAACCATGGAAAAACGAAGAAATAAGAAAAGAGACGATACACGTGTCACTACAAATAATCCGTGCACTGGCAGCCACACTATACCCATTTACACCGGAAGCGTCGGAAAAGATAGCCGATATGCTGAACGTCAGTATACACTCCACTGCAGGAGTTGATGAACTAATGGATCCTCTAATAGGAGGCCTAGAACCGGGTCACGAGCTTGGAGAACGGGAGATACTATTCGAAAAAATCGATACGTCAGAACATCGAGACGAGACAGAAGAGGAGAAAGATAATATGGAAAACGAGTTCAACAAAGACACTGTCAGCTTTGAAGATTTCCAAGAGATGGACATCAGAACCGGAAAAGTGCAGAAGGTAGAAGAGCATCCAAACGCAGATAAACTCTATAAAGTACAGGTGGATGTAGGTGAGGCCATACTGCAGACCTGTGCCGGACTCAAGAACTTCTATGAACCAGAAGATCTGGAGGGTAAAGACGTGGTTGTACTTGCAAACCTTGAACCAACCGAGCTGCGAGGAGAGAAAAGCAGAGTGCATGATGCTAGCTGCCGAATCGGAGAATGGGGAGACTGTTTCATTGCTTCAGTCAGAGTATGGAATGGAACCAGGAAACAAGGTAAAATAAGAAGTACATATTAGGTTGACAGCTGGGTTCTTGGCTCATTTTCATTCACGCGTATAAACTTCGTCTCCACTTGTTTCGATTATTGGGAGTCACTTGGTCTCAATACTTATGTGCTTCAGCTCATCTTCAACACAGCAGAACTCTTTACTTAGTTCTTTTGTAGATTCTTCTGCTGCCGATTCATACTCTCTTTGAATCAGGTTTATCATATGTTGTTATTCTAGGGTAACATATATGAATGTTTTGGTTATTCCACCGGCCTCAGCTTCACATAGTATAAAACCGAGATTTGCTGTCCATCTTTTCCAGAACTTCTGATCTGTCAGCACCTGCGCGGCTCATGGAGTTCGCCAAGGATTCGTACATATCCTCAAACTTTTCAACAGTATATTCCTCGACAGAATTACCATCCTGGATATCCAGAAATAATACCTGATTTCCAAATAAACCGTAGTTAGTCAGAGATCCATCAAGAACGATCTCCGATTCTATGGCTCTATCGGCAACATCTAAGGCTCTTCCAAAAGCCTCCAAGTTCTCTTAGTAGCCTCACCATCTGAGAGACTGTCTCGAAAAGTCATCTCTGCCTCTTTTTGTATCACGACTGGAGTCTTGGATGCATATC
>GL982576.1:591909-592980 GCA_000220375.1 Candidatus Nanosalina sp. J07AB43 | reverse complement strand
AAACTCCCAGCCAGAACTTTCGTATCTCTTCCTACCATCTGTTATTTCCTCTGCTCCGATATCTACGAACTCATCTGTGAATTGTTGCGATGGTTCAACCGTACCTAGGCTACTTGGAAGAGTGCTTTCTCTAAGTGATCATATGTGTATTCTCCTAATTCTCCTCCACACATCAAGTCTGCAACAAATTGTCCTCCATAGAAACTCTGTATTCCTAAATTCCAGAGATAGATATGCAAGTTAGTGTTGTCGCTGATTCCATAGAAGCGAGTTGGATTGCTTTTCAACCTCTCTGGTTCAAGATACTTTAGAATCCGTAGTTCTTCATCCCCTCCCGTTACAGGGATCACAGCTTTGATTTCAGGGTCCTCAAAGGCTTTCATAAATTCTTCTGCCTTCTCTTCAGGATGAGCGTTCAGGTATTCAGTATCCTTCTCAGCAGTACTATAGATTACTGGTTCAACCCCAAATCGGTTTTCAAGTCTTTCTATTCCTTTTTGGAATGCTTCTGGAAATCTATGCTTAATTCCTGCAGATGTCGCCATAACAGCCACCTTGTCGCCTTTTTCTAGGGCCGGTGGAAGTGTGAATTCTTTAGTCATAGTATTCATCCTCAAGTATGCTCATCCATGTGACATTTTTCCATTCGCCGTCTACATACTTGTAGTCTCTTTCTGTACCTTCTTCTTGAAAACCTGCTTTCTCCATTACACGTCTTGAGGCAGGATTACCTTCTAAGAATCCACCTCTAATCTTGTGTCTGTTTAAGGTTTCGAATGTATAGGTTACGACCATCTTGAGGCTTTTTGTGCCGATTCCCTGTCCATGATAGTCGGGATGTATGAAGTATCCTACATGGCTGCGGCCGTATTCTTTTTCCAGATCTCCAATAAAGATGTGTCCGACTTTTGCTCCTTGGTATTCGATGATGAAGTGGACGCTATCATCGTCGGAACTGAGGTTTTCGATGTGTTCTTTCTCTTGGCTTTTGTTGACAGGACGAGGGGTGCGACCAAGGTGTGCTCTCACTTCTCCGTGACTGGTTGTTTCTGCGATAAACTTGGCATCTTC
>GL982576.1:587654-591859 GCA_000220375.1 Candidatus Nanosalina sp. J07AB43 | reverse complement strand
GAAAAGGTGATCGTCGAGCACACCTCTCCGAACCCTAACAAACCCCTACACATGGGAACAATGCGATGCGCTGTGCTCGGAGACACGGTTGCAAACATGGCCCAGCATCTGAGCTACGAAGTTGAAGTACAGGACTACATCAACGATCTCGGACGGCAGAGCGCACGAACCGTTTATGCTCACGAAAACTTCAAACAGGAACTCAGTGAGGATGAACTGGAAAAGAAGAATGATTTCTGGATAGGAAAACTGTATTCAGAGGCAGGAACACACTTGGAGGAAAATCTAGAGGATGAAGAAAAAGTCCAGAAAGTCATCCAAGAAATTGAGGAAGGAGACAATCATACCTCCAAGCTCAAGGATGAAATGGTCGAGAAATCGTTGAAAGGGCAGCTACAGACAGCATACAACACAAACATCTTCTAGGATCTTGTCGCCTACGAAAGAGACACAGTCAAATCCGGGCTGCTAGAAGAAGCAGTATCTAAACTTGAACAGCTTGATACAGTATACGAAGTGGAAGAAGGAGAGGACGAAGGATGCGTAGTAATCGATCTCTCAGAGTATGAAGAGCAGATCGGCGAGATGAAGAAACCTTACAAGATCCTGTTCCGAAGCGATGGCACAGCCACCTACACAGCCAAGGATATTGCATTAACTATGTGGAAGTTTGGGATCATAGAATCCAGCTTCCAGTATAAAAAGTTTGACCATCAGCCGAACGATGAGACACTCTGGTCTACAGGCGGAGACAAAGACAAATGCTTCGGAGACGCTGATCAGGTTATCAACGTAATCGGAGCACCTCAGAAGTATCCGATGAAGGTGATCAAATACTCTCTCAAAGCTCTAGGCTATGAGGAAGAGGCAGAGAACTTCAGCCACTGCCACTTCAAGTTCGTCTACCTGCCCGGAAAAGTATCCTACTCGGGACGAAAAGGAAACTGGGTGGGAAAACACGGTGACGCCGTACTGGGGAAGTGTAAGGAACTCGCATTAGAAGAGGTAGAAAAACGACATGAAGAGCTCTCCGATGAGAAGAAGCAGAAGATAGCCAACAAAGTAGGAGTAGCAGCGGTACGATACTTCCTGCTGAAATTCACTCGTGAGAAGGACATCGACTTCAGCTTCGAGAAGGCTTTAAGCTGGGAAGGAGACTCCGGCCCATATCTACTGTATTCCACAGCACGGGCACACGAAATACTCGACAAAACAAAGATAGAACCGGACTTTACAGAGTATGAAGAGGAAATAGAGTTCGAACTGATTCGGGAATTAGACAAATTTGAGTCTGTAGTAAAACAGGGTTACCACTCCCAAGAGCCTGCCAAATTGATTCATTATCTGAAAGGATTGGCAGAGAAGTTCAATTCTTTCTACCACAAATGCCCTGTCAAAGACGCAGAGACTGAGAAGCTGGCAATATCACGAGCAGCAATTACCGAAGCTTATGTGGATGTTATGGAGGAAGGTCTGAACTTGCTTGGAATTGAGCCTCTGGAGGAGATGTAACTTCGTCTTTTTTGGGTCTGTAGCTCAGTCTGGACAGAGCACCTCCCTTCGGAGGAGGGTGTCGCAGGTTCAAATCCTGCCAGACTCGTCATGGGCTTGTAGCTCAGCTTGGACAGAGCGATCGGCTTCTAACCGATCGGTCGAGGGTTCAAATCCCTCCGAGTCCGATTCAAAATATCTTCTTGAAATTATTCTCTGTTCTATTCTACGAATCTTTACAAACAATCTTTCCGTATTCTTGGCTATGTCGGGACAGGAACCTGATCTTGACACTGATTTGGAGGAGATAAGTTATCCGATTCTCCGTTTGCTGAGAGAGTACGGTACTCCTCGAAGAGGACTTCTGGCATTCGGATTATTTGGGGGTATGTTTGGCTTTTTGATCAGTTTGATTCCTCCTACGCTTTTCGGTACAGCTATTGACACAGTTTTTGGTTCTAAAGCTCTTTCTCTACCTTTTGTTCCGAATTCTCTGATTCCTGAAGCACAGCTTGGACAGTTCCATCTGATTATAGGTTTGATAGTAGCTTCATATCTTGCAGAGGGTGTTTTGAGCTGGATAAGAGGTTATGGTTTGAATGCTTTTGCTCAGAGGATTCAGCACGACGTCCGTGTTGACACCTACGATGCGATGCAGCGTTTGAATATGGATTTCTTCGAGAACAACTCTTCAGGAGAACTCATGAGCGTCCTGAACAACGATGTCAACAATTTGGAGGAGTTCTTGAGCGGTGGAGCAACAGTTTTCGTCAGGATCGTTTTCACGATGCTTGGCATATCTATTATCCTGTTTTCAATTAACTGGCAGATGGCGTTTGTATCGCTTATCGCAGCACCTATGATAGCAGTCTTCACTTACTGGTTTGTCAAGACGGTTCAGCCAATCTATTCAGATGTTAGAGACTCTGTTGGTAAACTCAATTCTCTGCTGGAGAACAATCTTGGCGGTATCAAAGTTATTAAGGCGTCTACTATGGAGAAAATTGAGAGAGAAGAGGTTGAGAAAATGTCTCAGCAGTACTTTGATACTAATTGGAGGGCGATCAAGACCCGTATAAAGTTCTACCCCGGGATGCGAATACTTGCAGGCACAGGATTCATACTGACATTCATAGTCGGAGGATACTGGGTGATTAACGATCAGGCACCATTCTTCTTTACAGGAGAATTAAGCGTTGGAGAGTTTGTAACCTTTATGCTGTTGACTCAGGAGTTTATCTGGCCGATGGCTAATTTCGGTGATTTCGTGAATATGTATCAAGAGGCTTATGCTTCTGCTGAAAGAGTTTTCGGCTTAATGGATCAGAGCCAACGGGAAGAGGAAGACGATGACAAGCCCGATCTACAGGTAAGGGAGGGTGTAGTTGAGTACGACTCTTTAACCTTCGGATACGATGAAGAACCAGTTGTTGAAGACTTGAACTTTACTATTGGCTCGAAGGAGACTTTGGCGTTGGCCGGGCCTACGGGTGCGGGAAAATCGACAGTAGTCAAACTCTTGCTCAGGTTTTACAATATTGATGCGGGCCAGATCAGAGTTGATGACCAAGATATTCAGGATGTGAACTTGAAGACTTTGAGGAGTTCTATAGGCTATGTCAGCCAGGATAATGTTTTATTCCCAGAAAGCGTTCAGGAGAATATTGCGTATGCTGTAGAGAATGCTACAAAGGAGGATGTGGTTGATGCTGCCAAGAAGGCTCAGGCTCACGAGTTTATTCAGGAGCTTCCTGAAGGTTATGATTCGGAAGTTGGCGAGGACGGAGTGAAGCTTTCTGGAGGTCAGAGACAGAGAATTGGTATTGCGAGAGCTATTCTTCAAGATCCTGAGATCCTTATTCTTGATGAAGCTACCAGTGATGTTGATACGGAGACAGAGATCAAGATTCAGGAAGGTATTGAAGAACTGATTCAGGACAGAACTGTTTTAGCCATAGCACATAGATTATCTACTATCAAAGATGCTGACAAGATTATTGTATTGGATGATGGGAGTATTGTCGAGAGAGGCAACCATGAGGAACTATTGGAAGAAGACGGTATCTATGCAAAACTCTGGAAGGTTCAGGCAGGTGAGACCGAAGATGTATCAGATTACTTCCTAGAGGAAAGACAGTAGGCTGATACCCTGTTTCCAATTGAAGTCGGCGTCTTTACCGCCGACCGATTCGAACTCGGTTTCCATACCTTTGATCTAGGTCTGCTTACTTATGAATAATTTGGCAGGAGGCGGATTCGAACCGCCGTCCAACGCTCCCAAAGCGTTGATGATGCCGCTACACTATCCCGCCAAAAAATTAGAGGAGAAAGGAGGTATCAGCTCATTTCTCCCACCACTTCTTCTGCCTTGACCTCCTTCTTTTCTCCACTTCTGGACTCTATCTCGACCACTCCTTCTTCAAGAAAATTGCTTCCCACGATAACCTTGTAGTTTACTCCAAGAAGATCGGAATCTCTGAACTGTTCACCTGTGGATCGCTGACCGTCATAAAGCAGAACCTCTACTCCATGTTCCTGTAGTTCGTGGTAAATCTTCTCTGCTTTCTCCTCTACCTTGTCTTCGTGTCTTGCGGCAATCACTGAAACGGTGAAAGCAGATACTTCTTCATTCCAAGTGATGCCGTTCTGATCATGGTTCTGCTCTATAATTGCAGAAATTAATCGAGTTACTCCGATTCCGTAGCTGGCATAAT
>GL982576.1:585014-587604 GCA_000220375.1 Candidatus Nanosalina sp. J07AB43 | reverse complement strand
AATAAGCTTCATAATTGTGAAGACTCTCGAGGCGTTTTTGCCTTACTGGTTGATATTCTTCGGAATAGGCTTTCACGTCATGGTTACCTACAACATAATGCTGCTCATCGAGATATACATATCAGAAGTCCTATACAAGTACAAGAACAGGGAGGAGTTTGATGGAAGCCTTAAGACGTAGGTAGGACACTAGGAATATTTTTATGTTGATCTAGAGGAAAGATTAGTGTGCATAAAATATATTTTACGAAACAGCAACAATACGTTCAAGCCTGAGCTTATATTTTCAACGATTCTCTACAGGCTCTGCAAAAGAGAAAGGTAACCAAGACCTCCGAAGATGGGTAAGTATGCATTAACTCGCGGAAATTAGGAGAATCTCGTGGAAAATCAGAAGTCTTGAAGACAGGCCCCTCAAAAGAACCAAGTTTTCATGAGGTTAGTACCAGCACCATCTATTCATTATAGCTGGGCGGGGGATGAGTAGTCAACATTCTGCTGAGTACCCTTCTTGGAACTTTTCCGGATAATTGAGAATATCTGCAGCTTGGTTGACGTGGCCATCGCCCACAAATGCTGCCACCTTGTTTGTACCATCTGAATCAGATATTCTCTTCATTTGGCTCGCCATCCAATCACTTCTCTCGAATCTAATAAGGTGTTCGACAGGATCAAAGATATCAGTATATTCTTGCTGTAACCACGCGGGCATCCTTGAGTCAATAACCTTATGCAGACCCTCTTGACCGCCGACATTCTTCCTTGCGTGTTCAACAGTCTGTCTGTTACCTAGGGAACCGGCAAATTCATAGGGCAGATTAGAAACAGCCTTGTAAAAGGGTATCTTAGCTATCTCCTTCATACTGTAGCTTCCTATATCATGTTCAGAGATTGCTAGCACGGAGTGGTCGTACATACATTCAAGTCTGGGGTCTCTCAACTGTTCTGAACCAAAGTGCTCCCTGAAACCTTCTTCATACAGTATATGATATTCGTCCTCAAGAAGTTCATCAACTTTCGACTGAACTAATTCCTCAACATCTTCGCTCATACCGTGAAAGAGAGGTACCTCTACTGAAAATGGATTTGGGCCTATGCTTACCGAATCGTATCCATGAGCCAAACCGTAGGTTTCTATATCCGCTCCTTCATAACTCGCAGTTTGCCTTGCGAGACCCTGGAACTTGGAGTCCTCTGGTTTTTGCTCCTGGTGAAAATTATCTTGGTATATATTCTTTATCTCCCTATGTGCAGCCCTCATTTTAACTAATTCATTATGTATAACGGGCTCCTGTACCAAAGTTTTATTTTGAGGGTTCATACGGTAACTCTTATCGTCATCTAGTATCTCATAAACATCTAGGAGGGAATCTTCCTCCTCAATATGATCTATAATGTCTGACATATTGATTACAAGTATTATTTAATCCAACAATTTGAAGTATAGTATGGTGTGGTGACAACAGAACCATATATTGTTGTCAGCTCACGTCTCCACATTGCATTTTACTCTTGGCCAAGACGCAAGAAACTTGCCTTCTCAGCATCTACCCATAAGCATACCTATATATGCAGAATGTATTGTGGCAGAGGTTATGATTCCGGGCAAGAAATCCTAAGCATCCTCCGAGATGAAATGGACAGTATTATCTTGGAATGGCATCACGTGAAGGTAAAGAACTTCAATCTGGATACAGGTTCAGTTTGGACTCCTTGCCTCACCACTCCACAAATCCCTTTAAAGGCATTACAACCAACTCCCTATATATTTTATAGTGTTAAACAAAGTTTTAATTTCATTGGTATTTGAAGCTGACTTCAGGAAAATTAAGCTCTATAAGAGAGGATATAGGTAAAAATTCTACAGATAAAACATACAGGGTAAATACCAAAAACTTAAGCATAATAATTCCGAATTTCCGTTTATGTTTCTTCGAAGAGAGGATGTAGGACTAAGACCTGTCGAGGTATCGGATTATATGTTCGTAAAATCTCTTTATGATATGGAAGATGTCAAGCAAAACTTTGGAGGGGTTCCGAGACCGTTAACTCGGTCAAGATTTGAAGAAAAAGTAGAGAAGTTTGAGAATTCATCGCCAGAGGCTTATTTTGTGATAGAATTTAATTCTGAGCCTGTTGGTCAGATTAAGTTACAGGATATCGACGAATTTCATAGAACAGCGAACTTGACAAGCTTGGCATTGAAACCTGATATAAGAGGAGATGGAGTAGGGAAATCTGCAATTGAGATGGTTATCAGGTATGGTTTAAATGAACTCAATCTGCATAAAATAAGGGCTGATATTATCGAGGGAAATGAGCAAGGCAGTTTGGTTTTAGAAAAATGCGGTTTTGAAGAAGAAGGTATTTTGGAGGAAGAGATATTTAGAAATGGAAATTATCTTGATGTTATCAGATTTAGAAAATTCTAAGGTGAAATAGAATGAGCAATAATTTTATTGATGGAGACAAAGTCAGTCTTCGAGAGATGGAGGAAGAGGATGCTTCTTTCATCAAAGAAAATATAAACAAATCAGAGATTAGGCTTTTCGTAGACCACAGAGGTCCAACCACCTCGATAAAGGAAGAA
>GL982576.1:583445-584994 GCA_000220375.1 Candidatus Nanosalina sp. J07AB43 | reverse complement strand
GGTATAGTCAAAAGCCCTCAAATTTCCTAAGTCGTTTGAAGACCACATTTCTCCAATTTTGGGATGTATTACAGATTCTCCGAGAACATTTGAATAAACACACCGCTCTGTTTCCATCTCGCTTGGAACATCCATGCCAGCTTCTCTGTAATGTGATTTCAATTTACCTTCAAACTCATCCATGTCCTCTGCGAAAAATATATCTGGATTAAAATCTGGACCAAATTCCATCTCTAAAGCTCTATTCACACTGTCTCTCAGCTGAGGATAACTATCTTCTTCAGAATCAGCCAGCGCACTTACAGAGCTATCGATGCTCTCAAGTATGCTTTCGCCTGCTTGACTCATCTGATCAGAATCAGGTCTATATTGTGATACATAAAACGCGTCACTAGGTGTAACAACCACAGAATTAGATATTTCAGCATTCAATCTGGAAGGATCACCTGTAACTATTATTGAACCTTCTACTTCTACATCATTAGCTTTCCAGAAAGGGTTCTTACCTGCAAGTAGACTACCTTCTATCTGTCCAGAACTGGACTTTCGTCCTAGATGTTTACCTGATAGAACTGAGCTATCAATATCATAATCTTTAGCTCCCGATAGAAGATGAAAACCATGCAATCGGTTAGATCTCTCAGAAACTCCTTTATCCTTATAATGAAGATGCTTATCTGACTTAAATCTGCTTGGAGATATCCTATCGCTTAACGCAGATGCTGAAGACTTCAGTGTATCAATTACGCTTTGATTTGCTTCAGCAGGTGATTCTTTCCCAGCTACTTGTGGAAGATCTGAGGCATCTCCAGACAGTTGATCTGATGGATTCAAGACCGAGACTGTCTCTTGAAGAGAAGTGTTGCTGGAGGAGGGGTCAGGAATCTCATTAAGCATAGAAAATAAATCCTGGTTCTTGACGGTGACTGTAAAATTTTTATATTCTTCAGCCAAATCCATAAGCATCTTCAGGTCATCTCTATACGTTTCAGGCATCATACGGCCCTCTATTGATCCGTCCTCATCATGCTCTTCTGGTACCATAATATATTTGGTGTTACCTAACAGTTATAAATCTTTATGAGGTTACAAACTGGCTTTTCTCATTTGAATCTAAACATAAAATTAATTCTTGACACAAGAATTCAGTGATGGAAACCAATTTAACCAATTTGTGTCTATTCAAAAACTTGGGGTCGTATACATAGAGTGTCCGTTCAAAAGGAGTTCTTCAAAAAAGCCCTTATTTTTCATTGGGTAATATAGGATCGAAACGAGGAAGATTCAGAACTTATCGCAACACATCACTATGTTAAAACAATTCTTTTTTCGTATCCCTAATTTAACTTAGATGTTATGGGGTTACTGGAACAAACTAAGCTTCATGCCTTAATCCCCTGCTTGATCTTTCATCAATTTGGTTTGTCTCATAGGGCATGTTTGCTACATACATATGAATGCGTCGGACAGATTAGAACCTGAAACTTAGTTAGCCGGAGCAGGGATTTGCACCCTGGTAAACCGCTCTGCAGGCGGTCGCATAACTACT
>GL982576.1:581913-583425 GCA_000220375.1 Candidatus Nanosalina sp. J07AB43 | reverse complement strand
CAGAAGAATAGGTTCTCTAGTTTTCCTGGTCTCAACTCTTGTTTCGGTCTCAGTGTTGAGAAATCTGGATATAGGTAGTTTGTTGTCGGTGTCGTCGGCAGTATTCACAGGCATTATTACCGCTGGAATCTGGCTGGAGGTTTCATATAGGTTTCTAATAAAAGAGGCTACTGCACCGTTAGATAGACTTGTCAAGAAACTGTAGGACCGTTCAAGGAATAAGTTAGTAGTAACCTATCGGTGAAACTAAGTTAAACCTTAAACACTAGAACTCTGGTCGCCAATGGTAGAAGAACAAAACTTTGTATACGTAGTTAATTTGAGAACGAATCAAAATACGGCTATCAAAACATGACTGAGTACTCTGGACCCTTCCAACCATTAGACAAAGAACACGGTATGTATGTCGGTTGGATAGATGATATTGACTCCGGGATGGATGGCAGGCTGTACGTGGATGCCGATATACTAACAGCATATGTTCCGGAAGGTCATGTAGCGGAGGTGCCTAAAGATATTCCGGTAGATGTGGTTCCTAACAACGACAGTAATAACGGGATAACTACGAGTCTGGAAGTTACAGAAGAGCTATCTGGAGATGGCAGGTATCTGGTAATGGGGACGCCTGAAAGCGGTATGAATCAGTCAGTTGATCCTGTATACCATAATCTAATCAACAAGTTTTTTGAGGAAGATGTTACTGTCAGGAACCGGAAGCCTGAGAGTAAACCGTTAATCAACAATACTGCTCCTCTAAATAAAGTTGAAGACATAGACAGATTTTTAGATGGTGGAGCAAGCTAGCATATTCTCCCTTAATATTTATTCATCAGGATAAATACGGTAGGTCCGGTAACTGGCTTGCCCTTGATCTCTTAGCTAAGTGACATACCCAGATAGAGGTCTCTTCCCTAAATTATTTAGGGTGGCACAGTCTTCAGTTATTCAAATTTGAATACCTCCTGGTTATAACGCTGAAGAATCATGTGTATATTAGAGAGGAGTTTTCTTTGGATACAGAATCAGTAGTTCTTGGGAAATGGGACAACCACGGCAACAAGATGAATTTAAGGCTCTCCGCACAGAACAGCCAGAAAGTAGACACAGATGCCGAGCTCAAGCTAAAACACGGCAACAAACATATAATGACAGTAGAGACTACTGGAGACCTCAAGAAATCTCTAGAATACACTGCAATGAGAGAAGTAGAAGGTTTTACGCTAGAAAAGGCTTACGACGCAGTGAAACTGTTCAATGATTATCACAGTATTCACCTGGATCCGGAAGAAGCAATCAAGGGCTGGGAGCTTGAACAGAAAATACCGTGAAAGAACTGCAGCTGAACCGGAATCTAACTCCTGATATGCCACATAACTTCTATCTGTACACTTCAAGTAATGTGTACAGACTTACTGGTCTGGACATGATTTCAGTCATTCATGGCTCGGATAGGAAGACTAATCTTACAGTCATGTTATAACCATTAAGAACCTATACTGTTTCTATGGTAGA
>GL982576.1:580398-581863 GCA_000220375.1 Candidatus Nanosalina sp. J07AB43 | reverse complement strand
TCGATATGGCTCTCAAGCTTAGAACAAAGCTTGAGAACTCGAACGGCAAAGAGTACTTACACTGCTACACCGGGCAGGTAGATTCAGCGCTGCATCAGTATGGACCTGGATCAAAAGAACACTTTTCACAGCTTGAATCAGTTTCCCAAGCTCTAAGCAAACAGCTCGTCGAAAAAGTACATGAAGATACAGCAGAAAAAACATTGATGATACTAGTGGCTGATCATGGACAGACAAAAGCAGATTCAAACATCGTGGATCTACTGAGCTTCGACACAGTAAGGAATAACCTTAAGCAGGATGACAGCGGAGATGTGATACTGCCTACAGGCGGTCCGAGAACAGCTATACTGCATATAGAACAAGGCAAAGTAGGCAAAGTCAAGAAGTTCCTAGACCAGGAACTCAAGGCAGAAGTTCTTAGAACTGAAGAGGCTATAAGCAAAGGACTATTTGGTAAAGGACACGCAAACAGCCGAAATAGATTTGGGGATATAATTATTATACCAAAAGAGAGCGGAAAAATGATCTGGTACGACTATCAGGACTACAAGACCTATGAACAATACAAGGGTCATCATGGCGGCATGAGCAAAGAGGAGATGCTTGTTCCGTTTGCAGCTGTTAAGCTAGATGAGCTGATGTAACATAGAATAAGGCTTCCTTCCCAAAAATGCAAGGAGGCTGCATGCTAGGGAATTTATGTAGCTGGATTTGCTGATAAGAGATGTGTAAGATGAACTAAGGCGTAAAAATGGTTCTACTGCGCGTAAAGTATCATGTTAGCGATTAAGGAGTTCTATAGTGTCTCTAACTCGCCTGAAGCATTTTTAAATTTGTTCAGTATTACATGGATTATGTTCGGTATTGATATAAGGAGCGGATGGCAGCCGAGAGGAGAAGGAAAAGGTGACATTCCAGTAGTATTGGCAATTCTGGTAGGAGTGGGAATGGTTTTCCTAGGATATAATACATATGTAGACCAACGTCAGGCCTTGAATAACCCTGAGAATGTGTCCGCTACAGTTGTGGATACAGGAATACGTGAAGATAGCTCCAGGAGAGGTGGAATAGACTTCAGTCCCGTGATAGAGTTCCGTTACACATACAATGGCAGTAACTATACTAGTAACAGCATGTATCCAGGAGGTCAAGGACCAGATGAACACAATCTTGAGTCAGAGGCACGAGAAGTAGTACAGAACTATAGCCAAGGATCCAGGATTCAGGTGCTTGTACCACCTGAGAGACCTCAGGAAGGGTTCATAAAGGCAGAAAAGACTAGCGATGGCCTAGTATTTATCGGTGTCGGATTTCTCTTCCTTGGAGTCGGGTCATACAGATTCTTAAAACAGAGGTACCTATAGGCAAAGCTTGTGGGCTGAGCTCCCAAGTTTAAAATCACGCAGAAAACTGGTCAATCATAACAGGCAAGAACAAGAGCCATGCTATTTCCTACACATCT
>GL982576.1:578249-580348 GCA_000220375.1 Candidatus Nanosalina sp. J07AB43 | reverse complement strand
CTGCAAGTGAAACCAGTCTAGATGCAAGCAAAGGACCAAGAAGACTTGAAAGGTCTCAAACTCTCCAGCCGCGTTATTCTGACATACTCTTCGATACTATCTCTAACTTGAATCATAGAGGAAACAGAATCAATCACGGCCTCAATCATCTCCCTGTCAGATGCTGAGATCATGCTACCTGTGGAGTTAGCAGCCATCTCGGAAAAAGGCTCAATCTCTGACCTCTCAATACCGTGCTTTTGAAGCACCTGAACAAAACGATCATCATTACTTAACTCAGACTCAAGCTCGGGAAAATGAACACTGTACCAGTCTCTTAATGTTTCAACCTGATTTCTGATATCATTCTCCAGCTCATCATGCTGCTTGACAGCCTTAGCAAGCAGATCATCTCTGTCAACACTTGACTCCAGTTCATTCCTTGTACGTGATATAGCTCTCTCTCTTAGTTGATCCTTATCCACGGCTTACTCACTCCCTCAGGTCGTCAAGACCCATTATCTTAAGCTGCATCTCAACCTCTTCAGGATCCCTATCCAAGGAATTAGCGATTTCATCGACTTCCTGATTCCTTGCATTCTGAAGTAAGAACTTCTCCTCAGTTCTAGAGAACGGCTTCCAGCTCCTATCATCCTTCAGTGATTCATGCTTGCCTGAGAGAAACTTCTGTAACTCCTCATTATCCATATCAGTTCTCTGCCTTACCAAAAACTCCACCTGTTGAGGGCTCATCGAAGCTCCAGATTCCGAAAAAGCTTCTCTCTCAACCTTCTCATCCATCTCACCAGACTTAGCCGGCATTTCAACCTTACCTTCTGTTTCAACTAAGTTACTTTCAACAACGTCCTCGGTAATTTGCTTCAGCTCGTCTTGAATCTCTTCGTCAATACTCATAATCAAATCATTTTTCAGTCAATCTTGTTAATATCTCCCCTTTTTTCAAAATTTTCAAGGATATGGTCACCGTCATCTGACTCCTTCATCAAGCACTCAAAATAGCCTCCATCTCCACCGACCAACTGTTCAATAACTTCAAGATCGCTGGGAACTACATCTAGTTCCCCAAGAGAATCTATATCAACCCAGTTGACTTGACCTTCACGACTACCAGAGACAATTTTTTCATCTGTCTCAAGCTCAACAATATGAAGCATGAACTGCTTGCCGCCGAAAACCTCCGAGACCAGTCCAAGATAATCAGTGAACTCCGTATCTATATCTGCCTCTTCTTTTATCTCTCTCATGGCACACTCTGACACATGCTCACCTTGCTCAACTTTGCCGCCGGGAAGAGCCCAATAGCCATCGTAATCACCGGTATCACGCTGAATCATCAAAATTTCACCATGTTTAATTACTACGGCAACTGCCACTGTTAAAGGCTTATCCATCTCATTTTCAACTTATCAAACAAGCTATTTAAGAAAATAGGCCAGCACATATTATTTGAATACATATTCCATGCGGTGTTGGTCCAGTGGCTAAGACTCCGGCCTTCCAAGCCGGCGACCCGGGTTCAAGTCCCGGACACCGCAACTTCTACAACTGATATCAGTTACCACTATATTCAGACACATAATAATGCGCAATAGCTGAAGAATTATTGTTTAACCTTCAGGATTATCTTGCAGCGTTTTCTGGACTTTATCTTCAGCTCTCTCTTTGCTTGAAAAACCGTATTTCGGAATATCCAAGTTCTTGTCAAATCTCTGTGTATCCAGAGTCCAGAATCCGGCTTCATTCTCTACAAGGCTGATAACGGCATCAGTACCCGTATGCCGCCAGGTCTTATCGCCTTTCTTAACCCATTCTCCGACCCTGCGCAGGTCTTCTGCGTAGCTGGCGTATCTCTTATTACCAGGTTTTGCGACAAGAGGATGTTTCGCGTCTTCCTCATCGTATAGAAGGTATTCACCGCCGTTTGGACCTTTGACTACGGCTTCATCTTCTTTGGTCTCTTCGACTTCAAGAGGTATCGCTCTGTCTCCAAAAAGAATTCTGTCACATTCCTTGAGATCGCTTACGTTTTTGACAGGACCTACATCGCCTTTTTGATCTGACATATTCGCCAATGATCGAACAGTTCTCAAGCTTATAAA
>GL982576.1:574892-578199 GCA_000220375.1 Candidatus Nanosalina sp. J07AB43 | reverse complement strand
AGGTTCAAGTATGTTATTCACTGCTTCAAGTGCTTCTTGGGAGGGGTCTGGTTCGTTGGCCTGTTTTTCGTCCTGTTCTTCAAGTATTTCTTCGTATCTTTCTTTCCTCCACTCATATTCAGGGTTGTGGTAAAACATTGTGTGTTCTCTTTTTGGTTCATCTCCTCTTCTTATTCTTCCAACGGCGTTCTGGTGTTCTTGCACGGTTCTTGGCTCTCCCATAAGCACCACGTTTTCCGTGTTCGAGAAGTCAAGTCCCTCTCCTCCTGATCCGTAAGTCATAGCCAGTGCATCTACATCACCAGAGTCAAAGTTCTGTATTATGTCTCTTTGATCGTCTCTATCGGTCTGGCCAGTGATAACGGCTGTCTCACCGGGAAGAATATTTGGCATGTCGTTTGCGGTATCAATGTGTCTGACAAAGTAAAGCGCCTGCTCGTCCCTGTCCATCACCTGGTTTTGAAGTTTTCTGGCACCTAACTCCTTCATAGTCGGGAAAAGAGGTTGGTTGTGATCCGCAGAATCCTCAAGTTTACTTTGATCTCTTTTTGGTTCCACGCCAGCCATCATACCATTATTGAACTCTTCTTCGAGGTCGTTCTGGAACTGATATAAGTCTACCCCAACGTCTAATATGTCGTCTTGGTATGGCTTAAGTGAGTTGAATGTTCCTTCCTGAATCCGGCTCTGCAATGACTTCAGTTTCAGTGCTTTCTGGGCATTTCTTCCTATGTCTCCACCTTCATCTACCAGTTGCTGCAGCCTGTACAGGTTGACGTTAGGATCCTCCTCTTCCAGTTCCCTTCCTATAGTGTGGCGGGTTTTCCTGTACTGATCTTCGATCCCCCACAGAAGGTTGACAACGCCGTGATCAGGTGCTAGATTCGGGTCAAGTCTCTCAAGACCTGGTCGATACTCGTCAACTCTTTCCTGTGAAGGCCTGATTAGTTCAGCTCCCAGCTGTTCCTGAACAGCTTTCATCTTATCGCCGTACATTGCTGTCAGTCCTACAGTTCTTACGTCATCGCTTTCCTGCAGGTGTTGGTTCAGTGTTTCAAAGTACTTGTTGGTTCTGTATGTCTTGCCGACTTCAGGACCTGGAACATCATCTATAGCCGCGAAGTGTGTGGCCTCGTCTATAACTATGTCATTGTACTGGGATACGGTTTCTTGATCAATCCTGTTGTTTCTGAAGTCGCTTTCAAGCAGCTGGTAGGTCGTAAGAACGATATCGTTGTCTTGAAAAATATCCTGTTTCTGATTATTTCTTTTCTGTTGTTCCCATTGTTCTACTCTTTTTCTACTGTTGTGTAGTTTTGAGCCCCCGGTATCCGATCCGCGGAAGTTTGTACCTGTCATTTTTCCTGAGTCTCTTTCTGCTTTCAGCTGGCTTACAGGCTTGTTTCTCTCTACATCCAGGTCCTGATCTAAACCATATGTGTCAACCATTCTTTCGTACCACTGATCCTCAACCTGAGGACTAGGAAGAACTACCATGGCAGAGTAGTCTTCTGTTGTGTCGTACTGTGATGCGATCATCTCTAGTGCGGTCTCGGTTTTTCCACCTCCAACAGGCATGTTAACCATATAGTCTTCTGCAGGATTGTCGATCATCTCTGCTGCTGTCTCCACCTGATAATCTCTGTTCTCGGCTCCATCCAGTTTGATGTCAGTCATACTTGTGAAGTTTGTAATAACTTTTTTATCATTATACCATAACGACAATATTTCGAAGTTCGCAGAGGATTACTGAATCTCTTGGATCTATGCAATTAATTACTTAGTGGCTTTCGTTCTGGTCTGATACAATTACAAGATCATTGAGGTCTATGACCAGCATGATTATGGCTTATTACTTTTGAGACCTATAATTAGTAATGATGTCATCGCAGGATGATGTATCTGAGGAGGATGAAAAAGATGTCATTGAGTGGAGTAAGGAGCTTGAGGATCGTACACTGGCCGTACTTGAAGGCGATTTAGAGGAGAATCCTGAGACCGACCTAGACAGAGATGAGCTGGACGGCAGAGAAGGTGTTGCAAAGGCTAATACTGAGGAATATGTAACAGATTTTGAATACGAGTTTGTGTTTGGAGACGGTACCGTTGAGCTGTCTGTTGAACGCAGCGGCGGTTTAAACAATCTCCGGTACTGGAGCGATGATCCTGAAGTTCTGGATGATTTTGACGAATTTGTAGCTGAACGTGTAAAGACTGTCGAGCACCAGCCCTACCTAGAGCCTTACAGGTTTAAAGACGTTGACAGCTTGGAGGTCGCTGAGCTTGTCGCCGCGTACAAGGATGAGTTTGTTCTGGACGGCCCTCTACCTAGAGATTCTAATGGGCAGCCAAGAATGCATATGCAACGTATCATGGACATAAATAAGTCAAAAGACTACAAGCATTCAGATGAGGAAGTTGAGAGCCTGAACCCAGGTCACAAAATCCCTGGAGACGCAAAGTACGAGGTAAAACATCTTGAAAACGGTGACAAGGACGTTGAGGGAGAAGTCAGGATCAAGCCCCAGAAAAGGGATCTTGGCCTTTACACTGTAGAATTCAGCGGCGTAAATGCAGATTCACAGGCCTATCTTGTCAACACGGCATTAAAAGCGATCGATCCGGGAGAAAGAGACGAAATGCCGTTTTAAACAGGTGGTCTCACGTGATATCCGATACTGATCAGGATTCGAGGCGAATACGATTGGGCTTGAAACAGCTTTTTAGAGGCCTGAGCTTACAGGATCCTTTCCCTCTGTCTCCTGTTTCAGCCTCTTCAGGAGCTTTTTGCCAGCTTGATGTTGTTCTAATATCCGGTATCTCTTTTCTCCTCTTTTGATTGCCTGCATAATGTGCTGTTTGTCTGGATATGGTATATACGCGATCAGCTCCAGGTACTTATCATATCCTTCAGGTACGTCTCCGCTTTGTTCTAGCTGCTTTAGTTTTTTCTCAAACTTTTTCCTTGCCAGCTTGCCCTTTTCATTCATTTCCTCGTAGTATGTACGGGCTTTTTTCTCGTATCCCAGAAACTTCCCGACCGCTGATTCTTCAGCGCCGTAGAAATCTCCTGATGACTCCCTTAGTATCTCGAACCTATCTGGGTTTTTGGAGACAAATACACCAGGGTCCTTGACTCCTCCGACCTCCATCGTGTTACAGTTGAACTCATCGCAGAATGCTTCTATGAAAGCTCTTTGAGCATCATCTGCTGACATGATTAATACGCCTGGCTTCTCATCCTCAAGCAGCAGAATCATTGAAATTGACTGGCTAGTATTCAACACCTCAGGCATCTCATCTAGGA
>GL982576.1:573812-574842 GCA_000220375.1 Candidatus Nanosalina sp. J07AB43 | reverse complement strand
ACGCGTGTGAACTCCGGTAATTGGAGCTGATGCAGCGGGTTGACTGACTCAATTAAAAATGGAGAAAATGGGTACCTATATGAACCAGGAAACATCGAGGGCTTAGAGAAGAAACTTGATAGAGTCTACCAGAATCTGGACCATTTCTCGAACCTGGCCGTGTCTTTCGCTGGAGAAAAATCGATATCAAGCACTGTGGACGACCTTATAGAGCTTGCAGAATAGCCAATCCACTTAAAAAATTAGACTGTAATTCTTTGTCGTTGTGACAAAAATATCTGTAATAATTCCTGCCTTGAACGAAGAGGAATACATACCAAAACTTCTCGAGAGCATTGAAAGACAAACATATGAGGATTATGAAGTGATATTATGCGACGGAGGAAGCACAGATGACACCGTAAACGTATCTAAAGAACATGGTGCAAAGGTTGTAGAAGGCGATGGAGACGGACCAGGTGCCGCAAGAAATAAGGGTGCTAGGAAAGCAATAGGCGACATTATGTTGTTTATAGACTCAGACGTTGAGCTGACTCATAGAAAAGTATTTGACGAAGTTGAGGAGTCACTCATGAGAGACAATATTGTTGGAGGAACATCTACCTGGAAGGTTCATGACGCAAATCTCAGAGCCAAATTAGGGTATAAAGCATCTTCAAAAATTGTCTTTTATCTAAATAAATTAGGGATCAAACCTGCAGCTGTTGGGACATTTTTATTCGTGGAGAAAGAAGAATTTCAGAGAATAGGTGGATTTGATGAGGAACTCCCTTTTCATGAAGACCACGATCTTTTTGATAAATTAAACCAAGAAGGCGAAACTGTTTGTCTTTCAAAGACACATTCAACATCTGGTAGAAGAGTTGTCGAAAATGGCCTTATGAATACAGCTAGGACCTATTTTATCCCCTCATTCTACTACATGATCGGGAAAGAAAAGAGAATGAAAGAAAAATTTAAGTTTCAAGGGGCTGTATAGGAAATTACTTGGCGAGCAAGTTAAGACCCGAGAAATTCAGGAGGTATCTAT
>GL982576.1:572251-573762 GCA_000220375.1 Candidatus Nanosalina sp. J07AB43 | reverse complement strand
AATAACGAGTATTGATGGGTATGATGAATTTAGTAAATTCATCTATGAGGAAGGACAAACTTTTAATGAAATTAATGGAGCTTCCGCACCGTCTGTGGAAGCTCTGAGAGAAGAATATTACCCGGAGATACCTAATGAAGCATACGAGAACTTTAGAGGGCTTTTCGGCTCTGAAGGAACTATTGATGTGACGGAGCAAACAGAGATTCAAGATTTTAAGTAGGTTTTATGCATACTCGTCAGAAGCCTCAAATAGGCAGTGGATAAACTTCTTCGGATTTGCTCCTTTAGCTTCCCGTCCACATATAGTTCAGGGCTGATGCGGACATTTGTCAGCATCAAACTGGTACGGAGAAATTATAAGAAAAAGAATGGGAATAGTAGCACATTATAGCTCTTGCTGTTAGCCTTAGGCAGTAACCTATCTTTCTGGAAATGGTGGACTTTTATACATCCCAGCACCTGCCATAGAGGTTAAACAAGTTACTTATCAGTGTTTCAGGCTTTCCGCAGAAATATTGAAAGCGTTGGGTTTAAACTTGGCTTCAATCTCTTCTTTCAGCTTATCGAGGAAGAATTCTCCTCCCCCAAGACTTCTTCATCTGTTTCGGCAGGCATAATTTGCTCGAACTCCTCCGCATAAAAACTGGTAGAAGAGAGGCACTACTTAATTTATCTCCTCAAAGTTTCAAGTACCGCATGTAGAGAAATGGCTTAGTAACTAAAGAGTTTACTCGATAATCATTTCCTATGGCCTCTAAAAGGGAACAGATATTGGAGGAGATAGGCCGCCATAAAAAGGAGATATCTTCTTTCCTTGACAGCTTTCTTGAGGAATGGGAGGATGAAGGTACACAAGGCCGGTGGAGAAAAGACGTTAGAGAAAGACTTCAGGAGATGGTGAAGGAGGGTAAGATGGTTCGTGGAACCCTTATCGTCATCATCAACAAGTTCTACGACGGTGATTACCATGATAGCGCTGTAAGGGCAGGCGCTGCAGTTGAATTACTTCACACCGGTATTTTGATGCACGATGATATAATTGATAAGGATCTACGCAGAAGAGGTATGAAAACGTTTCAGAAACAGTACAGAGACTTGGCTGACAAAGAAGGGATTGGAGATAGAAAACACTTTGGAATCAGCATGGCTCTGGCGGGTGGAGACGTATCATTTTTCCTTGGCCAAAACGTGTTGTCGTCTCTTAAACTTCCACACGAGTCAAGTTCAAGTATTCAGGAACTTGTTTTCCGTGAATTCTCAAATGTGGGGCTGGCGGAACAGGTTGATATTTACTCAGGTTATTCGTCTGATGAACCCTCTGAAGATGAAATCCTCGATCTTTACAGGACAAAGACAGCTCGTTACACCTTCTCACTGCCTATGAAAGCCGGTGCAATTATGGCAGATGTTGACAGAAGTGAAAGAAAGAAACTTTACAGCATAGAGAGAAGATAGTACCATCTTCCAGCTAAAGACGATGAGCTTGGCTTGTTGGGGACGAGGAAAAA
>GL982576.1:570985-572201 GCA_000220375.1 Candidatus Nanosalina sp. J07AB43 | reverse complement strand
AATATATTCCTGATAACGATCAACGATATCTTGAATATAGTCTGGACCATCTCTCCATGTTTCGAATCCTCTTTGATTATTTAAGCTCTCTACTTTGTCCTCAAATCGGTTGAGAAGGTGGGTCTGATTATTAGTCTCTGATTGTAATATGCTTTGTATATCAGATAGCTCCGTAATGTAGGACGGATCAGAGATGGCATTGAGATGTGTTTCAATATTTCCTATCCAAGGATAATTTCTAAGCCCTGACACCCGGACAAATCTGTCGTCCAAGTTGTTTTCTGCTTTACCCAAGGATCGTTCTTCCATTTGTTTGATTAAACTAAACTCTACACCTGTATCCAGTAGCCTATCATACTGATCTACGTGTATAGCCTCATGCTGTATTAAGGGCTCCTTTCCCCCCATCACGAACACTGTATCTGTGACAGGATCCGTCCATCCCTCAGCGACAGGTGATTTGCCTAGCACAATTCTTCCTGGCTTTTTCGGCTCGTAACCACCCATTCCTAAATTATGGTAAGCTAATTTTGCCTCAATACCATTTTCGCTTTCGGGTTTAATCTCCATAATTAGTATTTACCTGAAAAAAATATATGTTACTTTCACATGACTACAAGTTTCTACAGTTGATGGGTCAATGGTATTCAAAGCTCAACTTATTCTTTCAGGCTCTATCGCTTCCAAGGTCTTTACCATTCTTGCTGTCTCCTCCACATCGTGAACTCTTAGATATTCTGCTCCGCGCATCACCCCTATCTGATTTGCAGCCAAGCTTGGTATCAGTCTTTTATCCTGTGGATAGTCTTTTAGCTCGCTAAAAAATGATTTTCTTGAACATCCAAGCATGACATCACATCCAAGCTCTTGAAATGAGTCCAGGTTAGCAATCAATCTGGCGTCCTGCTCTGGGGTCTTACCAAAACCTACCCCCGGATCAACAATCAGTTTTTCCCTATCTATTCCAGCTTCCTCAGCTGCTTTAATTCTACCTTTCAGGTTCTTCTTGGCTTCAGAAACTACATCATCAGTGTACGTGAACGATGATCTATCTACCGGTACGGAGTCAGAGTCCATCAGTATAGCTCTGCACTCATGCTGTGCCACAAGATCCCTCATTTTCTTTTTCTCCAAGGCAGTTACGTCATTCAGGATATCGGCTCCTTCCTTGAGACATGCTTCAGATACGTGAGGTTTTCTGGTATCAACTGAAACA
>GL982576.1:539443-570935 GCA_000220375.1 Candidatus Nanosalina sp. J07AB43 | reverse complement strand
AAATTTTTGACTCCAGATCTATTTTTGATTTGCAGGGTTTGAACATCAGGGCGTACAGATCTGCCTAGGTCAAGGCTATCCTGCTCGTTCTGCAGTAAGCCTGCGGCCAGATTGAGGATAGAGATGTTGGTAACATTAGATCCTACTAGGTACTCAGTGAAGTACACACTCAACAAAAGGACTAGGCCCGCGCCGAGAATCACCAGAAAGTTGATCGCATACGCAATCCATGAGATCTGTAGGAACTGACCTAAGACAAAGTGAAAACCTATAAGAATCATGACAGGCTGGACCAGGGAAAGCATAGAGATCCTTCTTATATAGTTTGGACCGACAGAAAGAGTCAATACGAAGAAATTGTTAACATAAAGTGTAATTAGACCAAACCAGATTATCTGCCAGCCAAAGGCAAACGAGGTTGAAGCCAAAGCCAAACCACTAAAAATAAAGAATATGAACTGGTTAACAAGGGAAAGGAAATAGCCCCATCTTCTGGGGTATTCTGGTAGAAAGGAAGTTTTGAACTCAGGGGAAATTATTCCAGGCAGCAGATAGAATAGAAGACCAAATAGAAAGATGCTCATTGGTTTCAATGAGTCAATGAGGAGAGTGTGAGCTAGATAGAAGGTTGTTGAAGAGTAAACCAAGGCCAAAGAAAACATTAGGACTGTGGTAAACTTGAGTCTCGGCAGATGGAATATAACCTTCTTAAATACCTCTAAGTTGTCCGTAGGCACCTTCGATCCCTACCGCACCTATATGAGGTAATAATTAAATGTCCTCTCTTTCTGGAGACTTCCAAGTAATATTCTGATTAAGTATCCTCTTCTTAACTACAACTAGCCCGCATACCATAACTAACCATGAAAATAGGAATAGTGCCACACCCTTTTTGAAAGACTTGATAATAGAATCTCCTTTGAGCATTCTTCTTATAGAAAAAACGGGGAAGAGGAAACTGAGTGCTCCAGCGACAAAAGGTAGTGAAACTGAAGCAAACCATCCTAACTTAATTTTTAGACTGCAATCAGATACGGTAAAATCTTTTGCATGTTTTTCGATTGATTCAAGAGCTCCTGCCATCCACCTTATTTTCTGATGATAAAGGTCTTTGAGATTTAGAGGTGATTGCTCACCAACGTAGGTTCTCATCGGTCATCTTAGTTCTGAGCCCATCTATGTAGGCCTCTTGAACAAATTCAATATCCTCGCATGTAGCCTGTTCATCGAAATGATTATTCTTGACATAGTCACCGTCGATAAGAGATATAGGGCCGTTAAAGGTGTTAAATGAGTTGTACTTATCGTTGATATACTGGATATCGTTGAATAGTTCAAACTCAGCTCCAGCCATTTTTGTCACAAGATTTTGTTCGTGGTTAAGGATTTTTCTAGGGCAAGATGCCAGAAATACGTCTTCGGATGAATCTAGAGTCTCTTTGCATTTGACGATAAAGTCCTCAGATGGCCTTGAGTCCACATCAAATATCGCTATATAATCTGGAGAGTCAATCTGCTCAATCACATAGTTCAAGGCTCCTGCCTTCGTTCCATTTTTTAGTTCTCTGAAGTAGGAATTAAACTCATAATAGCCGGTTTTTGAGAGTCTCAGGTCTTTTTCTGTATCCTCAGAGTCTATTACATAATGTACGTTCAGTCTGGAGCCGGAGGGAGCTTCCAGCTGCTGGATTGACTTCATCGAATTGTCTATAACCTGAGCCGACTCCCCTGGGGACACTGGTATAATTGCATGTATTTCATCCATAGAAACTCACAAGACTGCATCTACAAATTCTTTTGAGCCGTTTTCGAAGTCGGGTTTACTGCAGTCTGCTTCTACACACTTCTCCGCTGTACTGAGCGCCTTATCAACAGAGTCAGCCGTTCTAATACCTTCAATATCTCTGTCATCTATTTCATTTGCGATAGCTTTCTGGAAAGGTATAAACGGATACACAACACAGGTTGTACCTGCCACAGCCGCATCGGCGATAGACGAATACCCGGTACATATCACACAGTCAGCGGCTGCCATATGAGGCGTCATAGAAGCCTTGGTCTCCCAATTCTCTCCACCGACTACCTTGATATCATATCCTTTCTCCCGCAATCTTCTGGAAATTTCGTCGAACTGGTTTCCTCCCCAAGATCCAGGTACTACAAGCATGTCATAATCCTCGACTTCTCCAGATTCACCCTCTTGACCTAACGGACCCACAAATTCAATATAGTTATCTTTAGATTTCTCGGGCCAAACACTTGTCACAATTATGTTTTCACCAAAAACCATTGATACTTTGTTGTAAAGCTTTTGAGGAATGCTCCATTTGAATGGTAAAATATCGGGTGTTAGATGATCTATCCTGTAGAAGCTTCTCCTACTTGCTACACATGCAATCATAGCAAATATATCGTCAGTGACAATCTCATCGGGATCTTCCTGTTTAATCCAGTCATATGATTGTACGGTTCTCTTAAGAGCGCTAGGTATAAACTGGGTCACGAGTTTTGGAAGAAGCTCTATCTTTGAGTATTTTGCGACGTCAGGGACTTCTTCAAAACCAGGTTCCTGAAAGCCATTCATCTCAAGGAACTTGCTTCCGAACCCTCCTCCAGCAACAGAGACCTGCACATTGCGTGACTCCAACTCCTTAGCCACCGGAATCATTCTAGCAGCATGACCTGTTCCTGTACACCAGTGAATCAGGCATACCTTCTTATCCATCTGTCACCATACCTCCTCATCGGTCTCTGTAGAAATGCTCTTCATGCTATCTGAGGAGTATGAATGTGCTTTGATGTAAAACGGCGTCTTAACACCCTCAATCATATAATGGAGTGAAGTGAGGAATTAATAAAAAGTTCTGTTGAAGTTATTCTTGCATGAAAGGAAAGCCGGATATATGTGTGATGGCACCAACCATCAGAAACCCTGATTTTGTAAAAGGATATGTAGAAAATGCCAGAGAGAATGATTTCGACACGGAGAGACTACACTTTGTCCTGATCACTGAGGACTTTAATGATAAAGACTCTATGAGAGAGATGCTTGACAATCTTAACGTATCCGGTGAGGTTTTTGGGGAAAGCGAAAGACACCAATGGTACGAGGAAAATGAGATATCAGAGTACTCAGATGTAGTTCCCGCAGCTTCACATGCAGAAACTAGCTTCGGATTGCTCTACATGTGGGCTCATCCAGAATTCGAGTATGGAATATTCCTAGATGATGACACACAGCCACACGAAGACTTCAACTTCTTTAGCAGGCACATGAGCCATCTAGATTCCAAAAAGGAAGTTGAACATGTTTCATCTAACAAAAACTGGGTAAATGTAATGTACCAAAATATTGACCGACACGGACTTTACCCGCGTGGCTACCCATACTCAGCAATGGATGAGGAAATCAGCACGGAGAAGAAACAGACCAATGAAATAGTGGCATCACAGGGCCTCTGGACAAATGTGCCTGACCTAGATGCGGTAAGAATCCTAATGGACGGAAACTTAGAGGGACAGGCGGAAACCTTGACAAAGAAAGAAGACTACAAACGCAACTTTGCAGCTAAAACAGGAAATTATCTGACAGTCTGCTCGATGAACCTAGCCTTCAAACGGGAGATAATTCCAGCATTCTACCAGTTCCCCATGGATGACAATGAATGGGATATAGGAAGGTTTGATGACATCTGGTCGGGCATCACTTTGAAAAAAGCAACAGATATGCTCAACAAATCAGTTATAAACGGTTTTCCGCTTTGTATTCATAATAAGGCTAAGCGCTCAACCTTTGGAGACCTAAACAATGAGGTACCTGCACTTGAACTTAATGAACACTTCTGGGAAGCAATAAACGAAGCACCAAACCATGCAGACGGCTACTTTGATGCATACAGAAGCATGATAAAATCTGTCAAAGATTATGACTTCTCTGATTATGCTAATGAAGGATTCATAGACTTTACTGTAGAATATATGGAGAAGTGGCTATCAGCACTGGAAAAACTGGAAGATAAAAAGTAACAACCAAGACATATGGTTGTTACAAATATAGCTGATTATGGCAACTGAAAACACCGAACACAAAAACGTAATATTCATCGTTTTAGATACGCTCAGGAAGGACAAGCTGTCGGTATACGATGACGAAGTAGATTTTACAGACAATATTCAACAGTTTGCAGAAAACTCAAAGGTTTATACCAATGTGACAGCCCAGGCACCGTGGACTCTTCCTTCACATGCATCAATTTTCACAGGTCAATACCCTTGGGACCACGAAGCCACACATAAGAATACACGCCTCGACACCGAAAAAGATCTTCTGGCTGAAAAGTTTCAATCTGAAGGATATGACACATATGCAATAACTCCAAACACATGGATATCAAGGCCCATGGGGACTACAAAAGGGTTTGAGCATACTGAGAACTTTCTCGGGCTAGCATCACACGGTTTAGTTCAGGATGCTTTTGGGCTACTCAAGACGAAGTTCGAGTCGATAGACCGTCAAACACGTAGAAAGATTGCAGGATTTCTAGACGGGGTTTTCGACAAAATCGGTTCAAGCGATATCTGCAAATCTCGAGAAACCGTAGATGAAGTAAAAAACACTATCAAGGATATAGACGAGAATGAGAAGTTCTTCTTATTCACAAATCTAATGAGCGCACATGAGCCATACGAGGCCGGGGAACCTCCAAAGAAGTACCTACGGAGGCATGGAGTGAAAGACATTTCAAGTGTACCCGATTCCGAGAAAGAATACTTTCGTGGAGAGCACGATAAGAATGATATGATGAGAGCGTACGATGCCTCTGTTGACTATACTGATGACTTAGTAGGAGAGATACTAGAGTGTGCCGAAGAAAGCGATCTGCTTGACGATACTATTATAGTCTTAGCTTCTGACCACGGTCAGGCCGTTGGCCAAGATGGGTTCTATGGCCACCAGTTTACAGTTATGGACAGTGTTGTGGATGTACCATTAATTATTCAGGGCTCTGAAATAGATGACGAGACGATGAGCTCTGAGCTAGAACTGAAGAGCCTATATAATATCTTACCAAATCTTGCTGGTATACAGGAAGGCTCTGTTGAAGATGAAGGAAAAGTTAAGGGGGGTTACGAGAGACCAGAACTATTCATAAATGAGATACCAGAAGAAAAAAGATCCAAATACGATAATAAACTAAGATATGTAAAAGACAACGGAGCAAAAATGGTAAAAAAAGTAGGAGAAGATGATCAGACGCAGTTTGAAGTCAAGTACAATAATGGTTCGAACGATCTTAAGAGGAGCGAACTTCGTGACGCCTTAAACCAGATTTCTGAAGCATCCAGTGAGCCATCCGAGGAAGTGGATGACGAAGAGGTTAAGCAGAGATTAGAAGACTTAGGATATATGTAGAATTGTAGTTACCAAATTATGAGAGATAGTAAACTACTCTGGTACGGCATCTCCACCGTAATTATAGCGGGTCTAATATACTTTGTCGATTTTAACAAATTTATATCCGCCATCACTAGCGTACAACCTTTGCCGATGGCGTTAGCGCTCGTATCGGGGTTCTCTGTATTCGCAATCTGGGGCTACATCTGGCACAGTTTCTTCACAACGCTTGAGATAGACACGACGCTCTACAAATCATATAAAATGTTCATGGCTGGGCACTTCGTGAATTCAATTACTCCTCTAGGACAGGTAGGCGGAGAGCCGTTCATGGCCTATATAGTTTCAAAAAACACAGGCTCAAGCTATGAGAGATCCCTTTCTAGCGTGATGTCCTCCGACATAATTAACGCAATACCAATAGTGACGTATACAGCCGCAGGAATAATGTATGTTCTATTATTTAGAGATATGACTGGTGTGATGGAGCAGATGATCTATTTTGGAGCCGGAATAACTGTCATAACATCTCTTTTAATGTACCTGTTGTGGTTTGACAGAGAAAAACTTAGGTCAGGAATATTTTTCGTCCTCGATACCTTAGAGTCAAGATTTGAATCTAAAAGAGATTCCTTTGAATCAATTAGGGACAGGGTTGAACTCCTCCAAAAATCCTTTGAGGAAATAGGTGAGAATCCTTCACACTTGATCAAGGTAGCCTTGATATCACACCTCTACCTCATCACTCAGTTCGTATCACTTTACTTCATACTATTGGGCTTAAACACGTATCTCAGTTTTGTGGGAATTTACTTTACCGTTATTCTAGCGGGTCTAGCTATGTTTGCTCCGACTCCTGGAGGTTCAGGCGCCTTTGAAGCGCCTTCACAGGTTTACTATTATTTTTCTATCCAAGCATGGATCCCAGCACAGCTGTAGCCGCATCGATACTATTCAGGATGACAACCTATTGGCCAGGTATACTGGCCGGATATATCTCCATAATAGATTTAAGAAGAAACAGAGATTTTAATGTAGACGAGGATATCGAGAATATTGGAAACTCGGGGAAGATATAGAGAAAGTGCTCAAAACAATGAAGCAGAAATATAACGAGGGATATGCATTCAAGCTCTCAGGGGAAGAACTAAATCTTGCCGAGAGAGAATTGAAGTCTACGATGTCCGGCTCTTGTAAGGCTGTTGGCAAGTCCGGAAAGATCATCATGACTGCAAAGAAACATGAACTGCCAAAACGTCTAAGCATGACCCAAGAAGTAGCCAAGATAATCCATAGAGGGTTGAGGGAAGAAATCAGTGGTATAAGTCTAAAGGAAGATCTGGAAGGTTCTTATGCCGTAAGAAAAGAATTTATAGATCCTGATGCAAAACCAGAAAAAAACATCGAATCTAGAATCGGCAATATTATATCAAATAGAAACAATTATGTGGACCTAGACAACCCTAACACGGTCATAAAGGCATATGTGCTTGAAGATGAGATAATTTTAGGTCGCTTAGAGCAGGAGATAGATAGAGGAAAGTTCGACCAGAGGAAAAACCAAGATAGACCTTTTTCGTCACCTGTATCCCTTGATCCCAAGCTTGCGAGAACCCTGGTGAACCTTTCAGGTATAAGGCCAGGTGAACATATTCTTGATCCTTTCTGTGGTACAGGAGGAATACTAATTGAGGCCGGGCTATGCGGAGTAGGCATAGCAGGGACCGATATTGATGAAGAAATGGTCGAAGGCTGCAGGAAGAACTTGGAGGAATACGGAATAATCAACCACGATATCAGACAAGAAAGCGCTGAAAAAGCTCCTGAAGTTTTCAATAGAGAATTCGATGCAATAGTTACAGACCTACCATACGGCAGATCGTCAAAGAAAACCGAAGACATAATAGAGACATTTATGAACTCGATTGAATCCTATGACTGCAGAAAGGTAATCATGTGGAACAGAGACAGTCTAGATGGAAGAAGCCCTGACTTCAGCATTGATGTACACAGCAGCCTTACAAGATACATATACATTATAGACTGAGATACTTGACAAATTGATTCATAAGTATAGCGAACACTTCCATAAGCATGAATATCTGGACCGTAGGAACCTCTAGCGCAGTACCTTCACGCAACAGAGGGCTTCCAGCAAACATAATCAGCTACAAAGGAGAAAGAATACTATTCGACTGCGGCGAAGGCACACAAAGAAAGCTGATGGCAGAAAAACTAGGCTTAATGAAAATATCCAGGATTTTCATCTCTCACTGGCATGCAGATCACTTCTCCGGCTTACTTGGATTAATTCAGACGATGGAGATGGAAGGTCGTGAAGAACCTCTATACATCTACGGACCACCTAGAACAGAAGAGTTCACTGACAACATACTTGACACCGGCTACTTCCAGAGAAGCTTCGATATATTTGTGGAAAATATCGTAGAGGGAGAGGAAATCGTAGGGGAAGGCTATCAAATCAAACCCTTCGAAGTGGAGCACGGAGTCAACGCCTTTGGATACGTCTTTGAGGAAGAGCAAAAAAGGAAGGCAAACAAGGACAAAATGGAAGAACTAGGGATTGGATCGTCCCCAAAGGTAGGAAAGCTTAAACGAGGAGAAGAAATAGAATGGGAGGGAGAAAGAGTATCACCAGAGGAAGTGATACAAACAGTTGAAGGTCGTAAAATAGTTTACTCAGGAGACACCTCAAAATGTGAAAACATGATCAAATATGCAGAAGACGCTGACCTGCTAATACATGAGGCGACATGCAGACACAAAATAATAGACCAGAGAAACGGACATACTTCTGCAAAGCAGGCCGGAAAGATAGCAGAAAAAGCAGATGTCAATAAGCTGGTTTTGACACATATCTCCAGAAGATACCAGCGAGAAGAAGAGGAATTACTTGCAGAGGCCAGAGAGGAATTTAAAAATACGAAAATAGGCGAGGACGGGAAAGAGTTCAGTGTCAGCCCACACAGGCCTGAGGATTAGTCCTTTTCCTTTGTAAGCTTTCTCTGCTTACTAGGCTCAACCTCTATATCAGCATCTTCAAAATCATGCTTAATATCCCTATCCCTAATCCTGTCCAAAAATACAGCCAAGGCTGCTATCTCACTGTGAGGCTGGTTTCCGACAGACAGATTAATATCAACGTTCTCATAGACCCATCTAGAGACTTTTTCAGACCCCACAATCAGCAAAAAATCATTATTTTCAAACCTGTTTCTCAGTTCTTCTTCCTTGTCCTCAATTCTCTCACCATACATGGTGAGGTGAACCTTTACTCCATCAAATCCTCGAATAAACTCTTTCCAGTCTTCAGTATACTGTATCTCGGTGTTACCACCCCACCTCTCTATAATATCCTGCTGGCTTTCCAACATACCTTCGTCCTTATCACCTGAAAACACGACCTCTTCAGCACCCCACTGCCTAGCAGCCAAGCCTACATGCGTTGATATACGGTCATCGCGGCCGACCCTGTGGCCAAGCCGAAGCACAGAAATCATAAGTTGAGTGAAGGAACTCAAACAATTAAGTAAGGATTACATATGCGTTACCCTTTTAAAATACGATTCAAATTAGCAGTCATGGGATTTGTTTCAGAATACTTCGAAGTGGCGAAAAACGTTATAACATCGCCGACAGAGTTCTTTGAGAGCGAAAACCGAAGAGACGGATTTGGATATCCACTCAAATTCGCGGCATTCTCACTGCTTATCTCAGGCTTGTTCAGCGCAGCTCAGACAGCCATCTCAGGGACAGGAGCCGAAGTCAACTTGAGTATACCTATTCTCGCAGGAGTTTCCGCGGTAGCAACACCAATTCTAGGTGTAATAGGTCTTACAATCAGCGCAGGACTTATACACATCTTCGTAGCCCTATTCGGAGGTGAAAACGGCTACAGCAACACTCTAAGTATTCTAGGCTATACAACAGCAATAGGAGTAGTAGGTTCTGCAAACAGCGTAATCATGTCCCTGGCGACAGTGGCAGGAGGAATAGCCGGAACACTTCTATCAATAGTCGGAGGACTTGTTGCGCTGGTAGTAGGGCTTTACGGGATCTACATCCAGTCTAAAGGAATATCAGAGTTCCAAGACCTCAGCTTCGGTAAGTCGGTCCTATCCATAATCCTGCCAGGAATCATCATAGGGGTGCTGGTATTTGGATTAGTTATAGTAGTTCTAGGCGCATCCTTAGCAACAATGGCTGCCTAGAAAAAACCATCTAGACACACTTTTCCCTTTCTATTTTTGTTCTCTGAGCCAGATCAGATAGGTGCCGAAGTTATCAAAACTTTTGTCATCTACATTATATAGTAGGTTTCACATGATTAGCGTAGAACTTCCTGATGGATCAAGTTTAGAGGTAGAGGAAAACTCAACAGTAGAAGATGTCGCATATAAGATAGGTACCGGCCTAGGAGATGATACTGTAGCCGGAAAAATAAACGGAGAACTTGTGGCAAAGAAGGATGAGGTCAGCGACGGCGATCAAATAGAGATAGTTACAGAAGACTCAGACGAATACACCAAAGTACTAAGGCACAGTACAGCCCACGTATTTGCACAGGCGCTGAAAAGAATCTACGGAGATCAAGCAAAGCTTACCATAGGCCCATGGACCGACGAAGGCTTCTACTACGATGTAGAAGGGCTCGACCTAACGGAAGAAGACCTTGAAGAAATAGAAGAAGAGATGGAAAACATAATACAGGAAGATCTCGATATCCGAAGAGAAAAAATTACACGAGACGATGCAGAGGACTTCTTTGACGAAAACAGGTACAAAAGAGAGATTCTAAGCGAAGAAGCGAGTGGAGGAGACTATGTAACATTTTACAAACAGGGAGAGTTTAAGGATCTCTGCAAAGGCCCTCATGTCGAAAGCACCGGTGAAATCGGCGGATTCAAGCTTCTGGAGATCGCAGGCGCCTATTGGCGCGGAGATGAGGAAAACGAGATGCTGACAAGAGTCTACGGAACAGCGTTCCCAAGCGAAGAAGAACTGGAGGACTTCGTGGAAAAACGGAGAGAAGCCGAAAAGAGGGATCATAGAAGAATAGGCCAAGACATGGATCTTTTCTCGATACCTGACTTCTCACCTGGAGGAGTCCACTTCCACAGACAAGGAATGAAAGTCCGCCGAGAACTGGAAGAATACATACGTCAAAAAAATGAAGAACTTGGCTACGAGGAAGTATGGACGCCCGAATTAAACAAGGCAGAGTTATGGAAGAAGACAGGGCACTACGAAGCCTTCAAAGAGGACGGTGAGATGTTTGCATGGAGGCAAAACGACGAAGAATACGGATTAAAACCCATGAACTGCGCCAATCACTCACATATCTTCAACTCGGACAAGAGAAGCTACAGGGATCTGCCGATAAAGCTTTCAGAGTTCGGAACCGTCAACAGAAACGAGCAATCAGGAGAGTTATCAGGCCTGTTGAGAGTAAGGACACTGACTCAGGACGACGGCCACGCATACATTAGGAAAAACCAGATAGAGAACGAAATCAAAAAACACTTGCAGACAATCATAGAGATGTACGAAGAGTTCGGATTTGACACACACTTTATACTTGAAACCAAGCCACCAAAGGCGCAGGGACCTGACAAGCTCTGGGAAGAAGCTGAAGAATCCCTGAAAAACGCTCTAGACGAGAAGGTCGGTGAATATCAGGTTAACGAGGAAGAAGGTGCCTTTTACGGACCTAAGATTGGCGTAGAAGTCGAAGATGCTATAGGAAGAGAGTGGCAGCTTGGAACAGTGCAACTTGACTTCGTAATACCAAGAAACTACGGGCTGAAATACGTCGGAGAAGACAACGAAGAGCACTACCCTGTTATGATACATAGAGCAATCCTGGGCAGCATAGAAAGGTTCATGGGAGTCATGATAGAACACTTTGCAGGAGAGTTCCCTACATGGCTTGCGCCAGAACAGGTCAGGATCCTTCCTGTAACAGACGAAAACCATGAATACGCACAGGATTTAAAGCAAGAACTCGACAGTTTCCGCGTAGAGATAGAGGATAGAAGCTGGACCGTGGGCAAGAAGATTCAAGCCGCACACGACGACAACGTACCATACATGCTCATCATAGGCGACGACGAGGAGGAGTCATCAAATATTTCAATCAGAGACAGACAGGAAAGAGAGACCAAGTGTGGATTCGACGAGTTCAAACAAGAGCTGGAAAAAGAGATTAAACAAAAGAGGCTGAATACGGAGATAATCCAGTAGAGTGGTCTAGATGTACCTGCTTTAATTCCTCTTTTTCAACCTATCTACCAGACCACTTTTTTCTATGATTGGACTCATAGAAGACACTTATCTATAGCTGAACAGATAAATGCCGATTCTATTTAAACCAGCATTAAACGATTATGAAATATGAAACGATTATCTAAACAATCTGAGGGTTTAAGCGAGGTCAGCCATATGCTTAATTCAGAGCTTGAGGAATTCTCCGAAGGTTTGGAAGACAGAAACTTGAGTCTTAAACAGCTCGAAGAATTAGCCAGCTTAGAGAAACGAGGCAGAGATAGAGAAGAATACATCAACGAAATCCAGAGGCACGCCAGGAAAATTCAATTGGGGGAAGAACTAGATCAGGTAACTGAGAAGATTCATGAGCTAAATAACGACCTAAAAAAAGTAGTTCAGGACCGAGATGAAACACGTCTGGATAGGAAACCAGATGAAGTAACTGAAAAGACTGTCAAGGAACTGAGAAAATACCTGAGTGAGAACAGAGTTTCAAGAGGTTACTTGGAAGATATTCTAGAATCTGAGAAACAAGGGAAAGATCGTAAAACTGCAAAAACAGCTATCCAGAGACATATCAAAAAATCTCGTCCAAGACAAGATATCCAGAAGCTCACAAGCAACCTAGAAGCTACCAAGGAGATGGTAGAACAGTTTAGCGAAAAATTAGATGACAGTGCCTCAGATTACAGGCTCTCAGCCATTAAAAACCCTATCGACATCGACGTGACTCATGCAACTGATATTGACTCATCTGGAGACACAGAAGACCTATCCAAGCTCGTTGAACTCTCCAACGACGTAGTCACCTTGCTCAGAAACTCCAAAAACCTAGATGATAGAGAAATAATCGAGGAACTGGCGAACAAGGCTCTCCTAGCACTGGAGGCAGAAAACTATGACACTTTCAAAGAAAAAATCAGGAGAATTCGAGAGGTAAGCCTGGAACAAAGCTACGGAACTCAAGGAGCTGAGCCGTCAGACAAAATCTTGAACATGACCGCAGAACTGAATTATCGGAAGATGACCGTTCTAGAAACGAGGAAGACTTGAGCGAATCTCTAGACTCATCAAGAGTTGATGAAATAGGTCAAGACCAAGAGAGAAGAGAAGGAACAGAAGACACGGAGAGCGACCATGATGACAAACTTGAATCCCAGCTCAGAAACCTTGAGGAGTCACTGAGAGGAGACACGTACAGAAGAGACCCAAGTTCCCTTTAAAGTTTTCAACCACAACTACTTCATATGACCACAGTATACGATGTAAAGGCAGAGCCTCTTATTCAAGAAGTCGCAGACAATCTTCAAGAAGAATTTGAAGCACCGGAATGGACAAAATATGTCAAGTCCGGAAGCAACAGAGACAACCCTCCAGAGCAGGAGGACTGGTACCATATAAGAAGTGCAGCCATTCTAAGAAAAATATACACAGACGGACCCCTAGGAGTATCAAAGCTCAGGACAATTTACGGAAGCAGACAAGATAACGGTCACGGACCTGAACACCATGGAAAAGCATCAGGGAAAGTAATAAGGACAGCACTACAGAATCTAGAGGAAGCGGACTTGGTCGAAACAGAGGAAGGAGAAGGAAGAAAAATAACAGATCAAGGCAAGAGCTTCCTAGACGAAAAATCCGAAAAAGTAATTTAGACTAACCAAAAACTATGGATGAAAACGAGCTGGAAGAACTAAGACAGCAGAAGACCGAGCAACTTCAGGAGGAAGGCGACGAATCCGGTGACAGAGAGGAAGAAAGACGTGAATCAACAAAACAGAAAGCATACCAGTACATGACACAGGATGCAATCTCACGCCTAGGAAACATACGGGCAGCACAACCACAGCTTGCAGACAGGGTAACATCACAGATAGCAAGACTAGGAGAACTAGGACAACTAAGAGAAGTGGATGATGACACCCTCAAACAGATTCTCAGAGAGCTTCAAAATGAGAAACAAGACACCGGTAATATAAGTTTCAGGAGATGATAGAATAATATGAGTTCAAATAAGAGTTCAGCACTGAAAAAGAAACTGGCAAAGGCTAACAAGAAGGCAAAGTCAGCTCCAAGATGGGTCTCACTGAAGGCTTTCGGAATGGACAGGGCAACGGAAAAGTCCATCAAGCCTAGGAAAGATCGACACTGGAGAAGAAACGACATAGATTGAACAATCCTTAAGTTTTCTGGAGAAAAAAATTCATATGGGAATTCAAAGATACAATTACGAGGGAAACACCAACATAGGTTTCCACTTAACAACTTCCTCCGAACAAGCCATAGTGCCTCCTGAATTTCAAAGAAAAGAGGATCTTGATACCAAGATTTGTGAAACATTTATAGCTCGTACAAGACTTGTCGGTCTGTTTACAGCGGGCAACTCCAACAACATCTTGGTTCCAGACAGTATCACAGACAGAGAAAGAGAAAACCTGGAAAACTCAAACATAGACTTTCATGTACTCCATACGCGGGAAACAGCTCTTGGAAACCAGATAATAGCAAACGAGGAAGGTGCAGTAATAAGCGAGAGACTTGAAGAACCATCAAGAAGAAATCCAAAAAGCACTAGACGTTAATGTAGAGATTGGAAAAATCGCAGATATAGGAAATGTTGGTTCAGCAGGACTGGCCAACGATCATGGAGCAGTTATCCACAGAGACGCATCTGAGGATGAAGCGGAAAAACTGAAGCAAGTTCTAGAACTTAAAGATGTAGATATAGGGACGGTAAACACCGGTTCGCCATTTGTCGGCAGCGGTGCGGCCGCCAACAATCAAACGATATTCGTTGGAGAGGACACCTCAGGACCTGAGATAGGAAGAATAGACAGGACAATGGTTGAGAAAGAGTAGAAAAATATTGTCCACAAATTGTCAAATGTAAATAGCAACAACGTCTTTATATGGTAGCTTAGGCAGATAGACGATATGAGGTTCGTTCTTGGATTAAGAGATGTCAAAGCCAAAGACTCGCATGATGTGGGAAACAGAGCAGTTAGCACAGGACGAATCCATCAAGAAACACATGTGCCGGTTAAACCAGGTTTCGTGATTACATCAACAGCATTTGAAACATTTCTACAGGAGACAGATCTCAGGGATAAGATAGACATGCTGACAGACGGCCTAGACGCCGACAATCCTAGGGATGTTCAAAGGAGAGGAAAACAGATCCGGTCACACATAAAAGAAACCGACATGCCAAAACAGATCAGAGAAAAGATAAGAGATGCATATCGAGCCCTATCGGACAGATCAGATGTAGAAGATCCTGAGGTCAGCCTACGGGTAAACCCCAACGGGGATGATTCTAGAACTCGGGCTCGGGTCCAGAATACGGAATACAAAGCGAGGGGAGAAAATGAGTTAATCAGCTCGGTGAGGGATTGCTTTGCATCACTCTACTCAAACAGGAACATTGAACAAAGGTCTAACGGGCAGTTACCTAAAGCATCAGTTACTGTCCAAAAATTAGACAGCTCAAAAATCAAGGCTTCAGGAACAGCATACACGTACCATCCCAAATCAGGACACCCGGACGTAATTACAGTTGAACACTCCAGACCAGAAAGCTCAAAATATCAAGGAGATAAGAGAAGAGACACGATCTTTAAGAACAACCTATCTATACTTGGCAGAGGACACGATAACAGAAGTAGAAGAAATACTCTCAGCGAGAACAATCTCAAAGAACTGGGAAAGCAGGCCGTTAGAGCTGAAGAAGAATTACAGACCGAACTAAAACTCAAGTGGGTACTAACCAATCAAGGCAAGGTCTTTGTACTGGAGGCAGATCCGCAAGAACCTCCAAATATAGATCCGTTACCACAGAAAGCTCTGAAAGAAAAATCAGAAATCCTAGTGACAGGGGAGCCTGTAGAAAGCGGCATAAAATCGGGAAAGGCGAAAGTCATAGATTCTCCAAGCCATGCAGATGAGCTTAAAAATGGTGATGTACTTGTAGTTGACAAACTAGACGAGAGATGGAAGAATTTAATCGAGAAGGCAAGCGCCGTAGTAGCTAATAGAAAAATCAACCTTAGACAAACAAGAGAGCTCTTGAACGAGGTTACTCCTGTTCTGGCGGAAGCTAGTACCGGGACCTCTGAGTTAATTAGCGGAGAAGAAGTTACAGTAGAGTGCTCGGCGTCCAAAGGAACTGTGTGGAAGGGAGAACTTGCAAAGACATCTAGAAACCTTAATCTTGAGAACAAACAAGAGTCTACAGAAGTTTACCTAGACATATCTGATAGGGAGAGAGTATTCAGGTACTCAAGGCTACCTGTGGACGGGGCTAGAATTACAGATCTAGAAGGTGTATTGACAGGAAATCAGAATAAGTCATCAGTGTCTCGCAAATCAAAGAAAGAATACGTCAAGTCGTTGAAGTCAGGTATAAGCAGGGTCTGCGCTGCATTCCATCCAAGACCAGTGACAGCAGAGCTGTCAAGAGCAGGAGCTGAAAAACTCTTACATGATTCAGAGCACGGCACATCAAGCCAGATAGAGCTTGAAATAAAGGCTATAGAAAGATGTATAGCAGAGCTAGGATTTGAAAACCTTGAAATTTTGCTTCCTCCTGTTGCAACCGTAGAGACCGCTAGAGAGCTGAAATCAAAAATTCTCGAGATACAATCAGAGATAGAAAATGTAGGATTTCATGCCTCAGTTGAAAGCCCTGAATATGTAACACACAGTGAAGAACTGCTTCAAGAGTTCCAAGGACTCGACCTGAAGACCGAGAACCTTATAGAAAACATGAAAGGAGGCCTAAGTGAGACAAAACCTCTAGACACGGACAAATTACTGCAGATATAATTAGGCAAACAAGAGCACAAGCGGCATCAAAGCCTGAGAAACTATGCGTGAACCTCGGAAAAAACACTGAATACCTAAAACCATCTGTTCAAGCAGACGCGGACTCACTATGCGTAAAGCCTGAAGAAATTGGAGAATGCCTTGTACAGCTCGCAAAACCAGAAGATCGATCTAAGGATGATGGGGGCTCTAAGGAGCTTAAAACAGGCAGTGACAGGCTAGAGGTCAGCGTAGAGACTTCAATTGGAGGTACAGCAGGAGAAGTTTACGACAGACTTGCCGAGAAAGGTGAAGTTCAGGCAGATGCGTTGATAGATGATCTAGGAGGTAAGGTAAAGGAAAGAAAGATCCACCAAGCATTGGGATGGCTGGCAAAAGAGGGAAAGATCAGCATACATAGAAACAAGAACAAGCTAACTTACAGTCTGAGATAGTTATTGGCTGCGCAAAAAAGTGGCATGAATCTGTTTAAAGATAGTCATGGAATATAATTAATATGGCAAATATAGAGCTGTGGATGGTTTTCGAAGCCTTAAGCCCCCAAAAAGAGGATGTCAATGAGTCTCTTGATGAACACATCAAAAAGCTGAGAGAGGAAAAAGATCTCAAAGTTTCAAGTGTGAACATCGATGAGGCCGAGCTTATGGAGGATCCACATCCAGAGCTAGATGAAGGATATTCTAAAGTAGTTGAAGTTCAAGCAAAAGCATCCAGTTATACCAGAGCCGTAAAGACCGTCATAAACTACGGTCCCACATACGTCCAGATAGAAGGTCCTGAAAGCTTTGAAATGGACATCTCCGACATGCAGAAAAGCCTACAGGAAGTAGCAAACACAGTACATCAGTACGCACAAATGGGAGTAGGAGGAGTACTAGTGTCTAGACCCGAAGAACAGAAATAATCAGTGCAGAACTCATAAACATGAAATCAAAAGTACAATAACATGGACTTTTGCAATCCTGAAGTAAGACAAAAGGCTATAGTTCTGTTGGGTATACTAGCAGTGTTATCCTGGTCGGCAGCTGCCACAACCATATCCTCCGAAGACGTAACTATCGATCTCTCAGACAACACCGCAGATGCAAACATAAATGTGGAAAAGCTTACATCTAACGAGTTCTCATACGTATCAACACAGAATATCCAGTCAGTGAACGCCACTGTAGCAGGAGAGAAAACAAGCTGCACAGTGGCAGATTCTCCTATAGGATCGGAGATAAGATGCCCCACCAACACAAAAGCCAACTTCACGGTAAACCTAAGCTACAAGATAACTGAAACGATAGAAAGGGGTGAAACCACATCCACGTTTACGTACGATCATCCCATATACCGTCCGACGGACACATACAGCCTCAAGGTTCTTTTACCGGAAGGAAGCGCATTGGTCACGGGAGAAAACATCACCAGACAGGTAATAAGCCCCTTAGGATACAACACTGGAAGCAACGGCAGACAGATACTCGTAGACTGGAACCTAAAACCAGAGCTAGGAAACACATTATCGTTTTACATCATATTTGAGAAAATTAAGAATCAAGATCGGCCAAACTTTAATGTGAAAGCTTTAGCCGGCGCGGCTGGATTATTAGTGCTTTTAGCAACAGGTCTGGGGCTCGTATTCTATCTAAAACGTGAGGATCTGTCGGAAAGTATGGCAGATTTAACAGATGACCAAGAGAGAATCATGGAGAAGATCAGGGAAAACAAAGGTGAGTACCTGCAGAAGGATCTTGTAGATGAAATGGATTACTCGAAGGCCAAGATCTCAGGAGAAGTCTCGAAGCTTGTTGAAAAAGGCATGCTCAAAAAGAAGAAGGACGGGAGAAGCAACAAACTCAAGATACCCAGAAAATACACATACTAGCTCAATTCGGTCGAGCAATATTAACCTGTCTAACCTGCTCATCAACCTTTCTACGGCAGATACACTCAGTATCCGCTTTATTCCTTAAACCATCTCTGAGCCTGAAATCAATGCTCTCAGGCTGAAAGCAGTTGACAAAACCTCTCTCAAGATCTTTCTGCAAGCCCTGCTCAACTTCACCACAAAATCTTGAAGAACTCTCAGAGGAATCATCTGCAATACCTGAGGCTGAAAAACCAATTGTAACTCCAATTAGGGAAGCCGCCAGCACAAGCTTGAATCTTTTAGAAATCAGTTTACTCCACCCTCACTGAAATTCAAATTTCTGAGATGATCTTGAACCCAAACTCTCGTTTTTGGTCAGAGTTTTCAGCTCCTTCAACGGCACATACCTCCTGTAAGCCCTGTCGCCGTTAAGAACTATAGCGGGTCCATCTGTCACGTTGTATCCTTCTCTAAGAATATTCAAGACTGAAGAATCCTCCTTCTCTAGATTAAAGCTGAAAATATAGGACGAATTATCAACCTCCCTGTAGTATTCAGTTAGAACCGCTCCCTGTCTCTGTGACTGAATGGAATCATCGAAAAAGTAGAATATCAAAGTAGTGTTCTTATCACACCTCTGGTTGTAATCCGAGAGAAGGTTGTAAAGCCTCAACTGATTTACGTAGTATTTGCGTACAAGAAACTTGTACTCCTGGCCGTTGGACAGACTCTTGCCTGAGAAAGACTGAAGGTTGCTACCAATTTCAGTGTTCTGCCGCGACAACTCGGGTATACGAGTCTCAACCAGGCCACAGTAATTATTAGTAGAGTCATCTAGATAGTTTTGTGTTACAAGAAAGTTCTGCGTCTCTAAGTCAGATTCCCTAAGCTGATCCTGGATATAACTACCTCTCATATCATCCACCTGTAGACCCAATAGGAGACCTATAGACAATACGATTAGGGTTGCTGCCGATGCCTTCAGTATTGAGGACTTTACTAAGTCCATGCTTTTGAACTCCTTGATATTTCTTTAAAAATAGCGGTGGACCAGAAACCTGCTTTCAGGAAGAAAAATGCAAACAAGTAAAATAGAAGACCTACCTTATGTTCTAAGCTCCGTCCTGATTCCTCATAAGCCTGCTTAACAAGCGTAGCCGTAATACCAATTCCGAAAAACAGGGGAGTGTATATCTTCCACTGGAAAGAGAGTAAGGCCTTAGTAATGCTGTACTCAGGGATTGAAAAGGATAGGCCAACCGAGGAAACAGTAATTAGGAAGTTATATAACGACTCTGCCGTTCCATAACCTATGAGACCTAATCCCGCGACGGACACCAACGCTACTGCAAACTGAACGGGAATCTGGAACCTACTAAACCATCCATGCTCTGAGCTGAAGACGATATCAGAATGCTTAGAGATATTTCTTATATAGCCTCTTGCCCATCTAACCCTTTGACCTTTCAAGTCACTGAAAGAAGCCGGAAGCTCTGTGCTAGATACAGCGCTGTAAGTCATTCTTATCGACATTCCCTTCCTCCTTAGCCTCCAGGCCATGTCCTGATCCTCAGTTAGGTTTCCTACATCAAAACCATCTAAATCCTTCAAATCCTGTGTTTGATATATTGAGAAAGCTCCTGGGGTAACATCGAGAATGTCAGCCTTCGACATCAGCTTTCTGTGGAAGTTTGTAACCATATACTCCACGGATTGAAGCCTCCTCACAAACGAGTTCTTCTTCAGGGGTCTTATCCTTGCGATGACGCCCCCTGTATCTTCCTCAGCTACGAGTCTAGAGACAGTTGATCTTAACGTATTGCCATCTATCACCGAATCAGCGTCTTGGACCGCTGTGAGATCAGATTCAATCTGTTCCAAACCCTTGTTCAAGGCACCGGCCTTCCCTCTGTTCTCCTTCAGGTTTACGATACTAAGGTTTTGCCTGTCCTCAAATCCCTGAGCCTTTTCAAGAGTAGAATCGGTCGATGCATCATTTATGAAGACAACATCTAGATCAGGATAATCTATTGAGAGAAGATTTTCCAGAGAATCTGCGACAACAGACTCCTCATTATAGGCTGGAACTAGCACCGATACAGATGGCCACTTATCAGGAGCATCAAATCCCTCGGAAGAAGATTCCTGACTTACATAAACCGAGTAGAAGAATGCGGACATAAACATTGAGGAAGCTACAAGAATCCAGACAAGCAGAAATATCATAAGTTGGTTACACCCTGTAAAACCAGAATTGTGGCATAATATCCAGTCCCCATGAGTCAGTTTTTCATAATCTCTCTAAGCAAGACTGTTGCATAGCACCCTTTGGGTAAGTCAAACTTTACTCTCATCTTGTTTTGGGCCATGTTGAGATCATCTTCATCGATATCAAGTATTTCAAAGTTCCTGAAATCAGCAAACGCTCTCCTAAAGCTTCCCTCGCTTCTGAGCTCCGGGAACTCCTGAAGCCTGAAGTCCTCTTGAGAAACTCCCTCTTCATCTAAAATATCCTCAATCATATTTTCAGGTCTATTATCCTTCAAATCAGTTTTAAACCCTACGAGAGGTATTTCATACTCTGGATCAAACCACTCATCGTCAAGAAGCTCTGATAGCACACGGTTGAAGATCCAGGATTGATACGCGTGTATGAACAGTTCTTGAAGACCTTCAGGCAACCTCTTCAGCGCTCCCTTGTAATCCTCCTCGTTTTTATTCAGATGGTAAAGGAGCGTTTTTTCGTATCTGTAGCTTTCCGGGAACTTCTCAGCAGCGTCCTCTGGATCCCTCGACTCCCAGAGATTCTCTCTAGTCTTTCTTATACTCTTATATTCGGAGTCATAAGGCTTAGCTATATACGTCCATACAGCTTCCTCAAACTCCCCTCTGAGTATGTGTCTACCTACTTGATGGGTTATAGGTCTGGCTGAGCCAAACCTCTGGTCCCCAAAGTAGTTAGGAAACTTGCCGTCTAGCTGGTCAATTATTTCCAGAGTCCTGTTTCTGGTATCTTCTATAGGAAGTCCTAGGTCTCTGATAGCTATCTCAAAGCGGTTGGCATCAAGATTCCCAAGCCCTATGTGATTTCCTTCTCCAATTACCTCTAAATCAAACTCGTCTGTAAATATTTGGTTAACATCTTCCTCGCTTACTCCTTGAATTGATATGTACTGCTCCGAGACAGCTCTCTTGTCTTTATTTCCGGCATAACCTATTCTATCACGTGATATATGTAGCATGTTGGAGAGCTTTCCTATAGCCTCTAAGGTGGTCATGTTCTGCTTTCTCAGCTGGACTACCATATGGTCTCCCTCTCCTGTTTCATGGGATGCAAGTTCCTTGACAACAAAGTCTTTGACCTGTTCCTTAAGCTCACCTCTTATACCCGGTGTCTCAGTATAGTGTTGCCAATCCATCTCCGTAAGGTCAATACTGTCTTTCATTTGATAGTCCCACTTTGCGTTAAATAATGTGTGCCTGTTATTTTTATTTCATCAGCTTCAAATCTCCTGTTACCTTATCAACTTCAGATTCTTTATCCGGTCCAATAGCAGCTGCAGTCTTGGTTCCAGGTTCAATCTCAGTCATGCCTGCATCCTTGACCATTGCAGCAGGCAGGCCCTGATCTTTGGCCATCTGAAACCTCTTAAGCATCTCTTCTTCATTTACTGAGAGGGCAATCTTCTTTCCACCAGCACCTAGCCATTCCTCAGCCTTTTTGTCTTCCAACTTTCTGTATGCTTTGAGCGATGCATGTGATCCCTGTGAAATCTTCTTCCCACAGGACATATTGACATCGTTACGTAATAGTAATACCTGTTTAAGCCCCATAAGCCTCAGTTGGTTTTTGAATCAATGTTTTGTTTTTCACATTCCAAACTTAACACCAAACGATTTAATACCTTATGGTTACAACAGAGTGATATCCTCAGGTTGGTCATATACATAGTATGTATTTGGGTTCGCCCAGATTCGAACTGGGGATCTTCGCCTTGTAAGGGCGACGTCATAACCAACTAGACCACGAACCCTTGCAACAAGATAAATATCTCCTACAAATTCTTAAAACACCAGTTAGTTTATCTCACTCCCCAAGATTGGATCGTAAAGAATATCATCTGTAGAATAATACGGATAGTAAACCTTTGATACCTGATATTCCTTCGGAGCGTCTAATTCATCTTCTGTCAGCTGATACGCCATTACATCAGACGCAGACACATGTCTCTCAGATCTATCAATATCAATGACAGAATCAGAAGCCTCAAGCTCATCTTCTTCCAAGAGATCTTTATCCCGTAGTTGTGAAATCAAGCTTCCAAGCTTCGGTACAGTAATGTCGAGTTCCTCTACAATATTCTCACGCGAAACATTGTTCTGAATTTTGAACAGGACCTGTTTCTCTTCAGAAGTTGGCTTCAGCTTCTTCGCCTTGACCTCACCTTCCGCACCATCAGCCAAGACCTTCTCATCGTCCTTATCTATAAGATAGAGAGGGTAATAGGTTACATCAAACTTCTGTCCATACTCATTTTCGATGCTAGAAATACTTTCCTGAGGCTCAAAAATCTTTATATTTGTCTTTTCCTCGTATTCGTCAACCGTCTGGGTCTCCCCTCCATGCCGAGACTTTCTCTGACGAACATCGGTCATAACCGGATACTGGTTACCCAAGACAAAACATACTCCTGGTGGAAGCGATTTAATCATTCCCTCTACTTCAGAACTCACACCTTCAAACGACTTGGAAATAGCGTTAAGGTCATTCGGATTTGTAACCTTCAGTATAAACTGTGTGTTGCACTGACTCAGAACATTTTTGTCTATTCTAGCAGGACGCTGTGATATCACGCCTATACCGACACCAAACTTCCTACCCTCCGATGCAATCTTTCGCATAATCGGATTTGAGATAGCCTTCCCAAACCCTTTCTCCGGAATAAAATTATGCGCCTCCTCAAACACCATAATAAACGGAGGTATCTCGTCCCTCTTTCTCAAGTCAAAGAGATTCTTGGCAAGCAGGTATACCGCCATCTCAGCGCTGTCAGGCTCTACAGCCTTGAGATTAATGACCGACGCCCTTCCTCTCTCAATCAAATCCCTGGGATCTACAGGGTTCTCCGAGAACAGACCTGAGTCCTCAAGCTGCTCTAGATAGTTAAGCAGGTTCCACTTGGCACTGGAATCCTCCTTCTCAACAGCATCCTCAACATCAGCCAACGAATAATCCCCATCCTTCTCCTTCAGACCTTTCAAAGCATTGTAAAGTACTCCCATCTGGGAATTAGTCAGAGAATCAGTAATCAAGGTCTGAATCTGCTTCTTATCAAGATTTACAGAAGAAAACTCAAGAGGAAGAGCGGACTTATTGATATCAGTGTTCGGGGAGTATTCTTTGATCTCATACGACCTAGAAGCATCTTCATTATCCGGGTTAGGGTCTTCAAGAGATGAGAACTCTCCGTGAGGATCTACAACTAATACCGGAAAATCCTGTTCAAGCATCTCTTCAACCAGTACTGCCGTGAGATACGACTTCCCTGCTCCGGTTTGGGCAAGCACGGCAAAATGCTTGTAAAAATCCTCAGGGTTTACAAAAATATCAATTCCGTCGTTAGTCTCAAGGCTTCCTATCCTTAGACCATCTTTGTTTAACCCAAGGGTTTGAGAGATCAAATCCTGATCCGCTGAATAAACAATAGAACCCGGCTCTATTACCTGGCGAGGTGCACGGGTCATACCCTTATCCCTGTAACCTATAATGTTAGCATAAGCTGTTGTCTCACCACTAGATTGCTTTGTCACGCTTTCAATCTGTGCAAGAATCCATCTATCATTGCTTTTCACAGACACAAAATCAAATTTCCCAACCTCTTCAGTTGCCCTGAACTCAAAACCAGAAGTATCTACATCACCTTCAATAGTTCCTAGTTGCATCCCTATGGATAATTTTGAACAATGACTTTTTGTAAATAAAAAATTCGGGTCTATTTCTGATCATTCATTTAATAGATTGGATCCACATAACGGGCATATGAAGTTGAATGATGTGTTTGATGAAAAACTGGAGTCAGGCATGGATAAAAATATCTTCCTGGTAGCCGTATGTATTCTTATAGTAGGTGTTTCAATGGGAGCACATAATCTAGCGACTCCTGAGAAAGATATGAATGTAGGTCTTGTGGAAATAGAAACCCAGTGCGCGGGCATTGAAGCAGGTGTATGCATAGGCTTTGAAACACAGCAGCACCAGACATACAACTACGCCAACTACAGTAAAGCCGAAAAAGGCGACCCCAATTACTTCCGCAGAGTAGAGTCCGAACTAATGGCGCAGGCATACAACATATGCAATCAGGAAAACATAACCGAGTATGAATGGACATCAAAGGCAACCTACGACAACCAGACAGGGAAAGAATGGAGGCAAGAAGATGAAGTTCAGCTTCTGCCATGTGGAGACACATTCCACAGAGACCTGGACGCTGAATCATAGAGAAGCCGTAGACAGCGGCATAGCACCTATAAAAAATCCTCTGCAAAATATTAATTCCAAGAGGTGTATTTGAATATGTCAGAACACGTAAACAAAACTTTTGTAGCAATCAAACCAGACGCAGTAAAAAGAGGCCTAACAGGGCAGATAATATCCACTATAGAAGATAAGGGAATGAAGATTATGGGTCTCAGAATGGTTCAGGCCACCGATCAGATGCTTGAAAAACACTATGAAGAACACGTTGACAAGCCTTTCTACAGCGAATTAGAAGAATACATGAAAGACGGACCTATCGTGGCCGTAGCCGTAGAGGGAGTACACGCCGTAGAAAACATGAGGAAGATAATAGGGGACACGGATGCATCTGAGGCACACCCGGCAACAATAAGAGGAAGATTTGCACACATGTCAATGGAACATGCGGATGACGCCGATAGCTTTTACAGAAACATAATACACGCTTCAGCAACCGAAGACGAAGCGGAAAAAGAACTAGGCATCTGGTTCTCAGAAGACCAGCTATATGAATACCAAAACACATTTCAACAAGAAGTAAGGTAAAAATAAGTTATGGATAGGCTCTACAGATCCGAGGACGACAAGGTGCTAGGAGGAGTATGCGGAGGAATTGCAGAAAAATATGAATTAGACCCTTCATTAGTCAGACTAGCGACCCTGGTAATAGTACTTACAGCCGGTATAGGTCTACCTCTCTACTTAGCAGCCTGGTTGATAGTACCTCCGGAAAGCGAGCTAGAGAACCAAGAACAAGAAACAGAAGATAGCGATGAAGGATCAGAGAGTAAAGACGAAGAATAATTCACTTCTTCAGAGCTGACTGAATCTCCTCAAGGTTTATTTCAAAACCTGCTACAGGGTTGTCAAGCCGCCAAGAATCACAGACCTTATCCGAAAACTCTCCTACAAACCCTATCCTCTTTTCTCCAATGTAGATGTCTCCAGATCTGGAATTTTTGAAGAAAGCTCTGTCTGAACTCTTAATGTCCAGTTCAATACCGAGATCTCTTTCCAGGGTCTGCAGGGTTCTTCGAGCATCCGTAAAGTCCACGTTCTGATCGGACTTGACAAAAGCTACTTTCTTGATGTTAGATGCACCTGTAGGCGAATCATCCAATTCAACAGAATCTCCAACCTCAAAGATGCTCTGAGGATAAGAATGCTGCCTGTTCTGGCTCAAAACATCAAGAAGAGAGGGAATAACCATATTCCTTAACGAACCAAAGTCTTCAGACAAAGGGTTTTCCAGTCTCACATAGTCCTCCTTATTTAAGCTCATTTTTTCGGTTAAGTCGTCTTCACTGATGTGTACATAGGTCATGGACTCTGTAACGCCTGAACCTGTCAGAATATCTCTAACAACCTGTGCTGTGTCCTGAATATCAGACTGACTGCCTACCTGGTCCAGTTCAGGGACTTTTGGTACAATATTTCTATACCTGTGAGCAATCAGTACATCCTCGATAAGGTCATACTGATGCATCACGTCGCTCCTGTAACACGGTACCTCGACTCTAATACATCCATCATCCTTTTCTGCACTATACTTCATCATTTCAAGCCTCTCAACTATCTCAGAAGCCTCCAGGTCCAGTCCTGAGACATCCTAAAGTAGTCAGGATCAAGTTCCATGCTTGAGGGAGACAAGTCAGGAAGCCTCTCGCCGTCAACAGTAACCGATTCGACCTGACCTCCTCTTTCCGCAAGGGCTGTAACCACGATGTTCAGAGCAGACATGACAGCTTGACGATCCTTGCCGGTCACATCAACAAACAAATCAGTGGTGTCAGAATCAACCTCAGTCAGCTGATTATTGATGATCGGAGGAAAAGACAATACCTGGCCATTTCCATCTGCAATAACAGGAAATGCTTCTTGGTCTTCCAGTATCCAGCCGTACTCCTGACCTTTCTCATGTTCCTCTAGGATCTGACCAAGACTCATGGTCTCTTCATGGTTTAATGGCTGAAACTCCACCTCGTTCTGTTCGACTGCTTTGTACGTAAATGGGGGCTTGAGATCTGAAAGATCATGCAAACCGATCGCGATCTTATCTCTCTGCCTGCCCATTGTATGATGAAGCTTCTCCTGAAGCTGGATTAAACCGTTTATAATCTTCTCAGACAGCTCTAAATCCCTGATTACCGCACCTCCTAGGACAGGTCTTACTTCATCAACAGAATCCTCAACCACGACTTCAATGTCTCCCTCATTTAAACTGTAGTGCTCTCTACCAGGTTCCACATCAAAGAAACCTCTGTAGGCACGTGCAATACCTTCCACAGAGAGGCAGTCAGGTCTGTTAGGATAGTTCTCCACCTCACATACATTTCCATCAATCTCATGCCAGTGGACACCAAGAAAAGATGCTTCGTCCATAAGCTTTTCGTCGCTGAAATCTGTGCCAACAAGATCTGTAAACTCTCTCTTATCAATCTCAATAGTCGCCATAGCTAGCTTTGATCACCTTGATTCCAGTCAGGTCTCCAGACAGGTGTCTGATTAATCAGTTCAATATCATTTCTGTAAAGTTCTCTTATATCCTCGAGACCTGCTGCCATAAACGCAATTCTGGGTATTCCAAGACCCCATGCCAGTACCTTTGCCTCAAAACCAAGCATGGGCTTAACAACTTCCGGCCTAAACATTCCTGCTCCCCCCATGCCAGTCCAAACATCCTCATCCTCCTCGTAAACCTGTACCTCAACACTCATCTCAGTATATGGATAATAGCTAGGTACAAGCCTGACATCATCATATCCCATCTTTTCAAAGAACTCTGTCACATAACCTTTCAGGTTTCTGAAGTTCAAATCCCTGCCAACCACAATACCATCGGTTTGGTAAAACTCCGCAAGATGGGTTCTATCAACGGTCTCGTTTCTAAAGTTTCTACCAACTATGAAAAACTTCTTAGGCAGATCCTCATCACTTATGTCGAGTTCATGGAGTCTCTGAACCGAAACAGCGGTGGTATGGGTTCTAACCACATTTCCCTCGGCCTGTGAGATATCCCAGTCTGTCTGATAGCCGGTGCTTCCGGTAGTCCAACCATCCTGATGTGTCTGGCTTACATGATCAACCTTCTCACCGTATTCCTCTAGATCAGCTTCACTGGGCCTCTCAACAAAAAAAGTGTCGTGTAGCTCTCTGGCAGGGTGATCCTGAGGAGTGTACAAGGCGTCAAAGTTTAGGAAGCTTGGAACAACAAAGTCGCCTTCCATCTCCTGAAAACCCATCTCAATCCATGTCTGACGCGCGTAGTTCAAGATATTTTTGTAATAATGTTTCTTCCCATTTCGAAGAGGTTCAGCGTCTGCCTCTACATTAAAAAGCTCGTCAACATCTGATAAATCAAGATTTAGGCCTTTATCCGTCAGCTCTACAGTTCTAACGGTTTCCCGAGTTCTGTTGACAAGACCTCTGTCAACCAGTTCCTTGGAGTAATTTCCCTCCTGAAGGTCTTGCGATACCTCATCCTCAAGGTCTTGAAAATCCTCCACAAGTGTAGCGACGCCATTTTCTATCGATATCCAGTCTCTCTTCCTTGCCTGTCCAAGAGCTACATCCAAGTTAACATCCTGAATCTCTGAAAGATTTCTTGAGCCATCCTGTAGTTCCTCAGCCAGTCTGTACTCAGGTGAACCGTTTTCAGACACATTCTGACCTTCCTCAGTCAACTCAAACGATTCTTGGGTTTCCTCAGTTACATGTGCAAGATTTTTTTCCTCAAGTTCAAGACAGGCTCTGCTGACATATGACTGATCATAACCTCTTTCAACAAGCTGCTCATACCTCAAAGGCTGATCGCCCCTGAGTTCTTCAAGTATTTCCTTCGCCTGAGATGTAAGTTCCACGACTCTCTACTGTAGTTAAAACGTTTTATACCTACGCGGTCTCCAGCACAGCCCCAATTACAATACAGGCGACACCGGTTAACAGAAGCTTTGCATAATCCTTCCATATATCTTCAGTGAGATCTCTTCTGTACACTGCGGCGGAAACCAAGCTACCGGTGATACCTGCTATCACAAAACCCGACATCTCAAACAACGAATGAGGCAGATAAGCAATACTAACTAAGGGATTGGTTGAGGCTACCTCACCGATGAACACACCGAAAACAGATGCATTCCAAGAGAGTATGAACGCACCGGCTGAACCCACCAGCATAGAAACCAGGAGAATCGACGCAAAAACAGTCAGATTGTTTGAAAGTATCATACTAAAGCCAACATCCTGAATTGCAGCACCGGACATACCTACAATATCCCTTTGAAGCTCAAAACCTGTCGGTCTAAGGTTTCCAAGCACGGCAAAAGCCAATGCCAAGCCAGCAAATATCGACAAGTATATCTCAACTTCAGGAAGATGAGGAAGCCTCTCCGACTCATCCTCAAGGAACTTCTGGTTAAGAGAGTAAATCAATGGAACAGCAGCAAACAGCACAGAAATCAAACTAGACTGACCTGGAAAAATAGCCTCAGCAACCACAAAACCTAACACACCAGACACAAACCCCAGAACCACCAGAAGACCAAGGTTCTGACTCTCCTCCTCTCTCAAAAAAAGTCTCTCAAGCATAGGAACTAGATACTCTGCCTCAAATAAAAACAGTTTCCTGATCTACCTCTCCAAACGTAGATCAATGTTTCTATTCCACATATCCTGAGCTAGGTCTCCCTCATACATCATCTTTTCAACCAGATCATCAGCATTCTTCTTCCTACCTTGATGATCTTCCAAGAACTGGTTTAACTCCTCAATCAGAATCTCTTTGATCTCACCAGTCATCATCTCGCCACTGGAATACTTCTCAGCGATCTCACGCATCCTTTCATCATCATCCAGAAGAAGATTACGCAGCCACTGGAAAGATGTATCCACAGAGAGATCAGCTCCCTGTTCACGGTGCTCCTCCAAGGTATCTCCCCCGCCCGAATATGCATGCTTCTTGATCTTCTCCTCAACCTCCTCAGGACCATCATCTAACATGATAGCTGTCTCAGGCTTAGAAGAACTCATCTTTCCCTCAGGACCGGTAAGAGCAGGGATAAACTTTGAATGAATGGCAGCCGTCTTCTTATGACCAAACTTTTCCGCAATATCTCTCTGAATCCTCCAGTAAGGATCCTGATCAATTGCAGCAGGAATAACACAACGGCTGTCTCTCAAAAAACGTTGGTATGTTCTGGATAGCCGGCCAGAAGTTCATTCCTATACTGGTAGATCCTTCAAAACCAAAAATACCCTGAGCCTGTGAATTATTTATCTTTTCAGCAATCTTGACAATCCCATCATACATATTACCCATATACTCCCTGTCACGGAAGATAAATGTCTTATCCGAATCAAAGCCTACCGCTGCAATCTCCCTAATATTATCCTCTGCGTATTTGTCGATCTCTTCATCATTTACATCTCTATCCCAGTACTTCTCGTCATCAGTAACCTGAATATACACGTTGACATCGAACCTGTCCTGAAGCCATTTCGTAAAGTAGAAGCTGATTATATGGCCTATATGCATCTTCCCTGAAGGTCCAATACCGGTGTAAAGGAAGAAATCTTCGCCGTCCTCAAACTCATCTAGAGCCTTGTCAAAATCACGGTGAGAATACACAAAATCGCGCTTAACGTAAAGATTCTCACCTCCAGCTAGCTCAAAGAATCTCTCTTTGAGCTCTTCGTCTATCTCCTCCGTTCCAAACTTGTCGACAAGACGATCGTAATCAACTTGTCCCTCAACATCAAACGGCGTCACGTCAAACTTTTCATCCACCATTCTTAGTTTCCTCTATTGATATTATTCGGGTAAGCTGTTTTGAATCTTTCCTGAGATAAGAAAAAGACAGAATATGGCAAAGGGTTGGCAGACCGGTTAAGCCGGCTCAGAAATATAGCTTTTGTACATCCTTGTCTTCTGCTTCAGGACGTGCTTTGAGCGGTATCGCTCTCATGGACTTTATATTGATCCATAACATTGGCAAGCGCTTCCTCATCAGGCATATACTGACGCCGCTCGTTGTAACTTTCCGCCGACTGATCTCCAGGAGTTGACCCTGTCTCTATTCTTTCGTCAAGCACTGCTTCAAATAGGTCATCATCTCCGTCGACGAAGCTTTCATAGTCAACGCCGAGCCTGTCAAGACCCTGTCGAGCGTACTCCAGCTCCTCCTTAACAACTTCCTTTGCCTGTCTCTGATTCCCGGAGCTGTCGTACAAATTCTCATCAAGTCCATTATGCATAGCTGTATAGCGGTTCCTGTTAACTTTCTTAATAGCCATCAGCTCCTCGCCTCCCGGTCCATGTATATCTTCGTCCTGTGCATACGCTATACGACCCATCATAAAGGCTGAAAGCGCAAGATCTTCCCGGACCGACGGCTGAACTGAGAAGGGTCGCAGCTCGACTAAGGCCGCGTCATCGGTGAACTTGATATTGATATCCTTCCAGTTGTTGTCGATAGCCTGGTCAAGAGCAGAGTCCGGGTCCGGGGCAACATATATCGGGTCGAGTCTCTCAAAGTAATCCTCAATATCATGGCCGTCTTCCTTTCCTATATAGGACTCCATTTTCCCCGCTCTTGGTGCCTCCTCGCCGAAC
>GL982576.1:536819-539393 GCA_000220375.1 Candidatus Nanosalina sp. J07AB43 | reverse complement strand
ATCTGGCATAAACTGAAATCTTGCTTTTTCTCTTTTATTTATGAGGAGGGATATCGTAAGTCTTATTAATATCTATAATTCCCTCTCATTATCACAGGATTTTAAGGTCATTTTCTGACCTTTTTGAAGTCCAAAACCTGTGAGATATCTCCTGAATATTTCATTATCTCTGAGGTGTTGAAAGTGTCCGCTGAACAATTTCAGGTAGAAGCTCCTCATTTTGAAGCCATGTGAGACCATTATGACTTTCTTATCAGCCTTCCTCAGCATGAAACCTGTTTCAATGGTTTTCTGCTGATTCTTGTCAAGTAGGTATTGGCGAACTGCCTCACTTCCCTCACTGAATACCTCTCTTGGAACTTCCTTGAATTTATGTTCGGCGAGCTCTTCTCTCTCCTCTACAGGAATATCCAAGACCTCAGAGATTTTTTGGGCTGTCTGCCTGGCACGTTTCAGCGGCGATGTGTAGATCTTCTTGAAATCCTTTTCACGAAGTTTCTTCTCATCAAGTAGTTTTTCTAGCTGCTTCTGGTCTATTCCAGGGTCTTTTTCATGTTTCAAGAGCTTCCCCAACTCCTTCCGGTCAAGTTCTGTCCAGTCTACCTTGTAGGCAGAGTGTCTAATCATGATCGATTCTGACATCGCCGTCTTCCACCTCCATACTCAAGTTGTCTGCCTCCTTGATTTTCTGTATTTCGGGTACCGAAACAACTGGAATGTCGTAATCAGACAGAACTGTATACAGATGGGATCCTGGTTTGACATTATTCGGAGTAAATATCACTTCCGCATCCTCATCTACGTTAACTGTCTGATCTACTGCGGACACTACCTGTGCCTCCTCACCTATCTGAAGGTCTCTCGAGCCCTCCATCTTTCCGAAAGTAAGCTCAGGACCCTTCTCGTAAATTCTCTGTTCACCTCTCTCAAGATCTGATTCAAACACTGGAGTTGAGAAAAGATTTCTGTTTTGCATGTCCCGCCTGAGGTCTACGCGATAGTCTGCAAGAATCGGCTCTTCATCCAGTAGTTCAAGCTCATCATACTCAAGCATGAATACATCGTCGCCGAATCCAGACTTACGCCCAAGTTCCTCAACCAGTTGTTTCGCCAGATCGTATTCACGGTGAAGGAAGAACTTATACTTTTCACTGAATTCATTTGCCTCTCTTACAATACCAGCAAGTTCCGATATCTCCTCATTCGGAATCTCCCTCCCCTCTGAGAACTCTCTGCCTTCCGGCACACTCCTATCTAGAGAGAGCTCGAAACTACCCTGATACCTGTATTCCTCAGTTTCATCAGGTTGAAAGACCGGTATAGACTCATCGTAAGCAATCGCATCCCTCAAGGCTTCAGGATCTTCTCCATCAACCCTGTCACAGAAAGCCTCAATCAATTCCTCATACTCTTCAGGATCCTCTTCCTTTAAGTCTTGGAGCCTGAACCTTAGATCCTCCTTTGCGAAGAAATCAAGCCTTCTCGCCTTCACATACTCCTTAGCATGTTCCTCGCGAATCGTTTCAACCGTCTCATCCAATGCCTCAAGTGTCTCAGAGACACCTTTAAGATCACCGGGTTCCTTCTTCACTGGAGGTTCATCAGGTATATCGAATTCGCCAAGTTCCGACTGGAGGTTCTGAACCAAGTCCTCATAAGGTTCTTTTGGAAGACCTATTTCTTCAGCTTCCTCAGGGAAGTTTGCATACATACCGAGCTCGGGATAGTTCAACAGATCCGGGTCTCCTTTCACCTTCGGAATGTATACTTCATTTATTACTTCCAATAGCTCGTCTACTTCTGCACCTTCAGGCCTGAACTGGAGTGCATCGCTTGCAAAATTGAAGAATACTTCTCCCCCAAGATTAACAGTCCATGGAGATATTTCGTCGCCGTTTTCGTATTCCAGCTCATTTCTGCCTAGCTGAGTTCCTCCAGGGGTTCCGTCCCCGTCACCTGAGAAAATATAGCTGAAAAGTGATGTGCTGAGCGGCGTTGCATTATCTCCTCCAAGTATTTCATGGTAGTTGCCGCGTCCCAGAATAACTTCGTTAAGCCCTTGGTCCTTCAAATGCCCTGTTTTCCTGTCAAGCCGTCTTTCCTCATGTTCCCTTAGCGTCTCATCAGTTGGGCTACTCATAGGACGTGCCTGGAGAAGCTCCGGTCCTTCATCAGTATATGCAACCTCTAGATCCATCGGTCGGCCGAAGTACTGTTCAACTTCCCGTGAAAGCTCCTCTATCTCACTCACAGTTTGAGGATCTATGGGCTCACCGTGCATTCTTTTTTCATCATCTATTTCAACACGTAACCCTGGATCTCCATTCTCAACTATAGAATGAACTGCATTTTCCTCGCCAAGTGAAAGCATCATCTTACCGTTATGATTAGTATACACCACCCCCGAGTACTTCATTTCGTCGGTCATGTCCTCTTGGACTACGACCCCTCCTTTACCTTCGTAGTGTTCCTTGACCTCTTCTATGGCTTCTGGAACCTGGTCACCTGTGACGGAAAGAACTGACTCATTCTCTCCCGCTCCTGTAGTGCCTAATACGTCCTCATTGCTAGCGC
>GL982576.1:521883-536769 GCA_000220375.1 Candidatus Nanosalina sp. J07AB43 | reverse complement strand
CCCTTTACTTCATCTGCTTCAAGGACTTTATCGACGTCTTCAGGACTTATGGCGACTGAAGGAGCCTGGTAAAAGTTCGGGACAGAGATGCCCTCTGCGTGTGGGTTGAAGTTGATGTTAGGCCGGTTCATCGAACCCTGCCCGTTCAGGACAGAGTTAACGAGTTGTTTGGATTCTATTTTACCCGATTCAAGGCCTGAAGGAAGGCATCTGATCTCCTCCCCATCGGCTTCCAGCCCCCAGTCCTTGAAATCCGGGACCAAGATCTGGAACTTCTGAGTGGTATAATCAAACTCCGATATCTCCTCCTCGATAAGTTTTGCGGCTCTTTTCTCATCTTCGAGCTGTCTCGGCGACAGATCTGCCAGCCTGGAGGCCCTCTGTACAACTTGCTCTTTCATGCTTAGTAATCACCTAAAGGTCATGTTAAGGATTTGCTCTGTAACCTCGTCAAACTCCTCAGATCTGAGATCGGCATCACGGATCTCTTCCCTCTTGCTTTCTGAGGGGTAGAGGTTTAATACCATTCCATCCTTCTTTAGGCTTGAGGAACCTCCGAACCTAGTATCATCCAGTTCATCCATCACCTCTCCAGGAACTCTCGCGTGGTAGCCGCCATCGGAGGAGACATCGATGAAAGGGAATCTGTTCAGGCCTTCGTTCTGTGCCTGCCTCTCAAGTTCGTCAGTGCTCTCTGTTCTGAACTTTTCGTTATCAAGCCCTCTGAGTATGTATCCGATGTCTGTGTGCAATGCTGATGGGAATACCAGTGTCTCGTAGTTCACATCGGGAGGCAGTATACCCTGGTTCGAGGCCTCTTCCATCGAGAGGTTGATATCTCTTCTGTCGTCAAGTGACTGGTATGTATCAGCTTCCGGGTTATGCTTCATCCCTACTATCTTTCCATCACCGTCCTCGTAGCCGATGACTTCAGGCTCCTGACCATGAGCTATCATCTGCTCTATCATGCTCCGTTGTATCTCCGTGAAGTCACCACGGGTCTCGACCAGCGGAGTCTCAAGGGAGTCATGCAGCTCTCTGAGGTTCGATGCCTCGGAATCTGCACCCAGCATCTGCTCCACTATCTGATCGGAGTTTTCTCTCAACTTCACCTCGTGTGATCCGATGCTGTAACCGTCCTGAATATCCGTGACCTGTGTATCCCATAGAGCTGCCTCTGTCGATACTACAGGCATTGCGTACCCTCTCTTCTCGGAGTTCCTGCTGTACATCTTATCCGTAAGAGGAGCACCTACTACACTGTAGCTATCTATGAGTCCTTGATCTTGTAAATCTTCTCCCAGCATGGTTGCAACTTGCTGCATCGAGATCTGTTCGACTGTAGAGGCTGGTTGCTGACGAGGTATAACGAAAGTGTAGTCGTCCTCGGAGCTCATAGCGCCTGCATCTTCGTAGGCCTCACGCAACCATTCGGCATCTAAACCTTCAAGTCCTAGTCTTTCGTAGTGCTGATCGATAAGCTCGTCTACATCCTGATCTCTTGACTGTTCGTAAACATGTTCAAACTCAGAGGCTGTTCTTATCATAAATGACCAGACTCAGACTTCTTAGGCATCGAAGGCTGTCTTAAGGATTTTCTGCGCTGTTTTTGCGTACCTGATGCGTCGAAGGTATAGTCTTGTGTGTTAGACATAGATATCACCTGTTGATAGTGGTGAAGTGAACCAGAGATGTTTGAGTTCACTTCTTAAAACGTAAAGCTAGAGAAATAGCTGCCGCTGAACCAGAAAGCTGTAGAAATTCTGAAATCCATTGATCTTTCTGGCGCGACCATAAAATAAACACTGGTAAGAAACCCTTTTTTAGCTTTCGGTTTAGTTCGTGTCAGAAATAAGGAAGGACTAAACCAAGGAATTACTTCTTTAAGTCCTCTACAACTACAAGGTCTTCTCCACTCATATACCTGACAAATGCACCACCTGCTATCGACACATGCGAGAAGTCATCGAGGCTATATCCAAACCTCTGCACAAGAGAAGAGGTATGTCCTCCGCCTATAACCGTGAAGCCATCGGAGTCTGCAAGAGACTCTACAATCTTCTCCGATCCCTTAGGATAATCTTCAAACGCACCTGTCGGTCCTTTCATAACTACAGCGTCCGCCTCAGACAAAACTTTACAGTATCTTTTGGTAGTCTCATCTCCTATATCCCATGTCAGCTCATTGCCTGGAACCTCTCCAGGAGTATATACTCCGGACTCTGTTCTTAGATCCTCCGGCAACACTATCTTGTCTCTATACTCTTCTATAAGTTGCTCAAGCCTTTGTATGCTGGTATCGAAGCCTTTCTCCTTTATCCATTGCTCCTTTTTTCCCAGATCATATCCTTCTATTATTAGAGCAAGCTCGCCCGGTATACCTGCGAGAAGAATCTTCTCCACATCTTCCACCATATGCTCCATCATGCCTACAATATCGGAAGGTTTCTCGCCTCCAAGAAGAAGAACACCTTCTTCAAACTCATCCCTCACCATACTACAGTTTTCGAGCTCCTTTCTCATGACAGGTCCTGCATAGGAGTCTAGCACAGGTATAAAGCCTACCAAGGACGCATGGGATCTATGTATAGCAGAGAACGCATCTACAATATGTAAATCAAAGTGGTTTTTCATGTTCTGAACAAGATGGCTCTGTGAGTGCTGTCTTGGACTGACGTTTTGCATCTCCTCGGAGAGAAACCTCACATTTTCCAGAACCAGAACCTCACCTTTCTCGGCAGAGTTTAGCTGCTCTCCAGCTGCTGGCCAAAAAATGAGCTAACAAATCTGACCTTACATTCAATTTCTTCAGAGATCATATCTGCGTGTGGCTCAAGTGACATAAAGTCTTGGCGGGCAGGTCTTCCCTGATGACTCATAACTACAGTCTTTGCACCTGATTTGCTCAGTTTTTGAATCGTCTGCAGATATCTCTCAAAACGAACCGTCTTTTTTGGCTTGCCGCCCTCAACAGGGAGATTTAGATCGGTTCTGAGAAGCACTCTTTTTCCACTGAGGTCAACTTCTTCAATTCCATTCAACTTCAATCACTTTGTATTACGATGTATTACCTTATTGCTTTTAATCGTTAAGGGAATATCTCCCACAGGTATAATCCATAAAAAATTAACTGGAGAATATATTATTGTGACCACTATGACAACTAAGGGTGGACGTTTTGGACGACCTCGTGTTCAAATCAGAGCACGAGACACGGAATATTGAAAACTTTTTCTCAAAATCTACTACATCAGCTGATATAAAAGGCTCTCAGCCAGGTGTTTCTCTATGGACGATCTAAGTGAAAAAGTAGCTGAGCTATCAAAGAGAAGAGGCTTTTTCTTCCAGAGCAATGAAGCATACGGCGGTGTATCAGGCTTCCAGACATTTGGTCCTGAAGGCGCCGAACTAAAGAGGAACATAGAAGATCTGTGGAGAAAAACATTCTCCAGGTCTCTAGGACATAGGGAGATAGAAGCACCGACAGTGATGCCAGAACCTGTATTTAAGGCCTCAGGTCATCTGGACGGCTTTGACGACATGATTATAGTATGTCCTGAATGTGAGAACTCGCACAGAGCCGATCACCTCATAGAAGACAAAACCAAGGTCGAAGAGGCTGAAAGCTTCTCAAACAATAAAGTAGAGAACCTGATCAGAGAATCATGATCTTGAATGTCCGAGCTGCGGTGAGAGCTTAGCCGACGTGGACGTAGAGGACTTCAACCTGATGTTTGAGACCGGTATAGGCCCCGGCAACGGAGACCCCGGCTACCTGAGACCTGAAACAGCGCAAGGCATCTTCGTCGAGTTCCCGCAGCTAAAGGAGTATGCCAGAAACCAGTTACCTTTCGGCATCACACAAATAGGAAAAGCCTACAGAAACGAGATAAGCCCAAGAAAAGGCCTTGTACGTGTACGAGAGTTCACACAGGCAGAACTAGAGCACTTTATCGACCCTGAAGAGGATGAACCAAACCTGAGCAGGGTTGAGGACGTCGAACTCAAGCTCTACTCGCGTGAAAAGCAGAGTAACAAAGATGGAGAATCCCAGAAGATGACTGTTGAAGAAGCTGTCGAAGAGGAAGTAGTTGAGTCACCATGGATTGCCTACTATCTAGGTATCGCCAAAAAATGGTACAACTCAATTGGTGTAGACATGGAACGATTCAGGTTCCGACAACACCAGAACGATGAACTCTCACACTACGCAAGTGACTGCTGGGACGCTGAAACCGAGGTTGACGGTGACTGGATAGAAATAACAGGCTTTGCATACAGAGGCTGCTACGACCTCAAAAAACACAACCAGCACAGTCAAGACAGTTACAAACTATTCAAGGAGTTTGACGAACCAGAAACTGTTGAGAGAAACACAGTAAACCCGGATATGAGTTACCTCGGGCCAGAATTTGGCGACAAAGCAGATGAAATAAAATCCAGGCTTGAGAAGCTTGCAGAGGAAGAACCCGAAGCATTTAATCAAGAAAAGATCAAGCTAGAGATTGAAAGTGAAGAGGTAGAGATACCTTCGGAGAAATGCAACTTCTCAGTTGAGGAAGTAAAGAAAAGCGGTGAAAGAATTCTCCCTCACGTCGTGGAGCCGTCATTTGGTATCGACAGAATAGTATACACTGTCCTAGCACATGCCTACGACGAGGATCAGGTAGACGATGAAAGAAGAAAGCTGCTCCACCTGAAAAAGTCTGTAGCACCTACCGAGGTAGCAGTACTGCCGTTAATGAACAAAGACGGTCTAGGTGAAAAAGCTCAAGAAATAGCCGGAAAATTGCGTAAAAAAGGCTTCTCAGTCAAGTACGATGACGCTGGTGCCATAGGCCGTAGATACAGGCGACAGGACGAAGTAGGCACCCCGATCTGTATCACCATAGATTATGAAACACTTGAAGAGGAACCTGAAACAGTTACGGTTAGAGACAGAGATTCAACAGAGCAGGAGAGAAGAGAGGTATCAAAGCTGGAGAAATATATCTGAGTTCAAGTCACGACCCGACCTTCTTTCTATCTTTTTTTCCTTCCCAAGCTTATACAGGCCATTCTTCTGAACCCATAATGGTAACCTATGATAAAAAGGTGGATGTGAAAATTTCAATCCATGTCCGAATGTTCTGAATGCGGAAAGCAGACAATGAGCTTCACCTGTCATTACTGCGGCAAAAAGTTCTGTTCAGAACACAGGCTGCCGGAAAACCACGACTGCCAGGAGCTAGATTCAGGTAAGAAAGAAGAGTACATGCCCGACTCAAACGAAAAGAAGGAAGACAAGGAAAAGAACTCAAGTAAAGAGGCTGAGAGCCAGAAGTGGTTTAAGCAGAAGAACCTAAAGGAGGAGAAAACTACAGCCACTCGAGGAAGAAGAAATAATCTGCTATCAGACATCAAGTATACTTTGAAAAACAATCTCACAATGTCAATAATAGCCTTGACTTCAGTTTTCTACTTTGTAGCAGAAATATTTGACACGGTAAAGTACGGTTTCATGCTGTTCCCTAACCTGACACCTCAGGCACTGTCACAGAATCCCTTGACAGAGGCCGCCGCCACAACACTCGGATATGATCCAACACTTCTAACACAGCCATGGGGTATAGCCACTGTTATGCTTGCTCACGGAGGACTCTTGCACCTGTTTGCAAACATGGCAACTTTCTACTTCTTCGGGTCAGCCCTAGAAAAAGCCATAGGCAGCAAAAAACTGCTCAAATTCTACATTGGTACAGGACTAATCGCCAGCATCGCCTACATTTTATTCAACAACTTGCTATACCTGATACCCTATACAGCCACTCATGCTATAGGTATGAATCCTGCTGTTGGCGCATCCGGAGCAGTCGTGGCAGTGGTTGGAGCAATAGCAGTACTTTACCCTGACGCAGAAGTTCTTCTCTACTTTGTATTTCCAATGAAGATTAGCACCGCAGTAAAAGCATTCGGTGCAATAGAAACCTTAAACATAGCAACAAGCCTAGTAGGTGTCAGACTTCCTGTGATTGGAGGCTTTGCAAGCTCAGCACACCTAGCAGGGCTTGCAGCAGGAATACTGATCGGCAGGAAACTCAAGCAAAGGCAGGGCAGAAGAGGAAGAATAAACATATTCCAATAAACTATGGCGTCTTTCTATCTACACCATAATACGTGACGCCTGACTCGCTGTCGACTACAGCCCAGAGCATTGTGGCACGGATATTTTGAGCCAACCTCACCGCTCTTGAAGTCTCCGAAAAACTCAATTCCTCGTCCTCTGACACAGCATGCACCACCCACTTAGTATGTTGCTCCTGTTTCTTGGGACCATCCTCATAAGGGTTTACCCCCCTCGGGTACGCACGGAAATGAGCACCAAACTTGAAACCAGTCTTAACTATGAAACCTCTCTCCCTAAGATCTGAGTAAGCCTGCAGCTTATGGTAAAACTCAGGATCCTCGTCGGCAAAAACCTCTAATGCCTCGTCCTGGGAAAGCTGCTCCCCTTCATTTTGAACTTTCAATATATCACGATCCATAAGGTGGTAAGCCTCTACTAGGGATAGCTCAAGGACCTCATCGTTGAATTTACCATAGTAATGCTCCTCGTAGACCGTTTCAGCATCATCCTTATCTCTGACAAGGACCCTTGTATCAACGAAAACACCTTCAGGATTATCTGACATAAAAAATGTCCTTAGCGCGAAGCTTTTTACCTGTGTCAGAAATCCGAGATAGAGTTCTGTTGGTGCTGATCGATAATACGCTCCGCAGTACTCCAAGATCGCCGGGTCTCAGGCGGTAAGTCACCTTCCTGATCAAGATATCTTTCAAGAAAAGTTATGGTTGGCTTATCATGAGGATAGCCTGAGGCAAAGTCATAACCATACTTGGAATGAAGGCCTTCTACATGTGACTCACGTGCAGACTTTGCAACTATAGAGGCTGCCGACACAACAGGAAAGCTATCATCGGCACCATGCTCAGCCTTAAACTCCATATCCGTGTTATCAGAGTTCATAGATTTCTTTATTTTGCCAATAAACTCTTCAGCATCCGGCTCTGGAAGATCCATTATAACTTTATCCGGATCAGTCTGATCAATAACTCTTGCAAATCCCTTAATCTCAATCTGGTTAATCGTCATACTCTCCATCATGCTGTCAATCGACGAAGCGGTAAACTCCTCAACTATAGAATCTCCAGCACTTCCTAGATTATCTCTAATTCTGTCTCTCTTGTTATCTGACAGTTTTTTTGAATCCTTAACACCTATATCTTCAAGTCTGCCAAGATCTTTTTCATCAGTTACAAATCCTCCGATAAACATACTTCCGATTACAGGGCCGCGTCCGGCTTCATCAATACCTAAAACCTTCAATCTAAAGACACCTCAGAACTGGTTTCAAGTTTTTCAAACGCTCTAGAGGCCCAAGTAGGAAACCTGTCAGAAGACCTCATATGGCTGCTTTCAAGCTCCGACAAAGGCTTCCATTTATAATCCATGACTTCCTCCGTAGTCGAAGGGTTAATATCACAACGAATCATAAAACATCGACAGAGTTCTTTCTCCGACCACTTGCCATCTACATCTCTATCCATCAAGTACCTGAATGTTCCTAAGCTAGTCAAATCCAAGTAAGACCTAATATCGTTCACGACAGAACTTAGAGAGTCTCTGTCCAGTTTCTCAGATAGCTGAGGAAAGATTTTAGAGTCCAGCTCATACTCGATCCTCTCTACTGCCGAAACAATATTGAGATCAGAAATATTATCATTAACCATCTTCAAGTTATCAGGATCAATACCATATCTTCTCACATCATCTCTATGAAGATGTGTACTTACGCCCTCCCACTGACCAGCACCAACACGCTTCGAACCAATGCCCTCTCTATCACCTGTAGATCTTCTCCCAAGCAGCAGCTTATCACCTTTAACTATAAAACAGGTGTTTGCGTCGTGGAGAACAGGCTCTCCTCTATGAGCCTCTTTCTTCTCGACCCATCCTGACACCTTACCACTGTCAACTTCAGGTAAAAAGCTAGTCACAACTAAAGTTCTTACCGGACGGTTTTATTGGTTTCTGAATTATTATGGTTTAAAAGAATCCTCTCCTATCATGTACATGTCAAAAAGCGGGGTGGAGCAGCCAGGAGTGCTCGTCGGGCTCATAACCCGGAGGTCCGTGGTTCAAATCCACGCCCCGCTAGCAGCCTATTCTCAACTAAATTCTGAGAACATTGTCGAATGGCAATGGAGAAATACGGATAAGAAGGCCTTAACTAAATTTTCTCAGCAACTCAGTGTATACAAATCCAAATAGAGGCCTATCAAAAACAGCCAGTCCGACACTTGTCTGCAGAAAACTTTTCTAAGACACTCGGATATGCACAAACTAATTCTCCATGTCTTGTTAGGAAATTTAAGCTCTCTTAACTCTTAGTATAACCAAAAAAATGCTTTTGGCTGGTCTTATCTAAGGAATTTCAGCTGGTTCCAGATGCCAAAAAATCTTTATTAAAGACCATATACATTATTTAATACAATCAGTGGAGTGATTACCATACTGAAATTAGAAATGGAGGCCAACGATAAACAATGGAAAAACTTGGAAACGTAATAATCAGTGTGATGCAGGACTTATCCAAGGTTTCCACGAATGGGCACGCGCAAATATGCGTAAACGAAAGTATATGCGAAGCTGAAAGATTCGAGAAACTCTTCAACTACTTTAGCTACGGCACAATTCTCGAGCATATAGACCTAGATGTCAACGAAATCAATTCCAAGGCCAAATGTGTCTGTGGGTACAGTGAGGCAATTGAAGGAGAACACCCGGGTTATATCAGATGTCCTGAGTGCGGAAAATACGCAGAAATTAAGGATAATTCCTACAGGATAGAAGAGCCGAACCCTCAAAAGACACAGCTTAGAAAAAGCCGGACATTCTGAATCCTGCAAGCCAATTTTTACTCATAAAGAGCCAAGATCCTTACTATTCGAACTCGACTGCCGAACCTTAATCTACCAGCATTGAGATGATTTTAATTTAAGAATTCAGAAAGAACTTCTAGCTAGGAAGATGCCGGGATTGCCGAGTGGTCAAAGGCGACGGACTTAAGATCCGTTCCCGTAGGGGTTCCGGAGTTCGAATCTCCGTCCCGGCAACCGGACTATTGTTGACCGAGCTTGTTTAGCTCATCCTGCAGATTCTCGAGCTCATCATGAATCTCATTTACGGAATTCCTGGAGCTTACCTTTTCTTGAGTCTGCTCAGATATTTGGTCGACAGTGTGGTCTTGCTCACCTTCAACCTCTGGCATAGCCATCTCAAAGTTCTCAAGGCTCTCATTAAGCTTCTCAATATTACTGGAAATTGTATCAATAGCTGTGACTTTTACCTCTCTGACCTGGTTTAGGATTTCTGTTGCTTCGTTGATGTTGTTTATTATCTCATCGAGATCTTCTAGGTTTCCAACCATGTCTTGCTGCTGGTTGATTCTGACATAGAGTTGATCATCTTCAGGTGCCATAGATGTGAATTTGTTTATACCTCCTATTAAAAATAACGAGAAAAAGGTGCGTTGGCTCAGAGGTGTTCAATACTCATCATACATCTTTCGATGTCAGACAATGTGTTTTATTCATCATAGCCAACTTAATCAACAGGCTTTACTCTGTATACTTTCCTTGGTAACCTTGTGTTCCTCCGGTATCATGGAATACAAGCTGATTAACACGTGCATTCTGTTTTATATCCACGCCATCAGGGTTCTCGACTAGAAGCAGAAAGCTGCCAACGCCTGTGAAACCAGGATCCCAAACAGCATTCTCTATCGTACATCCCATCCTCAGCAATGAGGAACGGGGATAACCAAAAGCGACAAGATCGTTAGGAATATCTACCCTCTCATTCATAACTATCTTGTACGCTCCCTGATCAAGGTTCCACCATCCGTACTTGTCTTCCTCAGATCTCTTCTCGGTTACCACATCTGAGGCCTCTGAGATTCTTCTCTCAGAGTTTGAGAAATCAAGAGAGCCTCTGCTCTCAAATCTTTTGATTTTATCAACTGTGACATCAAATCCAGAGGGTTGAAGCTGTCTATCCAGATCCACGTAGTCCTTAATCAAGCCCTGTTTTATCTTCTCCTTGAGCTGACTCTTGTTTAGCGGCATAGTTTTCATAATATGCGAGAAAATAAATAGTATTTCATATGTATACAGATACAAATACGTTTTAACTGAGAATTTTACTCCTTAATCTATGATGCTTGAAAGAATTCCATCGAAAGTTCTGCACCCTCTTATAGTCCTGCCATTGTCAGGAGTAATGTTACTCTACTCAAGAAATCTAGGGTTCGAGGATATAGTTTTCTGGGTTCTCACTTATATCTTCACAGCCCTCATACCTACCACCTTAACCGCATGGAGGACAGGTGAGAGAGGTTTGGATGTTTTATCCCGCGCCAGAGAAACAGGAGCTACCTAGTAGGTGTTACAAGCATGTGTCTAACGCTTCTAGCCGCTTATTATGCCTCAGCTCCCGAGGCAGTGGTTAATCTTGGTGGTTTTGCGGTAATATCGTCTATAATTTTTGGTGCCGCAAACCACTTCTCAAAGGTCAGTATACATACAGGTGCAATGACCTTTGCAGCCGGAGCCTTCATAACACAGATACCATCTCTGACTTTTACCGGACTCCTACTTTCTATACCTGTAGGATGGAGCCGTGTCAGACTTGACTGTCACACAAGAAAACAGGTGATACAGGGAGGAATGCTTGGACTGGCCTGCGGTGTAGCAGCTTCATTTATTTAGAGGAATCATAAAAAGTCTAACCGGACAGATACTATGTGTTGATCAGTATGATTGAACGAGAACACGTCAGCAAAGTATCAAAGGAGGACGACGGAGAAAGCGTCGCAGTCGCAGGCTGGGCTCACGAAATAAGGGACCTAGGCGGACTGACATTTGTAATTATAAGAGACAGAGGCGGCCAGATACAGGCCACCTTCAAACAAGACGAAAACGAAAACCTGTTTGAACAAGCACAGGAAATCGGAAAAGAAGATGTAATACACGTCGAGGGAGAAGTTGAAGAAAACGATCAAGCTCCTGGTGACCGGGAGATCAAGCCTGAGAAACTGGAGATTATCTCAACTTCGGAATCACCTCTTCCTATGGATGTATCAAAAAACATTGACTCGGATCTATCAACACGCCTAGACAACAGATTTATGGACCTCAGGAAACCAGAGGTACACGCCGTGTTCTCACTTCGAAGCCATCTAATTGAGTCCATGGAAGAATGGTTTGACAAAGAAGGATACATTAACATCCAGACACCAAACATTGCGAAAATGGGGGCAGAAGGAGGAGCAGAACTATTTCCAGTAATATACTACGATGACGAAGCCTTCCTTTCACAGTCACCGCAATTGTATAAGCAGATGCTGATGGCAGCAGGATTCGACAAAGTCTACGAAACAGGAACAGCTTTTAGAGCTGAAGAGTTCGCAACCTCACGCCACATCTCGGAAATCTCCATGTTCGACGTTGAACTGGCTTTCATCGAAGACCAACACGACGTCATGGATGTGCTAGAAAACTCACTTCGCTACACACTGGAAGAGACACAAAAAAGGGCAGCTGATGACATAGAAGAACTAGGGATAGACCTAGAGGTTCCAGATGAAGACTTCCCACGTATCAAGTTCGAGAGAGCAAGGGAGATATTGAAAGAGGAATACAGCCATGTTCCAGATGATCCTCACGACCTAGATACAAAGGGTGAACAGTTGCTCGGGGAACACTTTGAGGAGAAAGGACATCCTGCGTTTTTCGTGATAGGGTATCCTCAGGAAAAGTTCTACTACATGGAAGCACGTGAAGGCGATGAGTACCAGTCCAGAAGATTTGACATGATATACAAGGGACTTGAACTAGCCTCCGGAGGACAGAGGGAACACGATATGGACAGACTTATGGACGCTGTTGAAGACGAAGGTATCGACCCAGAAGACATCAGCTTCTACCTGGAATCTTTCAAATTTGGAATGCCTCCACACGGAGGCTACGGCCTAGGCCTAGACCGGCTAGTAAAACAGGTAGCAGACCTGGACAACGTCAAGGAAGGAATCCTCTTCCCACGTACACCAGACAGACTGACACCATAAATTAACAGAGGGCTAAAGCCCTCTAACTTTCGCGTTATAGGTAGATGATGAGGAAAGACATCGTCTGACATTGAAAAATGGATGATGACAGAAACACCCACTGATACCCCTACTCTTCACTTCTTGGCATTTCCGCCTTAACTTTCGATGTTGTAGAGATCTCCGAACTTTCGCTCGATATAGTCCAAGAAGAAGTCAGCGGTCGGCTTCTCACCGGTCACGTTCTCCACAAGCTCTTCGGTTCTGTAGAGACAGCCTTTCTGATGTATGTTCTCCTTCAACCAGTCACGAAGAGACTGGAGCTCACCTGAAGCAATCTTTTCCTCCAGATTATCTATCTCCTCATCTGCCTTTGAGTAAAACTGTGCTGACAGCACGCTGCCTAGAGAATAGGTGGGGAAGTACCCGATACTGCCCTGATACCAGTGAATATCCTGAAGCACACCCTCCGAATCAGAATCAGGTCTAACCCCGAGATACTCTTCGTACTTGTCATTCCAGGCAGAAGGAAGTTCACCAACCTCAAGCTCTCCATTAATCAGGGCTCTTTCAAGCTCAAAGCGCACTACGATGTGAAGATGATAAGTTATCTCATCCGCATTAATCCTGATCAGATTATCTGAATCAACCCTATTCAATGACCTATACGCATCCTCAACATTTACGCCCTCAAACTGATCAGTGAAGGTATCCCTCAGCTCAGGTAGCAGATACTTCAAGAAGCTTTTGGACTTGAACACATGGTTCTCCCACATCCTGCTCTGAGACTCATGGATAGATAGGTCACGTGAACTCCCTGCAGGCAAGCCATAAAGATCCTGTGGTAGACCAAGCTCATACAGAGCATGGCCACATTCATGTATCGTAGCACCAAGACTCTCTGCAAGATTTTCCTCATCAAACCTTGTGGTTATACGGCAGTCAAACTGGTTTCCAAGGGTAAAAGGATGTTCGGATACATCAAGTCTGCCTCTGCTCCAGTCATAACCCATCTGGCCAACGATCTCACGAGAGATACTCATTTGTTTTTCTTCAGGAAACTCACCCTCAAACACATTTTGATCAATATCATCCGCGTCTCCAATTTTATCAACGATTTTAGTAAGACTCTGTTTCAGTCTATCCAGTATTTTTTCCATTCTCTCGTAGGAAATGTACGGCTCGTAGTCCTCAAACAAGACTCTGTATGGCTCCTTATCAGAATCAATGGATTTTGCGTACCTTCTCTTTAACTCAACTATCTCCTTCAGTTCATCCTCAACCAATGAAAAATCATCCTGTTCACGAGCCTCCTCCCACCTATTGACTGCTGTAGATTGCTTCTTGGATAATTTTTCCTGCAGTTCTTCAGGAACCTTTGAGGCTCTGTCATGCTCACGTCTAACTTCTCGAATATTAGCCCTTTCATCTAAATCAAACTCATTCAGATCGAGCTCCTGAAATAGGTTGGAAAGCACGTCAGAAGTTATCTTTTGATGATATATCTTAGCGATCTTCGAATTTTGCATAGAACGAGCCTTAATGCCTTTCTCAGGCATCATAACCTGCTGATCCCAATGCAAAAGCTCCTTAACATCACCAAGACCATGTAAAGTTCTCGCTCTGTCCTCAAAATCCTCATAATTATCCATAGCCATAACTAAAATTTAGAACTTCCACTGTAATAAAACTACAAAGCCATGCGAGAGACTACTCCACCAATAAAAAATTCATAGATAACTAGTATTCATAGCTACGTATCGTAGCTGATGTTGATGGTGGAGGTAGGTTAGCTGGTCTATACTCCGACCTTGTGGCGGTCGGGACGCGGGTTCAAATCCCGCCCTCCGCCCTACTCGATTAACCAGTCTACTGTCTCCTTTGAAGGAATTGATCTCTGGGCACCTTCTTTCATTACTGACAGTGATGCCGCATAACCTGCCCTTTGCATGGCTTCCTTTAGTTCTCTTCCTTTAGAAAGTTCAACTGCCATGTAACCATTGAAAGCATCTCCTGCGCCTGTAGTATCGACTGGGTAGACCTCAGGAGACTCAATAAGTTCTTCATCGTTGATCCATGCACCGTCAGAGGTAGTTTTGACCACGTCTCCATCGAACTGTTCAAGGTCTTCCAACTGGCTGTATTCATGTTCATTAGGGGTTATGTAACTTATACAGTCATATTCAAGAAACGGAGAGGAGCCTTGGACCGGAGCAGGATCAAACACTACTTCCGGATTATCTTCAAGGCCTTCAAGCCTTCTAAACAGTTCATCAAGTGCTTCAGTGTTTTCTCCGTTGGAAACCATCAAGTACTGAGCATCTGTCAATGTTTCCTCAGATAGATCAGCGATGTATTGTTCATCAACTAGATCTCTGGACTTTACACAGCTTATCCTGTTTTCACCTTCCTCAAGGAATACATAGGCCTCACATCTTTCCCCTTGAACCTGTTCAACATCTGAATCAAGTTCTGAACTGATCGAAGTTACTCCTGTTGTCCTGCCCAGTAATTTAGCAGCTCCTCCAGCTCTAGATGCAGCTAAAGCGTAGTTCGCGCTTCTGCCTCCAGGCCTGACATCTTTAACGTATTCATCATCGACCTCTGTATCTGAGACCATGACAGATTCTCCAGGCTCAGGGAACCATTCCTCTTGTTCCCAGTCTTCTACGACAGAATCAGGTACTTCTCCCAGATTAACAGTGTGATCGCTGATGACATCTCCGATCGCGAGTACATC
>GL982576.1:518689-521863 GCA_000220375.1 Candidatus Nanosalina sp. J07AB43 | reverse complement strand
GCGGAGTAGGGAAGACTACTCTTACAGTCAACCTAAGTATAGCCCTACAGCAGATGGGAGAAGATGTAACCGTAATAGACACCGACTTCTCCGCCTCAAACCTAGGAGTTTACCTAGGTAGATACGATCACCCTGTCAAGATACAGGATGTACTAAACGAAGAGGCAGATGTAGAATCAGCGATGTTTAGGCATCCGACAGGTGTAAGAGCGATTACATCCAGCAATGAAATAGATAAGGTTGAACCTGACGTGTCAAACCTTGAGAAGCTACTGGATAAGGCCTCAGAGAATTCAGATTACGTTTTGGTAGACTGTCCGCCAGGCCTCGACGAGACCGTCGACTCTATAATAGATGCATGTGGAGAACTCGCTATAATCACGATGCCAACGCAGACAGCAGGAACAAATGCAGCGCAGATAATAGAGAAATGTAAGGAACTTCAGCAGCCAGTACTCGGAACAATACTAAACAAAGTCGAGGACGATCCTGAGAAAGAGCTTGTTGGAAGAGAGGTGGAGATGATGACGGAGAGCCATATACTTGCTAAAATACCGTATGATCATGAGATGAAGGAGGCGCTTTTCGAGACCACGCCATTAATACTACACAACGAGATTTCGGAGGCAGCTATAGAAATCAGGAGGATGGCACACCAACTGGAAGGACAAAAATATGAGGAGCCAAAGTTTGCAAAATTCAAGCGGAAGTTCAGAAAATTAAAGAAGAATATCTCAAGATAACTCAGCCCTGCATTTCTTTGAACATCTTCAGTCCCTCTTCAGTGTCAAACACTTCTCCAGACTCCTCATGTACATATTGATCCTCTTGACTGTCTGAGGATGCCGATACATTGACAGAGCTGGCCGCTGCACCTGAACCGGACATAGGCCTATTTCTCAGCCCTGCTGGACCTCTGCCATTCTCCTTGTCTTTCTTCACTGCAACAGCAACAATCATAAGGAACAAAGTTACGATACCGAGAGCTATGTTGATCGTGCTCCTCTCCTCCATAAACTGGCCTGTAATCTTGTTCACATTCGGAGTCTCCCAAGCGATGCCGCCAGAATCGGAATCATTTACCTGACCTGTCTGATCGCTCTGCGAATCGTTTTCAGTGTTGTTTTCTTGGTCATCTGTGTCATTTACATCTGAGGTCTGTGATGATGAGGTCTGAGCCTGTAGCTGAATCTTTCTGGAGTCAGTTACCTCCTTTCCATCCGCCTGAGCTGATACATCGACAGTTAGAGACGGAAATGCATTTGAGTAAGCTTCAGGAATTTCAACAGAGAGATCTGTTTCCTCCGACTGTCCAGCGGGTATACTGCCCAGCCCTACTTCAGATACAGAGTAAAGACTGCTATCCAATCCCGAAAAACTGAGGGCGACACCGTCTAGGCCAACCTGTCCAGTGTTCCTCACCTTTAGATCAATAGTTCTCTCTTCATCTCTCTGCAGGCTAAACTGTCTAGGAGCATCTACAGAGACACTCTTCTCATTGAAAACTGTTAAAGGCTCGCTAAACGTTCTTGAAAGAGACTTAAATCCTTCAGGTTCAGCCTCTACAGTAATCTTGTACTTTCCAGTGCTGGAAGGGGCTTTACCTTCAGCTACAAAGTCTCCGTTTGAATCAGTTTCAGCATTGAAAGTTCTATCCCCTTCACCAAGAATAACTTTCACATCGTAACCCGAGCCAAGTTTATTTCCCTGTTTATCAACAATACCTCCAGAGATACTCAAGTTTTCCCCAGCCGGTATCCTGCCGCCCGAGGCACCTGATACAGAAATCTCATTTTTCAGTTCTATGTCGGCAGCAGTGCCCAGAAGATAAGCGTTGTTTAGAATATTTTTACCGTCTTTAGGGTTCTCAAATAAGCTGACTTTATTTATCGCTGCTCTATACGGTAGCGCACTCTTGTCTATCGTAAAGTCCTCCCCCTTATCATATGCACTGCTCCATTTTTCATTACATTTCTGTGAGGCAAAGTTCCAATCCTCACACTCAAAAACATTCAAATTTTCAGGGTCTATGCTCGAGGCATCAAACTTTGTGCTGATCCTATCAACTGACCCTATATCATAACCAAACTTCACCGAAAACATGTTCACAGGATCTACGCCCGGGACATTAACCTTAGGATTTGTGTAGTAATCAAAGATTATGCTTGACTGCCCTGTCCCACCTAAATCTGTTTCTCCGGAGAGGTCCGGCTTCTTCAAATATAGCTTGGAATCATAGCTACTTGAACCTGTATCAAAGAACTCAAGTTCAGCGTAGTCAAAGTTTCCAACTTTAATCTCCTGAGAATATCTGCCGTCTCCCCTAGATTCAAATACAACGCTTCTTTCACCATCAAAGAAGAACTCTGTAGGAACCCCTCCACCTTGAGAGTTTTGAACTCTACCAGAAAATACCGTTCCTTTATCAACCTGAATGCGATCTATGACAATAGAGTCATCATCTGATGTGCCTTTCTTCAGAACCAGCTCAAAGCTGTAAAGACCATCTGGGAGCTCGTTAATGTAGTTCATGTTCTCAATGAAGATTCTGTACTCATTCTCGTTGCTGCCTGGTGTAGGACTCCAGTCAAGCCACTCCTCCTGCTTAAAATCTGTTTCACTCAGAGATCCTCTATCCGACTCGACAGGACCAAATCCGCCATCATCAAACTGTTTGATCGTTAAGCCAAAGTCACTCGAGTCTAGGAGACCTCCTCCACCAGGGGACTCTTTCTCTATGTCAGCCACGTACTCATAATTTCCTCTTAGAACAGTCTCAAAATCTATCTTTGACTTTGGACTGCTCGACATAATGTAAGAGTAAGGTCTTATATCAGGTTCTATTTCAAGCGTGTCTACATAATTCCCGCTGTCGTCGTAAATGTCAAGATTCAGCGTAGAGTCAGTATAACTTACAACTGAGGGAGTCAGCTTGAACGTAGACTGTATTGTATTGTCTCCTCCATTTGAAACCTCAATATCGTCATTCCCAGCTATATTCAGGCTGTTTCCCTCAATCTCAAAGTTTTCGGCTGAAGGACTGAATTTTTCTGCAATTCTGCCGCCTTCGACAGCGACCTTAACCCGGATTGGCTCAATATTACCAAGAGAATCCTCAACCATGTCTTGGCCTACCATACCTATGCCATCGTCTATCGCCTTTGAGCCTGTATT
>GL982576.1:514242-518669 GCA_000220375.1 Candidatus Nanosalina sp. J07AB43 | reverse complement strand
AAATAGGTTGGAAAGCACATCAGAAGTTATCTTTTGATGATATATCTTAGCGATCTTTGAATTTTGCATAGAACGAGCCTTGATACCCTTCTCAGGCATCATAACCTGCTGATCCCAATGCAAAAGCTCCTTAACATCACCAAGACCATGCAAAGTTCTCGCTCTGTCCTCAAAATCCTCATAATTATCCATAGCCATAACTAAAATTTAGAACTTCCACTGTAATAAAACTACAAACCTTCCCAAGAAACTACTCCACCAATAAAAAATTCATAGATAATTAGTATTCATAGCTACGTGTCGTAGCTGATGTTGATGGTGGAGGTAGGTTAGCTGGTCTATACTCCGACCTTGTGGCGGTCGGGACGCGGGTTCAAATCCCGCCCTCCGCCCTCGAAACTACTTTAGGAATCCTACAGACTTCTCACAAGCCAGAACAAAATCGCCGCCGTCAGCATACCTATCATGAATTTTGTCTCCTTTTCGGAAAGCCGGTGCGATTCAATCTTACCCTTGTTGATGAGTGAGACCGGTCCGATCACAGTGAGTAGAAAGATCAAGTAAGGAACCTTCAAATAGCCAGAGAATATCAAGCGTAGCAACACCTCAACGATGTAAAATATGGTAGCTGAGATCATAGGCACCAGGATATTCACCTGAGCGAATCTGAAGTACCTCTTTAGATGGTGTTTAGTGTTTCTGGTGTTATAAAGGCCTAGTATTGGAGTAGCAAGCACTAATGAGTATATTACAGGTATCGAAAGAACAGCAGTTCCTATAGATTCCTTGAGATCATCCAAGTTCCAGTAAGCTCCCACGTTATACTTGTATATGTCAACGTATTCGCAGTTAACCTCTGAAAGCGGTATATAGCTGCCATTGAACTTAATAACGTTGTCAAACCCTACGTTGGAGTCCAGAGGAACATTCTGTGTGTACGAGCCGCTACACTTCTGTTCTACATTCCCTCAACCATTGACTCATCAAAGCTGGATGTAGAGACTGATGAAAACGCAACTGTAAACAGAAAAACCAAGAATACCGATGCCAGGACCTCAGAAACGTTTCTCAGATAGAAATTCTCTGTGACATCCATAAGTTATTTTTCCGCACTTGGTAAATATTGTTTTTGCACCAGGATGTCCTTAGAATATAGGTTCTTCCCCCGACACCTAAATCTTATCGTGATAAAGTAACTGTATGAAACTTGGTTTTGGCGGAGGATTTGAGTCTCAAAGAGAGGAGGTTGAGAACCTAGAGCTTGAGGTCGAAGGTGAGATACCGGAATGGTTAGACGGATCGCTGTACAGGAACGGACCTGCAATATTTGAAACGAATGATTCAGAGGCTCAGCACTGGTTCGACGGCCTGGCAATGTTGAATAGATACAGGTTTCGATCCGGGAACATCTACTACACAAACCGTGCCTTGAGATCCGACAAGTACAGAGAGGTCACGAAGAATGGCTTTGGTCCAGGAGGCTTTGCCACAGGTGGAGGCATACTCGATAGCCTGAAGCTGGTGTTTGGAAAACCTCCGGACAACGCCAGTATCAGTGTTGCAAGGCTGGGAGGCAGACATGTCGCACTGACAGAATCACCTGGCTGGGTAGGATTTGATCCTGCCACGCTAGAGGCCACAGGAAGAATAGAGTTTGAAGACGACCTTGGACTTCATCAGGTTTGTGCGCACCTTCACAGGGATGAAAAAAGAGGTGAAACCATAGGTATGGGAATAAGGTACGGAAGAACCAGCGAGTACGTATTCTACAAGATTTCAGACAAAGAAGTGAGAAGGGAGGAAATTGCCTCGATAGATACCAGACGGCCATCTTATGTACATAGCTTTGGGCTTACCGAAAACTATATTTTATTCACAGAGGTGCCGTTTGATACCTCCCTCTCCGATATGATACTATCTGATGGGGGGTTTATTCAGAGCTTTGAGTGGCGTCCATCAGAGGGAACCACTCTACACATTATAGACCGTGAGACCGGGGAAACCGAACAACACGACATGGAATCATTTTTCACGTTTCACCATGTCAACGCCTACGAGGACGAAGATAGCATAGTGATGGATCTAGTGGAGTTTGAAGACTCAGAGGTCTTACAACAGCTTTTTCTTGATACTCTAGAGTCAAGATCCACCATCACAGAAAACGGCTCACTAGTAAGATACAGGATCAAAAACTCAGACATCTCAAAATCCAGTATGTACAGAGGCATAGAGATGCCTCAGATAAACAGAAGTCGACATACTTTGAAACACAGATATGTTTACGGACAGGCAACGGCACGAGAAGGATGTGACGGGATCGTCAAGGTTGACACCGATACAGGAGAGTCCAAAGAATGGTGGGAAGAAGATACACACATCCAAGAGCCTGTACACGTCCAAGAAGAAGGTAGCGAAGACTCTGGAGTCCTACTGTCTACAGGTTTAGATAAACAAGCAAATAAGTCGTTTATTCTTGTGCTTGACTCATCCGACTTAGAGGAGCTGGGTCGCGCATACCTACCGTTTAAGATGCCTTTTGGATTCCACGGCAAGTTTTACAGCGATCTCTAAAGCTTTGGCAAGTTAGTAAATAAAGAGCGGATGGGTGAGCGACCACTCACTTCAAAAATTAAAACCCTTGTATTACAACGTAATATTATGACAGAATTTGAGGATGCAAAGCAGAATTTAGAGGATGCACTCGACAAAATAGAGAAGGCAGAATACCTTGAACGGCTTAAAAACCCGGAAAGCTATCTCGAGACTAGCTTCTCGGTACAGATGGACTCAGGCGAGAGAAAATCGTTCATGGGCTACAGATCACTACATAGCTCCGCAAGAGGTCCAGGCAAAGGCGGTATCAGGTTCTCACCAGAAGTGAACGAAGACGAGGTTAAAGCACTAAGCCTATGGATGAGCCTGAAGTGCGCAGTTGTGGATATACCATACGGCGGTGGAAAAGGCGGCGTATCAGTAGATCCATCGGGTCTAAGCAAATCCGAGCTTGAAAGACTTTCCCGCAGATACGTTGACTCAGTTTTCAAAGTGATAGGACCTGACACAGACATACCTGCACCTGACATGAATACAGGAGAGCAAGAGATGGCTTGGATGATGGACCAGTACTCTCAATTAGAGGGCTCAAAGACACCTGAATCCTTCACTGGAAAACCAGTTGAGGCTGGAGGCTCAAAAGGACGAGGCGACTCAACGGGCTTTGGAGCAGCATACATAATCGAAAAAATTATACAGGAAACAAACCAAGAACCTGAGGACATGACCGCTGCAGTCCAAGGATTTGGAAACGCAGCCTCACCGGCGGTAAAGAAGCTTGATGAAATAGGTGTGAACGTCATAGCTGTATCAGACTCATCAGGAGCAACCTACAACATGAACGGATTAGGCTACAAGGAACTTATCAAATGTAACAGAGAGCGTGGAGAGGTCTGCCCGGTTGGAGAAGAGATATCAAATGAGGAGCTACTGGAGCTGGACGTAGACTTCTTGGTTCCTGCAGCGATTGAAGGCGTCATAACTGAGGAAAACGCCGATGATGTATCTGCGGATTACATTGTTGAGATCGCAAACGGACCTACAACCCGGAAAGCCGATAAAATTCTCAAGGAAAATGGTGTCAAGATGATTCCTGACATACTTGCGAACGCGGCCGGAGTAACGGTATCCTACTATGAATGGGTGCAGAACAGAACGGGAGAATATCTAGACAGAGATGAAGTACTTGACCGTCTCCAAAATAAGATGATCAATGCCTACAAAGAATTTAGAGAAACCAGAGACGAAGAAGATGTTTATGGACGTCAGGCAGCGTACATGATGGCTGCGGAAAGGATAGTAAACAGTATGCAGGCCGAGAAGCCCTGACCTAATTAAATCAGGCCTGGCATGTTTGTTTTGTGGACCCAGCTCAGGCAATCCAAGAAGTAGGTAAGAACATTAAATCGGCCGCCTCCAAAATTCAGGACATAAGGGAGAAGGAATCTGCCATAGTAAACCATGAGGACAAGGTGAGCGAGGAGGTTGAACAGGCCCGCAGGATAATTGAGCTACATGATCCGGATAAAGGAGGCAATATCCCAAGAGCCGAAGGCGAGATGGATGAGACCAGAGAGGATCTAAAAAAGGCTCTCCAGAACCTTGAAAGAGTAGAAATGGGTCTCAAGGATGTCTACTCGGAGCTGGAATCTGAGATGAACGACGAAATAGACGCGGTGGGGCAGCTCAAGAATCTTGTGACAGGCATCAAGTCTGGGAAGTATGTCATCCCAGTTCAAGACGCAGAGACTATCGCCTCGGAAGCTTCAAAGGCTGAAGAGCAAATAGAGATCTCCCGCAGACAATTGGACGACATACTCTCTGAATTGACTGAGGCAAAAAATCTGTCTGAACGTGTGGAATCTATAGCCGAA
>GL982576.1:510312-514222 GCA_000220375.1 Candidatus Nanosalina sp. J07AB43 | reverse complement strand
AATAGCCTAGAGGCTCAAGAACCATAGAGAGCCGTGAGGGTCCTTTCCCAAATATTTTTTTGGTTGCGTATTTTTCTTTGGTAGACAGATTATTACCAGTGTGGACTTGTCTTCTGTGGGGAGTCTTACTTACCCTTTATAAGTTTTAGACAGTATATTCTATCTTGCCCGGAACGTGTGAGCGTATCGGGTGATAGTCCGCGAGGACCAAGATGAGCGCTTTTATTTTTGTTGCGTGATGTAGGAGAGACACGACTATGTAGTAGTTTCTGCACTCATCATTTGATGAGTGGAGAGCAGTGTATCCGAAGTGTCCTTTGTGGGGCCTTCGGCTTGAGAAAGTCTTTGACTTTCGATTGTAACCTGTCCAACCCAACCTATGTTGTGTTGGCAATTCTGGTTGATCCTGCCAGAGACTACCGCTATCGGAGTCCGATTTAGCCATGCTAGTCCACCGAGTCTTTGACTTGGGGCATATAGCTGAGTAACACGTGGCTAACCTGCCCTGTGGATGGGTATAACCTCGCTAACGTGAGGCTAATACCCAATATCAGATGAGGATGGAAGTAATCTTCATCTGTGAAACGTTCTGACGCCACAGGATGGGGCCGCGGCTGATTAGGTTGTTGGTGAGGTAACGGCTCACCAAGCCGATAATCAGTAGCAGGGGTGAGAGCCCGAGCTGTCAGTCGGCATCTGAGACAAGATGCCGGACCCTACGGGGTGCAGCAGGCACGAAACCTTCACAATGCACGCAAGTGCGATGGGGGGACTCCGAGTGCAGTCTTCCAAAACGGAAGGCCGCTTTTCTGCACTTTAAGCAGGTGCCGAAACAAGGGGTGGGCAAGACGGCTGCCAGCCGCCGCGGTAATAGCCGCACCCCGAGTGGTAGTCATTGTTATTGGGCTTAAAGTGTTCGTAGCCGGACACACAAGTCTGCTGTGAAATCCATGCGCTTAACGTATGGACATGCAGCGGATACTGCGTGTCTAGGAACCGGACGGCGTCGAGGCTATTCCCGGGGTAGGGGTGAAATCCTAAAATCCTGGGAGGAGCACCTGTGGCGAAAGCGCTCGACGAGTACGGATTCGACGGTGAGGAACGAAAGCCAGTGGAGCAAAACGGATTAGATACCCGTGTAGTACTGGCTGTAAACATTGTGCGTTTGATGTCGGACAACCTCCGAGGTTGTCCGGTGCCGAAGTGAAAACGTTAAACGCACCGCCTGGGGAGTACGGTCGCAAGGCTGAAACTTAAAGGAATTGACGGGGGAGCACCACAACCGGTGGAGGCTGCGGTTTAATTAGATCAAACGCAGAGCACTCTACCAGAGCCGACAGCAGAATGAAGGTCAGCTTGAAGAGCTTACCTGACGCGCTGAGAGGAGCTGCATGGCCGCCGTCAGCTCGTGCCGTGAGGTGTCCGGTTAAGTCCGGTAACGAGCGAGACCCGCATCACATGTTGCCATGGATCCCTTCGGGGATTCGGCACTCGTGTGAGACCGCTGGCGATAAGCCAGAGGAAGGTGCGGGCCACGGTAGGTCAGTATGGCCCGAATGCTCTGGGATACACGCGGCCTACAATGGCCGGGACAAAGAGATGCAACTCCGAGATGGAGAAGCTAATCTCCTAAACCCGGTCGTAGTACGGATCGAGCCCTGCAACCCGGGCTCGTGAAGGCGAAATCGGTAGTAGTCGCTGATCATCATTCAGCGGCGAATAAGTCCCTGCTCCTTGTACACACTGCCTGTCAAGTCACCCGAGTCAGGTTCAGACGAGGATCGCTCTTTGAGTGAGACAAGTCTGAGCTTGGCAAGGGGGGCTAAGTCATAACAAGGTAGCCGCTGGGGAACCAACGGCTGGATCACCTCCAAAGAAGCTTAGTTCTCTGGAACAAAATCCGGAGAACCCACTTCACATACATTTTCCACATATCCATTCTGTCTCTCCTACAACTCTTCTCATTCTAAACCCAGACTGCTCAGCGAGTATTCTGCTGTGCAGTCAGAAAAATAATTAACTTATTAACTCGAGACCCACAACCTCATTGCATGGGCGAAGCTAGAGTTATCGGGCTTGTGTCCGGAAAAGGGGGAGTTGGCAAGACAAGCCTGTGTGTAAACCTAGGTGTCAGCATAAGTGACTTTGGCTATGAAGTTACTCTCGTAGATGCTGACTTCTCCGCTTCAAATCTAGGTGTATACCTTGGCAGGTACGATCATCCGGTGAAAATTCAGGATGTGCTCAGTGGAGAAGATGAAGTAGAATCAGCAATTTTCAGGCATCCTACAGGTGTAAACGCCGTTACATCTTCAAACGAGGTAACAGATATAGAACCTGATTTATCAAGAATGGATGAAATACTCAGCAAGGCTGCACAGAGCTCAGACTTTGTAATAGTGGACTTTCCTCCAGGACTTGATACAACTGTATCATCACTTATGGAGTCGTGTGATGAACTGATAGTTGTTACAATGCCTACACAGACCGCAGGCATTAATGCCGCTCAAATAACGGAGAAGGCAAAGCTCGATCGTCAAGCGCTGCTTGGAAGCATAATAAACAAGGTTGAGGGCGAACCTAGCAGAGAGCTTATAACTAGAGAGGTGGAGACTATGACAGAAACTCACATACTCTCGGAGGTTCCATACGACCACGAAATGAAGGAGGCACTGTTCCATCACAAGCCTCTTATTGAGTATGATCCAATATCAGAGGCAGCTATGGAGATAAAGTCCCTCGCAGCTGACATGTCTGGAGAAGAATACAAGAAGCCAAGATTTGCCTCTATAAAAAGGAAATTAAACAAGATCAAAGAGAGGATAGGCTAAATAAGTCCTGTCCAACTTTATTTTGTCTGCCGGAAGAGTTCTAACGCCTCTTTTGTATCAAACTCCTTTCCTGTCTCTTCATCTACATATACGTCTTTCTCAGTATTGTGCTTGGCATCTTCAGTATTATCTGCTTCAGATCCTGAGGACTGATCGTCGTGCTCTTCTCCCCCTGAAACAGAATTTTTGTTCATACTAGGTCTGGCTCTTTTCTTCCGGCGAGAAGAACTTCTACTTGCTGATGTGTCAGAGCCTTTTTTAACTGCTCCGGCAATCGCCATTATAAGTATCATGATAAGGCCGAGAGCAAGGTTTAGATTGCTGGTGCTTTCGATGAAACTACCTGTAGCTGACACCAATCCCTGTGATGGTGGGGCCGAAGTATTGTTTGATGTCTGATTGCCTCCGGCATCTAGTGATTCAGATTCATTGTTACCATCCTCAGGAGCATCTATAACTACGTCTCTAGCTCTTATCTGGGTGGTGGCAGATGATTCAATTGTCTCTCCATCATAGGATGCCTCTGCTTTAATACCAAGCGAGCTGTAGCTATCGGCGTACGCTTCAGGAAGGTCTATCTGCACTTCAGCTTTTCTGGATTCACCAGGTTCAAGGCGTCCAGAAACTTTTTCGACCCAAGAAAAGAAATCGGATGATATCCCATCGGCGACAATATCCTGGACTTTTACAGGAGCCTGGCCAGTGTTCTTAATTTCAATCTGCATTAGTTTCTCGTCTCCCTTCTCCAGAGTGAAGGACTCAGGTGCCTTAATATCTATCTGTTTCTGAGTGAAAACCGTCAGAGGCTGAGAGTAGTCGACGCTAAATCCATTATATGTTTCAGGGTTAGAGAAAAGCGTCACGGTGTACTCACCTGCAATATCGGGGGCCTCACCCTCTATACTGAACTTTCCATTTGAGTCTGTCTGGCCAGTGTAATTTTCTGAGTTATCAGATCCTTGAAGCTCAATCTTAACCGGGACACCTTCTGAAACTAAGTTGCCTTTCTGATTTTCAATAAATCCTGTAAACTTCAGCTCACCGCCTCTCTTTGCTCTCCCATCGGTCTGACCTCCAAT
>GL982576.1:508880-510292 GCA_000220375.1 Candidatus Nanosalina sp. J07AB43 | reverse complement strand
CGACGCGGGCAACTTCATTACGATCAGAACAACGCTCAGTCAGATACAGATCTAAACGATTCTCTAAAGGATCCAAATGAGAACGCTTACCACTTCATTAACAGGAGAGAGTTCTCGTACGCATCGGTTGACGATAACGGAAACGAAGTATCCGGAAGCATAGATCAGATTCCAGACTTTATAGAATTTGATCCATCGGAGATGAGTATGGTGACCTTCGGTTCTGGAGCTTTACCAGATGGAGGGAACCCACAGGAAACAGTCGACGATGACACAAACAGTGTATCATTCAGTGATATATATGGTGGTGGTACACCAGATGAAGTTTGGGTTGGAACAATGAGAGTAGCAAACAGGGATTATTACTGGGCGCTACTGGCGCAGTCAGGAGGCGATGATCCTGATCCTGCCGCATCAGGCACAACTGCAGAGCTGAGGATAGCGGACGCTGAATATCCTGATAGGAGCATCGACAACCCTATTACTCCACAGGTTGCATTCCACGATCCTAACACGTTCGGAGCTTACGACTTCACGGATCAAGGAGCAAACGACGAACCCGTCAGGTACGCTGTTTACGAAGTCGAGACGAGTGATGGAGGTACAGGAGCACCGGTCGGAGTCGTCGAAAATCTCGATCTCAGAGCTGACAACAGCGTTTTAGAGTTCGCTGAGTCAGATACAACCAGTGGTGGCATAGAAAATAGGCAGTACGACGTTGTACTGAACGAGACTGGAAGTGGTGAAGTAAAACTTACCAGGACGAAGTACAATCCTATTCCTGAGATAATCAGGGCAACTGGTGGAACTGATCTTTCAAATACCGATCCAAGTCTCCCAGGTTCGGAAGCTGGCTTCCTCTTCGATGCCAGTGATTCAACTGATTTCTTGAAACCTGGTCAGTCAATTGAGCTTGACACAGGAATTGAGGTTCCGAGAGGAGTAGTTCAGGGACAGGTACAGCAGGGAATATTCTCAGTTGTACTTACATCTGACAACACGGCGACACCAGGAGCAGATGCCGAACAATTCCTAGAGACCAACCAGTAAACTTCTTCAACCACGTTTTCTTCTTTCTTATTTCTTCAAACTTCAACTTCTAGATCAAGATGAAAGGCTTTCAGAAGATGGTTACTCAATGCTCATGACTGATTTATATGCAGTCGCTCCAAACAGATAATATGTCAGACGACGAGTTTACATGTGGATGCGGATCCACGTTTGACACACTGGATGAACTGGCAGAACACGCTGAGAAAGAACACGACAAAGATAGAGAAGAGGTAAAGGAAAAATTCGGCTGATCATCCAAGTGTAACTACATTTTATTCCTGTTCTTTTTGGAAACCTTTATTATCAGTGAAATCAACCGGTGAATATGGAGTCTTCGCAGCTAGAAGAGAGGCAGAGAG
>GL982576.1:505078-508860 GCA_000220375.1 Candidatus Nanosalina sp. J07AB43 | reverse complement strand
GCGCATTATAAGGTGACAAATCCGAAATATGGACGTCAGGCGGGCTGATACCCATGTTTACAGAAAAGCCATCACCATCCACTTTTTCCCAAGCTCCCAGACATCTGCTTCCTTCAAAGTTCCAGAAGCTACATTCATACACCTTAAGGTTCTCTGGATTAACATCTGATGGATCGAAATTGATTTCGGCCTCATCAAACGAACCTACAGGATAACCAAACTTCACCGCCATCATGTTTACAGGGTCAACACCTTTTATGGAGACCTCAGGGTCTGACCAGTAGTCAAACTTGACAGCAGAACCTCCACGACCAAGATCCGAATTGCCGCTGAGCTCCGGATTGCTTACGACTACAGTGGTGTCAGAACTCAGTTTACCGCGTTTGTAAAAGTCAATAACAGCACTGTCAAATGCATCAGAATTAATCTCTTCGGAATAATAGCCGTTTTTACCTGTGCTTATACGTACATTTCTCTCAGCATTTCTTAATTTCATAACTGTCTCAACTCCGGAGCTTTGGGTATCGACAATTCTTCCTGAGAACTCAGATTGCTTATCAACCAAGACCTGATCAATGACAAAGCTATTATCGCCTCTTTCAAACTTCAGTAGAAACTTATACTGTCTGTCAGGTAGTTTCTCAAGTTCTTTCACATTGTCAAGAGTGACGCGATGAGTACCAACTTGGCCATTAGGCTCCGACCACTTGAGCCATTCTTCATTTTCAAGTTCATTAATGCCGTCAAGTTCATCGGTTGATACATATTCTGAGTTCTCCTTGCTCTTGACCAAAACAGTAAGGACAAAGTCGTTCGGGTTCAAAATATTCTGTTCACCTGATACCTTATCAACGTTCAATAGATAGCTATAGTCCCCATTCAAGGCCTGTCTAAAATCCATTCTGCGGCCCGGGTTCTCGCCTCCTACAAGCTCAGCAGTCCACTCTGATATTTCAGGATTAATCTCGGTCTCAAGAATCCGGTCGCCATCCTCAGCCTGTACTACGAGATCAGTTGAATCAATATACCGGTTTACCTCCGGATTTAATACAAACTTGTTTGAACCCTGAGCATTTATTGCATTTTGTGGTATGCTCAGGCCTTTATCAAACTGGAGATTATCAATGTATTCCTCTCCAAACACATCTTCCAAACCTACATCTTCTAAACCTCTTTCGCGTATATTCAACGAAATTTCGACAGGTTCAGAGCTCGTAGAAGGTGAAGTATCTCCCCACACTATACCATCACCTAACTCACCTCCAACAAACCCTCTTCCGCGGTTCTTAACATTTAATTTCAGCTCATCAGCAGGAAATAGTACAGAGGTGTTAGAAGCGTTTGCAGGATCTTGTCCTGACCCTGGAGTATCATAACACATTAGTGTCAAGTTATATAAGCCAGGATTGGTTATGGAGTTTTGAAGTTCTCGAGTATTTATCTCATTACCGGAAAGCTCAGGAGCGTTTCCTGAATCAATATAGTATTTTTTTCGGTCCCTTGAATCACAACTCGCCTCAAATACTTGACCCTCAGCATCCCCATTCAGCCATAACCTTTTTTCTCCTGTAGGCTGTATGCTTGCGGCTGAGGCAGAATAACCTAGTAAAAGTATGACCAATAGTGTTGGGAAGAGTAGCTTATTCAGTTTTGAATCCAACATTTAAATCATACTTAGCAGTTAAGGGGTTTAAAATTAACTTTCAGCTTAAATTTGATTTCAAAAAAGCTCTATAGCCAAGTAAGAAGTTCAGGAGAAGTGAAGCAACGAAAAATACCAGTAGATGAGTTATTTCAATTTTCTGTAAAAATGGCTTCTTGGTTTCTACAGAGACGCTCATGCTTCCGGAGATATCTCCTGAAGACTTGTTGACAAGCACATACGTAATATTTTCGTCCGCAGAATAAGACTCTGGTTGATACCTGAGCTCAGCAGTCCCATTTGTGACCTCTACCGGAGAAACTTTCCAGTACGGAGGCTTTTCAGTAGGAACCAGCTGCAGATTATCCTCCACATCAACCTTGATCATTCCTTTTTCTGCGTACTTTTTGGAGAACTCTACAGCGTCATCAGGTTCTGAAACCTCCTGCACATTGAAGCTTTCGCTCTCTACCTCTTCCCAACTATTACAGCCTTTAATGTAGACAGAAGCCGAGAAGTTTCCCTTGCTTTCCGGAACATAATATGTGTTCAGGGAACCGTACTGCCCAGGTTGCAGAACATCCAGACCCGAATACTTTCTAACCGGATGCTCCTCGGACGTGTTAAATATTGTTTTCAGCCTGAACCTGCAGGGAACTGATCCTGTGTTCATAATCGAGGTACTGACTGACTTTAGGTTACTAACGTTCTGACTGTATTCGAGACTTTGAATATCATAATTGAAATCTTCCTCAACAGATATGTCGAAACTAAGAGCTGAGACAGACCCTGTAAATGCAAAAAAGAGCGTCGCTAGAACAGCTTGTTTTTCAGAGATATCCATTTCGACCCCCTTTTTGTTTCTGGCGTCTGAAAACGCATCTGAAGCTCCCCTTCGTATAAGCCAGGATCCTTCGAACCAAGAGTCATCTCAAAGCTTCTATTACCTACAAAGTAAATTTGAGAGTCATGATAGGCAATTTCAGAGATATTTCCTGATACTTTAGAAGTCAGAAGAGTTTTCCTATCGGCACTTATCTCAAGGAACTTTGTATAATTCGTATTATATGTAAGGTTACCATAATCAAGGCCTTGACCCGTATTCACACCCATAGAAACGTTACCATCAGTCTGGGGTTCAACATTTGCAGAAACTTGGAAAGTCCTTACTTCATCGCTCACTTGAGACTCAAGCCATAAGGCGGAAGATACAAATAGTATTGCGGCTAAGAATAAGACGCCTGCAATCTTCTGATTTCTCCCAAGATTATACTGCTCAAACATAGTAGCCTAAAGCACCTGAAACAATTAATAACACAGGGATAGCCAGATTTGGTATGGACGTCGACAACACCAAGAGAATTAAACCGGTCAAACACACACCCACCACAATCAGAAATGGATCAATATCAAAGGAGTAAAGCAATACACCCAGAAACACCAAGAAGAGCAGCACTAGGAACATAGACACATCTCCCTCCTGCCCTCCTTCACCTGTATCTGCATTCTCAACCTCTACACGTTCTCTAATTTCATCTGTCAACACAAAACTTCCTGTATTACCTCCGATATAAGCGTTCCCTGTCATGTAATTAACCCTTCCCTCAAGTCTATATTCGCCTCCATCAACGTTCTCACCAACCCAGTCACCATCTAACCTGACAAAATCACCTGGCTCCACGATCTGGGTTCCGAAGCTGACATTTCCAACTTTCTGATTAGCCTGATTGACAATAGGTACAGAGGCACTATCTATGCGTGTGGTAACGGTTCCTGTGTTTTGAAACTCGGCTATAATTTGGGCGGAGTTGTCACTTGTTCTTAATGCCCTCAGACTTGCCAACTCCATATCACGGTCCACCTGCCCAGGAACCCTGAACACAAATGAGGGTCTAGCAATACCTACGTTACTTGCGCCGACAACACTTCCAGAATCTGAACTGACCGGCGAAAGGGAAACACCTCCAGCCCTGTACCCCGGCTCCGCATCAGCAGGCACATCTATATTAAAAGTAACTCTTCCCTGAGAGGTAACCGGAGCGCCGTTATCAAGACGCACAGTAGCGGTGTCGTTAGGATCTATTACAAATGAGTCTCTGTCGAAACTAATCCAGGAACTGATAGGTTCACGGGAGTACTG
>GL982576.1:500683-505058 GCA_000220375.1 Candidatus Nanosalina sp. J07AB43 | reverse complement strand
ATCAACACCGACAAACGACCCATTCGGTGACGGATCAGGAACGTTTGAGGCTGGGAACTTCTTCCAGATTAATATATCTGAGTCAACGGTTGACAGATTCTCAGGCGAGACTCCTGATGCAGCAAGCTCTTACCACTATGTCAACAGAGTCGAGTACATGTTCGAAGATGAAGATGAGGTTCCGAGCTTCATAGTGGCACCAAACGGCACAAGTGAGGTGACAATTGGCGGATCAGGAGATAGCTCTGGTACATCACCCTCTGAGATTGAGAAAGGAGCTCTAAGAGTCGGGGGACAAGAGTATTACTTTGTGGTACTTGAAGATCCTGGAGGAGGCTGCACAGGTGCAGGCTCTGCAGAAGTCAGAATCGCCGACACACCATTTACATCAAGTCAAGAAGGAACCATCGACTTCACAGACGATGGACCTGACGACCAACCGATTGACTACACAGTACATACCGTCAATGAGATTGAATCTGGAAACGGGGTTGGAGTCGTCAATCCTAAGAACGACGACCCAAGAGTAAATCTGGGAAGCCGAGAATACTCTCTCCTAACATCATGTGACCCAGCGGTTGCAGATAACAGAGAGAACATTCTCAGGACACGCTACAATCCTACAGCATCAGCATTCAACGACTTGAGTGCAAATGGCGGAGGAACTCAGTTTATCTTCTCTGCACCCGACGAAGACACTTCAATTCAGCCAAACCAGTTCATTACTCTGGATACAGCTGTAGAAGTTCCAAGAGGAGTTGATCAAGGGCAACTGGAAACAGGAACTTTCAGAGTCTACGTGACGTCTGATAACCAAGGCTCATAGACTTTCCAACCACATTTTCCCTTTCTTCTTAGTTGAAAGACTTTTTATCATCAAGAAACAATATTAGATTATATATGTCCAGTAAGTACGACGACTATTCTGACGAGCAGCTTTCCGAGACTGCAGAAATGTTCAGTGAGAAGGCTCAGAGCATGGAAAGCCAGATACAGAACGGTTTTATAGGACAGGAAGATGTTATAAGAAAAGTGCTTTTAACGGTTATTGGGGGAGGTAACGTTCTTCTGGAGGGAGTTCCTGGCCTTGGAAAAAGCCTTCTTGTAACCTTGCTCTCTGAAACCGTCAAGGCTGAGGGAGATGAGGATGAGGCTGAGCAGAACAGAATCCAGTTTACACCAGATCTTCTGCCTTCAGATATTGTCGGCGTTGAGGCATATAACGAGGACAAAGGATTTTACGTTGAGAAAGGTCCTATATTCTCAAACTTTATTCTTGCTGATGAGATAAACAGAGCTCCTCCTAAGGTCCAGAGTGCAATGCTTGAGGCTATGCAGGAGCACAAGGTCTCAATAGGAGATGAGACATTTCACCTGCCAGAGCCTTTCTTTGTGATGGCCACGCAGAATCCTACAGAGCAGGGAGGAACCTACCCGCTTCCAGAGGCGCAGATAGATAGGTTCATGTTCAAAATTTATTTGGACTATCCCAGAAAAGTGAATGAACGCAAAATCATCGATATGAATGCAAACATAATGGATGATGAGGACTTCGGAGTTCACGCTGTCGTCTCTAAAAGCGATATTACAGGAATGCAGGAGTTCTCAAAGCACGTCAGAATCAGTGAAGAAGTCAAGGCATATATTGTGGATCTCGTGGATGCATCAAGAAGTCCGGCTGAGTATGGGCTTGAATACGATGAGTTTATAGAGTGGGGATGTACACCAAGAGCATCTATCAATCTTGCTCTAGCAGGAAGATCTCATGCACTATTCAGAGGTAGACACTACGTAACACCAGAGGACATCAGAGAGGTTATAAAAGACGTTTTCATACACAGAATAATGCTTAACTATGAGGGCGAAGCACGAGACATAGAAGTAATAGACATAATACATGACATAGTGGACAACGTCCCTGTCAGATAGCCGATTTTTATTACAGCGTATCCGAACCATATATGTGGGAGACGAAAAGATACCTTCTTCCAATCAAATTACAGAGGAGATAGACACTGAAGTGAAGAGAATAGCTGAGCTATTCAGGTTTGCCTTAAAGTACAAAGAACAGTTCCAGGCATCCGGGATAGAGTTCTCCGACCTCAGGGAATACCTGCCTACAGACGATGCCTCAAGGATTGACTGGAAAAACTCCGCAAAGTCACAGGACCTGTTTGTAAAGGAGTATGAGGAAGAAGTTGACATGGATGCATACATCATACTAGATGCATCCGATTCAATGATGTTTGGAACCGCTGACAAACTCAAGTCCGAGTTTGCAGCCCTACTGGCTTCAGCACTGGCATATGCTTCGGTCGACGCAGGGATTAACGTAGGTCTTGGTATTCATGCTGAGAGCAGCCTCAATCTTTCACCTGATGGAGGTCAACCACAGTATCAGAGAATCCTGCACGAGGTCACACACTTCGAAAACTACGGAGGAAAGTTTAATCTCGAACAGGCACTCAACGACACCATAGGGCAGGTAAAGGAGGATACAGCGGTATTTCTAATATCCGATTTTCTATGCTTAGAAGGGGACTGGAAGCCAAAAATGCAGCTTGCAAACATCAAGTTCAGACACTTCATGAGCATAATGGTAAGAGACCTCAGGGACTATAAGCTCCCTGAGTCAGGCAACTTTCGATTTGAGTCACCAGGTAGAAGCCAGCAGTTAGTTGCAGATACCACAGAAATAGCTGAGGAGTTCAATGAAAAAGCTGAGCAGAGGGAGGCAAGACTCAAGGACAAGATAAGAGAGACAGGTTCAAGCCAGCTAAAGATTGACACAAGGGATAGTATAGCGTCAAAATTTACAGAGTTCTTCGAAAGCAACGGAGGAGAATGGTAAATTAAGCTGATCCTGACAAACCAGTACGCCGAACTCTTGCTACTCGTCAACGGGATCGCAGTGCTGCTCTACTATGCTGCAAGGAAGAGGAAAAAGCAAAGGGCTATGAAGTTTGGAAACTACGAAACACTAGAGAAGGTTGCTGGAAAATCATTTCTCAGCTCCAACAAGATAATGCTGCTTCTCAAGATGGCTGCTATCACATCGCTGATACTAGGTATCTCAAGTCCTGTGCTACAATACAAAGCACAGGCAACAGGATCTGATTACGTAATAGCTGTAGATACGTCGTCATCCATGCTTGCAACAGATCTGGAGCCTACGAGACTTGAGGCTGCGAAATCTGCCTCCAGCACCTTTACGAGCCAGCTAAGCAACCAGACAGAAATCGGATCCTTAAGTTTTAGCGGGAGGATCAACAATCAAACACAGGTAAAGGCTGATGTACAGGAAGTCAAAGAGTTCATATCGAATTATGATGTCGGAACGTACGCAGGAACAGCGATAGGGGATGCAATATATACCTCAACAAACATGCTAATGAACACGGATGAAAACCGGACACTGATACTTATAACAGATGGAATCAGCAACACCGGAAGATCGGTAAATGAGTCAATCCAGTATGCGCGAGATAGACAAGTAAAAATTAACACCATAGGAATTGGTGAATCAAAGGGAAATGAACAGAGAGCGAACAGCTCGGAAATAAAATACCCTAACCTCAACTCATCTCGCTAGAGCAGATCTCAAACGCAACAGAAGGAGCATACTCAACCGTTGCATCCAGAACAGAGCTTGAGAACGCTTTAGTTAATATGGAGGAGACAGAAGTTGATACAGAACTATCAGATCCGCTTATATTCCTAGCCCTTATACTCCTTCTAGGAGAATGGGTTCTGGGAACGACGAGATTCGACGTGCTGCCATAAGCATTTATTATCACGAACAAATTCTTGAATATGACTCAGCAGGAAGACCTTTCAACAGATGAAATAGTAAGGGTAGTGACAGGAACTGTTGAGGACCTCAAAAACTTTGTCAATCAAAATTCATTAGAAGCCGAACAGATAGAGGATCTTAAAGGAGCAGAAAAAAATGCAAAGGACAGGAAAACCGCAGTTGAATTCCTACAAGAAAGGCAAAACTCCATGAGAGAGGAGGCGAAAATTGAAGAAGCCGAAAAAGACATTAGAGAAGCCGAACGGATTTTACAGGAGTTTGATCAAACAGAAAGCAACTCCAGAATCAATCACGAGCTTAAGGCATCGCAGATAATGGAGATACTCTCCAGGCAAAGCCAGGGTGTACGGAAGATAATTGAAAGCGAAGATTTCGCCAAGGAAGACCTAGAGACATTAAAACGGTCAGAAAAAAACTATAAAAATAGGAAGTCCGTGCTAAAGAAAATAGACAAAGAGTTAGAAGAGATCAACAGCGCAAAAAGCTTGTCAGAAGCTGAAAGGCAGATTCACAACCTAGAAAAGAACTTATCTCAATTAGAAGACTCTAGCACAGCTAATC
>GL982576.1:499521-500663 GCA_000220375.1 Candidatus Nanosalina sp. J07AB43 | reverse complement strand
ATGTCATATTCAGTGAACAACCAGAGATTGGAGAGGATATTGAAGAGGAAGATGTTGTTAATATCCTGAGTTCTACCAGGAACACGGACCACTGAAGAAACGTCAAGCCATGCAGAAAATAGACAACAGCATTGAAGACGTTGGAGAGAAGCTGAAGGACCTGAAGAAACTTGACCTCTTGAATTACGACCAACACACTCACCAATACAGGCTTACCGAGGAAGGGAAGGGGAAGATCAGGAACCAAGCACTTGAACAAGTAACCAAGTGAGAACACATTTTCCCTATCTCAACCTCACGATTTTTTATCTCATCAGGTCTAAAGTTCGATTTTCATTCCATCATATGCAAATTCTAGATTCAGCTTTGAATACCTCTTTTCAAGCTCTTTATACTCGTCATAGCTTCTCCTGAAAAGTTCTTCTATTTCTGTCATTACAACTCTATCAGGTTTTATCTCTCTAACTTGGCTTACTGACTCTTCAAATTCCATTTCATGAGTCAAAGATGTTTCCTCAGCTCTCTCTGTAATGAGAAGCTCACCATCTGGTGTCTCCGTAAAATACCCTGTTTCCTTTATCCACAAATCTAATTTTGGAAGCCTCTCAAGATCAAAATGCCGATTTTCATCTGGCGAAATAAAGGCAGTTTTGTCTTCCTCTCTAAATAGAAATCCAGATACTTCTTTAGGTCCTCCTTCTTCTATTTCAGCTCCAATCGATTTGGCTTCTAAGTCTCCGATTTCCATAGTTTCTCCGTCGTCTAGTATTTCTATATCTGCCCAAGGCTCTGTTAATGCCTGGAAGATTTCATTTCCTTCTACTACTCTGTTATAAGTTTGCTGACTCATGACCAGTGTAGGCTTATTTTCGCCGACAAATTCTTCTACAGGTATGTCTTGTAATCCAAGCGGCTGTAGCACTCTTAGCCCAAGTACATGGTCAGCGTGGAAGTGAGATATGAATATATAGTCGACTTGTTCGATATTTTCTCTGTTTAAAGAGTCCCAGATTCTTTCCGGTGTGTCTATTAGGATGTTCCCGTCATGAAGGAATATAGAGTTTCCAGCTCTCGAGTAAGGTACTCCTTTCTCTCTTGCTTCATCACAGACCTCGCATCCACATGTAGGCATAGGTGGAGAA
>GL982576.1:497190-499501 GCA_000220375.1 Candidatus Nanosalina sp. J07AB43 | reverse complement strand
TATTTCTCTCCGATACAAAAATCTGGAAATTCAAGCTATTGCTGCTTCTATCATCGCTGGCCTGAAAGCTGAAACCTGTGTAGGTAACATTGGTGTACTCACCATTGCCGGAATAGAACCAGTTAGACCCTTGCGGAGACTTGGTTGTGGTTGACGGCTCCAATAAAATTCTCGGGTCCTCAAACTCTATGTCATAATCAGGATTCTTAGAGTGTGAGAGAGAAAGTTCAACCGGCCGACTTCCGGTGTTAACAAGGCCTAAAGTATAGTTTCTCTCTAAGGACGAGATCTCCGCATCCGTGTTCTGTGTAATAACACCCCATCCGGCGGCCGAACCTAGAGATATACTCAACAGAAATGTGTACAGAAAAATCAGTGCCTTTCTTGACTTAAAGCTCACTTGCTGCCACCATAGTTACTGTTCCATTATAGTAGTCCTGCACTATACCAAGTGGCACATCTAGCCAATAATAAAGGTCTATTGTCGTTCCTGGCTGTATATTCTTCGTGACCAAGTCCGCTCCACCTGTAGCTCTCTCACTTGTTGAAGGGTTGTTCTCTAGGTTGAAGCTGAAATTACTTGGTCCTATCCTGTAACCTGGATTAAAGTTCGATGTAAGATTATCAACCTGAAGATAAAAAGAGTCAACAGGCTGGCTGTAGTTATCAACCGTTATCTGATGCCCACTAGACTCATTGTTACCTATGGCAGGATTAAAGCTTGTATTGAGATCTACTGAGCCAAAGGATGTCGTGTTTCTGAAGTCTCTTACTATCAGGAAAAAGTCAATATTAACTAGACTTTTCTGCGATTGATTATTTTCTACTCCTGGTAAGGCAGATCTGGCCTCTGTATCAATGCTATATTCATTGCCTACAGGTCCTGTGGCGTTTACATCGAAATTAAACGTGCAGGAATCACCTGCTTCCATACTTTGACAGGTCTTAGGATTGCTTCCTATAGTGTAGAATGGTTCACTTGGCGAATCAGGTATATCTAGTCTTGAACCGGACTGATTGTACCTCGCAGACAGGTTTACGTTTCCACACTCACCGTTCAAGCACTCCACAGTCGAGTTTATCTCAAAGGTCTTGTTAACCTGAAGTCGGGTGTTGTTCGGCGGCTCGTTGAGAGTCACGTTCAGCTCACCTGGATCCCTTATTTCTATAGACGTGTTATGTTGGTACTCGCTCCCAGAGGAAGCTCCTGTGTTTTCTGCTCTGAAGGTTTGATTATAGTTCTCAGATATGTTCTGGCTGGTGTTAAACAGATAGCTAGCATTCATTCGTCCTCCACTGGGCAAGATTCCTCCATTGCTCGTGTCCCACTCAAGCTTCCCATTCACTAAGCTTGCTCCTCTTCTCTTCGAGCCGTTCTCAATTCTATACCATGCTCCTTCCTCTGTATCCAAGCTCCAGTTTACGGCATCTAATCCATTATGGAATAGCTCATCATTAGAAGATATGCTGAAGTCCTGATCCCCCTCATTTTTAATCAAGAAATCGAGACGGAAACCTTGAACGTCCTTTGACTTTGAGACGTTTAGAGTATTGTCGCTACCGCCCGGCGTAATTGAATCAATTAGATTGGAGTTGTTTTCTCTATCTTCTCCTGTAAGGTTCGATACGTCGTGTATATTAACCCTCTGTACGACAGGTTGAGGGTCTGATCCAAAAGTAATCTGGCTGCTTGTAGGAGCTGTTAGCCAAAGTAACAGAACTGCTAAGGTAGCAACCAAATATGTTGACCGCATGGTGGAGCTAAGATCTTTCACAAATATATACTGTTTCATCCGATCTCAAGCACCATTACAGCAAGCCCTGCAATAATAGAAGATATGGAAATCACCGACATCCACTGATAACGTTGTCTAGCATCCTTAACAGCAGTTTTTGCCTGCCTAGTTGAGTTGAGAGATCGCTCGGCCTCCCTAAACCCTCTCTGAAGAACCGAAAACTCCTCGGAAACACCTCTAACATCACTTAATGCCTCAATAATTCTCTGAGAATCAGGAGACTCAACAAAACTAAGGCCATTCTCCATCTGATTTTCAGACTCAGTGATATGAGCCTCAACACTGCCTAGGTTGTAATAACTGTATACCGAAAAAAGTAGTAGTGCGGCCGAAAATACAGTCAAAATCTTTCCAAACTCAGTGGAATCAAGGTTATAATGCCAGTCCAAATCCTTCATAGAGATTGTCTAAGGTTTATCACGTCTACTTATATGACTTCCCAGCTGGAACAATTAATCCCTGTACTGGAACATTTTGTGGACCCTCAGGGATTTGAACCCTGGGCCTTCCCCTGC
>GL982576.1:494864-497170 GCA_000220375.1 Candidatus Nanosalina sp. J07AB43 | reverse complement strand
CGAAAAAGCTGAAAAGAAAGCAAAGAATAGGAAGACCGCAATTAGGTTCCTACAGAGAAGTCAAAGATCTCTAAAAGAGGAAGCAAAAATCGAAGAAGTCGAGAAAGATATTAAAGAAGCCGAGCAAATTCTAGAGGACTTAAATCAGGCAGATAGCAGCTCTAGAACTAATCACGACCTTAAGGCATCGCAGGTAATGGAGATGCTCTCCAAACAAAGCGAAGATGTCCAAATTATAATTAAAAGCAAAAATTTTGCCGAAGAGGACCTGAAGACACTGAAAGAATCAGAAAAAAGCTACAAAAACAGAAAATCTATACTGAAACAGATAGATAAGGAATTAGAGGAGATCAACAATGTAGAAAGCTTATCAGAGGCCGAAAGACAGATTCACAACCTAGAGAAAAACCTATCTCAATTAGAGGACTCTGACACAGCTAATCTAGCAGATAGAAACCATGAATCGGAGGGCAAGGCTACTAGATCAGATCAAGAGAAGAGCAAAGAAACAGGTTCAGAAGACATACAAGGTGAACAAGAGGATGAAAAGAATGGGACTGACACAGAGGACAACTCAAGACCAAGTTCGGGAGCGAATCACGAGGACCAAACCGGTAGAGACAAAAAAGAAAGTCATGATGAAGCTAGTAGAGGTCAACAAGAGGACGACCATGGCTCGAACACCAAGAGCCCAGATGACTCAAATGTAAGCAGTGAGACCAAGCTAGAGGGAGAATTTACAGAGGAAGAGGCACAAAATATGCTAGAAGGAACTCCTCAAGAAGTTCTTGACGATATTGAGGATAGATCCAAAGGCTATGAACAGAAAATTGAGATAAAGGAGAAGATTCGGGGCATAATAATATCTAGTTTGGAAGACAATTTTGGAAGGGAAAAGCTTGAGGAGGCATCTACAAGAGATCTGATAAAGCTTAGGTCAGAAATCAAAGAAAAAGAGACTGATTCCAAGGTTGAAGAACCATCAGGCAAGAGCACTGGGAAAGATAAGGAAGAAATAGAGAAGGAGGCGGAAGAAGATCTACAGATGTTGATGGGTGCAGGACTAGCAGACAGTCAATCAGAGGAAGATAGTAGCCATATACCTGGCATTGAATCCCTCAAGGACCAGATCAGGGATAAGGTGAGCGGAGGAACCGAAGAAAAAGAGGGAACTAATGATCATGAACGTATGAATAGCGGTCAGGTTTTGAATCTTCTTGAAGAATACAGGGAGCTCCCAGAGAGAGAAGCAACCGTCAAGACAGCACATGTAATGAAAGGGTATCTAGAATACGCCAAAAAGGTGGACAGAGAACTGACATATTCAGAGCTCGCAAACAATCTAGATAGTTCAAGGGAAGATGAGGAAAAGCTAGCCAAATATTTTAATAGAATAAGTAAATCTGAATACACTGGCAACGTGAGTATCGATTCAGAAGAGTTTATAGACACATCTGTAAACCTTGTAAGAAGACTCTGAACATGATACCAGAGACTTACAGAAAAGAGAAAAACTTCAGGAATCAACTCAAAACTTAATTAATCACACGTCAAGGACCGTAGTGTTTCTAACAGGCTTCTACCTTGTTGGGCCTATAGCACACGAACTAGGTCATCTTATGGTTTTACGAGCTGAGAACTGTATATACACGTCCTACTACAGTTTCAACATGTTTTCAGGTCTTAGAGGAGTATTTGAGCCCAGTTGCTCACTAAGCACCTCAAAACAGTATCTATTCTACCTATCAGGCTATGGACTTACTTTAATTACAGGAATGATATCTCTTTTTATTGGCTCCAGAGTCGACGGTAGAAACTGGATCATACTAGGGCTTGGGAGTCTTACATCTATAGCAGCCTCAGTAACTCTTGAGGGAGACCTACACTCAATTCCAGGATTTGAAGGGTCTGAACTGATACTATCAGGCACTATATTAATTCTAACGGCTTCAGCCTCAGTATTCGGTGTTGAAAAGCTGATCAGAAAGGAAGAAACGGAACTGAAATGACTCTGTAGTGTCCTATCAGTAGGTATAGGAGAATTAATGCCTCTCCTGCAACCAAAAGTATCAAAGGAGCATTGACACCCATCGAGTCAGAATTGATTCTCTTCCTAAACACAGAATAGGCAACAAGAAGCATAGTCCAGATAATTGCAAACAAAGGTGGCTGCTGCCTCTCAGGAATTACTCCCTCCTCCGGGGAAATTGTCACAGCAATGTTAGAGTAAGCAAACGCACCTTCTTCACTGTTAACCAGGAGAGTAGCCTCGCAGGTCTGAGAATTATTGGACGCATTGAGCTGCA
>GL982576.1:491900-494844 GCA_000220375.1 Candidatus Nanosalina sp. J07AB43 | reverse complement strand
ATAAGCAAAAAGAAGAAAATTATGGGAAAGCTACAGGACGTCAACAAGAAGATGGGGAAAACTCAAACACAAAAAGCCCAGATAACTCGAATGTGAGCAGTGGGACCAAGCTTGGGAAAAAACTTACAGAAGGAGAGATACAGGACATGCTAAGAGAGAGTCCTCAAGAAGTTCTTGACAAGATTGAAGATAGGTCTAGCAGCTATGAGGAGAAGGTGGAGATGAAGGAGAAAATTCGTGGCATAATAGTATCTAGCTTGGAAGGCGATTTTGGAAGAGAAAAGCTCGAAGAAGCATCAACAAGAGATCTGCTGAAGCTTAGGTCGGAAATCAAAGAGAAGAAGACTGATTCAAAAATTGAAAGATCGTCGAGCAAGAGCACTGAGAAAGATAAGGAGGAAATGGAGGAGGAAGCAGAAGAAGATCTACAGATGTTGATGGGTGCAGGCCTAGCAGACGGTCAATCAAAAGACAAGGGTAGCCATATACCCGGCATTGAATCCCTCAAAGACCAAATTAAAGGTAGAGTGAGCGGAGGAACCGAAAAAGAAGAAGAAACTAGTGATCATAAGCAGATGAATAGCGGTCAGGTTTTGGATCTTCTCGACAAGTACAAAGAGCTTCCCGAGAAAGAAGCAACCGTTAAGACAGCACATGTAATGAAAGGATATCTAGAATACGCCAAAAAAGTGGACAGAGAACTGACCTACTCAGAGCTCGCAGACAAGCTGGACGATTCAAGAGAAGATGAAGAAAAATTAGGCAAATACTTTAATAGGATAAGTAAGTCCGAATACACTGGCAACGTGAGTATAGATCCGGAAGAGTTTATAGACACATCTGTGAACGTTGTAAAAAGGATCTGAACATGATACCAGAGACTTACAGAAAAGAGAAAAAACTTCAGCAATCATTTCAAACACTAATCAATCATACGTCAGGAGCTGTACTGTTTCTAGCAGGTTTCTATCTTGTTGGACCTGTGGCACACGAACTAGGTCATCTCGTGGTTTTGCAGGCTGAAGACTGTATATATACATCCTATTACGGCTTCAACGTGTTTTCAGGCTTAAGAGGATCCTTTGAGCCTGGTTGTTCACTAAACACGTTAAAGCAGTATCTTTTCTACTTGTCAGGCTTTGGGCTCACTTTAATTACAGGAACAGTGTCTCTTTCAGTCGGCTCTAAGGTCGAAAATAGGAACTGGATCATGCTCGGACTTGGATGTCTTACATCTATAGCAGCCTCAATAACTCTTGAGGGAGACCTACACTCAGTTCCAGGGTTTGAGGGGTCTGTACTGATGCTTTCAGGCACTATATTAATTCTAGCGGCTTCAGCCTCAGTATTCGGTGTTGAAAAGCTGATCAGAAAGGAAGAAACGGAACTGAGATGACTCCATAGTGTCCTATCAGTAGGTATAGGAGAATTAATGCCTCTCCTGCAACTAAAAGTATCAAAGGAGCATTGACACCCATCGAGTCAGAATTCATCCTCTTCCTAAACACAGAATAGGCGACAAGAAGCATAGTCCAGATAATGGCAAGCAAGGGTGGCTGTTGCCTCTCAGGAATGACTCCTTCCTCTGGAGAAACCGTCACCAGAAGATTGGAGTAGGCAAACGCACCTTCTTCACTGCTAACCAAGAGTGTGGCTTCACAGGTCTGAGAATTATTAGACGCGCTTAGCTGCACGGAAAGAGAAACAGTCTCATTAGGCTCCATTAACTCAACAGTCTCGGACCGAACGTCTGCACACGTTCCAATATTCTGAATCTCAGCTGCAACTTCTGTCAGCTCGTCCCTGCCTGCATTCCTAACTAAAATAGGAAGCTGCTGTGTCGAGCCCTCAACCATCTGCACCGACCTAGGCGCCTCAAGTATCTCAAACCGAGGCTCAAAAGAAGTCTTTTTAACTTTTACATAGAAATAGTCAGTATCAAGTCGACTTCCATTGCTTTTAGCTGTAACCGGTACTGTGTAGAGACGCGGCTCAGCGGACTGAGGGGCTCGTACAACCACCGATCTATTTAATCTAGAGTTAGCAGAAAGTTCAGTAACTGAAGCGTTATTTCCACGCCAAGATCTACCTAGAGAATCTAATTGAGGAGACACTTCGACCTCTGATACAGTATTATTACCTAGATTACGCACGCTCAGAGGAATCCTCTTATTTTCCTGACGTTCAACTATATATGTCCTGTTTATAGGCTCCAGCTCAAGCTGAGTTTTCGGGTCAGGATCAGGCTCAGGTTCAGGTTCGGGCTCAGGTTCGGGCTCAGGGGTGCGGCCTGGATTTGGGCTATCTCCTTCTACGGTCTCTAAATCTCCTTCCCGACTAACGTCCGTTGGAAGAGTGACATTAGAAGTCTGATTTCCAACATCACTTACTCCACCAGTGGCCTTTACAATGTTGAAATCTACGGTCTTGTTCTCTTCTTTGAAAATAAATCTGTCCTGCTTTCCGCTACTTGAATTAAACGCAAGACATCGATAGTCAAGGTTCAAGGTTGCTCTGTACTCGCCAAAAGGGTATTTTGGAGCGGCAAAGAAGATTTTAGAATATATGGCTCTTCTATTACTTGGAGACAGCCCCAAGGTACGTGTAAAGTTGTCAAAATCTCTCTTTAAGGAAAAACCATCTGTCTGGTTCTGAACCGCGGATAAATTAACCTCTCTACTGAATTCCAAGCTATCTATAAAAATCTTGGTCCCTTCAGACAGAGCACTGAAGTTATATTCAGCTGTTCCGTTTGGATCTGTTAAGTTTTCTATGTACTCTTTAGAGTTCGTACTGATATTCTCACTATAGCGCTCGGATATATTGGTAAGATTCAATTTCTCTGGGTTCTGCAAGGTCTGATTTGTAACCTGTTCAAGATAGTTTAGCTTCAAGCTGGCATTTACGGTTGTGTTCGCATAGCTTCCATTGTTTAAAATAGAGG
>GL982576.1:489171-491880 GCA_000220375.1 Candidatus Nanosalina sp. J07AB43 | reverse complement strand
CGGAGTCATTTACCAAACTGTAGGAAACGTTGCCAATCCCTATCTCATAGGCAGAATTTTCCTGAGATATAAGATCAGAACCCTTCACCCAAAGAGCATCGACGGGAACACTGTAGTTTTCAATAACAACATTATAGGTAGGGCAGAAAGACGCGACACTGCAGACAGCCGGCTGATCCACTGCACCTGGCTCAACATATCCAAAATTAGTTACACTCCAGTTTAAACCCATCAATATAAACGAATTCAAACCAATCAAACTCTTATTGGAGGATGATTCAGGTATTTCTGTGTAGTTGGAGGAAACATTGACATCCACATTAAATCTTGATCCTTCAGTTCCCGTGGCATTCACCAGATAGACCAACCTACATTTCTCACCTGAACTGACATTGTCACAGTTTCCTGTAAAGAAATTCTGCACCCTGAAAGGATCATCTGTTGAGGGACGTATAATTTTACGTGTACCCGATTCATTGTATCTTGGATCTGCAGCAATATCTCCACAAAATCCTCCAGAACACGTGGCTGTGGCATTGATATCAAAAGTTTTGTTAACCTGGACAACGGTATTATTAGGTGGCTCGTCAATCTCTACGTCTAGGTTACCCAATTCTTTGACTTTAAGTTCATGAAAGTCTCTGCTTCCTGCACCAGACTCAGAATCATTTACAAAAAACTGCTGCTGTAGATTATATTCCTGCTCCGGAATCTCAACTATATACTCTACATAAAGCTTCTTGCCCAACGTCCACGCTTCCTCCTTGGCTAGTATCCCAGTTTATTCTATTTCCTGATAAGTTGCCGCCAAAGAACGTGCTTCCGGATGCATTATAATATGTTTGTTTACGTGTCCAAGTATCGGGAACATTATCATGGAAGAGCTCATCTTGAGAAGTAAGCTGCCAAGTTGAAGCACCCTCATTTATGACTGTAAAACTGAAGCGATAATCTCCCTGAGACAGCTTATCTATATTTACAGTCTCATTCAAACCTGAATGAACTAACTGACCGGAGTCCCTCTTCTCAGAAGTGGAAAGACCAGAGACATCAAAAACCCTATAGCCTGTCACATTTGGCAAAGGATCACCAGAATCATATCCAAATATCGACCCAGCTGATACAGACAAACTGCAGCAAACAAACAAAAGTAAAATGAAGCATATTCTGAGCGCATTAAGATCAACCATAATTAGTCTATGTAATCATGACACCACAGACACATTTAATTATTTCAGCGTTCCATGAGGAATAAAACTAAACGTGATACAAAACATAAGAGAGATATGAGTGAAAGCCACTGATATGTGGATTTTGAGCTTTCAGCATTCTTCTCCACTTGATCCAAAGAACCCAGGGCTTCGTTCGCTTCACTCATACCCTCAATAATTCTGACAACTTTACTCTCTACATTGAGAGCGTTCACCTCCCTCAATGCCTGAAGGCTGCTATTAAAGCCATCTGAGTTCAGAACAGCAGATGTCTGGCTCATCTCACCATCTAAATCCTGTAGATCTTGCTCGATATCTGAAACGCTGTAGAAGGCATGTAGAGATAACAAAAAAAGTGTAAAAGACGCAATAAGGAGAATCTTCCCAAGTTCTTGCTGGTCTACACTCAGGTCATTTATGGAGATATCCTCACGTATCGGGAAATCCAGTGTCACACAATTGTCATATTCGGAGCTACAGTATAAATAAAGTTGGACCCTCAGTCACTTTGTGTCCGTGTTAAGGTACTCCTTTTCTACAATGCTTTTACACCAAAAATAGGTTGTTAATTAGTTATAATATTATAGATTATGAAACTCCAGATCACAGACCCACACGGACAAGCCAAGATCACAGTACCCAAAAAATTCGTTCAAGCCAAAGAATGGGAAGACGGACAAGACCTTGAATTTAAGATCAACAACAAAGGAAACCTTGAGCTGGAGGAAAACAATTAGAAATCATTGAATCATATGGAAAATCACATATAAAGATATTAACAGAATTGCCATCTTATGGTAAAAGTTCTAAAGGCATCAGCCGATTTTGACACAGGTTTTACTGAGTACTTAGAAGAAAATTATGACTTAGAAGATGAAGAAATGTCCAGTTTGTCAGTTTCAGATGGCAGGCATGATGATCTCGGAGAAGCGCTTGAAGATCCAAACGATATTGATCATAATGAAGCAACACTACTACAAGTACCCCGTAATATCTATGAGGATGATGATGGAGTGATTGATTATGAGGCCTTAATTGACGACATAGAAGAGTACCGGGAAAGCACACAGTTTTAGCGACTGTCCTGCAAGCCTTCAAATCCAGGATCAACAACAAAGGAAACCTTGAATTAGAAGAGAAAGCTTAACGTTCAAGCTCTTTCTTCAATAAGTCTCTCATGATTGGTCTTGTGGTTCCTTGGACGTTTGTGACCATGAGAGTCCTGTAAAGTGTGTCAAACCACTCTAGGTCATACAGCTCTTGTTGGTCTATGTCCTCATAGCCTCTCAAGTATATGTCCATAGCTGTAAACGTAAACTCTTGGACAAGTAACTCTTGAATTGAGCTACCTGATAGGTCTTGGAGGGTGTAGTCCTCTAGTATGCGGATAAAATAGTCTTCAGAAAATGCTTTCAGCTTGTCCTCATGCTCTTCAAAGTCTGATATAAGATCAGCATACATATCTTCCTCTGTCTCAGAGCTGTCTCTGAGTTGTTCA
>GL982576.1:486567-489151 GCA_000220375.1 Candidatus Nanosalina sp. J07AB43 | reverse complement strand
AATATCTCAACTACGTTGTCGTTATTTTTATCGCCTACTGCTAGTTTCCCTGTTCCGCTTGGGAGGCCTGCATTTTGGACCAGGAACTGAGCATTACCGTTCTTGTCAACTATTGTGAGATCGCCATTGTCGTCGAACGCAGTCTCGAGCAATCCATCATCGTCGATGTCAGCTAATTCGCTTCTCACATTTGGGAAATCGATCGGAGCATCAATTGAAGACTCATTACTCAACAAAAATTTTCCACTATCGCTGCCATTCTGAAAGCTAATTACAGGTGATGATGATATAGCCATCGGTGAAAACAGCAGCAGTATAAGCATCAAGTTCAGTAATGAGAACATCCACCTAGATTTTCTGTCCATTGTATACACGTACTGCTCTTTAGCACTTAACTATTTCAGCGTTCCATGAGGAACAAAATCAGACCCGATACAAATCCTAAGAGGGATATGAGTGAAAGCCATTGATAAGTGGATATCGAGCCTTCAGCATTCTTCTCCAGCTGATTCGAAGACTGCAGAGTGTCGCTCGCTTTGTTCATGCCCTCAATAATTCTAACAATTTTAGCCTGTACGTTGAGAGCGTTCACATCCCTCAATGCCTGAAGGCTGCTATTAAAGCCATCTGAATTCAGAACAGCAGAGGTCTGGGTCATCTCACCATCTAACTCTTGTAAATCTTGCTCGATATCGGAAACACTGTAGAAAGCGTGTATAGATACTAAAAGAAGTGTAGAAGACGCGATGAGGAGAATCTTACCAAGCTCTTGCTGGTCCACACTTAGGTTGCTTAGGGAGAGGTCATCACGTATTGGCAAGTTTAGTGTCACACAATAATCATAGTTAAGATCTCGATATAAATAGATAAGATTGGACCCTCAGGGATTTGAACCCTGGGCCTTCCCCTTGCAAGGGGGACGTTCTGCCAGGCTGAACTAAGGGCCCTCCTTCTCCACTTGTGTAATCGTAGGTTCTGTAAGGAGTTTTTTAAGTAATCAGTATCAGTGCGAAGTTACACGACGCACCATATATAAAATTAAACTAGGGTTGTAAAGTTGTGGACGGTCCGACAGGGTGTAAACCTTGATAGGACAACCCGTTAAAAAGGTTAAGTCCATATTTAATTGATACCAAGTTGACTTAGTCTCGCCGCGTCTGATAGGCCGGTTATGGAGACTGTTTACGTATGGAAGGGGCGTTCTCACCATGGAATGTCCTGAGCACGAACCCATCACCTGAATCCATTTCATATGGGAGCTGTGGGTGTGAGTAGTGCACACCTGAGAACACGTTGCCGCGTGTACGACGTTTCGTGTCGTTGGATCTGGGTGTAAGTAGGGTTTGACCATTACATATTTTGCATTCAAACTTAGGCTTAGCCTGATATGGTCTATTTTGTTTCAGCTTTGCTGAAACGTGGAGCATATCAAGCTGGTTGCCTGAAGTTGGATTGCGACGATATCCAGTTAGCGGATGGCTCGGTTCGAGAAGCCGATGATGGACATGGCAAGCTGTGATAAGCTTGGGCGAGGCGCATGCAGCCTTTGAGCCCAAGATTTCCTAATGCGAGTTAACGCGCATCTCTTTGGAGATGCACTCCGAGAGGAGAGGTAACGCGGTGAATTGAAACATCTCAGTAGCCGCAGGAAAAGAAATCAATCCGAGATTCCCTTAGTAGCGGCGAGCGGAAGGGGAACAGCGTAAACTGAACGCAGTTCCGAGAGGATCTGTGGATGTGGTTTGGACCGTCTTTCTGAACTGAATGGTTTAGCCGAACTCTTTGCTGGAAAGCAGGACCATAGAGAGTGATAGTCTCGTAGGCTGTAACCAAGACGTTCTCCGACGTGTCCCTAGTAGTGTGGGTTGGAAATCCTGCATGAAGATGGGAGGCACTTTTCTTCCAACGCTAAATACTTCTCGAGTCCGATAGCGTACTAAGTACCGTGAGGGAAAGCTGAAAAGTACCCCTAGAAAGGGGGTGAAAAGAGCCTTAAACTAACTGGTTATAGGCTAGGCAGAGCGTGCAAGCGTCGATAACCGTGAAAGAACTTTCCGAGAGGTTCAAGTATGAATCGGTTGGAGCAGCGTTCTGTCATCCGTTTTGAAAAACGGGGCAGGGAGTGTACCTCCGTGGCGAGGCTAACCACTGTTACGGTGGGGAGTCACAGCGAAAGCAAGAAGACCGCAGCACGTCTTTGACGTGTGAGGGTCCTCGTGTAAACGTGCGAGAAGTCACCGCGGTACTATCCGAAGCTGGTCGATCCTGGCCTGGGCAGGTTGAAGCGGCGCGAAAGCTCCGTGGAGGACCGCAAGAGGTGCTGCGATACAAGCGCTCTCGTGACCTGGGTCAAGGGGTGAAATGTCAATCGAGATCAGCAATGGCTGGTTCCTTTCGAAATAGGCCGAAGTCTAGCCTTGAGCGAGGTGGTTGTACAGGTAAAGCGACTGATTCCGATCCCTGAAGGGTTACCTTCAGGCCGGAGTCAAACTCTGAACTGTGTAACGCTGTAGACCTCAGGAGTGAGGGATGGCGGGTAAGCTGCCATTCCGAGAGGGAAACAACCCAGAGCAAGGTTAAGGCC
>GL982576.1:485365-486547 GCA_000220375.1 Candidatus Nanosalina sp. J07AB43 | reverse complement strand
GTAACACGCTGGAATCTCCTGCTCAGTGGTTGTCCAGTCGAGGCATTATTTTGTAGGCTAAAGTTCATGTTTCCTATGCTAATATTGAATGTTTCGTCTCTCTGTGAGATAAGATTGGATCCTTTTACATAGAGCTCATCTACAGGAACACTATAGTTCTCTATTACGACATTATTGGAGCAGAAATTTGAGTTGCATTGCGCCGGCTGTCTGCCCGTACCTGCTCCTACAGAGCCGAAATCTATGGTGCTAAAATTAGCTCCAAACAGAATAAATGAGTTTATACCCACCAGGCTTTCATTTGAAGATGATTCAGGTATCTTAGTGAAGTTAGACGATGCGTTCACATCAATATTAAATCTTGACCCTTCTTGACCTGTAGCATTGACGAGCCAAATAAGTCTGCATTGTTCTCCAGACTTTAGATTGCTGCAATTGTCCTCTGAGAATTGCTCAATTTGGAAAGGTGTACCTGAGGAGAAAGGTATAATCTCTCTTGATCCAGAATCGTTATATCTAGGATTTGCATCTATATCGCCACAGAAACCGTTCCTACATGTTACAGTAGCATTTATATCGTATGTCCTGTTAGCCTGTAAAACCGTGTTATTAGGGGGTTCACTGAGCTTTACATCAATTACACCTAAGTCATTAATTTTCAGTCTATGGAAATCCCTGCTACCAGCACCAGATTCTGAATCATTTACAAAAAACTCCTGCCTGAGATTGTAGTTCTCTTCAGACGTTTTCACGATATACTCTGCGTAGAGTGTTTGACCAACGTCTAGGCTACCCCCATTAGATGTATCCCAGTTAATCCTGTTCTGCGAGAGGTTGCCTCCAAAAAATGAATCAGTACTTATATTATAGTACGTTTGCTCTCTACTCCAGTCGATTGGAACACCATCGTGAAACATTTGATCAGGCTGTGTAACCTGCCACTCAGAGAAACCATCGTTCCTTATCTCAAAACTGAAGCGGTACTCTCTTCCCTCTAACTGATTTATTTTTACTGTCTCATTTAGACCAGAGTGAACTAAATCTCCAGAGTCTCTTTCTTCAGTGGTTGAGAGTCCAGTGACGTCAAAAACTTCATATTCGGTTACATTGGGTATAGGATCTCCAGGATCAAATCCAAACACGTTCTCGGCCGTTTCAATGTCTGGTTGCAAATTGACGCCA
>GL982576.1:483836-485345 GCA_000220375.1 Candidatus Nanosalina sp. J07AB43 | reverse complement strand
AATGTAATGTTTTGGTGCGTCTGATGTCTCTGACCAGCCAAAGAAAGCTCTGATCTGGTGTTCCGTGTTCCCAATCCGTGCTTTATACATGGCTCTTGACTTCCTGAAGAAATCATGTGGATTGTCATTAAACTCTCCAGACATTCCAGCTCTCTCAACAGTCCTCTCCAAGATACGTCTGACCGCATGATCTGTCAATGGCTCATCTCTTTGTTCAACGTCATGTCTTGAACCAGTCCAGGAACACTCCGAGCTTTTGCAACTGTAAACCCTGTTGTCAAACGTGTTTCTGTCATCGCTTGTGGTCTTGGTTCCACAGCTTGGACAATAATATGTCTTATCTCTCTTGGTGAATACAGGGTCAGAGCTGTCACAGTCAGACTCCTCAAATAACTGTTTCAACACTTGGGTTCCGGTTCTGACAGGAACCTCTCTTTCACCTGTTTTTCCGTCAAGTGTAATCCAAGTGGTCTCGTCTTCAAAGGTTATGTTTTCCCACGTCAAGAAGTTCTTGTCATATTGTGTTTCAAAGATTTCTCCAACTCTGGCACCTGTTGACCAGTTGACCAAGATGACAGCCTTATCTCTTAAACTGTTTGCATGTTTCACCACCTTTCTTACCTCTGAGGGTGTGGGTAAAGAGTCAGGATTAACCTTTGTAGAAAGCTCAACGCTTATTTCAAGGTCTTGAATCAGCTCAGGTCCGTCAACACTTTTGTTATAGCCCTTTCCTTTCCGTTTGATAAATGAGTTGTAGAATTTGCTTATACTCTTCCAGAACTTGTTTTTTGAATAGTCACCATAAGGCTCTCCGTTGTTCTTCCTTATCTCATCTTGGTTGAACTTTGAGACAAGAAGCTCAAGATCTTCCTGACTTGGATTGTCAAGCTGGAAGTCAATGTGCTGTATTATCTTATGGAATCTTGAACTATAATCTGAGAGTGTTGGTTTACTTCCTCCTCCAGCTCTGGCTTTTCTGAAGAAGTCCTCAAGAACCTGTTTGTTGTGATCAGATAGTTCAGGGTTTTGGAAAAGTTTGGAATTGGTCTGTCTGAGTGCTTGGAAAGTCATTTTTGTCTTTTGACTCATGTTTAAGTTTGGTCAAGAAGCCCCTCTTAAGTGGATTGGTCCAAATGAACACGGACATGTATGGACCCTCAGGGATTTGAACCCTGGGCCTTCCCCTTGCAAGGGGGACGTTCTGCCAGGCTGAACTAAGGGCCCTACTTAATGTAGAATAATTGTAGCGAATTTTTTTATTGGTAGATAATTTTTCTACTTCGATTAGTTTACAGACTGCTTTCCCAAAAAGCATTTAATATGTAAAGGTAACAACATAAATTAGGGTGGTGATATATGGCTGATATCGAAGAGATTTTAGATAATAATTACCTAGAAGAGGAAGATGATTATGCTGAAATTAATATAGATAATATAGGTGATTTTGATGAATATGATGATCAAGATATCCTACTCGAAGGTGATGAGGATGATGGTATTGTCAATGGA
>GL982576.1:481610-483816 GCA_000220375.1 Candidatus Nanosalina sp. J07AB43 | reverse complement strand
ACAGAAGCGTGCAACCACAATTACAGTGTGAAGTAAATGCGGCGCGTCTGCAAAAGTGTAGACGGTACCCAGAAGACTATCCAAAGTCTTCGACAAGCACAAACAGAATCAGGCTTAGTGCCGTCACCCAGCAGGGATTTTCTCCCTCAAAGCTGTGATTACTGTATCTTTTTTGAAGTTAAGCGATACTCAATAAAATATGGCTAACAACCAGCAACAAGGAGGAGCACTTCCTTCTTCACAGGGAGGTCTTGTACAGTACTTTGACGCCGACTCAGGTTATGAGATGGATCCCAAGACAATAGTAATGATTACAGGGATGGTAGCTGTATTTGAGATCGTTCTGCAGTCAGGAGTACTTCCAATCTAAAAATCATGGGCCCGTAGCTCAGCCTGGACAGAGCGATCGGCTTCTAAACCTCAAGATTCTCCAAAATAGGAGGAAAGAGGATGAAGAAGATACTTAGTCTTCAACTGAAGATACCGATCGGTCGAGGGTTCAAATCCCTCCGGGTCCGAACACATATCACATAAAATGAAGATTCTCATATGACAAAGGTAAACTCACCTCAAGACGCAGAAGCAATAATACAGAAACTACCCTGCGACATGGGAATACACAGAACATCCAGAAAATGTACTTTAAAAGGCCCTGAAGCAGTCACAGAGGATTTTTCGCCCAGCAAACCGGTTCTAGTCGATGAAGTATATCCTGATGAGTTCTCTCTAGAGGAAACTCAAAGAAGGATTCTGGAAAACACCAGAGATCTAATCAAATACCAGAAGCCAGTCATTTCGATTGGTGGCGACCACTCGGTCTCCTTCCCAGTAATTAAAGCCCTGAAAGATAACAGACCTGACCTAGAGCTGGTATGGCTGGACGCACACCTAGATCTGAAAAAGAAACTTGACAACCATGTCTCCCATGACGTTGTTGTTAGGGAATTAATCGAGCAAAATTTGTTTACTCCAGACGAAATCACATTTGTAGGTACGACAAGAATTGACCAAGACGAGGATGAGTTTCTTCATCACCATGACATAAACGTATATAGGCCAGATGATGTCGAAGACTTTAGAAGAGAGTTTGGCAAAGACGAACAGCCTAGGTATCTGTCCATAGATATAGATGTTTTAGAGCAGGACGCTGCGCCTGGAACAGGATATCCTGACGGAGAACTCAGTTTAGAGCAAGTAAAGGCTCTGATACAGCAAATATCACCTGAACACTGCGATATTGTGGAAGTGGCTCCAGAGCTGGATGGCAGCGGAAGGACTACAAGTAATGCAGAGGTTCTATTAACTCAACTTTTGGAGGCTTCGACCTGAGCTATGTGGATGATGAATATAATGATTTAACATAAAAATGCAGACCAAGAAATCCAAAGTATGAACGATATAAAGCGGGAAATAATAGACTCACTAGAGCATAAACTTGAGATTGGGGTAGATGAAAACGACATTGAAGTCCCAAGCGCTGAATACGGGGATTTTGCCTATCCTGTGATGAAGGCTGCCGGAAAAAAAGAAGAGAATCCTAGAAAACTTGCAGAGGAAGTCAAGCAGAAAATAGACATAGACCGAGTGAGGAAGATTGAAGTCGCCGGACCTGGCTACCTGAACTTCTTCCTAAATCGTGAAAGCCACGCTTCAAAAGTACTTAATTCTAATATCAAGGACGGTATAGAACGAAAAGATGAGAAGGTAATCGTCGAACATACCTCACCTAACCCGAACAAGCCTCTTCACATGGGAACCATGCGTGCAGCAGTCCTTGGGGACACGATTGCCCGGCTAGGAGATTACTCAGGATACGAGATAGAGGTTCAGAACTTTATGAATGATCTTGGCCGACAAATCGCTAAGATAACGTATGGATACGAAAACCTCATAGAAAGAATCTCAGACGATGATAGAGACAAAAAGGACGACTTCTGGATCGGCCTGCTTTATTCGGAGACAGGAAACTTCATAGATCAAAACCCAGGCGAAGAGGAAGAGGTTGATAGGATAATCCAGAAGATGGAAGAGGCGGGAAACAAGTACGCAGATCTCAAGGACAGTTTAGTTGAGAAATCCTTGAAAGGTCAACTACAGACAGCATACCGTACAAACATATTCTACGACTTCCTTATATTTGAGAGAAACATCGTAGAGTACGTCTTCTAGAGAAGCTATGGACAAATAAAGAGCTTGACTCAGTCTA
>GL982576.1:463142-481590 GCA_000220375.1 Candidatus Nanosalina sp. J07AB43 | reverse complement strand
GGATTGTCTGCGGCGCGAGTTCACATCGACCCGCAGGCTTGTTACTTCGATGTCGGCTCTCCGTATCCTGGCTGTGCAACAGCAGCCAAGGGTGAGGGTGTTCACCTATTAAAACGGATCGTGAGCTGGGTTTAGATCGGCGTGAGCCAGATCTGTTGCTATCTGCCGGGAGCGTTTACATGGTCTGAGAGGAAAGTTCGGACAGTACGAAAGGAACCCCGAACTGAGGCCTCTGGTGTATCTGTCATCCGGAAGGGTGGGCAGAGTAGCTACGCCTCACAGGTGTAAGAGCTGAAAGCATCTAAGCTCGAAAGCCTCCTCAAAAAGAGACCGTTTCCGCTCTTGTACAAGACAAGTTGATAGAGTGGCGGTGTAAGAGTCAAGGCAACGAGACTTTCAGCCGACCACTACTAATCGCGGGTTCAATCTAATGGACGGCGACCAGCTTGAGCTCTAACACAAGTTTTTAGAGACCTCAAGCAGGCTAAGTCCAAGACAGAGAATGGTCAAACCCTACCTAAATTCCATACATTATCTATTTTTCTTAAAACCTCAATTTACATTAACAGAACAGACTTAAACGTTGGACTATCTATGTATATCTGCTGGGAGACGGTTTAGCCGCCACCGCTGGCGATACACACTCGCATCCGCAAGGAAGCGAGATATATACAATAAGTGGTTCGCTGAGTGAGGAAAGTCCTGACATCCACTCTTTTCCGCAAGGAAGAGAGCTGTGAAAGGATTATCGGGAGATAGTCTTTGGTGTGGCGGATGAAAGTCCGTGGGCCGAGAGGCTGCACCAGAACACCCATAAACCCTGTAATATGGGTACAGGGGTTCTGAAACCTGCAGCAGAAACGACACGCCTCGAAAAACCATGGTTCCCGAAGTTCGGGCACCCACGAGGAACGCTGAAACGTGGCAGGACACATGATGCAAGCGCCAACAGAAGCGTGCAACCCACAATTTACAGTTGTGGAAGTTAAATGCGGCGCCGTCTGCAAAAGTGTAGACGGTTACCCAGAAGACCATCCAAAGTCTTCGACAAGCACAAACAGAATCAGGCTTAGTGCCGTCACCCAGCAGGGATTTTCTCCCTCAAAGCTGTGATTACTGTATCTTTTTTGAAGTTAAGCGATACTCAATAAAATATGGCTAACAACCAGCAACAAGGAGGAGCACTTCCTTCTTCACAGGGAGGTCTTGTACAGTACTTTGACGCCGACTCAGGTTATGAGATGGATCCCAAGACAATAGTAATGATTACAGGGATGGTAGCTGTATTTGAGATCGTTCTGCAGTCAGGAGTACTTCCAATCTAAAAATCATGGGCCCGTAGCTCAGCTTGGACAGAGCGATCGGCTTCTAAACCTCAAGATTCTCCAAAATAGGAGGAAAGAGGATGAAGAAGATGCTTAGTCTTCAACTGAAGATACCGATCGGTCGAGGGTTCAAATCCCTCCGGGTCCGAACACATATTACATAAAATGAAGATTCTCATATGACAAAGGTAAACTCACCCCAAGACGCAGAAGCAATAATACAGAAACTACCCTGCGACATGGGAATACACAGAAATCCAAGGAAAGGAACTTTGAACGCTCCTACAAAAATCCTGAAAGATTTTTCCACAGACAGAAAAATTCTGAAGAATGAGGTCTTTCCTGACGAATTCTCTTTAGAAAAAACTCATGGAAGAATCTACAGAAACACTGAGAATGTTCTGAGGTACGATAAGAGTATTATCTCTGTCGGCGGAGATCATTCTGTAAGTTTCCCTGTAATCAAAGCTTTGAAAGAGAAGTTTCCGGACATGGAACTTATCTGGATGGATTCACATTTAGATGTTAAGGAGAAGATCGGTAAGAATGTTTCCCACGATGTTGTTGTACGTGAACTACTTGACCAAGGCTTTTCTATAGATGAAATATATTTTGTAGGCATCACAGAGATCGATCATGATGAGACAGAGTATCTAAATGATAAAGACGCAAGTATATTCGAGTCTGATGAATTAGATGAATTTCTGCGAGTGTTTAATACTGGTGAACAACCTGTTTACCTCTCCGTGGATATCGATGTCCTTACGAAAGATCAGGCACCCGGCACCGGATACCCGGATGGAGAGCTGGAGGTAAAAGATGTCCTAAATACCATAGAAGAGGTCAGACCCAACTTTGCCGACATAGTTGAGGTTGCGCCACCACTGGACAAAGAGGAGAGAACTCAAGAAAACGCCCGGAAAATCTTTGGAAAACTTCTGGATGAAACAGTACGAAGCTAACCTAATTTATTCTTTCCTGCAGTAATTCAAGCACCTTTGGCCCATCCTCCTGACCAACAACCAGATGCGTATCCTCTCTACAAGATATCAGTTGATCCACATTGATATTTTCAGCTGCAAGAGACGAGAGAACAAATTCTATCACTCCCGGCGTTTCCTCCAGCTTTCCAGGGCTCTCAACAGCAACAAGACTTTTCTCACCTCCTGAAACCATGTTTGTAAAACCGTTTTCTGTTTTGGCTGAGATAACAGCTTCAGAATTGTACCTATTGGATTTTTCCACCGATATATCTGATCTGATTGTAAGACTCGAGTTCTCAAGTACTTCTTTTACCCTGGATTTTTTGTCGGTACGATTTTCTGCCACAAAATCCTGATACCGGGAAACAGCGGCTTTTACAGCATCTTCAGATTCTATTTTCTCTTCACTACAGATTTTTCTCGCCAGAGCGCTGTAATTGATGACATCTTCTGCCAGCGCCTCCTTGATATGAGGTCTTTTCGAGATGTAGAGCTCAACTTTCGCGGCTGTTGACATATATTTTGTTTAATTTAAAACATTTTTGTATTTTTTGTGGCAAAAACCGGTTTCAGCGATTAATAAATCCTGCACAAGATCTTATCCTACGTGAACAACAATGCAACTTGGAACTAAAGGTGGATACGAAAGACTCTATTGACTATCTTGCAAAACCCTCTAACGTCAAAACAGTTGTTCTTCTATACTCCGGTGGATTAGACACCTCAGTAATGGTCAAATACATCCAAGAAGAATACGACGCCGATGTTGTCACCCTTACTCTGGATCTCGGCCAGCCTGAAGTTGATCTGAAAGCCACGAAGCAGAAAGCTCTGGATGTCGGAGCCAAAGAAGCTCACGTAATTAATGCGAAGAAAGAGTTCGCCGAAGAGTTCATAGCCAAAGGAATTAAGGCAAATGGACTTTACCAAGGTGAGTATCCTTTATCGACTGCGATCGCCCGATACTTGGTCTGCGAGAAGGCTGTTGAACTTGCTGAGGAGGTGGATGCGGATGCAATAGCTCACGGCGCGACAGGTAAAGGAAATGATCAGGTTCGTTTTGAGGCAGGTATTCTCTCTCTTGAACCGGACATTAAGTTACTGGCTCCGGTACGTGAGTGGAGTATGACCCGTGACGCAGAACTAGAGTACGCTAAGAAACATGAAATCCCTGTCGAAGCATCTGAAAACTCTCCATACTCGACAGACGAGAACCTGTGGGGAAAGAGCAGTGAATGCGGGCCTCTTGAAGATCCAGGTAATGAGCCTCCGGAAGAGGTTTTCCAGTTTGCCACGCCGCCACGGAAAGCTCCAGGAGAGCCAGAATACATCGAGATAAGTTTCGAAGAAGGAGTTCCAACAGCGTTGAACGGCGAAGAACTTCCACTGCATGAGTTGGTTAAGGAGCTGAATCATCTGGCTGGAAAGCATGGAGTTGGTATCATTGATATGATGGAGGATCGTGTAGTCGGTCTGAAGTCGCGTGAGGTCTATGAATGTCCTGCCGCCGTGACATTGATCAAGGCGCACCAAGCACTGGAGAAGTTTGTCTCGTCTAAACATGAGAACCAGTTCAAAGAGAAAGTGGATCAAGAATGGGCAGAGTACGCCTACAACGGCCTCTGGTTTGACCCTGTCATGGACCATCTCGAAGAATTCATAGACTCCATGAACCAGAATGTAACAGGGACTGTGGAGCTAAAGCTCTATAAGGGTAGCGTCCAGGTCACAGGCCGTGAATCAGAGAAAGCACTGTACGATCACGACCTAGCAAGCTACGAGAAAGGTGAGACTTTCAACCAAGAGGCCAGTCCTGGCTTTATCCAGCTGCATTCGCTTCAAACCAAGCTCAGCAACGAGATTAGCGGGGGTGATACCTGAATGCTCTGGAAGGCAGAAGAAGACTCTGCAAGCAGTCAAACAATGAGTTTTACAACCGAGGAAGATGGGCTGGAGGAGAAAATCCTCCCCTATGATATCCTGGGCAACCTGGCTCATGTCAAAATGCTTCAGGAACAGGCTTATATGACAGAGGAGGAGTTAGGAAAAGTAGAGAAGGAACTGAAGAATCTTTACAGTTACGATGAAGAAATTAACGCCGAGGATGTACATACCTTTGTAGAAGAGAAAGTCTCAGAAGAGACGAATGCCGGGAAGAAGATACACACCGGACGCAGCCGCAACGACCAAGTTTCCCTCGATACACGTTTACTGATGAAGGATTCAAGCATCGAAATAGGGCTTAAAGCAGTCAAACTTGTCAAAGCGATAGAGCAATTTGCAGAGGAGAAAAATGAGTTGATACCTGGTTATACCCACCAGCAGCAGGCTATGCCTTCAAGCACAGGACTCTGGGCTTCAAGCTTTGCAGATGCACTTGTTGACGACCTCAAACTGCTGAAGAACAGTTATAAGGTTTTTGATCAGAATCCTCTGGGTGCCGCAGCATCCTACGGAACCAGCCTGAATATTGATCGAGAGAAAATAACGGAGCTACTAGGATTTGAGTCTGTACAGAAGAATCCTGTTTACTGCGGCAACCGTGGAAAGCACGAGCTCATGCTTTTACAGGCTTTGAACCATATTATGCTGGACTTGCAGAAGATGGCGGAGGATATAATCAATTTTTCCGAGGATCAACAGGTGTTCAAGATCCCTGATGGATTCTGTACAGGCTCCAGTATCATGCCTCAAAAGAATAACCCTGATACTCTAGAGATGGTACGTGCAAAGGCCGAGGAAGTGAATGCTTCAACACAAGCAGTAAATGGAATCATCTCCAAGCTTCCTTCTGGCTACAACAAGGACACACAGCAGACCAAAAAACATCTGATAAACTCTATCAAGACAGTTGTAGACACCCTGGAGATAATGGCCTCATTAGTTCAAGATCTCAAAGTAAAAGAGGATTTCAAGGTCAAAACCGAGGTCTATGCAGCTTATACAGCGAACCAGAAAGTTGAGAAAGGTACGCCGTTCCGCGAAGCCTACGAGGAGGTAAAGAAAAACCAAGAATACGAGAAAAACCAGAAAATCAAGAAGCCCAAAAATCAGGATTATTCAGATGTAGAGACTTATTGGAAAGATGAGAGAGTTGAATTTAATGAGATGAAGAACCGCTTGATTTAGCTTTCAAGAGTCTGTAGCTCAGCTTGGACAGAGCGATCGGCTTCTAAACCTCAGGGCTCTCCGAATAGGAGGAAAGAGGATAGAGAAGATGCTTAGTCTTCAACTGAAGATACCGATCGGTCGAGGGTTCAAATCCCTCCGGACTCGTTCAGTCATTCAAATAAAAATGCAAAGAAAAAATATGATATTATGGGAGATATAAAGCAGCAGATAATTGAGGAGCTTAGGGAAACAGTTGAATTAGAAGTAGATGAAAATGATGTAGAGGTTCCAGATGCAGAGCATGGAGACTTTGCCTACCCCGTAATGAAGGCAGCCGGGAAGAAAGGTAAAAATCCGAGAGATCTAGCTGAAAGGTTGAAGGAGCAAATTGAACTGGATTTCGTGGAGAAAATTGAAGTCGCCGGACCTGGCTACCTGAACTTCTTCCTAAATCGTGAAAGCCACGCTTCAAAAGTACTTAATTCTAGTATCAAGGACGGTGTGGAACGGAAAGATGAGAAGGTTATCGTCGAACATACCTCACCCAACCCGAACAAGCCTCTTCACATGGGAACCATGCGTGCAGCAGTCCTTGGGGACACGATTGCCCGGCTAGGAGATTACTCAGGATACGAGATAGAGGTTCAGAACTTCATGAATGATCTTGGCCGACAGATTGCCAAGATAACGTATGGATACGAAAACCTCATGGAAAGAATCTCAGACGATGATAAAGACAAAAAGGACGACTTCTGGATTGGCCTACTTTATTCGGAGACCGGAAACTTCATAGATCAAAACCCAGACGAAGAGGAAGAGGTTGATAGGATAATCCAGAAGATGGAAGAGGCGGGAAACAAGTACGCAGATCTCAAGGACAGTTTAGTTGAGAAATCCTTGAAAGGTCAACTACAGACAGCGTACCGTACAAACATATTCTACGACTTCCTTATATTTGAGAGAAACATCGTAGAGTACGGTCTTCTAGAAGAAGCTATGGACAAAATAAAGGAGCTTGACTCAGTCTACACGGTTGAGGAAGGTGAGGACGAAGGATGTCTTGTTATGGATATCTCCGACTACGAGGAAGAGATCGGTGAGCTTCAGAAGCCGTACAAGATCTTGAAAAGAAGTGATGGAACTGCAGTATACACAGGAAAGGACATCGCTTTGACTATGTGGAAGTTTGGATTACTTGACTCCCAGTTCAAATGCGAACAGTTCGAAGAACAGCCAAACGGAAACCCTGTATGGAAGACCGGTGGAGATCAAATCAAAGACTTCGGAGATGCTGACCAAGTCATCAACGTCATAGCGTCCCGGCAATCATACCCTATGAAGGTAATAAAATACGGTTTAAAGGCTCTAGGCTTCGAAGAAGAATCTGAGAACTTCCACCATGCAGGATTCAAGTACGTGTATCTTCCAGGCAAAGTGGCTTACTCAGGTCGAGAAGGAAACTGGGTAGGAAAACACGGAGACGCAGTACTAAACAGATGTCAGGAATTAGCTCTAGATGAAATACAGGACAGATACGAGTTCACAGAGCAAAAAGAGAAGGAGATATCCAAAAAGGTTGCTGTAGCAGCTGTAAGATACTTTATACTAAAATTCTCAAACCAGAAGGAGATAGAGTTCAGTTTTGAGAAAGCCCTAGACTGGGAAGGAGATTCCGGTCCGTATCTGCTTTACTCGAACGCCAGAGCACACGGAATAATAGATGAATCCAGAGAAAAACCTGTCTTCAACACGTATACAGAAGACGTGGAATATGAGCTTATCAGAAAGATATCGGAATTTGAGGAGGTAGTGGAAAGTAGCTTTGAGTCTCAAGAGCCTGTAGAGCTAACACATTACCTCAAAAACCTAGCTGAAACGTTCAACACATTCTACCACAGATGCCCTGTAAACAGCGCGGAAACTACTGAACTAAAACAGTCACGTCTTAAGGTAACCGAGTCATTCACAGAAGTAATGGAACAAGGTCTGAAGCTACTAGGAATAGAAACCTTGAAAGAGATGTAAAGATACAAAGCTAGTTTAAATACAGAGCAATTAAATAAGCGTTAGAATGGTTGAAAGCTTCTTCACAGCCGGCCTCACTCTGCTTGTCATAGGCGCCGCGCTAGCAGTCATACTGGCTAGAAGATTCAGGCAACCTTCACTAGTAATGTATATTTTAACAGGCCTGTCCCTTGGTCCAGCCGGAGCAGCTCTAATATCTCTGATACCAGGGCTTTCAATAAGTGCTCTTGTATCTGAGACCGAATACATAACTTTGATGTCTGAACTAGGACTCGCATTCCTACTGTTCTTCATAGGGCTGGAAATCAAGATAGAAGACATTAAGGAAGTCCTAGGTGAGACCCTGACAATATCATTTACCCAGATGGGTTTAGTGGCTGCCGCGTTCTTCGGCCTCTCAATATTAGCCGGTTTTGGAACCTTGGAATCTATCATAATAGCCCTGGCGTTCATGTACTCATCAACGGCTGTTGTAGTAAAGATACTCGCTGATAAGGGAGAGGTGGAAACTAAAGCAGGAAAACTTGATGTAAGCATATTGTTGTTTGAGGACGTAACTGTCGTGCTTGTGATGGCAGTACTGTCATCACTGGCCGCAGCAGGAACATTTTCGATAACAAGTATAGGATTAAGTGCATTGAAGGTAGGGTTCTTCGTGGCAGCGGTCGCAGGAGCCGCAATCGGATCATCAAGATACATACTGCCTAAGTTTCTGAAGTATGCTTCTAGGGATAAACACGCATTTCTAATACACGGACTTGCATGGCTATTTCTCTTCACATTAATATCAGAGCAGCTAGGTCTATCACTGGAAGTAGGAGCTTTCTTCGCAGGAGTATCGATCGCGCAACTTCCTTACTCAGAGGAGCTACACGAAAAGGTGAAACCTTTGACTGATTTCTTCCTGGCAGTTTTCTTCATATCTCTAGGTCTCGGACTAACCACAGGAGACCTGCTAAAATACATCTGGGTGGCTGTAGGATTTGCGGCTGCAGTAATTGTCCTCAAGATGCTATTTTATTACATACTAACAGCCTGGCAAGGATTTAACAGGTACAACTCGTTCAAAGCATCCATAAATATGACGCAGACGTCAACCTTTTCTATAGTCTACGCTGCCGTGGCACTTGAATCAGAGCTGCTTGGATCTGCAGTGGTAGGCATGATCACAATAGTAGCTCTGCTGACAATGGGTATATCGTCATACATGATATTCTACAGCGACAAAATATTCAAGATGCTTGGAGGAAAAATAGAAAATAAATCAGGAGGACAGGAGACGAAAAGAAGGCTGTTGTCGCAGGATTCAACGAGGCAGTAGAACCGTCGATCAACTATCTATCCGAAGAGTATGATAAAGTAGCTCTGGTAGATAGAAGCATTAAGACATCAAACCAGGCTGAAGAGTTTGAGGATGTAAAGTTTGAATTCTCCGACTTCAGAAATGTGGAAACCAGAAAAAACCAGAACATAGAATCAGCAAACCTTGTACTGAATATGATAGAGGATATGGATCTTAACAGGGAGATACTGGAGGAGGTATCAGAAGATGCTATTACAATCCTATCGGCTAGAGATCAGAACCAAGCATCAGAACTTACGTCAAAAGGAGCTGACCACGTATTTGTGGAGGAAGAGGCTGCCGCCGACAAAATCTATGACATAATCAAACAGAAGGGTATCCCAGAAGATGAGTGAAATAATAGATCTACTTCCTGTAATATTCATAGCGTCCTCACTGATACTTCTAGTAACAAGAAAATTTTCAATACCTGCATACAGCTCGTACATAGTCACGGGAACACTAATCGGCTTCATACTTCAGGCTACAAGCTTCGGGTTCCTCCCACCACCAGATATACTTGACTCAGGCATCGTCACGGGTATAGCGGAGATAGGAGCCGCATTCCTAATATTTGTAACGGCGATAAGAATCACACCTCAGAGAATTAAGAAATTTGGAAGCGAATCATTCAAAACCTCGGCAGCACAGGTACTGATCCAGCATATAATAGGATTCACCACCGGCATTGCACTGGGTCTAGGACCTGTAAACTCTTTCTTCATAGGTTTCGCAGCCTCAATAAGCTCATCACTGGTCTCAATGAACTTGGTAAATCCGGATGCTGACGACGATAAAGTATACACTGTAATCTCAGAAAGCATCTCACTCATCGACGACGGCATTGCCGCCATACTGACAGTATTCGTGATTTCAGGACTCGCCGTGGGCAGCTTAGAAGGAGTGATACTGGGAAGTCTCCTTCTATTGATTCCGTACTCACTGAGGGATACCGTGGCGAAAACAGTACTGGACAGATACAGAGAGGATCCTGAAACCTTACTGCTCATAGGTATAGCGTCTGTAATCTCACTGGGATATATGGCAAAAACATTGGGAGTCAACCCTATAGTAGGCGTTTTCGGAGCAGGAGTCCTGCTCTCCAAAACACCTTATAATCAGGCACTGATAGAATCACTTGAGCCCGTAAAGGACTTTTTCTCAGCAGTCTTCTTTGTATCACTGGGTACAATAGCAGCAGTCCCAGGACAAACAATGATATACGTAACAGCTGTCTTGTTGACTTCAATTATACTGGTTAGACCTCTTTCAATCGTCTTTCTGCTGAGAAGGCAAGGAATCGACTCATACAACGCGTACAAGTCAGCCTTGAACCTAGATCAGATTTCAGAGTTCACTCTGCTCGCGGCACTGCTCGCTGAAGGAACAGGTGTTTTATCAACCCAGGTATTCCAAGCAATCGTCTTCACTGCAGCAATCACGTTCATCACGTCTGACCTATCCGCAAAATACGCCGACAGAATCTACGATCTAATGCCAGAAGCTCTAAAGTTTGAAAGCATTGACGAGGCATCATACGAGTTCAACGATAAAGAAAATCACTCAATAGTGATAGGATATAATGCCATTGGAAGAAAGGCAGCCTCCGAACTTGAAAATCCTGTCATAATAGCTGCCAAACCAGGAAACGTCGAAGAAGCTGAAAAAGACGATATGGACGTAGTGTTTGGTAATCCGCTGAATGACGAGACATGGATTCGGGCAGGTACGGAAGGCGCTAAACACATCATCTCAACAATTCCGGAGGACAAACATGCGTCAAAGGCAGCTGAAAAGGACAAGAAATCGATTATAGTTACAGAAACAGACGAGGAGGCAGAAAGTCTAAGTCAAGATGAAAAAGTTCTCTACGCCGACACCATTGAGAACCTATCATCAACACAGCTCAAGGACAGTATACAGAAACTACACAAGGCATAGATCTTGGAATCCTGTACCGTAACCAAGAATCTACCAAAGGTATTAAGTACAACTCAACAAAAAGACTGTCACAGAGACCTATATGGAGTGGCACAGCAAGAAGCTTTCCAAAGTTTACTCAAAACTTGAATCTGGAGAAGACGGATTGAGCTCCGAACAAGCGGAAGAAAAGCTTGAGGAGCAGGGAGAGAATAAGATAGACCAAGGAGAAAGCATTTCCCCTCTAAGCATATTTATCTCGCAGTTCCAAGACAATTTAATATATCTTCTTATATTCGCAGCGTTTCTATCACTAGGAATAGGACTATTCCCTGGAGAAGAAGCTAAAGTAGGAGAAGCCGCAATAATATTTCTGATACTTTTCGCAAACGGCATATTCGGATTTATCCAAGACTACAAGGCAGAGAAGTCCATACAAGTCCTGAAGGAGATGTCCACGCCAAACGCAACTGTCGTAAGAGACGGTCAGAAAAAAGAGATAGACTCCACAGAGGTTGTACCCGGAGACATAGTAGAGCTCGAACAGGGCGACGCAGTACCGGCAGACGCACGGATTATAGAGGCAGAATCACTAAGCACCGATGAAGCCGCGCTAACCGGGGAAAGCGAATCAGTAAGCAAGACAGCAGGAGCCCTAGACGAGGATACACCTGTGGCAGAACAGGACAACATGGTGTTTATGGATACTCACGTCGTGAAAGGGCGTGGAAAGGCCATAGTCACAAGCACAGGTATGGATACTGAGGTCGGTGGAATAGCCGAGGAAATCTCCTCAGCAGAAGACGAACAAACTCCTTTCCAGAAAGAAGTCGACGAGATGGGAACCAGAGTAGGTATACTCGTTCTAGGGATCGTAGCTTTGACAGGTCTAGTCCAGTTCACGTTCACAGGAGCAGACTTTCTCACCATAGTTGTACTAGGTATCGGGCTTGCGGTAGCCGGAGTACCTGAATCACTTCCTCCTATCGTCACATTAACCCTTTCAATAGGTTCTAAGCGCTTGCTCAAGAAGGATGCACTTGTAAGCAGTCTCCCTGTAGTTGAGGCACTTGGATCAGTCGACCACATCGTCACGGACAAGACAGGAACCCTAACAGAGGGTGTAATGACAGTAAGAAAGGTTTATACACCCGGAACTGAGTACGATGTAACCGGTGCAGGGATGGACACCACGGGTAAGTTCAAGGAAGACGGGGAACAAATTGAGCCAACCGAAGACCTGAGACAGATACTTGAATGTGGCAGAATCTGCAACAACTCCGAGTTAGTAGAGACAGAAGACGGAGACGAAGAATACCGTGGGGAGCCAACAGAAACAGCACTACTTGTTTCGTCTGCAAAGGCAGGATATGAGGAAGAATACGAAAGACAGACAAGCATACCCTTTTCATCGAGCAGAAAGCGTATGACTGTTTTAAACGACAATACAGCGTATATGAAAGGGGCTCCTGGAACAGTCCTTGAGAGATGTGACAGAGCACTTATAGATGGAGAAGTGAAAGAGCTAGACGAAGAACTCAGGGAAAATATTCAGGATAGAAACCATGAGTACGCCAATGAGGCACTAAGGGTTCTCGGGTTCGCTAAAAAACATAATGTAGACCAAGATAGCTCTGAGGACGAGATAGAATCTGAGATGATATTCCTAGGTCTTCAAGGAATGATAGATCCTCCAAGAGACGAGGTCCGAGATGCAATACAGGACTGCCGCTCCGCAGGTATAAACGTAGTCATGGCTACAGGAGATAACGTAGAAACTGCAAAAGCTGTCGGGGAACAGCTAGGTTTCTCAACGAAAAAAGCTGTGACCGGTCAAGAACTAGAAGAAATGAGCGACGACGAGCTGGAGAAAGCTGTCAGAGACATCGAAATATTTGCAAGAGTCAATCCCGAACACAAGGTAAGAATATCAGAAGCCCTAAAGGGGCAAGGATTTAACGTAGCGATGACCGGAGACGGAGTCAATGACGCACCTGCACTAAAGCACGCCGATGTAGGAATTGCCATGGGTCAGCGAGGAACAGACGTCGCTAAGAAAACCAGTGACATGGTTCTACAGGACGATAACTTTGTAACTATAAGAGATGCAATCGAAGAAGGTCGCCATATATTCGATACTATACGCAAGACATCCAACCAGATACTTTCGACTAACTCGGGAGAAGTAATGTTTGTATTCCTTGGTACTCTAATTGGAGCATTCCTGTTCCCAGGAGAGTTCTCAGGATCGGACGCCGTGGTTCTGACGGCGATACAGATACTTTGGGTTAACTTTGCCAGCGACGGACCACCTGCAGTAGCCCTAACCAAAGACCCAAAAGTCGAAGGAATAATGGACCGACCGCCCAGAGGCGCTGATGAAGCAGTTTTAGATAAGAAGATACTAGGTCTGATAGCTATCACTGGACCGCTAGCGGCTCTCACACAGCTTCCAATATTCTTCCTGAATATTGACAACTTTGTCATGGCACAAACAATGCTATTCATGGCACTAGCATTCTTCGAAATGCTAATATTTTACATAATAAGAGGAGACTATGAACTAAGCTTCCTGAAAAACAAGTACCTGACAGGTGCAATGGCTCTGTCAACAATAGCACACTTTACCATAATATACACACCGATCTCAAACATGTTCGGTGTAACACCTCTTTCACTACAAAACTGGGGTACAATAGCAGCATCACTAGCAGTGTTCTTCGTACTGGAAACAGGTGTAAGAAAAGCGCTGTCCTCCAAGTACGGAAAAAGAGTCTACAAGGAAGAATAATACCAGCAGGAAATAAAACTGCTGCACAAGTTCTTCTATAGAGATGAAGAAAGTATGCATTGTAGCAATGAGAGAGGAAACATTCAATATGTTTCTAGAGGACCAGATTTACCCTGTTCCGGCAAAATACCCTCGAGCCTCAAAGCAATTCTCCTACCTAGCAGCGTACAGAAAAGCACCGGTCTCAGCAATCACTCACATAGCGCAGATCAAGGATCAAGAAATCACAGACAATCCAAGACCCAATATAGATCAATTAGTCAAACAAGACTACAGCAAGGTTAAATTATTTCATCTGGAGAAGCCTGAGAAGATATCGAAAGTGGGAAACGATCAGTCTGGTGTTAGAGGAGCTCGATACACAAACCTTTCACAAATAAGACAAGCCAGCTCGCTCTCACATATAGATTACGAAGGCTGAAGCTGTGAGTAGTCTCGGATGCGATAAAAGAAAGAGAAAAATAGGTGGGTTTTTCTACTCGGCCTTGTGAATCAGGTACATATCCAGGAATCCGTAGACCTGCTTACAGAAGAATGGCAGGACTACCAGTGCAATCGAAGTCTGCGTAGGGTCCAAAATGTTTAGACTGCCTGGCAGAGCATCGATTCCAGAGATATACCAGACTGTTGGGTAAGACAGGAAGAAGATTCCTATATACCCTGCTAGAATCTTGTAGGCTCTAGCCAGTCCATCTGAAGATTCCTCTGCGATCTCCCTGAACGGCTTCGCAAGCAGATACACTACACCTAGAAGAAGCAATACACCAACATAATAAGGTGTAATGCTTCCCTGTGCCTGTGCAAGCAGCCCTGTAATGACGAGTGTGAACTCGGCACCTAGAAGTGCTCCAAGCAGGTCATAACGCTTCGTGTCTGCTCCGTGGAAGGCCGTCAGGCCGAGAGCCAAGAGTATCAGCGGAGTGGAAACCATCCAGTCCATGTACCATGCGTAGTCGCTTAGGAACGACTGGTTCAAGAAGTTCGTATACATCAGCCCGGACCAAACCACTATGAAGAAGTGGATGATACCGAACTTCTGCGGTACGTCAAGCTTCCTTGGCAGGTACAGGAACAGCAGCCCTGAAATCATGGCGGTAATAATATACGCCAGGATAAAGGGCTGGCTTCCAAATCCTCCAGCTGTAATAGCTTCGTATACCATGTATTATAACCCCTCTAGTTACTGAATTATAAGTTTTTCCTGTAAAACTTGGTTCCAAAGCTTTAATGCTCAAAAACATTCACTTTACAGTATCCAACATGAAGTACCTCGTCTTTCACCTACTGCTTATCCTACCACCAATTACAGCCTTCACAGGACTAGCTCTAAGCCGAGATACATCAAAACACTTCTGGACAGCAACAGGAATCATGGTAACCCTAGCAGTCTTCTACACTACGCCCTGGGATGCACTGCTGATATCAAAAGGGATATGGTTTTACGGAGAAAACGTCGTAACAGCAGTCTATTTGGAATACCTCTTGGAGAATACCTCTTCTTCATACTTCAAACGGTAGGCGTATCACTTTACGCTCTATATTCAGGATTTGATGCCAAAGTTAACTCAAAGATATTCAAAAGATACTGGCTCGCAGCGCCGTTTATTCTCGTATCAGTTGTTGGAGCCTGGATGGCACTATCTGGTCCTCAAAGCCTTTTCTACCTAGGGGCTATCCTCGGATGGGCAGGTCCCGTGATTTCACTGCAATGGATATACGGCGCAGACGTACTACTGAAAAACGGTAAGAAACTAATACTGGCTATACTGGTTCCTGTAGCTTATTTATCCGCAGTTGACTCCTTGGCCATCAATACAGGTCTGTGGACAATTCAGACTAGTACCAGTCTTGGAGTAAACATATTGGGGCTGCCTGTAGAGGAGGCGATCTTCTTCCTAACAACCTCCACCATGGTAGTACAAGGAGTGATTCTGTACGTATGGACGGTTAAGTCCGGAGCCTCAAAACGCATTAAAAACACCTTGACATGACTGAAAACGAGAATATTCACAGGTTCAAGAAATACAGCACGCTCATAGGACCAGTCGTATTGGGAATTCTAACCCTAATCTCTCCTTTAATCGGTGAAATGCCTTACAGCATTCAGGCAATACCTTTCATAGGTAGCCTAGTCCTACTGGGGCTTCCACACGGAGCTATGGACCATTTAGTACCATCAAAACTAGCAGAAATGTCGGAGAAAAAAGGTGTTGCTGCAGTTTCACTCCTGTACCTTTTTATCGGAGGAATTTACGCCGTCTCATGGCTTTTTATCCCTTTATTGTCGGCTTTATTCTTCATAATGTTGACATGGATACACTGGGGTCAAGGCGATCTTTACGCCATGAGAAAGTTTCATTCTGGAAAAGAATACAGAGAAAATTTTCCTGCGTTTGTTTCAGCCGCTATAAGAGGAGGAATACCAATGTTCGTACCTCTAACATTTCATCCTGATCTATACATAAGCTTCATGAAATCAATGGAAACTCTATTTGCCTCAAACACAGCAAATTACTCAGTACTATACTCATGGCAGGTTAAGGCAGCAATAATGTCCTCAGTAATTATTCTGTCTGCATTAATGGCAATATACATGTACATAAAGAACGACCGTCTGCCGATCTACGGCCTATCCGAGATAATCGTGCTTGTAGCGTTCTTCATCACTCTACCCCCGATATTTGCGGTCGGAATATACTTTTGCCTCTGGCACTCACTAAGACATCTTACAAGACTAAGTCTTCTTCCAGGTGACTCGAGAAAAGCAATCTCTGCAGGGAATCTGAGAAGATATACTTGGGATATGACGAAGAACACACTGCCTCTTACGCTGATATCAATACTAATGCTTGCAACAGCAGCATTCTTCTTGAATACAGCAGGTCAAAGCAGCCTACTAGCTCTCTATCTTGTGTTTATTTCAGTACTGACCCTGCCACATACAATCATAGTAACGTGGATGGACAGAATTCAGTACGGCCCATAATAATTTCTGTATCAGAGCCGTAAGTAGACATCAACATGGACCTGCTTTAGATATATTATTATGAGAGAATTTTTTGCCTGATTGAATACAACTAATAAAAACTCAGATGTCAACAGTTTGACAGAGGATTGAGAAGCTTATGGGGGAGGAAAACAACTACTGGATAGCAGAAATCTACGACGATGAAACCGCAAACATATCAGTAATGAGCGAGGAAGAAGCAGAGGCAATCAAAAGTATGAAAGACGAGTTCGAGGAATGGCAGATGGCACCGGTGCAAGAAGTCAACGAAGAAGACATGATTGAGAGAGCTGAAGAACATGGATACGAACATGATCCATGGTAAGGAACAAACTCATTCTCATGTAAGTGGCTACTGAATTCCTTATGCGGCCCTATTCCGCCAAGAGACTCTGTATTTCTTCTTCCAAATTCTCAAGCTCTGATTCGGAAGCCTCAAAGTAGACTAATCTATACTCAGATTCCTCCTCTACTAGATACTCTTTCGACGGTCTGAAAGGATGATATTCATCTATAATGCCTAAAACTGTACTCGGGTTATAATCGTAAACGACTATATCTGAACTATGCTCAGGTATATGGTAAGTTTCCTTAATATTTTCTTCATTGGCAATTTGTTGACTTCTGCCCGGATTCACTCTCTTAAGGTCTCCACTGAGGATATCAAACACCTTATCAGGCATTGGCCGAGCCCGGATTTGAACCGGGGACAACTTGATCTTCAGTCAAGCGCTCTCCCAGGCTGAGCTACTCGGCCTACATAATCAACATAAATATGTTAGATTTAATAGTCATTTCCGTTCTCTATTTACACATCAGGGTATCCTGATAATAATCAAAATCCGGATTCTCAATTTCTTGCAGGCCTGTGACGCGGTTCATAGGATCCGAGATAAATCTGTCTCCATCAATTAGTACAGAGTTCCACGCATGGCCTACAATCTCATCATCAAGACTAACTTTTCCCTTGTGTAATCTAGGACTAAACTCGTTTAGTTCGTTCTCAGGATCACCTTCTGCAGTTCTGTAAAGGCCTTGAAGCAGAAAAGCCCTCTCCAAACAAGAGCCCTCTATACCGTTATCCAGTAGTTCTGACATCGTAAGCTCTGGTGTTTCTGGTTCTAATCGGCTGCCGTAACCAGGACTCTCCTCGTAAGTTATTGCATCATTAGCGTAGATTCTGAGCTCGTTTAACAGCTGCTCGGGTGTTTCAGCATCGTAAGTTTCATTTTCCTTAAACTTTTGATAAGGCTTCTTCGGTAAATCATCCATGACCATAGTTACATCAGGGAAGAGTAGAGCGTCACCCTCGTTCAAGCTCACCCCATTATCATAGTACACCATATACCAACAAATTGTCGGAAAAGTGTTAGTTATGTTTGGATCTAGATTATTCGAATTAAGATGTAAAGAGTCGTCTATTGCTGAATAAATACTGCTCCGAAAGGGATAAAATCTTGTATATAATGTATTAAACATGCCGTTTACAACGTTTCATTTTGGCCCGGGAATCCTAATAGGGCTTCTCGCGTTAAAATATCTAGATTTTCCAACATTTGTTGCCGCAAACTTGGTCGTAGACTGGCGTGCGGCTCTAGTATTTCTTGGTGTCTGGCCTTTTGGAGGTCCTCTACATTCCTGGCTATCAACCTACCCTGGAGCATTACTGTCTGGAGCAATACTATCGGTAGCTATGGTCTATATTCGACCTCATCTCCAGAAAAACCTGGAGGACATAAAAATAAAACAAGGTTTCAGCAACAGAAAAATCCTGCTTTCAGCTTTGCTCGGAGTACTTATTCATGTAACGCTAGATGCATTTCACCACCCCAATATTCAACCATTTCTAGTCGAAGGTGTCAAACCATTTTTCGGTTTAATGACAACTTCACAGGTCCGAGGCGTTACGTTCGCCTGTATTCTAGCATGTTTCCCAATCTACAT
>GL982576.1:462074-463122 GCA_000220375.1 Candidatus Nanosalina sp. J07AB43 | reverse complement strand
AGTAGAGCGTCACTCTCATCCGAGCTCACCCCGTTATCATAGTGCACCATATACTAACAAATTGTAGGAGAAGTGTTAGTTATGTTTTGACGTAGGATATTCAAGCTAACTTGCGGATACTCGTTTGTACACAAAGACGCATACTTTCTAACTCGAGCATCTTTACTGAGCGCACCTAATTCTCTAAAAGAAATAAGATCTTATGGAAAAAATACTAAGTATGCCTTTTACCGTGTTTCATTTTGGCCCTGGAATCCTAATAGGACTTCTCACGTTAAAATATCTAGATTTTCCAACATTTGTTGCCGCAAACTTGGTCGTGGACTGGCGTGCAGCACTAGTATTTTTCGGTGTTTGGCCTTTTGGAGGTCCTCTACATTCTTGGCTATCAACCTATCCTGGAGCAGTGCTATCTGGCGCAATACTATCAGTAGCTATGATCCATATCCGACCTCATCTCCAGAAAAGTTTGGAGGACATAAGAATAAAGCAGGATTTTAGTAACAGAAAGATCCTAGTTTCAGCTTTACTTGGAGTAGTTATTCATGTATCACTGGATGCTTTTCATCACCCCAATATTCAGCCATTTTTAATCGAAGGTGTCAAACCATTTTTTGGTTTAATGACGACTTCACAGGTTCGAGCTCTTACATTTGCCTGTATTCTAGCATCTTTCCCAGTCTACATAGCACACGTCAGGGGCTTTATCAACTTGAATACTCTCGCCTGAGTTCTAGAACACAATAAGGGCGATAAAATCAGTCTAAGGTTACATAACGAGCAATCTAGTCGTAACCACGTATGCTGAGGCTGTGTCAAAATTTTGAAGCTAGTGACAATAACTTATTGAGAGTAATCGAATTACTCTAATATATTTAAATTACCGTAGCGTAATTCGATTAACATGGTTGAGGATAAGGACTTCTATGAACCAAAGCTAAATAAAGTAAGGAAACATACTCTAAAAATTCTTGGAAGCCTGGAGTTGATCCCTCAAAGAAATAACAGTATTATAGGTGACATAAATCTCACGAATCAAGCTGGGAAG
>GL982576.1:460711-462054 GCA_000220375.1 Candidatus Nanosalina sp. J07AB43 | reverse complement strand
CAAGAAGAAGTACACAGGTGAAGACGTTGAAGGATATGATTTCCGCGGCGACTTCAACATGACGGAAATGCTGGAGAAATACTCCACAACAGGTTTCCAAGCAACACACCTGAAAGAAGCCATCGAGCTCGTGAAAGAGATGAGAGACGAGGAAGCAAAAATTTTCCTGACATTTACCTCAAATATAATTTCTTCAGGCCTCAGGGAGGTAGTTGCATATCTCGCCCGTCAAGACTATGTCGACGTTATGATCACTTCCGCAGGCTCGCATACAGAAGACGTCATCAAGACAAAAGGAGAGTTTCAAATGGGTGAATGGGAGGCCGACGAGGCAGAACTCAGAGAAGAAGGAGTAAACCGTCTTGGGAACATCTATGTTGAATCAGATCACTACGTCTGGCTGGAATCCTGGCTGAACGACGGCTTTTTCCAGAACTTTTTTTCAGACCAAAAGATTCGAACGCCCTCTGATCTTGCTTATGAGCTTGGAGAATCTGTCGAAAAGGACGAGGATCTGGATGAATCAGACTCATTCATCTACCATGCATACCAGAACAATATCAGCGTTTACTGTCCAGCAATGATTGACGCAGAGATCGGAGACTTCATGTTCTACTATCGGCAAGAACAGGATGAAAAGATAGGGATCGAAATCCTAGACGACTGGGACAGCCTAATCAATGAGGCGATCGAGGCTGAGAAGACTGCTATCATAGCAGTGGGCGATGGCGTGCCTAAGCACCAAGCGATCATGTCAAACCTGTTTAGAGGTGGCACCGATTACGCTGTTTACATCTCCACAGGCATGGAAGGAGATGGAAGTTTATCAGGTGCACCTCCAAAAGAAGCAGTTTCATGGGGAAAGATCAAAGAAGAGACAGATAATTACACACAGATAGAAGCAGAGGCAACACTAGTATTTCCAATGCTGGTGGCGGAAGCATTCAAGAAGTACAACGCATAACAGAACAGCAAGTGAAGATACGTCAAATGGACTAATTTTTATGATGATTCTGCTAAATGGTTTGTTCTCTGAACCACTCCACCGATCTGGCTCTTAGCAATACATCTTTCCTCACTGCAGGTCGGCTGTGCTGTGTTCCCTCTTCCACTTAGAACCGAAAATGTCTTGGAAAGGTAAGGGTACAGATTCAAGAATATTTTGCCAGCAATTTTGGACTTGTAAAGCCTTACTGCTATCTCCTGAGCTGCCCTATCCCCAAAGTACACTTTCTTACTGTTAATCATGTAGAATGTGAACCCAGGATCATCAAACTCTTTCTCAAGAATCTCCTGAGCAGAAGAAGAATTATAAGCCAACGTATCAAACTTGCTGCTCAAAT
>GL982576.1:458681-460691 GCA_000220375.1 Candidatus Nanosalina sp. J07AB43 | reverse complement strand
TGGATCATATATGACCTGTGAAGACATGTAACAAACTATTATTTTATGAGATTTATATCAAATGCGTTAAAACGTTATAAAGTCTCTTACAAGTACATGAAGGTTCTCGTTGCTGGAAGAGGCTTCATAGGCAAAAACGTAGTCAATAAACTGAGAGATAAACACGAACTAAAGACTCTTGACAAGAACCCTGACGCAACATACGAACAGGATATAACGGAGCCTTTCAATATAGAAGAAAGATTTGACGTACTTATACATACGATAGGCCTAGCGCCAGGGCTTCATTCACCTGAAAGCTACAGATCGGTACATGTACAAGGCACAGAGAACCTTCTCGACGCCGTAGAATGCGAGAAGGTAATATTTGTATCAGCTCTTGGAGCAGGAGAAGTAGACCACAGCTTCTTCAAAACCAAGAAAAAAGCAGAACAAATAGTCTCACAGGAGGATAATTATACTATATTAAGACCTTCAACAGTATATGGGAACGGAAACAAAATCTTAGGGCTAATGAGAAAAATGGCGCCCCTAATGATTTTTCCCAACATACAGACAGAGACGCAACCAATCCATATCGAAGACTTAGCCGCTCTAGTCGAGAAAACTTTAGATGGCTTCAACCAGCAGATACTGGAGTTAGGAGGTCCTGAAAAAATGACTATAGGTAAGATGGCGAAGAAAATATATCAGGAAAGAGGATTCCCGTGCGTACTGATACCTGCACCACTCATCCTGCAGAAAACCGGGATAACGATTCTCTCGCCACTTCCAGGGCCATTCAACAGAGGAAATATCCGGTTACTGGAACACCAGAACGCTACGGAGGCGAACGATGCCGAGAAAATTCTAGGCAAACTCAAAGCGATTTGAAAAGAAACACTACATGACCGAAACTACATACCTTAAAATCCAGGCTCAATTGATTAAATATCGATTAACAATTCTAAATATGGCCAATGGTAATCGAGACGAGCTTGGAGCAAAAATTGCAAAAGAAGAATTTGGCTCAAAACTTAGTGAAATAAAATTAGTTGCTGATGGCCTGATTCACCAAACATATTCATTAACTGCAGGCAGGTCAAAATATATACTTCAAATATCTGACAGAAAAGATTCCAGAGAGAAGGCCTTGGAGCGGAAAGTTCATGCATTTGCATTAGCAGAAAAACTGGACTTACCCACGCCCGAGCTTATAACCCCTATAAACAGCTTTCAAAACAGAAAATATTATATTGCTGAAAAATTACCTGGAAAAAGCCTAAGAGAAAATTTTGATTCCAAGCTAGCTTCAGAAATAGGTGGAAGGCTTGCAGAAATACACAGAATACAGGACTTCGAGAAAGCTGGTCACCTTAAACCTAAAGAAAATTCACTTGAAGTTTCTCCCTTTGAAGAGGGAAACCTAAAAAACCATGTTATTAGACAAGTGAAGGAAGATGCAGAACGACTCGAAAAGAACGGTTTTCAGCAGATATCTACACAGATAAATAGATTTTTCGACAAACACCATGAGAAACTGCCTTCAAACTTCAAACCTGTTCTATGTCATAACGACTGTAGCCCTGACAATATTCTAGCTGAAGACAGGGAAATCACTGGCATAATCGATTTCGACTACGTATATTCCGGCCATAACCAGAGAGATCTAGTGAAATCAGCTAATTCGTTTTGGCTTGAAGGTTATTACATAAGGGAAGAGCTTTATACTGGCTATCAAAAAAGGATAACCTAGAGAACTTCAGGAGAAACGAACCTTTGTACCGATTAGAAACATTAACACAGATCATAAGCAGCATATTTGAACTGAAAGACGATGTCAGTACTGATGAGAAAGAGAGGTACCGAGAAATGTTGAACGAAACACTCCAGTACACAGAGAAAAGCTTAGCCGACTCGTGAGCAGTTAAGCTTCTAGAAGGAAAAATAAGTTCGACCGCCCAGGGCAGGGCTCGAACCTGCGACCGCCACGTTAACAGCGTGGCGCTCTACCTGCTGAGCTACCTGGGC
>GL982576.1:454349-458661 GCA_000220375.1 Candidatus Nanosalina sp. J07AB43 | reverse complement strand
TCAAAGGAAGACTACGTGGGGAATGATTATGGGAGCATAGGTAGCGCTTCATATTATCTTGGCGGCGAAGAAGAAGGTGCAGCCGCATTAGCCCTAGGTACAGGCGTAATGGCAGGTCTCAACAGTTACTACAGAGGTAAAAGAGACGAAAAAGTCGATAATGCAGTCGAGGGTGAGAAAGGTCTCCGATTGGCCTATGGAGAATATGAGATAGAAATTATAGACCAAAAGAGAAGAAGAGATAAGATAGAAGATACAGTGGAATGGACTAGAGACCTACTCGATAAATTCTAGTCTAGGAACTGATCCTGTTCAATCTTCTTAGGCAGATACTCATTAGCCACAAACTGGAGGCTCTGAGATGCAAGAGCCTGCTGCTCTACTCTTACACCCTTATCCAGCATCTTCTGGAACTGGTTCTGCCATTCATCTTTCTGCATCCACTCGTAATCCATGACATCCCTGATCCTCTTGAAATCCTTTGTAGGACCTCCAGAGTCTTCAGGTTTACCCTTCAGATCTTCTGTAACATGGTGAAGGTCGTATGCGTCGATGTCCTCCATTGTCATACCGATAAGCTTCGCATCAGGAGTCGCAAGCCTATCAGACTGGAACGCCAAACTCATTGAACCAGATTTTAGGACTGAGTAAATGTAGTAACCCCATGGATCCCCGTCAGTAAACACGTAGACCGGGAGATCAAGTCTATTATGCATGATGTTGATCAGTCTTCTGGCACCACGTGCTGGCTGACCTCCTGTTCCGATCAAAATCACATTATGTTCCTTATGGAAGTCCTCCTCCACCAGTCTGTTGACCATCGCAGAGGTCTCAACGACCAATATAAAGTCTGCTGAGTGCTCCTCAAACTCATAGTGATCGACGATTGATGGGATTGCAAGTCCTGAGGTTCCCATTGCCATGCAGTCAATGCTGTCTCCAGAGTCGTTGATTGTAATAGGTCCAAAGAGACGGCCCTTAGGTTCTGCAAAAAGATGAAGGTCCTCACGAATAGCGCCGGTCGCAGTCTCAATATCTACAACAACGTTGTTGGACTCGTCCTGATCTTCAAACGTATTTTCATCAAGACCTGGAACACTATGCTTCAGCTGGTAGTAAACCTCTCGGATTGAAGCCGTTCTACCGTTTTCAACAAGCTCCTTGGTTTTGTTAGCCACCAAGGTAGTCTGCATGAACTTTCTGGCATGTGAGATATTCAGAAACTTTCTTGTTGAATAAGAATCACCTAAGCTCAACCTTCCCTCTTCCTCATCATACTCAACATTGGTTTTTGACCTAACCTGTGTATCTATCGTCAGGTCATCTTCTTCGGAGTCCTCAAGCTGGTTTCTAAGCTTTTTTCCTAGGCGTGTCAACCGGTCTAAGGTTGATTCATCGTTTTCTAGATCTTTCTTTGGCATTTAATTCATCACCTAAAGCTGTTCAGGATTGTAGTCTTCCTGAACCATCTGCTGGATCTGGTCCTCTATCTTATCAGGGTTTCCTTTGCCAGCAAGTTCCGCTATCGCAGGCCCCATCTCCTGGGCATACGAGGTAAGCTGCCTTCTCTTTTTCTCCTGAACCTCCTTTCTCTCCTTTCTCTTAAGATACTTACCAAGCTTTCTTCCTGCTTCCTGAAGAGCTAGCTTCATCTCCTTCCTAATCGGATCATAATTAGCTACGGCTTCCTTACCCTCGGAGGTGAAAGGCACCCAGACTGAGGCAATATGAATGGAGATATAAAGAGGGCCTTGAGGCCGGCTCCCTGTTTGAGAGATGTTATATCGGTTCCAAGAAACATCTTCTATAGCCTTTGTAGTTACACAGGCTGACTTCTTGTAAAGCAAGGGAACCTTGTTTGCGTATCTTAGCTCATTGAAGCTTCCTTCGTCCTTTATATCTCCTCCCCATGCCAAGCCTACCTCAACCTGGAAAGGATTACCCTGGTACACGGTCGGCTTACGTGTCACCGCTGTAGAATACTCTGGGTTGAGCTCCTTTTCCAGTCCTTTCAACATCAGGTCCTCACCCAGAGGTGAGAGACAGTCGGTAGGCGGGCTCTGAAGATTAACCTCCTGAGCTGCATCAAGAATCTGCTCGGACTCATCTTTATCTAATGTATTAGGTCTTCTACCATCATCAATATCTGCTTCCTCACATATCTTCTCGGCTGATGTCCTGCCAACCCTTGTAAACTCATTTTGTAGGAAGCTTGATACTGTTCTGGCATCGCTGTTATCGATCATTCTAAGCATGACACCTAGCTGGACACCGTGTGGATGGGGCTTGATCTCCTTAGGCCTCTCAGGAAGCTCCTTTGAAACACGTGGATACTCAATCTTATTCCCATCAGGCTCCCTTAGGACTACACGAGCATACGGGTTCATAATCGCGGTATGCTTCAAATAGTTACGGACGGAGTGGTGTCCACGAGTGTATTTTGCCTCCACATCCATCTCAATAGTTGTACCATGGTCAAAGTAGTAATCCTTATCTCCAGGGAACTCATCGCTCTCAGGTTCTATAACTTCGTCCTCAAGGATTTCAGGTTCGTTCTTCTCTGTATTGATCCTGACAACAAACTTATGACACGGCTCACCTTCCTGCTTCGAGTAAACCGTCACAGGCTCACCGGTCGTGAGCTGAGCGTACATGGCTGAGGCAGAGATACCTATTCCCTGCTGCCCTCTAGACTGCTGAAGCTTATGGAACTTTGAACCATAAAGTAGCTTTCCGAAAACCTTCGGAATATTCTCACGTGAAAGCCCTATCGCATTGTCACGGATCTCAACCCGAGATTTCTGATCTCCGATATCATCAATAAGAACCTGTATCTCAGGAAGTATATCCTCCTCTTCGCAGGCATCCAAGGAGTTATCAACAGCCTCCTTAACCACTGTAATTATAGATTTTTGAGGGTTTTCAAACCCTAGAAGATGTTTATTCTTCTCGAAGAACTCTGCAACGGATATTTCACGGTGATCAGAGCCTTCCTGAACCTGTTCCTCTTCAATTTCATTTTCCATTTTTTATCTACCTCTCAATCTTCATTCTGTTCTTTTCCATGTAAGTATATGCGGTCGAGTGATTTGAACCTTTCAACAACATCTTCACAGCCTCCTGAGCTACCTCAATATTTGAACCCTTGCCAATGATGCCGATGGTGCTACCATAGACGCTGATGTCAGTCTCGGTTTCCTTCTCAATATGTGTCCGGGCTTCACCGTCCCTGCCAATTACCCTGCCCTTAAGCCTTTCTCTATCGTTACTGGTGTCGGCATACCTGTCAATATCCATTATATGAAGCATCTTCCCTTCCTCCAGCAACCTGAAAGCTCTTTCGGAGCTAAAACCTCTTCCAATCGCCTTAACTATCTCTTGAGCCTTCAGCTCATCCATTATATCACCTTCAACCTTCACCAAGTTGTCATCTATAGTCATAGAGCAGTCAGTCAATTCCTGAAACTTCTGCTTTGACTCACCATCCTTACCAATCAGGACGCCAACCCGGTCCTCAGGGACTCTAATTTCTTTCATCTATAATAATAAATCCCAATATAAGCTTTTTATAAGTTAAATCCGGTTCTTCGGCCCTCTCAACCGGAAATAATGGACTCAAAGGCCTTCTGTACATCAGCCTCAGCACCTTGCTCGGAAAAGTATCTAACAACGTTCTCAACATCTCTTCTAAGCAAATCTTCAGCCTCAGGATGGGAGACATGTACTCCCTGCGAAAAATCAATCCATACCAAATCCTCATCATCAGTAACCAGTATATTATACTCCGACAGGTCACCATGAACAAGCTCTTCCTGACTCCAAAGAGACCCAATATCATCCAAAACAACATCTAAGGCTCTATCAGGATTCTCAATCTCAACCTGCTTAAGCTTAGGAAAAGCGGAAAAGTCACGTCCCATGAACTCCATTACCAGAACATTCTTCTGAAACGCGATTGCCTCAGGACAGTTCAAAACATTTTGAGCCTTCTTCAGGTTCTTAAATTCCTTCTTGCACCACTCCCTGATAACCGATCTTCTATCGCTTTTAAAGTTTCTAAACCGGCGGTCACCTCGAAGATAACGCTCAAGATCACGAAACCCTCCGGCCCTGTTCATATATATCTTCAACAAAATCCTTCCGCGCTCAGGGCTGTCAGCCAAAAACACCAGAGACTCCTTACCAGACTCCACGGTACCATAGATCCTATTCAAGACATCTCTCTCCTGCAACTTAATCAGATTCATCAACGCGTCGTGGTCTAAGACGTTCTCAAAGACCTTTCTTGCCTCCGAGGAATCAAACATCCTCC
>GL982576.1:452731-454329 GCA_000220375.1 Candidatus Nanosalina sp. J07AB43 | reverse complement strand
GATATCCACTTCTGGATTAGACCAGTGATCAAACTTCACTGCCGAACCTCCACGCCCAAGATCAGAGTCTTCACCAAGACTTGGCGAATTCAGGACAATACTGCTGTCCGGACTGACTTGTCCACGCTTGTAGAAATCCAGTATCATACTGTCAAAAGCATCCGCATTGATCTCCTCCGAGTAATATCCATCCGAACCCGCACCTACACGGACGTTCCTGTCAGGGTTCTGAAGACTCATTATAGTCTCAACTCCTGAGCTCTGAGTGTCAACGACTCTGCCAGAGAACTTTGACTGCTTGTCGACAAGAACCTGGTCTATCACAAGTTCATTGAAATTATCTCTTTCAAAAGTTAGTAGGAACTTGTACTGCCGGTCAGGAAGGTCCTCAAGCTCTTTCACGTTGTCCAGGTTTACACGGTGTGTTCCGACCTGTCCACCAGGTTCAGACCACTCCAGCCATTCCTTGTTCTCCATCTCATCGAAGCCGTCAAGCTCATCCACAGGTAGATAATCAGAATCTTCCTTGCTCCGTACAAGAACTGTTAGGACGAAATCATTCGGATCCAGGATATTCTGCTCTGTTGAAACTTTGTTCATTTCAAGAAGGTAACTGTAATCTCCGTTCAAAGCATCCTGAAAGTCCATCCGGCGAGTAGGGTTCTCCCCGCCGACAAGTTCTGAAGTCCACTCATAGATATGGGGGTTGGCCTCTTTCTCTGCAATAATATGTCCATCTTCATCTGTTATGCGGAAATTCGTTGCTTCGAAGTAACTTGTTACATCTGGTTCTAGGGTTACCTCATTTCTTTCAACGTCGACCTGTACATTTGACAGAGATAGTCCGTCTCCGAACTCGAAATTATCTGAAAAATCGCCCTGAAGAACCTCAGACACGTCTCCTGGATCAATTGACATGTCAAAAGATACTGCCTCAGTGTTAGTAGTTGGATTAGTTCCTTCTCCCCAAATTAACCCTTGCTCAAGACTCTCACCAACAAAACCTCGGCCCCACTCAATGTCTTTGATACTCAGTCTGGTAGCACTGAATATTTCGGACGAGTTAGTAGAATTTTCAACATCTCCAATCCCTGTCGTGTTGTAGCATTCCACGGTCAGGTTATAGACTCCTGTACTGTCTACTTGGCTCCTGAGGTTTCCTGTGCTGAGTTCACCTTCAAAACTTGAGTCTGAAGCAGAACTGTTGACGTAGAATCTCTTGTTCTCGCGATCAGTACACGTAGATTTAAACACCTCTCCCTTGGCCTCCTGGTTTAGAAATACCCTGCTGTTTCCGTCTTCACTGATAGGTTCAAGGGTTGCTGATGCTGCAGGGACTGTTAGAAATAAGAAGATTACAGTTACAAGGATCAGTGAGCAGTTTCTATCAAATGGGGGCATCTAAGCTTTACTCCTAGTTTAACAGGTTTAAAACTAACTTCCAATATGTGAGTTCTCAGACCCGTGCCTGTAAGCGAGACCTACATTCAGCAGCAGAGAGATTAGAAGTAGTGTTGAAATCCATTTAGGATTCAGGTAGTCCACTAGACTTTTGTCATCCTTTACAGATATCTCAAAGCTCCCTATAGATCTCCAGT
>GL982576.1:451057-452681 GCA_000220375.1 Candidatus Nanosalina sp. J07AB43 | reverse complement strand
GTCTAAGCAAATCCGAGCTGAAAGACTTCCCGCAGATACGTTGACTCAGTTTTCAAAGTGATAGGACTGACACAGACATACTGCACGTGACATGAATACAGGAGAGGAAGAGATGGCTTGGATGATGGATCAGTACTCTCAATTAGAGGGCTCAAAGACACGTGAATCCTTCACTGGAAAACCAGTTAAGGCTGGAGGCTCAAAAGGACGAGGCGACTCAACGGGATTTGGAGCAGCATACATAATCGAAAAAATTATACAGGAAACAAACCAAGAACCTGAGGACATGACCGCTGCAGTCCAGGGATTTGGAAACGCAGCCTCACCGGCGGTAAGGAAGCTTGATGAAATAGGTGTGAACATCATAGCTGTATCAGACTCATCAGGAGCAACCTACAACATGAACGGATTAGGCTACAAGGAACTTGTTAGATGTAATAGGGAGCGTGGAGAGGTTTGCCCGGTTGGGGAAGAGATATCAAATGAGGAGCTACTGGAGCTGGACGTAGACTTCTTGGTTCCTGCGGCGATTGAAGGCGTCATAACTGAGGAAAACGCCGATGATGTATCTGCGGATTACATTGTTGAGATCGCAAACGGACCTACAACCCGGAAAGCCGATAAAATTCTCGAGGAGAGTGGTGTCAAGATGATTCCGGACATACTTGCGAACGCGGCCGGAGTAACGGTATCCTACTATGAATGGGTGCAGAACAGAACGGGAGAATATCTAGACAGAGATGAAGTACTTGACCGTCTCCAAAGTAAGATGATCAACGCCTACAAAGAGTTTAGAGAAACCAGAGATGAAGAAGGTGTTTACGGACGTCAAGCAGCCTATATAATAGCCGCAAGGAGGGTAGTAAATAGCCTAGAGGCTCAAGAACCATAGAGAGCCGTGAGGGTTCTCTCCCGAATATTTTTTTGGTTGCGTATTTTTCTTTGGCAGACAGATTATTACCCAGTGTGGACTTGTCTTCTGTGGGGGATCTTACTTACCCTTTATAAGTTTTAGACAGTATATTTGATCTTGCCCGGAACGTGTGAGCGTATCGGGTAACAGTCCGCAAGGACCAAGATGAGCGCTTTTATTTTTGTTGCGTGATGTAGGAGAGACACGACTATGTAGTAGTTTCTGCACTCATCATTTGATGAGTGGAGAGCAGTGTATCCGAAGTGTCTTTTGTGGGGCCTTCGGCTTGAGAAAGTCTTTGACTTTCGATTGTAACCTGTCCAACCCAACCATTTGTGTTGGCAATTCTGGTTGATCCTGCCAGAGACTACCGCTATCGGAGTCCGATTTAGCCATGCTAGTCCACCGAGTCTTTGACTTGGGGCATATAGCTGAGTAACACGTGGCTAACCTGCCCTGTGGATGGGTATAACCTCGCTAACGTGAGGCTAATACCCAATATCAGATGAGGATGGAAGCAATCTTCATCTGTGAAACGTTCTGACGCCACAGGATGGGGCCGCGGCTGATTAGGTGTTGGTGAGGTAACGGCTCACCAAGCCGATATCAGTAGCAGGGTGAGAGCCGAGCTGTCAGTCGCATCTGAGACAGATGCCGGACCCTACGGGTGCAGCAGCACGAAACTTCACAATGCACGCAGTGCGATGGGGG
>GL982576.1:449598-451037 GCA_000220375.1 Candidatus Nanosalina sp. J07AB43 | reverse complement strand
GCACGTTACTTCCCTGCCCAAACTCTATCTGAGCTGCGGATACGACTCCCAACATCAGAAAAAGAAACATTAATAGTACAGTAAACTTCGATTCAAGCACCCGCATCCTTACTTAGGGTTAGTGAGAGACAGCGTTTAAAGCTTTAGCTTTGAATCCTCTCTTGATCCCGATTAACACCAGTAAGGCAATGTTCAGTAGAAAGGACAGAGCTAAGCCGATTTGATATTTCTTCTCAAAAACTTTGTCAATAAAATCTCGCTCTACCTTGAGATCTGCCTTGACTGTGCCAATAGGTTTTCCTGTAGATGAATTAAACGCTGCATATGTAATATTCCTGTTAAAATTCCTAAAGGGCATTCTGTAATCAAGATATGTAGTGCCGTTTTCTACCTCAGTTGAACCTACTTTCCAAAACTTGGGCGAATCCCTAGGTATCAACAGGGCGTTATCAACATCAAGCTCAGCCCTTGCCTGTGTGCTGTTGACAGATGTCTCGTCTAGCTGTAACGTATTGTTCAGAACTGTTCTTTCGGTTGAGTTAGCCTTAAACGTTGTAACATTCTCAGTTTTATCGCAGTATTCAATGAATAGTTCGCCACGTATCATGCCTGTATAATTATATGGCGAGGCAAATACTTTGACACGGTCAAATGCGCCGGGAGGGATAGGGACAGCTTTAGAGTATGCTGTGAACTCATCTCCTGACCCGGTCTCATTGATTTCAGCTCTGAACCTGTAACGACATTCAAAGCTCCCGCTGTTAAACACGGATGCGTTTAACTCGAATACATGGCTGAAGTTATTTTTTACCTGCAAATCCTTTGTGTTCTGATTCGCTGTTGGCTCTATATCAACTGCAAAACCAATACCTGCAACAGGAACAACAAAGAGGAGAAGAGCTAGCCCAAGTATGATGTTTTTAGTTTCAACCATGTAAGAGCCCTCCTTGTCCTTGGCGATTGGAACTGTATTTCTAATTCTCCTTCGTAGTATCCAGGTTCTCTTGCCTCAGCTTTTACACCTAGCTCATAGGAACCTTGAAACCTAATCTGATCTTCTACCTGAACATACTCTGAAGCATTTCCTTCTACATTAATTTCTGCGACTGTAAAAGAAGATGTGTTAAACCTTAGGTATCTCTCCTGATTGGTCCCATTGGGCATACTGCCGTACTCCAAATTGTCTCCTGTGCTCACATTAAAATCGGTCTCTCCTACAGCTGAAGATGATTCTATCACCTCAAATGAAATATCTTGAGAGGCAGATTGTGTCTCAAGCTCAGAGTTCTCGATATAATACAGCGAGCCAGCACCGAGAAAAACTAGTGTTACTAACAATACTGCGGACCCGGCAAGCACTTTCCTTGAATTAATTTTCTCTCTAACTTCTGATAATTCCATTGTACTTACCTTCATGTATGGTTCGTTGTATTTATACA
>GL982576.1:443835-449578 GCA_000220375.1 Candidatus Nanosalina sp. J07AB43 | reverse complement strand
CTGGATATAATGTATAAGCGTTCAAGCCGGCCCAAACAGCTCCATATGTTCTAGAGCGAAATCAACTATATCGTAATCCAATTCTAAAATCTGGGCCAAATATTCTACTGCTTTCTATGTCCATAGCTTAATCGAATCATCAGGTTTTATACGGCAAATAGTAACTTGTAAGTAGTAAGATAAGTATATTGTAATGGCGACAATCATATCGAGAATCGGTGTGAAATATATTGGAGTGTCCTAACTACACGGCTTCGAAGAATACATGCTTAATTGATGCTAACCCTACACTATCAGGTACAAAACTATTTTAGCGCTCATTTAGCCTCTCTTAAGGAGCTATTGATAATATTTCTTAGTATAAATAAACTGTATGTTAGATGAAACTGGGATTTTGACTAGAAGCGACAGATACGATTTATATACTCTAAATCACAGCGAGCTCGGAAAACTGGACACAGATTACAATGATGAGATAAATAGTGCTGCCGCGCTGTATGATCGTGCAACAAACACAATGTACTTGAATCCAGGCTTTGAAGCAGAAATGGAGATTACTGAATATGTCAGGGAGGATCAGGATGGCAGAGTGAAAATTTTAGGAAAGGATTCTTGGCAATCAGACTGTTGGTGGAATGATGTATTAGATCGGAGTAGAAGCCATGAAATAGGCTCATTTGCAAGTGAAGATTTGATAGAAAGTTACGACCTCATGTAAGAATTTCTGCGAGCACGAGGCCCTTGCGAAATCGTGTGGTAAATTATGCTCGTTGTATTTAGATACAGCCATATGACCTCTAGAAACCTACGCACTAGACTATGTATTCCTCTGCGCTGAAGTCTTCAGGCATCTCGTCTTTAAACTCGCTTATTGCAATTTTCCTAGATTCAGCAGGATGCCTGATAGTATATTCATCCTCGAAAGGGTTTTCTGAGCGTTCGATACCTCGATCCTCTGCTATCTGAGACAGCGATTCATGGTATCTTGAACAAATACTAAATTTGTCGCTCGGCTCAAAAACAGCATCGGCATTGGCTCGTTCCCGATTAGGCTCTAATTCTTCGCCAGACAAGGAGACACCGAATCTTTCGTACAAGAAATCTTTATAATCCTGTTTTGCGTTTGTGTCAAGCTTCTTAGTTACTCTTTCCAAGCTATACCTTAACTCTGTTCAGAGTCGAGTTTTCATCCTCTAAAAACGCTAGTCCTGACGTATCTCTGTCATAGTACATGTTAATAGATATTAAACAAATTATATAACCAGAGATATACTTGAATCTGTCAGCTCACTATTTCATCAGTCTTTTTGAAGATCTACGCTCCGCCAGGAAGTCCTTCTGTACACAATCTGGGCACCGGAGTTAATGTTATATTAAATTTGCTGAAATTATCTTGGATAGGTAAGTAGCCGTCTTCGTTCTCTGATAAAGAAGACTAACCCCGTAAAATGATCTAATCAGCTACAGCTTTATTTAACGATATCCCCTATATATTTCAAGTCCTGAAGGCGCTATTTGGTCATTGAAGCTCGTCGACAGTTTTTCTAAATAGTATTCGTGGCCAGCAACCGAGTTCTTTAGCCGTAATTAATGCATCCCTAGGGAGATTGGTACCTGACGTGAACTCTCTTGCTGCCTCTTCAGGTCTGCCCAGATCGCGGACCTGCATCTCGGTGAACTCCTCCTCAATTTTCTCTTCTTGAGCCCTATATAGCACTTTAACCATAATTACACTGTAACATGTAAATACGATTCAGATTTTTTGATCCAGCGGAGCAATATTCTATATGACTTTAACGGCTAGCTTGTGCTGTTTAGTGTCTGTCCCTCATTTAGATTCTCTACGAAGCTGGGCCTGCCGTTTTGACCCAGCGGAATGTATGCAACCCTTACATCACCGCTTTCTAAGGCTTTAATGTACCTGTCTGTCAGTACCTTTTTGCTCAGGGACCTGTCTAAGATTTCGTTCTGTTCTGCCTCTCCCTCAGCTTCTATAATTTTTCTCTCCTTCTCAAGTTTTTCTCTTTCTACCTCTTTTTCCTTCTTCTCGATTTCTTGTTCAACAGATTCTTTCTCCTCTATTGCTTTCTCAACTCTGTCTGGTAATCTCACGTTTCTTACTTGCACTTTCTGAACTTCAAAGCCAAACTCCTCGAAATCATTTCTTATATCATTCTCCACCGCCTCTCTAAAGTCGCTCCTATTCTCAGAGTATATCTGGTTTATCGAGAATCTCGATGCGGCTGTTCTAATTTCCTCTCTGGATGTAGGTCTAACAAGTTTCGTAATTATCTCTTCAGTCGAACCAAGCTGTGTGAAAACCTGCTGTGCGTTCTCTTTATCCATTTTATAGCGTATTGAAACGTCCATTTGTGAGTTCAATCCTTCTCTCGTCTTGACCGAAATAGCGTCTTCTGATCGGGCATCTGTCTCTATCTCCCTGCTCGACTGACTTGAACTCATCGTATATGTCTCCGTTCTAAAGCTCAGGAGCTCTATATCCTCGTACACAGGAATTACCCAGTGCCATCCAGGACCAACTTGTCCAACAGCTTCTCCACCCTCAATCGTTACACCCATATTTCCCTCAGGGACGATTCTCAGCCCGGTCACTGCCAACACACCTATGAGCAGGATTGCGGCCGGTATTATGGCTAAGCTAGATTTCGGCAATCTTTCTGTTGAAATATCGGTTTTTTGGTCAGAGATAATTACGTATTATGGTCACAAGCTTAAGTGCTAAACCGTTAATCTTTGATCTATACATACCTCGGTCTGTGAATTTCTGTACTGCGGCAACCTATGACAATTATACTCGGATTCTCCTATGCACAAAATGGAGTCGTCATCTGCTTTCAATTATTCATATGGGTAGTATTTGATATTGTGAGGACCAGATTGAATATACAGTCGAGCCAAACTCACGCCCAAGAGATATGAGCTAAGACAAAGGATTTTGTATCGCCATATATTCACTATTCTTGACACATGGATGAAACATGCTCGTGATGCATTCAGCTCATACAGAGGGTCTTTTGCCCGAGAACTATGGTAAGTCTGCTCCTGATCCGTCTTTCTGATTATTCGAAAGATACTAATTCCTGCTATCCTATACACTTTTACAAGGGAAAAGCATCATAAATTACAGGATATGGAGCTTATACATGACACCGTATGGTGGCAGAATTGGGAAAAAAGCATAATAGGATTGTTGGCGACTTGTACACAGATCTGAAGCCTTTTGAAGAAAATCCTGAAGTAAGATGGGATTATGTTGGCAAAGAAGTTGACTATTGGAGAACCCCAGAGACGACTGATTGTGGAGATCATCTCATGTACGAGATGAAAGGCGATTTTGATATATTGGCCTTGGATTATGATAACGAAGAAGCTTACATTGTTGAAGTAAAAACTAGCCAGAGCTCAGCCACAAAAGGCTATCGCCAACTCAAGAAGGCTGAAAAACATTTTCACTCTCTAGGATGGAATACAATACCGTGCCTGCTGATAGAAGATCAAGAGCTTAAGTCACGGCAGCCGGACTATGATTTAGATGGCTGAAAAGCTGGTTTGCGCTCCCAATATTCGATACACTTTATGCAACTAAAAACTGAGACAGATTTTAATCGTGCTTTGCTGGCTCAATAAAGAAACTACTATCTCACTGAGATGACCGTCCAGCATGGCTTTCATCAGATCTAGGTCTTCGTTTAATACGTCCCCGTCATAAATCTTATGGACCTAATCTCATGGTAAATTAGTTCTTACACCTGAACCCGCACAAGGCGCTATATCCTGATTACACTCATTTGTACCGAGCTGATCTGTTATTAGGCTTAATTGTTTAAGTCTACTATCTGAAATTAGTTATTATGAAAGAGTTATTGAGAGAACTAGTTGAAACTCCAGGAGTTTCGGGAGACGAACACAAAATAAGGCAGAAGATAAAGCAGAAGGTTGATGGACATGCTGATAGCCTAGAAACTGATGACATGGGAAACTTGATTGCCAAAAAAGGCTCTGGAGACAAGACTCTAATGGTTGCAACTCATATGGACCAAATTGGTCTAACTGTAAAGACTGTAGATGAGAAGGGATATATCAGATTCTCAAAAATAGGAGGTGTCACCACGCAATCGTTGATGAATCAGAGAGTTGAGATACATACGGAAGAGATCACGTTACTGGTGTTATAGGGATGAAGCCACCTCATCTTATGGATGAGGAAAAAAGAGATGAACTGCCTGATAAGGACCAGCTTTTCATTGATATTGGTGCAGAAGATAAAGAAGATGTCGAAGACGCTGGAATCAGGGTAGGAGATTACATAACTTTTGATAGAGATCTCTCTGAGCTCAGGCATGACTATGTGACCTCGATGGCCATGGACAACCGTGTAGGTTGTGCTGCAGCCGTGGAACTTTTGAAAAGGTTCGACGAAGAATATGAACTGGCTGTAGTTTTCTCCACCCAGGAAGAGGTTGGATTGAAAGGTGCAAAGACTTCTGCATTCAATATTGATCCTGATGTAGCATTGGCAGTAGATGTAGCCATTGCAGGTGATCTTCCCGGAGTCGAAAGCAATGAATCAGATCTTAAGATGGGTGAAGGTGTTGAGCTGACTTTTGTTCAATCTGAGGGAAGAGGGCTCATAACCCCGAGGAGCGTGAAAAAATGGCTTAGAGACACAGCAGAGGACAGAGATCATGACTACCAGCCAGCAGTGGGTGAAGGAGGAGCTACTGACGCCGCAAAGATCTATCTATCCAGGGAAGGAATTCCAACCGGTTCCATAGGAGTTCCTTTGAGAAATATGCATTCGGCTACGGAAGTGCTTAAGATTTCGGATTTGGAAGACACAGTGAAATATCTTGGGAGACGTTGCCGAAACAATGGATGACTATTTCTAATTTATTTTTACTATTGGTATTTTTTTGTGCTGGAATCCCCGGCTAGATATTATTTTAATTTATTCTTAGACTCTTCATCAGCTTGTATGTCTCCTGTAACTATCTAGACAATCTAGGCGGTTTCCTCTTCTTCGGGAAATAGATACTTACTAACGTGTGCGTGTTTGAGCCTCCAAGTCAGGTCTTCTAGTTCATCTTTCTTGACAAACTCGGGCTCGCCCTCCCATGAACCATCTTTTACACCTTCTATTATGTCGGCTTCAAAGAACATTTCAGGTCCTCCACTTCCGTTTTCCCCTATATCTATCAAGTCATTCAGTTCAATCTCAAACCCTGTTTCCTCCTTGAATTCTCTTCTGGCAGCCTGACGAATATCTTCATCTTTTTTGAGGAAACCTCCTGGTATGTGATACTCTCCGTTTAATTTCAGAGCCATTATATCGTCGTTTTCGCCATGGGCCAAGACAGCCACAGTTACAGGAGGCCAAAACACTCTTCCAAACAATCTGCCGAGAATCCTCTCCGGATACCTCTTTATAAACGCCGAAACTTTGTGTAGTACCCGGTTCACGCTAGAAATCTATGTATATGTGAAATATAACACTAATGCAGATGTCTGGGATTCAACATTCTTTTGGGTACGCTTCAGTTATTGGCGAGCATCATTAAAGAAAATTAGCGTCTGTCTTATGGTTCTGTAGCTGTGTTTGTCGGATATCCAGATCTAGTGGGATTTCTTCGTTCAGATTCTGTTTCAAGCAGCCTTTGAAGCCTGAAGCCTTCAGTTGATTGCATTCTTCTTTGAACGTTTTTCTCCAGTTTGTGTATCCATC
>GL982576.1:426553-443815 GCA_000220375.1 Candidatus Nanosalina sp. J07AB43 | reverse complement strand
CTGTACATTATTTCGACCATAAATACCACTTCTGTCCCTCACTTATTCAAACGACTTTGTATCTATATCTAATGAGGAATTTAGATTAAGTGTTTAAATCAGCTGTACACGATTAATAATTATGAAAGAGTTATTGAGAGAGCTAGTTGAAACTCCAGGAGTTTCGGGAGACGAACACAGAATAAGGGATAAGATAAAAACTCATGTTGAGGAGAATGCTGATAGCATACTTGAAGATGATTTTGGGAATCTCATTGTCGAGAAAGGATCTGGAGAAAAGACTCTGATGATAATGGCTCATATGGACCAAATAGGGCTAGCTGTCAAGAGAATAGATGAAGACGGATACATCAGGGTATCTAAAGTCGGCGGCATATATGAAAATGGGGTTATAAACCAGAGATTCAAAATTTTTGCCGACAACAAGGTCTTAAACGCAGTAGCTGGCGCAAGACCTCCTCACTTGGCCAAGTCTGGTGACGAGGACTATAGGGAACTCCCAAAATTGAAGGATATGTTCTTGGATGTCGGTGCAGAGGACAAAGAACATGCAAAAAGTATGGGCATTCAAGTAGGTGACTACATCTCATATGATAGAGAACTGAAGGATCTTGAAGGAGATTATGTTACAGGTCCGGCCTTTGATAACAGAGTAGGATGCGCGATACTAATAGAGCTGCTGAAGAGGTTTGATGAAGACTATGAGCTAGTCGCCGTCTTTTCAGCTCAAGAGGAGGTTGGTACGAAGGGTGCGAAGACATCCACGTTTAGTGTTAACCCTGATGCTGCACTGGCTCTCGACATAGGTATGGCGGGAGATACTCCAGGTATAAGCCCAGACGAGTCTGACGACTCTTTAGGTGATGGTGCAGGGATAGATATGCTTCAAGCAGGAGGAAGGGGGCTTATATCGTCCAAAAAAATCAGAAATTGGCTGATTGAAACTGCAGAGAAGAATGATTGTAATTACTTCAGGTCACTATATGAAGGGGGCGCAACTGATGCAGCCTCTATCGAGTTACAAAGGGATGGAATACCTACTGGCTCAGTAGGGGTTCCCATAAGAAACCTGCACTCGCCGACAGAAGTAGTCAAAATCTCAGATATGAAGGACACAGCAGACTACCTAGAGCAGGTAACCAAAACGCTAGAAAATTATTTTTAGTGCTTCTGTAGTCTTCAACTAGTCCTCAGAGCTAATTTGATGCTGGCTAAGCATACATAGCTCTGCATTCACGATGTAAAACTGAAAGCTAGCTGTTATATGAAGTATACTGGCTAATATTAAATCTTGTTGGAATGAACGGAACACTCAATACGATATATATGGTTCAATGGAGGGCCGAAGATATATGACTAGAGATGGGTGCCCAGAACAGAGTGAAGGTAACTTCAATGTCTTTTGCCAAAGCTGCGGCAGGGTTGTGGCCACTAACGTCGACTCGCTGCGCGAAGCTTTGGACGCTGAAAAGGAGCACTCTGAGGGTACAGAATGCAGATTTACAGGGACGCACATTATCAAGTCACGAAATACTATAGGATAGCGGACCTGAGTAAACCTAATGTAAATGGGGTCTCCTCCGCTGCAACTTGGTGAGGCAATATACTGATTACAGGATAATTTGAGGGCAGAATAATTTTCTCGGCCTATTCATAAATATGTAGGACCAGCTAACAATTACTAAGGGTAATGATGTATGTTTGGTTGTGATTACTGCGAGGACGATTTCTCGGATAACAAAGATAGACTCGAGCATGAACTTTCGGAACATGAGGATGAGATGTCAGGTCATGAGAAAAGTGAGAAGAAAGGAAGCCTGAATAGGCTAACGCAGGAGAAAGAAGTGGAGAAACAAAAGCGTAGAAAGAAACTAAAATATGGAAGCATTGCCACATTATCTATAGTCCTACTTGCGGGTACAGCCTTTACTGTTGCTGAAAATTTGGAAGCTCTAAGCCCTGAGCCAAATGCCAGTGTAGGTGTGGGATCTCCTGTACACTGGCATGCCGACTATGAGATAACAGTCTGTGGAGATGAGAGAGTTCCAACAGGGGGACCTAAGCTTGCACACACTCATGGAGAGAAGGAGTTTCACCTAGAGGGAGTTAGAAGGAGCAGGGAAGAAGCAACCCTGGACTGGGTTCTCGACAACCTAGGAGCGAATTTCTCCAACTCAAGTATATACGGTGAATCAAGTTGTAATGGTCAGCCAGCCAACCTAACAGTCATAGCTAACGGGGAAACGATTGAGAATCCTGAAGACTACATCATCAGAGACGGGGACAGCATCGATATTGACCTGGAATAAGTCTCCAGATAGCCTCACAGATTACAGATCACCATTCCAGGTTTTGAGCCTCATGAGCTGCTGCTTAGTGTATGGAAATGGCTCTATTGAGTTTTCTTTTTTTGTCAGATTCAGAACCTTGTCTTTAGATGTTATTCAGAGTAGTTGAAGGCCGTATCTCAAGACTGCTCCGAGCTCGTGTTCACTGAGAACAGCCTCTGGATATTTTGCAGAGCATAGGCTCCTGTTGACTCCCGATCCCCCGACCATGCACTCCTGAGATGCATTTTTAGAAGAAGTATATCTGTACGATCAGAGTCTACGCTTTTTACTTAGTTCTCGTCTCTGCTTCTTGTGGGAATAGATACTTATGAACGTGTGAGTGCTCCAAGCGCCAGTTTAGGCCTTGAAAATCCTCCTTTTTGACAAACTCTGGCTCACCCTCCCATGAACCATCTTTTACACCTTCTATTATGTCGGCTTCAAAGAACATTTCAGGTCCTCCACTTCCGTTTTTCCCTATATCTATCAAGTCATTCAGTTCAATCTCAAACCCTGTTTCCTCCTTGAATTCTCTTCTGGCAGCCTGACGAATATCTTCATCTTTTTTGAGGAAACCTCCTGGTATGTGATACTCTCCGTTTAATTTCAGAGCCATTATATCGTCGTTTTCGCCATGGGCCAAGACAGCCACAGTTACAGGAGGCCAAAACACTCTTCCAAACAATCTGCCGAGAATCCTCTCCGGATAGTTCTTTACAAACGCCGAAGCCTTGTGTAGTATCCGGTTCACGCTAGAAATCTATGTGTATGTGAAATATAACACTAATGCAGATGTCTGGGATTCAACATTCTTTTGGGTACGCTTCGGTTATTGGCGAGCATCATTAAAGAAAATTAGCGTCTGTCTTATGGTTCTATAGCTGTGTTTGTTGGATATCCAGATCTAGTGGGACTTCTTCGTTCAGATTCTGTTTCAAGCAGCTTTTGAAGCCTAAAGCCTTCAGTTGATTGTATTCTTCTTTGAACGTTTTCCTCCAGTTTGTGTATCCATCATCTATACTCAGCCTCTTCTTCTCTGAAAGCTTTACGCCGTAGTTTGCATTACCTGAGTTAGGAGAAGCGTCCTCTTTGATAGTCAGCCTGTATTTCTCTCCATCGAGGCTTAAATTAACCTCAGCTAATATATCTATGTCAGACTCTTCGGCAAATACTTCCATGTCTCTGCCCCCAACTTCTGGACTCCTTTCTTGTTCAAGAAAATCCATGTAGAGCTCGTAGTCCATAAACTGATTTCAATTAAGAATTTCTATCTTGGTATCTGCTGGTGGTTCCAATACCTAGTACAGGATCTGATCTCTAATATTAGTTAAACTCATTTCTGACGGTGCTTAATCCTTGGAATGTTTGTAGGTTCTTGTGTAGGATCTGGCAAGCACCTTCACACGACTCGATACGGCACAGAACCTGATCAGAGCTTTCAGGTTGCTGTGATAATGAAGCTTGTGTCTGTATGTCCTCCATGGTTCTGTTGGTTATAGTACCTATATCTATCTCAAAGCATCATAAGATGGGTCTGCTCCTTCTCTGTATACTTGGCATGATCCTTGGACACCTGTGGCCGTTGTGTTACCGTAGTTTGCAGCCGTCAAAGTGACCTGTGTCTGCCCTTCGGAGGATGATCTGCTCTCGTACTCTATTTTCACCAGTGGTCTCTTAACTTTTGACCTGAGATTGGCGTTTATATCGTGTAATCTCTTACTTCTCTGTTGAAGCGACTGCAGGCTTTGATTAACATTGTTTAGGCTGGCGTTAAGCTCTTCGACCTGTGAATCAAGTCTTGCAGCGTTTAATTCGGCTCTATCTGCTCTTGTGTCCTGTGCCTGTGCTTGTTGAAAATAGAAGGCCGAGGTCGCAGTTAGAAGAATAATCACAGCTGCCGTTCCTAGTTTCCTCAAATTTAGATCAACGTATCCATTTTCTAATTGCACCAATGAGGACACGGATTCGATCATATCATAAAATGTTATGCGGCTGGGATTTAAAGGATTGCACTGCTGTGATACTTGGGATGATGTAAGAAAAAATCAGGGATATGTACTATGGATGGGAATGTTATTCGTTTATCTCTCCGAAAGCGAACTTTCTTCCGACGGATGTTACCTCTATCTCGTATGTTTCATCGACTTCTCCTCCTGGTACGAAGATGACAAATCCTTCTTTTCGAGCTATTCCATCTCCTTTGCTACCTAGGTCCTCTATCTCAACTTCTGTTATTTCTCCTTCGCTGACCGGCTTGTCGAGTTCCTCATCTTCTTCGTCTTGGGACGGTTCTTCTGTCTCCGGTTCTGGTTCGCTCTCAGTTTCTTCTTCGGGCTGTGTTTCCTCGGCTGTTTCTTCTTCAACAGGGTTTTGGTCAAACTGTGCATCAAAGTCTTCGTCGTCTAGTTCAGAATCTTCTGGCATAGGTAAATTCACCATGTCTGCAAATATCTGCTGACACATCATTCGATGTGTCCTCATATCTTTAAAAGATGAGCATAATCACGGAGTCCATAACGGTTAAGTTCTTTCTAGTAGAAATTGTTTCTATGCCTGCCGCAGGTGAACAATGTCCTTTCTGCCAGTTGATCGCAAACCCTGAACAGTTGAAGGTTGTAGAGGAGACAGACAACTTCTATGCATGGCTGGATATTAATCCTCGTGCCAGAGGCTACACGATGGTTGTTCCAAAGGAACACAAGGATTCAGTTGAAGATTTTTCCCCTTCAGAGTATCAGGAAGCTATGAGTCTGGTTAGAAAGGTAGTTGATAAAGCAAAGAAAGGTCTTGATGCGGACGGAGTATCCGTTACTATGAATATTGATGAAGCTGCCGGGCAGATGGTTCCACATGCCTACATACAGATCTTCCCGCGTTTTGAGGACGAGGAGACTTCAGGAACTCCTACAGGAGCCGTCTTCCAACCCCATGAAGAGGCTAAGGAGAACCTGGATAAGATACACGACAAGATATCGTCAGTAGAATCAGATTTTGGTGTAACCACAAAAGAGGCTCACCCGGAGTCTAAGAACTTCAAAGAAGATGAAAGCGGTGAAAGCTCCGATGATATTCCTGATGACGAGCCAGGTGGTAAGAACGAAGCAATAGACAAGATAGGGGGTAACTTAGCAGGAACAGGTACCACACCTCTGTCTTTGGGAAGCCAGGAAGCTGACGGAGATTCTAATGAAAGCGAGGAGCAGGAAAGTGACTCCGCTCAGGCTGAAGAGAAGGATGAGGTTAGGATAGACCCTGACCATGAAGGCAAAAGCTTTGAATGGCATTAATAGCTTTTCGTGACAGAAGAGAAGATTTTTACCTCTCTGGGCTGGTCATGTGCCCGATTGCCTCAAGAGTCGACCAGTCTCCTGTCAGACAGTTATTCAATACTTCGTGATGCTCTTCGTCTATATCAAATTTCTCTTCGTTTCCGGCCTCTTCAGCTTCGTTTATATCCTCAGATTCCATATAAACAAACAGAAATTTATCATCCCTATATTCTTGGATAAATGCAGTTTCGGTGAACATTTTCTCGTGCTTAAGCGACTCTTCAACTTCATCGGATCTTTGCTGTAGCTCTCTGTACCAAGATCTTAGTTTCTCAGCCTTGCCAGGTTTAACCTCACAGTAAGATAATTTTACATCCGTCATGCTACAAGGCTTCATTTTTTGCGTAGTTATATTTTACCTGTTTCTACTGAGGTGAGACCTGAAATGCTTTTAACTTTGAGAGCCGGATTCTGTGTTCATGAGTGGTTATAATCCGGAAACATTAGAGGATCAGGTCTCCGACTACTGGGAAAGCAACAACATAAAGCAGAAGGTTCGTGAGTCAACTGAGGGAAATGAACCTTTCTTCTTGGTGGATGGCCCTCCGTACCTGAATGGTAGTCCTCATGTAGGTCATATGCAGGGTAAGATAATCAAGGATGTTATGTTGCGTTTCAAGCAGATGAGAGGGTTTGATGTTCATGATCAGGCCGGTTTTGATACGCATGGTCTTCCAAATGAGCTTGCTACTGAGGAAGAGCTTGGTATAGAGGATAAGAATGAGATAGGGGATTCGATCTCAGCGGAGAAGTTTATTGAGGAGTGCAAGAAAAGGGCGACCTCCGCAAAGGAGCCTTGGCAGACGGTTATGGAGGATCTTGCTGTCTGGCAGGACTTCGAAAATCCTTACATGACCTACGACGCCGACTACATCGAGACCGCGTGGTGGCTTCTGGAGAAAACTGATAAACAGGATCTCCTTTATCAGGGTAGGAAACCGATCTACTGGTGTCCAAGGTGTCAGACATCTCTTTCAGGCTACGAGGTTACAGACGAGTACCAAGAGATTGAAGATATTGCTGTCTATGCTAAGTTTCCTCTGAAGAACAGGGAGGAGAAACTGGTTATATGGACTACCACGCCGTGGACAATCCCAAGTAATATGGCTGTGTTTACTCATCCTGACTTCCAGTACGCAGTTGTTAATACTGGAGACGAAAAGCTGATTGTGGCCGAGCAGCTGGTTGATCAGGTAATGACCAAGAAGAATTTGGATGACTCAGAGTACAAGATAGAGAGAACTATGCCTGGATCCGACCTCAAAGGCCTTGAATACAGGACTCCCTTCCATGATGATATCCCAAGGCAGAGGGAGCTGGATGAGCAGCAAGGTGTCCACATGGTGCATAACTCGGATGAACTAGTGACTCTTGAAGATGGTACAGGACTGGTTCATGCTGCCACAGGACATGGACCGGAAGACTATGAGGAGACAAGACCTCTTGGATTACCTGTGTTTTCTCCTCTTGACTCTGAAGGTGACTACACTAGCAAGGCAGGTGTTTTCGAGGGTAAAAATGTTCTTGACGTAGATCCTGAGGTAATTGAGATGCTTGAAGAGAAGGATCTCATGTTTTACAGTGAAAGATTTACTCATGAGTATCCTCACTGCTGGAGGTGCAAGACCGAGCTGATCTACAGAGCTGCCGATCAATGGTTTATAGAAAATGACAAGGTTAAGGAGAGAATGCTTGAGGAAAATGAATCTGTGGACTGGATTCCTGAATCCACTCAGACACGTTTCCATAACTTTGTTTCAGAATCACCTGACTGGTGCATCACCAGACAGAACTACTGGGGTATACCTATACCTATATGGGTTTGTGATGAGTGTGGAGAAGATCAGGTGATCGGGAGCTTCGACCAGCTGGAGGATAAAGCAGGTGGCTTACCTGAGGACTTTGATCCTCATAAACACGTAGTAGATGATATAAATTGGGCCTGTGATTGTGGAGGAACATTTGAGCGAATACCTGACATATTTGACGTCTGGTACGATTCTGGTATCGCACCTTTTGCATCTATGCATTATCCGTTTGAAGAGCAGCCTTTCGAAGATATGTGGCCTATGGACTTCATTACAGAGGCATCTGACCAGATTCGTGGATGGTTCTACAGCTTGATGTTTACAGGCATACTTGGATTTGATGAGGCACCTTATGAGAAAGTGCTTTTCCAAGGCTATGTCTTGGATGCAGAGGGTGAAAAGATGTCCAAGTCACTTGGAAATGTTGTAGACCCGGCTGACCAGCTTGAAAAATACGGAGCGGATCTGCCAAGGTTTTACCAGCTTCGGCTTGCGCCGCCCTGGGAACAGAAAAATTACGACGAAAACGAGATAGAGAACGAGATTTACAGGCTCTTCTCAGTGTTCTGGAACACAAAAAACTTCCTAGAAACTCACGGTAAGGAAGTTGGAGGACAGGAGTATGATGAACTTGAGGCTGAGGATAGGTGGATTCTCTCTTGTCTTAACTCTCTTGAGAGAGGCTCTGTTGAGAAGATGAATAATTGTATGTTCCATGAGTTTACACGTGAGATAGAGGACTTCATCCTGGAGGATCTTTCTCGATGGTATGTAAAAAGGGTTAGAGGAAGAGTCAAGAAAGGAGACTCTGCGGCCGCTTGGACGCTTAGAGAGGTTATAAACGAGGTTAACAAGCTTATTGCACCGTTTGCACCTTATATAACTGAGAGTATATACAGCGATCTTGATGAGGAACTTGAGTCCGTACATATGGAGGAGTATCCTTCCACTGACGAGGAAATGATTAATCAGGATTTGGAGGATAGTATGTCCGATGTACGTGAGATTGTCCGGAAGACTCAGAAGCTGAGGGATGAGGAGCAGTATAATTTGAGATGGCCTGCAAAAAGGCTTGTAATATCATCTGAGAGCGAGCTAGAGTCAAGGCTTTCAGATCTTGAATACCTGATTAAGGATATGGCAAACGTGAAAAATCTGGAGTACGGTTCTGTATCCTCAGAGTACGAGGCAAAGCCTGATTACTCTGCCTTAGGTCCCAAGTTTGGCGAAGATGCAGATAAAGTCGCTGAGAAAATTGAGGAACTAAATCATGACCAGGTCTCCCAGGTTCAGGATGTAGGTGAGATTGAAGTTGATGGATATGTGGTTGAGGACACGGATATAGAGGTCATTAGCTCGACAACCGACGATGTGTCCGGTAAAAGTTTCTCACATGGCCAGCTTTACCTTGATACCCATATGACTGATGAGATTAGTGAGGAAGCTCTTGTGAACGAACTCATCCGCGCGATACAAAGCCTTAGAAAGGAGTCAGGTCTGGAAGTTGAGGACGAAGTAAAGCTTCATGTAGATGATCGGGAGATGCTTGAAATGTACCGTGAAAAGATTCTGGACAGGGTTAACGTATCTGAGTTTGTGGAAGAGCCTCAGATGTATTCCGGTAAGGCCGAGTTCAAGCAGGAGAAAATCGGTTTCAGCTTTTCAGAACCTGTATAGACGGAAAGCCTTTTTGACTTCTAAGGTGTAAAAACAGCTATGGAAACTGAAAAACTTCAGCCAGCCATAGATTACCTCAGTAAAATCAGCAAGCAAGATGATGTCCTTATTATTCATCACTGGGATATGGACGGCACCTCAAGCTCAACCATTGTCTCAAAGCTTCTGAAAAGATCAAGAGGTGAGCCTGTAGAAGAGGTTACAATTCCTGCTGAGAGAGCCTATCACCTCGTTGAAGAAGACCATGAAAAAGTGAGGCAGGCTGACAAGCTGATAGTTCTTGACTTTAACTTGGAGGCTGACGAGCTCGAGAACCTAGAGCAGGAGTATGACATCGATGTTTTGGTTGTTGACCACCATAACTTTGATAGAGTACCTGATGTTCCTTTTGTCAATCCTCGTGAGTCAGATTCCGATAGCTACATTCCGTGCAGTAAGATATGCCTTGATATAGCTGAGAACATGGATTACTCTGAGGATCTTCAGTGGATTGCCGGAATGGGTGTTATACAGGACTTTGGTGTAGATTCTTGTCCAGAGCTTTTTGAGAGACTGGATGAAAAGTACTCCAAGTACTTTCCAGAGGATCTCAATCAGGAGGAGCTTGCGAAGAACTGTGAATTTGGCCGATACTCCTCCGTTTTGAACATCAAGCCGTACAGGGACTCTGAGCACTTTGCAAAACTTGCTTACAGGGCTTTGATGAGTTCTAAGGACTTGATGGAGCTGGAGGCTCAGGAGGAGTACAGACAGGTGTATGAAGTATATCTTGAGATGCAGGACGAATTCAACAGGCTTGTGGAGGACTACGAGGAGGATAGAGAGATTGATAGAGAGAAGTGTGTGATCTTCTTTGAGATTGAGTCAGATTTCCACATCACTTCGTCTATAGCCACAAACATGTCTACTAAGACTCCGGACTGGGTTCACTTGGTTGTGCAAAGGGATGAGATGGTGAATATCAGTGCGCGGTGTCAGTCAGGTAGGGTTGATCTTGGTGAGAGGCTTCAGGAAGCCTTGCCGGATGATGCTCTCGATGAAGGCGCCGAGGCCGGAGGTCATAGAAAGGCGGCAGGAGCCTCGATGCCAGAACAGTATTACAGCCAGTTCAAAGACAACTTCTTGGAGCTTGTGGACTAGCCTAGTATTCCACAATAAGTTTAAATCCACATGTACAACTTGAGTACATGGATATGGATCAGGATAACAAGGCTGAGAAACAGAAAGAAAAAGCCAAGGAAATGCTAGGTATTGGAGATGAGAGAGCTGAAGAACTTTTCAGCGAAGAGGAAAGCCGTACACAACAACAGAAAAAAGAGAAAGCCGGCCAAATGAGCTAACAACTATATGTTATCAGCGATAACATTAATTATTTCATCTTCATCTCTGTAGCTCTCAGCGTCCTCAGTTACGACTTGGATAGCCTTTGAAGGTTTTTCTTCTCTCCTGTGGATGCATACTACATCCGTGTTGAATTCCTCTGCCCAGCCCAGCTCTATCCCAAGCCCTGTTGATGGATAAGAAACCTCTGCCGCCATCAAATCGCATCCCATAATAATCTCTTTGGAATTTGTAAATTCTGACCTGTGAGGTAAAATGATTTCGTGTCTATCGCTCACACGGCTACGCATCAACGGCTTATAAAGTTTCTGCTCGAAATTGAAATCTGTAGAGTGTCTTACGTATATTTTCATCTTACCCAGAATGATTCGTTTTCCAGGTCTTCAACCTCAAATCCTATGTCCTGAAGGCTTTCCCTTATCATATCGGCGGTCTCGTAATCTGCCTCTCTTCTGGAGTCTGCTCTCAGTTCGAGAAGTGTGTCTGCCATTTCGGCTTCCGCATCTGAAACTCTTGAACCCAAGTTTACTCCTAGAATTTGGAAGAGTTTTTCAATTTTCTCCGCCACTTGTTCATCCAGGCGAATACCGTTTTCGAGCTCTGAGTTAGCTTTGGATATAAACTCCATGAGCGCCTGTTTGGCCTTTGCAGTGTTCAAGTCGTCATCCATGAATTTTTCGAACTCTTTTGTCAACGCTACTGTATCTAGTTTGTTTTCGCCGGGATTCTTTCTTATTCTTTGAGTGACTTTTCTGGCAGACTTGACCTCTGATTCCGCTTTTTCTAAGCCCTTAATTGAGAAGTCTGTCTCCGTCCTATAGTGAGAGCTCATCAGATAGAGTCGGATGGCATCTCCGGAAAATCCTCTGTTCAGAAGGTCTTTTACTGTGTAAAAATTTCCCTCGGACTTGCTCATCTTTTCTCCTTCAACTTGTATAAATTCGTTGTGAAGCCAGTAGCGAGCCTGTTCTTCGTCCGTTGCGGCAAGACACTGAGCTCTCTCATTCGGGTGGTGGGGAAATATATGGTCTTTTCCGCCGGCGTGTATATCAAATGTTTCCCCAAGATATTTTTGTGACATCACAGAGCACTCTAGGTGCCATCCAGGATACCCTTTCAGGTTTGCTATGCCTTCCTCGAGTTCAAATCTGGCGTTCCATCTCATTGCATGGTCGGTGCCTTCTGCGTTTAGCCAGAGTGCAAAGTCGTACTGGTTTCTCTTATTTTCGTCAGGTTCTACTCTCGATTCAGCCTCCGACTTGAGCTGGTTGATGCTCTTATTAGCCATTTCTCCGTAAGCGTAGTCTTCAATAAATGATTCTAGGTCGAAGTAGATGTTACCCTCTACCTCGTATGCGTATCCGTTGTCGTATATTTTCTGGACGTATTCTATCATCTCGTTGATATGGCCTGTTGCTCTTGGAACTATATCCTGTCTGTCTATATTCAATGCCTCAGTGTCCTCGAAGTATCTCTTGATTTGTTCTTCGACAAGCTCCATAGGTTCCAGACCCAGTTTTTTTGCCCTTTTCTCTATCTTATCGTCGCCTTGATCTCCGTCGTCTGTAAGATGTCCTACATCAGTAATATTCTGGACATGACGCACCGTGTAGCCTTTGTGCTCTAGGTAACGTCTCAAGGTATCCCATACAGCATACGCCCGGGCGTTTCCTACATGTAGATCGTCGTAGATAGTCTGTCCACAGCTGTAAAACTCTACTTTGTCTTTATTCTCCGGTTCAAAAACCTGTTTTCTATCTTCCATTGTGTTGTACAGCTTTAGACTCATTGGCTAATTCCCCCCTATATACTTAATCTACATGATATGATCATAGACGTGCTTCATTGTTAAAAAATAACTCTAAAGGCTTCTGGCAAAGCTAATTTATCAATGCCATTACATTTGTATAACAGATGTTTAATTTGAGAGACATAGTTCAAAGCATTCGAGATAGATTTGATGCTTTTCAGGAGAGACTTGATTTCGAATTTCCTGCAATAAGTAGATTAAAGCTATCTATCTTGTTGGCTCTGTCTGTACCTGCCTTTTTTGTGCCTCGCTACTTTGTTGCCTTTGCTTTGATGGTTCTAGTTGGATTGCTCTCTGTATTAACAAGTAGATTTGAGCTTGGGCGTTTTGGCCTTGAGCTAGCGACGTTTTCGTCAGTCACGATGGCTATGGTTTTTCCACCCCGTGTTGCCGCCGTTCTTGCATTTGTGTATATCGTGGTGCAGATGTTTTCGGGAAGTACACCTGGAGTGTATCTTACATGGGTCGTACCTACGTACGTCTTGGCTGCATACATAATATCCTCTGTAAATACGCCTAGTATAGTCCTGACAGGCCTCTACACAACAGCAGGTTCACAGATTTTCTTTTCCCTAATGACTTTTGTCATGTCTAGAAGTATGCTGCCGAAATACCTGCAGTACGCTGCCTTTAACCTGATCTTTAACTTCCTGATGTTCCAAACATTTGGAAGCATTGTCCTATCGCTGATGAGAGCCTGAAACAATCCCATATAAGTGATTTTCTGTTTTGAGGTGCTTGCTAGCCAAGCCCTATAGAATTATGTTGTTCAGTAGCTCGGAAGTTCCTCAAGCTTTTGCAGGAAGTTTTCCAGTTTCTCTCTGTCCTTAAACATATCTGATTCCTGCTGATTCAGTTTTTCAGCCACCTTTTCTGGCGGAATCCACTCTACTTCTCCTAAGTTATTCTTGAGTTCCTGGTTTCTTGTACAGCTTCGCAGTGGTAAACTATCTGCACTGAATCTTCTTCCTCGGAAAATGATAGTGCGTCAACGATCTGGTGTATTTCGATGGAAAGGCCTGTTTGTTCTTCTATCTCCCGCCTTATGCCTTGTTTAAGAGCTTCGCCGTGTTCTAGATGGCCTCCTGGAATCTGCCAGGTTCCTTCATCCATGTTATCCTCATCTTTCCTTAACAGAAGTACGTCTCCCCGGTTGGTAACGAGACCTTTTACAAGTACTCTAAACCTGTATACTGCGTTCAGGTCTTCTTTAGATCTGTCTAAGTCCACAGTTTACATCACATCTCAATCCCTAATCTCTTCATGGTTTTGATCCCTAGTCTGGGGAAACTGTCATCTTTGATCTGGCCTCTGTCTATCAAATTGAATCCATCAGGTATACTCTCTGTCTCATCTTCATCTGATATAAGAAGAACAGGTACAACATCTTTGCTGCCTTCGTTTTTGTAATGTTCAAAGCTTTCTCCGGTTTTTACAGGTTTAGAGGAGATGCCGGTCATGCTCTCCAGTGTTTGAGAAGCCAGAGGTTTGATATCATCTACGTGGTCTGTGATTTCTTTTTCTGGAAACTCATGCCTGCATCCAGTCTTGTCGGTTCCAGTTTGCCTTAGCAAGAAACTCCTGCTCTCAGGAATGTATGGAACCATTCTCAACAGTCTATAATTCTCGGAGCTCATAAGTTCCTGTTAAATTCAAATTATTGTAGTTTATCCATTATAATCTGTTTTGAATCTTCTTCGATGTCTGATATCTTGTCTTTTACTGCAGTATACTGCAATGTTTACGTCTCGCCATGAGGCTTCGTGTAATGCTTCAGGCATCGGTGAAACCTCTGAGAAGTCTCTTACCGAACCATCTTTCTTTATTTTCACGTCTGTGTCGGCTTTTGAAGGTGTGTCTGGTTTTTTGACGATTACCTCTGCTTCATCGACTTGGGTTTTGTCTATTATCTCCTTCTCGATCTGTTTTTCGTTCTCCTTTTCTAGAATTTCTAGTTCTTGTCTGCTGAGGTCTTCTTGATCTAATGTGACACCTCTTTTGTGTAAGTTCCTGTCCATAATTCGGCTGTAGAGCTCCTTGGCTGACCCTTCGGAGCTTAGAAGTTTGTTATGTGCTTTGTAGTCGTTCATCCTCATAAGATCCATTATCTCTAGACCCTGATTTAGCATGGACTCAAAGGCTTTTTCCAGCATTTTCTCTGCTATCTGTGATGTATGGTGTTTGTAGAGTGATTTTGTGTTGTGAAGTCTTGCTGTGAACAGTGATTCCAGTGCCTGTGTTGACTTGAATCTGTGTACGAGTCTTCTGGAATCTATTTCAGAGAAGTTTATTATTGTATCCGCTTCTATTTGTCCATGGTTTAGACCGGAGTTGTGGGCATCTCTCATAAGATAGTCTATTCTATCGGCGTCAATGTCACCGGCTACAGTCTGTCCGATCTCAAGTTCTCCTTTTATTATCTTCTTGATTCTCTCAGTGTCGGAGGTGATTTTTTCTGAGAGCTGGTCTACCACATTGCAGGAAATGTCTTCATGATCTATATCTCTTTTTTCTGCTACATTTTCGCTTGCATGTGAGAACGGTCCATGTCCTGTATCGTGGAGCAGGCCTGCGGTTCTTATCTCTTTTTTCTTGCTTTTGCCTAGGTTTAAGCTGTCTGCAAACTGGCTTGCAAGATACATCACGCCTAGTGAGTGTTGAAACCTTGTGTGAGTTGCTCCGGGATATACCTGTGAGGAAAGACCCAGTTGTCTGATTCGTCTAAGTCTCTGGACTTGAGGAGAATCTAAAAGTTTTTTCTCACTGCCGGTCAGTTTGATGTATCCGTGAATAGGATCCTTAATGTCCACAACCTGATTTTATTGGTCTGTATTTAAGTTCTTACTTACTGCTAAACCCATTCAGTTGTATCTAAGGCTGTTTTGGAGTCTACAAACTTTTCATTTTTATTTTGTGGATCGTATATTACTGCTCCACCACCACCTATCGGAGATTCACTGACATTTTCGGATTGATCTGAATCAGGGTGTTCGTATAGCCCTGGATCAGCTACTAACTTCGTCGCCTCGGGATACTCCTGATATATCTCAGGCAGATGGTTCAGGTATTCCTCCCAAGCTTCTTTCTCATCTTCAAACCCGAATTGAGGCGCTATAAAATCTATACTGGGATTTTCAAACGCCTTAATGTAGTAGTCAATGCTAAACTTCTCGTCTCCATGTTTATCCAGCTGTATGCTTATGTATAGCTGGCTTTCACGAAGGTTCTCGGTTTCAAGATAATTATCAATTACCCTCTTTGCTCTCTCGTGAGATCTCATAATACTGCAAATAAAGGTTAATGGCAGCCGGAGCAGGGATTTGCACCCTGGTAAACCGCTCTGCAGGCGGTCGCATAACTACTCTGCCACTCCGGCGTAACCTGTTAATCTGAATTTGTTGAGAAGTCTTTAAATCACAAACCAATCTACTGAGCCCCGTTATGGGAGTAACTATAAATTGGCCTCTGACACATATTTTTCATATGATTGTAGAGGTTCTTGGAAACATGCAGGATGGAGGTGTACCTCATCTCGGCTGTTCATGCGATGTATGTGAAAGTGCGAGGCAGGACGCCAATGAATCAAAGTATATTGAGTCTATACTTCTGAGGGAAAATAATGATGAGGACTCTGCAAGGTACTTGGTGAATGCTACACCTGATATCAGGCAGCAGGTCCAGTATGAGTATATTGACGGTGTCTTCATTCCTCATGAGGGCCTTGGACATATTACAGGTCTCCAGTTTTTCGGTCAGGAAGGCCCTGATACCTCAGATATGTCCGTCTTCACCTCAAATACTGTGGAGGAATACATGATGAAGAATGATCCATACAGATTTCTGATCGACAGAGACAATATCCAAGTGCAGGCTTTCAACCATGGCGATGAAGAGGATATCAGAGGTGGTGCAATAGAGGCAGTGCATTTCCATCATCCTCATCTAAATCATGACACAACGGCGTACATGATCCACGGCGATGATAGGAAACTTTTCTACTTGGCTGATATCACAGACTTCAACCAAAAAGTTGAGGAGAAGGTTAAGGAGGCTGATATAGCTATCTTGGACGGTACTTTCTGGAGTGAGGATGAGATAGGAAGGTTTGAGGAAGTACCTCATCCGCCGATCCGCAGAAGTATCGACCAATTCAGCGACTTTGAAACAGACATCTATTTCACCCACCTAAACCACACAAATCCCGTTGTTAGACAGGATTCTGACGAGAGAAAGGAGCTAAGGACAAAAGGATTTAGTGTCCTAGACGGTGGAGAATCCTTCAAAATTTAATAGGAAATAAAAACAAGTGTTAACCAGAACGCCATATGCCCACGGACGCAGTTACAAGCAAACTACTTATCGCAGGATCCCTCGCAGTATCAACAGGCTTCCTTATCCCTCTGTCAAATGTAAACCCAGTGGGCGTAATGATTCCTATATACTTCTTGAGCTTAGGTAGCCTTGCAGCCTACACCTATCTGTACTCCGAGCATCTTGAGTCAGATAAGAGACTTCCCGAGTATGTTGTGGCTGGAGCGGGTTTAATTCTGTCTATATCATTCACAATCACAAATGCTATTACCTATAGCATGGTTTTTGATCTGACAAACCCTTTGATAATAGCGATTTTTGCGGCTGAGCTACTGACGCTTACAGTTGTTTTAGCGCCGGATGAAATTGCCGGGTAAAAAATCAGGTGCTTTAAAGACTTGATGCAGCCAACATGACTGATACAGAATCAATGGAAGAAACTGAACAACCCAATGGTTTGTACAACGTCATAACTGCTTTTACTGTAACCTTAGTTTCGTTCTTGGCTGTTTCTTTGAGTTCTGGCTTCAATAAGGTCGGGCTCTACGGGTTCCTGCTGGTTGCTGCAAACTTTGCAGGATACATGCATACGTCTACTAGGGAAACCGGCAGTTTCCAAATAAAGGCGCTTACCGTCCAGGGCCTGATGATATCAG
>GL982576.1:424685-426503 GCA_000220375.1 Candidatus Nanosalina sp. J07AB43 | reverse complement strand
TTTGATGAGTTCTAAGGACTTGATGGAGCTGGAGGCTCAGGAGGAGTATAGACAGGTGTATGAAGTATATCTTGAGATGCAGGACGAATTCAACAGGCTTGTGGAGGACTACGAGGAGGATAGAGAGATTGATAGAGAGAAATGTGTGATCTTCTTTGAGATTGAGTCAGATTTCCACATCACCTCGTCTATAGCCACAAACATGTCTACAAAGACTCCAGACTGGGTTCACTTGGTTGTACAAAGGGATGAGATGGTGAATATCAGTGCGCGGTGTCAGTCAGGTAGGGTTGATCTTGGTGAGAGTCTTCAGGAGGCCTTGCCGGATGATGCTCTCGATAAAGGCGCCGAGGCCGGAGGTCATAGAAAGGCGGCAGGAGCCTCGATGCCAGAACAGTATTACAGCCAGTTCAAGGACAACTTCTTGGAGCTTGTGGACTAGCCTAGTATTCCACAATAAGTTTAAATCCACATGTACAACTTGAGTACATGGATATGGATCAGGATAACAAGGCTGAGAAACAGAAAGAAAAAGCCAAGGAAATGCTAGGTATTGGAGATGAGAGAGCTGAAGAGCTTTTCAGCGAAGAGGAAAGCCGTACACAACAACAGAAAAAAGAGAAAGCCGGCCAGATGAGCTAATCACCTGTAAGGCGTCAGCCATACATATAGTTATTTTACTATTTTCTATAAATCTTTACTTCATCAGTTGCGACTTAAGAAACTATCTATGGACCTTAAGGAATATATAACAGCACAGAAATTTCAAGACCACGCTGAGAAAGTATTCAATCGTGGTTTTATCGGTATAGTGCCTCCTGTATTAACACTAGGAATACTAAACGTTGAGCTTACTACGGTTCTAGGAACTGCCTCAGCATTCATTTTTCCTCCTGTTCTGATGTGGATATGGCATAATCAGATAGGTGAGATGGATTATCGGACTGCCTTAACAGAGCTCAAATCGTCCTTTGTGATCTGGCTAGAGATAGTATTCCTCAATGGACTGCTGTTAACTACCTATATTGGAATTAAATTATGGGATTTCATATCATATTTCATACGGGATGAAGAGTGAGGAAGGGAGCACAAGTATTCAGCTTGATTTATAAGTCTTATCTGATCCCGTGTCTGTCACATATACAACTATTTATCAACTGCTGACAGAGCTCAAAATTGAAGCCTGTCGCATGTCCTACGTATATTTTCATCTTACCCAGAATGATTGATTCTCAAGGTCTTCAACCTCAAATCCTATGTCTTGAAGCCTTTCCCTTATCATATCGGCGGTCTCGTAATCTGCCTCTCTTCTGGAGTCTGCTCTTAGTTCGAGAAGTGTGTCTGCCATTTCGGCTTCCGCATCTGAAACTCTTGAACCCAGGTTTACTCCTAGAATTTGGAAGAGTTTTTCAATCTTCTCCGCTACTTGTTCGTCCAAGCGAATACCGTTTTCGAGCTCTGAGTTAGCTTTGGATATAAAATCCATGAGCGTCTGTTTGGCCTTTGCAGTGTTTACGTCGTCATCCATGAATTTTTCGAACTCTTTTGTCAACGCTACTGTATCCAGTTTGTTTTCACCAGGATTTTTTCTTATTCTTTGAGTGACTTTTCTGGCAGACTTGACCTCTGATTCCGCTTTTTCTAGGCCTTTAATTGAGAAGTCTGTCTCCGTCCTATAGTGGGAGCTCATCAAATAGAGCCGGATGGCATCTCCGGAAAATCCTCTATCCAGAAAGTCTTTTACTGTGTAAAATTTCCTTCGGACTTGCTCATCTTCTCTCCTTCAACCTGTATGAATTCGTTGTGAAGCCAGTAGCG
>GL982576.1:409304-424635 GCA_000220375.1 Candidatus Nanosalina sp. J07AB43 | reverse complement strand
TAGATAGAATGATTGACAAGCTGCTTATCCAAGACCTGAAGAGAGAAGCAAGAGCTATAGACAAGGAGCTACGTGACATAATCAACCAAGCAGAACACTAAACATGTATCGTGAATACTGGTGATTTCGACTGCTGGAAAGTACTTGAACTTCGCATCACCAAAATTTATTCCTACACAGCAGTCGTAGACTGAATAATCTGGGTCCCTTCATTCAATGGTCTTCAGATCGCAAACCTACTCCCAAAGAGATTTAATTTTTAATCTTCATCTCTTGGTTGTGAATGAAGTAAATTCCCAAGTTGGAGAGGTTTGTGAAAAATGGGATGCCAGAATAGATGAGTTTAAGCATTTGGACGAAGGGATACCAGAGAAACAGTGTAAAATTCTGTTAAGGAAATTCATTGATGAGGCTTATCAAGTCATGATGGAGGACCCTCTAAAATTTGAGGATTCAAAGCCTGAAAGACAGCTAGTCGGAGATAAATCTACTGAACTCTCGATAGCTCTGAAGCAGGCAAATTTAAAGTACAGAAGAAAGAGAAAATCCTTCCTAACAAGGTTAGGTGAATTGCTCCCGAACAGTATTTTTGAGAAGCCATATTGACCATCCGACTTTTAACCTTTCCACAGGAATTATTTTTTGGGTAGGCTGGGCGGTTCGGGGCCGCTTGTAACCCTGAAATCCTCGTTATGCAGTTGGAGCCGAAAACCGTTGTGGAGGTGTTCTTTTCAATGGTTTGGCCCATGGGATGGTTGTTTGACGATCCGTCCTCCGGGATGTCGCAGGCTGTGAACCGGGTCAGGACCTGGCGGTAGCAGCCCTAAGCAGTCAGTGGCATGTTCGGAGGGTGGCGGATCCGAGACTGTGCCGTGGATTCACCAGCCGTTGAAAGACATCAACCTTCGGGAACCCGTTGTTTTTACGTTTCTGAATTGACTACATTGAACTGGAGAAACTCCAGATATGTCTCACTGTTTTAACGATAAAGTCTTCATCCACACAGTAATGATCAGTATATACGGTACTTCTCATGTCTCTCAGGAGAGTATTGAGGTTATTGATCAAGCTTTCTTGGAGGATCCTGATGTCGTGGCTTTGGAGCTGGATCCTCCGCGTCTGGAGGCTTTGATGTTTGAAGGCAGAGGTAGGGATGACGGTTCTGTGTTTATCAGGCTTCTTGAACGGTTTCAAAAATATATTGGAGGCAAGACAGGTTTGATGCCTGGTGAGGAGATGCTTTACGCTTATAACAGAGGTATTCAGGAGAACTTGGATGTGGCGTTGGTTGACAGAGATATTAGGGTTACAGTTGAGCGCCTGAAAAAGGTTAGACGGAAGGAGAAGGTTAAGGCTTTTTTCTCTCTGCTTGGTGGTTTTCTGATTCCTTTTGGAGGTGATTTTGATATTGGAAGTATTCCTGAGGAAGAGAAGATAGATAGGATGGTTTCTGAGCTGAGGCATTCTTTTCCTGAGATCTATCAGGTTTTGATGGAGGAGAGAAACAGGTATATCTGTAGGTCTCTTGTTCAGCTTCAGGAGGATAATCCGAGTGATGATATTGCGGTATTTTTAGGTGCTGCTCACTGTCAACCGGTATCTGATCTATTGAGAGGTGAGGATGTTGAGGTCTATCGTAAAGGTGTCCTGGAAGAAAGGTGATAGCGGTTATGAGGCAGATCTTCTGACTGCTGAGCCAAGTGGCTTTGAAACCATAACCCTGGTTCCTGAGAGAAGTTTTTCCTTCGAGATCGTGAATGAGAGGAGGTGTACAGGTTATGCCCCTGAACCAGGTGAGAGAGCTGTCTGTCCTGAGTTCAGGAAAATTGAATCAGGTTCGCAGTGTTCTGAGTGCCGTGGAAAAGATATCTACTCCGGTTACGTGCGTGGTGATAAGGATACGGACCTGGATGGGAGTTTCTCGGTTTATATGGCTCAAATATCGAAGATGGTCAAGGTAGGTGTTACCAGAGATAGGAATATACCTAGTAGATGGGTTGAGCAGGGAGCTGATTTCGGTGCTAGAGTCCGTAAAGGACTTGAATCTGGTGAGGCTCTCAAGGTTGAGTCAAGGATTTCTTCGGACGGCTTGGCTGAGAGGATTCGAAAAGAGGCAAAGCTTCCTCCAGAAGACAAACCTGATCTTCTAAGGCAGGAGATGAAGCAAAGAGATTTTAGGGGGGAGGTGCAGGATGTACAGGACCTGACAAGATACAGCACTATGAGTGCATCTGGATTTCAAAGGTCTGGTCTGTTTGAGGGAGAATTAGAGTCTGTCAGAGGCCAAGTAATTTCGAACGGCAGACTTGCTATGCCTCTAACCTCGGGCAAGGTCATTAAGAAGCCGGAACAGAAGGGTCTAAACAGCTTCTAATTCAGAGGGCTTCTTGGTATGCGAACAGGTTTGGAATATTATTTGAAGCTGTCACACTATTACATTGTTATGACTGATTTTGAGAGGGCTTTAGTTCATTCGTTTAATGACTTCTTTGAGTCAGAGGAGATTGATGGTATAGCCCATAGGAAAAAGCAGCACAGGTTTTCATCTCAGCTCTGTGATGTCCTGGTTGATTCAGAGCACGACATGTTCTACCTGGCTATAGAGAACAAGAGTGTGAAAACGTCAAGTACAAATAAGCTTTATTTTTCCCAGCATTTTTCTGAGAGCGATGAAGGTCATCAGGTTGAGAGGATCAGTGATTTTGTCGATAGATCTGGTAGAAGAGGTTTTCTTGCGGTTGAGTTGAAGCGTGGACGTGGCAGGAGTAGACAAGCATATATGGTTCCTTGGAATACTGTACGTGAGGCATATCAAAAAGATGATACAGGCCTGCATATCGAGGACATTAAAGAGTATCCTGAGATCTTGAGGGATTCTGAGGACTATAGTATTGCTGATCTGTGTATGGATATGAGGATATAGCGGGAAGATTTTTTGACTGTGGATATTTACTAGTGCTTATGTCTGTTGAAGCACCTGAGGTCAGTGGATTACCTGATAGGTCTGATCTCTACAATTTTGTATTAGGTACGGGTGTTTTGGCAGCAGCCTTTGCTGCTTTCTACGGCGAGATTGGGGTTTCCAGTGTTTTGTTTTATGTTTTGGCAGGTGGTGCCGTGCTTGTTACACGTGAGCTTGGTGTCAGGATTGCTGCAAATCTACTTGATGGATATGCCAGTCTTGAGGTATCTAGCCCTGGATCAACTGTTACAGTGTTTGGGGCTATTTTGTCTGTGGTAACCGGGTTGCCGATTATTCTGCTTTTTCCCGTGTATTCTGAGGTCTCTAGGAAGAGGTATGAGCAGTGGGGTCGTTCGACTGATGTTGTATGGGCTCTGTACAAGTTTAAGATAGCTAGGCTGGCGCTTTCCATGCTAATTATAGGCTTTACCCTCTCAACTGTCCTTGGGTTTTCTAAGCTGGCTCAGATGTATGCTTTGTTTGCTTTCTTCCAGGCCCTGCCTTTTGATTATTCAGGTATACCTACAGGCCCTCTTGATGGGGCTGAAATCCTGCGCTGGAGTGGTTTCTGGTGGATGTTTTTCACAGGAGTCTCTATACTTATGATTACCTTTTCTGTGGTGTAGAAACTTTGATAGAAAAGAAGAAGTAATTGGGTTTCTGGAGGACTTTTTACTCTCTAAGAAGATCTTCTACAGGATCGTCTTCCTTTTTTTCTTCTACCGGTCCGCCTATTGTTCCGGGTTCTTGGTCAGGAAGCTCGTCCTCAAAGGAGTCCTCGTCGTTGCGGATCTCCTCTGCCTCTCTTTGGATGCGTTCTCTCATTGCATCCTCGTCGAGTTCTTCTTCCTCATCGTCAAAGTCGTCCGGTTCAAACTCGTTTGGTTCGTCCATGGATTTATTCACCTAATGCCTTCTGATATAGGTTGATCAAGCTGTATCCTTATAAAGGCTTGGAAACTTGTGCTGTTTCCAAGGTAGCAAAGCCGGGAAACACATGATTGGATTTATTATCCAGCAGCTTCCAAATATCTTATATGCCGAATATCGTTGTAGGAAGAAGTGAGGATGATAAAGAAGAGCATGGCTTAGAGGGTACTGGAGTTATAGGCAAGCACCTCGTAGGTGAAGACGAGGAGGCTCATACAGCAAATCCTCTGCATTTTGATGTCGCAAAACCTCATGTTGTAGGGGTCTTCGGGAAGCGTGGTACAGGAAAGTCCTACTCTATGGGAACCCTTGTTGAGGAGTGTCAGCAGAGCGATATATCAGAAAATATCTCAACTATTATGATTGATCCTATGGGCATCTTCTGGTCGATGAAGAGACCTAATGAGAGAGATGTATCAATGCTAGATAAATGGGATATGAAGCCCGAGGCCTTTGACGCTCATGTCTACATACCTAAAGGAAAGACCAGAGACTTTGATGAAAAGGAGATGCCTTACGACGATACTTTCACCTTGAACCCTGCACAGTTGACCTCTGAGGAATGGAGGATGGCCTTTGGACTTGACTCCAACACTGAGACGAGTATTCTTCTTGAGAGGATGTGTGAGGATCTTAAAGATGAGTTTGGAGATGAATACAGAATAAAGCATATGAAAAAGGCCTTGGAGAAATACGAGTTCCCAGAGAAAACGAAGCGTGGGCTTGAAAACCGTCTAAGGAATGCTGAAGACTGGGGTGTTTTTGGAGAAGAATCATCTATAGATAAGCTTACAGAAGCCGGTGAACTCTCTATTGTTGACGTATCTGTTTTTGGCCAGCTTTCCGGGGGTACTCGTGTACAGGCTCTTGTAGTAGCTATACTGGCTAAGAGAATACTCAGGAGAAGGATGGCGGCGCGTCGGCTCGAGGAGCTTGATGAGATGCAGGGGCTGGATAGAGCCGATGAACCCATACAGTGGATGTTAATTGATGAGGCTCACGAGTACCTTCCTGCTGAAGGAGAGACACCTGCTACTAATCCGCTTCTGAGGTGGGTAAAGATTGGTAGAGAGCCTGGTGTATCTCTTGTCCTCTGTACTCAGCAGCCAGCAAAACTTCATCCAAATGCTCTTTCGCAGATGGATTTACTGCTTGCCCACAGGTTAACTGCTCAGCAGGACATTGATGCGCTCCAGGAAATCATGCAGACTTACATGCGTTATGACCTTAGACATTACATCGATGCGTTGCCTGATCGGCCCGGTACGGCCATGATAATGGATGATAACTCGGAAAGAGCATATCCTGCACAGATGAGACCGAGAAAGTCTTGGCACGCTGGAGGAACACCAGACGCATTTGACTAAGAAGATGGCATCCAACCAAGTAATTACACAGGAAGTCCTAAACAGGACAGAGTACTTCTTCAGAGTTCCCTTTGAAAACCAGAAGATACTACCTACACTTCTTCCACTGATCGCAGGAGCTGTCATAATGGAACTCTACTTCGGAAAACATAAGCAAGAAGCGCTTGGATGGAACACAAGCGTAGGTAATGCTGCCCTTTGGATGACTACAGGTGTCTCGCTCCTGATCTCAGAGTCGTCTCTCACACAACCGGAGCTTTATGCTGTCTATGGTCTCATAGGTCTAGGTGCTGTGGTTACGTTCCTTGATTTTTTCCATATCTGGTCGTCAACCGTTGCCTTTGTAGTTTCCTCCTCTGCAATGGTGTATACCTTGGCGTACACTCTAGTTGTAACGATAAAGTCCGGTTTTCCTGCTGATCAAGTAACTCTGAAGGCTGCTGCCCTTTTTTTCGTCAGCGTAAACCTGATATTCAAGATTATACAGGGCTTTGAAACCGATGAAGACTCTTCGATGGATTTCTCCTAGCCTCAAAAACTCCACTCTAATATATTTTCAGAACCAGTGAGTACATACATGAGCGTTCTGGATACTGAAAAGATTGAGTCAAGAGCCTATCAGGAGGTTATAGCTGCCTCTGCATCTGATAGAAATACTCTGGTGGTTCTCCCTACAGGGCTTGGTAAGACAATTATCGCGGTAATGGTGGCCTCGATTAAGATGAAGGAGAATCAAAAAGTCTTGATGATGGCTCCAACTAAGCCACTTGCAAGCCAGCACTGCCAAACATTTAGAGAGTTTCTCAATGTTCCAAGCGACCAGCTCAAGGTTATGACAGGTGATACAAGACCTGAGGAAAGATACGATCTATGGAAGGACAGGAAAGGTTTTTTCGCGACACCTCAAGTTGTTGAAAACGACCTTATCTCGGGTGAAGTACCTGTGCAGAACTTCTCCCTAGTTATCTTTGACGAAGCTCACAGGGCCACAGGCGACTACAGTTATGTCTTCATAAACGAAAAGATGAATGTTCAGAACCTTGCTCTTACTGCTTCTCCAGGCGGATCTAAGGAACAGATTATGGAGGTGGCTGAAAACCTTGATATAGATAATTTTGAGGTCAGGACTGAGGACGATCCTGACGTTGAGCCTTATATAGAGGAGAAAGAGGTTAACTGGATCAACGTTGAGCTGGACGACAAGTTCATGGAGGCAAAATCAAAGATGGAGTCTGCAAAAAGGGATCAGCTGAAGAAGCTGAAGTCTCTGGGACAGCTAGACTCCACAAGTAACGTGAATAAGACTGATTTACTTAAACTTCGTGGTCAGATCTCGTCAAAGCTTTCTAAGAAAGATGATCCCAAGCTTTACTCCGCTATCTCAAGGGTGGCGACAGCACTCAAGATTTCCCAGGCGGTCGAACTACTTGAAACACAGGGCGTCAGCCAGTGCTTTGAGTATATAGATGGCTTGGAAAATGATGACTCTAAGGCAGCTTCCAGAGCACTTGAGAATAACGATATGCAAAAGGCTAGAAACCTGATTAAATATCTGAAGACAGAGGGAGAGGAACATCCGAAGCTTGAGAAAACTGTTGAGATACTTGAAGGACTTGAAGAAGATGGTAAGGCCCTAGTCTTTACAGAGTATAGATCTTCTGTGGAAAACATTACTGAAAGGCTCAGACAGGAGGATATACATGCTACAAGGTTTATAGGTCAGTCAGGCGATCAGGGTATGACCCAGAAGCAGCAGATCGAGCTTCTTGATGAATTTCGAGATGGTGAGCATCAGGTAGTGGTTTCAACCAGTATAGGCGAGGAAGGGCTTGATATACCGGCGGTGGATTACGTTGTCTTCTATGAGCCGGTTCCATCTTCTGTTAGGAGTATTCAGAGAGCGGGCAGAACCGGCAGACAGGAATCAGGCGAGGTATATGTTCTGATTGCCGAAAACACACGTGATGAAGGTTATTACTGGAGTGCACAGCACAAGAAAAAGAACATGAATAAAGTACTGCAGCAGCTGAAAAACGAAGAAATGGAGAACCAGGTTTCAAGCCCTCAGAGATCCCTTAACGGATTCAAATCTGACGAACAGGATCAGAACCAAGAACAGGTCGATGAAGATTACGGAGATCGAGTTGAGATTATTGTTGACGACAGGGAGAATTCTGTTGCAAAAAAGCTTTCTAAGATGGATGTTGATGTGGATAAGCAGAGGCTTGAGGTCGCTGACTTCTTGGTCTCTGAAGATACTGCTGTTGAGAGAAAGCAGGCGGAGGATTTTGTTGATTCTATACTTGATTCACGTTTGTTTGACCAGATTATCGAGATGCAGGACTACAGCAACCCTATACTGATTATTGAAGGTGACAACCTGTACTCTCACCGTGATGTTCATCCTAATGCTATAAGAGGAGCTCTTGCCACCGTTGCAATAGATTATGAGATGGCGGTGCTATGGAGCGATGGAAATAAGGATACAGCTGAGCTGTTGAACTCACTGGCGAAAAGAGAACAGGAGGATAAAGACAAGAATATTGCTGTAAGGGCGGACAAGTCTCCTACGACTGACGAAGAGCTTCAGAAATACGTTGTGGGGGGTCTTCCAGGTGTAAATACAAAGATAGCTGAGAGGCTGCTTGAACAGTTTAGCTCTATTCAATCGGTTTACACTGCCTCATTTGAGGAGCTCAAAAAAGTTGAAGGTATAGGTGAAAAGAAAGCTTCGAAGATAAGAGAGCTTATTGAGAGAGGTTATAGCTAGATGGAGCCTGTTATAGTTGGCGTTGATCCTGGAAGTACGTCAGCGGTTGCGGCAGTAGATTTTCAAGGTGATATCAAGCTTCTGGAAAGCGGTAAGAACTTTCCCCCAAGGGATATAATATCGGAGATCGTAGAGGCTGGTAAGCCTGTGATGGTGACTTCTGATAAGGGTGAGACTCCGTCAAAGGTGAGGAAGATTGCTGCTTCGGTCGGTGCGAGAGAGTTTGTACCTGAAAAAGATCTCTCAAAAGACAGGAAGAAAGAGCTGGGGCAGGGAAGTAACTCGCATGAAAGAGATGCCTCTGCTGCTGCCATGCACGCGTTCAAAACCCATAGGAGTGGTATAGAAGAGATAAATGCACTTTCTCAAGATATGGACTCGGACAGGGCTAATGTAGCAAAAAAGTACTTTAAGCCGAGCGAGAACGTGATGCAGGACGGTCAAGAAGAGGAAAACAGCGAGAGCGAGGAAGGCGGCAAAAATCCGTTTAAGAGGAAAGCTGAAAGGCTTGAAGAAAAAGTCGATAGACTTCAGGATGAACTTGAGGAGAAGGAAGAAAGCCTGGAGTTTAAGGAGCAGCAGAGGAGGGATCTTCAAAGCAAGTACGACAAGCTTAAGTCAGGTAAAACGGAAGATATTCTCAAGAATACCAAGGTAGAGAAACTAGAGAATAAGATTGAGAATAAAGATAACAAGATAGATAAGCTACAAGAAAGACTTAATAAAGCCTTACTTAGGGAAAAACAGTACAAAAAAGCCGTTGAGGAGATTCAGGAAGGTGGAAAGATTGTTCCTCTAGTTGAGGAAACCTCTCCTGGAGAGGAGCCGTTTGTAACTCACTCAAAAGAGCTCAGGGATAGAATGAGATCCAAAGGAAAAGAAGTCTATCATGTAAATGAGGCAGAAGGTATAGAACTGGGTGAAAGATTCGTTCTCACCGAGTTTGAAGACGGTGAAGATATAATTAAAAGGTACAGAAGCTCAAGATGATTAGAGAACACGTCAGCGAACTTGACCTGAATGAGGATCAGAGAAAGTTGCTTGAGGCAAACCTGTTTCTCGTCAAAATGCTTGCTGTAGGAGCTATCTTTCACATCATCCTGTGGATATACCCTGATACATCAGGCATTCAGTCGGCTTATGCCCAGTTTATAACCTCTGTGATGAATTATCTTGGGTATGGTTTCCGCGCAGAGTCTGTCTATATTCTTCCAGGTTATGAGATTACTCAGGACTGCCTGGGTTGGAAGTCAATGATGGCCTTCACCGCTTTGATAGTTTCCTCAACACCAGACATAGTTGGGAACATGAAGTATATTTTGGCTGGTACAGCAGTCCTGGCAGTTGCAAATACTGTTAGAGTAGTCACCACTATTCATCTGAGTGAGATTGGCCTGATCAGCTTTGAGGTGATACACGGCTTTCTATGGAAATGGAGTCTTACAGCTATTGTACTCTTATGCTGGATTCTCTGGTTCAATTTCTACAGGGATCAGTAAAGCCCGTAGAGCATCCAGAGACCTGAAGACGTTAGATCGGTAAGTAATAAGGCCAGAAGGAACACAGGAATAAATGGAACTCCTGTGCGCACTTCCACAGGATCTGATACCTCTGAAGCTTCTTCTTCTGTCAGCCCCCTAATCTTTCTTCCGAAGCCCTGTCCAGGTGAGGCAACGTCACCAGCTTCAACCTCTTCTGGAGACTTCTCCAGTATCATGTAGTTATCTTGAACCATCTTCAGGAAAACAAAAACCACTCCGGAAACAGATATAAGTAGGAAGAAAACCAAGCCGTTGAATCCTTGAAAGTTCATTAAACCACCTATAGCTCCTGCCAGCGCCAGAGCACCGGCTAGTATAAACTCCTTTTGCCTGACAGCATCTATGAAGTCATCCAAAGTGCCGCCCTGGCTTACAAACTTGTATACGGAGTATACGATCGTGACTGCTACTGATGCAAACATAAAGTTGGCTATCAGATCAAGTACATAACCCATATTGAAGGCTCCGGAGACTGGTCCCGCAGCGGTGAAACCTAGTGCTGAGAGCGTCATTGCGTCTGCTCCGCCCCACATACCTCTCCAATATGCACCCCATCCATATATTGAGAAAACAGCACCTACACCTACGGACCAAATTATAGCTTCAAATCCCGGCGAACTCAAAGAGTAGGCTCCATGCAGACATAGACCTCCTACAATACCGATTAAGCCAGGAACATCTGGAACATCGTGGTCATTAAATACATCGTAAATCGAGTTCACCAGAAGCACTACAAGACCTAGTATATGTGACAAAACCAAGAACATAATGATAATTTAAACAGTAAACAGAATAAAAAGTAGTGTGGAATCAGAATCTGTTGAGGAGGCGATCTGCGATCCGGGAAACTACGCAGTGCTGAAGCCTCTGGCACAGGCAGACAAAATGGGGGTAACGGAACTCCAGGATCGGACAGGTATCTCAGAGCACAGGCTGAATTGTAAGCTCCAAGACTTAGATAAAATGGGTATTATTGATGAAAAGAGGGATAACCTAAAGCCAAGCTACATTCTGGAAGACCAGCACAGACAGAAACTTTCCGATCTAAAGGAGGAAATACTCGGCGAGTCTGAGCAAGATGAGAGTGGCAAAGCTGTAGATAGGAAACACCTTCTGGAGGAGCTTTCCAATCTTAGGAAAGACCTCAGTGAAAGCCTTAAGGACGAAGAGTTGGATAGAAGGAAGAGACCAAGCTGAGGTCTAGACTAGACCTAGCTGAGGAATTAGAGGGTCGTATCCAGAGTGGGGAGGACTCATACAGTATGCTCGGAGCTCAGGCGCTCTATCAGAGGTTAAGCAAAGCATGCATGGAAAATGATTCGGCTCAAGACAAGCCCCTGCTTAGGGGTTTGAAGCTTGTGGACAATATTGACGGCGTTCTTGAAACTGGTGTTGAGGACGAGAACGGTTTTAGATCATTTTTTGGAAATAGATGGATTAGAAGTGACAGGGTTTAGGTGCACCTCGAGTTAAAAAATTTGTAGCTGGTTGTCTTTGTATGACTAAGTTTATGTTTGAGGGTAGACTTGATACGGGAGAGCTGAAACACCTTTTGAAAGAGAGGTTGAGGCAAATTCTATGGATCACGGTAAAGAGAAAATTTACTCGCAGCTAGGCAGTGAGCACTCGGTTACACGCAGTAAAATAACTATTAAACACGGTGAAGAGGCTTAGAGGGTGTTTATTAATGGATAGAGAGATGATGCAGCAGTATCAACAGCTACAGCAGCAGATGGATGAAATGCAGGAGCAGCTTGAACAAATAAAGGAAAGGGCCGAAGATGTTGAACAAGCTGTTGACGGCGTCGAAGAGCTTGAAAGTGTTGAAGAAGGCTCGGAAGTGCTGGTACCTATTGGTGCAGGTGCATACGCTTTTGCTGAGCTCAAGGACAGTGAAACTGTGGTAACTAATGTTGGTGGCGAAGCCTTTGAGGAAAGGGATCTTGACAGCGCCAGAGAGCTGCTTGAGGATCAGGAAACACAGCTCAGGGATACTGAGCAGCAGCTTGAGGAGGATATGGAGGAAATGCAGCAACAGCTTCAGCAGATCCAGATGCAGATCCAGCAGCAACAGCAGCAAGGCGAGCAGTAATGCTTGGAAACCTGAAGGATTCTGTAAAAGAGTTTTCCTCAAGTGTCAAGTCAGCTGTCACGGAAAAACAGCTTGACGAGGAAGATGTTGAACCTATTCTGGAAGATTTCAGACTTAAGCTGCTGAAAAACAATGTCTCTCTGGAAGTTGCCCAAGAGATTGAGGAAGAGATGAAACAGAAGCTCGTGGGTGAAGAGGTAGGAAGAAACAATGTCGAAGATCGCGTTGAAGAAGCTTTCAGGAACAAGATAGGTGAGCTTGTGGACGATGATTTCAACCTTGAGAAAAGCATTGAGGGCTCTGATGAACCAGCTACAGTTTTTTTGATAGGTTTTAATGGCTCAGGTAAGACGACTACGGCGGCTAAGTTAGCAGATAAGCTTAAGCACAGAGGAGTGGTTCTTGGTGCTGGTGATACCTTTAGGGCGGCGTCTATTGAGCAACTTCAGGAACATGGCGAAAACTTGGATGTAAAAGTAGTGGCTCATGAGTATGAGTCTGATCCTGCGGCTGTTGGATATGATACTGTTGAGCATGCCGAGAAAAACGGTAAAGTGGCTATAGTGGATACTGCAGGAAGATCTCATTCTGATGATAACTTAATGAATGAGCTGGAGAAGATGGTTGACGTGAATGATCCTGATGTTAGTTTTCTTGTGGTTGATGCCTTGGCTGGTAACGATGTCTTGGAGCAGGCAGATGCATATGAGGGAATGTTTGATGCTGTGATTGTAACTAAGATGGATGTAGATGAGAAAGGTGGTGCTGTTCTATCCCTTAGCCACAGAAGCGGTAAGCCTATAGCCTTCCTTGGTACAGGACAGGATTACGCTGACTTAGAAGAGTTTGACACTGAAAAATTTGCTGATAGGATACTTGATTAGCGTTTTTACAGGTATGCCTTTTGTTCTTCCATTCTCTGTTTCATTGACTTCTCCAGTTTTTCCAGCTTTGACCTGAGAGGTGCCATGTCGTCGTCGAAGTCACTCATCTTGACTTGTTCTCCTTCGCTGCGTTGCTGGATTCTTTCCTTTCTCATTACTGTCAGAAGGTGGTTGATCTCGGCTACAAGCTGTTCATATTGTTTTAGCTCGGCTTCGATGTACGAGATTTCTTCGCCTAGCTCTTCCTGAAGTTCCTCGGTAACCTCTTGTTTTATCTGTTGCTTATCTACTCCGAATTTTTTTCTTACGGTGCTGTAGAACTTCTCCATTCCCATTAAGATCAACCTGTATTTACCACTTCATCGTAAAATCTTTTAAGAGTGGTGTTGACCTGAATCATTTTCTTCAGGAATCTTCTTGCTCTGACCTTCTCTGGGATCCTTCTTTATTTCTTCTTCCTCTTGCTCTTTGACAGGTTCCGGCACTGAAACCGCCATCTCCCTGATTTGGCCTTGCTGGTAGAACCTTGCAGTTACAGCTCCTAGAACAGCATCAAACTCCTGTGCGGTCTCAATATTCGAGGAATTAATACCATATCCCTCAAGCCCTTCATCTGAATCAATAGCAAGTTCTCTTCCGGTGATCACAGGGTTGAAACGGATATACTCAGGTATTTCATCGCCTGGTATAGTCTGTGAAATAGAACCCTTCAATGACAGGAACCGTCTGACAGTTCTTACGTCGTCTTCTGCAGGTGTGAAAATAAATCCTTCTTCCTGAAGTTTTTCCTCACCTTCGCTGAGAGATCCTCTTTCCTTAAGCCCTGTGTCAACGGCTATAATCTGAGGCTTTCTGTCCTTGATTAGATCAAGAATTTCCTTGTTTGATTCAACGCTGAACGATTCTGTTTCGTCTGAAATAAAGGCTACGGCAGCATCCTCTCCAGACTCTCCAAAGCTTATTCCACATAACATATATCTACACCTTTACCTTCTGTTTGGGCTTGTAACCTTTTGTTTGACCATTTTGATTTTTCTGTGTCTGAAAATCTTTCAGGGACATATTGACCTGATTCTTGTTCTCTGTATTATCTTTTATGGTCTTGATAAAGTCAATTAATGCTTTGTTGAAATCCTGAGGCTTCTCGTAGTAACTGAAGGTGCCAGCTTGGTTAAGAACGCTTAGTGAGCCTTTCGAGGTTAGTTTTTTAGCATAACTAATATTTGAAAGTCTATCATCCGCTGAGGCTATAACAAGAGAGTTTTCAGATATCTTAGATACCTCACATCTCTGTACAAATGTTTTAAAGTCTTCATAATCTGGGAGCTCGAGAGCATTCATAAATTGTCTTACAGTACTGTAGTTTGTCTGTTTTGAGAAGAGTAGCTTGCCGGCTATCTTAGGTTTGAGCTTGCCTAGAGAGTAGAGGGCTTTCATTATTCTTCTTCTAGGGAATCTGCTAAACCTCTGCCGGGGATTGGTAAGTACAGTAGATATTACGTCTTCCCTGTCCGCAAACTCCTGTGTGAGGCTGTTACCAGTCATGTTTGACACCAATACGGCGTCTGTTATGTGATCTTGGTTAAGTATGGCCTTGAGACCTGACTTTTCGCCTTTAAAGTTCCGGTAACTTACTGTTGGCCTAAAGCTTATGGTGTGGAAGTTTCTGGAGAAGTATCGTAGCTGCTGATTCCAGAGCTCTGGGTTTAAGCCACCAGGAGCAAATATAACGGACATTCTGGATTCCAGGTCTGATTCGTAGTAGTGGAGATTTTCCTCTCCCACCTTTCTTGTAGAAAACTGCACTATACCTATTAATCTCACCTCTAAAGCTTTTATCCATTTCATTCAAGTAAAGACTTAAGAACGCGATGTCTACGACTTCAGAGATCTCATCCAGGATTCCAGAACTGTTTGACTTAGTCCTTGCATTATACTTGGCTGACCAGGCGAAAGGTATCTTTACAGGTGTTTTAGTGTTTTCATCTTCGTTTTACATCTTGTCTAGGCTAAGCTCAAAGCAGAAGTTTTTTGATACTCTTGGGATGCTTGTCCATCCGGCGAAATCGGCTATCCTCATCCTACTTCTGGGTGTGACATATCTAGGTGTACAAGGATATAGTCTCCTGCAGATTCTCTTAGGGTCCCTTGGCTTCTTTGTCTTTGGTGGCGCGGCTGGATGCTTTGTGTACAGCTACTGGAATATCTAGCTGAAAGAGTTTTAACACTTTCAACCTATTCCTGTAACATGTTTGACAAAATAAAGGACTCCATACAGAAGTTTTCCTCCAGAAATGTAGCCGACAGAGAGGCCGTCGAGCAGCTTACAAAAGATATTCAGAGAGACTTAATCAGGGCAGATGTCGATGTTTCTCTAGTATCCGATCTGACCGATGAGATCAAGGAAGAGGCTCTTAAGGAGGATCTTCCATCTGGGCTGTCAAGAAAGGAGCATGTTCTGAAGATTGTCTACGACAGGCTTGAGAACCTTCTGGGTGAGGAGGCAGATATCGAGGTCGAACCTAAGACTATACTTCTGTCTGGCCTTTACGGAGCCGGAAAACAACTACCGCGGGTAAGCTAGCTGACTTCTATAGGAAGAGAGGATTGAAAGTTGGTTTGGTAGCAGCGGACACCGACAGGCCAGCCGCATACAACCAGCTTAAGCAAATCGCGGATGATGTAGATGCACAGTTCTTCGGTGATCCAGAAGCAGAAAATCCTGTAAAAGTGGTTGAGAAAGGTATGAGTCAGTTGGATGCTGATGTGAAGATCGTAGACTCGG
>GL982576.1:407143-409254 GCA_000220375.1 Candidatus Nanosalina sp. J07AB43 | reverse complement strand
AGACTTGATGCAACCAACATGACTGATACAGAATCAATAGAAGAAACTGAACAACCCCATGGTCTGTACAATGTCATAACTGCTTTTACCGTAACATTAATTTCGTTCTTGCCTGTTTCTCTGAGCTCTGGCTTCAATGAGGTCGGGCTCTACGGGTTCCTGCTGGTTGCTGCAAACTTTGCAGGCTATATGCATACGTCTACTAAGGAAACCGGCAGTTTCCAAATAAAGGCGCTTACAGCCCAGGGCCTGATGATATCAGCAGGATTTGTGACTGTCCTGGCCACAGCCTTTTCGTCTGTAATTCAGCCGATGCAGCCTAGAAATGTAATTATCTACGCATCCATATTCGTTTTGTTTTCAATCACTTTGATCCCTAATCAAGTGCTTAAGTCTTTGGACATGGATTAAAACTCAAAATTTCCTTCACTTTTGTAGAAACATTTTTAGCTTGGAAAAAGCAAATCAGGTTATGGTAAATGAGGGAGAGCTTATTGATCTTAACCGCAGGATCGAAAACTTTGAACACTTGGCTGACGAGTTTGCGAATATATTTTCGGAGGATATTGATGATGCTGGGAAGATAGATGAACTAGCTCATAAGATGGAGCAGCTACGCGAGAAGCTTGATCAAGATCTCCAAGAACATCATCTAGAGGCTCTCGAGGAGGACGTAAAGGAGATGGATCAATTAGATAGAATGATTGACAAGCTGCTTATCCAAGACCTGAAGAGAGAAGCAAAAGCTATAGACAAGGAGCTACGCGACATAATCAACCAAGCAGAACACTAAATACATATTTCTGTCCATCATTGTCTTAGGTCAAAGCATGAGCAATGCAGTCCTCACTCAGAATAACCTTTTGATCAAACAAAGCATCAAAAGCAGCCCCTGAATTGCTCTTTGAAGCATCATTCGATAGCGGCTTTGGATTCATATTATGAATACCAGCAGATCAACCTTTGAAGAGTATCTGAACTAGGAGTTGTATTATAGGGACATCTGGAACCATACTGTCGCAAAAACTTCGGCATCATCAAGAGTGATGATTTGGTCTCTCATCCTCGAAATTTCGTCTGACATCTATGAGGTCTCGATTGATGGAACGCGTAAATATAAGCATAAAGGCTCCAAGTGGGAAACCGTCCGATTCGTCAGAAACAAATACGAACGTTAATAAACCGTCCGACTTTTAACGTTTCTAGGATATTTGCTTTTGGGTAGGCTGGGCGGTTCGGGGCCGCTTGTAACCCTGAAATCCTCGTTATGCAGTGGAGCCGAAAACCGTTGTGGAGGTGTTCTTTTCAATGGTTTGGCCCATGGGATGGTTGTTTGACGATCCGTCCTCCGGGATGTCGCAGGCTGTGAACCGGGTCAGGACCTGGCGGTAGCAGCCCTAAGCAGTCAGTGGCATGTTCGGAGGGTGGCGGATCCGAGACTGTGCCGTGGATTCACCAGCCGTTGAAAGACATCAACCTTCGGAAACCCAATTACTTTTATTTCCTGTAGCTAAACATGAGTCTTAAGCGTCTTACAGAAGTCCTTAGAAATCTTTCGTGGTTAAAAAGAGTGCATATATTTGCCTTTGCTTTGTTATCAATTGAAATTGCTTGGAATCCTTCTGACCTGCCTACAAGGGCTTTTGAGAAGTTTTTGGTATTTTTTATCTTCCCTTTGCTCTTCGTCAAAGCTCACGGACGCCAGCTTGGTCTTAGTTTCAACAGAGATGTTGTGATCAATACAATTTCCCTGTGCATCGTTGTTTTGCCGTTCTATGCTCTAGCAGGGTCCATACCTATAATGAGAAGTTTTTACCCTATTGGAGATGTCCCCTTGGAATTTATGCCCTTTGCTATCCACCAATTTTACCAATTTTTCTTGGCTCTTGGGAACGAGGTATATTACCGGGGGATTCTTTGTGTCTGGATTAGGGATATAGGCGTGAAGTCAATTTTTGTCTCTCCAGTTATATATGCTTATCGACATATAGGGAAACCTTCTCCAGAATTTATTGGTTCAGCCCCGGCGGATATAGTGTTTGGGTGGTTTGATTATAAATCGAAGTCAATTATACCCTCAGTGGTGGCCCACTGGGTAGGCATGATGCTGA
>GL982576.1:391038-407093 GCA_000220375.1 Candidatus Nanosalina sp. J07AB43 | reverse complement strand
GTTCATCTATAAAAACATGCTGGAAAACCTTGAGGCCAATTTATACACGAGTGATGACTTCGGCCCTGAAACAACTCAGCTTGATGCAACTAGACTTGAATTGGCAAATAGCTATATGGATGACATATCTGAAATGCTTGACTTCCGTGGTGACCGGAAACCGGAGGATATCGAGGATTTCAATATCTCCGATGTTGCGGAGGAAGCTGACAACGTTTTCTGGAACATCGCCGAAATGGTAGATAACAGACCTTTTGACACCAAGAAAGCACTCATGGAGCTCCAAAGACTTGGTGAAAAAACGGGTTTTTACCATTCAGGAATTGAACAAGGGATTGAAAGAGCTGATAGGATGAAAGAACTTCACAACAAAATAAATGAAGCAGAGTCCGAAGCTCAAGAAGTGCGTCAAGAACTCTATCATGGGGAAGAAACTGAGCTTGACGATGTTGAAGAGGATGTTGGAGAGGATGTTGAATTTATTCAATCTTTTGGATCCCCGACAGAGGCAAGCATGCAGCGGAGTCTTGAGAGATCAAACAAATTCGTTCAGGAATTAGAGGAAGAGCTACCTGAGGAACCTGAAACCGAAAAGGAGAGAGAATACCTTGAAAGAGCTGAAAACGTGAGCGAAAACATCTCTATGCTTGAAAGACTTTTGTAAGCGCTATTTTTTGTATCATACCGTGGCGCACCGCTGGTTTTTAATCCTTTGACACAAGTTTAGCAATATGTTTGACAAAATAAAGGATTCCATACAGAAGTTTTCCTCCAGAAATGTAGCAGACAGAGAGGCTGTCGAGCAACTTACAAAAGATATTCAGAGAGACTTAATCAGGGCAGATGTCGATGTTTCTCTGGTATCTGATCTGACCGATGAGATCAAGGAAGAGGCTCTTGAGGAGGATCTTCCATCTGGGCTGTCAAGAAAGGAGCATGTTCTGAAGATTGTTTATGATAGGCTTGAGGACCTTCTGGGTGAGGAGGCAGATGTCGAGGTCGAACCTAAGAATATACTTCTGTCTGGCCTTTACGGAGCCGGAAAGACAACTACTGCGGGTAAGTTAGCTGACTTCTACAGGAAGAGAGGATTGAAAGTTGGTTTGATAGCAGCGGACACCGACAGGCCGGCAGCATACAACCAGCTTAAGCAAATTGCGGATGATGTAGATGCACAGTTCTTCGGTGATCCAGAAGCAGAAAATCCTGTTAAAGTGGTTGAGAAAGGTATGAGTCAGTTGGATGCTGATGTGAAGATCGTAGACTCGGCAGGACGCGATTCCCTAGACGATGATTTAAAGAAAGAGCTCTCCGCGATATCTGAATCCTTTAGTCCTGATGAAAAGTATCTGGTTATGCCGGCTGACATAGGTCAGTCTGCACGCGAGCAGACAGATATGTTTGACGAGGCGGCAGGCCTTACTGGTGTTATAGTCACGAAGATGGATTCTTCAGCAAAGGGAGGAGGTGCGCTAGTTGCCTGTGCGAACTCTGATTCGTCCGTTCAGTTTATAGGTACCGGTGAGAAGATGGGTGATTTGGAGCAGTATGACCCTGTAGACTTTGTTTCTGATATGATTGGTCAGCCTGACCTGGAGAGTCTGCTGGAGAAGATTGAGGAGATGGATGCTGATCCGGAAGCCATCCTTGAGGGAGAGTTTACGATGCAGGATTTCAAGGAGCAGATTGAGTCTGTGACACAGGCAGGTGTCATGGAGGAGATGATGCAGCAGCTTCCATTCTCCTCAAATCAGCTTCCTGACAATATGCAGGACATGACTGAGGGCAAGATAGAGAACTATACAATAATCATGGATTCGTTAACGGATGAGGAGATGAGGGATCCATCAGTTATCAAGGGATCGAGAAAAGAGAGGATTGCAGAAGGATCAGGAACCTCGAAATCAGAGGTGGGAGAGCTTGTCAAACACTTTAAACAGACAAAGAACATGGTTAACAAGTTTGATAAGAACTCTATGAAGCGTGGAAACATGAAGGATATGATGAGTAAGATCGGCTTCTAGTACTGTTCGGGCAGCTTTATCTGCTCTCTTCTATCACGTAGCTTCTCCAGTTCTTGTCTGCTGTACAGATGCCCTATCCCGATTCTTCTCTCAAACATCCGTGTTTTCTCTCTGAATTCTCGTTCAACCTCTTCATCTATCAAAGATATCTGGGTGTGTGCCAGGTCCGAAGAAGTGCTTAAGGCATCAATAAAGTAAGCTACACGGAGAGGAACCCCGTAGTCATACTCCCGAACAAGATCAAGCTTCCCTATAATCTTTGTACCTGCTAGAGAAGCCATTAGAACCCCTCTGTATACCGGCCTAGTAATCCTGTTTTCCTTCAGCTTTCTCCTAATCATGACAGACATACCAAATGCATACTTACCTTCAACGCAGGTTTTTCCTTACACAAACTCTATGTCAGCCCTCTCAATATAAGTGTTTCACACAACTTAAACTTCCTACATATGATAGCTGTGATCTCAGACTCGCATATACCTGATCGGGCTAACTCGATTCCTGAAGTGTTTCAACTTAAAATGAAGGATGCCGACAAGGTGGTTCACTGCGGGGATTTTGAATCAGAGAAAGTGTACAAGCGCCTCAGTGAGAATCATGATTTGATCGGTGTAAAGGGTAACTGTGATTACTTTGATATAGAATCTTCTCATAGGTTTACCCGAAAACGGCTTGATTTCGGAGTATACCATGGTGCAGGCATTCATCCCAGAGGACATCATCCGACGCTTGCCAAAACCGCCCGTCAACTTGGTGTGCCTGTTCTCTTCCATGGACACACTCACCAACATGAGATTGCAGAACACGATGGAAAGATTCTGTTAAACCCTGGATCGTGTACAGGAGTAGGTGGAGGGTCCTCGAAAAGAAAAGATCCGTCCATGATGACAGTCAACATAAGAGATCAGAAACTTGAGGTTGAGATCCTCAGTAAAGACAGAGATTCTGGAGAAAGCTATACGTCTGGTGAAAAAACTCTAAATACGAAAAATGTCTTAGGCGAGGAGTGACTGAAAATGCTAAAATTTCTTAGTCTAAGATTTGCTATTTCTTGTAGCCTGTATAAATAAGAATTAGACAAGAAGCCTGATGATATGAATATTCCATCCGCGGAGGAGAAGAGAGACCATCTTGTTGAGAATGAAAGTTTGTGTGATCACTGTCTTGGACGGCAGTTTGCTCAGCTTGGGCATGGACTGGAAAATTTTGAGAGAGGTCTGATTGCCCGCGAAATTGATGACTTAGACGAGGACAGCTTTGAAGAGGAGAATGTTCCTGAGGACGCGCAACAGGGTCACAGATGCGGCTGTAATGCTTGCGGATTGGTTTTTGAGGAACTGGATCACTGGGTCACCATGGTGATTGATTCTTTTGATCGTTACGAGCTTGAGACATTTCTGATAGGAATAAGGCCGCCAGAGGATGTTGTCTCACGGGAGGACGAACTCTGGGGAGAGTACGGGACTGAGTTTACGGAACCTATTAAGACAGAGCTTTCGAGATTGATTGGAAAGAGAATAGAGGATGAAATAGATGTTACTGTTGATTTTGAACGTGCTGATATAATGGCTGTTGTTGATATGCGTGATGGAAAGGAAAGAGTTGAGCTGCAGGTTAACTCAGTCCTGATCTACGGCCAGTACAATAAGTATTCACGTGAGATTCCGCAGACGGAGTGGCATTGTAGAAAGTGCAGAGGTTCGGGATGTGACCAGTGTGACTGGACTGGCAAGCAGTATCCTACAAGTGTGCAGGAAGAGATTCAGGAGCCATTTATACGTGAGTCAAAGGCTATTGAGGCAAAGTTCCACGGTGGAGGCCGGGAAGACGTTGATGCAAAATGTTTTGGGAAGAGGGAGTTTGTACTAGAGTTAATCGAACCTCTCAACCGCAATCTTGATTTGGAAGAAATCCAGGAGGAAGTGAATGAGAGTACTGACAAGGTTGAGGTTTTTGAGATGCAGTATACTCATAAGGATAAGGCTGCGGATATCAAGCAGAAACACGCTGATAAAAAGTACAGAGCACAGGTGGAGACGGAAGAAGAGTTTTCTGAGGAGGATCTAAAAAATATTTCAGAAGTTGTCGGAGAAATTGAGCAGGAGACTCCAGAAAGAGTTGAACATAGGCGTGCTGAAAAAGTCAGGAAACGTGAGGTTTACGATGTTTCATTTGAAAAAACCGGAGAAAAGAGGTTTGAGCTGGAAGTCAAAGCCGAGGCAGGTACCTATATCAAGGAGTTAATCCACGGTGACGAAGGTAGGACCCAACCGAACATCTCTGACTTGATCGGTACTTCAGCAGAGTGCGTTCAGTTAGATGTTATCTGGATTGAGAAGTAATTACAGAACTAAATTCTTGGGCTCTGTTTCTGATTTTATGTCGGCTGACTTACATATGCGATACAACCGCTAGCGACGGCACCGACTCCGTTGGAGAAAGAGTTAGGCAGGCTGCGGAAGCAGGCTTAGATGCAATAGCGTTAACTGGTCATGATGTGATAAACTCTGAACTGGATGAGAGATTCTTTATCGACGATGAAATCAGTATGACTGTGATCACAGCTCTGCAAAATCGTAGGCATTTTGGAAGCAGATGGGTCTCATCTATTTTGGCAGCACCAAGGCGTAATCGACAGACTTCTAAGATGTCTTTTGTCCACGTTGGAAACTTTGGTTTAAAAAGCTTAGAGCGTCTAATTAGTTTAAGAGGTAACAAAATAATGATTCGGTTTACAGAAAGCTATTCTGAGCTTTCGACTAACGGAGGGGATGTTTGAATGGCGCAGAAATCTCAGGGCTCACAGCAGGGAGCACGTAAAAAACTAAAAAGAGACAGTAGGGAGAAGACTACAGTTAACGACAGGCTTCAGAGCTTTGAGCAAGGAGACAAGGCGCTTATTCATGTTGATTCTTCTGTTCAGGAAGGCAGACCGCATATGAGATTCCATGGTAAAACTGCAGATGTAACAGGGCAGCGTGGAGATGCATATATTGTTGAGTTTGATGAGGGAGATGAGACCAAAACCCTTCAGATAGATCCTGCCCATCTTAACGAGGTGAACCAGTGATGGAGATACAAAGTAAGAATCATCTGTATCCCATTGAAGCGCGAGAGGCCCTAAAGAATACAGATGAGGATGAAAGGACCCATGAACAGAAAATTGCTCTGGAAAACCTGACACGGCACACAGCTGTTGAAGACTCTGAAACACTTGAAACTCTACATAATGAACTCTCCGAGATCGAGTCTTTGAAAGAGAAGCATATCTACAAACTTTTGGGAGTTATGCCGCAGTATGAGTCTACTCTACGCGGAATCTTCTCCGATGAGAGGATAAGACTCGATGACTCTGAATATGATGAGATACTTGATATATGCCAGTCTGTGGAGTCTGAGGAATAAGTCCTAAATTGTACTGGCGAAACAATTATACCTTTAGTTGAACTAAGTGGTTTGTATGTCTGACAAAGATGAATATATTATGGTGCTTGAGTTCCTTGAGCATGGACACTCTGATGGTCGTGACGACAGGGTGGCTCAAGGAATTGGAAAAGATAACTATAGCCTTCTAGAGGTCGTTATGCGTGAGGATGAGAGGCCGAAGGGCGGCGAAGAACTATATATAGGAGACGGAGACAGAGACAAGGTAGAGTTTATAAAACGCAGAATCGGATACGATGAATTAACAGGTAACGCCCAGAAGGAACTAAAGTATGTGCTCCAAGAGCTTATAAGCCAGAAGGAGGATGAGTTTGTAGATTTCTACAATGAGGCAACTCCTGTAACACCTAGACGTCACGCGTTTGAACTGCTACCCGGCATAGGCACAAAACATATGCAGGCCTTGTTGGACGAAAGAGAGAAAGAGGAGTTTGAAAGCTTTGAGGATATCAAGGAACGAGTACCTTCTGTACCTGACCCTCAAAAAACAGTTAACGACAGAATACTTGAGGAACTTAAGGGAGAGACCAAGAACAAGCTCTTTGTCGACTAAATATGGATGTACGTCAAGAGCTCTCCTCCATTGGATTCAATCCTTCTGGAAGCCAGCACTTTCTCAGAAACGAGATCGCAGTTAGAAAGTTTCTTTCAGAAGCTGAAACCTCCGGAAAAACCGTTCTTGAGATTGGAGCAGGTACAGGAAGCATATCAAGACATGTTGAGGCAGACAAAGCATACCTAGTCGAGAAAGATCCTTCGCTGGCACAGATCCTGAAGCAATCTGAACTTGGTACAGACTACAAGGTTATGCAGGAGGACTTTATGGAACTGGAGGTTCCTGATGATGTGAACATTTTAATTGGGAATCTACCCTTTCACCTTGCGTCTGATATTATTGAGAGGCTTTCCACGCTGCAACTGCGTTCTGTGCTGATTGTTCAGGAGGAAATGGCTGATAAGGCGGTGGCAGCGCCTGAAGACCCGGAGTATAATTTTTTCTCATTTAAGATGAGCTATTACTTTGTTCCTGTCAAGTCTGCTGTTATATCATCTGAAAATTACTATCCGCAGCCTGAGGTTGATACCGCAGTGCTGAAGCTGTACCCTGGTAGAGAAAGACATGACATAAGTGATGAGGAAAATTTTATGCAGTTTGCAAAGGCGTTGTTCACGCATAGAAGGAAGAAACTGAGAAATGCCTTGGTTGATGGCAGAAACATGATCGGCGGCGATAAGGATAGCTTGAAGCAGGTTAGGGACAATGTTCCTCATTCCGAAGAGAAAGTGTTTCATCTTGATGTGAAGAAGATGCATGAGGCATTTCTGGAATTTAGGGCTATGTCCGAGCAAGCACAGGATTAAAGTACAGCCCCGGTAAACTAGTATTATATGAGAAAGGCTGTTGCTCTATGTTTGTCCCTTACCATGATTCTTTCCGGTGCTTCTGCCTCAGTTATTCCAAAGAACATGACCCTGAACCTCAATATAAACATCGAGGGAATTTTTGGAGGAGAAAACAAGAGCCAAGGTCAGAATGATGAAAACAACACATACGGTGAGCGCGTTGGAGGTCAGTCGGTGTACACGGAGAGACAGAACAATAATCCCGAGAGACAGAGGAATACTGATGATATGAAGATAACTGATGAAAGCACTGCAACTAGAGATCCTTTACTGGATTTGATATCAAGCATCTTCGGCGGCTGATATCTGGGGATTATTTTTATTCTTATCTGTTTGAAGACGATTATGCCGAAATGGATATTCGTGACAGGCGGTGTTCTTTCAGGCCTGGGTAAGGGATTGGTTTCTGCAAGCGTGTCAAAACTGCTTCAGCTATATGATAAAGATATCATACCTCAGAAGTGTGATGGCTACCTGAACGTTGATCCTGGAACTATGAATCCTCAGGAGCATGGAGAGGTATTTGTGCTTGAGGATGGTACTGAGGTCGACATGGATTTTGGACACTACAAGAGGTTTCTGGACGTTGACTCAACCGGTAAATGGAACCTGACTTCTGGAAAAGTCTTCAAACAAGTTATCGAAAAAGAGAGGAAGGGAGAGTATCTTGGAAAGACTGTTCAGATGGTGCCACATGTAACAGATCAAATCAAAGAAACTTGGAGAGAAAACCTCGAAGAAAGTGGCGCTGATATTATCGTGGTTGAAATAGGTGGTACTGTCGGCGATATGGAGAACCAGTTTTACCTTGAGGCAGCCAGGCAGATCCGAAGCAATCTTCCTGAAGAAGACACCTACCTGATCCACACTACTCTTGTACCTTACCTTGAGACCACTGGCGAGCAGAAAACCAAGCCAACGCAGCACTCTGTTAAGGATCTTAGAGAACTTGGATTAGAACCCGATATGATTGTAGGCAGGAGCGAAGAAAGTCTAGAGGACGATGTAAAGGAGAAAATATCTCTATTTTGTGATGTACCTACCGAAAACGTTGTTTCTGATCCAAACCTTGAGACGATTTACGAACTACCTATTGTATTTGAGAACCAAGATGTCGGAGAAGTAATCTCCAAAAAGCTGAACATGGATAACAGAAAGAAAAACTTGAGAGAATGGCAGAATAGGATAGAAAACCTTCAGAAGGAAAGTATATCTAGGATCGCATTATGCGGAAAGTATACGGAGATGGATGACTCCTATGCCTCTGTTGAAGAAGCTCTTAGACACTCCGCCGCAGAGATCGGCGGCTCGGTTAAGGTAGAGCAGGTTGATACTGAAGAGTTTGATAAGAAGTCCCTACAGGGTTTCGACGGGGTGATAATTCCAGGAGGCTTTGGATCAAGAGGCGTACAGGGAAAGATAGAGGCTATAAGACACTGCAGAAAGGAAGATATCCCTTTACTGGGTATATGCTACGGAATGCAGCTCATGGTTGTCGAGTTCGCAAGAGATGTACTAGACATGGATGCAGGGTCCGAGGAGCTGGAAGATGATTTTGAACACCTTGTCATCAAGCAGATGCAGGATCAGAAGCAGGTCGAGAAAATGGGAGGTACGATGCGGCTTGGCTCCTATACAGCCAAGCTAAAGGGAGAGGTATCTGAGATATACGGCTCTGAAGAGGTCGTAGAGCGTCATAGACACAGGTTTGAGCTGAATCCAGATTACGAAGATAGGCTAGAAGCTGAGGGCCTGAAAGTTTCCGGCAGAAACCCTGAAACAGGCCTGGCAGAGTTTGTTGAAATCGATCGAAAAACTTTCTTCATAGGCACTCAGGCACATCCAGAGTTCAACTCCAGCCTTGAAAATCCAAACCCTCTGTACCACGAGTTTCTGAAATCGACTTTATGACTGTTTATCAGCCACGTGAGGACTCAAGGCTTCTTGCCAAAAAAATCTTAGAGATGAATTTAGACGGAGAGAATTGTCTTGACATGGGTACAGGTACCGGTATCATCGCCGAAAAAATGGTTAAATCGGGAGCCGAAAAGGTTCTGGCCGTAGATGTGAATCCTGAAGCGGTGGAGGAAGCCTCTGATAAACTGGGAAAGCACGATAACACTGAGGTTAAGTCCTCTGACCTCTTCGAGAATGTCGAAGGCAACTTCGATCTTATCGCATTCAACCCTCCGTACCTGCCTGGTGATGATCTTGACGAAGACTTGGAGGGTAGGGAAATTTGGAGAGGCGGAGATTCCGGCGAAGAGTTTACAGAAGAGTTTCTTGAAACCGCAGAAGATTACTTAGCTGAGAATGGCAGGATACTGTTTGTTGTGAGCTCGCTGTCTGACTTTGATACTGATCAGTACGAGATAGTGGATACTAAGCAGCTCTGGTTTGAGGATATATACCTGCTAAAGGCGGGTAATTTTTAATCAACTCAGTGTTGAAATGTAGACATGGGTTTCAAACGGGAAAAATCAGCTATAATCTTCACTATATTCATCTTTCTGGTAGCATTGGGATCCGGGGCCCTCAGTATAGAGACCTTTGACCAAGATCTAGATATCAATGCGGTGTCACCAAACTCCCATATTGCTCAGATAGTTAAGGTCACTGACGCTCAAGGCCAGCAGGTAAATCAATCAGTGCTTTTGAACGCGTCTGGAAACGAGTTTCAGTTCCGGTATGGCGACAACTACACTGATATGAAATATCTTAGAGGAGGTTACTACTATGCCTTTTTTGATTCAGGGAACTCTGTAAGTGATATAGAGTACAGGGTTATAGACCAATCTCCTGGTGGCGGTGTTACAGAAACAAATGAATCGCTGATTCAAGGTCAGTTAGATGTTAACATCCAATCAAATTATACAGGTAGATATGAGGCAGGCGAAGATATACAGGTTAATGTCACTATCGAGAATACAGGCAGCTATTTTGCGGCAGACGTCGATAATTCAGGTGATATCACTGAGGACGACATACTTATTGTCGACAACGGTGGGTCAGGAACATTTTCGAAAACCAGTGACCCGGTTCTGGCAGGTCAATCACCTCCTGATGGAGCTTCTCTTCAAAATACTAACCCGTGGAAGGAATCTGATGGCGGCCCTCATTCTGTAGCAATGTATGACTCAAGTCCATTTGATGACTGGGATCCTGGCGCTGACATTATAGTTAGAGACTTTAACTCTGGAGGAACTGTGTCAAGATCTGCTGATGTTGCGATGAATACAGGAGATGATAATGAGGTTGATACGCAGCCCGGCCAGGGTCTGAACTCTCTGGATGAGGTCCCTGATGATTTATTCTTCCCGTCATCGGACTTTGGTGAAGGGGACTTATCTGAGCTGTTTGAAGGTGTCTACAGGACAGGTCAAGAAATTGTTAGGGATACTGACGATGACAGAAGATTTACAACTATGCCCGATCCGGTTATAGCTGGTGATACGCCAAGCAACGGCGAAAACATCACTTTCAATGATACTGTGCCTCCAAGAATGGATATAGCTTCTTACAACACGGCTGACAGCTCTTTTAGCTCTAGCAAGGATCTGATAGTTTTCGATAGAGACAATGACTCTCAGTTCACCGCCCGGCCTGATAATGACATGCTTGGTAACTCACCTCCAGAGGCAACCTTGTTAGAGCAGAACCATGTTGATGCGTGGAATGACGAGGACAATACTAGGGTGAACGCCTCGGATCTTGAAATCTTCGACAACGAGTCTAGCGATGGAGGTTGGAACGTCTCAAAAGACGCAATCTGGGTGGAAGGAGGAGGTACAAACGGCTACCAGAAAAACTCGGGTGACGTACTGATTGCTGGCAGTTTACCAAACAATGCTGATCCTAGAGGAGTAGGTGACCTGTTTGATCAGTGGCCTAATGTATCTGGTTATGACAGCAATCCAAGCGATGAAGGCTTCAATCTCAACACAGACGATATAATAATGGATTACAATTCAGGTGGAACATACTCGAAAAGAGAAGATATTGTCATAGCGGGTTCTCAGCCTCAAGGCACTTCATTTTCAGGAGGAACTCCTCTGACAGACGGATTCCCAAGCTCTTGGACTCTTGATATAATTGAAGGGCCGGTCTCGAACGATGATTGGAATGGAGGCCAAGACACTATACTTAGAGACAGATATCAGGGAGGTACATACTCAGCTCAGGCAGATGAGATAGTGAACAGCGGAGGATCTGCAGATTCAGATATGGGAACGCCGCTTAACCGGCTTTCAGCCTCGCCCGGAGATAACATCCTATGGTCAGATGTTGATTCATCAGGTGCATACAATACCGGAGATGAGATTTTCAGGGACTCCGATAGCGATGATCAGTATACAAACCAATCCGATCAGCAGCTTGCAGGACTCTCTCTCGAAGTGGCCGGCGAAGGCACGGAGCTCGAGACATCGAACATATGGCAGACCGCGGATTACGACCAGACACCTCTGCTTTTTTATGATATCGTAAATCCTGGCAACTGGGATCCTAACTACGATGCTATAGTTCATGACGCAGATCAGGACGGTGTGTTTACCGGCAGAGGTGACAGAGTGATTGATGGAGATCCTTCACTCGGTGAGAACGGTGATACATTGATATCGACTGAGCCACCTGAGATCTCTGCTCCAGATGCAGAGGCAAGGGTGACTGTAGGCACCAATACAACAGGTCCTCTTGAGCTGGCAAGGACTGAATCCGGCACGTATACAGGGGAAATCAGTATTCCTGATGTACCTGACTCCAGGATGTTGCTTCAGGTCACTGCGGAGACGCCTATATCGAATATGAGAGGTATGGAGTCAAGAGTACTTATGACAAGAGCGCAGGGAATAGGTTTTGATACTAACGCAACTTCAATAGATCTGGACGTCCAGAAAAGAGGAAACTACACTAGGTCAGTGAGAGTAGATAACCTTCTAACTGACCAAAATAGCGTAAATATTAGTCTTTCGGACAGCATAGAGAATATGACCAGTGCCTCGGTTAACCAGATTAACTTGGAACCTGAGGGGAACTCCAGTGTTGAGTTTGATTTTAATATTAGCGAGATGCAGGATTCGGAGGGTGAGATAATATTTACTGAGGAGGAAACCGATATTTCACAGAACGTAGACGTGTCTATCAATACACCTGAATGTTTACTGAAGAACGAACAGCTATGTGTTCAAAACGTTGCAGAGCTGTCAGCTACGACAGATCAGAGGGAGAATATCTCAATGAACCTTGATATACTGAATGTAGGGTTGAGGGGATCTGAAAGAGACATATCTACAGAGGTTTCCGGAAACGTCTCGGAGTTTATAGAAGTGGAGAACCTGTCTGCATTTAATGATTCTGCTCAGATGAACGTAGACTTCGTAGCTACCAGACCTGGTAACTACACCGGCACTCTGGGTTTACAGGCGTCTGATTCTGTGCTGGAGGTTCCTCTCGATCTTGCAGCAAACTTTGAGAGGCTTAACACGTCAGTAGACGTGACACCAGGTCAGATCGACCTTGGAACTGTTCCTGAAGGAAATGATGCCACCTCGGAGGTGATGGTAGAGAACACTGGCACCACTGATATAGTGAATGTGACGTTCAGTTCATCTTCCTTCAGTATCTCTCAGAACCAGGACTCAGGTATATCTGAAGGAGAGTCCAGAAACTATACCCTGACGTTCTCTTCTGTAAGTGCGGTAAGCGGTGAAGTTGAGTTAGCGGCTAGCTCAGAGGATGAGTCTGTCTCAAGAAGTATGAGTGTCTCTGGAAGCACGGTAACTCCCGTAACCCAGATGAAAAATGAGATAAGTAATAGGGTAAGCAGTCTTCGAAGACAAGCAAACTCGACCTCAACACTTTCCCAGCTAACAGATATTGAAGCTCAGAGAAGCTCTATACAGACCTCTTGGGACAGAGGAAATTACGCGGAGGCTCAGAGCAAGTATCAGACGGCTTTATCCGATCTCAATGCTGTAGAGGCCCAGGTTGGCAGCTCAGGAACGGGAGGCAGCGGCGCAGGTGGTACGGGCGGCGGGTTCTAATACAGACGGAACAGACTCCAGTAGCTCTGGCGGTGGAGGCGGCATTCTGATCCTGATAATACTTCTGATTATAGTGCTGGGTATCGGTTTTGTAGTTTACACGAGCTACATTCCGGAAGAAGGCGATCCTCTATACGATGTACTGGGTGAGGAGTAGATGATAGAACTACTTGCTCAAGTTATCCAAAGTATGGCCCAGCTCAGTACAGTACTACTGATTATAGTTCTTTTGCTGCTTTTCCTAGTGGCTTTCAAGGTTCTGGAGATGGTGATGCAAACTGTGATAGTTTCGGTGCTTTCAGGTGCCTTCTACTTTGCACTGTCTTACTTTCTAAATCCAGTCACCTTCTCGATAGATAGCCTTCTGTTTTTCACGTTTACTGGCGGTAGCCTATACACGCTGTATAACTTGGTAACTACTTCAGCGGCTCTTGCTGGGGATGTCATCAAACTTCCTCTCAAGTTGATCAGAGGAGTAATTAGGTTCATAAGAAACAAGCTGAGCTAATGTAAGTTAGTTTCCAAATGATACTCTGCCAGCCTTTACTTTTGTGGCATTTCCTTTCATCTCAAGTGACATATTGGATGCGTAGTAAGTAATATTGCCTGTAAACGAGCTTATCCCCAAAGAGCTATCTTCTTTCTCTATCACTGTACTGCTGTTCTCAGATCTTATCTTGGTGTAAGATGGTTCTATTGAAATTTTTCATCATCAATTCCGATCATGGCAATTTTCTTGGCATCGGTTCTGGCTGCCAGCTTGATATCCTGCTCTACATTTACTCCTGATGAACTAAACCCAGAAACCTCTCCATCCAATCCTGTATCGCCGCCTTCTTTGAAGGTAAACATTCCTGAAAAGTCGTTTAATGTAATGTCTCCATCTGACTCGATCCTCCTCTTTTCAGAGTAAAGATTATCTACATTTTCCAGATGGACTCTTTTCGATTTGACATTGAACTTTGAGATGTTGTCAATTCCTGCAGTGACTTGTACCTGCTTTGGTTTTTGTTTTTCTTCGCCCAGAGGTAGGATGCTGGTCGGTGACTCTGTGAATTGTCCTAGCATGTTTTCTGATGAAAGATCCTCTATCTGAAGGCTTCCTCCCCCAGTTCCTATCGCTACTGCCGCGATAGATGCAAGCACTGCACCCATGATTTTCGGATCCATACACTTCTACTTACAAGCTTGACTGATATAAAATACGTGTATGAACACCTTGGTGCTAGTTGAACCTGAGATCCCAGAGAATACAGGTTTTATTGCAAGGCTCTGTGAAAACTTTGAGTTTGATCTCAGGATAGTAAATCCCGAGTTCAACTTGGAGGAAGCGAGAAAAACTGCTTCAAATGCCCAGCAAAAGATAAGAGATGTCAGAATTTACGAGGAGACTTCGGACGCGATCGAGGATCTCGATTTCGTTGTCGGCACCAAGCCAGGTAGAGGTATATCTCTGCAGAGCTTTGAGCCGAGGTCAGATACTTCTATCATGGTTGGGAGAGAGAGTTCAGGATTGACCAATGAGGAACTCGAGTTGTGTGATGCGATTGTACATATCCAGACAGGAGGTTACGATTCCCTAAATCAGAGCCATGCTGCCTCGATTCTCATGCATAGATTCTTTGTTGAGTCCAAACAGAAAGGCATAAATCAGGGACAAATAGCGGTTTTGGATTCTCTTATCCAACAGCCGAAACTTAAAGAACTTGTACTAAGATCCAATCCATCTAAGGGAGAATTAGAACACTTGCTAGGCCAATTAAAGGACTGAAACAGGTCCGTCAGTAAAGCAATCTAATTTAGTTACTTTCTCATCAAATCTTGACCGACTTTAAAAAAATGGATACGTCACTGTTTGAATATGATACCAGGACTTTTCTCATCTGATGGAGGAGGAAACCTCTTTCTGATAGTACAAACCATTACAACACTACTGTTCTTTGTAGGAATATTCTTCTTCCCAAAGATCATGCTTTGGCAGATTGATAGGAAGATGAGGTCAGCTCTAGAGAATCTTGACACATTCAGGACTGATACAGAGGAGATGTTCAGATCGAAGTTTGTAGACAACTTCTCAGAAGATCTTGAAGATAAGATGGATTCATTGAAAAACACCAAGTTTTCCCAGCCGACAGGGCTTGATCCTGCAGGAATGGTTGGAAAACTTGAACACGTACTAGATACCTCAGAAGATAAGTTCAAGCGCTTTGTAGACAAGAACGCAGATACAGAGGACGAAGATGAGCTAGCGGATTTGAACATGGCGTTCAAAGGTGTTATGGGTACTCACCAGATCTACAAGGTTGTAAGACACTTTAGAAAGTTGATTAAAGGCACTCAAAACATTCAGCTGGTAGGATTGGTTAGAATGATGCTTCCAGTTTATGAAGAGCTTGCAGAAAGCCAGAAAGGTGCAACCCGTGCGTTCCTTGATCAAGCACCGATTGGAGACGCAATTGGCCCTCTCGTAGCTGCGAAGATGATTACAGATGAACCTGAAGAGGTTTCCAAGAACATCATGCACAGCGAGGAAGAAATCAACGATGAAACAGTTCATGTTTTGAAGTCGGATGGACCTGGTGCACGGCTAGGCAAGTACGGCGAAGCTGTGGACCAGCTTGCAGAGGAAAATGATCTTGAGGCGATTGTTACAGTTGATGCTGCTCTCAAGCTTGAGGGCGAGGAAACAGGAACCGTCTCAGAAGGAGTCGGAGTCATGATGGGAGGACCTGGAGTAGAGAAAACCAAGATTGAGGAAGCAGCAACAGAACATGATATACCTCTTGAAGGTATAGTAATCAAACAGAACGCCCCTGAGGCTTCGAAAGCAATGAAGAAAGAGATCTTTGACTCATATCAAGAAGCAGTTGACAAAGCCCAAGAGATAGCCTCGGAGTACGACGGCGAAGTCGCTATCATAGGAGTAGGAAACACCTGTGGAATAGGCAATACAAAGGATTCCACTCGTGGAGTGCACAACCGTCTAAGAAAGTACTGGAAGGAGTACGAAGAAGAGGACGAAGATGAGGTCAGCTACATGGGAATGATGTCAATCATGCCTGGTGGAGACCAAGCCATACATCAAAGTAAAATCAAGGAGATCAGGAATAATCTGATTTATTCTGTGATTAGAACCTAGCAA
>GL982576.1:389428-391018 GCA_000220375.1 Candidatus Nanosalina sp. J07AB43 | reverse complement strand
CTACACACACGGAGACATCAACATCTTATAACGGCAAGAGTTCAGATACCAAACAGTTCTATTATGATGATGTGGACGATGCTAAAAGTAACTGGGATACTTCAGAGGTTTTGAACTCAATGATGGCACCAGCGACGTCAAGGACGCTGTTGGACATGATTACTCGAGAACGATCTATCATACCAGGAGCAGCGGCAAAGGTTACTTTTCGGTTGGACCGAAGTCCGACTGGAGTAACGGAGGAATGGATAATGATCCTGCCGTCAGTTATTCTTCCTTTGACCTCGCTATGGATGGTGATGAGTTTTCTACGGTGAGGACGGATTTTGGGAACTATGAACCTGATGGGGTCAGGGGTCAGAAAGATGCAATAGTGGCTGTAGACGAGTCAAATGGTGTGGTTGGAACAGATGCTGAAAATAGCCCTCTAGGTGATGTTTCTAAGTCATCCATCCCGACATCATGTCCAGGGGATTACACAAAGTGTATTAAACTGATAGATGTTTACTCTCCTACCCTTGACAAATGGAGTAATGTAAATGGTGCGCAAAACGCAGAATTTGACGTTGCTGCGGTGGCTCATACCAGTGAAAGTCTTTCAGTGTGTAGAATGTATCAAGAGCTTGCTGGCGTAGATACAGTATCCTGTACTTATGAAAACAGTGACGCACCTCTTCCAAACGGACCATATGAGGATGAGCCTGATGAATATCAGAGGTTTATGAAAGGCCCTGAGATATCCTCCACCGGTTCAGAAGGCGGGACTCTCTCAAACTTCCCTATAATCCATGAAGGCCGTGTATCTGAGCCATCAAGCTGTGTATTCAGCGGCAAGGCGTACAAAGAAGGTGCGCTCCTAGATATTGGTCAACCACTTGTGACAGAAAAGGACGTAGACGGTAATGTGGTTACAAATCAGTCGTTTGAAGTTGACTCTGGATCCGTGGACAAGGAAGTATGTGTAGACGGAAAATGGTATGATTCTGACTCCAGGAAAGCAAATACAGTCTCAACAAGTGAGGACATAGTTCACCCTGACTCCCCTCAAGCCAATGTACCTTCTTCCGGTATCGCCTTAGAAGAAGACTGTACAGCCTCACCATGTAATCAAAGCCCTACTGATGTATACGTGGCACCTTTCAGGGAAGGAGTGCCTCCGGCCAGCGCAAATCCGTATGTCGGAAGGAACGGTACGAACCTCGGGATATGGAGAAATGAAAATCCTGTAACCAGCCTGCTCGGAAGCCATCAAGGGGTTGTAGATGAAACAGCAGAAGATGGAACACTGAAGGTGGAATCCGGTACCGAATATCAGATATCCGACTATATAATAAATGCGTTTGATGTAGAGGTGAGGCACAACACTGTCCAACAAAGAAACAATTCTAATGCCGCGGAAGGTACAGCCCAAGATGTTGAAGGAGTAAGTCTCTCTAACAATGCGCTTGAAAACAGCAGGATTGATGATCAAGATGATGAATGGGGTTTAACACAGAACCTTTCATACGGGATTTCCAACAGCGGAAAGGGATATCCGGTTGGAGGATGCTACGGTGCAGACAGAGTGCAAGGCAGCGATGTAAGTAAAAC
>GL982576.1:387113-389378 GCA_000220375.1 Candidatus Nanosalina sp. J07AB43 | reverse complement strand
GGCAAATGAATCGCTGATTCAAGGTCAGTTAGATGTTAACATTCAATCGAACTACACAGGACGATATGAGGCAGGCGAAGATATACATGTTAACGTCACTATTGAAAACACAGGTAGTTACTTTGCAGTGGATGTTGACGGCTCAGATGATATTACTGAGGACGACATACTTGTTGTTGACGACGAAGGCTCTGAAAAATTTTCTAAAAGCAGTGATACAGTTCTAGCAGGGCAGTCGCCTCCTGACGGAGCCTCTCTACAAAATACTAACCCATGGAAGGAACCTAATGGTGGCAACCATTCTGTAGCAATGTATGATTCTAGTACTGGCCCGAGTGCAACTGAGCTCGACGACTGGGACCCTAGTGCAGACATTATAGTCAGAGACTTCAATTCTGGAGGAACTGTATCAAGGTCCTCTGATGTTGCCATGAACACAGGGGATAATAATGAGATAAATACAGAGCCAGGCCAGAATTTGAACCCTATAGATGGACTTCCTGACGATTTATTCTTCCCCTCTCAAGATACAACTTATAATCCAGATACAGAAGTAGTCAGGGATACAGATGACGATGGAAGGCTTACAGCTATGCCTGATCCTATTATAGCTGGTCAGACACCGAGCCAGGGTGAAGACATCACTTTCAATGATACCGTGCCTCCAAGAATGGATATAGCCTCTTACAATACAGGCGACGACTCTTTCAACTCTAACGATGATCTAATAGTTTTTGACAAAGATAACGACTCCCAGTATACCCAACGGCCTGATGAGGAGATTTACAGTGGTAGTGCAATCCCTCCTGAAGCCCCGCTCCGACCGGATCACATAGATGCGTGGAATGATGAGGATAAGACCAGTGCAGCTATGAACGACCTTGAGATATACGATGCAGACCAAAATGACAACAACTGGAATGCGTCTGAGGATCTGATCTGGATAGAAAGCGGAACAAATAATGGCTATCAGTCATCTGAGGACGATAAGCTTATAGGCACATCAACCACTAATGCACCACCAACACAGGTAAATTCTTTGTTTGAACAGTGGCCAAACGTCTCAGCCTATGACGCAGTCTCAGGAGGTGATTTTAACAAGAACGTAGATGGCATAATTCACGATTATAACTCGGGAGAAACATATTCCCCGACCGAAGATAGTATTATAAATGGTTCACTTGAGGGTTCTTCATTTTCTGCTGATGAGTCACTGACAAGAGGATTCCCGGACTCTTGGAGACTCGATGTAATCGAAGGAGGAATCTCTGAGGGCGATTGGAACGAAGACAGAGACACCATACTTAGAGACAGATATCAGGGAGGTACATATTCAGCCCAGGCGGATGAGATCGTGAACAGCGGAGGATCGAATGACTCTTCTGAAGGAAAACCTCTGAAGAGGCTCTCTAATTCCCTAGGAGCTCAACTGAGATACTCGGACTTAGATAATTCCAATTCCTATACAACCGGTGATGAAATCTTCAGAGACCTAGATGATGATAACCAGTATACCAACCAGTCCGATCAGCAACTTGCAGGGCTCTCCCTCGAAGTGGCCGGAGAAGGTACAGGGCTCGAGACATCGAACGAATGGCAGACAGATGAGACGGGAGGAGATGACCAGACGCCTCTACTCTTCTATGATATCACAAATCCTGGTAACTGGGATTCTAACCACGATGCCATAATTCACGATACGGATCAGGACGATTTCTTTACAGGAAGAAGTGACAGGGTGATTGAGGGAGATCCTTCACTGGGTGAGAACGGCGATACATTGATACTAACTGAGCCTCCTGAAATCTCCGCTCCGGACGTTAAAGCGAAGGTGACTGTGGGCACCAATACAACAGGTCCTCTTGAACTGGCAAGAACTGAATCCGGCACATATAGAGGGGAAATCACTATTCCCGATGTACCCGACTCCAGGATGTTGCTCCAGGTCACTGCGGAGACACCTATCTCAAATATGAGAGGTATGGAGTCAAAAGAGCTTATGACAAGAGCACAAGGAATAGGTTTTGACACTAACGAAACTTCCATAGATCTGGATGTCCAGAAAAGAGGTAACTACACCAGGTCAGTGAAAGTAGATAACCTTCTAACTGACCAAAATAGCGTAAATATTAGTCTTTCGGACAGCATAGAGAATATGACCAGTGCCTCGGTCAACCAGATTAGCTTGGAATCTGAGGGGAACTCCAGCGTTGAGTTTGATTTTAATATTAGCGAGATGGAGGATTCAGAGGGTGAGATAATATT
>GL982576.1:385879-387063 GCA_000220375.1 Candidatus Nanosalina sp. J07AB43 | reverse complement strand
TCAGTAATCCAGATTGCAGTATACCAGGAAATTACACTTTGTCGCTGCCTTCAGGAGACAACAGGCTTCAGGATGAGACTAAAAACTTCTTCCCGAATGAGGCAGATAACAACCAAGGCAATACTGCCACAAGATATTTCATGTCATATTGCGATCCTACGGATGAATATGGTCCCAATGCTCAAAACCACATGCAAAACAACCAACTAAGTGGATATTAGACATGAAAAAGCTACTTTTGCTTGGACTTCTTACTATTCTAGCAGTTTCGGCTGCCAGTGCAGACGAGAAAAAAATTAGAGCAGACCTGACGTTCTACGATAATGAAACTGAGGTGGTTGTAGAATCTGTGAAGGTAGTGGAGTCCAGACAGGTTACACCTCTAAGTCAAGAGACTGGCAACTACAGATTTTCACTCAGAGATTCTTCAGGTAGAATATTAACTACTGGGACAAGACTTATATCCTTTAGAGCGGTAGGTCCTCCCGGTCCAAGAAGCGATGAAGGTTACTCCACTACTGTGGGTAGTAGAGAGATGAGTTTCTGGCTTGAATATGATAATAGGTCGCGAATATTTGAGATTGCGAATAATACTGATGTAGTGAAGAGGGTCAATATTACTCAAACAATATGCTCGCGGCAAGAAGTTGACTGCGACAAAACATCCAGTGGATATGGAGTAAACACGATCATTGGACGCTTAGGAGCTATTGGTGTGGCCGTGGTGCTATTGATCGTAATCCTGATGATATACAGATCAAGGTTCAGCTGAATCAGCTACAGCAGTGTTAGGTGTTCGTTTTCTATTCCTACTGGACTCTCTGCCTAACCTCGCCATAGGCTTTGTCGACGTGGATTTCTTCGACAGTGTCCTCCGTCACATGGTATATTTCAGGATTTTCTATTGTGCCGTCCAGTGCGATCGGCTCTTCCCATCCTTGCTTATCCATCGCTGAAAAGATAGCTCTTGAAGTGCCTTCTAAGTACCTGCTTTTCTTTTTGGTTGGGTTTCTAGCATAATCCGAAACCGACCTACCAAAGCTATTCGATATGACAGGCAAAGGTTTTCCTCCGAGCGGCATCTCAGATTCAGCCCCAGATTCTATGTCGTCATCATAATCATAAAACGCTGGCGCATCATCAACCATCCAGAGCAACGAGTTCAACATTGTGAGATCAAATCT
>GL982576.1:383371-385829 GCA_000220375.1 Candidatus Nanosalina sp. J07AB43 | reverse complement strand
TCTCAAAAAAAGTCTCTCAAGCATAGGAACTAGATACTCTGCCTCAAATAAAAACAGTCTCCTGATTTACCTCTCCAAACGTAGATCAATGTTTCTATTCCACATATCTTGAGCTAGGTCGCCCTCATACATCATCTTTTCAACCAGATCATCAGCATTCTTCTTCCTATCTTGATGTTCCTCCAAGAACTGATTTAACTCCTCAATCAGAATCTCTTTGATCTCACCAGTCATCATCTCGCCACTGGAATACTTCTCAGCGATCTCACGCATCCTCTCATCATCATCCAGAAGAAGATTACGCAGCCACTGGAAAGATGTATCTACAGAGAGATCAGCTCCATGTTCACGGTGCTCCTCCAAGGTATCTCCTCCACCGGAGTATGCATGCTTTTTGATCTTCTCCTCAACCTCCTCAGGCCCATCATCTAACATGATAGCTGTCTCGGGCTTAGAAGAACTCATCTTTCCCTCAGGACCAGTAAGAGCAGGAATAAACTTTGAATGAATCGCAGCCGTCTTCTTATGACCAAACTTTTCCGCAATATCTCTCTGAATTCTCCAATAAGGATCTTGGTCAATTCCTGCAGGTATTACACATCTCTTATCCTCAAAGAAAGCTGGAATGCTCTGAATGGCTGGCCAGAAGTTCATTCCTATACTGGTGGATCCTTCAAAACCAAAGACGCCCTTTACTTGCGAATTGTTCACTTTCTCTGCTATTTTGACTATTCCATCATACATGTTACCCATGTACTCACGGTTCCGAAAGATGAATGTCTTGTCAGGGTCGAATCCTGCCGCTGCTACTTCTCTAACGTTATCTCTGACATTTTCATCAACCTCTTCATCAGCTATATCACGATCCCAGTATTTTTCGTCATCCGTAATCTGAATATACACATTGACATCAAATTTTCTTTGTATCCACGCAGTAAAGTAGTAATTTACAATGTGGCCAATATGCATCGGACCTGAGGGCCCTATTCCAGTATATAGGAAAAAGTCATCTCCGTCCTCATATTCATCTAATGCCTTATCTAGACCTCTGTGCGAGTAAATGAAGTCTCTCTTGACGTAGAGGTTTTCGTCTCCTGCCAGATCAAAGAACCTCTGCTTGAGTTCCTCATCGATTTCCTCTGTTCCAAACTTTTCCACCAGTCGATCATAGTCAACAGTGCCCTCAACATCAAATGGAGTGACATCGAACTCTTCTTCGGCCATTAATTCTCTCCTCCTAATGTCTGTTTTGCCTCCTCAAGAGTTAAACATTCCCCGAAATTTTTCTTTAATTTTCCTCCAAAGCCTTGGAAGTCTCTCTCCTCAAGGTTTCCTAAATCATCCCCCGCAGATCATCTTCTGGCATGAAGATGTCTAGCGAGTGAATTTTTTATCATTTAGGAACAATATTTTGAAGTTATAGTAAGATAATGAGATATGGACACAGGAAAATATATTGAGCAAAACAAGGACAGAATCTTGACAGATTTAAACTCTTTGTTGAGTCAGAAATCTGTAAGTCCGGAAGGCGAGGGAATATCTGAATGTGTAAATCTTATATCTAACCTATGTCTAAATTACGGTTTTGATGCGTGTGAGATCGTTGAAACTGAAGGACATCCCGGAATTGTTGCTGAGAAGGTCTTAGATGAAGATGCACCAACGGTGGCTTTCTTCGGACATTACGATGTACAATCAGTGAAAGAGGATAACTGGAATGGAAATCCTTTCAACCCTGTAGTCAAGGATGAGAATGGCAAGAGAATCTTTGCACGTGGTGCAGGAGATAACAAGGGACAGTTTTTTGCTCACCTTTGCGCTGTAGATTTTCTAAAAGAAAATCTGGGTGTAAATGTGATTCTTCTTCTGGAGGGAGAGGAGGAGAAAGGGAGCCCACATCTTAGTCAAATACTGGAACATGAGCCGTTGGACCAAACAGATGTAGTGGTATGTGCTGACGGAGGAATGGAGATGGATGATATGCCAGTAGTCGAGCTAGGTTGTAGAGGAATGCTATACACACATTTGAAAGTAAAGACGGGAGAGAAAAATCTCCACTCTGGTGAGTTTGGGGGTTTGAGTCGTAACGCAGGATTTGAGATTTCCCAGATCTTAGCATCGCTGAAAGATGATACCGGAACAGTAAAGATAGATGGTTTTTACGAGAACGTGCGTGAACCTTCAGAAAAAGACCTAGAGAGCGTAAGAGAGATAGAGAAGAGAACAAGGTTTAATCCGGAAAAATCTGATGAATTCGGGAAGGGTGAAGGACTGGAGAAGAAATTTCTGTACCCTCAACTCAATATCGCTGGAATAGAGTCAGGTTTTGGAGGCAAAGGGGCTGAAACAATCATACCTTCAGAAGCGGAAGCCAGCATAGGTGTGAGAATGGTGCCGGACCAGTCCAGTACTGAAATAATGGAAAAAATGGAAAAGCATATCGAGTCAGTAATCTCCG
>GL982576.1:382105-383321 GCA_000220375.1 Candidatus Nanosalina sp. J07AB43 | reverse complement strand
TCATATACCTCCTTGATGTCTTCAGTGTGCTCGGTTACGTCATCAGCTCTCTCATGTACTGTAGTACTTGTTTTTATCTTATTGACTAATCCAACACTGTCAGACTCGTATGTGGAGTATATCTCACCCCGAATCTCAATAAACGGAATAAGCTCCAGATAGAATTTATGACCCTCCAAATATTCTCTTTGGAAATTCTCCACATTCTGAAACTCCTCTATAACTTCCTGTTTCAAACCTTCCTTGTCTCTACTGAAAGGTACTGCTTTCCGGGTCACGATCTCTACGTTTCCATTATAGATGTCGAGTCCGGCATCATCAGCTAGTTCCCTAATATCCTCTCCATTCATTAATTCTATTCCTATATCCTCTGCGTATTCCTTGGCTTGTCTAGAGAACTCATTTGTAGTAATTACCATACCCTGTTTTTTGTTATCGGTGTCGTATGTTCTGCAGGCAGAATCCAGTTTCTGTACTACAGGGCGACCAACCTTAGTATTCGAAAAGTGCTTGCATTCTGCTATATACGTTATCTCTTCCCCATCCTCATCTTCCTTATCCATTACTATGTCTCTTCCCATATCACCGCTCTTTGATGGGTTTCTGACATTTTCATATCCAAGATTTCTGAAAACATCCATCATTATCTCTTCAAAGTCATATCCGCTCTGATCCTCAAGCAGCGTCCTGGACATAGAAAAGTAATTCCCTCGTTAAGTTGATATCCATGAATCATCAGGTAAACAAATTAAATCATATGCTAATCACATGCTCCGATAAATTGTTGCTCTTGTTTCATCTTGCTTTTCTACTAGGTTCGACCTTTCACCACAAAAAGCACATTCTATGGATTCCACTGTAATCAATTAACCCTCTCCAAGGCACTTATACCTTCTTTAGAAAAGCTCAATCCTGTTTAAAGGAATAACTGATCTTCCAACTTTTCAACCAGTAACTAATAAACTCTAATAGACCCAGATATCAATATATGAATAAGGCGTATTTGGTTGTTGGAATAGTTGTGCTTTCTATATTCAGTGGTGTAGGCTTATCAGCAGTAGATGACTCAATAACTCAACAAGAACCTGAAAGCCACTTAGAAGACGGACACGATCATGGAACACACACCCATGAAAACAGTTCAGAGAAAGCAAACAGCTCACATCACAATAGCAGCGATTCAGAACAGCCTACAGCATGAGACATAAAAATTCAC
>GL982576.1:380553-382055 GCA_000220375.1 Candidatus Nanosalina sp. J07AB43 | reverse complement strand
TAAGCCTGTTACTGTAGCCGTTACAGAGGAGTCTGTAGAGAGCATCAGGATCGAGTCAGCTTCATCAAAAACATTCCAAGTTGATGTCACGGTTAAGGGAGTTAGAGATGGAATCGAAGACAAGGAAGTTGTTCGGGAAGTTGATGAGTGACCTGATATCCGAATTACTTTTTTGGGACTAGATCTCCGTGCATATGACCATCGCACGGTCTTTTTTTATTCCACCTCTCCCAGTATAATTATTAAATGGATCAAGTCGAATTCCGTTTTAGCTCCAGGTTCAAGTTATTCTCGTTAACGGCCATTTTGCTGATGTTAGTATTAGGTTCATCAGGATTCAGCCCTACTTCGGAGGTCTTAGGTGATATTGCTTGGGACAACGATAGTAACCCTGTAAACCCTGCTTCGGGGAATCCATATAATCAGTTGATCTGCCTCAATGGAAGGCTGTTTGTGGAGATGATCCAAATGAGTATTTGATCAAGGAACATATTGGAGATAGCATGGAGTCGGGTACGGATGCATCCAGCTATGTATGTGCTGACCGCCCTACTGATTGTGCGTATAAAGACCGTGTTTACAGCCACGGCCAGTTAGTTGACTTGAGTGAGAAAGGCCCGAGCAATGAGAGAGGACTGCCTTCAAGAGACTACGAAGTATGCCTTGACTTAGATGATACTCTGCCAGGTGGCGAATGGTATGATATGGATGCTGACTTCTTGGTTAACGGTTCATTCAGGGTTTCAGATCAGCAGTTCTCCAACATGTCCATGTACAGACATCCAGCCTACTGGGGAAATAACCCTGGTACAGACCTAAACAGGTCGCCCAGAGGTTATGCAACTGAGGATGATTGCGATACCTCTGGTCTTAACTGTGATGATAACGGCGTTTCGCCTAGCTCAAGCCCTTGGTTCAACGCAGGTAACTTCACTGAGGGGGCTCGGCAAGACAATTTCGATATCAGTGGAGGAGTACATAATAAGGTTCAAGACGGATCTAACCAATTTGATAACGGTGCAGCACCTCAGCTTTTAGCAAAGTGGAATAGAATCTACTCAGGGACTCCCTGGACGGACCCTATGTTGAACTCTGAGCCAGGACTTGACAACTGGAGTCTCTCATCTCATCTAACAGATTCAGTCGGTGAAACTGGAAAGTCGTACGACGATGGTGAATGCTATTATAGGCCTAGAGTGACATCCGCAGATAAAAGGAGCGTTCCCGGTGACCCCGGCGTCAATAAGACCGAAAAAGTCTTCGGTAATTCTATCGCGTCTGTAGAAGATTTTAATAATCAAGGCCTTGACTCGAACGCCCGGCAAGGAGTCTGGAAAGACCCTGACAATGTTTCCAAAGCGAAGTTTGGATGCGATATAACTGGGCCTGACTTTGGCTATGGCTATGATACTGGGTCATCTAGTTATACTTGTAAAAACGGTGCCTGCGACCGGCAGTATACATCTACAGGGTCTCCGTTCCTGATAAAAGGAAATATTTCA
>GL982576.1:378040-380503 GCA_000220375.1 Candidatus Nanosalina sp. J07AB43 | reverse complement strand
TTCCCCTCTCTGTACGACGTTGAATGTTTCTCCGCTTGAACTGTTACCGTAGGAAATTTTTCCCACGTTCGAGGCGTCAAACCTGAGTAACGCCTTGAATCCCTCACTTTTGGGTGTCAGGAGTTTCTTTACTCTTTCTCCTTCGCCTTTTCTGACATTAATCATCAGTTCGCTTTTTTCAGATGAGTTATTCTCTGTTACTTCCAATTTATGAGCTATATCTGAAGTTGAGAGGCGAGATTTTAGGGCATTCTTTACTTCTGATGGTGAAGCTTCTCCTGTATCTATAGAGTAAGTGACAAGTTCTTCTTCAGGTATATTTTTCGTGTCTAAGCTGCTCTCGGACACTCCTGTCGATGTACAGCCTGATGCGAGAACGGCCAGGAATACCGTGGCATAGATTAGGTTTGGTTTCACAGATTATCACATTTTCAGGCGAAAAGATTTCTTTCTCACGCTGAATTAGTTCAGGATACTTTTTATACTTTTATTCTTCCACGAATACTTTGGAAAGCTCTGTTAGCCAGTGAAGAATCTTTTGTCCATCAGGTTTTAGAGTCCTGTCTCTGATTTCCCTTTGAGGGATTGTTGGGACTTTATGGTTTCCAGTATTTTTATGATGTCTTGCCGGACTTCCTGACATCTACTTCTATCTGCATGTCTTTTTCTACGTAGTCATAGATGAACTGGCCGATGTTTTGGCCGAGTTGTGCGTGGAATTCTGAGAGGCCGTCGCTGGTTTCGTGTTCTGGTGTGAGTTCCAAGTTCTGTGAGGCGTAGTGGTGGAGTGTGTTGAGCACGCCTTCGACCCAGTCTTTGTAGTCATGTATGGAGCTGTTGGGTAGTTTCTGTTCTTCTCTTAGTGCTTCAGAATTTTGCTGAAACTCTTTGTAGGTGCCCATGAGTCCGCGTAGATCAGTGGCTCTTACGGTGATTTCTTCGGTTGTGTCCTCAGCTGGATCTGCATGGTGTTTTGTGGCTTCTATGCAGTCCTCGACTCTTCCGACAAATTCTTCATCGTATCCAGCTTCTCTTAGCTCGACTCGTGCGACCTCCTTGGATAAGTCTTCCTTTGTTTCGTATCTGAATCTTTCCTCGTTTCTCTGGTAGTATGCGTCTTGGAATGCGGGCGCGGCCTGTATTACTTCATTGAACATTCAGAGGATTTCTTCGAGTTGCTGTTCTAAGTTCTTTCTTTGGTTTTCAATTCTGCTTCGGAATCCATGTATTGATTGATTATCTGGATTTCTGGCAAAGCGGAGTGGCCTTACATCTAGCACTTCAGGCTCACTTATCTCCCAATCCGAGTAAGCTTCCTGATCATCGTTGATTCTATCTGTCTGCATCTCTTCGATTGTAGGGTGTGAAACGCGGTAAGTCATCCCTTTCTGAAGTACCTGTCTGCCGTTATTGGTGACGTCTTGAAGCGCAAGCATAGATTTGCTCCCCTCATACTTCAGTGAGCCAATTAGCTCATCTCCCAGCTTTATGAGCGAGTTGTTTCTGGTTGGTTTGTTTCCGAGTTCTCTTATTTCTTCTCCAAAAAGAACCCTTTCGTGTCTCTCTTCCAAGTCAGCACATTTTCCAGCACCTTGCATTCTTCGGAGCCTTGTATTGACTCTTTCTGAAGAAATATTTTCTCCTCCAAAGACATTTTGCTGGATGCTATACGGTAAATGTTCTACAGGTTGGTTGGCAGCAGCCATTGCACTTGATTCATTTGTCTCGTCTATTACTCTATAGGCCTCTGAAACTATATTCTCTTCTTCCACCACTTCATTTATCTCGTTTATGTATTGTCCTATCAGCAGGCCAAGATGTCCGTCAGCTGAAGTACTGGCTGTTTCATGTCGATAGTCATCACGGTTGACTATCGTTCCAACTGTTTCGTCGATCGTATCCTGTTCAAGTATGTCTTCAAAGGCATAAACTGTTCTAAGAGTGTATTCGTCTCTTTTCTCTCTGATAGTTGTGGCTAGGTTTTCAAACGGGATGTTGCCTACCTGTGACCATTCCTCTAAAACTTCATCAGGGCTTTGGAGTAACTTGTTCACGTATTCATTGATGTTGTCAGCTGGCAGAGACTGATTGGTTCTACTGTACCCTGCTATTTCTGCTCCAAGAGCAGGTATATCAGATGGACTATACTCCCGTTCCTCCAAGGTCGAATCATCTAAATCTGTCAACTTTTCCGCTTCAGAGGACCTCAATCCTCCAGTAATGGAAGACTTATAGACTCTCTCATTTTTTTGAGACGCTCATATTTACTATATAATAACAACATTTTTGTAAAGAGTTACAACAATACCACGAAACAGAATACCTGAATTGATCAGCGAGATGGATCATTTTGAGAACAAAGCAAGAAGGCAGTCCACACAGGAGTCTCAGCTCTCGATCTAGGATTTCAGCGGGATTGTGGTATTAGGATTCTACCGATAGAAAGCTATATCATAGACTTAA
>GL982576.1:376089-377990 GCA_000220375.1 Candidatus Nanosalina sp. J07AB43 | reverse complement strand
TCATTGAGATTATCCTTCATCTGAGCCAGAGAGCCCGAAGTCCCTCTAAGGCTTTCTTCCCAAAAGTATTTTATGTCCATACTACCGTACGTTGATCCAAAATACTTCTCAATTACACCTCCCTTGTGATGCAAGTTTATCAAAACTTCATCTATATTTTGACTCTCTAAACTGCTTAGCGTATACTCCAGGATTGGTGCTCCGTCTACTTCTATCATGGGTTTTGGAATCTCACCATCGGTAATATCCCTTATTCGCCTACCCTTGCCTGCACAAAGAACAACTGCCTTCACATTAGTCCAATTAACTCCAAACATTATATCAATAAAATTAATTGCTTTTGGTGCCTATTGTTTACTATCAGCGTATAGATCCCTGAATTTGTCTAAAAACTTCGACTTGCTATTTCTCTCTGCAAAGCGAGTTCCTTCATCTACTATCTTCTGTCTGAATCGATCATTCTCCCGAAACTTATGTATCTTATCTGCCATTTCCTCTGAATTTCCTGGTTCAAACTCCAGACAGTTCCTACCGTCTCTTGTTATCTCTTTCAAGCATTCGCACCTTGAGGCTACAACAGGAGTCTCTGAAGCCAGACCCTCATAGAATATAAGTGGATTTGGATCCCAATGTGAAGGTATCACGAGGCAATCAATTCTACTGAGAAGCTGTCGAATATCATCAATATATCCCAAGTAGTGTATCTCCTCTTTGGACTCAATCCTCTTCTTAAGAACGCCTGACTCCTTCCCATGTCCTGCTATTAAAAATTCCGCACCGCTGACGTATTCCGTGCATCTTACAAAATCTCTCCAACCCTTCCGTTCCGTTATTCTTCCAGCAAATCCAACGTTGAAACAGCATTTTTCTGCGTTTGGATTCGAAGTTGGTCTAAATTTCCTAAGTTCAGAATCCTCGTATCTAGGGAGGTCAGCAAAGTTTCTAATTACAGATATCTTCTCGTCTTCTACACCAACCTCAGTTAGAAGGTCTTTACCTTTCTCTGACACTGAGATATGTTCGTCTACCCATCGATCTGATACTCTGATGAACATTTCATAAATACTCCACTGTCTATGTATCGAGCCATGTTCATGGAAAATGACTTTGGTGTCACCAGGACATACGACAACAGCAAATAATCCAACTATCTTTGCCATAGGCATGTGACAATGAATGTAGTCCAAATCTTTGTTCTTGACCAGATTACAAACATCTAATACACACTTTAGATTGATAATGTAGGTCTTATCAGTGACAGAGTATTTCTTTGGGCGATTCACACAATTGGTCGACCTGCTTAGGGCGTGAGCTTCATGCATGTCGATATCCAGCATTGAATCTACAACTCTCTGTGCGCCGCCTAAACCCATATGGTCAACTAGATGTAGTACCTTACTGGTCATGGTCTAGAAACATATATACATAGAGCCTCTAAATATTTTAGTTTCCTCTCTTTGAGCACAACTTGTACAGTCACTCTTGAAGGTCATATAACTCTTGATACTCATTGTCTGACCGTATAAGCTCTTCATGTGTTCCTCTGTTTGTTATTTGCCCATCAATTAGAATGTTAATGGTGTCTGCCCTTTTTACTGTGCTTAGCCTGTGTGATATAATTATTACTCCATAATCATCGTTAGATTGTTCAATACTATCTAGAATATCACTCTCTGTTTGTGAATCTAGGTTGCTTGTTGCCTCGTCTAGGACTAGAATATCTGCATCCTTTATGAGAGCCCTCGCTATTGAGACCCTTTGTCTTTGCCCAGCAGACAGCTTTACACCATCTTCTCCTATATTTGAATCGTATCCGTTTGGTAATTCGTTGACAAACTCATCAACTTGAGCCATTTTACATGCCCTCCTCATCTCCCTTTCTGAGGCACTGGGTCGCCAAG
>GL982576.1:374040-376069 GCA_000220375.1 Candidatus Nanosalina sp. J07AB43 | reverse complement strand
TGTGGGCCCTTTACTTTCAAAATCCAGTACAGGACCATGTGGAGACATAGGAAACGATACACAGAACAAATCATGGTTCAGCGCAGGCAACTTTACAGGTGTGGCACCATGAAATTCCTAGTTAAAAATGTAGCTGTTGTAGCTCTTTTATTCATTTCACTGGCCGTTGCGTCGGCGCAGGTTGGGAATGCTGATGAGGGAGCGCAGCAGGACAACTTTGCAGATTCCAGTCATAATTATCTTGGTTTCCACAACAGCATGGAGGACTCCTCGGATCAGCTTCAGCCTAACTCTACAACACGTAGAAACTGGAATCTTTCGGATGTTTTTGGAGACAATTACAGAGTTTATGACTCACGTGATTCGACTCCGGGACCGGACAACTGGGGTCTTTCCAAGTATATGAATGCGTCAATAGGCAACCGAGGTGATCCATATCTTCCTGGAACTAGAGACAGATCAGGCTTCTACTATCAGCCAAACTTGGTTCATAGTTCCACGGGAGTAAGGCAGGCTTTGATGGAGGAAGGTGTTGATAAGAGAGATAAAGTGTTTGGAAACTCTATTGCTGTAGCTCGAGACATTAATGGTGATGGTCAGGACGAGGGTGTCTGGGAGGATCCTGATGACTGGAGTAGAAGTGGAACAGGTCCTCGTCATGTTCCACCTGAGTTCATAAACTTCAGCTATGGAGATATTACAGGTTTTGATAAGGGAATTGGAGTTGACAATGGTACAAATGATGAGGGCGTCTTCCGTTTCAAGAACAACAATCCAGATTCAAACGTTTCAATTGGTGATGTAGCCTTTGTAGATGAGGATGGTAAGTCTGATACTTTCGAGCAGGAGCCAAATGTGTGTGGCGATGATCATAAGGAGTATCTGGTTGAGGAGCTTGGTGAATCAGCCAACAGCATGAACCGTTCTGGTAGCTTTGCATGCAGCGGCCGCCGAGACGTTTGTGTTGCCAGACACGGTGGTTCAAACGCTGTATACAGAAACGGTGATTTGGTTAATACTGATGAGGCCTCGGAGCAGTTTGGAAGAGCTAAAAATGACAGGGAAGTATGTGAGACAAGAGGCCCAAACACTAGGTTTGGAGTGTGGTATGACCAAGACTACAGCGTTGAATACTGTCAGAATAATACTCTTTATGGAGATGTTGGTGTAAGATGGTTTAATGCTTCCTTCGTGGATAAACACACGTACGCTGTAGTTGAGGGTATAGATGATGATATGAACCCTTACCTGTACAATAGAGGCAGATATCAGTTTACATCGACTCAAGGCGATCCTTCATATGGAACTGGTGAGACGCCTGTACCTACCGGTAGGAACGTTTCAGGAAGCGTAGCTAGCTTTTACTCTGAATACAAAAACAATCCTTCATCTGTCTATAATAATGATCTCAAGGATTATGTTTCGTCGAAGGGTTTCTGTGCAGGAGATGATTCTGATGAGAATCTTGATTGTTCAGGAGTCTGATGTCTCAGTAATTGATACTAATTTCTCTGTGATTGCTGTAGCTGACTCTCCTGGAGACTGTGTTCTTGACGGTGCAAACTATCCGAATAAGATTGATCAATCTTCACCAACCGGCAATAGAAATGTTTATTCTACTGGTGAAAGTGTGAGCGTGGATCTTGGACCTACCCAGAGACAGATCACTTGTTATAATGGCGTTTGGCGCGCTGAGGGACCGGTTTTCTTCCTGAGAGAAAACGTCGAGGTAGAGTCAGGTTCATCAAGCTCTGTGGATTTCCAGTTGATTAACGTTCAGAACACACAGACCACGTTTGACGTTACTTTGGATGTGCCGACTGATCTTGAGCCTCACACCGAGTTTAGTCAAGGTGGCGTGCAGTTTACAGCTACTTTACCTGCCGAGGAAACCAATGTTTACGGCGTCGATATCTTCGGCTACAACGAATCAGTTGACTCTGCTGACATCAATGTAACGGCCGAGGCTACGGGAACAAACATTCAAGGATCCGATGTTACCACATTGGACATTGTAGACCAAGTTAGG
>GL982576.1:372488-373990 GCA_000220375.1 Candidatus Nanosalina sp. J07AB43 | reverse complement strand
CGGATGGTAAAACATGTATCACCCATTTCTGTTCCGTAGAGATCAAAGCTCTGTTTAAAGAATAACTCAACTTCCCTGCTGTAATCCTCCTTGTTACGTACATTTATCTCTCTAAGGAACACAGGACGGTCACATTCTACAGCATCCCTGAAGTCTATCTCAAGTCCTTCCGACCTGTTGACAGCCTTTGAATTAGCGAGGATAGTATCCTGCATATACATGGGCTCCGTATTCCAGTCCTCTATCCAAGAAAACCTGTCAGCGTGTACACCTATTCTGTGAGGCTTCCCCAGTACATGGTTTTCCTGCCCTGCATACGGATAATAAAGATCTCGCAGTCTCAGTGAGTCATCAAGATTCACCAGCAAAGATCCATTTCCCAGGGACAGATGCCTGACCATGTTTCAGTATTTACCTTGCTGGGTTTTTATTGTGTCAGCTTACCCACTGATCGCCACAAGATTCATATCCATGGCTATATCTAACAAGGGGTGACGATATATAGAAGAAGGTTTATCTCTCTGATAGCTTCTACACCTGTATAAATTCCTTAGATATTCTCAAGTGGTAATCTGATATGTCACAGAGCTTACTACATTAACAGTATATACCCCTCAAAAGACTTGTGGCATGACCGAGCTCTGAAGCATTCTTATAACTATGTTACTATTGTTATAGTACAACAATAGGTGAATGCTTTGGCAGATGATGAATACAAACTAGAAGAAGATGAATATGAGGTCGTTGACACAGGTGAGCCAAGACAGATTAAAAGCGACACAGTGAAGAAAAAATTAGATGGGCGTTATCCATTTCCAATAGAACAAGATGATTTTGAAGACTATACTTTGAGCGATTACTAACTTTAGAAGAAGGTGGTGTGTCAGAATCTATAATGGAGAACAAAGCAAAGGCAGCACGCACAGCACTTTTAGGCGCTGCTCCTGCTATAGCCAGTACATATACAGGAGACCCTAGCACAGTCACAACGGTCTTGAGTACACAGGCTGGTGCTGCATCAGGCCTCTACTACAACGCTCTGACAGAAAGTGATGCGGAGCTAGACACAGCAGCACGAAATAGCTTGGAAAATTTCCGAGAGCTGTTCGATGACATAGCTGATCTGTAACTTCCTTCATCCTCAAACTCTTCAAAGAAAATTTGGAGAAACAAATATACTTGAGGTAGTCAACGGATTAACCCGACAGCTCTCAGAAAGAACTAGCTCGAAAAATGAAAGAGGTACTTACAGAAAAAGAAGACCAGGAAGCCAACTGATTTACTAACCCACTCTAAGAGAGAGGGTTAAACCTGTATTTTTCAGCCATCTCATATACCTCTCTAAATCTTTCCTCTTTAACTTACCTAAAGACGTAAGATCTACCAACTTCCACACACCCCTTTATTGTTTATTTGACCTAAAGGCTGTCTATCAGGTGTCTAAGACATCAGAAAACAGAGACTATAACCAACCTCCGACTATGGTCGCCCCCTCGACTATA
>GL982576.1:370905-372438 GCA_000220375.1 Candidatus Nanosalina sp. J07AB43 | reverse complement strand
GATGGACGAAATTAGATAGCAGTCAGCTATAGTAAAGTACTTTATACGCTAATATCTGACTTGATGAAATCTACCTGAACTCTATAAGTTATCCTTCGTTTTTTAAGTCTTAGTAACAACAGGTTTCCGTGAGAGACAAAGGCAAATCAGTCGTAAGCCCTTTAGTATCCTATGACACGGAAGTCGGGAATCTAGAGCAGTTCGTTGAGAAATGCGCAGACGAGATCAGAGGTATACACTCTGGTTCTTATGAGCCAGATGCCACATCTCCCAATCTTCCAAATTACAGGTTTGGAGATTCTATCGAAAGCGAAAGTCCAGACTGGTGGAGACCGTTGGCAGCGACCATATCAGCGAAAAGCTATACAGGTATAGAGGAGTGGCGCGATGAAGTCATCGGCAAAATTAGTGGCCATGAAGATTTTAGGTTGACCGACAGGGAAACCAAGGATTCTCTAACTGGAGAGGCACCTCCTCTAGAAGTATATGTTGGTGATGCAGAAGAGAGAACAGAAACAGTAAGTCTCAGAGGAGAGGTAGATAAAAAATGCGTTCCTGTGGATAGAGCAACCAGAATACTATCTGATCATGCACCGGAAAGAGACTACAACCACGATGAGGTGCCGGAGTACAACACTGAAATAAATGGCGTAGATATGGCTGTAGAGCCTGACCTTTCAACCGGGTTTTTTGATGTGGAGGCGGATGTCGGCCCGATGACGTATAGTTCAAGGGTTTGGATGCCATACGCTGATATAGGAGAAGCGGCTTTAATCTCACTTCCTTCAGATTTTTCAGGTGATGAACTGGAAACAGACATAGTATCCGTTTCTAACAACTCATTTACAGGTGATGAAGTCACGGATGCAGTGGCAGAAAGCTTGAGTTATTATCTACCATTTGAAGGATTCCCCCAGACAGAAGTCAGTCCAGAAGCAATAGATTACAGAAATCAAAATCCTATGGATGTAGAGCCCTTCAAAAAGAGAATAGAAGGAAATGCGTGGAGAAAAATTAAACGAATGGACTCAGAACTTGCAAGAAAATTTGTTAAGAAGAGCGATAAGCTGGCTATGAGGCCGGATAAGAAGCCTCTGGATAAACGGGGTGAAACCAATATAGACCAGATTATGGGAGATGACCAGTATATAGCTTGGACCAGAAATCGCAGTAGAAATTCGATTAACATAAGTGACATACTGGATATAGAAGAAGCATATCCGAACGGCCCAGACGAGACACGCAGATAGAAATCAATCATAAAAACAACATCTAAGCTGTGGTTCTAGCAGAGAGTCTTCAGACACAATTAGAAGGTGCTGGCTATAACGCAAACTATTCAATGAAAGATGGCGGCTATAATGATTCAGGATTCTCAGAAAGCCACGTATGGGGAACAAATTAGAGTCAGAACCTGAAGAGGAAAAAAGAACAATCAACAACCAATATGCTACTAAACTCTTTGCCACAAACTGGATGTTTATGGTCTTAAACAGTTATACTTGGAGTAGAAGGGATGCGGCGGGAAAGTAC
>GL982576.1:367297-370855 GCA_000220375.1 Candidatus Nanosalina sp. J07AB43 | reverse complement strand
GAACTGAACAAGGTACTAAAAGATTATACCTAACGCGATATATGGTCTAGAAGGCGGTTTTCACATATTTATTTCCTTTAGATCAGGTTTTTCCTCAGCTCTGGGGATATTTAATTTATTCTTAATCTTTCCTGAACTTCTGGTGGTCGCTCTTCTCAAGAAGTGTAATTGCTTCTCCTTCTCGTCCTTGACGTCCTGCTCGGCCGATCCTATGTGTGTATGTGTCGGCTTTGTCAGGTACATCGTAGTTGAATACGTGTGTCACATTTCTGACATCGATGCCTCTTGCTGCAACGTCTGTTGCCACTATTACTTTGTAGTCTCCGTCTTCGAACTTCTCCAGTGTTTTTCTCTCTTGTTCTGGCTCATGTCTCCGTTCATTTCCTGTGCGTCGATATTGTTTTTCTTAGCTTGTCTGCAAGCCATCGAGTTGTGTTTTTAGTCTGGCAGAATACTATTGACAGATCTCTGTCACGCTCTTTAAGCAGGGTATACAGGGTTGAAAGCTTCTTGTCTTCGTCCACGTTCATGTATTTGCGTCAAGGTTGCGTGTATGCTCTGTCTGTTCGATCCTCACTGTTTCAGGGTCTATGCTATAGCGGTCACACATCTTCTTGAGTTCCCTAGGAATTGTGGCACCAAATAATAGGTTCTGTCTGTCTTCCGGTAGGAAGTCTATTATCTGTTCAAGTTCATCTTGGAATCCCATGTCAAGCATTCTATCTGCTTCATCAAGCACAAAGTACGAAAGACCGTCTGTATTAAGTTTATCCTGCTTAAGCAAGTCCAGTACCCTTCCTGGAGTCCCTACAACTATATTTGCTTGTTTTGCTCCTTCAACCTGTGGTTTGTAATCAACTCCTCCGTATATAGTCACTGTATTAATTTTACTTGTTGCTGCGCCTGATATCTCGTCCTCAACCTGTTTTGCAAGTTCTCTTGTAGGTGTGAGTACTAGAGATTGGACCTTCGACCCTGAGATCTGTTGTATCATTGGAAGCCCGAAAGCCAGTGTCTTACCTGAACCGGTTTCTGACTCTACTAGCACGTCACTACCGTCAAGAATTCTTGGAACTGACTCCTCCTGTACCTCAGTAGGTTCTGTAATCTCCATGTAGGATAAATTTTCAATTATATCTTCAGATATTCCTAGGTCTTTGAAACTCATGTAATCTAATACCTCTTATTTGGTTTTGGTTTAGGAAGTAATTTAACTTCATACGGTTTATTCATAATGATTTACTCAAAATATTCCTCTATGATTTTGAAGAACATCGATTTTCTAGTCACCCAAAATAAGGACAGGGATGTATTATCAGATGTCGATCTTAGAGTTACTGAAGAGAGGATAGAGGATATTGGTACCTTAGAACCCCAAGAAGGAGAGAATGTATTGGAATGTGCTGGGAAGGTTGTCATGCCAGGATTGATCAACGCACATACCCATGCCTCTATGTCTCTTCTAAGAGGTATATCCGATAACAAGGAGCTGGAGGACTGGCTTCAGGATGACATATTTCCGGCAGAAGAAGCCATGGATGAAGAAGATCTTAAGACTGGTGCAGAGCTTGCATGCGTTGAGATGTTGGAAACCGGCACTACAACGTTCAATGATATGTATGAGGGAATAGATAAGATTGTTGAGGCTGTTGAGTCTTCAGGTATCAGGGCTGTACTTTCTAGAGGCTTGTTTGACTGGGATGACAGAGGTGAGGAGAGATTTGAAGAGGCAAAGAAAGCTGTTGAGAAGTACAGCGATCACAGGCTGGTTTATCCAGCGATAGCACCTCATGCTGTCTATTCATGCAGTAAGAACCTTCTAATTGAGGCCAAGAGTTATTCTAGGAGTAAAGATGTTCTGTATCATATTCATGTGTCTGAAACGGAAAAGGAAAACCGTGACCATCAAGCAGAGCATGGCGTAAGCCCGGTTAAGTATCTTGATGAGAATGAATTATTGGATTCTGATGTTGTAGCAGCTCATGCTGCTTGGCTTTCGGAGGGAGATCTAAGTTTACTGGCTAAAAGAGAGGCCAATGTAGCTCATAATCCTTCAGCTAATCTGAAGCTTGGCAGCGGTATCGCGGATGTTCCGGAGATGTTGCAAGAGGATGTTAATGTTGCTCTAGGTACGGATGGACCTGCCTCCAACAACAACTTCAATTTGTTTGAGGAGATGAAGACTGCTGGCTTGGTGCATAAGCTTGAGAGCCCCAGTATGATTGATGAGCAGCAGGTTCTTGATATGGCAACAATCAACGGGGCTAAAGCGCTGGGATTGGAAAATGAGATTGGATCTGTTGAAATCGGTAAAAAAGCTGACCTGCTTATCATAGACTTGGATGATCCTGAGATGAGGCCATACCACGGCGCCAAAGGTCTGATATCTAATCTGGTTTTCTCTCATACCGGTCATCCGGAGAGGGTAATAGTGAATGGCGAAGTTGTCGTCGAAAATGGAGAGGTTATAGGCTTAGATAGAGATAGAGTTTTGTCTAATTCTCAGGAGAGATCTGAGAGGTTTGAAAGATCTGAAAAATAATGAATGAGGTTATTCGACGGAGCTACTCGTCTAAGAATACAGGTTCTCCTTTATCCAGCACCTTTTTTCCGTCAAACCTTACTGTTGGCTCTTCTATCACGTTATCCCAGTGAATCTCTGACTGCTTGCCGTTTCCCTCTTTTTCGGCGATCGGCATCGAGTTCCCGATAGCTATGTGAACTGTTCCTAGAGACTTTTCGTCCTGTAGTACGTGGCCGATTATCTCTGCTTGTGGATTGGTTCCAAAGCCGAACTCTGCTATGTTCTCACCGTTCTCTATGTCGTGTATTGCTTCTTTGATCTCTTCTGAAGTGTCTTCGCTTAGAATCTCCTTGACTTCGCCGTCTTCTATTCTTAGTTTTGTTCCTCTTCCCGGTACGACAAAGTCGTCGATCACCATTACTCCTTCTGCACTGATTGGTGCGGTAAACACTTCTCCCGCCGGAAGGTTTGAGAAGTTGCCTGACTCAGTTACAATCCCTTTTCCAGGGACAAGTTTGTCACCTAGCTCCACTTCAAGATCTGTTCCACTTGGGCTTTGAATAGTTACTTTTTCTACATCTTTCAGGAGTTCATGTGCTTTGTCTGTGATCTCTGAGACTCTTTTGTAGTCTGCCTGTAGTGCACCTGTCCAGATTTCTTTTGTGATGCCTGGAAGCGTGGCTCCTCGGGCATCATTCTCTGTAGCCTCTACCCTTGCATCGGTCCAGCTGAGTGATTTGTTTGTAGGTGCTATAAAGACGTCTGATTTTTTCATCTTTTTCGCTGCTGGAAGAGGAGGTTCCTGTCCCTGTTTCTCCGGTTCCTCGTACTCTACGAGTTCATGATTTATGTTGTTGTCGGAGAGTACGTCGAGGAGTGACTCTATCATCTCCTCGTCGTTTGAATCGTTCATCACCACCACGTTTTCATCTTCCTGTATTTTCAGACACTGGTTGACAATGGTCTCAGCTCCTTCTCTTAGGCTCATGATATAGTTTCTGAAATAGATAAATAAGAGGATAAGGGTTGATTAT
>GL982576.1:365618-367277 GCA_000220375.1 Candidatus Nanosalina sp. J07AB43 | reverse complement strand
CGATATCCAGTGCATCTTCATGGTAAGGCTCGTCGTTAAGGATTCTTGGCTGTTCACGTATACTTTCGACATAATCTTTGAAATCTTGGATATATGATTCCATTTTACCCACGTCAGGTTCTTCATCCCAGTCCTCTCTGATGTCGAAGGATTTCTCCCATAGCTGCATTCGTACGTCATCGAAACCAAGATCTTTGCCGTCGAGTATCCTGGAATTGCCGGATGCAGCCGTAATGTAAGGTGCTACCGCGTATCCTATGTTTGCCATCTCTACGGCGTCCTCAAGATCATCTGCCTGCATATTAAGCTGCGTGGATGTCAGAACCGCTGGTAAACCTTCGTTACGTGGGTCTATAGTCTGATTTCCGCCGAACACTTCCTGTACATTCTCGTTCCTGAGTTTATCGTAGGCTTCTGGTACAAGTACGTATTTCTTTTTATCAGTTCTTTGGATATCATCCATAGGTACTGTCGGATTGGTGCCGAATCTGCCCAGTACCGCCCCTTCATCTTGAGCTGCAGCCCTCAAAGAAGCTTCCGATCTTTTTATCTCCTCTTCGATCTCAGCCACGCTTTCCATCCCTATGATGGGTTGTGTTCCGATTTCTACCTGTGTGGCTCCGAGCTCCATATCTATGTTTTCCAGGTCTTTTACTATCTCGTTCCTGGTTTCTTCATCGACTGGTTCTCCGTTTTCCATCCATACAGGAAACTCCGTTTCGACCCCAACATTCACAGCCTCAGGTGTGTTAAACTCTTTTTCAATTGCCTCCTGTGCCTGTCGGTCAAGCTCCTGGTTCATAGCTTCTTCTTTCTCAGGTTCAAGTACCTCGGAGAATTCTTCTCCCTCACTCATCTCTTACACCCTTCAACAGCTGTTTCCGTGGTTTTTTGATGCGTGGTTGGGCTCCGTGTTCTTGTATCAGATCCTGTCATTGTTTTGATCAAACACCTTTGAGAATACGAGTGAACCAGAAAACTTGGGCTCACTCTATATCATAAACTGGAAAAAGTACGTAAAGCTGGAGCTGCCGCTTTTCAAGAAATAACTTAAAGCTGTATCAGCGACAGACACCATACTTAACCCGTCGGTAAGGAACCCTTATAAATTCTTCTAAAGAGGTTTACTCGCAAGATCCTCCACGATCCTGTAGTATGCTTCTCTGAGTTTCCCGAGTTTTTCTAGGTTGCAGTACTCGTTCTCAGCATGAACTGATTCCTGATTCAGTCCAAGCTCTATGAATGGTGTTCCATGTCTTGAGAAGAATCTTCCATCACTGGCACCTCCCTCTGTGATATAATCAGGCTCTGTCTCTCTTACATCCTTTAATACCTGAGTTGTGACCTCCTTAAATTTCTCATCACTCAGCTTGAAGGCGCCCCCATGATCTTGTTCTACCTCCACTCTTACTCCGCAGTCCAGTCCATCTAGAGCCTCTTCAAGCTCCTCAACTATTCCCTCAATGGTCTGTGAAGGTAAGTACCGCACATCAAGCCCGATTTCAACCTGCCCAGGTACGCTATTATAGGTTTCTGTGGTCTTAACTCTAGTAACTTCGCTTGAAGGATTTGGTAGAGCGCCCTTGGTCTTGTATGTCAGCTGATATTATTGAGCCTCTCCAGAGCTTTTGATAGCTCGTCCATCACGTTTATCTTTGC
>GL982576.1:363768-365568 GCA_000220375.1 Candidatus Nanosalina sp. J07AB43 | reverse complement strand
ACCTGTTTTAGAGTCTCTTCATCGCCAGGTAGGTTAATTGAGGCTCTCAGATCATTGTATCCATTCTCCGTGGCCTCCCTCATATTTTGGACTTCAGTCTGGAGCCTATCCTCAAATTCTCTCAGCTTCTCTTCGGAGGCTATGGAGTTTTCTGCGTCAAATTTGAGTATTTGCCCTGTCAGCTTGATTCACCTGTTATCTCTGCATATTCTTCTACAGTGTCATCTGTGAAGGACTTCATTCCCTCTACTGTTTTCTGATGCTCGAGACTGTCTTCGATTATATCCGGAGGTACGGTCACGATGTCTGATCCGACGATGGCTGCCTCCCTCAGCATCCTCTTGTTTCTGATTGATGCGGCAAGTACCTCAGTATCTTCGATATCGTATTTGTCGATTATCTCTACACACTCTCTAACCATATCGATACCTGATTTTATGCCATTGTCGTCATTCTCACCCTCAAGGCCTTTGGCAGGAAAGTAATCCCCTTTTTGCCACTCAACGTCGTTATTTTCTCTTATCAAATCGTTTATGCGCCCTGCAAAAGGTGATACAAATTTTGCTCCAGCCTTTGCAGCCATTAACGCCTGCTCAGGTGTAAAAATCAAGGTTGCATTAACCGGTATATCTTTGTTGGTGAGTTCTTGGATTGCCCTGACTCCATGGTATGTTCTTTTCTCACCGTTGAAACTTGGGTTTACAGGTATTTTTACGAAAACGTTATCGTTCACATCGTTAAATCTGTCATAGAGTCTTTCTCCCTCTTCTACCATCTCTTCATATGTGTGTCCTGTAACTTCTAGCGATACAGGTAAGCCACCAGCCGCCTCCAGAATCCTCTCAATGTACTCCTCAAGCTCTATCTCATCTCCTCTTTCCCTGTGAAGATCTTCAACCGCCTCCTTCATTAGAGAGGGATTTGTGGTAACTCCGTCAAGCAACCCAGCTTCGGATGCCTTTTCTATTTCTTCCAGATGCGCCGTATCCAAAAACAGTTTCATGATTAATCAACAAGTTTTCCAGAATAAAAAGGAATTGATCAGCTGTTTTCCACTAAGTTCAACGCCTGTTTCTTAATCTCTTTTCTGTCTATTCCACAGTTTTCTAGAAGTTCCTGTTTTCCTCCGGAATGAGGTATCTTGTCTACTGCGAGGGTTCTCATCTCAATGTCTGATTCCTCCAGCTCTTTTCCAAGCATTTCTCCGATCCCACCTTCAGGATAATGGTCCTCAGAGACCACAAGTTTTTCGGAGTTGGACTCCACGAATCTGCGGAAGTTGTACGAGTTAAAGGGCTTTACACAGTAAATGTCACGACAGCGGCCTGCACCCCTTCTTGCTCAAGCATCTTTTTGGCCTCAAGTGCTTCGTGTACTGTTATGCCGGCTCCTGCCAGCACCACGTCCGGGTCCTCAGGCGCCTCTACTTTCTTGAACTCTCCAACCGGGAATTCTTCTTCTGGACTGTATATAACTTCTGTTTCAGGTCTTGTGGTTCTTATATAGTCGAGATTTCCGGATCTGTGTGCACTCTCCACCATCTTTCTGGCAGAGTTTCCGTCACAAGGGTACATGACTCTGGACTCACGAAGCGCCCTGAATAATGCGATGTCGCTTAAACCCATCTGTGAGGCACCATCCTCCCCGATTGACACTCCTGCGTGTGATCCTACTACCGTTATCTCTGCTTCTGAGAGGGCCGCCATCCTGATCTGGTCGTGGGCTCTTGATATGAATGCTGAGAATGTTGATGTGAAGACTTCGTATCCTTTTATTGAGAGGCCTTGTGCCATGCTGATC
>GL982576.1:362178-363718 GCA_000220375.1 Candidatus Nanosalina sp. J07AB43 | reverse complement strand
TTGCAAGAGTCGGAAAGTCAGGAGGCTACACACAAAGCTTTACAGAGGCGCTTGGACGTGTCTCAAGCTTGCACTAAGATCCGGTGCTGAAGCTGACGAACTGATCGACCAGCTGGATGACATTCGTTCACCACAGATCTCATGGGATCAAGGACAGCAGATTCACAGCATCCCAGACGCAATCGCAGAAGCAATGAAGAGACACCAGAAAGGTGGCAGAAGCGACCAGCAGACTACGTACGAACACAGCACAGACAGAGGACACAACCTCACAGCCAACAATCGAAGAAGACACACATAAGGAAGACGCAGAGGCTATCGTAGAAGACGGCGGCAACCCCGAGTGTCCAGACTGCGGAGGCATGCTCGTCCTACAGGAAGGATGCAAGAAATGCCCAGAATGCGGATGGTCAAAGTGCTGAGGGAGAGACTGAAATATCCTCTCAGTTCTCATTTTTCTCTATTTCCGAGATAAACGATGAAAATCTGAAGCTCAGTAATTCGACGCTGGAACCAGAAGACTTTTATTGTTACTTGTTCGTAATAAGTTCATGTTTGATGACCATAATCCTCTGAAGCATTTCGGATTTGACACTGATGGAGCTGTTGCAACGTGGCCCGCGGGTGCCGACGAATTCAACAGGGACTATACTATGGAGTCACTTGGAGACGTATCTCAGGTCTACTGCGATGGTGGCTGGGTGACTTCCAACGAGGGATACCAGTCCAGCGGAGGCGTGTTGGGAATCGGCGGACAGCAGGTCGAACAGGACGGCAACAGGATGCTTTTCTTTGAGGATGAACCCAATCATATTGAGAGAAAGAACATGCTTTTCACTGGTCCAGAGCTGTACAACTCCGATCTTTCAGAGCTCTCAGGCCAAGGTATAGACAGAAACGGAGTAAAAACGGATCAATTGCAGTTGTGAGAGAGCATAATGATGGCTACAGGCTTGAGGCCGCCGAAGACCCTGAAGACATAGAGGACTGCGTTGCCTTCGGATACGCAGAGGCTTTTGATGATGGGTTTCCAGTAATCACCGTAGAGAACGCACGTGACGCATACATGGCGCTGGGGTACGACGAGGAATTCCAAAACGAGCTTGAGGGCAGGCACAGTGAGATCAGACAGAGGGTTAGAGAAGCAGAGTCAGAGACGAGATCAGAGTACATAAACGATGATAACTGGTCGAAGCCGGAGTTCAGAGACGACATCGACGAGAGGAAGGAGTATGGGCTTCACCAGACAATTGCAGAAGCCTATGTGAAGGCAGAGGGAGAACACCATGACCAGTGGGACCCTGATAGAGATATGAACTACTTCCATAAAGAAGATCTTGAAGAGTTCACAGAGAGAGAAGACAGGATCGGAGATCTCGCAGAAAACCTCTTAGAACTCAGGGAGACAAGCACAAAGGCAAACGAGACTGCAAGGGAAGGGGCAAGAGAGGAACTCCTGCCCGGTTTCCTAGAGCAGGCTTGGTACGAGAACGTGGTGCAGCCGAGCGCCGAAATAAGAGACGCAGCGCGGGAGGCTGGC
>GL982576.1:360278-362128 GCA_000220375.1 Candidatus Nanosalina sp. J07AB43 | reverse complement strand
AGTCCGTAAAATCGGATAAGTCATCGAAATGGCTGTTTAAAACGTCTTCAAAGCTGTCGTACTGATCGAACTCGTCAAGTACAAGTTCAGCAGAATAAGGAAGTTCGTCGCTGAAAGATTCCCGTACTCCTTCTGCCAGTATATCGACCAGTTTGTCCTTGTAGACTGTGCTGAGTTCGGTTCCGCTTGGAAGCTCTGCGTCAAGTCCGTTTCTCTTGGCATCTTCACGGAACTCCAATGCGTTTTCTGTCTTCAAACCGTGTCTCGGAAAAGGTTCTGAACATCATCGTATACATTTATCAGGCTTTTCTGGGTTAGAAGCGCTTCCTGGCTTCTAGGACTGTTGCTGAATGATCTAAATTCGATTATCCCATCGTTTTTCGGAGCGATATCCGGCCTTATGAATGTGTTGTGATATGTGAAGTACCCTGCTTCGTCTTCCTCTCCAAGTCCTGCTAGTTTCAGGAAGTCTTCAGTGCTTTTGTCTGAGTGATCGACTTTGACCAGCTTCATCACTTCTTCGCCGTCTTCCTCTACCAGTATCTCACCTAGGTACTGCTGATCCTCTGTGAACTGGTCGAAAGTGACCACTGATTCCTCCATCCCAGAGAGACCGGGCATCACCCATGCTGAATCCATGTCGTACTCTTCTTCGACCGTTCCTTCCGGCCGGTGTGTTTCTTCATCCAGTACCTGTATATCTGAGGCATCGACTTCAGGTGAGAGGATCATCGGTCTTTCCATAACCATGTCTATGTAGTCTTCGTGACTCTCTACTTCGGAAAGGTCCTCTATGTTTCCGTAGTTTTCATTTGTTGGAATCCCTTCGTCTAGTATATCACCCCAACGGTTTGTGCTGTTTCTGAGGACGGCTGGCGAATTTGAAACAAATAAATCATAGATGAGATCTCTCCCACCTTCGGCTACTGCCTCGTACATCCCGTCTTCGTCCTCCTCAAGAACCGGGTCGTTGGCGAACAGTGCGTCTACACCGGGAATTATGTCTAGCATGCCAGGTTTGTCGCCGCCGTTAAAGAATTCATGGAAGAACTCCTCTATGTCCTTTTCTTCTCCTACCGGTGTTCCTGTGTTCAGCTGGGTTGCTGCTGGCCAACCCATTGCGTCGAAGAGTTCGCCGTGTCTGCTGTGTAGTCCTGTGTATCTTGGTTTTGGTCTGCTGTTTCTGTCAGCTTCGCCTTTGGTTGCGAACTCTCGCATTAGACCGTTTTCATATGCTTCTTGGTCTTCTGGAAGGTTTTCATCTCTCATCTGTGAGAGGTGTTCCATTCTGAACATCATGTCTGAAGGGTTCTGGAATACCTCTGTCGCTATCTCGCTTTGTGCGGGGTGGTAGTCTGTATCGATTTCAGCTGAGAATTCTGCGTGGTCTTGGAAGTTTTCGTCTTCTATGCTGACGCCAAGGAGTTTTTCCTCTCCGTTGATTTTTTCTGTTTCAGGTTTGGCACCTTCATTTTCAATCAGGTTCCGGAATGCTTCTACTGCTTCCTCATTGTTGATCAGTCCTTCTGAGCCTCTAATGATATCTTCTTTTTCTGCTCCGACATTTGCTTGGCTGTTTTCTGTAAAGTTTTCGTCCCAGAGGTTCCCCAGAGCTTCCACTAACTGAGTCTGGTTTCTTTCGCTGTTTTGCTGGCTTTCTGACATTCTGGCTGTTTCACCTGTATTGAGTTCGGTCTTCATTTGAAATGCAGAAACAAGGCATATTTATTTCTCCCTTTGAGGCCCCGCCCGCTTCTACATTTCGCTGTGGGTAAGGAGCCTTTCAAGCAATTATTGAGATAACAATGATAGCAATATGGCTGAGACCACTAACTTTAGATACTAACTCA
>GL982576.1:358944-360258 GCA_000220375.1 Candidatus Nanosalina sp. J07AB43 | reverse complement strand
CTTGATTAAGATCGTCGTTCTCAATTTCCTCTTCAAGTACGTCTTCAAGCACCTCTTCAGGGTTCTCAAATTTTATCTGTTCTGGCTCAATTGCAGGAGCAAGCTTTGCAGGACGGTCCATAATTGTCTCGACGTAATCCTCTACAGCCTGATTCTTTGAAAGGCTTGTGAAGTCCTCTATACACCCATAGTTCTCGTTGGTAGGGAGAGCTTCAACTAGTTCATCTTCCCACCTCTCATGAGCTTCCTTCCTAGAGACAGCATCGGACTCAGAGACAAATAGATCATAGATCATGTCTCTGCCAGATTCAACCTCTATGTCGTATCCGTCTTCTCGGTTACCTGAGAAAAGCGGGTCGGCATCGAACAGAGTGCTTAGACCCATCGCTATCTCAGGTACACTGGCTTTATCTCCGCCATTGAAGAACTTGTAGAAAAACTCATCTGAATTCATCTCTTCGCCTACAGGAGTGCCTGAATTGAGTTGTGTGGCGGTTGGTGTCCCCATGGCGTGGAACTCTTCGCCGTCAAGTAGTTCAAAGGTGAAGTATCTTGGATCCCACATACGGTGTTCTTCCCCCATATCCAGGTCTCCGGAGACCATCTCCTTACGGTTGTGAGTACCATCCCAGTCCGGGAACATCATACCCGGCTTCAGAGCGTACTCGAAAGAAGCTAACCCGTCCGGCAAGTTCCTGTCTCTTATCCTTCTCGGCCGGTCGACTCCGAAGACCAGGTCTGCAGGATTATCAACAACTGCAGAAGCGACTTCTCCCTGGTGCGGGCTGAAATCAGTATCGATATCAGGGTTGAAGGCTTCTTCAGGATCTTCCTCAAGAGGAGAATCTTTCAGTGTTGCCCCACTCAGTTTTTCTCCGCTTCCGCTGCTTACAGTTTTTTCTTCCGTCTCAACATCCGAATCTAGGATGTTTCCAATATTCACCATAGCCTCATGTCTGCCAGCGGATTCAAGAGATTCCTCGTCCTGAATGGAGTCCTCCACTTCTCCACCTAACTTTTCCTGAGGGTTTTGTCTGTATTCTTCGGAGACTCTTGAAGTCGTCCTTGTCTTCAAGTCCGGATTTTCGGATGCTGTTTTGTTCTTGGTTGTCATCTAGTATTTTTCACCATTCTTGGGTGAAATGCAGAAACAGGGCAAATTATTTCTTTCTGAGGCCCGGCCCGCTTCTACATCTCGCTGTGGGTAGGGAGCCTTTCAAGCAGTTATTAAGATAATAATGATAGCAATAAGCTGAGACCACTAACTCTAGATACTAACTCACTTAGCTCTTCAGCCTCAAACATATATTTGCG
>GL982576.1:357727-358924 GCA_000220375.1 Candidatus Nanosalina sp. J07AB43 | reverse complement strand
TGGTGCATAAGGCTGAGATGTTTGGCGTTAGGTGGAGAGTCTTGTCCACCTATGACAGCCTGTTCCTTCGTCTCAACAGCGTGACTGCTTTTTGGAATTCCGTCTATTTCGCCTTCAAGCATTCCCGAAACAGCGTTCTCGGCTGCCTCCCACACAAGCCTCTGGAGATCAGCCTTTGGCGCCTGGTCTCCTCTACCGACAGGAACCTGCGGATTTCTTGGATGTGTGGCTATATCACCTTCCATTGCTGCTTCTCTCAAGTTATCGTAGTTCAGCACACCGAAATCCGGTTCAACTCTCTGCTGGGAGAGTTCATCCTGTTTCTGCTGGAAAGTCTCCCAGTCCTTTGCATCCTTAGGACTGAGATCTGCAAGATCCTCAAGATCCTCATCATCAATATGTTTAGAGACTTGAACATTTCTAAGATCCGCTTTTGCATCGAGGCCTATATCTCCAAGATCTAGATATTGTTCCTGATCGTATTTGACTTGATCCTGAAGATGCTTGTTGCCTACTTCTCTTCTTGCATCCTCGTCCTCCACGAAGAATGCAAATTGTTCAGTTTTCTCTTCTAGGTCTGATCCGAGTCTTGTTCTCTCTTGACTAAGCGGCACTGCTGTCCTCACCTTTTAATTGCTGTTTCGATGTGTTTGCGTCGTTTTTACATAGTTTTGTGGTATGGTAGTGTATTGTCATGAAAATATAACCTCCTAATCATCGCTGATGCTTTACAGCACCAGGATAATCAGCATAAACAGGACCAGCCAGATCTGGCTATGTACAAATCCTCCAAAAGAGAAGAAATTGTTTAGATAAGAAGCGGAAGGACTGCTACCGTCGCTTGACATGCTGCTTAATACTGAGGCTTTATTTCCGTCCCTCCTCATGTGTTTTTGTTATTTGAACAACATTTATGAATAATGCGGTAATTTATCTCACTACTCGCGACATCTATATAAATATGGAACAAAGTCATGTTACATAAATCAAGGACAGATGGTAGAATCTGTCCCTCTGTTACTCAAGTGATTTTTTATGACAACTAAGCAGAAGACAGAAAAGGAAATGGAGGAGTTTGAAACAGGTACAACAACCCTAGGACTAACCACGGACGAAGGAATAATCCTTGCAGCCGACAAGAGAGCGGCTCTAGGAGGTAGGCTCGTAAGCAACAAACATGCTCAGAAAATTTACGAG
>GL982576.1:328544-357707 GCA_000220375.1 Candidatus Nanosalina sp. J07AB43 | reverse complement strand
ATAGTTCTTCACTGATTATATCCTGGTAGTCAGATGCGAGAGGCATCACGCCGTCTTCTTCCCGGACTATCGGGTTCTCGCTTTCTACACCCATCCCTGTAGGTTTAGCGTTTCCCTCGTAGTTCATCTTGAAAACCCGTGTAAACTCATCGAGGACATCCTCATACTCGAGTCCTGCATCTGAATCAGTATCAGGATTCGAATCAGCCATGAATTCCACACTCAAAGAAGTTATTATTCATAGATTTTGAGAAATTAAATGCGTACCTGACCGGGTAGAACACGTCCACCCTTGATTGTTGACTTGGCCATAACGATTGTAGTATATTAAAATTATTTAATCCCTTTCTGATACTGAATATTTGGCTGTTTTCTGACGAAGCAATTCATCTATTTAAAGATAAAAACTCATTTATACAGTGGAGTATTTGCTTTACAGGTTTTTCTGAACGTGATAATCATGCAGAACGAAAAAGTACAGAATAAGGAAATGGATGAATTTGAAACTGGCACAACAACTCTAGGACTTACCACAGATAAAGGAGCGATTCTGGCTGCTGACAAACGTGCAGCACTTGGAGGAAGGCTCGTAAGCAACAAGCATGCTCAGAAGATTTACGAGCTTGATGATGAGATAGGTTTGACTATTGCAGGTAGTGTAGGTGACGCACAGAAAGTGGTTAGGATGATGAGATCCCAGCTTAACATGAAGAAACTTGAGACCAGAGAGCTAAGTGTCAAAGGTGCGGGAACTTTATTGGCTAATATCCTTCATGCAAATAAGATGATGCCGTTTATGAATCAGTTCGTCCTCGGAGGTATCCAAGAAGGTGAAGGTATTCTGTACAGCCTTGACCCAGCAGGAGGACTAATGCCTCATGAAGACTATACAGCTACAGGTTCAGGCAGCCAGATGGCATTTGGAGTTCTGGAAGACGGTTTTGAACACGGAATATCGCACGAAGAAGGTAAAGAACTCGCCATGAATGCGGTGAAGTCAGCTATGGAGAGAGATACAGCCTCTGGAAACGGCATTATGGTTGCTGAGATCACTGAAGAGGACGGCTACAATGTGATTGAAGATCTTGAGGAGCAATCTGAGCTGGAATAAAATTCCAGCTAACAGTATCTATTCTTTGATTACTTGAAGAGGATTGAAGTATAATATGAAAGATTTGGACGATGTAAAGAATCTTGTTCCACCTGATTCAAAGGTAGAAGAGTTGAAGTATGAGGGATCGGATGTAATACTATATACTGACAGTGAGGACTTTTTCTTGGACAATTCACAGACTGTTAAGGAGATTGTTTCGAAAATAAAGAAGAGGGTTGAGGTAAGACCGACGCAGAGGCTTTCAAAGGATCCTGATAAGGCGAAGTCGCGTCTTAAGGAAATGGTCGACGGTACCGATATTGATGAAATTATATTTCAGCCAAGTCTTGGCAAGATGTTGATTCGTGCTGAGAAACCTGGAGCTGTAATAGGAAAGAACGGTGAAGGCCTCCAAGATATAAAGGAGGAGACTCTCTGGTTTCCGCAGGTTGAGAGAGTTCCTGCGATTGACTCGAAGGTTGTTGACAGGGCACGAGAACTTACAGTAGAAGATCCTGATTTTAGGAAGGATTTCCTCAACGAGGTCGGTGAAGAGATCAGGTTGAATAAGTCTGTTGGAGGAGAATGGATTCGTATCTCAACTCTTGGAAGCTGCAGGCAGGTGGGCAGGTCCTGCTTCTTGCTGCAGACTGAGGAGTCAAACGTTCTATTAGACTGTGGGATCAACCCTAGCGCAGAGTCTGGAAGTCCGGAAAACTTTCCATACCTTAATGCGCCGGAGCTTGATCTTCAGCAGTTGGACGCTGTCATACTTTCACACGCACACATGGATCACTGCGGGATGATTCCGTATCTATACAAGATGGGTTATGATGGCCCTCTGTACTGTACAGAGCCTACCCGGGATCTAATGATCATGTTGGCCCTAGACTATATTGGCCTGGCACATGGAGAGGGAGGAAATGCTCCATATGACTCTTCTCATATCAAAAAAGCTGTAAAGAGAACTATTACACCTGAGTTTGGTGAGGTAACCGACATCACACCGGATATGCGCTTGACCTTGAAGAACGCAGGCCATATAATCGGTTCTGCACTATGCCATATACATGTAGGAGAGGGGCTACACAACATACTTTACACAGGTGACTACAATTATGACAGCACTGAGATGCTGAGAACAGCTGACACCAACTTTCAGCGTGTTGAAACAATGATCACCGAATCAACCTATGGAGGTAAAGAGGACAAACAAACCTCCAGAGATGAATCAAATAAGAAGTTCCTGTCGAAGATGAAGCAGACTTTGAATAAAGGTGGCAAAGTCATTGTTCCTGTGTTTGCTGTTGGAAGATCTCAGGAGATACTTGGTCTTCTGGCGGACGAGATGGACAGGGATTACTTTGATTACCCTGTTTTCATCGATGGAATGATCAGAGATGCTAATGCACTGCATACTGCCTATCCTGAGTTTCTGTCCGAGAAAGTTCAAAACAAGGTGTATAAGGACAAGTCCCCTTTCTTGAAGGAGAACATTGAGACTATAGGTAGTCATAATGAGAGAAAACAGGTGCATGAGGAAGGACCTAGTATCATTCTTACAACCTCCGGAAGCATCACCGGTGGACCTGTAATGTCCTACCTCAAGAGAGAGGCATCTAAATCTGAAAATTCGTTGATCTTTGTAGGATACCAGTTTGAAGGTTCTCTTCGGAAGGAAGATACAGAATGGTGCGAATCAGATTGAGATAGACGGTGAACGTATAGATGTCAATATGGATGTATCCACTGTATCAGGTTTTTCAGCGCATAGCGACAGACAGCAGATAATCAACTACTGTAAAAATCTGAGGTCAACACCAAACAGAATCTTGTGTAATCATGGAGAGGAATCCAAGTGCTTCAGCCTTGCTTCATCGCTGCATAAAATCCTGCATATTGATACCTCGGCGCCTCAAAACATGGAAGCCATACGCCTAAACTAAGATTAGTAAGGGAGTTAAGCAAGATGGTATATGAGATAAAATGCAATAACTGCGGAGATATAATGGATTTTGGAGGTACACGCCCGGAAGAATCCATGGATCCTAGGGAGGACTACCCTGATGACGTAATGAAGTTTGACGGTAACTGGTACTGCAAAGACTGTGTTGAGAAGTTTGTAATCTTCGGCATCGGAGAAATAGAGGATAGGATAGATTATTTGGAAGATAGAATGGAAGAAGTTCTTGATGCTCTTGGAATAAGCAAGGCAGAAGGCATAGACACTAGTTAGCTCCAGCCTGATATGTCTGTCTGCCGGATATTACTGTTCCTTGGTGCTTCTTGCTATTTCCGCGTACTCTGGACAGGTCAGTATGTAGGATTCGTCTACGCCTGCCATGTCTCCGTCAATAGCCCTTATGGTCTTCTTCAGACGTTTTATAGCTCTTTTCAGGTCGGCCATATCTCTGTTTTTTAGAGGACCTATATTCACCCATACTATGTGGTCGTTTCTTAGATGCTCTTGGACTTCTTCAATGTCGTCCAGTTCCTGAAGTGTTTCAGCTCTGATTACTACCTTTTCGTCTCTGTTCTCTACTTCTGCGTCTAGCTCCACGAAGTCGTCTCCTATTGAGTTGTCTGAAGAATCGTCGTTTTCACTGTCTCCTCTTAGGAAATCAAATGGCATCAGCATTGGTTACCTCTTGATAATAATACTATATGCCATATTTTTATACCTTGTCTCTACTCAAGGCTCTCTGTCTTTGAGGCAAGGTTCCATATCTCTGTGCGTGTATGCTGTCTTATGTTGGGGTCGTTTGACACCTCATCAAGAATTGAAGAGGCCGTATTCACCCTTACACTCAGCTCTCTGTCCTCTGACTCCAGTTCATCAGCAGCTTCCTCTATTTTTTCTGAGACGTTTGATGGTACCGATCCTTGTTCGGCGAGATCACGCATCTGTTTAGTTACTTCTTCTAGTGAGCTCACGGCACTCACCGCATTTCGCCGAACTTCTGCTGTGTTTCCTGCATCCTCTCTTGAAGTCTTTCCTCTTTCTTTGAAAGGCTTTCTTTCCTAGTCTCCAGTTTCTCATGCTCGTTTTCAAGATCTTCAACAAGTTGGTCTCTGTCTTTCTTGACAAGAATCTCTCCCACTGACTTGTATACTTCCTGATGGGATTCGTCTTCAAGCTCTTCTAGAGACTTTGCGATTCCCTGAATTTCTGATTCTGTTTCTTCTTTTTGAACTGTTACCTGCTGCAGCTGCTGTTGAAGCTGCTGCATCTCCATCATCATGTTTTGTGCGTCTTCTTCGTCTGTCATGTTAAATCACGGTATTATTGTTCTTCTAATATCTTTTTTGAAAGGGATAGAAGTCGCAATGCTCCGTCTGTACCTCCCCTAAGCTGTCCCATAGTATCTACCTCAGTCTGTATCGTCACTGAGCTGTCTGAGGTCCTTATCTTGTGCTTAACTGCGTTGTTCCCACTCAGACTTGGCTCTAGGATCATCTTCAGCTGCTTGGGGAAGTTGGTTTCAACCTCCAGCTCTGACTTCATTTTTAAACTGCTTCTACCTTTGAGGGTGTTTCTGGTCTCTTCTTGAATAGAACCCTGTGACTGCATTTGGGGCATATTACCTTTTCGTCGATTGGTTCTATATCAACTTCTTCCTCGCAGTTTACACATACATATCCTGTCATTTTTGCTTACACCTTATTCGTCAAGTTCCTCTTTAGCTTCTTTAAGTTCTTCTAGTTCCACTTCTACACCTGATTCAAGAGCCTTATCTAGTATCTCCTGTGCTCCTGTATCCGGATTGAATGCTCCTCCAGCTACTTTCTCTCCTGTCTCTTTGTGCTTCCATATTCCTGCGGCAACTCTTTCATATTCATCGTGTTCTTTCTCCGCTTCGTCTACGTTCTTCCTGATTCTGTTTCCATATCTGGCTCCGAACCGTTTCGAAGACCTGTTTGATGCCATATTTTCTCTTCACCTAATTAAGTAAAAAACAGGGAATTCTTTTTATTCCACTGACTTGTCTATCAAGCTGCGGAATTCCTGGGTTTTATCCTTGACCTTGTCCATGGCCTGTGATATTTCGTCGCTGCTAAAGGAGTTTGTTCCTCCTTTCTGCATTGCGACCACCTGGCCATCTTGGTCTATGGATACTGTTAGACGTGCTTCCTGTGCTTCCTGCTCTTCTCTCGTGGTGTCGAAAACCATTTCTCCGTTTATCTTGCAGACTGTTGCGGTCACAGGTTCGGTGGTAAGTTCAATATCCTTCCACTTCTGGTCTCTGTTTAAAGATCTCTCCTCAGTACTGTACGCCGGGAGATGTCCACTCTTCAGAGCTGCCATTGCTGCCAAGCTGGAGCAATCGATCAGGTTGCCATCGTTGTTTAGTACGTGGATGTCTATGAATACCGTGTAAACCTTTTCACCTGGTTCTATGCAGAGTTCTTCTAGGTCGATTGCTTCGGATTCTCTTATTCCTCTGTCAACTACTCTTGCGAGTTCTACTCCTGGTTCTCTTGGTGGACCTGACTCAAAGTCTCTGTCTGCCATTGGAGCCAGCTCTGCGTTTGTGACGATGGTGCCTGATTCAGGCCGGTCTGAGTAAGGTTCCTCTACATCTATACTGATTCCTACCAGAACTTTTGTGTCGCCGATTGATACCATTGCCGAGCCGTTTGAGGTCTCGTTGATGTAATCTGTTTCAATCTCTATATCTCTGTACTCCTCAAGGTTTCTACCGTCGTGTCTGACACCCTCAGGTGCCTTTTGTTTTATGTCTCTCTGATTTAGTTTCATTCTTGATCACCTTCTGATACGTTGTACTTCTGAAGTATTGTTCTGCGCTGTTGCCTGTAGAGCTTTTCGCATCCCTTTTTCGCCAGTTCTACGCATTCGTCGACCTGTTCTGTAGTCAGATCTCCGTCCATCTGCAGAAGCGTCACTCTATCATCTTCGGTGGATTCGGTATCATCGTCAGTTCTGTTGATGGTTGCGATCGGGATGTCGGCGTTTCCCTTCTTATCTTCTTTGCCGTTTACATCCAGTACAGGTGTGTCGTCTACGACTCCTGCTGCACATGCTGAAACCATTCCCTTCATAGGGATTCCTGCGTCGGCAAGAGCCAGTGAGGCAGCTGTAATGCCGGTTACACGTGTTCCGCCGTCTGACTCAACTACCTCCATTGAGATATCTATTCCTGCGGTAGGGAATCTTTCAAGTTCCAGAGCAGGTTTCAATGCATTCTTTGCAACTAGCTCGATTTCCTGTGCCCTTCTGTTTGGTCCAGGGCTCATCCTGTCATCGACTGAGAAAGGAGCCATGTTGTAACGCATCTTGATGACTGCTCTGTCGGATTCCTGAAGATGCTTTGGATGCAGATCCTGTGGGCCGAAAACTGATGCAATTACACGCGTGTTTCCAATCTCCACCATTGCTGAGCCATCTGCTTCCTCTAGAACGCCGACCTCCATTTCTGTCTCCCTGAGCTCGTCCGCTTTTCTACCGTCTACACGGTTTCCGTCATCATCAAACCATTCGATTTCTTCGTCTGCCATTTTTAGTTCTCACCTCTTTGTTCAAGCTGCTCGTCGATCCATTCACCGATTCTGTCAGTGAGCCCATCAGTGTGGGCCTCTTCTTCTACTTTGTTCACTGCCTCAGCCGCGACTGTAGGGTTCTCTCCGTTGATCCAAACCAGTCCATTTTGACCTACGATTACATGGCAGTTGGTTTTTTCGTTAATCTGTTGTACCATAGTTCCCTGTCTTCCTATTACTCTTGGTACCTTGTGTGGGGAGATATTGATTATGCGTCCTTCCTCAAGTTTTCTGCATCTATCGTCAAGCATTGTAAGGTCAACATCCATTGACTCCGATACAGATGTCACTTTTGCCACTACTGCATCACCTACGTCGTAGAAGTCAGTAAGATCATCTTCATCTAGGTCAACGTACTGATCGGATGCTTCACTAATGTCTAAAGTACCTTCATACGGTGAGTCCATATCAAGGTTCCATCTTGAGTAGCTTACACGTGTAACCTCGGCAATCACTACATCGCCTTCCTCAGGGATGTACCGGCCGTCCATAGGCTGTACACGCACGTTTCCGCTTCCATACTTCACGGTTCCGATATGTTGTGAATAGATTTTACCTTCTTCTGTGTAGACACCGGAGTTCGGTTTAACATTATCTTCCTCTGTTATAACATCTCCAGGCACTACAATATCGTTCTCTTGTTTTAGACGTGACATGATCAAATATTACCTCGTTAGTTATTCTCACACAGTGAGAAACTTAGTTTATACTAAAGTAAGTATGTAGAAGCTTTATAAAAGATAATCTGTGGCGTACAGAGTCTATTTGTCTTCTGTGAAGACTGCTTCACCGTCTGTTGCCTCCTGGATATCCCGCATCAGTTCCTCAAGAATACCTGCTGGAAGGGTCATCTTAGCGTAGAAGTATTCATTGCCCCATTTTTCCTCCTCTAGATCAGTTTTCTGTTGCAGAAGGTCATAAGCTTTACCGGTTTTATCATTTGGTATCTTTACAGCCATAGCCTTTTCCTCAAGAGAAACAGGTATTATAGGCTTCAGCTGGTCTACAGCTTCGTCAAACTTCTCCTCAACATCATCCATAGCCTGTATATTGAAACCGGCTTCCTCCAGTGCGTTCTCAATTCTCTTAGGAGGATGAGGATTACCTGTCTGAGGGTTTTGAACCCTTCTAGCTATCATGTTGACGACCTGCCTGTATTTTTCCTCTCTCATCTCCGCCTTCTGATCAGTGGTAAGTTGCATCTCCCCTTTCTCAAATACTTCTTCTGCCGCATCCATTATCTGTTTGGTATTGAACTCAGCCTCAAGTTCGTCGGCTGAGGCTCTCTCACCTGCGGATGCATCGGTGAAGACCTCCTGTACAAATAGAAGTCTCTGAATCTCGTATTCTTTTCCTTCAAGTTTTGCCTCTTTTGCAAGATCAGGATCTACAAGTATCTCAAAGTCTTTGCCTTCAGAATATGAGATTGTGATCGCTTCTGACGTATCCATAGACTATTTGTATAGGCAGAAAGTTAAACAAGTTCCCTTTCAATATATCTCCGCGCTTCGGAGAACTTATTCACTCTCCAAGAATTCCTGCCGGTCTCCGCGTTCTCGTTGTAGGGTCTGTCGTAAAACAGAATCTCAGTAAAATTTGAGGGTTAGAAATAAGAAGAATTGCAGGAGAATTTTCTATACTCCTAGACCTTTATCTTCAAGATCTTCAGGTGTGAATCTCTGGAATCCGTCCTCTGTATCAACTACAGATAGTTCAATGTTTTCTGTTTCCAGATCTTCCTCACCTTCCTTCAGTGCCTCGACGGCAAGTTCTACAGCTTCTTCCTCGTCTATATCGTGTTCGTAGTTTTCTTCTAGGTGTTCCTTGGCTTCTTCTCCACCTTTTCCGATGGCTATAGCATTCCACTGGTTGAGCGTTCCAGAAGGATCTGTCTGGTAAACGCCGGGCTCTCCATCCTTGATTCCTCCTGTGATTGTGGAGACACCGTACGGTCTTACTCCTCCGTACTGTGTGAACTGCTGGCATCTGTCCGCGACAAACTTTCCAAGAGTGAATACAGGGATGTCTTCGTCGTAAGTCATCAAGTGTTTCTGTGCCTCGTTTCTGGCTTCTTCTACAAGTGTTCTACCATCTGCTACGAGACCTGACATGGCTATTCCAAGGTGATCTTCCACTTTGAAAACCTTTTCAGGGTTTCTGACACCTAAGTCACTTGTATTTCGAGTTGCTGCCAGCACAACCCCGTCTTCATAAACTATTCCTAGGGCTGTAGCACCTTTCTTTACTGCTTCTTTTGCATACTCTACCTGGAAAAGCCTTCCATCAGGAGAGAAAATTGTTTTACCGCGGTCGTATTGCTGTTGCTGGGGATTAGTCATCTGCATCATTTATTCACCTTTCAGAATTATTGAAATCTACAATAAAATTGTACCCTGGAAGATTTATTAACATGACGAGCTGAGATGCGATAGTCAAATAACTCTTGACCTGCATATACACTCTACTCACAGTGATGGAGTTCTGACGTATACAATGGTTTCGGCGGCAGAGGAGAGAAAAGCCACTGTCTGAGCGACATCTCAAAGTTCAGCGATTACATGGATGAAAAGTTCTCTGAACTAAGTGTTCAAGCTGAGAGATCTGCCGCTCTCGACCAATGAAAAAGTAAGCCTTTTTGAAGTTAAACGCAGATGTCTTATATAGACCTGTTACACTGAAGGTCTGTAGTCCACTCAAACAGTGTGGGTGAGATGCTCCACTAGCTCAGGGGTTAGAGCACCGTCCTTATATGGACCTCACACAGAAAAAACTTGCCGCAAGGCCTGTGTGTTGCCAACGACTGTCTAGATCAGCACTTTGATTGGTGTCTACAATAATCAGTCAAAGTGGGAGAACCTACTACACAGTTAAGCCAGCTCAGCTGGCGTCTTAAGCTAGGCGGCGGTCCCGGGTTCAAATCCCGGGTGGAGCAGCCAGTTCCGTTTTTAATTCAAAGAATTGCTCCAGGGAGATTGTATAGAGTATCCCGACTGTTACACGTCGTATACTGGAGAGCACGCGCGCATCAGTACGAACTTAGGTTTTACATTAGTTGCAATAGACCTATTCAATACTTCTTTTTGAAAATAGGACTGGATTTCTAGAGACATCCCACTAAAACAAAAAACTATATAAATTTGTCACTATGTAGTAAATACATGAGTTCCAACCAAAAATTTGAGGGCGAAATAGAAAATGATAATAGTTCATGGGATTCAATAAAAAATGCTCTAAGCGGCATGGACAGGATTCAAAAGGCGGGAGTAGGTTTGAGCGCACTTTACGCCAGTACCTTGGCTTTAGACTCGGATGATATCATAGAAGCGGCTCCAGAGCAGGTCTCAATTGGTGGAACCACAGTTCATCCTGAAGATTTGACCGAAGATATAGAAGATTTTGTATATGAAAGTGTTCTGGGTCCAGAAAGAAATGCAGACGTTTGGTGGGAAGAAATCACTCGAAGAACTGACTGCTACGGCCACTATGCTGTCTCTTATCTTGGTGCCAAAGCGTTATGCAAAGGGGTAGATAAGGCAACCTCAGAATTAGATATGTTTTCAGACGAGTATGACACAAAGAAAGTTATTGCTGCTGGGCTGGCGACAGCCCCTATGTACTTTATGTTAAAAGAAGGACTCATAGAGGGTCCAGGATTTGATTTTGACCCTTCATCCAAGGATCAACAAGCTGATCTAATGTACGATACTATGGGAGCAGTCCACGCCACATACAACTACCACAAACAAAAGACAGCAGAGAGTGACGAAGATCCTAATGGTTTAGTAGGGGATGTAATGCATGAGGTTGGAAGAGCGTATGGAAAGACCTCTAATTATATTAAATCATCAAAGGAACCAGCTGAAAATCAAAATAAGGAGGCTGATGAGATTGAACAGGTCGCTGAGGATATTAGGAACAGCCTAGATCCAGAGGAATACGACTGAGAGTATATTATTCTACTAAACCTAATTATGCCAATCATAGAATTAAGTTGCAGTATGCTGCAAATGAACGAGCGATAAAAACCTCCAGTATCGCCGCTGAGCTCACATGAATACGCTTTAACAATATATCCCTCCAGACTAAACAGAGTTGAGGCTGAGATCGAAAATACTCAAAAAACTGTTATTCATAAAATCACTATGAACATTGAAACAAAGTTTATTCAGGAAAACCTTTCCAACTACTCTGACACACAGGGCTTGGATCCTGAGCAGCTGGAGGAGATATGGCAAGAAGTTTGAATCTCAGGGTTACTTGACTCGTGGACAGCTCTATGAGATTGCATACATGTCAAGCACCAGAAGCGCTTATCATGTGAAGAAGAATCCGGAGAAAAGATGTAGAGATGTGACTTCCAATCTATACAATGTTGAGGATGATTTCTCGAAGATGGCTTTGATATGTTCTCTGAGAGGATTTAAGCCTCCAACCGCTTCTTGTGTGCTGGCTGCTCTTGACCCTGGTAGACATGCAGTGGTTGATACTCGTGTATGGGCAAGTCTAGAAAGGTTAGACTTCTTTGATAGTCGCAAAGAATCATTCGAGCCTGACGATTATGTTGAGATGATGGAGGCTATCAGAGATATATCCGATGAGACCGGTTTTTCATGTAGCGAGGTAGGTTATTCCCTTTTTGCCTATGATGTTGAGGTTAGGGAAGGTACTCTCCACTGACTGAAGGTTTTTTGTGGTTGAAGCAAGATTTTGTACTGTGAAGCTCGGGGATATACTTAGGGATAGTTTCCGGACTCTGCTTGATCAGCCAAAGATGTTTGTACCACGTCTAGTATCTACCTCGATCTCAACTCTATGGGTGCTTAGTCTTCTAGGATTTTCCGGTACTGGAGGCATGTCTCTTGAGAGTCTGAACTGGCTTTTTTATCTTGGCTCAGCGCCTTTGATAATGTTTCTCGGAGTTTTTGTTTCGGTTATGTTGGCTGAAATGGTGGCAGAAAACCCTTCGCTAAGGAAGGCTTTTTCCAGAGCTTTAAGCAAGTGGAAAACGCTTGTATTAATCTCTGGGGGCTTACTCATTTCAACACTCCTTATTTACTTGCCTGTGGCTCTAGGCCTGACCTTGGCATTTATCTCAGGTCAAGTATTCTTTATCTGGCTAGGATTTATTGTCTCGCTGATTCTTTTGTTCGGTTTTAGTATTGCAATATTCTTTTTACCTGTCTCAGTTAGTGAGGGCGGAGGGCTGATGGAGAGTGTCTTGGACTCGGCTAAAACCTCTAGAACCAATTCTCGTGAGGTTACGGCCTTGACTTTGTTTAGCTTCCTGTTGCTGGGAGTGGCATTTCTCATGCAGGGTGCTCTGCAGACCATAGGAGCTATTGGCTTTGTCCTAAGCAGGTTTGTATCAGCAGTCACCACCACCTATATCTTGGTTGTCAGCCCCAAGATGTATGTTGCCGATAAGGAGTAATGGAGAAACTTTGATCGGAATAAGAGTTTGCGGTTGTCGGGATTTGAACCCGAGTCGTCGGCTCGAGAAGCCGACATGATTGGCCGGACTACACCACAACCGCTTTATCTTAAGGTAAAAATTCAACCTAAGTTTAATATTACTGAGACTATAGTGCTTTTCAGAATATTTATATTGGAGCTGGAACTTGAGTAGTTATGTATGGTTGAGGTTGGTGAGAAGGCTCCTTTTTTCTCTGAGATGAAGGTGGGCGGTGAAAGCGATGAGTTTGTGCTTGAGAGGAAACTTGATTTTGGCCCTGTTGTTCTAGCGTTTTTCCCTGCAGCTTTCTCTTCGCCGTGTGAAGAGGAGTTTGACAAGTTGAAAAATCTTTCTAAGTCCCTTAGCAGAAGTCAAGGCCATGTTGTTGGTGTGAGCGCGGACTCACCTTTCTGCTTGGAAAAGTTCAGGGAGGATAAGGAGGTCGATTTTGATCTTGTAAGTGATATGGGTGGTCGTGTCTCCAGTAGCTACGGTGTGAAAGTTGATATACCGGAGCTTGGTCTCTATGGAGTATCTAACAGATCTGTGTTTGTTCTCGACGCTGAAGGGAACGTAATTTTCAAATGGGCGGCTGAGAACCCTGCAGAGCAACCTGACATGGATAGAGTCAGGAAAGAAGTGAAATCGCTTTCAAGATAATAATATCTTTCAACAGAAGTAAAAATAGGATTTCTCCGAAGCCTTCATAAAGACATAGAAGCTTGAGAACCTTGAGAAATTCGTTTCCACCTCTGTAGCAGATGAACTTAATCTACCTCTTTTTATATGATCGTCATATCTAAAAATCTAGGTCTACATAATCTTGATATGGATATTGAGGAAGCTAGAAGGGATATTGACCAGGCAAACAAAAATATTGTATCGGATGTTAGGGATCGTATGGATGCCGTGCTTGAAATTGCTGATAGAAAGAGTCGTGAAGACGCTGAGATCAGGGATCGTGAGCGTGAAGAAGAGGTTAAACAGCAGTTTGAGGATCTCTACGAGTCAAAAAAACTTCCTCCAGAGCGTGGCAGGGAGATGGCTGAGCTCTTGATAGAGACTGCTGTAGATGTGCAGGAAGAGGTACTTGACAGATGAAAGTAGCTTTGCTTGGTCCGGAAGGCACCTTCACCCACCAAGCTGCTGAAGAGTACTTTACCGATCTCCAACCGTGTTTCTGTTCAACGATTGAAGAAGTATTTGAATCAGATATTGAGGTTAAGCTCGTGCCTGTTGAGAACTCTCTTGGTGGCGGAGTGCGTGACACTATTGACCTGCTTAGAGAGTCGGAAAACAATGTGACAGGTGAAAAGCTATTGCCGATAAACCATACTGTAGTTTCTTCGGAAGAAAGTATTGAAGATGTTGATACTGTGGTTTCTCATCCTCAGGCATTGGCTCAGTGCCAGAACTTTGTTGCAAAGTATGGACTGGATACTCGTGAGGCTGATTCGACGGCTGATGCAGCTGAGAAGCTAAGCTCAGGTGAGGCTGCACTGGCATCAAAAGTAACAGCAGATATATATGATCTTAATGTTCTCGGAAAGTCAGTTCAGGACGAAGACACTAACACTACACGTTTTCTAATACTAAACTCTGAAGTAGGAGCCAAGCCGTCGAAGACGTCTCTGATTCTGGAGCCTGAGGAGGATCGTCCGGGTATATTGCATGCGATGCTGTCCTGCTTTTCCGGCCACCAGATAAACCTGACACATATCCAGTCACGTCCAACAAAACAGGAGCTTGGGAAGTACTACTTCTACGTTGAGGCAGAGGTACACGGCCAGAAACTTGAGAAAGCAGTGAAAGCACTTGAAACATACGGACATGTAGATAAGCTAGGAGAATACCCGGAGGCAGAGAAGTAAATGAAAGATAGGATTGAAGATATTAGTCTATCTATCAGGAAGATTTCCTCCAAGGCGTCTAAGAAGGAGGATGTTGTAAGGTTTGATATCGGTCAGCCGTCCTTTGATACACCAGAGCACGTTAAGCAAGCGGCTGCGGAGTCTACACAAGAGTTTCAGGGATACAGCCCTATGATGGGTCTGGACGACATGAGATCGCTGATAGCTAAGGAGGAATCAGAGAAAACAGGTCTTTCACCTCAAAAAGATGAGGTCATGGTTACCGCTGGCGGCATGGGGGCTATTTTCTCCGTATTCTGTGCTAGGCTCTCTTCCTCCGACGAGGCCGTGTTCAATGATCCTTGCTGGGGTCCCTACAAGATGATATCCGAGGTAAACGGCAATAACTGGCGGCAGGTAAGTTACTGGAACAGCTCCGGAGAACTCAGGGACGAAGCCAGAGACGCTATTGGAAACGCGGATATGGTGGTAGTCAACACTCCAGGGAATCCGACAGGCAGGGTTCTCAGCGAGAGACAGGCACAGGAGATAGCTCAAGTGGCCTCTGATTCAGATACTTTTTTGCTTTCTGATGAAGTGTATCACAGGCTGGTTTTTGACGGGAGCCATTATTCTCCTGCTGCTTATACTGATGATTCGGCGGTGATTGGATCAGTCTCTAAGAACCATGCTATGACAGGTTGGAGGCTTGGATGGGTAGTTGACGAGGGCGAAAACCTCGAACAGTATGCAAAGGTTTCACGTTCCACCTGTTGCATGTCCTCCAAGAATATCCCAGTACGCCGCAGAGGAAGCTCTGAAAAACGATAAACACGTCTCGGATATGCGTGAAGAATATGAGGAGAGACGTGATATTCTTGTAGAGTATTTGGATAGGCTTGGATGGGATTACAGGATTCCAGAAGGTGCAATCTATGCATTTCCCGATGTTGGCAGGGATTCATGGGAGTTCTGTATGGAGATGATTGATCATGGTGTGGCTATGGTGCCTGGTGAGCCAATGGGGCCTGAGAGTGACACGCAGGTCCGAATATGCTTCGGCTCCACAACAAAAGATGAGCTAAGAAAGGGTATGAAACGTATCCAAGAGTTTTGTAGTTAGTTCATTTTCCCAAGTCTTCTCTCTATCTCTTCTGCCATATCGATGTCTTTCCCTGTTATCCCCTCTTCTTCATGACTCCAGAGATCTATCTCAATAGCTCCATACTCTACAGTAACTTCTGGGTGATGGAACTCTTCTTCTGCGAGTGAAAACACTGTGTTCGCGAAGAAAACCGTCTTTTTGTAGTCCTCAAACTCTACTCTTGTTGCAAGCTTTCCGGCCTCTATACCCCATATCTGCAGATTTTCCAGCTCTTCATCAAGTTCATCGTCGGTAAGAGTATCCGTCATATTTCCAACTTGGTCTCGGAAACGTTTTACCCATATCCGTAAATGATTTGTCATTATGTATGCGTTATGATCGATCAGAGGATTGCTATAATTGGAGGCACTGGGAAGTTTGGTAGACACCTTGGAAAACGTCTGGATGAGGAAAACGAGGTAACTATCTCAAGTTCGAGTATTAAGGATGCAGAAAGGGTGGCTGATGACCATGGCTGGGACTATGGTGAAAACAAGCAAGTTGTTAAGGATGCTGACGTAGTTATTGTGGCTGTGCCTGTATCTGTAACAGAGGATGTTATACATGAAATCGGTCCTTATGTTCCAAATGATGCCCTGTTCACTGATATTACCAGTGTGAAGCAGGGACCTGTCGAAGCTATGAGCGAGTACTCTGATCAGGTTCTTGGTATGCATCCGATGTACGCTCCCAGTAACACGATTCAAGGCCAGAACGTGGCTCTGTGCCCTGAATCCGGGAAGAAATGGACTGTCATGGAGGAGTTCTGGAAGAATCATGGTGCCGAGGTAACCGTTACCGATCCTGAGGAACACGATAGGGCTATGTCTCTAATACAGGGTTTGATGCATTTCTCAGAGCTGGTTTTAGCCGATGTCATCAGGAAATCAGAGCTTGGTGATGAAGACGCCCAGCAGTATTCTACTCCGATTTACAGCATCTTGACGGATCTTACAGCTAGAATGCTCAACCAGAGTCCCGGTCTCTACAGGTCGATTCAGGCTGAGAATCCGGAAAACGACGAGATTAGGCAGAGGTTCATTGAGTCTGCAAAGGAAATCTCCGACCTCGTGGATGACCCTGAAGAATTTAGTGAAAGATTTGAGGAGATGGGAAAAGAGTTTGAGCTTAAAGAGTCCCAGAAGAGGTCTGATAAACTAATCGAACATCTTTCAAGCCTTTAATCCAGAGCTAAGTACGCCACATCTAAGGTTGCTTTTTCTTGCTCTGTGCCTGTTGAAGAGAGTCTTGAAACCTTCTGAAGATTTCCTGCCTGAGCTCTCTGGCCTTAACCTTGTTTAGATCTGGTATATGTGTTCTGTTGAGAATATTTCCTGTGCCTGCTGTATCTATATCCAAGGTTGAGACACCCCATCTTTTCTGCAGGATTGACCTGGTTTCAATCAGGTTTTGAACTCTGAAGTAGGGTATGTAGCTTGTTCTGTGATTCCAGAATCCCTTTGATGTGACGACATGTTTTTCGTTGATGCTGTAACCTATGTTCTTCCATTTCAGGTGTCCTGCAGCTACTGAAACTGCTGTCAATGCCGTGGTTAGAGCCGCTGTCAATGCAAGGCTGTTGGTAAAGTAGTATACTAGTAGGGAGCCTATGAGTGATGCTAGACAGTATCTGAAGACGTATCTTCTGCGTGCCTTTGCCGTGATTCCTTGTGGATGGGTTTTGGTTGTATCTGCTACTTTTTTTGATATTTTTTCTATCTTCTTCTGTTTTGCCAGCGGTATTGCGGCTTCAGGTCCCTTTGTTGCTGATTGGGTTGGTGAGTATCCTGCTGTATCAATCTTCAGGGTTGCATACCCGAGGATGCGCTGGGGCAGGTTTTCCTCCACAGTAAGTTTCTGTATCTTTTGTAATGGTATTTCGCCTTCAGCCCGGTTAATTAGACCTCGCTCATATCTCAAGCTGTCTTCATTCTCGTAGAGCTTGAACTTCCAGTATCTCAGGAATGTGGAGACAGCGCCCAAGACCCATGTGGCTCCTAGTCCCCCGATTAGCAGCAGTGCAGATCCTGCTGTCGGATCTAGGCTTATCTCCTCAATGGTTGACTCTATTATGGATGGAGCTATGCCGGAAAGTGTTCCAACCGCAGCGATAAACCTTCCGTCTACTGATGTCGCTGATAGCAATGCTAGTTCTTTCTTCCCTATCTGGTATTCTGGCTGCGTCTGACTATTCTCGCTTATTTTAGTTGTTTTTCCTTCGCTAAGCCTATTTCTGAGCTGTGTGGCGTCTCCTGATCTGAGGTGTTTTATTGAGGCTTCTGTCTTATTTCCGCCTGCAGTCTCTACGTTGAGCCGTGATATACCCATGAGCCTGTGAACAATGTTTCTCTTTATATCTACGTTTTGGATCCTGTCAAAGGGTATTTTTCTGTCCTCTTTGCTCAATACACCTTTTGTTATCTTGAGATTGTTTTCCTCCAGGTTTAAGTTGTAGTTTCTCCAGATCAGGTACTGCCAAACTAAGTTAACTCCTATTATGAGCCCCGTTCCAACTATAATTGACAGTACTGCGATCAAGTTTACCTCTTGTATGGAGCTTGATAAGATGAAGATTGCGCCGAAGGATGCTGAGCTTCTGAGGGCTCTGTAAAGTATTGATGCCTTTGCAAGCTTCATACTCCGTCACTGTCTTCCGATTCAACGGCCTCATCTCTGAGTTTTCCCTGCATCTCATCTGCATCACCTGGTTCAAGCCCGGGTATACTGACGTCGGCTCCTCTTGAACCTGCTGTATATACTACTATGCTTGATAAAGTGAGTATACGGTCAAATATGCTTCTCTGGGTATCCACGTGCTGTATCCTTACGAAAGGCACCATACTATATGTCTTTCTCAAGACGCCGTGCTCAAGGTACAGGTGATCGTCCTTTATCTTGAAGCTCCACGAAAGATATCTGTAGAAAGTGTGTGTACCTGCTAGAGTAACTCCTACAACTTGGGACAAAACAAACACTGTAACAGGATTGAACTCTGTTAGAAACGCTGCACCCACGGTTAACACAGATCCTAGAATCGAGAATATTATTAGGGCTTGAAGGCTCCATATAACACATATCCTTCTCTCAGGTTTCCTCTGCATACAGATATTACCTACAGTTTCTAATAAAAAAAGATAGTAGAGACTGTCAGGTTTCCTGGAGTTCCTGAAGCAGGTTTTTACCCAGCTGTGTCTGGTTTTTTCTGTCAAACTGCCTCATAATTTCCTCCCGCCTTCTCCCATGTTTTAGCGCCTCACGTTTTTCCTCCAGGCTTGCCGGTTCTATACCCGATAGAACTGTCAGGTGTTCCTTCTCGTCCTCTATTCTTATCTCCGATTCAATATCTGTCTTACCGGGTCTTGGATTTTCTATACGAGTCTGTGGAACCCCTCTAAACCTTGCTACGGACTCCTGTGTGAAGCCACCATTCTCTTTCTCTTCCAAAAGCTTCAGAAACATCTTTTTTATGGAAAAGTAGTACTTGTAATAGAAACCTCTGTCTGTGGATATGTAGCTTAGGTCTGCTTCATTTAGAAACCCTTCAAACCTTTCTGCCCTGTCCTCATCCATGAACTTTGTTACCTCGCCTGGTTTCTCACCTATACATGCAAGAGCTATGGACGCCCGCTTTTGCGTATTGACAAAGCTTGAGAGCTCACCCATTAGGTATTCTTCCAGTATAGGTATTGGAGGTTTCTCCGCAGTATCAAAAACAGGATTCACTTCTTGCACAATTAATATGTTAGCCTTTCCAGAAATAAATCGATATGGGTAATCAGGTACTTGGTTCGATGATTATGACATCTCTGGCACCTATTCTTCCGGGACTGATGCATATTCTACTTGTGGAACCTGTTGACAACATCAAGAAGTACAGGTTCAGGTTTGTAAGCAGGCAGGGAAGGTTGGAGCAATTTAACAATACTGTTTCTGTAGGTATTATAGGGTATATTCTTTTTGCGGCTACCGTACCGATATTTAACTGGTTTCTGAATACTTTGATTGGAACAGGTATAAGATCATCTGTTGAGTCTGCTGGAGTCTGGGTTCAGGGAATAGCCTTGGTAATTTTGACTGTGACAAACATTTCTCTCGCATTTCTAGGTCTGGAGAAGTAAATCAGGATTAAAAAAGATTCAATGGGTAAAAGATGTTTCGTGAGTCTGAAGATTCTTGTTACCAGTGACTTCCATGCTGACGAGCAGCTGAAGCAGGGAGCTGTCGAGGAAGTTGAGAATGGCGACTATGATTTATTTGTTAACTTAGGTGATTATATGGATCAGGAGTATGCTGAGGATTTGTTTGATTCTATTGAGATTCCTGCTCTTGGAACAGTAGGTAACAGGGATCTTCATTTTTCTGGGGAGCTAACCGAAGGGGATACACCTGTGTACAATTTTCTTGAGGCTGATATCGATGAGGAGTACCTGATGATTCTTATAGGTGCAGAGTATCCAGACGACATAAGGGATCAAGTTGGTGAGATAATGGAGGAGTACGATGACTCTTCAAAGGTTTTGATTGGAAGTCATTATCCTCCTAAGAAGCTTGGTGACCGGGTGCACTCTGGTGACAGGGTTGGTTTTGAAGAGTTTAGAGAGATTATACTGAAGTATAAGCCGGCCTTATGGGCTTCAGGGCATATACATGAGGACTTTGGACGTGACTCGCTATTTGATACAGAGTTCGTCAACGCTGCTAGCGAAGAATCAGGCAAAGGATTCTCAGTGGTGTTGAACGATGAAGGAGGTATTGACTCTGTTGAGGAAGTTTCTCTAGTTGAGTGAGTTCAAATCTCAAAATCCGGCACTCCGTTGTAGAAATTTTCTATAGCGTGAGCTCCAATTCTTAAGTTTGTATTTTGGTCAAATGCTTTGAGGTTTCGTATATGTGTTTTTCCGCGTTTGACAGCCTTCAGAATACATTTCTCGGTAGGTTTTGGGACGTAGCTTACAATTCTTGATATACCTGCCTCCTCCTCAGATATCACCTCATTTTTAATGAGCTCTTTCCTTTTCTCTCTAGCCTCTGGCTCAATAGGTCCTTGCTCTATGTTTTGGTTGAAATAGCTGATGCTTTCCTCTGGAAAACCTAGGAATTTTCCAACTTTCTTGTCTGAGGCTCCGTAGAACCTTCCGCTTTCTCGGTTTATTATTTCTAGACGTTTTCTTTCATCTGTAATAAAGAACCCTTTCTTACCTAGTTTTGAGGTATCGTCTTTCTTCTGTTCAAACGAATAATTATTCTGTTTGCAGAACTTCTGAAGCATATTCTTCATATTCTCATTTGGGTCCATAACTAGGCATCCGGGTCTGGTACTTTGAAACATCATCAGTACATCTAGGGTTTCTCTGTCTGAAAGCATTTCTGTGATGTCTCTAATCATGTTAATATTTTGCTTCACTGCTGCTCTTCGAAACAGTTTTTAATCGTTGAAGTTATATTGGTTTTATGGACTCTAAAGATAGAGAGATACTTGATAGACTGGAGGAAGATGGTAGAGCGGCTTTTACAGAGATCAGTGAGGATATGAATGTTTCGGAAGGTACAGTTAGGAACAGGGTTCAGAGAATGAAGGATCAAGGTATTATAGAAAAATTTACCGTTGAGGTCTCTGAACGAGAGCAGGTCAAGGCCTTTGTCTCCGTCGACATTTCAACTGAGAGAGAGTTTGAAGCTGTGTTAGATGATTTGCCGGATGATGTTGAGGTTTTTGAGGTTGCCGGAAGATTTGACCTGTTCGTAAAGGTGTCAAGGTACAGTTCTGAAGAGGTAAACAAAGTCGTTGATGACATTAGATCTATAGGAGGCGTAAACGATACTACCACATACATGGTGCTTTCCGACTCTCAAAGCTAGGAACTGTGCTACTTTTGAATACTACAATTTTTCTGCATCTCAGGAGATGATTGTATAGTTATGCGAAATAGCCGCACCTCTCAAGGCTTTCTCGCTCAACTTCCGAAGTATCTTATATCTCCTGAGTATCTTCTAGGGCTTGTGAGTGTCCAAAGCTTGACTTATCTGTTTTAAGTAGCCTTAGGTAGTTCTTTTCCATACTATCACTTAGTTATGTAAAGTATAAGTATCTTTCTATATTCGAAGCTTTGCCCGAGTCTAATTACTAAATACGTTGTATACTTAATTATTCTATTAGAGTAATCTTGTCATTATATCAGGTCTTTGCTTTTGAGATAAAGTTCCATTGACTGCCGGGCTTTCCATGTTGCTCCCTGACGGAGGTTGTGACTGAGACAAAACATCGAAAACCGGTTTTCGTCAAGCTGCCTGATGTCTCCTACGACGACACCCATCCCGTCTCCATGATGAAGATGTCTCTCAGGCTCTGGTTGCTCCTGCACATGCTTAAGAGATGTTTGAGAGGTTGTAGGAAGTTCTCGAACCTGTTCAGGTGGTTCCCAAGTCTCAATAGCATCTACTACTTGTTCCCTGTCGACTTTCTTTGATAGGGTTATCTTCAGGGACTCTAGGTGTCCAAACTGTGTAGGAACTCTTGCAGTTTGAACGCTGATGTCAGGCCCCTTCTTTTGTGCCGCCTGTCTATCGGTAGATCCTCTGAGTATCTGAACCGGTTCAAGTTCTGACTTCTTCTCCTCGCCGTTGTATTGTTTTCTCTTATTCCAGTCGTCAACTACATTGCCTTTGATATTGGATGCGTATTCGGAGCCTGATACTTTATCTCCCTTACCTGAAATAGCCTGAAAAGTGGTTATGTTAACCTTCTCTAACCCAAATCGCTCTAGAGCCTTTAGAACTGGTGTAAATCCTGCCGTAGTGCAGTTTGGGTTATTAACCTGTACGCCCTTTGTGGACTGCTCATTCACCCGTTTGATCTGATCAGGGTTCACCTCGGGCATGATCAAGGGTATATCATTCTTCCATCTGAACTCGCTGGCGTTCGAAAATACGTTGACCCCTCTTTCTCTAAGCTTTGGCTCTATCTCCTTGGCTACGGCGCTGGGCAAAGCTGATATAACATAATCAACTTTTTTTGAGATCTTTTCTGCATCTAATCCATGTACCTTCATTTGAGAGTAGCTTTCAGGGCATGATCTCTGGTCCCAGAAGCTGTAACGTGTTGAGAGATCTCTCTCCTTTTCTTTGAATACTTCTCCCAAATTCTTTCCTTGGCTCTGTGGGCTGCCTGTTACCAGCTCCAAGGACGCGTAGTCTTGCCCTTTTTGTTTCAGGTTTTCTTCATGGATTACGGCAGAACGCCCTGCCATACCTGTAGCACCCAATATTCCTAACCTAATCTTTGCCACTTCGATCACTTAGACTGTTTTGTAATGCGTTTAGGGCTTGTTGCCTAAGGTTAAAGCTTGTGAATATAGTTATTGTTGATGCTGAGCTAACTATCTCATGTATGTTGATGTTCTGTTCTGCTAGAGGATCTATAATATCCTGAATTAGACCTGGCCTGTCATGTACCTCTCCTACAATGACTCTTATGGCAGCAATATCTTCATCAACAGTCACTGATGAAAGCTTCTCATCATCTACTACATTATTGTGAAGGAGTTTACCTGCCTTTTCAGCATCTTCTTCGTGTATGAAGAAACTTATACAGTCGACACCGGTTGAGATAGCTTGTATGTTGATTTTTTCCGTCTTAAGATCTGATGAAAGCTTCCCTATAACCCCTGGTGTCTTGTTAATTTCTCTGCCAGCAACTGTAAGACAGGAAAGTCTTTTCTCTTCCATCTTGATTATCTGGTTGAACTCTCCCTCAATGCTTGTACCGGACTTCAGAAGATCCCCTTCTTGATAATGTACTACGCTTACGTCCATCTCCTCTTGCTTGTATGCTAGAGATTCCGGTGAGACAACCTCCGCACCTTTGAATGATAGATCCCGTAGCTCATCGACACTAATCTCGCCTACATTGTGTGTTGACTCTGTTATGTTGGGGTTTCCTGTTAGGACTCCTTCTACATCTGTCACTATGATAGTTTTGTCTGCGTCAAGGTAGTTTCCCAGTAATATGGCGGTTGTATCGCTGCCACCTCTTCCAAGAGTTGTGGTGTTACCTTCTAAGTCTTCAGCTAGGAATCCTGCTACTATAGGAACATTGCCATCTAAACTGTTTTTCATTTTCTCAACTTTGCTCTCTGTTTTTTCTTCTAGTACGTCTCCATCTTCGGTTATTATTGGCCAGTTGTTATTTCCTGGCTCATAGACCTCGGTTTCGATCCCTCTACCCTCCAAGCTGGCTTTTAACATGCGTGCAGAAGTTCTTTCGCCCATAGAAACTATCTCGTCTTTGTCCTGTTCTCTGATTTGAAACGTTAATTCATCCAGTAGCTGATCTGTTGTGTCTCCCATAGCTGATACTACTGCGATTGGCTGGTGTCCATTTTCAAGAAGCCTTTGTACACTGTCCGCTGCTCTTTCTACTCTCCTGCCGTCCTGAAGACTGGTTCCTCCAAACTTGGTAACTACTCTCACCCTATCACCTGCTCGAACGTGTACATATCTGGCTCTTTATCTTTGATCCACTGTGCTGCGTCCAGTGCGCCGGAGGCAAATACCTTGCGTGATTCACTTCTGTGGCTTATCTCCAATACTTCGTTGTTTGCTGCCAGAAGCAGTTCATGACTTCCTCTAATATCTCCTGCTCTCCTTGCATGAATACCTATCTCGTCTTCCTGTCGTTTTGAGTTTCCTTCTCTTCCGTGAACAGTCTCTATGTATCTTTTCTCGTCTCCTTGACTCTTTGTAGCATTTCCTTTGCGGTACCTGATGGAGCATCCTTCTTCCTGTTGTGATGAGTTTCGGTTATCTCAATATCATAGTCCTCTAGCTTATCTGATGCTTCCTGAGCTAGTTCCATCAAGACCCTGACTGCAGGAGAAAAGTTCGAGGCCTTCAATATGGCTACATCCTCAGACGTTTCATGTAAGGCCTCTGTCTGTTTATCAGTGAAACCTGTGGTTCCAATAACTATTGGTGTATCAGTGTTTGAGGCTGCCTGCAGATAGTTTAGAGTAGCTTCAGGAGTTGTGAAGTCAATGATTGCATCTACATCACATTCCCTGATAAGATCCTCCAGTTTCTCGTCGCTCTGTATATCTGAGTTCTTCTCTACTGCTTCTTGCCTGTCTACAGCCACAGGTACCTCGAGCCCTCTCTCCCTGGCTTTCTCAATGACGTTTGACCCCATCTGGCCGGTTGCTCCTGTTACAGCGATTTTCATGATATACACCTATATCAAGTCATGGTTTTCTAAGACTGTCTTCAGCTCTTGCTGATTCTGGTATTCCTTGTCCTGTCTAGGTCTTCTGTCCAGTGGCATTCTAGGAGTACCAAATTCAAAGCCTAGCAGGTTTAAAGCGTACTGTACGCTGATCGGGTTTTTTTCTCCAGGCTGAAACATTGCATCGTGTAAGTCCCTAAGCTCTCTGTTTGTTTCAAACGCTGTCTGTTCATCTTGATTTCTATATCCCTGTCTCCAGACCTCTACGCAACCTTTTGGATGTACGTTTGCCGTTACGGAGATGCCGAAGCTACCTCCTTGTTCAAATACAAAATGGTTTGCAGCGTCGTCACCTGAACCTAATTCAAAGTTTTCTATTCCTTCTTGTTGAAGTCTTCTCCCGATTTCGTGAATCTGCTGGAAATCCAGTGAGGCTTCCTTAAGACCGATTATTCCATCAATCTCTGCTAATTCGATTGCAGTCTCCGCTTCTATATTTCTTCCTGTCCTACCTGGAACGTTGTATGCTATAATAGGTTGCTCCAAGTTTTCGGCCAAGTATCTGTAGTGTTCTACTATCAGGTCTTGTGGAGGACAGTTCTGGTAGGGGGAAATCATCAGATGTGCGTCTATGTTTGCTTCTTTCTCAATCTTTAACGCAAGTTCAAGGGTTTGCTGCGTCGAATTCATTCCGTCACCTGCGATAACAGGCAGGTCCGTCATTTCCGCAAGTCTTGAAACAAACTCAACGTGTTCCTCATACTCCAGGTCTTCACTACCTTGGTCTCCAAGTGCTGCTGCATGTCCTGTGCATCCTGCGGGAACTATTCCGTGAACACCGCTCTCCTCAAGATACCTAATGTGGTTCTCCGCGGCTTCGTAGTTTATAGATCCATCTTCTTCAATGGGTGTCGGCAATGCAGGAAAGATTCCTTCAAGATCAAATTCTGTCATAAACGAGACAATGCGTACGAAGTATTAAATAAATCTCCGATAATCTATAAATATACAGCTAGTATTGCGGTAGATCTAAGAAATACTACTATTAGAAAAAATTGGTGAAATAATTGGAAGAGATGAAGATTAACGATTCAAAGGTCTCAGAAATCGTGGACCAGCATGACACCCCGCTTTACGTCTATGATGAGCATAAGATTAGAGAGCAGTATAGAGAGCTTGAGGAAAGCCTTTGCTCCCGATACGACGATGTGCAGATAAATTATGCTGTAAAGTCTAACTTCAACCCTAGAATCGCTGAGATACTTCTCGATGAAGGTGCTGGTCTTGACTGCGCTTCAAAGGCGGAGCTGGAGCTTGCTGACAGGCTTGATGCCGATGAAGTCATGTATACTGCGCCTTATAATAGAAAGGATGAGCTGGATTACGCTGTTGAGAAAGGTGCTGAGGTAAACCTTGACTCAGTGTTCCTCCTAGACAAAATGACTGAGGTTCCGGAGATGATATGTTTTAGGATAGACCCTGAGATTGACTCGGATAGAGACCTGATGTTTGCCGGCGGCGACGCAAAGTTTGGGGTCTCCGAGGAAAAAGCTGTAGAGGCGTACCGGAAAGCTAAGGGAATGGGTGTTGAGAAGTTTGGTATACACATGATGACAGGTTCCAATGTCACAGATGCCTCTTACTTTGAATATATCACGGAGAGGCTTCTGAAGGTTGCTGAAAGAATCTCTAAAGAAGTTGGTATTGAGTTTGAGTTTGTGGATATAGGTGGTGGACTAGGTATTCCATACAGACCTGAAGAAGATACTCTGGATATAGATGCGGCTGCAGAAGGAATAGTGAAGGAGATGAAAAAAGGTATAGAGAAATATGATATAGGCAAACCTGAGCTTCGTTTGGAACCAGGAAGATACCTGACAGCTGAGGCCGGCCACTTGATCTCCCGTGTTACAGGAGTAAAGCATAAAGACACTGAATACGTGGGACTGGATACAGGTATGCATCAGATTCTAAGACCAAGCCTCCTAGATTCGTACCATGAGATCAGAAAAGTGGAGAAGAATGATAATCCTGAGACACAGGAGCGTACCGTTGTAGGACAGGTTTGCTCGTCAATCGATGTAATAGCAGAGGAAAGAGAGCTTCCAGAACTTGAGCAGGGAGATCTTGTCTCTATTGAAGATGTTGGTGCCTACGGGTTTGTCATGGCCTCACACTGGAACTCCAGGCCGCTTCCCGCCGAGGTACTAGTAGGCAAGAACGGCGTAGAACTGATAAGAGAAAGACAGAACAAAGAGCAGATCTTTCACGGAACTTTCTTGGATGACTAATTAGAGTGTTTGGATTTCAGATATAGTAGCTATATTTTAATTTAGACATTACTTCATTCTCAGCTCTTCCTCTATTTCAGCCTTGTCTCTTTCTTTGCTGACTGCTACAGCCACGGGCTTCTGAGCATTTGCATCTTTGTCTTCAAACATTTCATGATTTGAGACACTTGACTCTACGTACCTCTGGAAAACCCTGCGGTCTGAAGGCACTCTACCTCTGATAATCTCGTTCTTCTTCAGGTCGTAGATGTCTATTCTTGGAGTAAGCAGTGTATTCTCAGCTACTTCGACGTTTTCGCGAATCTCAAATCCGCTTGTTACTTTTGAACCTCCACCGATACTTACATTATCCTCAATAACTACGGGCTTGTCCTCTATAGGTTCCAGAACTCCTCCAATCAAAGTGTTAGCTCCTATGTGACATTTCTTACCTATCTGTGCACAGCTTCCCACTGTTACGTTAGAATCAACCATTGATCCATCTCCAAGATAAACTCCTATGTTGACATATGCCTGGCTCATCACAGTACACCCTTCACCTACGAAGTTTCCAGCTCTCACAGTTGCTCCAGGAGTTTTACGTGCACCTTTTTCTACAAAATTCTCTGTGCTTCTGATTGGCAGTACATCATTTGATCTCCATTTTTTCCCTTTTCAGAGTTTTTGCAGTGTTTAAATAAGCTAAGTATACCTTGCTTTACCCACCGATTGCTTCTCCATTCGCTTTGAGTTCTCTCAGCAGCCCTCACATCACCTCTTTCCAGCGCGTAAATGAATTCTGACAGTAAAGATTTCAGCTCTTCATCCTTGAAGTTTCGGGTTCTCCACATCCAAAGATGTCATTCGTTGTTTGAGGGTTTCAGGCTCACAGATATCGAAGTTTTGGCGATAATTTTCACCAATAACAACTGACATAACATATACTCGATGAGGAGAAGTAAAAATATCTTTGGATACATGTCCTATGACATATAGAGCCTGAAACATTTAATGCGGTTGCTTGTGTCATACCAACAGGTTAGGTAATGTCGCGGCGACTATGCCAACCGATATCATCGTTAATCCTAACGTTTTCTGCACAAGAGTGCTCCTGTTCAGTTCCTCGTCTAGGACGTTCGGATGCAACCTGCTCACTGCGGTCGCCGCCAGGAAAACTACAATGAACCTTGACTTAGTGATTGTGGAGACTATCGAGGCTGACCCTAGAGATATGGCGATGAAGAAAACCACCTGAGAGGCTCCAGCGAGCGATCCCGAAATGGCTAGATGCTCTGAGCCGGTTATACTGCCTCCGATGCTGTCTTTGGACAATACTAGAAGTAATACTGACATGATTGACCCTGTCAGGCCATAGTAGAAAAGTATCGGCCATGTACTGACTCCAGAAGATGCATACTGAAAGAATACCTCCCGGACAGAGTATACAAATGCAGACCCAATTGCAGCCACAACAGCATATCTGGAATCAAACTTGTAAAAACTCTTGATAGGGCTCTCAAGCGATATGAACACGCATCCAGCAACAGCCGTACCCATACCTGCGTAAGCTACTGATGGAAAAGACTCACCTAGAAATACAAGCGAGAGAACAGCGATAAACGCCACATCAAGAGACAGTACTGGTGCAAAACGAGAGACATCCTCCTCCCCAACACCTGAAAACCAGAGATAGTTAGCCAATATAAACAATACTCCCATTATAGAACCTGCCAGAGCATTGAACTCTAGACTTGGCAATCCTCCTAAGAGAACCGCTGCTAAGGCAATAATGACGCAGTTGAACAGAGAATGCATACTCCCCGAGAATATAGTGTCATTTATTTCGGAATCAACTACAAACTTGTTTAATAAGACAACTAATGCCCATCCAAAGGCGGAGATAAACCCTAGAATCATCCATAACTGCATAAATTAGGGGTTAGCTGTAAGGTTATTTAGGCTTAACCTAACTTAAAAAAGTCAAAGGGCTCTTAGTTCAGCCTGGCAGAACGTCTCCCTGGCACGGAGAAGGCCCTGGGTTCAAATCCCAGAGAGTCCAGACCTACCCTGTATCCGTTATTCATCCAGAAATTCTATGAACGTTGGTCATAACAGATAATTATGGAGCCCAAACTTGATTATGCGATTGATTCTGGTTCTAAAACTTCTAGAAAGACAAATGAGGACTACTTGTGGGTAGGTGCGGAAGAGGGAATTAATTCAGTTCTAATTCTTGACGGCACAAGTGGGGTGGCTGGAGACTTTGTAGAGAAAAATGGAAAGACAGGCGGGAGACGATATGTAGAGGAATTTGGTGCAGCTGTAAAGCAGATCCTAGAAAGAAATCCACAGGAAAATCTGGAATCAGTTATGAAGTCAGCTGTAGAAATGTCTGGGATGAATTTGAGGGAGAGGCACAAGAGAACACTAAAAAGTATTTCAAAGGAGAAAGTGTGACTTTACAGAGAGCCAGCACAGTTCCCGCAGCAGTCGGAGCAATAATCAGATGGAATAACGAAAAACTGGAATTGCTTCACGTTGGAGATATCGAGACCTGCATTATACTCGAAGACAAAAC
>GL982576.1:326575-328524 GCA_000220375.1 Candidatus Nanosalina sp. J07AB43 | reverse complement strand
CCAGAAACAGTATATGTCGCTCGGTAGCTGATGAAACAGACTCTCAGAAACAGGAGTTCGTGTAGTCACTTATGTCCGCTAGGAGGCAACGAACATAAAGCGGATGAGTGGGTTGTTTTAGACAGTTTAGAAATACTGATTGAAGTATACAATGATTTTTTACAAGACATTTCGGAAAAAAGAGGTGAAACAAGATGACAGACGAAAGACAAGAACGATTAGAACAGCTTCGAAACCTTAGAGAAAACAACGAAGCCTATAGCTACAACTTTGATCGCAGCCATACGGTTGAAGAGCTTCAGGAGTTTGATCAGGGTGAAGATAGTATTCCTGATAGGAGTTTTTCGACTGCTGGCAGGGTAATGGAGATCAGGAGTTTTGGGGAGCTCGTCTTCATAGATATGAGGGGTGAGAAAAGTGAAATTCAGATCATTGTGCGTGAAGATGAAGACCTTCTCAATCAAGTAGAGGAGTTTTATAGAGGAGATATAATAGGAGCAAAAGGACATCTGACCTACACAGATAAAGGAGAGTTTTCACTTCAGGCTGAAGAAATAGAAGTTCTTTCACGCGGTGTCAGGCATATTCCTAGTGAACACTTTGGTGTTGAGGATCAAGAGTTGAAATATCGTGACAGAGCTCTTCACCTTATTAGTGATATGGATGCCAGGGATGACTTAAGGAAGAGGAGTCAGATAGTATCCGCAATAAGAAACTTTCTTGAGGGGAGAGACTTTATGGAAGTGGAAACACCTGTAATACAGGCTGTCTATGGTGGCACAAGAGCCACGCCATTCCAAACCTATGTCGAGGATCTAGACCAAGAGCAGTACCTAAGAATAGCCAAAGAACTCTATCTAAAAAGACTTGTCATTGGAGGCTACGAAAGAATTTTCGAAATTGGTAAAGACTTTAGAAACGAGTCAATCGATACGACTCATAACCCAGAGTTCACGATGATGGAGCTATATCAGGCCTATGCTGACTACGAAGATATAATGGAGCTGACTGAGAATCTGTATGAGCATGTAGCAATCCAGGTGACAGGTTCACCTCAGATTGAGTATAGTGGTCAAGAGATCGATCTTTCGGCCCCTTGGGAAAGACTAACTATGAGAGAAGCTATCTTGGAGTATGCAGGATTGGATGTAGAGCAGATGACAGACCAAGAGATCCGTGAAGAGCTTCAAGATCATAATACCGAGCTAGAGTCGGGATATGAGAGAGGCTTGGCTATTGCTGAACTATTTGAGGAGCTGGTTGAGGACCACCTCATTCAGCCAGTCCACATTACAGATCATCCTGAGGAAACAACTCCCCTATGTATGCAGCACAGGGATAAAGAAGGTAGAATAGAGAGGTTTGAGTCCTTTTCCGCTGGCATGGAGTTATGTAATGCATATACTGAGCTTCGAGATCCGATTAGGCAGAGAAATCTGTTTGAGAAAGAGCAACGTCGTCAAGATGAAGGTGATGATGAAGCGCATCCAATTGACATGGACTTTGTGGAAGCACTAGAGCTTGGCATGCCTCCGACTGGAGGTCTTGGAATAGGTATTGGAAGAATGGTAATGTTATTGACTGATAATCAATCGATTAGAGACGTAACCCTATTCCCGATGATGAAACAAAATCAGCAAGGGTGAGGCAAATGGATCAGATGAGGATTAACGGTTCGAAGGTTTCAGAAATTGTGGAGCAGTACGACACCCCGCTCTACGTCTATAACGAGAATAAAATCAGAGAACAGTACAGAGAACTTGAAGATAGCCTTTGCTCCCGATACGACGATGTGCAGATAAACTATGCTGTGAAGTCCAACTTCAACCCTAAAATCGCTGAGGTACTTCTTGATGAAGGTGCTGGTCTTGACTGTGCTTCAAAGGCGGAGCTGGAGCTTGCTGACAGCTTGACGCGGATGAAGTCATGTATACTGCGCCTTATAATAG
>GL982576.1:289749-326525 GCA_000220375.1 Candidatus Nanosalina sp. J07AB43 | reverse complement strand
AGTAGACTATGATATAGACGTAAGCATTGACCCGATTACAGGAGAGCCAAAGAGCAACGTGAGAGAGCAAATCTCAGAAATGGCGTTAGACACAGTAAAAGAAGTATACGACAATTGGAGCAACATTGAAGAGCTGCCAGAAAGAGTAAGACAAGTATCAAGCTCTGACAATTACGGAGGCAGCGAAAACCTATTGGAGGATGAATGGGTGCAAGCGCAGATAGCCAATGTGTTCGGTGAAGAAGAACATGGAGACGAATACAATAAGGAAGAGAGGAGAGAAGTCAGATTTTCCAACCTTGCAGCAGTTTCTCCTGATGGGCCTGAAGGAAAGGACCATGTAGCTGCTGAATTAGATGAAGAGCTAGGAAGCCACCCTGAAGAATCTGCAAAAACGTTCTTAGAGTCACAAAGATATGCTGTGGCAGAGGAAACAGCTGATACTCAGGAGAAAGCATATTCTCAGGCATTGGAATGGTTTGCCGATAGAAGGGAAGGAACTGTATCACCGAAGGAAATGTCGGAATTCCTACAGTTTGCTCTAAATTACGAGCCGTCCGGCAATCCGATAAGTGATGCCGAAAAGCTGGCTAGAAGGAACGATAACTTGAGCGGCATTGGAACAGTAACTCAAGAGGGAGACACAGGAGACAGATTTGAGTTGGGAGACAACCTGTATCAACTAAGGTCTGAACCAGAAGTAAACAACGATCTGGAGAAGCTGCTTGAAAATTCTATGGATGAACTGGAGCAGAAGGTATCTCAAAACTCACGCTCTGAAAGAACTAAAGTCACTACGCCTGACCTGAATAAGCTTCTAGGTTCCAGCTAGAGGCTCACCCTCCTTTATTCTATCATCATTTTCCATTCTCGGGAATTCTCCCTCACTGACATAAGCTAACAATATTAAACTTCTGGCTTAACCTCTTAGCTGGGCGTAAGAACAATATGTTTTGATACTGAATATTTGTCAGCCCATGAAGTGCTGTAATATGACATCTCACTTTCTATATACTTATAACTAATACTTGAACTGTTTCGATGTATCGGGATATGGGAGAGGCACATTAGTACGGATGCCACGGGGTGAAAGCCCTCCGATTAGACTTCATATGCCGGGGTGGTGTAGCGGACTATCATTGCACACTGGGGGTGTGTAGACCCGCGTTCAAATCGCGGCCCTGGCAAAACCTTAGTTCCTTAATTCCTCTCTGTGTTTCTCCGAGAATTCTGCAGTTCTATCGTGCATTTTGCTAGTTTCAGTGATTTGTACCCATTCCCCGTTTTGATTGGACTGTATTTTATCCGGATCAGGGTTTTCCTCAGACTGTTTAACCTCTTCAACCAGGTACCAGTGCTTCCTGTTTTCTGAATTATCTACTTTCTTAATTTTCTCCTCAATCTCAACTTCTATACCTACTTCCTGACGTACTTTTTCCCTTAATGCCTCTCTATGTGTGTTTCCACGTTCTATCTCACCTGATATCTCTGAAAGGTTTTCGTCGTCCTCGTCTTCTCTGGTCAGAAAAAGCTTGTCTCCGCGTCGAATAAGAGCTGCAACAGTATCCATATACATTATTTTATCCCGTACAAATTTCAAGGCACAGGATTCTGTATAAAAAGATAGAAGCCAACAAACAAAACTACAATAAGAAAACTGTATGGGTCCGTAGCTCAGCACGGACAGAGCGAGCGGCTTCGGACCGCTAGGCCCAGGGTTCAAATCCCTGCGGACTCGAATTCTTCTTAATTAAGGTCTAGAACCTGTTTATTTTGGTTCCGCATCTGCTGCATTTGAAGCCTGGCAGGGGTCCGCGGTCTCTATCTGAGTCTCTTTCCAGTGTATGACCGGTAAATGTGCATATTATTTCATCAAACATGCTATAGCGTATTTTTGGTAAGGGAGATTTTTCAGTCTCCTTGTTAAAGGACAAGTATGGAAGATATACCTGACTATGTTTCTATGGATAGGATGGTTGAGGTAAGTGTTCAGCTTCCTGATGGCTCTAAAAAGAAGTTTAACTCCAGTTATGAACACGTGGTTTTCATCGACGTCAGGGATGGAGGGGCTTGGATCAGAACTGAGGATAATGTAAACCTGTTTTACCCTTCATCTAGGATACTTGAATTGAAGATGTCATCCAGCAGGGAAACTATTCCGGAAGAGCTCCAAAAACAGAGAAGACAGTAAAGACTGCCACATAAGCGTCTATTGAGCAACCACTATGAACTAGAAGAAATCTAATACAATCTTATCTCGAAGATCTGGAAATGGTTTATAATTCTATATTTCTGAGGATAGATCATGGAGATGGTTAAGGAGTTACTGTCCGACCCAGATAGCTTGGCAGCATTTGGTTATGGAGCAGCGTTGCTTTCAGCCTGCGTACGCAGCTTATAAGAATGACTTTGGAGCCCACACAAAAACGTGTAGCAAGCTTCAATCCTACATAGAAGAAAACGATGAGAGCCTTAAAGATCCTCTGTCTACCTGGAAACTAAGAGAATATAAGAAAGAGCTTGAAGATAGAGATGTGCAAGTAAGTGACTCCGATGTTGAATATTATACGCCGCCAGAGACGGAATCTGTGTAAAATATACAGAATCCCTATCCGTCAAAAATTAGACATGAGATCTTATCAGTCACGTTTTTATTAAACCAGTGTGTAGTCTGGTTGATATGGAGTTTCTAGATTATACAAGTGTTAAATGTGACCCAGTTGGAAAGAGAAATACCGAGCTAGTCGAAAGAAAAGGACTAGGTCATCCGGATTCTATATGTGATGGTATAGCTGAATCTGTTTCAAGAAGTCTATCTGAGGAGTATAAAAAGCGTTTTGGAAGGGTGCTGCATCATAACACTGATGAGGTTCAGCTTGTTGCAGGTGATTCAAAGCCTAAGTACGGTGGTGGCGAAGTTGTTACACCAATCTATGTGCTTCTGGCTGGTAGAGCGACGAAAGAGTTTGAAGGTGAGAAGATTCCTGTTGATGAGATCGCTTTGGAGGCTGCAAGAGACTATATTAGAGATAATTTTGAGGAGCTGAAGTTGAGGCAAGTTGAGTTTGACTGTAGGATAGGTGAAACTTCCACCGACCTGAAATCGATATTTTCTAATGAGTCACCTGTATCCAATGATACAAGTTTTGGTGTAGGTCACTCACCTCTTTCAAACACGGAGAAAGTAGTCAGGTCTGTGGAGGAGCTGATCCGTAACCAGGTACATGAGGCAGGCGAAGATGTTAAAGTGATGGGTCTGCGTCGTGGAAGCAAGCTGAAGCTTACTGTTGCTGCAGCAATGATATCTGAAAGGGTTGCCGGCATAGAGGAGTATCTGGAGGCTAAGAAGAAAATCAAAAAAGTTGCTGAGAACTATATACGTGACAATACCTCTCTTGAGCCAAAGATCTTTGTTAATACTGCTGATGATATGGAGGTAGGTGACGTCTATCTTACGGAGACAGGTACCTCCGCGGAGATGGGTGATGATGGAAGCGTTGGCAGAGGTAACAGGGTTAACGGTTTGATTACTCCGCACAGGTCGATGAGCCTTGAGGCGGCTTCAGGGAAGAACCCTGTGAATCATGTTGGTAAGATTTACAATGTGCTTGCGAACAGGATTTCTGAAAGCTTATCTGGACATGGTTTTACTGAGGTGAAGATGCTTTCACAGATCGGTGTTCCTATGGATGAGCCTCAGTCCGTTGAGGTTCGATCAGAGGCATCTAAAGAAGAGGTAAAGGAAGCAATTAGAAAGGAGCTTGACAGCCCAAGTATAACTGAAGAGGCAATCGAAGGCGACTTGCCCACATTCTGACACCGGGTTCTTGTGTCTAGCTGAGCTCGTCTCTCTGAGTCCTAAGAAGGACAAAGGATCCGGCCATGAGCCCCAGCCCGCATACAGCCAGCACGTGGAACAGAAACCTCTCACTATAGATTATCGACATGTAAAGCAGAGGAACTGTCACCGCTCCCATTCCAAGAATATACTTCAGGAAAATATCTGCGTGAAATAGGCTTTGGTTAGGGTTTAATCCTAGTACTCTGACAGCTACAGCCATTCCGTAAACGGTTGTTGAGGCCGCGGTAATCAGTGAGAGCAGGATCTGTCCTTGGTAGATTAGGGCCGATGCTAGAACCATTACGAATGATACCGGCAGTGCTAGGGAGAGGTAGGCTATTTGTTTGGAGTGTGCTATAGAAAGGCTGTCTAGAGGGTATATAGCTGTATGTCTCCAGTGAGTCAAACTTATTTAGCCAGTTGTAGATTGAAAGGTTTATCAGCCCTATGAGTATACTGAATGAAAGCAGAGGGTTTTCAAGGAATATTGATGCAAGCGGGAAGTTCAGAACCATTACCCAGTAGAAAAAGCTCAGTACACCAAGGGAGAACAGTATCTTGAGAAAGCCTCCGGAGGATCTGAATATATCGACAACTGATTTATCGGCAACAGGATCAAGTATATCAATATTTCCATAGTTTACTATGTTCAGAGATGGAAGTGTAAGCGAGCTTAGTGCCACCAGGGCCGATGACATTAATCCTAGAGTGAATAATGCGGCCGCGTCAAGTAAGGATGGCAGTATAGCAAAGTTTGTAGGTATTAGGAAACCCAGTGAAAGAGGTATTAAGACTAGGAACATGTAAAAAAAGGTATCTTTTATGAAGAACTCTAGGTAGAGCTTTCTCTTGGATACAGGTAGTGTATGGCTGGAGAATACTATGTAGTTCGTATCACCTAGTACGTTTCTGAATGCGTCTTTGCCTGAGAAACCGGATAGGCCTACTGCCACACCCATTAACCCTGCTATGGCTGCAAGTGAGTTGCCTATCATCGGGTAGCTGAGGGTTGAGAAGTTCACCACCATGTAGTTCCAGCCAAGAGAGAACAGGAATATCACTGCTGGAAAGAGAGCGAAGCTTCTGCCTCTGTAAAGGCGGGAGTTTCTTCGCCACTCCTCCTTTATCATCTTGCGTATCATTCTTGGGAGTCAAGGAACTTGTCTTTGAGATTGTCTACGTCTTCTATCTCTTCGACTATCTCTCCGTCCTTCAGGAAGAACACTCTATCACATAGCTCTTCTGCAAGAGATATTACGTGCGTACATAGGAATATTGTGCCCCCGTTCTCTCTTTTCTCCTCAAAGAGTTCCTTTACACGCTCCTGTATAACAGGGTCAAGGTTAACTAGGGGTTCGTCTACAAACACTAGGTCGGGATCATGGAAGAATGCCTGTGATATCATCAATTTCTGTCTCTCTCCCTTTGAGAGATCCTGAGTCATCTTGTTCAGCTTACCTTTCAGGTTCAGCTTCTCAATCCATCTATCGGATTCAATATCTGTCTCGCGTACGTCTGATACAAACTCGAAGTATTCACTGCCTGTTAGAAAGCTTGGAGGATCTTCTCTTTCTGGAAGAGCTCCGATACGTTTCTTAACCTCCACAGGCTCTTTTACAGGATCTCTTCCAAGAACGGATACGTTGCCTGAGTCATACTCGAGCTGTCCTGTTAGTGCTTTCATCAGAGATGATTTTCCGGCTCCGTTTGGACCTAATACACCTACGATCTCTCCTTTTTTGACCTCAAGTTCCACTCCATTTAAGGCGTTGACATCGCCAAAACTTTTCTCTAGACCATCTACGTTGATTACAGCCATTTTTCAATTCACCTATAATGTAATTTTTGAATCGGGTACGTATAAGCTTTGGTTATATGTAGAAAAATGGCTTATTAACTAAAGAGTTTACTCGATAATCATTCCGTATGGCCTCTGAAAGAGAACAGATATTGGAGGAGATAGGCCGCCATAAAAAGGAAATATCTTCTTTCCTTGACGGTTTTCTTGATGAATGGGAGGAAGAAGGTACACAAGGCCGGTGGAGAAAAGACGTTAGAAAAAGACTTCAGGAGATGGTGAAGGAGGGTAAGATGGTTCGTGGAACCCTTGTCGTCATCATCAACAAGTTCTACAACGGTGATCATCATGATAGCGCTGTAAAGGCAGGTGCTGCAGTTGAATTACTTCACACCGGTATTTTGATGCACGATGATATAATTGATAAGGACCTGCGCAGAAGAGGTATGAAAACGTTTCAGAAGCAGTACAGAGACTTGGCTGACAAAGAAGGGATTGAAGAGAGAAAACACTTTGGAATCAGCATGGCTCTGGCAGGTGGAGACGTATCATTTTTCCTTGGCCAAAACGTGTTGTCGTCTCTTCAGGTACCACAGGACCCAAAGTCAAATATTCAGGAGCTTGTTTTCCGTGAATTCTCAAATGTGGGACTGGCGGAACAGGTTGATATTTACTCAGGTTACTCTTCTGACGAACCATCTGAAGATGAAATACTCGATCTCTACAGGACAAAGACAGCTCGTTACACCTTCTCACTGCCTATGAAAGCCGGTGCAATTATGGCAGACGTTGACAAAAACGAAAGAAAGAAACTTTACAACATAGGAGAGAAGATAGGAACTATATTCCAGCTAAAGGACGATGAGCTTGGATTATTTGGGGACGAGGAAAAAATTGGAGAAGACATAGGATCAGATCTTGATGAAGACAAAAAAACTCTTCACAGGCTAAAGCTTCTTGAGAGGCTCTCTGATGACAAGGAGGAAAAGGTCAGGGAGATGCTTGGTACAGACATGACAGATGAGGAAAGAGAACAAATTAAGCACTTAATCCGGGAGAAGAACGTGAAATCCGATGTCCATGAACGGATGGAGGCATTAGCTGAAGAGGCCTCAGAGATGATTGAGAAACTTGATCTAGAAGAGGATTCGAAGGATTTTTTGCAGAAGATGACAATATTCTGTTTGGAAAGGGAAAAGTAATTAGCTGTTTGCCCTATATCCCATCAAGTATATATTGAAGGAAACTGCGGCCGCGGTGAGATAAGCCGGTAAGCTGGCTGTGGGAATGATGTTTTCACCTGAAGCTGTTCCTATATTGTAGGCCAAAAAGCTCATCGTCAGGAATGCAAAAGACTTAAGTAATTCATACTTGTTGTCATGTTCTTCCCTGTCAAGCTCTCTTCCTCTCCTCAGCACTAGGTGGATAAACCCCATTGAGATTATGAATATTATCGGCAGCGACAGCGCTGTTGCAGTAGCCCCCAGACTCATCGCCGCCAAGATACCTCCAAAGTATGCAGAGATCACGCAGACACATATTACGGCTGTATCAACAATCTTTCTCTCGGCCTTGACACCTATCAGAGACATGTTATCGAAGGTTCAGTCTCTAGTAATAAAAGCGGTTCCCTAGGTTCGAATGGTTTAATACGGTTGCACATCTGATCTTTGGCAAGTACCATGGAAACCCAAGTCGAGCTTGACGATAGAAAGATAACCATAGTGGGGACGGCGCATGTCTCTGAGGAGAGTAAGGAAGAGGTCAGGGAGAAGATTGAGTCTGAGAGCCCTGACAGGGTCTTTGTTGAGCTTGATGAGAACCGGTACAGGTCCCTGAGTTCGGATTCTGGATGGGAGGAGATGAATCTTGTTGAGGCTATAAGACAGGGTAAAGGATTTACTCTGTTTCTGAAGCTATTTTTGTCCATATATCAAAGGCGCATGGGCCTAGAGCAGGGTGTTGAACCAGGTGAAGAGCTTCTTGAGGCCGTAAAGGTATCAGAAGAAAATAATATTGAGTATTCTCTTGTTGACAGGGATATAAATGAAACATTCAGCAGGGCTCTTGAGAAACTGACGTTCTGGGAGAAGGTTAAGCTACTAAGCTCTATTGGCTTTTCTGAATCTGAGCTTGATGTCGAGAACCTGAAACAAGAGGATATGCTATCTCAGGTTGTGAAGGAGCTTGAGGACGAGTTTCCATCCATCAAAAAGACTTTTCTTGACGAAAGAAATGAGTTTATGGCGGAGAAAATTCTGGACCAGGATTTTGACAAGGCTGTTGTGGTTGTAGGAGCCGCACACGTAGAGGGCTTAGCTGAAGAACTCAGGGCTGAGGAAACATCTTACACACCTGGAGAATACGTTGACACATCTGGCATCAGTATACCATGGTTTAAGGTTGCTAAGTATGGTATGCCTGCCTTCATCGCTGTCAGCCTTGGTTATGTATTTGCCTTCTGTAGTGTTTCTCAGGGTTTGGTTCTGGCTAGAAATGCATTTCTTATTAACGCTGTTTTACCCTTTTTTGGGGCTATACTGGCTAGGTCGTCTCCTGTTACGTGGATTGCATCTTTTGTATCAGCTCCATTTACCTCTATAGATCCGGCGCTTGGTGCTGGAATGGTTGCTGCGTATGTGGAAGGAAAGGTTAATCCTCCGAATATGGATGAACTGGAGAATATAGTAAAGATTACTCAGTACAGGAATCTGTGGTCAAATCAGGCTGGGAGGATAATCCTGAGCTTTGTGTTTGTGACCTTGGGTAGCGCCTCAGCCACTTTCATAGCTGCTTTCTACCTCGGCGTCAACCTTGCCTGTTAATCAAGCATATACTTCTCTTCCCATTTCCTGATTCTTTCATCTAGATCTTTATCTTCATCTTGGTTGCCGCCATCATCCGAGGGATCTGATTCCTCTGACTGTGGCTCATCTAATGAGGTGGAGGAGTTATTTCTGAGTTTTAGGCCGATTGCTGCTCCAGTTAACAGTCCAAAAAGGTGTGCTTCGTATGCAACCTGTGACTGCCCTGTCAGACCTGCAGAATTAATCAGAAGGTATATACCTAAAACCACGTACATGGGTGCGGGCACACCTAGGGCTAGACCGGTCTGTCTGGGTTTATATACTGTGAGAGCTGACAGCAGCCCCATGGCTCCTCCTGAGGCGCCGACTATAACTGAGTTAGGATAGAATATGAATGCTGTAAGGTTTGCTCCTACGGCAGAGATCAGGAATGTTGTCCAGAAATTCTTGCTGCTAGTGACAAGGCTGTAAATTGTGCCAAATAAACCTATGAAAAATAGATTGTTTGTAAGGTGCTCTATGTCAGAGTGTCCAAAGAACGAGGTGAAGAACTTCCACCAGATGCTTTCTCCAGCCTCAAAGCCTGGCTGAAACCCTGTAGATATCTGTAAAACGTAGACAGCGGCAAGTACAGCGCAGAGCTTGATTGCTTCAAGTCCTCTACCTTTCATACAAGTTTCTGAAGTATTTGGGTGGTTTGATCTTGTCCTATGGATACTATCAGAGTAGATAGCCTTGGACCGTTTTCACGTCCTAGAAGCGCTCTGTAAGCTGTCTGGAAGAACTCTCCTGTACTCAAGTCTGATTCTTCGGCGACAGTATAAAGCATGTCATCGAGTTCATCTGAGCCCTCAAAAGACCGATTTTCCAGCCGATTCCTCATGGCCTTCACTGCGTCTTGCTGCTCCATGTTTAGACTTTGAGGATCTCCATCCCAGTTTATCTCATACACGTACTTTTCAGGTGCGTAGCTTCCTGGCCCATTCCTTTGCTCTTTCAAGGCGGCTGACAACCCTGTTTTTGTCATCTCTGTCTAGGCTGTCTGGTGCATGTCCCGTGCGTTTGAGTGATTTTACTCCATTGGTTTTCCATTCCTCCTCAGGAACTGTCTGTGCCACAAAGGCAGCATGCTTGAAAGGTATTCTTACAGGCTGATTTTCTGGCACTTCTACTGCTGCCTGTTCGTATACTCTTTCACGGTGTCTTGTGTCTTTGTCGTCCTCAGAGTCTTCAAAGTAGTCTTCCTCGTATCTGTCAAATCTGTCATATATTTGTATGACTTCCTCTGACTCAAAAGGTATCTCAAAGGCCTTGTTTGGCTTGGTCTCTGAGAACAGAAATCTAATTATCTCAGGTGAGTATATGTCTTTTAGCTCTGAAAGTGTGAAAACTCCTTCTCCCTGACTTGAGGATATCTTGGATCCGTCTTTAGTTACGAACTCGTACATCTGGTGTACTGGTGGTTCTTTGTCGTATATTTTCTCCGATAGTTCGTTTCCAGTGTCTCGCGATCCTCCTGCGGCCGAGTGCTCTTTGCCGGCTGGCTCAAAGTTTACCTGTTCGTACTTCCATCTCATCGGCCAGTCTATACGCCATGGAGGCTTCACGTTTCCCTCCTGTTTGAAGTTTATCTCTCTCTGTTCACCGCATTCGTTGCAGTGGTACTCTAACATGTAAGAACCATCCCAGGATTTGACCTCTGTGAAGTCCTTACCACATTCTGTACAGTACACGTGTACAGGGTAGTAAGGTTCTTCGAGAGGCTCTTTTCTGTACTTGTCCAATATCTGTTTGATTTCCGATCTCTTTTCCAGTCCTTTCTTGATAAGATCTGCGTATTCTCCGTTTCTGAAGTTTTCAGCCTGTCTGATGAAGTTTATGTCTACGTGCATGTCTTCAAGCTGGTTCTCCAGCTTTTCTTCGTAGTGTTTTGCGTAGCTCTCATGACATCCCTGTGGGTCAGGCACCTCGACTAGAGGCTTCCCGATGTGTTTTTCGAAGCTTTCAGGAACCCCTTCCGGTACCTTTCGAAACCGATCGTAGTCATCCCACGAGTAAATAAACTTTACATCTTCGCCTTGATGCTTCAAGGATTTCACGACAAAGTCTGTGGTTATTATTTCTCTGAAGTTTCCGGCGTGTACAACTCCTGATGGAGAAACTCCTGATGCACAGACATATTCTTCTTCATCTTCAAACTTTTTTCTTGTTCCAAATGCTAGCTGATCGCTCCAGAAGACAGGTCTCTCATCCATACTTTTTGAACCTCTTAGAACAAGATATTGCATCAGAAGTATTTTAGAGGTATGGTTGCACGGCAGCGAGATTACTGCTGCAAATAGTTTTCAGGTCCTGAAAGTTAGAAACAGACTTGTTGAGTAATATGGACTAGGCTTCTGTAGCCCGGTCAAGTTATTTCTTAAAGGTGCAGTAAATTTGTTTGTTATGGTTTTTGACATTTTGCAGTCAGTTAATCCAAGGCTGATTTTTCTGCTGGTATTCACCTCTATAGTAGGTGCCCTGATCTACAGGGATAGGAACAACGTTGAGAGGCATTCAATACTTTTCTACAGACGGACTAAAAGAGGTATAGACAAGATCAACAAGGTTGCAAAGGCCGCGCCCCGTTTCTGGAACGTTTACGCCTGGACTGGAGTCGTACTTGGGTTTCTGACAATACCGTTTATCCTCTGGAATGTATTACTGTCGTTTCAGCAGATGATTCAGTCTGGAGGCAGTGCTGGAGGTCCCAGTTTAATTGCACCAGGCCTATCCAGCCAGACTACCCTGCAGTCAGGTATCTCGTTTATCCCTGTTGAGTATTGGCTGATCGGCATAGGTGTGCTGATGTTTGTTCACGAGATGAGTCACGGTGTAGTGGCCAGACTTGAGGATATGGAGATTAACTCTGTTGGCTGGATTGTGATGGGTATTATACCTGGTGCCTTTGTGGAGCCTAAAGGTGAGAATATGCTTCCGGGCGAAGAAGAATCTGAGGAGAGCTCGAATGATTCTGACAACTCTTCAGGGGGTCCATGGCATCAGGGTTCTTGGACATCACAGCTTAAGGTATTGGCTGCAGGCAGCTTTGCAAACTACGTTACGGCAGTTATTTTTGCCTTAGCAGCCTTCACAATGTTTGTTAGTGTCGCTCAACCTGTAGGTGTGACCTACGCAGCTCAGAACAACACTTCAGCCATGGAGGCAGGTATGAACAACGGAACTATTGTTGGCTTGGAGGGAGAGAGGATAAGATACACAGGTCAGCTCCAGACAATTTCAGAGGAGTTTAAACCTAATCAGACGGTCAGTGTGAATACCTCTGAAGGAAGATTTAACGTTACATTAGGAGAAAGAAATGATTCTGCTTACATGGGTATACTAATGCGTGATAATGATGGGACCTTGCCAGCCTTCTTCGACATGTTAAGAAACAACAGAGAGATTAAGCCAGAATACAGCGGCCTAAAAGCTCCGATCTCTTGGACGCTCTCTATGCTGCAGACTGTGGCTTTGCTTAACTTTCTGATAGGTATGTTTAATCTACTGCCGGTGAAGCCTCTTGATGGAGGCCAGATGATCTCAGTTCTATTTGAGAGATTTTATTCAGACGGAGAACCAGTAGTCAACGCCTTCTCGCTGGTTATATGGGTCGCCCTGATACTTTCATTGGTGTACGGGCTTGCAACGCCCTTGCTCTAAGAACCTCAAATATATCATCCTTCACCTCCACCCAGTAATTCAAAACATTGATAAAAGCTTGGGGCCATTTGTATAATCTAAATCCTAATTCTCTAATTAAGGGTTTCGATAAAATGACAGAAGATACACAAGAATGCCCGTATTGTGGAGAGGTTTTCCATTCCGACGATGAGTCCAGTGCAATCACGAAAGAAGGTATTCACAGAGCTGAGGAACATGTAAATAACAACAGTTCAAGTGATACCAAGAAGACATCAAAGGGTTCAAACATCGTGAGGAAATGGAAGTCCGAAGGCAAGAGGGCTTAAATCACGTATCTATTCAAACCAAATTTTTTCTTATTTATCTGAATCAATCAGCTTATATCACTTAATCATATATTTAACTATTATGTCACATACTGTGAAGTTTACCGACAGAGATGAGGTGATTGAGGCTAATGATGGCCAGACTATTCTACAGGCTCTGCTTGACTCTGGTATTGAGTGGATGCATGCCTGCGGCGGCTTCTGCAACTGCACCACTTGTAGAGTGAAGATTGAGGACGGTATGGACAACGTCTCAGATATGCACGAGGACGAGAAAAACACGTTAAGAAGATTTCAAGGAGATGAAGTTCTAGAGGGACCCTTTAGACTTAGCTGCCAGGTAACAGTCCACGGAGATATTAAAATCTCTGAGCCAGATTGGTACTAATAACAGGTGTATCATATTGAGAGATCTGATCGTGGTTGGAGCAGGTCCTGTAGGTTCTCAACTCGCCAAGCGTTTCTCCAACAAGGATGTAGATGTACTTGTTATTGAGAGGAGCGAGTCTATTGGAGAACCTCTTGCTTGCTCCGGTCACGTATCTCCTGATATTAGAGACTTTCTGTCAGATGATGAGTTCGAAGAAATATTGCAGAACGGCATAAATGGAGCAGATTTCCACTTAAACGGTAAGTACAGGTTTTTCAGGGATGAAAAAGTTTCATATGTTATAGATAGGATTGAGCTTGATAAGAAAAAAGCATTGCAAGCCCAGAACTCAGGTGCTGAAATAGCCCTAGGTGAAAATGTAGAATCTGTTGAAGAAAAGGAAGATAGGGTTGTCGTAGATACCGACAGCGCATCCTATGAGGCTAAGATGGTTGCGGGATGTGACGGGGCTTCATCAAAAGTAAGAGATGAAACAGGTTTGCCCGAGCCAGATCATTTCTATCAGGGAGTACTCTGTTTTACTGATGAAGAGGATTCCTCTGACTTTGTTGATGTTACATTGGATGTTCCAAGCTTCTTTGGATGGAGAATTCCAAGAGGTGACTCAGTTGAGTACGGGGCAGCAGTTCCAAAAGGTGAGAATCCTATGGAGTGGCTGGATAGTATTGCAGAACAGGTTTGACGTGGATGACAAGAAAGATGTGTGTGCGGGAGCTATACCTGTTGGACCACCTGACTCGGTGACCTCTGAAAGGGTTTTTCTTGTAGGTGATGCGGCTGCACAGACCAAGCCATTTACAGGCGGAGGTATACTCTATGGGATGAGATGCAGTGATATAGCCTCTGAATGTATAGATATAGATGATCCTTCGAGCCTCCAGCTGTACGAAGATGAGTGGCGTTCAGAGCTCTCCAACGAGATAATGCTTGGTCGCCTGATAGAAAAGTTTTACTCGTTGCCCGGTATAGTTCAAAAGCCGGCGCTTAAGTTGTTTCAGGGGAAGATAGGTGTTCATATGGACCAGCCCTCGACACTGTTCAGCCTAGGGCAGGTGAAGGCGATGTTGCTTCAAGGGAGATTAAAAAGCTACTTTGAGGACATGAATACAGCAGGGAGTAATTGAATGCATGTAGGAGTAATACCTGACGGGAACAGAAGGTACGCAGAGCAAAAGGGAATAAGCAGAAGAAAGGCTTACAAGAACGCAAAGCAAACTGTAAAACAGGTAACCCAATCGTTGAATGACTACTCTGAGAATGTAGATTCTATTACTTTCTACCTGTTATCTGAGGAGAATCTGAAGAGGGATGAGGAAGAGCTTGAGACCTTATTTGACCTCTTGGAAAGCAATATTGATGAGATAGGAGAGTTTCTGGATGAGGAAGAATACAGTATTAATTGGGCTTCAACAAACCCTGGAGCGCTGCCACAGTATCTACAGGACAAGCTGGCAGATATCGAGCAAAAGTATTCTCGTGGCAGCAAAACAGTTAACCTACTGATATCTTACTCAGGCAAACAAGATATATTACAGGCCAGCGAAAACCTAGAAGCTGGAGGTTTAGAACATACTGAGGAGAATTTTTCGGCAAGCCTTGAGGTACAGGATGATATCGATTTTGTAATAAGAACTGGTGACAACCCTGAGAGAGAGTGTATATCTGGATTCCCAATCTGGAACTCAAGCTACGCGGAGTTCTATCACATACAGAAAAACTTTCCAAGTGTCAGCCCTAAGGATGTTAGGGAGGCACTTGACCATTTCAATTCTCTCAGAAGAAAGAAGGGGGAGTAGCTTGGAGGACTGCTGGAACTGCGGAAATGAAATGGTGAAGTATGTTGCCTGTGAGCTAAAGTGTATGAACTGCGGTTTTATCAGAGACTGTAGTGATCCCTAGGGCTTTTTCTTGATTTTCTTGGACTCGTTGCACTCGTTGCATACTGTAAGAAAACTCTTATTGCCACAATCTTCCTTTATACATTCCTTGAACAGTTTCTGAACACCTTTCTGCGGTCACTGATCTCTAATTCACTACATCACTGGGCTGAGATACTGTTTATCTGTGCTTGAGCGTTTCTGTTCTATGATCTGAGAGGGTATTCTACCTTGCTTTCTTCTGAGTTCTTTTTTGTTATTTTGATTATGTTATTTGCCTGTTCACGCCCTACACCGTGGTGCGTAATAAGAAGTATCTGTGAAAACTGTTTGACGGCTCCGTGAATCATTTCAAGCATGTTCTCCCTGTTTTCCGAGTCTGTTGCGTCTGTAGGCTCGTCTATCATCATAAAGTCTGTGGCTCCTGTCATCTCTGCTAAGGCCAGCTGGTATGCAAGTGCGGTAAGCGTTCTTTGACCTCCCCCTTGGTAGTTTGAGATTGAGAGCTCTTGGTTTGTGTTCCGTGGTATACCACGTAGCTCATAGGATTCTCTGTCAATCTTTAGCTGTTTAAACTCCTGTTTTGCGGCGAGTTCTTGGTACCAGTTGAATATCTTTTTCTCAAGCCTTTGTAGATTTATATCACGCATTTCAGCCTCTGAGCTCTTGTAAACCTTCAGAGCTTCCTTTGCCTCCTCAAGTCTTTCCTCAACTTGTCTAATTTCCTTGAGCTCGTCTTTGATGTCCTCAATTTCCTTTTTCTTCTGCTCTAGACTTTCCTCTCTGTTTTGTAGATTATCCTTGATCTGTTTGATTCTCTTTTCCTTTTGCTCTTTCTGTGTCTTCCATTTCTCTGATTCCTTGACCTTGTTCTGTATCCTCTGTTGAATCTTATCGTACTCCTCATTAACAGAGGACTTATCTACTCCCGTTTCTCTTATCTCTTCCTTTAGTTTATCTCTTTCCTCCTCAATTTTGTTAAGCCCCTCTCTCATATTTCCGATCTCCTGTTTGAGGTCCTCAATTTTTTCCTTCCGGCGCTCCAACCTGTTTAAGTCTTTCTTAAGGTCTTCACGCTGTTGCGCCACCGTATCAGGCTTTAGATTTTTGATCTGATCTTCATACTTATTTATGCCCTCTTCTAGGTCGTCTAGATTGGATTTCTCGTCTTTAATGTTTTCATCTAGATCTTTATATTCTTCTTCAAGATCTTGTTTCTCATCCTCGATTTTCTCGACGTTGCCTATCATCTCAATTAGCTGGTCTACCCTTTCCTGTTTCTGTAGGTTTTGGGATAGCTTCTCTGAGCTTTGATCTCTGTTCTCTTCGAGATCCTGAATAATGGACTCGAGTTCTTCTATCTTCTGTTTGTATTTCTGTGGTTCCTCTACTTTTCTCCCACAGTTTGTGCATTCTCCGTTTTCGTAGGTCTCTCTGGCACCTTCCAACAGAGTCTTATTCTCTGATATATCTGACTCTAGGTTCTTTATCTTATCTCTTATCTTTTCTTCCTCTTCTTGGAGGCCTTCTAGCATTTCTTCCGCCTGCTTCTTGCTTGACACCGAGAGATCTTGTCCAAGGCTGTTTACATTAGCCCTCTTTTCATTTACTGTACCTTCTTTTCTCCTATTTTCTGCTTTAAATCGCTTCCCTGTTTTTGGAGTTGTTCTATACGTGTTTCCGCTGACTTCTTTTTTTGTTGAAGCTCTGAAAGATTTTCTTTCTTTTTATCTATATCTTCCAGTTGGCTTTCTGTTTTCTCGAGCTTTTCCTTTGTCTTGTTGACTTTCTCATCTATGTCTTCTTTATCCTTGCCAATTTCCTCTAGCTTGGCCTTTTTCTTTCTCAGATTCTGCTTTTTTTCGTCCAGTACGTGTTTTTTGGTCTCCAGCTTCTGGCTTAATTGTTTCGCCGACTCTAACTGCTCAAACCTCTCTTCCAGTTCCTCCTTCTTTTTCTTAGTCTGTTTGAGATTCTGTTCTATTTCCTTGATCTCGGATTCCAAATTGTCCTTTTCTTCCTGCAGTTGGTTTTGTTGTTTCTCCTGTTCGTTCAGTTCTTCTTCTCTTCTCTCTAGTCTTTCTTTGATGTCGTTTTTTCTTTCTACCTGCGTTTCACGATTTTTAATTACTTTTTTAGCTTGTTTTGTTACTTCATCTATTGTTTTGAAGTCAAATATGTAGTCCATCGCGTCTTTTTGGCTCTTTCCTCCTTCTATGAGGTTTACGAACTTCTGCTGTGCGGCGTATGTTACGTTTTCTATGATCTTTCTGTTGAGGCCTGTTACGTCGTAGAGTTTTTTGTTGACCTCGCTTGCCTTTGAGCCTTTTTCTGTGGATTCCAGTATTGTTCTCTCCTCGTTTTTCACTCTGCCTATTGAGTATTCTCCTCCTGATGAGCGTGTGTAGTGTCTTCTTATGAAGTAGTTCGTTCCTGCTGATGTGAACTCTATATCCACCATCATCTTGCTTTCATCGAAGTTGATGTATTCTTTCGGTGATCTGAAGTTTAGCGCGTTTCCTGTGAGGCCGAAGTAGATTGCGTAGAAGACTGATGACTTCCCTGCATTGTTTTCGCCTTCTATAAGATTGAGGTTCTCTGAGAATTCTATTTTTTCGTTATTGAACTTTCTGAAATTTCTTAGATGTATTTGTTTAAGCCTCATCTTCTATGTCTCCGAAGATCTGGTTGTCAATTTTCTCTCTGAGATTTTTTCTTGCCTGTTTCTGAAGGCTGAAACCTGATCTTGTTAGGTTTTCCTCATTTGAAAGCATGTTTTCCGCTCTTTCATGCATCTGAATAAAGTTCTCCTCGAGCTTGTTCTGCTGTAAGTTGTCTTCCAAGTGCTCATAGATATTGAAGCCCTCTCCTTTGCTCTCCGCCATCTCGACTTCGTCTGTCTTGACGTCAAGTAAGGTATCCGCAAGTACAACTTGGTCTATTTTCTCGACTTCGTCTGCAATTTTCTGTGTCTGAATCTCTTGACCTGAGCTGATCTCTCCCTGTATCTTGATCTTGTATGCGTATTCCTTATGTTCCTGTATTTCATCCTCTATCTTGTTTCTTATCTGTTGAGGTGAGTGACCTACCTTGAACTTTTTTTTCCTAAGCTCAAGTTCCTGAGGCACTTTATGGTTGTCTACATCTATATTCTGGTTTTCCTCGTCTATCTCCAGTATATTGAAGGTTTTTCTGAAGTTGGTTGTGTTGAAGTCGTAATCCACTGTGCCTCCTGTCGCAGAGAAGGTTGTGGAGTTTATGACTTGTTCTGGGTTTGGTTCGTGATCGTGGCCTATTGCGACGTATTGAAGATCTTTTTCGGCTATCATATCTGCTTTCGGAATGCTGTTTGAGTAGCTACGTGTAACTCCTTCCACAAAATCATGCATCAGGAGGATGTTAAACTTCTCATTCTCCGGTTTAAACTCTCTTAGTATTTCCTGTGTGCGGGATGCATGGTATCCAAGTCCGTAAACCCTGATATTCTCGTCATGGTCGATGTAGCCGTTTTGTGGGAACTCTGAGGCCTGAGGATCTATCAGGTGAATGTACTCTGATGTTAGATGTTCAATTGCTAGGCCTTTCAGGCTTCGCCCCTGTCCAAAGCTCCTGTCATGGTTTCCTCTGATGCAGTAAAGAGGTATTTCAGCTTCCTCTAGGTTTTGAAGCTCTTTTTTTGCTGACTCTATGACAGTGTGCCACGGATACACGGTGTCGAATACGTCTCCTGCATGTATTACAAAGTCCACATCTTCCTGTATCGCCTTCTGGATCACGTGACGGAAAGCCTTTATTGAGGACTCTACTCGTTTCTTGGATATTTTGGATGGATGTTTCCTCCCTAGGTGTGTATCCCCGAAGTGCAGTACTTTATACATCTAAAGTATCTTCATCTCCGAGTGTGTCAGATGTGTTCTGTTTGTTTTCCACGTCTTCAAGGGCTTTTTGCAGGTTTCCTGATATGTCGATATCGTTTCCACCGTGTTTGGTTCTCCTTTCCCGTATATGTACTGTTGAGGGCACTTTTACGGCAGGTCCTGTGATTATTGCATCTCCTACATTTAATCCTGGTAGCTCCGAGACCATGTCTCCAGCCATGGACTCTGAAGCTGCTTTTATGCTTTGCTGGTCTCTTTCGTTGACTATCCTCTGAACTATCATGGAGTTGCACTGGCTGAGCACGTCTTCGTCTATCTTCGATGGTCTCTGGGTTATCAGGGTGAGGAATACTCCGAACTTTCTTCCTTCAGCTGCTATCTCTGAAAGCCTTTTCTTTGAGCGTGGTGCTGAGCCTTTTGAGCCGGAGGGGCAGAGCCTGTGAGCCTCCTCTACTATAGTGAATATAGGGTATTCATATTTCTCTCCTTTTTCCCCAAGTGAGTACTTCACCCGTGCCTCGTATATTCTTTCAAGTAACAGGTCTGAGATAAGGTCCTGTGCGTCAAATGGTATTCCTGAGAGGTCGAGAACAGTTAGTTGCTGAGGTCCTACAAGCTCTGAGAAATCGAGTTCTGACGTGCCGAATATACCGAACCTCTGCAGGTTCTCCATCTTGAACTGAACTTTTTCAGCGGTCTCGATAGTTTTTGTCTTGTTTCCATCGTCGTCCAAGATTACCTTGTCATCTTGTATGTCTTCCAGGGTTTTTACAATCTCTTCTAGGCTGTAGCTGTAGTTTTCTCCTTTCTCGGCTTTTATCCGGTTTACGGTGCGCCTCAGCATTCTTCTCTGGTTTGTAAAGTCTTCCTTGATACCAGCAAGAGTTGAGAGTTTTCTCCATCCAAGTTTTGAGGTCTTTATCTTGATCTGGTAGTCATCGTCCCCTGGATTTCTGGCCTTAAATACTCTTATCTTGTCTGTATGTCTGTAGCTGGATTCAGGGTCTCCCATCTTTGCGTAGTCTCCGTGTGGATCGACTGCAATCATAGATGCACCTTTTTCAAGCATCTCCTCTATTATAACGCCTGTTGTGTGGCTTTTTCCTGCTCCTGTAGCAGCTAGTATAGCCAGATGCCTGTTTAAACCTTCCATATCAAGCTCTGCGGTCACTGAATCTCTGGTAAGCATCTCACCTATTTCAAGCCCACTTGAACTAGATACAAACTTTCCCAGGAATTCATCAGGTGCTTTCTCCACTTTTGTACCTGGTTTTGCTGCGTACCTTGGCTTGGTTACTCCTGTTACGCCACTGTATCCTATGACCTGTGCCGATGCTACTGTTCTGGTGTTGTCGATTCCCTGCTGCGTCATGGTTTCAACTGCCTCTATAGGAGTCTCTCCTTCCATTGCAGGGTTTTGTCTGCTTATGTCTGTTACCTGAGCAAGAACAGGTTCTTTGACCTCCTCGCCGTCTACCTTGTCTTTAATATCTATCTTTACGTATTCGAATACTGCAGGTTCTCTGCCATCCTTTACTGCAAATTTGAAGTACGTGGAGCTGGTTTCTCCTACAACTCTTCCTATTGTTTGTTCAGGCACGCTTGTCTCTCCTCCTCATGTAATTTCTCAAGTTGATGTCTAACTGTTTTGATATGATAGGTTTGTAGATTTTTTCAAGATCGCTGTTTTTCAGGGATGCCGAGTTATCCGCTTGGCTAATCCATACGTTGTGCATCTCCTCCCCTGCATAGCCACTTTTCAGCAACCTGAGAACCTCACGTACTTTTTTGTTTATGTTGACAAACTCCTGTTTGTCGCAGTCCATCAGGTCTGTACCGTCTATATCGTGGTTTAGTAAATCTACTCTGAGTGCTGAGTCTCTTTCTGATGGCTTGTAATAAGTACTAACAACGCCTGGCGCATCCTTAATCCTCTGTATCGCGTCTTGATATCTTTCTACGAAGCTATCTCCTTCTTCATTGTGGACCTGCGGAAAAGTGTCTTTCAGGTAGTTTTCCCTGTTCTGCTGGAATTTTTCGATGGCTGAAAAGAAGTCAGGTTTTATCTTTCCTATTCTGAGGGGTTTTGTGAATCCTGGCTTTGAGGTCATTCTTTCTATGAGCTCGGTGTCTGATACTCTTACTCTGTATTTTTCGACGAGTTTTTCAATCTGCTTGACTTTTTCTTGGTCGGCGTTGGATTTCCGGAGGTTTTCAAGGTTTTGCCTGATTTCTTGAGGGTTGTATCTTATCCTGTGATAGTTTTTCAATAGGAATTGTTTGTCTTCAAATCCTATGGATTCAAGTTTTTCTGTTTCAAGTTTCTTGATCTTGGTTTCAAGCAAGTCGCCTACTATCTTTCTGTAAAGTATGCTGGAGTTTGAGTCCTTTGAAACACCTGCCAGTACGATATTGCTATTGTTTTGTGTGCGTTCAATGAGCTCTCCAAAAGCATCCATAAGCTTAACTCTTATCTCCCGGTTTTTTGATATATCCAGAGGCTCTGGTACAGTTAATAGCCTGGTGAGGAGCGTTCCATCTATGAGTATAATTGTTTTTTCTCTTGCGGGCCTCTGATCCAGCGCCTCTAGTATCGAATTGACTTCCTCTAGCTCCGAGGCTCTCTGCATGAATTTCTCGTAGTCTCTCTGTCTGTATACTTTAACAGAATCTAGGTCTAAGGACTTCGAAATTTCTCCCTTAGTATCGACGGCTGCAGCTTGAACTATGTAGAGTCTTGTGTTGTTCTTCAGCTCCATCTCATTCCTGCCTGCGTCTGTAGCTAGCACCCTGACTTCTTCACCAAGTTCCTCAACTTTGCTAGATGTGTAAACCTGCTGAAATCTCTTTTCGACGTTCTCAGTTGAACCTGACCCTAAATCTTGATCCAGGCTGTCTCTTATGTCTTGTTTTTTATCCTCCAGCTCTTCTGAGAACCTGTCGACAAAGTCGTTCAAACTCCTTGATACACCTCTGTTAAGGGTTTGTCGATAAGTGATTTAACCGCTGTGTCTAAGAGGGTAAGGTTCAAAAGGTGTAGTAATCTCAATGCTTGCATGGAGGATCAGAAAAGGTATTTCCTCTCTGTAGTACTGTTGTTGACTCTCATTGTTGGGGTGGCAGCGTTTCAGCATCCTCTTAAGGAGAGGTTTGAGGTAAACAGGTCTATGAGCCATATTGATATGGAGGAGGCTAATAACTCGCCGGTCAGTACAGTTTTCCTGGAAGGGAACAAAACTCTGGCAGAGCTGCAGCTTGAGAAAGCTGAAACGAGGGAAGAACGAAAAAACGGTCTGATGAACAGGAGATCTCTGGACAATGATTCTGGAATGCTGTTTATCTGGGATGACTCCTCTAACAGAACATTCTGGATGAAAAACACGTATATTCCACTGGACATTATATTTGTGACAGCTGAGAAAACTATTAGAGCTATTCAGGAGGCAGAGCCACAGCCAAACGTAACCGAGGAGAATTTAGAGCTTTACTCAAGTGAAGGCCCTGCCAAGTACGTTATAGAGACCAACAGGAACTTTACAGATCAGGAAGGTATTGAGAAAGGGGATAAAGTATCGTTCAATCTCTCTGATTAAGAACTGATGACTGAGCTCAAATCCTTGTAGTCTATCTCAATACTCATCCTTTCACCGCATTCAGTGCACTTGGAATATCCTCTAACCTCTTCTTCAGTCGGGTTTTCTGCTTCAGCCTTCAGCTCCTCAGAACCACAGGCTTGACATTCCATATCATCTAGCCTCTTGGAAACCAGTCTCTTGACTGTCTGCTGAAGAGCCTGACTTATCTGTTTTCCTGCATCCTTACTATACATCTCTTCGTTAAACTTCATCAAGGCACCATGTTTCTAGTTGGTAGAATGCATTTGTTTTATATCTAGATCTTTAGACAATTAAATTAAACTATAGACCCACTGCAACAATTGCATAATTATGAGTAAAAAGGAAAATAAATCAGATGAATCTGTCAGGCAGCGAGTAGTTGAGAAACAGAACAAGGCCTTGAGTTCATCCGAGTCAGGCTATGCTGTCTTGACTCTGGCCCTGACTATAGGTTTCTTCGGTTCGTCTGCTGTATTGATGCCTTCTGATCAGTCAGTTACCGGAATGTTTTCAGGTCAGACCGAGTTACAGCAGCCTGTTGTACAGGACACAGAGGTAAAAGCAGAAAGCTTATCTAACGGTGAGATATCTTTTGTTGTGGACTCGGAAATCTTTAATCCGAACTTTGTGCAGGCTGAAATAAAGAAGATTGACTACAGCATCTTACTGGACGAAGATACTGTGAAGAGAGGTCAAATACTAGGATCCAGTGTTGTTCCTCCGGAGGAAAGTAGGATGTCAGCAGTCGAGTACAGTTTGGATATATCCGGTATCTCAGATTCGAGACAGATAATGCAGAGTATCAAGAACGGTCAGAAGGATGTCAGAGTTCAAGGGGTTGTTAGCTTTAATGTGGCCGAGCAACATATTGAAGTGCCTTTCAGATCAGGAACTGTTCTTTGAATTCTCTATGATATTTCGTCGGGTCCGCCCAGTCTTACCACTCTCTCACAGGGTATCATGAAACTTCCCTCTGAGTTTTTTGTCAGGTTGTTATAGGTTACTACTACCCACTGTCCGTCTTCGCCTACGGTAATGTTCTTAACTTCAAGATCTGAGTTAAACGGAAGTACTTCTCCTCGTCGGATCTTTTCTATCCCTCCTGCCTCAGCCTCGTAAACCAATCTTGAGAATGCCACAGTAATTTACTATGATTTATGTGGATCTTTAATGTTACTTGATTCCCGAGAACGCTTTCAGGAGTTCTACGGAAATCCTGGTTTTTGATGGCCTAACTTTTCTGTCGTAGACGATCATTGGGTTGGAGTGTATCTGTTTTGCAGTCCATTTGTATAGCCTTGAAGACAGTGTTACAGGAACTCTCTCCCTGTAAGGTATGTACTTTAAGCCTTTTTCAGCCTCTTCTTGCCATTCAAAGTACTGCTTGATCTGCTCTTTCATAAATATCCTGAATTTCTCTTCATTGACCCTTCCAGGTTCAAGTGTTTCTATTCCAAACCTCTCCATTTCCTCCATGGGCATGTAACGTCTTCCAAGTCTGTAGTCCTCCTCTATATCTCTCAGGAAGTTGCAGTACTGCATTGAACGGCCTAACATACAGGCATATTCTTCTGATTCGCTGTCAAGATCTAGAAGACGCGCCATCATTAATCCTATTACTTCTGCTGATCCATAGATGTATTCAAGAGTCTCCTCCATGGTTGCGTATTCGTCCTTCTTGGTGTCCATCTTCATGGAGTCGATAAACGCTTCTGCCCATTCCTTCTCAAAGTCGTTTTCTCTGGCTACCTCTAGAAAGTAATCAACTATCTTGTCACCGCTTTCTCCCGATCTCCAGTTTTCCAGTGTCTTGTCTCTAAATTGCTCAAGTTTCTCAGGTTGCTGAGGTTTCTCGTCTACAAAGTCGTCTGCAGTTCTCACATAGGCGTACAGCTTGAATACATCCTCCCGCACATCTTTCCGGAAGAACAAGCTGCTGTAGTAGTACGAGGTAGAGTTGCCGCTGAATATCTGTTTCAGGTCTTGATCCAATTTTTTCACCTTCTAGTTTCTGAAGTAATCGTACAGCATCGGACCGCCTTGGACGACCGCCGCAGGAACAGGCGTCAAGTAAGGCCTGTAGAACACTAAGGGGACCGCCGCCAGTGAGGCGTAGACACCATACTTGTATACTTTATTATATGGAGAAGGTACTTTTTTAGCAGTGTAGTAAAGTCCTGCTGTACCGGAGATCATCCAAAGGTGAAAGTAGCTATACAGAGACAGGCTGTAAGGCGTTAGAAAGTTTACCATCAACAGCAAAGGTACAGCTAGAGCCCAGAAGTTCAGTAGTTTATTGGATCTACTATCCTGCCATAGTAAAAGGGTAAATGTTACAGGGATAGCCATCAAAACCGTCCACATCACCAGTACTTCAGTCGTATAGAAACCTACATAACTCATTGCAATTGTAAGCACCCAGCCTAGGGAGGCTGTAAAACCCCAAGTTGGTACTATGTACTTTCTCTTGGGAAGACTAACCATGATTATGTTTCACCTGGGTCTCCGTTAAATAGGTTTTCGCCCTCAAATTCCAGCATACTTACTCCTATATATCCTGCAGCTATCCCTGTGTAGTATGTTATGGCTCTGTATATTGCTGTTATTAGAACTGCACTCTGTAGCGGTACAGGAAATAGATAGGTGAGAATGCCTGTTAGAGTCGCTTCATATGCTATTGATCCTCCTGGTGTCGGGGCATAATTTCCAATCCTTGCCAGCGGCACAGCAACTACCAACAAAGGTATCGACAGACTATAACCGAGTGAAAACCCTATAGCATGTACTGACGCTATTGAGGAAAGTGCTGCTACATGGGTCAAAAGCAGGAGAAAACCGACTTCTTTCTTTCTACCTTTCAATTTACTGAGTTCACTAGCTGTCTCTGAGAGAAACTTTTCGACCCTGACAGGTAGAGGATCTGAAAACCCTATTTTAGATCCGTAAACAAGCGCTAGATATACTAGAGCGATAATAGTTAAACCTGCTAGAATCTGCTCTAGACTGATGTAGCCTAGTAGTACACCTCCAGTTAGGCCTAGAACGATCAAAGGCGTGAAGTTTATGATGCTTGCTGAAAAGACTGCTGAGAATATCTGTGATTTTTTCCTGTCCGTGAGCTTCGAGATGTAGAGTGTTGCAGCTGCCTCACCTCCTATGTTTCCGAAAGGTGTCAGGTTATTAACAAAGGTGTTGGCAAGCACAACTTTGAGCGAAGTCCTGTATGACAGGCTTACATCTGAGATATATAGCATATTCTTCCAGACCTTTGCATAGATCAGCACTGGAGCATTTGCAAGCATAAATCCTGCAGCAAGCAGATGATGATGGGCTTGCCTCAGGGCTTCCATAGATCTGTCGAAGTCGGAAAGGTACAGCATCGAAATGAACAGCAGGGTCGTAAAACCGAACATCAGAGGTTTCTTCAGGTTCGTCTTATTCAAGGGATTCTTGTTTCACTCTCCGCTAATTTGTTTAGTTTCGCAAACACCTTAAGAATATGCTACCAATGTTAACTTATGAACAATAAAGTCGTGATAGTTGGTGCAGGTTTTGGAGGTCTGTCAGCTGCTTCATTTCTTGCGGATGAAGGCCTTGATGTGGAGGTAGTTGAAAAAAATAAGCAGGTTGGTGGCCGTGCATCTGTGCTTGAAGAGGACGGATTTAAGTTTGATATGGGTCCTTCTTGGTACCTGATGCCTGATATATTTGACAGATTTTTCGGGAAATTTGACCACGAACCGGAGGATTACTACTCGCTGACAAGGCTAGATCCGAACTATAGGATATTTTTCAAGGACGGCGATCAGATGGATGTACCGGCTGACCCTGAGAAAGCTGGCAAGTTGTTTGAAACCTATGAGGACGGTGCCGAAGAAGCCTTTGAGAGCTACCTTCAGAAGTCGAAAGAGACATATGAGATAGGTATGAATGAGTTTGTATTAAAAGACAGGAATAACTTCCGTGACTACCTGTCTCTTGATGTACTGAAAAATGCCAGAGGAATCAGTTTGATAAAGAAAATGCAGGACCATGTTGAAGAATATTTTGACAATCCAAAGCTTCAGCAGGTAATGCAGTATACTCTCGTCTTCCTTGGGGGTTCACCTACAAATACTCCTGCGCTGTATAATCTGATGAGTCACGTCGACTTCAATATGGGTGTTTATTATCCTGAAGGAGGCGTTTATTCAGTTGTTGAAGGTATGAAGCAGCTTGCACAGGAGCAGGGCGCAGAGTTTTCCACAGGAGAGGAAGTCAAGAGGATTGATAGAGAGAACGGCAAAAACGTGGTCGAGACTGAAAACAGAAGAATCGAAGCCGATGCTGTTGTATCGGGTGCAGATTATGCGTTTACTGAGGTAGAGCTTCTACCGGATGAGTATACTACCTATGACGAGGATTACTGGAACTCTAGAACCTATGCTCCGGGCGCTTTCCTGATGTATCTTGGTGTAGAAGGAGAGCTTGATAATATAGACCATCATACCTTGGTTCTTCCTGAGGACTGGAATGATCACTTTGACAAGATATTTGAAGATCCTGAAATGCCTGATAATCCTGCCTATTATGTCTGCAACGCGTCTGATACTGATGACGCGGTAGCTCCTGAAGGTAAGTCAGCTATGTTTGTACTTGTACCTATTGCAGCGGAGATGGAGTTAGACGAAGAGGACAGACAAAGATTCAAGGAGATGATTCTTGACGATCTTGAGGAGAACGCCGATACAGATCTTAGGGGAAGAATTGAATATGAAAAGATCTTTGCCGGTGAAGAGTTCCAGAGAAGGTACAACAGCTTTAATGGGACAGCGCTTGGAATAGCTCACACACTGAGACAAACCTCTGTATTTAGACCAAAGCAAAGGTCAAAACAGATGGAGAATATGTACTATACAGGGCAGTACACCAATCCTGGTATAGGTGTTCCGATGTGCCTTATCAGTGGTGAACATGCTGCTGAGAAGGTGGTAGAGGATTTGGAATGAGTTAAGATATATTTTCAAGCTCTCAAGACCAAGGTTCTGGCTGTATCTGGCAGGGCCAGCACTACTAGGAATGATATTCGGGGTTTCAGAGACCTCTAACTTCCTCACATTACACAACCTTGCTGTAGGGCTTTACTTTTTGATACCTGCAAACATCATGCTGTATGGAATAAACGATTACTTTGACAGAGATATTGATGAGGAAAACCCCAAAAAAGATGAGAAAGAGGAGAGCTACAGATCCTCAAGGATAGTTGATTCCATAATAGGTCTATCAGCACTGGCTGCGATCCCTGTGGCATTGTCGTTGCCGCAGAGGGTTTATCCTCTTATGCTGGTGTTTTTAGGGTTAAGCTATCAGTACAGTGCACCCCCCTTTAGATTCAAGACAAAACCCTACCTTGATTCTATCTCAAACGGCCTTTACGCTTTTCCTTTCTTTATCACGTATACCTGGTTGAGTGGATCACTTCCTCCTGTTGCTGTCATGGCGGGTGCTTGGCTATGGACAATGTCGATGCATACGTTCTCCGCGATACCTGACATCAAGCCGGACAGGGAAGCAGGAATCCGGACTACTGCCACATATCTGGGCAGGACTGGTGCGTACGGATATGTAACGGCTGTCTGGATTCTGTCAGCTGCGGCAATGACACTCCACAGCGTGTATCTGGGAACAATATTCCTGATATACCCGGTTTTGACCACACTGGTATTTTATCTGGATATAGATGATTCACGAGCCTATTGGTGGTTCCCGTATATCAATGCGTTTACAGGTATGGTGATCGCTATTTCCGGCCTTTGGGTGCTTGTACATGTATAAACCTGATAGTCTTGAACAGCTTGTCAGGGAAAATAGGTTTACGATATCAGTTATCTTTCCTCTTTTTGGAGCCCTAGGATTTGTGGCTTCGGCTGAAGGTTTCCTACCAGAATTCCTTGAGTTCAACCCGTTGATGGTTCTCTTTGGTACACTGGTTATGAGGCTTCCTCTTATATCAGGTATCAAGCCCTTGATAGACGTTAAGTCAGGGCTGGCTATTCTCGCGGTAACTTTGTATGCTTATATTATAGAGTTTATTGGGATCCAGACAGGTTTTCCATACGGAGAGTTTAGCTATGGTGTAGAGCTTGGTCCAATGATTTACGGCATCCCTATTGGTCTTCCTGTATTCTTCATACCTCTGGTGCTGAACTCTGTTCTCTTTATCAGTCTCTTCGAAGTCAAGGGCTTTGTTAAGAATGTTTTTGGATCCCTTGCTGCTCTGTTAGCCGTTGATTCTGTGCTTGATCCTGCTGCGGTATCACTAGGTATCTGGAACTATTCAGGAGGTTTTTTCTACGGTGTTCCGCTCTCAAATTTTGCGGGGTGGATACTTTCCGGCACTGTATCTATACTGGTTTTAAACTCAGCTCTGAATACAGAAAGACTTTCTGAAAGATTAGAAAATACTGAATACTTTCTGGATGACATGGTTAGTTTTGTGTTTCTCTGGGGTGTAGTGAACTTGTATTACCTGAATATTGTTCCGGTCATTGTCGCAATCTTATTTGGCGCAGTACTTTACAGAAACGATAGATTCAATCTTGCCATATCTGAGCTGGATATGGTTTAACAGGGAAAAAGACTTACAGTTAATCTTCTGTAATTGTAAACTTAGACAGGCAACATGTTAGGCCACCAACACTTCACGCTCTCAACTGCAACAGCCCTACTGGTTCTAATACCTTTTCTTCCGGAGTACAGGATTAAGATAGGGTTTGTGTTAGTAGGTGTCGGAATAGGATCTCTGATACCTGACATAGATTCCAAGGGTGCCGCAATATTTAGCGGTGAAATAAATGAGCTGGAGGGATATATCTCCAAGAGCTTTGTTTATCTGCTCTCGCCTTTGATGCCTGTCTTTGGATACCTTACCAGATATCTTGTCTATAAGCCAGCAGTAAAGCTTCTTAATCTTGTCTCTAATAACTATGCGTTTGAAGAGAAGCATAGAGGATTCACTCATTCCCTAATAGGCATACTTGTACTTGCCATATCCACTGGCGCGTTCCTGTATCCGGTGTTCTCGTACCTTGGTTCTGTGTCTCTTCTGGTTTATATGATGGCAGGATACACTTCTGGAGCTTTCCTCCACATGATTCAGGATAGCCTGACCAGATCAGGTATCGCGTGGAACCAGCCTTTCTCTTCAGTAAAGCTAAAAGGCCAGCTTAGAACTGGTAAAGACACTCTCAGACCTCAAATGTTTCTAGCAACGCTTGTATCACTTATCATACTTGGATTAGCTCCTATCCGCTTAACCATATTCGCATATAGAGGCCTGAATGGGCTTGTTCTAGCGGGTCTGTGTTGGCTGATATTTGCGGTAATTTCGGGAGTCAAGATATCCACTGACTGAGAAATACCTATAAAATTTCAAGATTTAATCACTTACATGTCTGCCGCAGGACCGATCGATCCCAATATAGATCAGAACATGGACACAAGCTTGTCAGATCTTGAGGATACGGCCGAAGAGTATGGTCTTGATGGCGACTATGACTTTGTGACCGAGGACAACTTGGAAGATGGTGCTGTGGCTGCCACGGCAAAGGTTCCGGGTGTATCTGCCGTAGAGATTGAGGACTATGAGGATCTTGTTGAATATGATTTGAAGATGGTTGATGACGAAGGCAATCTTTACGGTCTAGAGAAAGATGAGTATATTGGTTTTATATCTGACTCTGAAGTGTATGGTAGTCTGGGTAATGATTTGAAGGAGCATGTAGACGTGCATGAGCTCCAGCATCTGCAGCAGTACAGCGAAGGCAGTTTATGGGGTAATGTTCTTGATGAGGAGTATAATCTCTCTGACGAGATGAGGTTCCAGCTGAACTATGTTGATAATCTTATGGATGTTGCAGAGGATCCAATACTCGGTGAGTTGGTTGACGATGGTATGGTAACGGCTTTGGTTGAAGGCTACACTCAGCGTGTTACTGAGGCCCTGCAGGAGAATGGTCAAGAGCTTGGTGAGGACTTTTATCCAGGCTATACTCAGCTGGCAGAGTACATGATGGAAGAGGTTTACGGCACGGATCCTGAGCAGGAGTTTGACCCTGACATAGATTCTAATACAGCTATTGAAGAAGAATTAGAATCTGGGAGCGTTACCATGGATACAGATTCAGATCGCGCTGGTCCAAAGGCGGTGGCTTGATATCTTGGCTCGAGCCAGGTATCAATAAGATTGTGCATCATTCCAAGTCTCTACAAACTGAACAAATCTTTCTCATCCTCTTGTTGTTCCTTGTACCATTCAACGGAGGGGGTATCTTCTGAAGTGTAAGCGTCTGAAACTGCTTTGACTGTCGCGGCGCTCAGATATTCGATGCTTTGATCCTCGAACTCTTCCTCGAGATCATTTCTGTATTGCTCAGTTCTCTCCAACTCTGCTTTTGTAGCTCTCTCTGCCGCTTCCTCAATTGTTTCATCTTCACATACTTTGTAGCCTTTAGGTTGGTATGGCCCTACTTCTAGGTTTGCATCCCTTCTTATCCACTGCCTTAGTTGTAGTAGTGAGTCGGGTACATCTAGAGCCCACGAGTCTTCAATATGTCCTAAACCTCCTGCAGAACCACCGACGTATTCACGTGCTTCTTGACTGTCGCCGATTGTGAAGTCATCTGGATTCTGATATTTCGACTTCAATCTTGAGTTGAAAAAGCTAATCACTTCTGTATCTTCGTCAAATGTCTTAACTCTTCTCTTCCCAGGATCACCATATTTAATCTCATTTACACTTGAATCATCTGATACATCCAGAAGAGGGTCTCCGCTCCCAGTGAACGCTCTCCAATCTAGATATCTGTCAACGACCGCGTCTAGTATAGATGACATATTTACATTCAGCTAATCAATATTTATATTATGACTCACAGGTAGCATGTAAACCATCAGCAATTTGATCGATGCCGGAAATTCTGGCTGATCGTAGCCTTGAACTCCCAGATTATCTCTGAGGTGATAGAGGTTTCCTATTCTATTAGTCGGTTGAGAAGCTCTTTTTGACCTTTCAGCTTGTACCATTGATTTGCTTCGCTTTGGCTTAGTCTCTGGCTGTTCATTTTCCGATTAAGCTCTGATATTCTTTGGTTTACCCTCTCTTTCTCATTTTCTAATACATCTTGGTCTACCTCGTTTTGCTCTGAATCAAACTGGGTTTCAAAGCCCTGTGTTTGATTGTTTTGGGAATCTTCCTGTTCAGAGTTATTTGCCCTTTCTGTAATCTCGCTCTGATATCTTTCAGGATCCCTAAGACCTTCAAGTATAATCTCTGTCTTATCTCTTCCCGCAGTATCCACATAAACGTCTCCAACGTCAAACATCCTCTCCTCAATCTCTTCTTCCAACTTTACATTGTCTATATCATCGTAGTTTATTGACTTATACTCCTTATTCAGAATTCCGTCCTCCTCTATTACCTTCCTATCAGTAAAATGGTACATGACAAACATTCTCCGAGTAATTACACTTGATATAAGATATCCGGGTACTATAAATGCCGCTAATATGATCTGGTAGGGTATTGAATCTGCAAAACCAAACGCTTTACCGACTAGAAGAGTAATAAGCAGCAAGATTAATGCTATACCTGATATGAAGCTTTTTGAATAGTTTGTATCGAACAGCGAAGGGTTAGTGGTTTCAATCAGTTTTTCGTTATTGTCAATGAAATCTTGTATCTGGCTAAGCATCTAATCTAGAATAAATCTCGTCTGAATATATGTTTTGTTGAAAGTCCGATACATCTGTGTCAGTTGTGATTTAATTCTGGAATCTTCTGTACTAGAAGTAAGTTTCAGGTGTCTTGTCTGTATCTATCGTTTTCTACTCCTATGCCAGCTAGAAATAGGTGAGCTGCCAGTTGATGGCTGCAGTTTTCTCCTTTGAACTGACAAGGGCAAAAGCTTTCGCCAGTATCAATATCTACGCCAACTGTGTACTCTGTTGAGTCACCTTCAATCTTGAACTGATAACGGTCTTCAGACTTGAACTTGATCTCAATCTTGTCCTCGTCTATCAAGCGCCGAGCCTTCCCCCACTTGTGAAGATTCTCCCTCTGCCCCCGGGACATATCATCTCCCATAGTCTTGAATGGATATCAGATTTTAAATGTCACACCAAGCATCTCTGCAGAATATAAACTGAAGCGATGAGTATGATGTGACTCATCTCTTTGTTACATCTATGCTGAAGTTTCCGGTCTCTGTTGTAACAGTTTCTACCACATTCCCATTTTCTATGATTGATATCTTGACATCTCCTTCCTGAGTTGTCGAGTTCTCTGTGGTGAGATTAGCCGTTTGGTTTATCGGTTCACCTTCTAAGAAGTCGACTATTTCGTCGTCCGTTTGAGCTGAGAAGACGTTGCTCGATTCGGCTTCTACAAAGCTTGTGAAGGCTATTCCTGCGCTGTCAAGAGGCACTACCCTTACCTGCCAGTAGAGCTTGTCATCAACTATGACTGGCAACGGTTCTATAGGTGCAAAGCCTGTATCGCTGTCTTGATCAGCCCAGTTCACTCTGGAGTTCGCCTGCCTGACAAAGTTTACAGCTCTATTCGCCCCGATCAATCCTTGGTTTCTATCTAAACGGAAAACTTCGTATTTACCTGTCACGGCGTCTATAGTCCAGATCTCGAATAGTCCGGATGCTTCGCCGTATGGTTCTGTAGCCACGAAGAGCTCTGGGTTGTCTTCAGTCAGTATCATGAATGGCTGTTCATTGTTAAATCCTGGTACAGGTGCTACCTCTAGCTGATTTTCGTGCAGGAACCACTTGTTTATGATTCCTTCTCTGTACTCCATCGCCGATACATATCCTCTGGCTAGATCAAACGGATATGTCCTCTGATCTTCTAGAACCTCGTTGTTCCTTACATCTTCGGCCTTGATGTATTCGACATTCCCTTTGCTGTCTGTCAGGGCTACTCCACCCCATTCTGGCACTGTATGCACAATAGGGAAAGTGAACTCAAAGTCGTACTCTATGTAGGGTGTTGCAATGTAGTTCTCTCCCTCATGTTCGAGTACAAAGTGGTCTTCATAGTTTACCCAGTATTTCTCCTTTTTGAGAACCCAGTTGATGTTGTCGAAGACTTGCATACCTATTCCTACGTCCATTTTTTGCTCACTGTAGCTTATGTTTGCGCTTGAAGTTGTCATATCTGCGAAGGCTGCGCCTTTCTGCTCTATTAGAAACGTGTTTACATCCCCGTCAGGCTGCAGTGGATGTGACCAGTACGGTGTTCCGTTTTCCCCTATAGCTATATCACTTGGACCTAGCTTGTGACGTGGTTCCTGCAGACTGTTCTCTGCAAATTCGCTTGCCACAGTTCTTGGAAGTATCCTAGGATTTGTATTATCTATATCAGGAAGTTTGTCGATCTCAGTCAGATCATTTTGAACTTCCTCAGCCATAACTACGTTTGTAAATGCCGTGTTCAACACACCTCCAACCGCAAATAATACAAAGAAGATTGTTGCCGCAGCACGCAGCTTCCCACCGCCTATAGATACTCTTCTGCCAGTCTTCCATTTCTTCGCTCTTCTTCTTTATCTAAACTTTCTCTATAGTAGAGGATGTAACCTATTAGAGAACCTCCTACAATCAATGCTATCTGAAAAATGAATGGATTCACATACAGACTGAGTATGAGGCTATGGAACCATGGCCTAAAAAAGTATACTAAACCAAGTAACAAAGCTACAGGTCCTAGCAGTTTCTTGTAATTCACATCGTTATATTGGTGCACATAACTTAAACATGTGTTTAGTCAAATGCAATTTCGCCCTATGAGTCAGAAGATATAAACGAGATAAAATTCATAATCCTCATATGTCAGAAGATATTGAGACTGTTGATCTGTCAGACTATATTCGAGATTATGATCCAGAAGGTGATCTGGAGGATGCCTTAACCAGCTTAGCAATCTCCAAGGGTTTTGATCATATATTTGACAACACCTACGTACACAGGCCTGACATAATTCCTCTTCTACCTGGAGCTACGGACTTTGCACTGTCTTATAATGAGACCGAAGTAACATACAACAAGAAGCATCTAGATGGCTCAGATATATATCACGCTTTACAGGATCAGGAAGGGGTGGAAAGTGACTCCTGGCAGCGTGTCAGACAGGCACTGACCGATTCGACATCAGTCTGAGATATGAATAGCATCTCAGTATGCCGAACACTCGCTTTATTGATTTAGTCCTGTCCAGAGGCCACGTATCTGAAAAGGGCAACTGATACAAATACAGACAGTATTGACAGGATTATGAACGAATAGTATAGAGGTTCCTGTATTATACCCTCTCTAAGACCTATTTCAGCGGCGGCAACTGATATTGAAAGTCTTCCTGGCATAGCTCCGATGAGCATGTACTCTGCCTTTTCTTCAACTCCCGCGAGCACACTTCCAAGATACGCTCCGACAAACTTTGCACCAAACCCTATCGCTATAACTCCTCCTATAAGACCCAGAGATCCCACTGGAAAGTTCGTAACAGGTATCTGGTAACCCACGAAGAAGAAGAATATCGGAGCTGCAAGGTTTGTAACAGGTCTCATAGAATCGTTGACATCTTGATCATCGTGAGACATCTGGGAGACTAACAAACCAGCAAAGAAGCTTCCCAGCACTGCGTGTACGCCAATGTGTTCCATAATCCATGCTATACCTACTAGAGCCATCATCGAAAATCTCACAGTATGGTCTCTCAAGGTGTCTGCAAGATATTTCTGTAGTGTATTTGACAGCTTGAAAGGCGCTATGTACAAAAAGAATATTACTGCTGCAGTCACACTTGCTATTGAAATCAGAAGATCTGAGCCGGTGAACGCGACCGCATATGCAAGAGCCAGTACAGACAAAACATCATTTAACACAGTTACAGAAAGCACTATCTGTCCGTCCTCAGTTTCAAGGAGCTCGTACTCCTCAAGCAAAGGATGTATAAGTCCTAACGACGTTGTAGATACTGTTATACCTATTAACACAGAGGCGAATATCCCTAGATCCAATAAGAGCCCAAATCCAATTCCCACGAGTAGAGGCACAAAGAAAGTGGCCAAACCTATCTCCGCTACTTCTCCGGCATGCTTCTTAATTGATTTCGGCTTAAGCTCCAGGCCAGCTTCAAACATAATCAGCATTAATCCAATGGCTGCAAAAGACGTAATCAGCTCAAATCCAGGGGTGGACGGCGTCAAAGCCCCTGTAACTGCTCCAAAGACTATTCCTGAAACAATTTCAGCTCCTAGTACTGGCACTCCATACTTTTCCGATGGTATAAGGAAGTAGTTTGTAGCATATACTAAAGCTAAAGCAGCCAGAAACTCAAATGTCAGTGCCATGAATTATCTGATTCCCTAAAATAAACATTAATGATTTTCACATAATTTGAATCCAGCACAGAATTTAAAACTGTCACTAATTCCTACTTTTGAATAGTTTATTACACTTCGGAAGTTTAACCGTCTTCAGGGATTTTATTGCTCCTGTAGCATACCGGGCACTCCATGCTGTCTGGACTATTCTTTGAGCCATTGTACCAGTATTTGTTTCCACAGTTACTGCATTCTATCTCCAGAGAGCTGTCAACCATTCTATCGTAAATCCAGCTCGAAAGCTCATAAAGCTGAATATAGGAACGCAGTGAAAGAGTCCTAATAAAAGAGTCAGCTCAGGCATCTTCGGCTAGATTATACCGTTATTTTTGTATTGAAACCGTGTAGTAGGGAGGTTTATGCCCTATCGGTTGCCTATCATTAACTTTTCCGATATCAGGTCCTTTGCTTCTGTACTCCTTTTCCGGCTTTTGAACCCAGTTCCAGGTATCTATTTTGGAGTTACTTCGTGATTCATCCAGCTTATGCCTTATCTTCTGTGAGATCTTCCTAAGATTTCCTTTGATCTCATGTACATCTCCTTTCTCTCTTGAATGTAGCTTAATTTTCAGAGTATCTCCACGATTTTTGACTTTCTTAACCCCTGTCACCTTCGTGAGGTTTTTTACTAGATTTGACATACTATACAATCGTGAACAATGCTTTTTGATTATTGCAATGAGAGCCATGTCTAACAACCTAACTACATTACATGTCCAGATATACTTGGAGAGACTGACTCAGCATCTACAGCCTAGATGTCCCACTGCCTGAGAAGCCAGTCTCACGCTCAGCTTCCTTGAGAACTTTCTTAAGATCTGATCCTATCTTAGTCTTTAAATGTCGCTTACAATCGTCGCTCGGTCCATCGTCACTATCAAAAGCAGCTATCATAAGTGAGTAGCCCATATCTCGAGCTGCAGCAACGTCATCGCCCCTAAATTCGCCTATCTTTTGCTTGAGCCTCTTAAGGCAGTAGTTCTCCACGGTTGATACATAGTTATAAACTCCTGAGACATATTTATCGCTGTAGTCTCTATCTGCCAATTCGCCCTCATACTTTGATTTTTTACCGGCAAGGTGACATAATATACGGTAAGATTTTTCGAGTGCAGCTTCAGCTTCTT
>GL982576.1:280423-289729 GCA_000220375.1 Candidatus Nanosalina sp. J07AB43 | reverse complement strand
CAGCTACCTCGGCACCAAGGTTTACTCTTGTAGGCATATTCATGTTTCTAGTGGTAGCTGCGGCTCTGGCAGCGAACTTCTATGAGTTCAGCGGCCTAGGTGTCGAACTGGCTACCTTTGCCACAGTCTCTACAGCCTTCATGTTTGATCCCACGGTATCTGCCCTGCTTGCGTTTGTATACATAGTTATACAGATGTTTGCAGGAGGCAATACCGGTATATACCTGTTCTGGGTGGTACCGAGTTACGTGGCTGCAGGATTCATTATATCGGCGCTTGAGCCATCTTCACTGGTTCAGGCTGGTTCTGTCTCCGCTGCGGTGCTTCAGTCCATCTTCGTTGTCTTCACCGCAATATTCTCCAGAGGGTACGTCGGTATATTTATCAGATTCGTCGCCCTGAACATTATATTCAACATAGTGCTGTTTGCAGCCTTTGGGCCCCTGGTGGCCTCGTACGTAGGTATCTGAGATATCTGAAACAAGAGACCCTCTGGAGAACCACACTATCCATCTTCAAGGTATTTGTCTATCTTTTCCGCCATCTCCTCTCCTATTCCTTCCACCGTCTCCATATCCTCTGTACTCGCCTCTTTGAGTTCCTCCACTGTAAACTCCTGCATCAATGCCTTTCTCTTTTTCTCTCCGAGCCCATCAACCTCTTCCAGGATGGGTTCTATACCGTCTCTCCTTGACTCATGGTATTTTTTTGCAAACCTGTGTGCTTCGTCCCTGATCGCTGAGAGTATCTGGCCTGTGTCCTCAGGTATTTCTGGGTTCCTGTGGAGGCCGAGTATCTTGTCATCGGGCTTGACTATTCCGAAGACAGGCATCGACCATCCTACTTCTCTCAGTGCCTCAGCTGCTGCGTCTAGCTGACCTTCACCACCGTCGATTAATAGAAGATCCGGCTCCGGTCTTTCATCCCTGCCGTGAACCTGTCTTTGTGCACGCCATTTCAAAAGGCGGTACATGTTCTCGTAGTCGTCGTTTTCCTCTTTGAGCTTCTTTTTCCTGTAGTCTGATTTTACGGGTTTGTCATCTTCAAACACCACGTTTGAGCCTACGACGTCTTTTCCACCGGTGTGTGATACGTCGAAACACTCCATTCTCTCTACCTTTAGTTCGAGTATCTCCCCTAGGTCCTCCATCTTTGTATCCTTTGGTCTCTGAGCGGCGCTTTTAGCAGAATCCAGTAAGACCCTTTCACGTCCGTCTTCAGGTTCCTTGTAATCTACTCCTTCGCTTTCAAGCCAGGCGTTGATCTCTTCGTCCTCTACCCTGACCTCAGATACGATTTTTTCAGGGAGTGTATCGGAGGCGTATGACTGGGTTATGAATGCTTTGAGGGCATCCTGTTTGCTCTCTGCGTTTTCACTGAGCCGGTAAAACTCCTTTTCTTTGATAGTGGACTGTTCCATAACTAATACTCCTATACGGTCTAGAGCCTTGTTCAGAGCCAGTACATGTGTCAGCCCGGTCTCGGAGAAGCTTCTGTCTCCGCCGAGACTTTCCAGGTTCTCTATGTAGTCCCGTAGAGTCGCAGCTCTCTCGTATTTTTTCTCACGTGAGGCTTCTTTCATCTCCTCCTTTAGATCCTGAATAAGATCCTCCGGACTCTCTTCGAACACTTTCTTGGCCTCTTCGAGGTTTTTGGTATATTCTTCTGGCTCTATTCTACCAGCGTACGGCGCAGAGCAGAGACCTATCTGGTAGTCCATACATGGATCGTCTTCGGACTCCATACGTTTGCATTTAGATGAGGTTATGCCGTAGATGTCTCTTACTGACTTTATACAGTTTTCTACGCGCTTCATGGAGGTATAGGGTCCGAAGACCGTTGCTTCTTCGTCTGGATCTCGTGTGGCTTCTATCGCTGGAAACTTATCGGAGGTAAACTGGATTACAGGGTAAGACTTCGAGTCCTTGAGCCTGGTGTTGTACTTTGGTTGGAACTTCTTGATTAGATTTGCCTCAAGTAAAAGCGCTTCTTTCTCGTCTCCTGTAACTCTGTGATCTATCGAATCGGCTTTTTCCACCATCTTTGCTATACGGGTGCTCCGGGGATCACGGTAGGATCTGAGTCTGTCCCTGATATCTACTGCTTTCCCCACATATACCGGTACTTCTCCATCCCTGAATATGTAGACTCCGGCCTTCTCAGGCTTTTCTTCGATCTCCTTGTTCAGCTTCTCTTGGTCCATGGCTAGAGGTATTCTTTGAGGTATTTTCCAGTGTACGAATCAGGGTTTTCTACGATCTCTTCAGGTTTTCCTTGGGCTACGATCTCTCCACCATCTTCTCCGCCTTCGGGTCCGAGGTCGATTATGTGATCAGCGGACTTGATTAGCTCCATCTCGTGTTCGATAACCAGAACCGAGTTGCCGTTATCAACTAGTCTGTGGAGTACATCTATGAGCTTTCTTTCATCCTCCCAGTGTAATCCTGTGGTAGGCTCATCTAGAAGATACAGTACGTCGTCTCTTTGTGTCTTTCCAAGTTCCTCACTGAGCTTAACTCTCTGTGCCTCCCCCCCGGATAACGTGGTTGAGGGCTGTCCTAGCTCCATGTATCCTAGGCCAACGTCTTTCAGGAGTCCAAGCCTTCTCTTTATTCTTCGGTCGTGCTCGAAGAACTCGTAGGCTTTTTCCACCTCCATGTTCAGTATCTCCGAGATATTTTTGCCTCTGTACTCGACCTGAAGTGTCTCGTCGTTGTACCTCTTTCCGTTACACTGTTCGCATTCAACGTAGACGTCGGAGAGGAAGTTCATCTCGATCTGTACTGTTCCCTGTCCCTTGCACTCCTCACAGCGTCCGCCCTTCACGTTGAAGGAAAATCTTCCTTTCTCGTATCCCCGTTTCTGGGCTTCTGTAGTCTCCGCGAAGAGCTCTCTAATGTAATCGAAGACTCCTGTATACGTGGCAGGGTTTGAACGTGGTGTTCTACCGATTGGTGATTGATCGATCATTCTGACGGATTCGATCTCCTCGAGACCTGTTACGTCCTCGTGTTCTCCGATTCTTACTGACTTGTTCCTGTTTAGCTCGTGGGTCAGACGGTTATATAGTATATCGTGCATCAGAGTCGACTTCCCGGAGCCTGAAAGTCCTGTAATTGCTGTTAATGTGTCCAGAGGTATCTCTATGTCTATGTTCTTGAGGTTGTGTTCGCGTGCACCTTTTACCTCTATGAACTTCTCTGGCTCTCTGCGATCTTCCGGGATGTCTATCATTTGTTCGCCCGAGAGATACTGTGCGGTCAGAGATTCCTCCGTCTCAATCTCTCCAGGCTTTCCCTGTGTGACTATTTCGCCGCCTCTTTTGCCTGGTCCTGGCCCAATGTCTATGATGTTGTCTGCTCTTTCTATAGTCTCTCTGTCGTGTTCTACTACTAGCAAGGTGTTGCCGAGATCCCTAAGGTTTTCCAAGGTGTTTATCAGCTTGTCATTGTCGTGGCTGTGAAGGCCTATCGATGGTTCGTCGAGAACGTAGAGCACCCCTGTGAGCCCTGAGCCTATCTGTGTCGCAAGCCTGATTCTCTGTGTCTCCCCGCCTGAAAGCGTAGATGCTTCTCTGTCCAGCGTGAGGTAGCTTAGACCTACCTCGTTTAGGAAACCCAGTCTCTCTCTTATTTCTTTGATTATCTCCTTCCCTATCTCGCGGTCTCTGCCCTCGAGTTCTTCCTCTAGGCCTTCGAAGATACTGTATGCTTTGTCTATATTTGCCCTGTTTATATCCTCGAGTCTGTATCCAGCTACCTCTACGTATCGGGACTGTTCCGACAGACGGCTTCCATCACATACTGGACAGGTATCTTCCCTCATGTAGTCTCTGAGGCGGTTACGTACGTTGTCACTTGAGGTCTCATGGAACCTGCGGTTTATGTACTCCATGACTCCCTCAAACTCTTTTTCCCTCAGGCCGCTACCGCGCATCTTCTCTACGGTGTAGTAAAACGGCTCCTGCGGCCCGTAAAGCACTGCTTCCTGCACTCGCTCGTCCAGATCCTCAAATGGTGTATCTACGTCTACGTTGAAGTGGTCTGTAAATGCGTTGATCACTGTGCGATAGTAGTCCTTGCTGTAATCCCACGGCACTAAGGCGTTTTTCAGAGGCTTGGACTCATCCGGTACAACAAGCTCTCTGTCCGCTACCTCTGACTTTCCCAGGCCCTCACATTCGTCACATGCACCTAAAGGCGAGTTAAATGAGAAGTTACGCTGTTCGAGCTCGGAGAACTCCCTGCTGTTTCCTGGCTCCGAGAAACCTTCGGAAAAACGCATCATATCTCTTCCGTCTACCTCCTCGAGAGGTAAATCTCCTTGAGGTACCGTATCCACATCGCCGGCTACCTCGATCCATACCTCTTTTCCTGATTCATCAAGTGCTGACTCTATAGCTTCAGTGAGTCTTGAGAGAGAGCTTTCGGAGGCTTTTATCCGGTCTATTACTATCTCGAAGCTTTCCGCTGGCTCGGGTTCTTCAAGAGTCAGGTCGTACTCCTGATCTGTGTTTAGACGTGTAAACCCTCTTTCCTTCAGTTTCTGCACTTTTTCCTCAAAACTGGACGTCTCTACTGGAGCCAGTATCTTGATTCTCGTATCCTCGGGAAGCTTCAGTACCTCCTCTGTTATGTCCTCTGGTGATCTTTCCTGTACTCTGTTTCCTGTCTCCGGTGAGTACTGTGTGCCGACACGGGCGAAAAGAAGCCTCAGATGATCATGTATCTCGGTGACAGTACCTACCGTGGATCTCGGTGTTGTACCGGAGGTATTCTGTTCTATACTTATCGCCGGTGAAAGGCCTTCTATCTTCTCTACCTCGGGCTTGTCCATCTGATCCAGGAACTGCCTTGCGTATGATGAGAGGCTTTCCATGTAACGGCGTTGACCCTCTGCGAAAACAGTATCAAAAGCAAGTGTTGACTTACCTGACCCGGAGAGACCGGTTACAACGTTTAACTCACCTCGTGGAATCTCTAGGTCTATGTTCTTCAGGTTATTTTCCTTAGCTCCTTTTATCTTGATAGATTCGTGCCTCAACTTGTTAACCTCTTTATATACTCTCAGACATGGTTTTAGGCTGCCCTCGATCTGGTATATATCACGATCATGGCTGGCTATTCACTCATATATTACTACTGTCTTCAAACCTTTTTTATGAAGAGCAAGAAAAGTGAGAAGAAAAATTTCCACGTTGAAGCACCCTTTACTCCGGCCGGTGACCAGCCGAAGGCAATAGAGAGCCTCTCCAAGGGCTTCGAAGACGGTATAGATGAACAGACTTTACTCGGTGTCACGGGATCCGGAAAGACGAATACGGTTTCATGGGTGCTGGAAAACATACAGAAGCCTACACTCATAATTGCACACAACAAAACTCTGGCCGCCCAACTATACGATGAATTCAAGGAACTGTTTCCGGACAACGCAGTTGAGTACTTCGTCTCATACTATGACTACTACCAGCCGGAGGCCTATGTCTCAAGCTCCGATACCTACATCGGCAAAGACGCCAGCATCAACGAAGACATAGAAAAACTAAGACACTCTGCGACCAACTCCCTTCTCACCAGAGACGATGTAATTGTTATAGCCTCGGTGTCTGCGATCTACGGTCTCGGTGATCCAAGTAACTACGTTGACCTTGCCACGGAGATCTCAGTAGACTCCGACATGAGCAGAGATGAGATTGTAGAGGAGCTGGTGGATATACAGTATGAGAGAAGCGATGAAGACTTTAAACAGGGCAAGTTCCGGCTTCGAGGTGATACGCTCGATATCTTTCCAATGTACTCCCGCAATGCCTACAGAATAAGTTTCTGGGGCGAGGAGATCGAAAAGATCAGGGAGTTCAAGCCTCTGGAAAACGAGATGGTTGAGGAACAGGAAAAGATCTTGATCAGGCCTGCGACACATTACTCCGCCCCCGATGAGAGGATGGAAAATGCGATAGAAGAAATCGAGGAGCTAATGCAGGAAAGAATCCAGCAATTCAAGGACCGTGGAGACGAAGTAGCAGCACAGAGAATAGAGGAGAGAACCAAGTTCGACCTAGAGATGATGAGGGAAGTAGGATATACATCCGGAATCGAAAACTACTCCGTCCATCTCTCGGACCGTGAACCCGGCGATCCGCCGTATACTCTCTTAGATTACTTCCCGGATGACTTTCTGACTGTGATAGATGAGTCTCACCAGACTGTACCACAGATTAAGGGTCAGTACGAGGGTGATCGCTCCCGTAAGGAAAAACTTATTGAAAACGGGTTCAGGCTGCCGACCGCACAGGACAACAGACCTCTCAAGTTTGAGGAGTTCCAGGAGAAAACCGATAAGATGCTGTATGTCTCTGCGACTCCTGCAGACTACGAAAAGGAAAGATCAGGTCAGATAGTAGAACAGATTGTACGGCCGACGTATCTCGTTGATCCAACTATAGAGATAAGAGAGACTGAAGGACAGGTAGAAGACGTCATCGCAGAGATAGAGAAAAGAGCACAGAGGGATGAAAGAACATTAGTTACGGCCTTGAGCGTGAACATGGCAGAGAACCTTGCCGAGTTCCTACAGGATTCCGGTATCGACGCAAAGTACATGCACCACGAGACCGATACACTGGAAAGACACGAGATCATCCAGGAACTCCGGCTGGGAGAGATCGATGCTATAGTCGGAATCAACCTGCTTAGAGAAGGCCTAGATATACCAGAAGTCTCTCTCGTGGCTATACTCGAAGCTGATCAGACAGGTTTCCTGCGTTCGGAGACCGCCTTGGTCCAGACCATGGGTCGTGCGGCAAGAAACAAGGAAGGCCACGTTCTGCTCTACGCCGATGAAAAATCCGAGGCCATGAAGTCAGCGATCTCCGAGACTCAGAGGAGAAGAGAGATACAGAAAGAGTTCAACAAGGAAAACGACAAGACTCCGAAAAGCATCGAGAAAGACATCAACGAGTCAACTCTGCCCGGATCCGATGAAGACGAAGACATAGCGGAGACGGACTTCGAGACAGAGGACGAGGCTGTAGAAAGAATTAAGGAACTGGAAGAAGAAATGGAACAGGCCGCGGAAAACCTCGAGTTCGAACTCGCCGCAGAGATCAGAGACAAGATAGACCAGATCAGAGAGGAAAACAATCTGGAAGCCGAGTGATACTCCTGCAAGGATTAATGTATTTGGTCAAAACACCGGGTTCATATCACTACATGACATATTCCCAACATGGAAGATCAACTGTCTCTGACAGGAAAGGTACTTCTCGTCGCAGGAGGAATATTACTTGTTACAGGCGGTATAATTGGTTTTCAGCAGGCAGCTAGTCCTGCACAGACAGGGACGTCTGAGGGTCCTGAAGGAGAAGAATCTGGGTCCTGTAAACGCATCGTATAATCAGAGCAAACACATGGGATGTCAGGCCGGAGCCATAACCAAAGACGGCAGCTGCTCTGTAGCTGTATCCGGTCAAAACGCCGAGATATTTCAGGCACAGGGCCTGGAACCCGTAACCTCGGAAAACACCAGTATGAACGGTACACCTGGATACCTTGTGAGACCAGACGATAACGGAACGTATCCAAGCGTGGTAATGATACATGAATGGTGGGGTCTTAATGGAAATATACGCCATATGGCAGATATACTGGCAGGGCATGGATACACGGTCTTTGCGGTAGATCTCTACGATGGAGAGGTAGCTACCAACAGCTCAACGGCAGCAAGGCTTTCAGGCCAGGTAAGAAACAACCCTGATGAGGCCGTAGAGAAGATGTCAAGGGCTACAGACGCTATAAGAGAAAAGAACTATACGAATAAGATGGTATCAAGCTTAGGATGGTGTTTCGGAGGAGGACAGAGCCTACAGCTCTCACTCAGCGACACAGAGCTCAACTCCACAGTAATATACTACGGCACTCTGACAACCAACCAGAGCAAACTGGAAAATATCGATCAGCCGGTACTGGGAATCTTCGGGTCAGAGGACAACGTAGTAGGGCTGGAAAACGTAAAAGAGTTTAACTCCACTCTGGAGAGACTGGGTACAGAGAAAGAGATTCATGTCTATGAAGGAGCAGGCCATGCATTCGCAAACCCCAGTGGAGAATCATTCAGACCAAACGCCACACAGGACGCATGGAACGAGACATTAGAGTTTCTGGATAAAAACCTGAGACAGCCTTAACGTGTGTAAGAATCAGCCATGCGCTTTGAATGTGCAATGCACTTGAGATCTCACTTCACACCGGTAACAAGGTATGCTAGTTGACATCGTTCATTTTTCTCTCCGTTTCCTTGAGTTACATATATTCTCTCTATCGTATCCACCAATATAGTCAGTCGGTTAGAAACCATTATTGGGGGAAACATCTCTTGATTTTTGATCTTCAGAATCTCTGTCCCTGAAATCATCTGAGCCCTTTATACGTCTGTAGCCCTTTCTTCCGATCTCTACCACAAAAGCATTGACGACATAATAGAGCAAGAATGTTGTGAACACAGCTGGAAGATAATTGACAAGGCTCAGCTCCTTAACTTCTCCTGTCCTCGCTTGTTCTGTAAGTTCCCGAGACACCATGACTCCTCCCATCAAAGGCCCGGAACCTTCACTGAAGTTATAATTTGCAAAGAAGTCTTGAACTTTTTCATCCTCCCAAGTTGAGTCTCTTATGTCCTCTGCCTTTGAGTTGAACTCTTCCAAACTCATGTTCTTTGATGAATTAAGTTTTCCACGCAGGTTCTCCAACTTTTCCTGACGGTACACTATAGTGCTCACATATATCACCTTGTTCTCTCGACCCAAAACTAGTGGTTCATAGAGTTCTGGACTGAAAGGGAAAAGACCTGCCTTCTGTATCTGTCCGATCTGAGCTCTTATATCAAAACCTTCGGGCTTCGCCCGATCAAGTCTTTCAAGTGCTCTGGATCTTCCTTGCATCAGCTGTTCCTGTGATTTATCCATAGAATCGTTAAAATACTTCGCCCTTAGGGACGTTGTAGTCACATTTGTAACTAACTCCACACTTAGCTCCGATGACTGATCCACCCAGTCACTGTTCCTTATTTCAGAATAGAGTAAGCGCTAGCTGAAAGCACCAAGACCATGACCACGGGCAGTATTGTTTTCTTCCAATCGAGTGCGAGGACATCGGAACAAAAAGTATAGATATTCCTCACAAAATTATTCATGAGTTATCGTTTGAGCTGATGGTTCAAAAAGAGTTTCCATCACATTGCGGATCAAAAATTTAGTTAGACAGAGTCTTATTGAAATGTGAGTTATCCATAACATTCTACTTTTGAAGCCGA
>GL982576.1:276508-280403 GCA_000220375.1 Candidatus Nanosalina sp. J07AB43 | reverse complement strand
GCCTACAGCTCTCACTCAGCGATACAGAGCTCAACTCCACAGTAATCTACTATGGCACTCTGACAACCAACCAGAGCAAACTGGAAAATATCGATCAGCCGGTACTGGGAATTTTCGGGTCAGAGGACAACATAGTAGGTCTGGAAAACGTAGAAGAGTTTAACTCCACTCTAGATAGACTAGGTACAGAGAAAGAGATTCATATCTATGAAGGAGCAGGCCACGCATTCGCCAACCCCAGCGGAGAATCATTCAGACCAAACGCCACACAAGATGCCTGGAACGAGACACTGGAGTTTCTGGACGAAAACCTGAAACAGAACTAAGCTTTAATTCCGCTATCTATGGAGTCCGACAACCAAGCAAACATCACAGTTACGAAGGCATGAGGAATGCCAAAAGACTGGGAAGACGGTAAGAATCCAAGTTCTAAGGAATACGGGGCAGTTTAACCAAGGATCAGAAATAGATATCTTATACTCCTCTTAGACAGCGTGAAAATAGGAACTGAGAGAAAAACCATTTTCCAAAACTAATTTAGCTCTATTCATCCTATAAATTGTATGTGACCTCTTACAGCTTGTTAGTTGTTGATGATGAGCGTGAATCCGCAGAATTGATCAAGAGGAATCTCGAGTGTATTAGCTCCTGTGAAATTTTTATTGAACACGATGTTGAGAGGTCTGTTGAACGGATTAACAGCGCTGAGTTTGAGATCATAGTCTCCGATTACGATATGGGTACTATGAATGGACTACAGCTTCTTGACAGAATTGAAAATGATCCGAGTTTTATATTATTCACTGGTAAAGGCTCCGAGAAAATTGCTTCAGAGGCTATTTCAGCAGGCGTAACTGATTATATCCGCAAAGGAGGGCCCGAACAGTACGAAAGGCTGAGAAACCGTGTTGAAAAAGTGCTCGAGCGAAAGATGGCTGAGAGAAAAATTAAACAGCAAGGACACGTGCTAGAAAAGAGAAATGAGACCTTGGAGAAATTCACGGAAATAAGCATCTCGTCTGCAAAGCTTGAACATAAGATTGATGACATACTAAATCTTGGGATAGAGTATTTTGGCCTTGAAACCGGTGTAATGTCAAATATTAGAGCAAAGGATTGTATTATTCAACGTGTTCGGGGCTCAAGAGATGGAGTTCAGGAAGGTGGTAAAATAGATATTGAAGATACCTTTTGGCAGACAGTTGTTGAGAGTGAAGAAACAGTGTACTATAACAGTGAATTTTCCGCCGATACAGAGTTACACCCTGCTTATGGCCGGCAGGATATAGAGGTATATATAGGAATGCCGATTTTCGTTAAGGGAGAGATTTATGGCGCCTTGAACTTTTCCAGTACGGAAAAAATTGGCCGCAAAATCGGTGACGAAGAAAGGACTATGGCCAGGTTGATGGCAGAGTGGTTAGGTAATGAACTATCTATTCAAAAAAGTATGGAGACAGCAGAAGCAAAGCAGGAAAGACTCAGACAAATAATTGACAATTTGCCGCAACTAGTTTTTGCCAAAGACAGAGAGGGAAAGTTTTTATTAGCCAATGAAGCTGTTGCAAAGGCGTATGGAACCTCTGTAGATGAGATTGAAGGTGCTACAGAAGCTATGTTCGCTGATTCAAAGGAGGAAGCTGAAGGTTTCAGAAAAGATGATATAAACGTTATTGAATCCGGGCAGCCTAAACATATTCCTGAAGAAATCTTCACAACTTCTGAAGGCGAGAGAAGAGTACAGCAGACTACCAAAATACCTTACAGTCCAGTTAAATCCAACAAGGATGCTGTACTAGGTGTTTCCCACGATATCACCGAGAAAAAGGAAAAGACGCAGAGGCTCGAAATGCAGTCTTCGGCTATGGAGGCAACCATGGACGGTATAGCCATAAGTGATGCAGAGGGAAACTATATTTACATGAATGATGCTCATGCGGAAATGTTTGGCAGAGATCGGGAGTACTTCATTGGTAAAAGCTGGAAAGTACTTTATCCTGAAACTGAAGTAGATAGGATTGAGCAACAAGTATTTCAGAAACTACAGGAAGAGGGTTCTTGGATCGGTGAAACAGTAGGAATTCATCGAGATGGTACCGAGATTATTCAAGAGATAACCTTAAGTCTAATGGATGATGGAAAAATCATCTGTACAAACAGAGATGTAACCGAGCAGAGGCAGAGCAAGATAGAGCTTGAGGAGAAGAACAGAAGACTGGATGAGTTCAACAGCATCGTCTCACATGACCTCAGAAACCCTCTAAATGTCGCGATGGGGTATCTTAATCTCTCAAATGAATCAATGACTAAAGAGGATTTGGACAAGGTCGAGAGGTCACTTGGCAGAATGGAAAACATCATAGACGAGCTCTTGGCAGTATCTGGAGATCCCGAGAACTTCCAGAAGGAGCCATTAAATCTTAATGAAGTGCTTAAACAGGCGATAAAGATAGGAGAACGAGACTTAAGCTATGACTTAAAGGATGATCTAGAGGTTCAGGCTAGTAGAACAGGTCTTATAAATATTTTTGATAACTTGATATCAAACAGCATAAGACACAACGAAAAAGATGTTTCTATAGAAGTTGGAACGACCAAAGAAGGATTCTATTATACTGACAATGGGAAACTGGATTCTAAACTTGAAGACATTACAGATCATGGATTCAGTACTTCCGACAAAGGTAGAGGCTTAGGTCTTTCAATCGTAAAGAGACTTGCAGATGCAAATGAATGGGGTTTTAAATTAGATAAGTCAGAAGACGGAAGCCTGATCCACAAATTCATACTCTAGTTAATAGATCTTATCTCCTTATCTATTTCACTTAATCTCTCCTTCCTTTTTTCGCACTTACCAATCTTCCTGGATCTAATTAGATCTTTTTTGTTTTCGAGGCCCTGAACCCTCGTTTCAGCAGTTTTCTGCTTCCTTATGGTATCGAGTGATTCCTGTATACTTCCCTTGTCCAAAGGCTTAATTAGATAGTTGTAGAATGGCATTTCAGTATCCTCAATTGAGGGTTCAACCCCTGAGCACACTATGACAGGTATACCTGAGCCTGAAAGATACTTAACAAATCTATCTGATTCTTGGTCCTCAAGACGCCTATCCATTATTACAGCAAGAGTCTCTGAATCAGATCTCTCTATCACAGAATCTACATCAACAGTCTCAGTTTCGAACCCTTCTAGCCACTTACAGTATAGCTCCGCCTGAATTGAATCATCCTCAAGAATCAAAACCTTTCGATTATTGACCATGTATTTATCTGACCAAGCAGTTAGTTCCTCAAGCTTGTCTCTCAGCAAATAACCCTTTTCTGTAAGAAGGTATCCTTTTGCAGATTGTGCTTCGTCTAGTACACCCTCATCTTTCAGCATTTTCAATGTTTTCGAAAGCATCTTATTGGAAATACCATCAATCTCTCTACTGAGTTCTGTAAATGTCTGAGGTTGCTTCTTGAGTTCAAAGAAAACTTTTACAGTCCATTTGCCCGAAAGCAAATCTACTATGTTGGAAATAGCCTTCTTATCATCCATAAATTCATGTACGTCCATATGCTGTTATTTCTTCCGATTGGTTACCTAAGTTTAACTAAACTGATGAATCCCAGTTCAATGGGTTTATATATGGGATTTCGGCGGATAATCTACTGAGGGTAAAAAGACAAATGGCCTATGAAGCACGAACGTTGAAAAATTCCAAACAGCAAAAAACCTACGGACTATGTGTGCTCTGCGGCGACAGAGTCAAGGAATCACATCAGCACATCACCACCTCTGAAGGATACTGCCACAGGAAATGCTTAGCACAAACTCAGATAGTGAGGTGAAAACCTATGAGTCCAAACTACAGAACTATATGGGAAGGTTATGACAAGCAGGTTCACGAGAA
>GL982576.1:256149-276488 GCA_000220375.1 Candidatus Nanosalina sp. J07AB43 | reverse complement strand
CCAGCAGCTGCTCGTACGCGGAGCTGTAGTTGGCCAGACTTACATCTGTCCGATGCTCCAAAGCGTTCACCTTGAGTTAGTAGGTCGTACTCTTCAGCTGCCATATTAATACACCAATAATAGGTTTTTTGTTACCTATACCTTATAAAACTTTTCTACCTCAGTAATATGTTTAGTAGGTCTTCCAGCCTTTTGATGTTCTATGTTTCTAAGTCTGCTTTTCTTTCTCCGTTTAAATAGGCTGTTTTGAAGCCATTTCCAAAAATATTTTATTAATTACTACAAAATAACAAATATGTCTTTTGAGATTCAATCGGATCAAGAAGTTGATAGTATAAGAGTAGAAGCTTTTTTAGACCAATGTGAAGGATATGATGATTTTGGAACGACACGTTACAGAGTAAATGAGGATGCTTACGATACTTTATTTGTTGTCAAAGATGGTAAAGTAGTAGGAGAGGCTGATAAACTCACTCATGAAGACTCGGTAACTTTAGCTGGCTGCTATATTGATCCGGGATATAGAGGAGAACTAAGGAAGAATGGTAAATCCGCATTTGAATTGCTTGCGGAGGAAAGAACAGATAATTATAAATCTGCTAAAACAGACGCTACTACAGATCATGGTAAAACTCAACATGTCTACGACAAATTAGATTTTTCTCCATACTCACTGAATCCATCGCAACATCCGACGAATGACTCTACAATTACAATGATATCTGGCCACGACGAACTTGGAGAGGTTTATGTGCCAGAGGCGGCTAGAGACTTTACTGATAGACTAGCAAAAGAAAATAACTTTGGGATAGAATATGCTGAAGGATTTTATTCCGGGGCTGACGTGGTAGATGTCGGATCTCCATCCTCTAGTTCTGCAAAATACAGTATAGGAAAAGTTGAACCAGGGGATCAAGAACTTATTGAGGCCTTAGAAGCTATAGATGGTGTTATAAGAGATGAAAGCAGGTTTGATGAGACCAGACTTAACATGAATAATCCCTCAACCCAAGAAGTTGGTCAGGTCTTAATGCAACAGGGATTCAATGTTTCAGGTTTAAGCCCAGGCGTCGGAGACAGAGACCCTTATTTACATTTAGCAGACTTGAATTTCGAGCCTGAAATGGAGTTAACTCCTGAAGTAAATAGATTTTTAGATTCTACAGGATTGAATAACAAATTATTACAAGAAGGCAAAAAATCTCATAGTGTAACTGTAAAAAACAACGCCTGAAGAATCCTTAAAAATCAGTATTAGTAAACCGCTCCTCCCTTTTTATGATCTTGAACACTTTGTTTGAATGCGTGGTAGTGCGGGGGACAAGATTCGAACTTGCGAACCCCTAAGGGACAGGATCCTAAGTCCTGCGCCTTTGACCGCTTGGCTACCCCCGCACGTTGTATTTTCATAACGGATCGATAATACTTATTAAGCATAGAGGTTTTTCGGCATTTAGATTGAGTAACAGTCTTAAGGATAAATTCGTGAACTGGATTTGTGGGGGTTAAGGATATCCTTGGTTAGCTACGATGACCTTGAGTTAGTTTGGGACAGTGGTCGCTCAGTTAGGGTGATTGACCAAGAGTTTACGGTTGCCGTAGACCCTGTTTCGGATGTTTCCGGAGATTTTGAGGCTGCAATTGTTCTTATCACGTGCAGAGAGGGTTTTGATCCTGAAAAGCTTTCTAAGGTATGTGGTCGAGGGACTTGTGTTGTACTACCGGAGAAAATGAAAGATGAGATGATACCTTCAAACGATAAGGAGTTTGTGAGCCCCGGCGATGTAATTGATATCTATGGAGTTTTGATAGAGGCTGTCAAATCTGGTGATACACTTTCGTACAGATTCAATATGAAAGATTCCTCTTTTCTTGTGTCCCCATCTCCTACAGATCTTGAGAATGTGCGCTCACTAGAGAATACGGCAAACGTGGCTTTTCTATCTACATCATCTGATATAGATCTGGACAAGGTTGTTAGAAACGCTGTCAAGCTGAAGCCAGAAGTAGTAATCCCCTATAGATATCATGGCGAGAGAAGCCTGGATGGTTTTAAGACAGAGCTGGAGGATAGGAACATTGAATTTAGGTATGCAAACAAGTAGAGCTGAAGATTTACAGAGATATGAAGAAGTTCATCACAGCCATTTTAACTGCAGTGCCAAGTGTTTTTGTTTCATATCGGATATCCTTGTTTTGTATCATCCTCTTCAGTTCTTTTTGCCTGTCTTCCGCATTTGAGAGCCTGTCAATGTTTTGCTGGGTAATCCATATCTTCAGGGTTGGGTTCTGCATGGTTCCGTACCTTATTTCTTCTGTTCTCACTCCATTAGTTTTGACTCCGATCACGTCTTCCTTAAGCAGCTTTTCGGAGTCATTTATCCGCGTCAGGTTTACAGTAATGGTCTGATCTCCGATTATAGATCCCACAATGTCTGGTACTTCGCCTGATCTGGAGTTGTATTTTTCTTGGACATAACTAAGGTTCAAATGACCTGAGTCGGTTAGAACATTTTCAGGGCTTGAACTGCCTGTTACTTGCTGGGCGCCGACAGCTGAAACCGATAGTAATGTTATCAGAGTAACTGCAGCATACCTCATTACTGTATTCCTCGCTTAGGATGTTATTATACCTTGGCTTTTTACTTCACGGTTACTGATTTGGCTAGGTTTCTGGGCTTGTCAGGGTTGTGGCCTTTTTTTACAGCGGTTAGATAAGCTGCCATTTGGAAAGGTACAATTTCCAGTATCTCAGGGTTTTCATCCTCAGGCATGTCTATGTGGAAGTTTGATTCCTCAATTTTAGTGTCGCCGACTGATACTATATCAGCCCCACGTGAATGTGCTTCCATCATATTGTTGTATGCTTGGCTGTAGTCTTCTCTAAGGAACGCAACCACTGGTGTTCCTTCTTCAACTAGGGCTAGTGTACCGTGCTTAAACTCTCCTCCTGGAAAAGCCTCAGCATGTATGTATGAGAGCTCCTTCAGCTTAAGATTTGCCTCACGTGCCATCTCATATCCTTTATCACGTCCTATAAAGTATACATGATCTTTCTCAACTAGATACGTACTTAACTCTTCTATCTCCTGCCTGTTCGCATCAATTGTCTCGCTTATCTTTTCGGCTGTGTCGAGGAGTTTCTCTCTCCCTTCCTCTGTTCTGTTTTCCAGTGAGTATGCTATGAGTTTTAGGACTGTAAGTTGTGCTGTAAATGCCTTTGTGGATGCTACACCTATTTCAGGCCCTGCGTTTACGTAGAGCTTGTGGTCTGCCTGACGTGCAAGAGTGGAACCCACCACGTTCACCACTGCTAACACATCTGCCTGTGTTTCATCCAAGAGAGACAGCAGGTCTGCTGTTTCTCCAGACTGGCTGACCGCTATCACAATATCTTCCTCTGTTATCTCATCGCTCCTGTACTCAAGTTCATGACTCTGTTCTGAATGCGCCTCGTGTCCTGATTCACGTATGTACTTTGCTCCTAGTGAAGCTGCAAAGCTCGCGGTTCCACATCCTGTAAGGTATACATCCTCCGCGCTCTCTATCATATCTACAGCTTTTTCCAGATCAGATTTGTCTTGGTACGCTGCTCTCTTCACGGTTTTTGGCTGTTCCTTGATTTCCTTCTCCATGAAATGGTTGTGTCCTTCTTTTGAAGCCTGTTCTGCGTCCCAGTCAATCTCCTGAATCTCACGGGAAACCTGCTTCCCTGAGTTGTAAACTGTGTGATCTCCATCTATAACTGCATAATCACCATCCTCTAAAAACACTGCCTTAGATGTGTGTTTGAGAAAGGGTGTAACATCTGATGCCAGATGATACTCTCCGTTGTCGATTCCTAGAACAAGTGGAGAGCCTTTTCTGAATGCTATTAGCTCTCCTGTATCTAGCATGGCTGCGACGGCGTAAGAGCCCTCTAGCTTCTTCATAACTTTATTGACTGCGTCTTTTATCGTGTTCTGTCTTAGTTTTTCTTCTAGAAGATGTGGTATTACCTCAGTATCAGTTTCAGACTTAAACTCTGCGTCAATCTGTTGCTTTAGCTCCTGGTAGTTTTCGATTATTCCGTTGTGTACTACCGCGACTTTCTCCTGTTCTGAGACGTGTGGGTGTGCGTTTTCCTGTGTTACTCCGCCGTGTGTGGCCCAGCGGGTGTGTCCTATTCCAGACGTTCCGTCTATATCAGGGTTTCTAACTTCTTCGACCTCTCCGACAGCTTTCTCAGTTTTGATTGTAGGGTTTCCTGCTGTCGCTATACCAGCAGAGTCATAGCCTCTGTATTCCAGCTTCTTCAGTCCCCTGAAAACTTTCTCAGAAGCCTCTTCATCTCCATAGTAACCTACAATCCCACACATAATGATAATACAATACCATTTTTGTATTTATAAACTCTTCCTGAGAACCGCCTAAACCGTTTAGATAAACGCTTTACGGGTGGCGGTTATTTTAGGAAAATACGGTCTCATGAAGAGATGTAAAGAGGTACCATTCAAGTTTTTATTTGACCGGCTCACAGTTAGTAATATGACCAAGTTGTTTAGAGATGGAAGCCTGATCGAGGCCAAAGAACTGGCTCCACGTCAGCTAGATGCTCTATCAGATGATACCAGGCAGAGAATAATCAGATACTTGGCAGAAAATCCATCATATCCTAGACAGGTATCTAGGGATCTTAATATTCCAAAACAAAGAGCCTACTACCACTTCAACAAGTTAGAGGATGCAGGGCTCATAAACCAGTTCAAGATTGAGGATGTATCAGGAGGATCAGCAGAGTTCTTCGAGCCTTCATCAGAGGCCTATGTATTTGACACAGAAAATAAACTGAAAGAAGAGGTTTCATGGAGATACGATACTAAGGCGAGGGATTTCCTTCATGTAGGAGAGAATCAAAAGGATGGATCTCAAAGTTTTGTGATTGCTGGATCTCCGGATCAGCATGGTCCAGATCAGGTAAAGGCAAGTGATGGTCACTTGGCAGGGGAAATTGGTCTGGCTCTGGGAAATTATGGAGCGGGAGCATTTGAGACCAGACTGGATACTGAGGTAATGAACACAAAGGAGTTTGGGAATAACATGATACTCCTTGGTGGCGTGCTCACAAACACGATAACTAAGAAGTTCAATCAAGAGTTTGAGGCTAGGTTTGAGGGCGAAGATTTTCCGTATAGAAAGATTGAGACGCCTGAGGAAACCTATACAAAGGGAGAGATAGGTGTAATTGCAAAGGCCGAAAATCCTTTCAGCGAGGATAGTTGGATTATCATGGTTGCAGGTATACAGAATCGAGGAACTGAAGCCGCTGTAAAGGCGTTCAGCGATCTTGAAAACCTTTTGGAGGATTGGGAAGGAGGAGGCTTCTACTGCGTTGTAGAGGGGCTAGATAGTGACGGTGACGGCAAGATAGACTCCTATAAGGTGAAGGAGAGATGAGTCAAGAGGACGATATGAACTGGATGGTTTTCCAGAGAGATGTTCTTGATGTTCTCAGGCAGTATAGAGGATACTTTGATTTTACTGAGAGAATAGGAAGCCTTAAAGATAGTTCAAGACCTGATTTTGTTGCGAGAACAGACCGTCAGAACAAGAAAGAGGTATGGGTGGTTGACGCAAAAAGTAAGAGAAAAGTTTCTGAAGATGACAGGGAACGGATGAGAAAATACGTTGAAATGCTTAAATCCAATCCCATCGATCTAGGTCTGGAACTCAATGAGCTATCAGAGTACAAGTTTAGAGGAATCTTTATTACAAAATCAAGAGAAGCTGACAACGATGTTTTCGAATCTGTAAGCTTTTCCTGTCTACATCAGTTTCTTCAAAATGAACTTGTATACACCGATACTGACTCTGTCGTAAGGGATGTTGCAAAGATGATGCAGAGAAAGCAGCTGTCACAAAGCCAGGCCAGACTGCTTCACAGAAGCATAAAACCGTTTCAAAAGACCCGGAGAAAAGTACTAAATCAGCTGGAAAAAATTAAATCAAGCTACATAGGTCTGGAAATAAGAAAGCCTCCTTTTGATAGGAGGCTGCCTGTTGAAGCAGTACTTGAACACAATGAAAGACCTGAAACCTTCATGATCGATATACCATACTCAAAAGACGCTCTAGAGAAAATAGAGGAAAAGATTGATACAATCAGAACAAATCTTGCAGTTGATGGGAATAAAGTCTACTTCATGGCTATAGATACTTTTGGTCGCAGTAGTGACTCTGAGTATATCTCCAGTATACAGAGTTTTGAGGAAGAGCTCTCGTCAACGGCAGGCATACTGTCCGTTGAAGAAGTAGCGGATCTCTTTACACCCAAGGTATCTTCAAGTCGTAGCTGGGAAGATGGCTTTTTGAAGATTGAAGGAATAGATGACAGATTCACTATTAGGATTTACACCGATGACGATATACACTTTATTATAAAGGCAGATATACCTGAAGAATCAATCAGCAGGATTAGGGATATGGAGTTAAACTCTGGAAGACAGTTAGGCAATGTTGATGGGGACATGTTTAAACTGGAGTTTGAAATTAACCATGACCAAGAAATCCGGTTAGATGAGGAGAAGCTGTCCCTTCAGAACTTTAAAGACAGAGTCAGGGCTGTATACCAGGCTTCAGTAAATCCTGTACTCAGTAAGACTGTTACCAACTTGGCTTCTGATGCTTCGTAACACGTAAAAATTATTTCGGTCTTAATTAGATTTGTTTAGGAATGAGAGATGAGGAGTTTATTGAGTTGAAGAAGCTTGAGCGAATTGTAGAGAAGCTGAACAGAGATCTTGACTCTATAATAGTCGAAGGTTTCGATGACAGGGATGTTATGAGGGATCTGGGGTTCAATGGTAAGATTTTCCTATCTGCGGAGACTTCGACTGAAGACCTTGTAGAGAATGTGGAACGAGGATCAGACAGAACAGCAGTTCTAACAGACTTTGATTCGCATGGGAAAAAGCAGAATGAAGAAATCCGTCACGCATTACAGGGCAGGGTAAAGAACTCCATAAGCGCCAGAAAGGAGTTTGGCCTTCAACTTACCTCAAATGACAGGCATGCTGTAGAAGACGCTAGGCCATTGTTAGAAGATAAAGACCAGAAATTCGTTGATGCAGCGCTCAGCAGGTTGTTTACATTCGAGTGAGTTCAGTTGCTCTTCCTATCTATCTTTGCAGCTAGTATAAAATCATTCTCATGCAGTCCCTCAACTTCTGAACTACCTATTCTTACGTTCACGGAGGCGTAGGAAAGTCTTACTTCCGGGTACTTCTCCTGTGAACTGGCTAGGTCAGAAACTCTGTTAACAAATTCTACAGCTTTCTCATGATTCGGGAAGTTAAATTCTCTTTCAAGCACTTTTTCCTCTTGGGAGGACCAGGATTTGTGTAGCTGCGCCATGTAATGACTTATATCGTTAGCTTGTAGCACTTCCCCAGGTTCATCTACGATCTTGCAGTTTTTCTCCGATAAATGTGGCATAAAACAGTATTTACTTTCTCCTGAATTAAATCAGTTACTGAAACTGTCCGAGAGAGGTTTGGTTCTGTTTCAAGGCTCTTGCACTGTAACCTAGTTGGTTGGAAAGATGTGAGGCAAGCTCCTCGTCAAAACCATGGTGAGTGTATACTTCTTCAGGGTCGACCTGTCTAACCAGCTCTAGAAGTTCATTAAAGTCACAGTGATCTGAGAGCACAAATGTTTCGTCGTATCCTCCTCTAAACTTGAATGAGCTCTGTGCAGCCCACCCGGAGAAGCCAGCCTTTAGACCTCCGTATCTTTCGACGTTTTTGTCAATCCAGTCGGCTTGAGAGCTTCTTGAAGGAGCCACTAAAACTGCGTTCTCATCTTCGAGCTTCTGCTTGTTTTCCCCGTAGCTCTCGGCCTGAAAGGATACTCCGGTATATTCTTCTACTGCATCGTTCATCTTTTTTACAGCGCCATGAGCTAGTACAGGTCTCTCAACAACGCTTTCTATAATTTTCTGTATTTTTTGCGCCTTACCTAGAGAATACCCAAACAGGTAAAGAGGTTGGTCTCTGTTGTCCTGTATAAAGTTCTTGATGCGCGATTCGACCTCTTTCTGGTCTGGAAATGTGTATGCAGGAACACCATAGGTTGATTCAACAACTAGGGCATCTGCGCTTACAGGATTAAAACCGTCTAGGTATGCGGTTTTTCTCATCGAGACGTCGCCTGTGTAAAGATACTTTTTCTCTCCACCAAACAGGGCTGCTGTTGATCCAAGTATATGACCTGAAGGAATCAGCTTGATATCATGCTCCTCCAGTCTGTCAACCTCCTCACCTGTTCTCGCCTCAGTAAGCTTTGCCGTAAGCTCGGAACATACAACTTGAGATCTGGACTGATGTAGGTGGTCAAAGTGTGCATGCGAAACAATATTCAGGTCTCCTGTTGTGCTTCTTGAATCAGCTACAATATTTCTCTCATCAAGTTCAAAGTGGATTCCATCTTTCTCTCGAATCATCCTGTAATCTGTTTACACGGCAAGGCTAGTAAATCTCAGATACTAGGTGACAGTTTTGCCTAACGCCCAGTGTCTTAGAGTTTCTTGATCTGTCTCTCCGCATATCCATTCACCAGTTTCTGTGTTGTAGAAGAAGGGTACTCCTCCGCATTTTCCATCATCTAGTTCCATCTGCTTTTCAGCGTTCTCCTGATCGTTCCAGACCTCAAGCTGTTCGACGCTTACCTCTTGCTTTTCCTCCAGTTTTTCTACTTTGGGATCCATTTTTTGGCAATGAGGACATCCATCCCCAAAAAACTCGTACAGAGTCATAGGTTAGACTTAATCTATCCGGTTAAAAAATATCCGAAGATTCACACGAATGCAATGCTTTTTTGTTATGTATCCTAGAAAACCTATATCAGAGACATACCATGACGCAGAGATACATAGTTGGTGATGTAGGTGGCACTAATGATGATCTGGCTGTTGTTGAGCGAAAAGAAAGCGGTTTTGAAATTCTTTTTAAACAGGACAAAAGCACTGACAGACAGAAAAGCTTTCTAGAAGGGCTTAAAAGCTTCCTGGCGGATTTAGAGGATGAGTTTGAGGATAGTAACTTTGGAAAGGCATGTTTTGCTGTTGCAGGTCCTGTCGAAGACCGTAAAGTACAGATGCCTAACGCCGATCTTACCATAGATGCAAGAGTTATAGAACAGAAAACCAGTCTAGAGACCGTTCTCCTTATCAACGACTTTGATGCGTTAGGTTATGCAACAGAACTGCTGGGACCAGAAGACTACACAACAGTACAAAGAGGTGAGCAATCCTCTGAAAATCAGCCAAAGGCGGTTATAGGCGCCGGAACAGGTCTGGGAAAGAACCTTCTGGTTTATGATAAAGGTCTGAAAAGATATGTGCCGAATTCTTCCGAAGGCGGTCACTGCGATCTCCCGATAAAAAATAGAGAGGAGTTGGAGATGGCAAAATTTATTCAGGAACTAGAGGATACTAACCATCCGATTTCATACGAGCACGTGCTCTCGGGCAAAGGCTTGGAGAATATGTACAAGTTCTTCAACGAAGATTCTCCTCAGGAAAAAGACGTTCAAGCGGAGCAGATTTCAGAAACCAGACAAACAAACCGTTGCAGCCAGAAGACATTTTCAAAGTTCATAGAATTTTACGCCAGATGCTGTAGGAATTACGTACTTGACACTCTTCCAAGAGGCGGACTTTACATAGCCGGAGGAATAGCAGCTCAGAATCCAGATAGCATAGATGAGTCATTCTTAGAAGAGTTTCGAAACTCCTCTCCGCAGTTCCAGGAACTGCTCTCAAAGATCCCTGTACATGTCATCACCAACTATGATATCTCTCTGAAAGGGGCGGCAAGGGCCATGAAGTTGGAAAGCAACTGACCGACATAAAACTAAGCACCTGCAGCTTTCCATGTATTATTGTAAAGTTAGAATTACGTATGCGGTATTCCCGAAAATACCTCTCAAATCTCAACCAGTTGCCTATTGGTGTATCAAACTCTGTGCTCCTCACATTTGGAAGCGTCTCGCCGCCAAAGCTGGTGGCGTCAGCCAAGCTCTTATCTCCATACCTTTGACTGAGATCTGCGTATAAACCACTCAGTATAGAGGAAAATGCTTTAGGCTCCTTCCAAGCTGTGGTTTCCAAACTTATGTCTTAGCAGTGTTATGATCTGTCCTTGGTAGCTTGGGTTTTCCTGGCTTCTCAGCCTTGCATCAAGTGCATCGGTAATTACGTCAGTTGGAATGTCTAATTCGTCTGCGGCTTCTGTTGTCCATCTTCCTTCACCTGATTCGTTTGCTCTGCCTGATGCTTCATCAAGTCCTTCACCGAATTCGCTGTACCCTTCTTTCAGCCATTCTATAAGCGATGACTCAATTACTGCACCATTGTTGTAGACTCTGGCAGTCTTCTCAAGGTCGATGTCATTGTCCGACTTCTGCATGACATCGAATCCCTCTGCAATTGCCTGCATCATACCGTACTCAATGCCGTTGTGCACCATTTTGACAAAATGGCCGTTTGGCGTTGATCCAAAGTAGCCGTACCCGTCCTCCACACACAGGTCGCTTACAAGAGGTTCTATCCTGTTCCACTGGCTTTTAGGTCCTCCGGCCATCATGCATGCTCCGTTTCTGGCGCCGTCAGGTCCTCCTGATACACCGATATCAAAGAAGTGTATACCTTCCTCAAGCAGCTCTTGGCTTCTTCTCTCAGTCTCCTCGTATTGTGAGTTACCCCCATCGATCACTATATCGCCCTCGTTGAGACAATCTTTGAGTTTGTCTATGGTCTGATCTACAGGATCGCCATGAGGCACCATCATCCAGACAATCCTCTGGTTCGTATCAAGGTTTTCAACCACTTCGTTAACGCTGTTTGCAGGTTCTGCACCGTATCTTGAGGCCTCTTCGACTGCATCCTCATCTATGTCAGTAGCCACGACCTCGTGTCCGTGGTCAATTGCGTTCTTGGTCATGTTCAATCCCATCTTTCCAAGACCAATATAACCGATTCTAAGATTTTCCGAGTTCGAAAACATGTTCCTAATCTTTGACAAAGTCATTGTAATTTACTCCTCCTATCTAGTTTTATCCATTTTCCATCATCGATAATGTCTTCAGCTTCTTCGGGTCCTTCAGATCCTGGAGTATAGTTTGGGAACTCTGTTTCCTCGTGTTTTGCCTTCTCAACAATCGAATCTGTTATACGCCAGCTTTGTTCGAGCACCTCCCAGTCAACAAACATTGTTCTGTTACCTTCCAAAAGTTCCTCAAGAATATGCTCGTATGCTCCTGGAAGCAGCTGTCTACATGCCTTGCAGGCTTCCATGGTCTCAGACTCAAGCTCCTCGATACCTTCAGAAGCTTTGGAATTAAATCTTATTGATACACCTGAATCCGGCTGTATTCTAATGTTTACGACGTTTGACTTACCTTCCTCAGAATCGAAAAGATCAGTGTTGTCCTTTAGTACAACATTTACCTCTGCGTACTTTTCATCCATCATCTTTCCAGATCTTACGTAGAAAGGTGTATCCCTCCAGTTTTCCATATCTAAGTACAGTTTGAGGGCAAAGAAGGTTTCAGTGTCGGACCCTTGGTCGACGCCCTCAAGCTGCCTGTAACCTTTTACATCCTCTCCATCAGTTTCCTTAGCTCCGTACTGTCCCAGCACTATGTCCTCTGATTTCATGTCTTGGATGTTTTCAAGTACTTCTAGCTTCCTATCCCTTACGTCTTCTGCGGTCAGAGGAATCCGGCTGCTTCATAGCTGTCAGTGAAAGCACCTGCAGAAGATGATTTTGGAAAACATCCTTTATGGCTCCGGCCTCATCGTAGTAACCGGTTCTTCCATCTACGCCCATATCCTCAGCCATTGTTATTTGGACGTTCTTGACGGATTCTGTATCCCATATCTTCTGGAATAGAGGGTTTGAGAAACGCAGTGTCAATATGTTTTCCACAAGCTCTTTTCCAAGATAATGGTCCACCCTGAAAATCTGTTTCTCGCTAAAGCCGTCTATCTCTTGATTTATGCGTTGTGCTGTCTCTAGGTTCTTGCCAAAAGGTTTCTCAAATGCAATCTTTGAGCTATCAGTATCGAGCCCAGCATCCTGTATTAGAGAAGAAGTATACGTAAACAGGAAGTATGGAAGAGCTAGGTAGAAAGCATAGTTTGTGTCGATCTCATACTCGTTTGACACCGATTCTACCTTGCTCCTGAGGTCTTCTGGATCACCTGTCTTAACATCTAGCGAGAGGTAGTAAAGGTTGTCTAGGAAGCTATCCTCGTAGTCTTCTATACCCATATCTTGTATGTATTCATGTATATCGGAGTTACTACGTCCTACAAGCAGCACAGGCTGATCTATTCCCTGATCATATAGCTTCCTCAACGCTGGCAGAAGCTTTTTTCGGGCTAGATCGCCGGTGCCGCCGAAGATAACAACTAACTGGTCATCCATTTCTACCACTCTCCTTGAGGATTTCTCTGGTTTCGTCCTTATAGTCTTCTACGCTTGGCTGATTGAAAGGATTCACATTCATCAGGTACCCTAGGTACATCATCTCCATCATCTTGAACTGAAGTAGAGCCCCTATTGATTTCTCGGACCTGTCACGAATCTTCACGACGTTGAACGGTCTTGCTGTATTCTTAAGGGAGTTATTTACACCTTCAAATATGGCGTCCATAATCTGGTTTAATGGTTTTCCCTGAATGTCTTCCACAAGCCTGCTGTACTCAGGGTTTTCTGGAACTTCTATATTCCTGTCGTTTTCTTCTGTGTACACGAACGTATGTAGCTTGTCATCAGGACCTCCCATATAGAGTTGGTACATGGAGTGAAGATCGGTTGATCCTACCGATGCTATAGGTGTTATACCGGCGTTCACCTTCTTGCCCTCTCTGTTTTGTTCTTTTCCAAGGCTCTCCCCTGTAAGCTGTCTATACCACTTGCCTATCATTTCCAGATCCTTGCCGTAGAGGAAGAAATCATGTATATCTCGGCCCTGTTTCTGGTTTAGGTAGATTGAGGCGGCTGAACGAGCCGCCGGATTTTCAAGTACATCTTTGTTGAGACACCTTTCTCTCGCTTGTTTTGCGCCTTCCAGGAGTTCATCAAGATCAACTCCTAGTATTCCTAGTGGGTAAAGGCCTACGGCAGAGAAGACAGAGTAACGACCCCCAATCTTCTCAGGTATCTCAAGCGTGGAGTAGTTTTTCTCCTCTGCCAGCTTATGAAACGGTGAGTCCTTCTGGGAGGTCACTGTGATGTATTCTTCGGGCTTATTCTTGTACTCAGATATTTTCTCCGCTATAATCTCGAAGTTAGAGATAGTTTCCGTGGTTCCTCCTGACTTTGAGACTCCGTTTAGCAGAACGGTTTCACCTCTTTCAAGAGATGATTCAATTATATCCAGTATATCGCCAATATGCTCGGAGTCTGTTGTCTCTGCATAGAGAATCTTCGTATCCGGGTTTTTCTGATTGTACAACTTTCCAAGTACGGCTTCCTGAACGGCTATTGTACCAAGGTTGCTACCGCCTATACCTGCAACCACCAGATACTCTGGATTAAGTCGTCTCTTGCCTTTGACAAGTTTTTTCACCTGTTTTAGAGTTTCTTCATCGCCAGGTAGGTTAATTGAGGCTCTCGGATCATTGTATCCCTTCTCCGTAGCCTCCCTCATATTTTGGACTTCAGGTCGGAGTCTATCCTCTAAGTCCCTTAACTTCTCTTCGGATACCTTAGAGTTTCGTGCGTTGAATTCAATCAAATTATTTCCCATTGGATTTAGCCTCTGATTCGTCTATCCCAATATTGACTGTACAGGACACCATCTGGAAACCAGTAGCTGAATGTGTAGAGTTGCGGATCTTGATGTTACAATACACAGTTTCTCAGAATAAAAACCTATGCCTCGATACAAACCAGAAAATTTTATTTTTGGACAAACAAATGTAGATATGATAGCAGCGTTCGATGTAGGCGGGACCACGATAAAGTACACTGTAGGTACTTCAGAGGGAGAGTTCAAAATATCTCCAGAAAAGATTAGAACGGAGAAGAACATAGCCGAACAGGTTGGAGAAAAGGCTTTAGAGCTCTCTGAGGTGTACGATATAGAGAAGGTTGCTATTTCAACTGCAGGAACACCTGATCTCGAGAACAAGTCAACTTCCAGGATACAGCTAGAAGATGGCACAACGGTGGAGCGCATTCAATATGGGGAAAAGATAGATGAGAGGCTTGAGGATGTCGGTATTGCAGTTGAAAACGATGTTAACACAGCAGCTTTGGGAGAGTATTACTTTGGAGATGATTCAGGATCCGAGAGTTTAATTTATGTTACGTTTTCTACAGGTATCGGAGCTGGAATGGTTCTGAGCGGCAATATGGTGAGAGGAACAAGTGGAAATGCGGGGAAGATAGGTCATTATCCTCTGGCACCTCGTCTCGATAATCTTACAGATAGGACAGAAGGTGCATGGGAGGAGGTTTCCGGAGGCAAGGGAATATCCGGATACTTGAACAGATTTTTATCGGAAAGAGCCTCAGAAGCTGAACTCGATGATATTCAAGATTCTGATGCAGAGGAAATTTACAAAATGGCGCAGCAGGGAGACGAGCTTGTAGAAGAGTTTGTGACAAAGCACGTGGGAGCCTTGCACTCACGTGGCATCGCAACGCTGGCCCTGACGGTGGATCCAGAGGTCATCAAGCTTGGGGGGTCGATAGCTCTTAACAATCCTGACTATGTTCTGAATCCTATCAAGGAAGGCTTAGACAGGTACTACCCGGACTCGTATGCCCGACCGGAAATATCTATTACCGAGTTAGGCGGAGACACTGAGCTCTATGGATGCCTGGCTCTTCCTAAATACAGAGGAATATAGCTATCAGGCCTCTAACTCTGTCACCTCAGTGCTGTTCCACTAGATTTAACGCCTGTTTCTTAATTGCCTTCCTGTCTATTCCGCAGTTTTCCAGAAGTTCCTGTTTTCCTCCGGAGTGAGGTATCTTGTCTACTGCAAGAGTTCTCATCTCAATGTTTGATTCCTCCAGCTCTTTTCCAAGCATCTCTCCGATCCCACCTTCAGGATAATGGTCCTCAGAGACCACAAGTTTTTCGGAGTTGGACTCCACGAATCTGCGGAAGTTGTACGAGTTAAAGGGCTTTACACAGTAAATATCCACGACGGCGGCCTGCACTCCTTCTTGCTCAAGCATCTTTTTGGCCTCAAGTGCTTCGTGTACTGTTATGCCGGCTCCTGCCAGCACCACGTCCGGGTCCTCAGGCTCCTCTACTTTCTTGAACTCTCCAACCGGAAATTCTTCTTCCGGACTGTATATAACTTCTGTCTCAGGTCTCGTGGTTCTTATGTAGTCTAGGTTTCCGGATCTGTGTGCGTTCTCTACCATCTTTCTGGCGGAGTTTCCGTCACAGGGGTACATGACTCTGGACTCACGAAGCGCCCTGAATAATGCGATGTCGCTTAAACCCATCTGTGAGGCACCATCCTGCCCGATTGACACTCCTGCGTGTGATCCTACTACCGTTATCTCTGCTTCTGAGAGAGCTGCCATCCTGATCTGGTCGTGGGCTCTTGATATGAACGCTGAGAATGTTGAGGTGAAGACTTCGTATCCTTTTATTGATAGGCCTTGTGCCATGCTGATCATGTTTTGCTCCGCTATAAAGCTTTCAACAAACTGATCAGGGTTGTCCTCCTTAATATACTCCGATCTTGTCGAGTTCGATACCTCTCCGTCTACCGCCAGTACCTCAGAACGGGCCTCGGCCAGATCTGCAAGTGCATTCCCGTACGCGTCACGTGTCGCAAGTACCTCACCTTGTTCATAAGTTTTCATATCTACTTCCTTCTCTTGGAAAGAAGGCTTCTCCTGTTTCTCAGGCTTGGAAATCCTGAATTCAGGCATTTCAGGGCTTGGAAGCTCTTCAAAGGCTTCTTGCATCTCCTCCTCAGTCAAAGGTACTCCATGCCAGCCTTCTTCTCCCTCGGTAAGTGATACTCCTTTACCTTTTACTGTTTCTGCAAGTACTACGGTAGGTCTGTCCGATGCGTGAGAGCTTTCAAACGCGTTTTTTATTTCCTGCACTGAGTGGCCGTCTATGACTTCTACGTTCCATCCAAAGCTTGAGAACCTGTCTTGTACCAGTTCATGTGGTGGCCTACAATTGTTTCACCTCTCTGGCCCAGTCTGTTGACGTCTACTACTGCGGTCAGGTTGTCAAGGTCGTAATAAGACGCAAGTTCAAGAGCCTCATAGATCTGGCCTTCTGAAACCTCAGAGTCCCCGAGAACGGTGTATGTATGGTAGCTTCTATCCTGTTTCTTTGCTGCAAGGGCTTTTCCTGTCGCTATTGAGAGGCCCTGTCCAAGAGACCCTGTAGCTTCCTCCACCCATTCCAGAGGAGATCGGCATCGGGTGTCCCTGAAGATGTGAGTCAAGTTTTCTGAGAGAGTCAAGATTCTCGTCTATGGCGCCTGCTCTATCCAATGAGGCATACCATATCGGCGCTGAGTGACCCTTGCTTAATACGAACTCGTCGTTACCAGGGTTTGAGGCATCTTCAGGATCGTAGTTCATCTCATCGAAGAAGAGAACGGAAAAAACCTCTGCACATGACATACATGATGTTGGATGACCTGAACCTGCCTCCGTGGTCATCTCTATAACATCTCGTCTTAGAAGATCAGATAATTTCTCAAGCTTACTGTTGTTGGTCATGATTACTCCAACTTCTGAGTAGAATTTAACCGTAAGGTTACCGTTTACTCATCTTTGATTTTCTCTTCCAGTGTTCTAACTGCCTGACCAGGGTTGTTACTTTCCTGTACATATGAGCCTGATACGAAAAGGTCCGCGCCCGCCTCCCTCAAGTCTTCTATGTTTTTAGGTGTCACATGGCCGTCAACCTCTACACTTATCTCAGGATGCTTCCTCTTAGCTTCTCTGATTTTCTTGATAACTTCTTTATGAAAATTAGAGCCGTAGCTTCCCGGATCAACGGTCATAAACTGAACAACATCAACCTCGTGTACAACTGATGATATCTCTTCGAGGCTTGTCTCCGGATTTAAAGCCACTCCAACTTCTTTTTCTTTGTCTCTCAGATAGCTTATCACGGATTCTGGATCTTCTGTCGCCTCTATATGGAAGTTAAACCTTTCAAATTTGTTCAGGTTCTCTTTTATCCATTTTAGGGGCTTTTCAATCATCAGATGCGCCTCATACCTCTGATACCTCGGAAGATTATAATCAAAGTCAAGTGAATCATTTTCAACAAAATTTCCATCCTGGACGTCAACATGGAATGTATTAGAGTACCTTAGTACCTTCTCGATTTCTCTGTCTAGATCTTTTTGATTACTTGCAAGTAGGGCAGGTAAAACTTCAGGATTTTTCTGTTTTCGTAGAGCTCTATTTCTTTAATCCTTCTCTTGTGTCTTTCTGCGCCGGTGAAATCTGCTTTAAGCCAGTTTAATACTTCTCTTTTGGCCTCTTCGTCCCCGATAAAGCCAGCGCCCAAGGAGAGAATGTTTGCGTTGTTGTGTTTTCGGGATAGCTCTGTGATCTCCGGATTTTCCCCATAGTAGACAGCTGCCCTAATTCCATCCACTTTATTGGCTGCCAGCGCCTCTCCCTGACCTGAGTAGCCGAGTACTATACCTAGGGAGTTATCCTCATCTCTTACAGCCTTGGCAGCATCTATAATATATTCAGGGTAGTCATCGTCTTTTTGGTATTTCTCTGGACCCTTGTCGATAACTTCAAATCCTTCGTCGCTGAGAAACTCTACAAGAGTGTTTTTAAGCTCGTAGCCGGCGTGATCAGACGCGATAAAGATTTTTTTGTTCATCGAAACCAGTCCATTCTATTTGTATTTGAATCTTGAAAGTTTTGATGGATCATGTCAGACGAGACTTCAATGATTTTACTGCTTTCTTAGTTCCGCAGAAGCAGGTAAAGTAATTAAATATCAGTCCAAGACCGGCGACACCTAAAACCAAAGCTAAGAAAGTGTTCGATTGCAGCAATGCTGTCAGAGCCAGTGCCTCAAATATTAGACCTCCTAGAAGCCTTTGTTTTCTTTCTTTCTCACTTAGGTTTTGCTCCATTAATGTTCACCTATAAACGGGTTTTCGATGTCGAAGATTCTTCCCCTGTTGTCTGAGACACCATAGATTTGATAGTACCCGTTCATATCTCTTCCTTCTTCAATAATGTGTTCGACTGTTCTTCCTAAGTCCTTGTGGCTCAGATAAAGAGTTGAGTAGTACGGCTCACCTTCTTGGGTTTCTTGGTCAGCCGGGTTTACTCCTCCGATTCTGATGCTTACACCTGTTTTAATCTTGTTTTCTTGGACGGCTTGCCTAGTTCTGTGTTCCGTCTGAATCTTTGATTCTCCGTATGGGCTGTCCGGGTTCTCTGCTCTCGGATCAAGAAGTTTGCTTGGTTTCTGCTTTCTCAGGTCAAAGTCTTCTTCAGGATCTATACTTTTGCGGTATGGCTGTGGCGTCTCCTTAAGGCTGCTATCTTTGGTGTAGGCTGCTATATCGCCGGTACCGGCGTGTATAGATGATCCGTTGATAAACACGTCTACTCCGGCCTCTTTAGATGCCTCCAGCACGTTTTCAAACATTTCCATGTTTCCCTTCCCAGCTGCTTTCTGTATCAAAGTTTTCCTTAGATAGGTTCCAGGCTAGATGGAAAACAGCATCTACATCCTCCAGTAGATCAACTAGCTTGTTTTTGCTGGATGATTTCGTGAGGTCTAAGCTGTGTATTTTCGTGTAACATGTTTCATCGCACTCTTCTAGTCCTACTCCGATAACCTCAAAGCCCTCATCTACAAGGTATTTTCCCGTTGCTGTTCCAACTGTGCCCTCTGCACCAGTAATCAAAATTTTCTCTGTCATAATCCTATTTTGTACCCTATCTGTATAACTGTGTTTCTGGGTTGAACTTGCTCCATGCAAACCAGTAGAATCCCTGGGTCAGCAAACGTCTCATATCATCATTGCCGTTAATCTCTTTTCCGTCAAGCGTCCACTTGTCTCCTGCTGTACTTGAAATCTCTCCATCCTCCAGACTGAAATCCGCACCCGTTTCATTTTGTAGCAACGCATTCACACTGCCATCGGATGGTCTCTTGAATGCGATAAGTGTATTGTTGCCAAGTCTTGTTTGGATTATTTTCTCATTCTGAAGTACATCCTTAGTGACAGCTATTGATTCGTTTCCGGCCTTTATTCCGTATACTATGTCTTTTGATGGAAGCCTTTCATCCACCTGATTGACACCGTATCCGACTCTCTCAGATCTTTTGTATCCGGAGTATGCCTCTGTCTCGTAGACGCTGTTGGGATAGATTCCTGTATCTATTGACAGTACGTCTGTGTCGGGATGAGCTTTCTCCCAATCATCCCACTCTGTTATTGATGAGAAAACTAGGTCAAGCTTCTGTGGTACCTTTTCACCTATTATTGCTCGGCCTGATATCTGGCTCCATAGAGTGTCTGAGCTCCTGTCGTACATAACCAAGTTGGCGTTATACAGTTTGCCTGATACACCAAACTCCAACACTTCGTTACCTACTTTTCTCGAGTGCGTTACAGCTGACCTGCATAACGGGCAGTAAGTAACAGCTACAGGCTTACCTCCTATCCTGTCATTCACTATTTCATGCCTGCTAAGGATCTTCAACGGATAAGCCCTCGACTCATTGTTTACCTCAAGTCCAACTACTTTATCGCTTGGATTAAGCCAATCCACCTCCTCGGCTGAATCAAACTGCGGGTTGTCTATTGACGGTATACAGTCTTTGCCTCCCGGACAGCCCTGCAGCAGCTCATCAGGTCTGACAATATATTTCCTACCGCTTTCAGTCATTTTTATTTCAGATGACGTGTTGAAAGATCTGTTTTGGAGATCTGGGGCAGAACCTTCTGTACTGTCTTCAACCGGGCTTGTAGCTAGGAGGATTCCTGTAGATACTAGTAATCCTGTCAAGCCTGCAGCTAGTAAAATATAGTTTTTATTCTGCACATATTACATTCTATGGTTTTGTTTTTGAAGGCGTGGATAACCGTGCGGTTAGCTTGTAGAAACTGCACTCATGTAAGATTTAGAGAACGATGCGGAGTCTACCCTAAGATCAAACGTTAAAATCAAAGTCTTCTAGTATAGATCTTAACTAGTAGAATATCATCGAAAGGAAGAATCAGTCCTTTGGTGATTGAAAAAACCATAGAGCACTCAGGAGCCATGTATATTATCTGTTTGAGGGGCTAAGTGCTTCTTCAG
>GL982576.1:254876-256099 GCA_000220375.1 Candidatus Nanosalina sp. J07AB43 | reverse complement strand
AAAACTTAGTATTTATAATGTTTATCTGTGTATATAGTAATACAATGACTGGTGGATATTTTAAGCTCAGAATTCGTCAATCAAGACGCCGAGACCCGTGAGAGCCCTAGAAATATCAGTTCTGATAACATAGAGGTACTCCTCCAGGGCGCTTCTATTCTATCGGGCGGTGGTGGCGGCAATTACGACACCGCGCTTGAGCGTTATCGATCAATATCACCCAGCCCTGTAAACGTCAAAGATCTCTCTGACTTCTGTGATGATGACACTCTGGTTACGGTCTTTGGTTTAGGGCCGGTTGAAAATCAGGTTGATGATCAGCTCAGTATTGCTTCTAAATCTGTCAGATTATTTGAAGAGAGATACAGTGAAGTAGACGGTTTCGTACTTGGCGAAGTTGGACCCGATCTTATAGTAGAAGCGGCTCTAGCGGCCAATGAATTAGGCGCCGCTGTAGTAGATGCTGATGTGGCAGGCATGAGGGCGGTACCCTCCATACAGAACGAGATAATTGAGGCGACGAGTATTTCCCGAACCCCCCTGGTTGCGACAAACGGCGAGGATACCCTAAGTATAGAGTCGGGAAGCGGTAGAGAGATCGAAGCAAGACTTAGAGACTTATCTACTCATGATCTGTGGTATGTAACAGGGTACGCTAACCCGCCTTCAGATTACTCTGCAGCTGTCCAAGGTTGGTTCGACGAGTGTGTTAAGTTCGATAGAGCGAACATATCTAGGCTCGGAGAGGGAAGAATATATTCCATAGAGACTACCCAATCTCAAGGTCACTCAGTAGGGAGGATAAGGATTCAGGGCAGTGAAAACTTCGAAATCTTCTTGTTAAACGAAAATATTATAGCTTTTAGAGATGGTGAAGCTATCTCTCAAGCTCCAGATACTATATGTATCTTGGATGAAAGAGGTATAGGTATCAGCAACGGCAACCTGCCGGAAACAGGGGAAAGAGTAGAGATATATGAGCTGACCTATAATTTCTGGCAGAACGCCAAATGTCTTAATCTTGAATCTCTGGGAGTACAGCTTCAGGACGGCCAGATAGAGTTTGAATCAGGTTTAACTTTTGAGGTGAGCCAGTATGACGGATGAAAGACAGGAAAGGCTGAGATTATTAGAGAATCTGAGACAGGACAACAAAGCGTACTCATATAACTTTGATAGAAGTCACAGAATAAGAGAGCTTCAGAAAATTGAAAATGGAAACG
>GL982576.1:243017-254826 GCA_000220375.1 Candidatus Nanosalina sp. J07AB43 | reverse complement strand
TGAGTAGACTGCCATTCACGAGTATTACAGGAGGGTGATATCCTCCTTTCAGCAACGGCTTTAGGAACCAGCTCCAGTAAGATCTCACTGAAATATTGACATCCTCGTCAACCTCCTTTGAAGCCTGTCTAGCAGCGTGGTAGAACATGCTACATTCCTTGCAGAAGCTTTCAGGTATCCTCAGAAATCCCTGAAGCCCGGATACTACATAGATCTCTATCTCAGCTTCACTACTTGATAGAGGTGTAAGTGAGGCCCTGAACTCGCTTTCACTTTTTTTCGGCTTTAATTTCTCAAACAATGACTGAACTGAGTCTACAACAGTGTAGATCACAAAGCCGTGGAATAGGTATCTTCCGAATTCAAACATAGTTAGGCCCAGTTCTGTTAGAGGTGTATCTAGGTATCGGAGCTGCCTGAAGAAGTTGGTTGAGGCTTGGAACGGAAGATTCAGTATATCTGAAAATGGAAAACTTCTCCCTGCTATAAGAGAGATTGATGTCAACGAAAAGATTAGAATGCTGAGGGTTATTACGGTTTTCTTCCTGCTGTAGAATTTTAAAACATCGCTATATGGACTGCTGACATGGTCAATTAAGGTTCTAATAGGGCTAATCAGAAGCACAGATGCCAATAAACCCATCAAGGTAAGTAATGACGTATTTGTATAGGCCACATATGCTGAAAGAACAAGTAAAGCTGTACAGGCTGAGGTATAGGCTGTTGCCAATCCTAGGACTAGCTTGTCATAAATTTTCACAGGTTTAATACGTTGAACACCTTTGTGAGATAGTATACTGAGGTCATAAGCATCACTAATCCTGATCTTTGTTTCTGTTTAATCTATGTGGTTTTAGAAAGTAAGTGATTTTGGCTGCTGGCGGATGAACTCAGTGAGAAATCTATCAGAGATGAGCACATTTAACATATTCTCTCCACTTCGTTTTTGATCTTTGAGGCAGGTTTTACACCGTTTTGAAGCCTTTCACTGGTGTTTTCACATACTACGACGACGGGCGCCGATGGAGGGTTTGCAATTGACGCTCCATACTCGTCTACAAGTGACTTAGTAAGGCTTGAACCTGATACTGCATATCTCCAGTTGAAACCGTTTTCCTCAGTATGCTGGACTATCTGCTGCTGGTCTTCATTTGGATCGACGTTTAGAGATACGGAGGTGATATTGGATGTTTCATGCAGTTTTTTCATTTCCTGTTGCTGTCTCGTGCACGTAGGGCACCATACTGCAAATGTCTCAATAACTACAGGCTTATCTAGACTCGATACCGTGAAAGTCTGTCCTGTGTTAACGTTTTCTAGCTCAATTTCTTCCAGTTTTCTGCGGTTTGAGGGCTTTGAATGTTATTACTCTGCATTGTTCCTGCTGAGATAGCTCCAGCTAGGACCAATATTGATGCTATTATTGTATAGTCTCTCTTGTCCAGATCTCTCATTCTTTGATCTCCTGTTTCTTGTTCGAGTACATGAGAGCGGTTTTGATAAATGTTGTATGGCTCCATGTCAAGGGTGCTACACTTTTGCCTTCTCCTGTATACGGGTCCACCTGTTCTGGGAAGAGGTCTGTTTCAAGCGAGTTCTTACAGGTCCAGTGCATGTATTCCCTAGCTTCCTCAAGATCCCCATCTGATTCAGCCGTATTTATCAGGTGTTGGGCGACCCATAGAGTACATATAATCCATGGATTACCTGGAACTTCCTCGAAGTCATCTGTCACATTGTGATAAGTATCTCCCTTATAACGGGCTATACCTCCTATATCTGTGTCTGGAGAAAGATCGTATCTGATTGCGTTGACCGTATTCTTGAAGTATTCATCCTCTCTGTCTACAAGCCCAAATCTTTCCAAAAAGAGAAGTGACGCGGAAACACTGTCAACCTGATTCCCATCCTCTATACCTCTAACATACCTTTTGGTATCCTCTGATCTGAGGTGTTTTAATCCGTCTTGTTTTATCTCCTGAGCTCTCTCAAGATACTTTGAACCATCTTCACCGATGGTGTCGGCTATACTGGCTGCAGACTTCAATCCTGCGTACACCGCTGCGACAGTAAAAGTTGAGGTATAGTGCTTTTCCTCCCAGAGATCGTAGCTAGGGTTTGGGAGAGATTTGTCTTCGTCGAAGTATGCGTATAGGAAATCTGCTGCTGGCTTCACCAGTGTATTCCATTTCTCCTCTAGGATTTCTCTGTCACCGGTTTCTTCATGGAATCTCTGTAGAGCCCAGATCACCAGTGCAGTCTCATCCTCCTGTATTGGAAGTCTATCGTCACCGTCTTCGTCAACCCATGCATGCCATGAGCTTCCAAGCGACTTATCAGGATTGTACTTATGCATCATATATCCGTCAGGGTGTATCACATCCTCACAGAAGTCAAAAAATGGTTCTACAAGATCAGGGTACCCTGCCTGTGCCATAACTTGTGTTATAAATGCGCCGTCACGAGGCCACATATATCCATATTTGTCTTGATTGTACTGAAGGTTGGAAGAGTCGTTTGCTGCAGTTATAGCACCGTTGTCATTTGTCTGACCTCTTACAACAAGTACAGATCTCTTGAACTGGTCTCTTACATGCTCTTGAAGATTTTCAACATCCTTTTTTGTGCTCTCAACGAAGCCTCGCCAGCACATCTTTGTCTGTCTAAAAGAGTCCTCTATCATATGTTCTATCTGATCGTTTAACTCCGTAACCTCCTGAAGGCTTTCACCTGTATTAATCCAGAAGTATACCTTTTCTGAGCTCTGTGGCTCCAGCTCAACCTTTATGCTTATGACTGAGTCCACGTTTCCCTGTGCAATGGCATCCGAGTTAAGGCTTCCTGACCTTATTCCATCATCTGCACCATCTCTGTATATTCCATGTTGTTCGAGGTCTCCACATATACCTCCTTCGTTTTTTACTTCGGCCAGCATGTACCTGTTTTTCTTGTAATGTACAACACCAGAGTATTCCGGATGGTAAAAACATGTATCACCCATCTCTGTGCCGTAGAGATCAAAGCTCTGTTTAAAGAATAACTCAACTTCCCTGCTGTAATCCTCCTTGTTATGTACGTTTATCTCTCTAAGGAATACAGGACGGTCACATTCTACAGCATCCCTGAAGTCTATCTCAAGTCCTTCCGACTTGTTGACAGCCTTTGAATTAGCGAGGATAGTATCCTGCATATACATGGGCTCAGTATTCCAGTCCTCTATCCATGAAAATCTGTCAGCGTGTACGCCTATTCTATGAGGCTTCCCCAGAACGTGATTTTCCTGTCCTGCATACGGGTAATAAAGATCTCGCAGTCTCAGCGAGTCATCAAGATTCACCAGCAAAGATCCATTTCCCAGGGATAAATGCCTGACCATGTTTCAGTATTTACCTTGCTGGGTTTTTATTGTGTCAGCTTGACCTACTGATTGCCACAAGATTCATATCCATGCAAGAAAAATACTGAGGGTATGACAGAACTTTCAGGAAAGGTTTGTACAGCTTGTAGAGGAGACGCCGACGCACTAAAAGCCACTGAATCGCTTCAGAAACTCGACGAACTACACGATGACTGGCAGCTGGAGGACAACAACCATCATATCCAGAGGGAGTTTGAATTTGAAAATTTTCAAGAAGCCTTGAACTTTGTCAACGATGTGGGAGACATAGCAGAGGAACAAGGCCATCACCCAGTTATCAACGACTTTACTTGGGGTAGAGCCACGATCAAACTTTACACACACAAGATCGACGGTCTACATGAGAATGACTTTATCATGGCTGCCAAAATCGACGAAACGTTTGAAGAGGAGTACTCAGGATAGCTGAATTATCTCTTCAACATCCCTTTCTTCGCCATTTATGGATATTGACCTGACATTGGTCAGTAGCTTCTTGGGAATTTTCAATTTCTCGATTCTGTCTGGAGCCTCAACATGAATATCCCCTGATCTGTTTTTTACGCATATCTCTTCACGTTCATCGATGTTCAGAGGAACCGATACGTCAGAATCTCTTTTACCAGGATAGATCTCAACAAATACCTCTGAAAAACCGTGTTTAAGATGTTCTGTATTCTCTTGTTTAGGTATTGGAGTCCCTGCTTTGACATAGTATGGGATCGGATTCTCACTGTCATAAGATATACGATGTGAATCTGTATACGTCTTCTTAGTCCAGTAGTTTATCCATTCGCCTTCAGGTGTGTAAACTTTTCTCTCTCTGCCAGGATCAGTATATGGTGCTATAAGAATATTTTCGCCGACCAGATGCTCAGTATTGATGTTTTTGGAGGCAGGGTCTTCAGGGTACTCGAGCGCAAGCGGTCTTAATAGCGGAATCCCACTGTGAGAGGATTCTACGGCATAAGAATATATGTATGGCATAATTTTGTATCTCTCATTGAGAGCTAGTTTGACACGGTCTTTTGCCTCTTCGAACATCCACGGCTCTCTCGGAGTTTTGCCATGAGCTCTAATATGTGTGGTGCCGAGTGCACTCCACTTCATCCATTCTTCGTAAAGCTTGTCTGAAGGCTCGGATTCGTAGCCGCCACTGTCGGAACTCCAATATAAGTAGCCGGACATAGCGGAGTTTAAACCAGATTTTATTGTAGTTTCAAAACCTTCCCAATCAGAGTATGAATCACCATTCCAAAATATTTCGCCGTCGAGTTGCTTCGCCCATCCGCTTCTACTCCATAGTACTGCATCTTTACCAATTTCGTTAAACGCTTCGGCAATCGACTCTCTATACATTTTAGGATATTTGTTTCTTGAGCTACTTCCAAGTGTCTCATCGCTGAGTACGGAGTCTTTGGGCAGATACTCTCCGAAATCTGCTTTGATAGCTCCGATGCCTGAGTTGATAATTCTCTTATTTTTTCCCTTCCACCATGTGGATGCCTCCTCAAGCGAAAAGTCCAGTATCCCTGTTTTTCCTCCATCTTCGAAGATATAGGGCCTGCCATCTTTATTTTCGACCAAAAAGCCTCTAGCAAGTGCATCACTAAATAACTCTGTCCCTTTAGGCAGGTAAGGATATTCCCAAGCGCATACCTCAAAGTTTTTTGTCTTCAATTTCTTGAGTTCATCTTCGGGATTTTGGAAGGATTCTCCCCAGTCCATATCAAGTTCATCTCCCATCCATCCGGGATCCAGATGTATTACATCACATGGAATGTTCATTGACCTGTATTTTTCAGAGATCTCCTGAACTTGCTCCCATGACTCATAAGTGTTTCTGGAGCTCCAGAAACCAAATGACCACAGTGGAGGTGTCTCTGGTCTGCCAACATATTCTGTCAAGCTTGACAGGACCTGTTTTGTATCTTTTCTGAAGGCAAACACCACTGAAATGTAGTCTCCTTCCAGAACAATATCAGCTGCTTCAGGGTTAGTATCAGCTAGATTAAATCTCATGTCGTCATAGGAGTCTACTAGACAACCGTAACCTCTGGATGACATTAAGAGCGGGGAACTCTTGTACTTTGCTTTTGAAGCGCTTCCAGCAGCCTGTGTAACCCAGCCCTCTATTGTTCTTGCCTTAGCGTCTATTTCATCGAATCTCTCTCCCATTCCATAGAATGACTCATCGGGATCCACCTCGAAACCTATCCCCACCGTCTTTACGACTTCAGGATTCCTATTGACTTCTCTCTTTCCATAGCCTACACTATACGATGACAGATTTTGTTTAGTGTCGGTCGTATCTGAGTTGAAACTAAGGACTTTACCATCAGATTCCAACGTTATTTCACCACGCTCTGAGGCTTTCATCGTACATTTCTCCAATTCAACCTTCCAGAGGTCGTCTGACTTGTTTAGCTCTATTTCATCGCCCAGTTTTATGCCCAGGTCTGAATCAATCAGCTCGTCCTCTTTGAAACCTGTTTTATTCAACGTGATCTTTGGATCACCGGAGTCTGTAGATGAAACAATGATGTATCCTTCTTCTTCACTTCTGCTACTACAAAACTTGCATTTGAATATGACTTTTCCACTTGTACATCTGGCGCTTTTAATCTCTGTAAGCTCAAAGTACTGATCTATACCTTGTATAGGTGTTCTTGATATATCCATGGTGATAGATTGCGTTGTGTTTTATTCAGGTGATTGCACTTTAGAAACGATTTTCCTGATGTGTTTCTTCCTGTCATCAAGTATCTCTTTTCTATGTTTCAGTATTTCAGTGTTTGTACCAATGCGGTTCCAAGTCTCGCTGCATTGACCTCTGGAAACGTAGGAGTATGCAGTAGCGTTCTGGAAAAACCTGTACATTTTAAGCATATCTGTATCAAAGTTGTATTCTAAGTTATTTCTGTACAACTCCCTGAACTTCTTTGCCTCCTGTCCATGGAAGAACATACCGTACTCATCGATTATCGCTGATTCAAAGAGTGCTATGTCTCGCGTTCTGTCTGCTAGACCACAGTTTTCCCAATCAAACAGACCTGTCAGATGTCCCTGTTCAAAAATCATGTTGTCTATATTGAAGTCATTATGAGAGAAACCTGTTTCGATAGAGGTGTTCTCGATAGCCGAAATAATATCTTTACAGAGCCTATATATCTCATTATCTGTTTCTGAAGACAACAATTCTAGGTTATATTCCATGGCTTGACCTATCCTGTCCTCTCTTACTAGGACTCCCGATTCTTGGATCTTCCTGCTAAGCCTGTCACTGTACATCTCGTTCAGCATCTGGGCTCCCTTATGAACTGTTTGCTCGAGAAAATCAGAGTCATTCCAATCTTGCCTAGACGGATAGTCTGTATCAACTTTTTCCTCTATAGCCAGCAACTCATTATTTTCTACAACTAGTTTGACAGGTTCTGGAACTTTAAAGCTCGCTGCCTTAGAGACATGCTCACAGGCTCTGTACCCTTTCAGTAAGTTGTTTTCGTTGCCTACTCCAGATGCATACTTTATCAAAACTTCCTTACCCTCGTATTCTCCAAACCTGACCTCATCTGTTGAAAGCCCGCCTGAAGGCTCAGAAGTAACCTCGAGATGAGGTATATCGTTGATTAAGTCATCAAAGCCGAAAATTTCTCACCTAATACCTTAATTCGCTATTGCTAGTCATAAAAATTTTGAGTAAGTGCGGAAAAATAGATAGCTAGATTTATTTTCTTCTGGAACAAATTGGCTGTACAGTGGAAAACAATGCACGTAATTGATGTATCATTAAGTATTGAAGAGGATATCGTCTGCTATCCTGGAAATCCGGAACCGGTTATAGAGAAGTACAGGCAGATACCTGAGGACAGTACCACGGAGTCTGAGATAGATATAGGAAGTCACACAGGTACTCACGTGGATGCACCGCAGCATATACAGGAAAACGGTGAAACTGTGAAGGACCTTGATCTCGAACAGTTCTACGGAGAGGCCCAGGTTCTAAACCTGACATCATGTAGAGAGAAAGTTGATATAGAGGATTTGAGAGAGAAAAACATTGACGCAGATATAGTTCTTTTGAAGACCGATAACTCAAACCATCAGTACCAGGATTTCAGGGAGGACTTCACATACCTTACGCTTGAAGGAGTGGAGTATCTTGTACAGGAAGGTGTAAAGACTGTAGGCATAGACTACCTGAGTCTAGTTAAGTTCAACGGCGGAGAGGATGCCACGAAAGCCCATGAAAAGGCGAACAAAGAGATGAATGTAATTGAAGGCTTAGACCTCAGGAATGTTGAACCAGATACGTACATTTTTTCCGGTATGCCTATCAAGATAGACACCGATGGCGCTCCGATGAGAGCAGTACTCATAACTAAGTAATTGAATAAACACATTGACTATGCTGATTGGATCTTGTCCAGTGATTTAAATCTAGTCATGGATTCATATCTTGCAGGTTAATTTCCATAGGGGGTGTAGCTCAACCTGGGAGAGCGTCCGCCTCCAGAACAATTACTGGAGGAATGAAAACCTGTTAGATTATACAGGTTTGATGATTAATCCTAGATTGGAGATAGCGGAAGGTTGCATGTTCAAATCATGCCGCCCCCAAACCATATTTCTGTTTTCCTATTTCTAACTTACGTCGTCACATACTTGTACACACTGCTGTGTACACACCTGAGCGTCTGGATTGTTTCTACATGCTGAGGCACAGGAATCAAAGCTGCCGTCAAGCGAGTCGCAAGAGACTTCAGTGATTCCAACACATTCATTGTGTTCTGGGAGATAGTTTCCACCTTCCTCGCTACATCTTTCCCCAATGTTTGCAGATACTTCTGCCGGTCCAGAACCCATGTTTGACCCTGCAAAAGCTACTACGCCGCCTGCAAGAATCAGAGATACTAGGGCGACCGCGCCACCCAGTAAGAAATACTTCTCCATGGACTATGGATATCCCGCCCTATATAAATATCTATCCGAGCACAGCGTTGGACACTGCAGCTACGAACCTTGAAAACGAATGTTTCTCCTGTATAAGAATAGATAAAAACCGCCGGATTATATTGATTTGATATGGAAGATGAATATGATGTAGTGGTTGTAGGTGCAGGCCCTGCAGGATCACAGGCAGCTAAAACAATCGGTTCCCGCGGATATGATGTTGCGGTCCTCGAGGCTGAAAACGCTGATGATTACCCTGCTCAGAGCAATAAATCCACTGCAGGATCGTTCCCCAGGATGATGGGAGAGTTTAACATACCTGATGAAGTAGTGATGAAAAACACTGGTAAAGTCGTTCTCGAAGGACCTGATGAACACTATACCCAAGATAGGGTAGGTTCTGTACTTGAGTACGCTGATTTTAAACAATACTTGGTAGATGAAGCCGAGGAGAGAGGAGTTGATTTCTCTTTTGGGTCACGTGTTAATGCTCCCTATATTGAAGACGGTGACGTATCTGGCGTCAAGTATAGTGGTGATGAGATCGTCAGGTCGGATATAGTTATAGATGGTTCAGGACCGAGCGCCCCTATTGCACAGGATGAAGAGGTCGGATTCATAGAACTTGAGAGAGATAGGCAGGCAGTAGGATGGGAATACCTGCTTGAAGACGCTGATCTGGATGCGGAGGGACACGCTGACCTGAATGATTCTATGATGCTCAGACTTGACCATGACATTGCGCCTGGTGGCTACTCTTGGATATTTGACGCCGGTGATGGAACGGCAAAGGCAGGTCTATGCTATATTGACACTGATGCACACAGAGAGTATGGAGGTGAAGATTTCAACATAATAGACAGTTTAGAGGAATGGATAGCTGAGGATGAAAGATTTCCTGAAGTCGAGGCTAGAGATGATATTGATCCTTTGGAGAAACATCAAGGGTCGGCTCACATACAGATACCTGATCAGGTAAGTGCTGACAGTGTCATGGGGGTCGGAGACACCGTCTCATCGATCGATCCACTATGGGGAGAAGGAATTGATACCGCCATGAAATCCGGTAAGTACGCAGGTATAACAGCCTTGGAGGCTCTAGGCAGAGAGGAGACAGACACCTCTGCACAGATGATGAAGAAGTACGACAGACTGTGGAGAAACAACGTGGCCGAAAACAGGTGGGAGAGAAACTTTATGACCTATCTCATGTACAATATGGACAACGACAGGTACAACCGGTTGATCCAAGATTTAGATTCGCTGTCAGATAATGACGATCAAGACGCACTTAGGAAAATCAACCAGGGAAACTTTACAGAAAGCCTGAAACTCCTCGAACTGGGAGATATACCAAATATGCTGAAAGTAGGCAAAGATAGGATAGGCAAACACCCTGCCCTAAGGTAAACCAATTCAATAAAGATAACATAAAGCTTTCTCAGAATTGTGCGGAACACTTAACTTAGTGCCCAGGACAATAATGTTATATGAGCTTTTCATTATCTGGACCTTTTCCGTTCTTCTTCAACGATGAATGGGAGAGAAGCATTGTACTAAGATTTGGTTCCTACGAGAGAAGCAGAAAATCCGGTGCACACTTCAAAATACCTTTTGTCGAGAAGGCTGTCACGGTACCTGTATATGAGGACTCCGTGGACGTCATGAAACAGGAAGCAATAACAAAGGACAACATCCCTGTTGAGGTTGATGGAGTGGTATTCTTCAACGTGAAGGATACGACTGAAGACGTCAAGGACTGTATTGTAAACGTTGGTGACTACGAGAAGCAGACCTTGAACTATGCTACATCTATTTTGCGTGATCTTGTAGGTAAAAAGGAGCTGGATGAACTGCTTCAGAAAAGAGATGAGATAGGAGATGAGATTCAGGAGAAGCTTGATGGCAGAACCGACAGCTTCGGTGTAAAGGTCAAAGATGTTGAGATACAAAACATTAACATACCGGAGAAGATGGAGAGAGCGATGGCTGCCGAGGCCGAAGCAGAAAGGAACAGAAGAGCCAGAAGAACAAACGCACAGGCAGAACTTGAAGCATCTGTAAAGCTTCGTCAGGCCGCAGAAATTATAGGAGACAAAGGATACAGGATGAGAACACTGCAGACTCTAGACTCAGTAGCTGAAGAAAACTCAACGATCGTGACCTTCCCAACAGAACTGGTAGGAGGTATGACCTCTGGAGATACGGAAAAAGGCCTTCAAGACGTGCTTGACAACGTATCCGATATAGATCTATCCAGCTTTGACATAGGAGGAATGGAAGACATGGATATGGACGACGTAAAAGAGAAAGTAGAGGATAAGATGGAGGAGATCTGAGCCAAATGAGTAGGAAAGCGAAAATTCATATCCCAGCAAATAATGTGTAGGTAGAAAAGATGAATATTGCTGTAATAGTCTTAGACACTCTAAGAAAGGACAAGATTTCGGTTTACAATAATGATGTTGAGTTTACCGAGAATCTTGAGAAGTTCTCAAAGAACTCAGTAGTCTACAAAAATGCTGTAGCTCAGGCTCCTTGGACATTACCTTCACATGCATCAATCTTCACAGGAGAGTATCCTTGGAAGCACAATGCTACTCAAGAAACGCTTTACCTTGAGCATAACTTTAAGCAATTACCTGAAATCTTCTCTGAAAAAGGCTATAGTACAGGGGCATTTAGCGATAATCCCTGGATATCATCATCTTCGGGTCTTGAAAGAGGTTTTGATCAACTGGAAAACTATCTACCAGATGTTGTAGAAAAGGCTGATGAATCAGATTATCTGGATTTGAAAAGTATCATGAATCATGGAGGGTGGTTTATTGACTTCTGGTTTGAACACTTTGGTAGAGGTTACAAGAGCCTGAAGAGCATACAGGAAAAACTGTTTGGAGAGAAGAAAGGAGAAAGAACTAGGAAGGTCTTCGATGACTCACTAGAGTTTATGCAGAACGCTGAAAGTAATTTCTTCCTGTTTGCCAATCTGATGACAGTGCATTATCCTAAAGAACCTCCTAGAGACTACAGAGAAAAACACCTACAGAATCCGGAAAAAGAGCTTGAGGAAGAGCTTTCTCATGAGACAGTGAACGGTTTGGAGGACGTCAATGTTGATAGGGTTGACTCAGCGTACGACGCGTGCGCTGATTACTTAGACGACGAGTTTGGAAAATTCATAGACAAGATGAGAAAAAAAGGGTTGCTGGAAGATACTGCGGTGGTTGTCTTATCTGATCACGGCGAGAACCTAGGTGAGGATGATAGGGTAGGGCACTCCTTTTCGGTATCCGACTCATTGGTTGAGGTCCCTTTAATGATCTATACGCCAGAGAACCAGGATTCTACACAGAGTCAGCAGGTTGAGTTGAAGGAGCTATACGATTTCTTACCGAGCTTGACTGGAGGCAATGAGTTGAATCTAGGATCAGAGTGTGCAATGGGAGGATATGGTTA
>GL982576.1:241422-242997 GCA_000220375.1 Candidatus Nanosalina sp. J07AB43 | reverse complement strand
TATGGACCTGCTATGGATCAATCTGAGTTGGAAGCTAGTTTTGAGGTAAACCAAAATGCTAATGTAGTCGTAGTGCCGAAAGAAACTGCAGACAGGATCGAAGAAATAAATTCTGAGCTTGAAACTAATGACTATTCAGAAGAAGAGATAGCCGAGAAGAAATCTGAGAAAGACCATCTGGTTACAGAGGCATCCACTGAATATGGTCTTGGAATGGGACACAGGCTTTCCCTAGAGGAAGATGAGCTGGAGCCCGGTGAGACCTATACGTTAGATGAGATCGAAGGTGAAATGGAGTTCACAGGAGTATATGGGATTACAGACTTGGACTACAACTCAGAAGAAGATATAGATTCAGGGCTTGAAGATCCTGTAGATATAGAGATAGACTGATAATTCAGCAGACATTCAATGTAGCCTGAGTCTGTATTGTATGTGATTTCAATGAGACAGGATTTTGAAGACGAGGAAGATCTCTACGGAGAATTCCTAGATAAATCAGATGAGGCTGTATTATGGCCGGGTATGCTGGTCTACAAGAATATCTGGGGAAAGACAGGTGATAGATCAGAAGATCTTGTAGAGTCTGCTTATCTGCTAGGTGAGTCAGAGGATTTGAGCATGGCTAACGGTAAGATACAGGGTAATGAAGCTTTCAGCTCAGAATATGCAGAAGAATCTGATAACTCGCCGGATGTAGAGATCGGTATGGCGCTTGGAAGCATGTACATGGATATTTGTGAGGAAAAAGGTCTGCCACGTCTTGAGCTTCATGAAGAGGCGCTGGAGGAAACTGCCTCAAAAGCGGTTGAAGATACTGTTAAATTAAATCCTGACACGGTGGTCTACAACCTTGAATCAATCAACTCCGAGTTCTTAGCAGAAAAGCCTTCAGACACAACTAGAAGGTGCTGGCTATAACGCAACCTATTCAATGAAAGATGGAGGCTATAATGATTCAGGCTTCTCAGAAAGCCACGTATGGGGAACAAAGTAGAGTCAGAACCTGAAAAGCAAAAAAGAACAATCAACAATCAAATATGCTACTAAACTCTTTACCACAAACTGGATATTTATGGTCTTAAACAGTTATACTTGGAGTAGAAGGGATGCGGCGGGAAAGTACTCAGGCATATACTCCACACATGACATAGATTATTCAAAAGATGAAGTACTGGATCTGATCTCCAGCGATGAAAACGACTTTGAGCCAGGTGAACATACTCTTGAGTACAAAGGCAGAGAAATGAGAGTGCGCCTGCACCTCGAAGACGGGTACGCCGTGTTTTTCTACGACAAGGTCTTTGAACATGAGCTTGAGGATGAAGACTTTCAAGATGTGATAACTCATTTCCTAACTCCAGACGCCTACAAGGATTTTTCTGCCTTAGACGGTGTCTAGTTACCGGGTTTCAGTCGGTCTAATTTTATTGTTTAATAGAAAACTGTTTCAACAACAGGCTGAATTAAGATTTTATGCAAAAGAAGAATAGGTTCTCTAGTTTTCCTGGTCTCAACTCTTGTTTCGGTCTCAGTGTTGAGAAATCTGGATATAGGCAGTTTGTTGTCGGTGTC
>GL982576.1:237106-241402 GCA_000220375.1 Candidatus Nanosalina sp. J07AB43 | reverse complement strand
TTCAGTTACTCAAATTTGAAGACCTCTTGGTTATAACGCTGAAGAACTATATGTATATTGGAGAGGAGTTTTCTTTGGATACAGAATCAGTAGTTCTTGGGAAATGGGACAACCACGGCAACGAGATGAATTTAAGGCTCTCCGCACAGAACAGCCAGAAAGTAGACACAGATGCCGAACTCAAGCTAAAACACGGCAACAAACATATAATGACAGTAAACACCACCGGAGACCTCAAGAAATCTCTAGAATACACCGCAATGAGAGAAGTAGAAGGTTTTACACTAGAAAAGGCTTACGACGCAGTGAAACTGTTCAATAATTATCACAGTATACACCTGGATCCTGAAGAAGCAATCAAGGGCTGGGAGCTTGAACAGAAAATACCGTGAAAGAACTACAGCTGAACCGGAACTAACTCCTGATATTCCACATAATTTCTATCTGTACACTTCAAGTAATGTGTACAGACTTACTGGCTCGGACATGAGTTCAGTCATTCATGGTTCAGGATATGAAGACTAATCTTACAGTCATGTTATAACCATTGAGAACCTATACTGTTTCTATGGTAGAGTATATGTCCGGCATGAAGATGTTCGATCCTGGTTTGTTTGCCATAGTCTTAGCTACAATGGTTGGACAGACATGGGCGATCGTTCACGTACTCGATGCCGATAGACCTACAAAAGAGAAATTCCTATGGGTTCTACTAGTCTTGCTTACAGGCCTCGTAGGCGCAGGAATATACTACCTGTCAGAAGTCAGGTAGCTTCCAACCCCCTTTTTCCTCTCTTTGAAGAAGTAAGCGATTTCAGAAAATTCAAGCTATTCGCCTCTCCCCTGTCAGATTCAAATACTTCTCTCAACTAGACATTTATTCGGTAAAGCGCAGGGCACTCCCTCAAAGGAATTATCTAAACTGAGATCTTTTTGTTAATCAATTCCTCAATGTTGTCTTCCAGCTTGGAGGCTTCAATAATACTTATAGATCGATCCTGATCCCTGAGATCAGTGCCCTTATCGCCGTCCTCGAAGTCCTGGACTACTAATAGACCTGACTTTTCTCCTCCTAGATTCTCCTTGTCGTAAATAAACCCGTTTTCGTCCCTTAGGAATGCCAGGTATTCAAGAGTCTCCTTAATGCCTCTTCTGATAGTCTTCTCATTTGTTGAGTTCTTGACCTCTGTGATGAAGTACTCTCGCTCACCTCCCTGTTTATCAACCACCTCTACCAGTATCACGTCCGGTCTTCCTGTAGTACTTACTGTATCTTTGTCAAAGTAGTCCTCGATTATTCTATTGGATTTTATCTCCACTTTCTCCGGTCTGGAGTACTCTCTGCCGTCTACATCATTCTCTGGATCAAACTTGAATGAAATATTCTGGATATCTGTTGAGGAATCGTGATAAACGGCTATTTCTTTTTCGTCACTTGCCAGACTTGCAACCTTCTGGGATCCTGATTCAATCGTATTAAGACTGAATCCTTCGTCCTCCATATCTTCAATGGTGGAGATAAATCTGAACAGCACAAAGAGCTCGAGGAGTGTCTCCTCATCGTCTGGTGTTATGGCAGTTTCCTGAAGCATCTCCTTTATTGCATCTTCATCTCCTTCAAAGATCTTCTTTCTATCTTCCAGCAGCTCCGCTGATCTCTGGTAAATTCTCTGACGTGAGTTCTCAGCATTATTGAGCATCCTATCCGTGGGCTCGTATTCTTCCGGATTCCTGATCCTTTTGACATGGACATCCTTTTCAAAAATTCTTTCCATCTCCTCAATCAGGTCGCGGTTTTTCCTCCATCTCTCATTAACCCAAGTATAATCTTCTTCAATATATTCCCTGGCTTCCTGAAGAGTATAATAGATTACTAAGAGCAGTTTCTTCAAAACAATATTCTCGTCAATATCATAGTGCTCCGTCCTTTTTTCGGTTACAAAAAGCGATCTGTCACCAGGATTTTCCGCGTATCTTTTCTGTATGGTGGAGCTCCAGTTAATCTTTCCATTTACTGATCCTCTCTGCGTCTTGGATTTGTTCTTAGTCTGTGTTTTAATGCTTCTGATCCTCTGAGGCAGCTCCTCGACAAAATTGACGACCTCTGGTTTCAGGATAAAGTGCAGATCCATCAGAAGCCCATAATCCCTAAACCTCTCATCAAGTTCGTCATGTTTCAACTCTGCAGCCAACTCATCCTCTGGAAACTCCCCATGCATCACGTAACTGGCAATATCCTCTGTTAGGTTTTCTAATAACTCACTTCTCTCCATCGAACTTTACCTGCAGCATATCCCTTGCAATATTTTTGAGACGTTTTCCCTCGACCTTGGCGTTTGTGAGTTCTCTTACAATGTCGCCGTTATTTCTCACGCCTTCAAGCTGCGGGAACACAAAGCTCACAACAGCATCAGTATAGGCTCTTTCTCCCTTACTCTTCGCAACAAAGCCAAGCATATCCTCTGCAATCGCAGGACCAATCTTCCTTCCATCATGAGAATTAGTCCTCTCCCAGATATCAGCGACTGCGTCCAGATCATCCTCGCTGGCATCAATACCCCAGTGCCGGTTGTACTCCTCAAGCTCTTCTCTTAGGTCTTCATCAGGAGCATCTACACGGATAAATGCGAAACGCCTCATGAAGGCATAGCTCATCTCGTAGAGCGAGGTCTTGTCGTACGAGTTCATCGTTGCTAAGATGCGGAAGGACTCCGGCATCACATACTGGTGCTCATCAGGTTTATCAGGAGCACTGTTGCTTCCGCCGGGAATAACCTCTATCTCTTCCTCATTGTCAGCAGTATACGGAAGCTGTATGTCTTGTCCCGAGAGAAGCGTGAAGAGCTGGCCGAAGGCCTTATCGATATCCGACCTGTTGATCTCGTCGATCACAAGAAGTTCGTTCTCCTGTGAGCCATCTTGTTTGAACCGATTTAGAACCTGTCCTGCATTGAACTCTAGATTTCCATTCTCACTGTTTTTCTCGGGCATAAAACCTCCAACAGTATCAAAGGTCGACCAGTCCGCAGTAGCCGTCGTTATCTGGTAGCCCGTAATATTATCCTCCTCATCCTCAAGCCTGGAGGCAACGGCCTCTGCAATCTCCGTCTTACCGGTACCAGGAGGACCAGTAAAGATGATATGCTTCCCCGAGTTCAGAGCACCTTCAATCTGTGAAACAATATTTTCACCCTGATCACCAGGGAAATAAAGGCCTTTATCCTTAAGCAGATCGTCTGTGAGATCTATATTTAGTCTCTGTTTAACATCTATATTAGATTCGTCCTCTTCCTTCGAGGGAGTTTCTAGAGAAAGAATTGTCTCAAACTCTTCTCTTTGAAGCTTGAATATACTGCCTTGAGCTGTATTTATGATGGGTTTGGAGTCTTCTAGATCCGGTATTTCTTTCAGCTGGCTCCAAGAAATATCACCTCCAACTTCCCGAGTATACTCCAACGTCACTCCTTCAACAGGATCGCTGTAAGCCTCGGCTTCTTCCTTATGAAGGCCTTCACTCACTACACCTTCAGCAACTACCTTCTTTACTGGTGTGGACTGATAGAAAACCACTCTATCTCCTTCAGAAGCTTTCTCGAAATTACTGAAGATCCTAGCTTTGTTCCCTGAAGGAAGGTATGCAGGATAGAATTTCTTATCCCCACACTCAAGCCCTGAAACCTCCCATATAGATGGATTAGCCGTAACCCAGAAATAGCTCTCAGAGCCCTCGTCAATATGTTCGTTTCCAAAGTCCTGGACTTTCTTCTCTGAGCTCTCTTGATCTACCTCAGGATAATTCAAATCGTCTTGTGAATCAAGATACTCAAGATACGCATCTATCAGTTTCTCGAGGTCTTCACTTATCTGACCGGGTTGGGGAAAGTCCCCTAGCTCATACCTTTTCTGATAGATTGTGGCTTCTTCGTAGAGCTTGCTGTTATCAGAAAGATCTGGGTTCTCTGTGCTAAAACCTTCTAAACCAAGTTTTTCTCTGATCTCCTCAGCTCTATCCTCCAGAATGTTCCTAGCCTTTCTCTTACCGTAATCATTGGTAATTTCTGTAGTACCTTGATTCAAGGTCGCATAAACTACCTGTTTCTCAGGATCGAAGAGGTAGACTACGTAGACACCTTTCTGCGTGGTATTTGTTTCTTCAGAGTGCAGTGCTGCAACCCATGGAATGTTTGGCCAGTTGCCCTTGCCAGCGCTACCATCGAACTTTAACCCATCTTCGTTCAGTCTCTTGTTGCAGATATGTTTCAAAGAATTGGGCGCCCTATTCTCAAGCAACTGGTA
>GL982576.1:235640-237086 GCA_000220375.1 Candidatus Nanosalina sp. J07AB43 | reverse complement strand
GGCAGGAACTCTACTCTAAAGTTATGAGTGAGATTCCTGAACACGGACTCCTTGAGGAAAGCTACGATGACCCTGACTGGACGCATTCAGATGAAGGCCTAGAAATCGACGAGATCTATGGAGAAGATGAACAGGCCCTAGAAGGAGAAGAGAAGAATGCCTTCTTCACAGCTGTACACGAACTTTTCCACAGAGCCCAGTCAGTAGAACTGGTTGGAGAGGTCTCCGGAGAAAAAACACCGATTGAATACTATGAATCATTTAAACAAGCAATTGAAGTATCATGCAGAAGTTTAAACGGAGAATTAAGAGACCTCGACGAATTCATGGACGGAACCATTTCCAAGCCCATGAAGTATCCGCTGGCAGTATACTGGTCCGAGGTACAGGAAGAAGGAAAGGAAGACGAAATAATCCCAGAAATAACAAGATCATATCAACTCTGGAGGAACTCAGAGAATGATGAGGTGCTCAATGCATCCAGAGAGATGATCACAGACAGACTGGAGGAAAAAGGAGTAAAGATGCCCCTCCAGCTACCTGCAAGAGAGGCCTTCGCTCACATGGTCTCACTCTCACTAAGGGAAGAGCTTAACCAAGAAGAAGAAAGAAAAAACTACATGCAGGACGTAGAAGAAGCATATAACGTCCTCTACCAAGATAGAAGAGAAGAACAGACAGGAACAGAACTCAGACAGATCTTCGAAGAAATATACCGGGAAGAAGGCCCCGTCCAAGGCACGAAATCAGAGCAGATACAACGCATACACCAACTACAACACCAATACGCCGACCAATACAGAGCACAAACCTGAAATAAGGAACAATATTCTGGTAGTAAGACCCTACTCTATTTAACGAAAGCTTCGGAAGTTTAGAATCTAACTTGTAGCTAATCTATGCTGCAGGTTCAAGTATGTCATTCACTGCTTCAAGTGCTTCTTGGGAGGGGTCTGGTTCGTTGGCCTGTTTTTCGTCTTGTTCTTCAAGTATTTCTTCGTATCTTTCTTTCCTCCACTCATATTCAGGGTTGTGGTAAAACATTGTGTGTTCTCTTTTTGGTTCATCTCCTCTTCTTATTCTTCCAACAGCGTTCTGGTGTTCTTGCACGGTTCTTGGCTCTCCCATAAGCACCACGTTTTCCGTGTTCGAGAAGTCAAGTCCCTCTCCTCCTGATCCGTAGGTCATAGCCAGTGCATCTACATCACCGGAGTCAAAGTTCTGTATTATGTCTCTTTGATCGTCTCTACCGGTCTGACCAGTGATAACGGCTGTCTCACCGGGAAGATATTTGGCATGTCGTTTGCGGTATCAATGTGTCTGACAAAGTAAAGCGCCTGCTCGTCCTGTCATCACCTGGTTTTGAAGTTTCTGGCACCTAACTCCTTCATAGTCGGAAAAGAGTTGGTTGTGATCCGCAGATCCTCAGTTTACTTTGATCTCTTT
>GL982576.1:209879-235620 GCA_000220375.1 Candidatus Nanosalina sp. J07AB43 | reverse complement strand
GTTGATTAACGATCCAGCAGCAGGCATAGAAGAGTTTGAGCAAAACGGACAGGTAACAATAGATGGAGATGACCACTATGGTCAATCCAGAGGATTTGAGGCAGCTAGAAATGTAAAGACAGACCTAAACAGACTTAGTTCAGCAGGCCTGATGGAGTATAGCACACAACCGCTCAATGAAAACGGTGACGAGAGCGAGGTAGATCTCAAGATAGAGGCGCGGTTCCTAGATGGAACAGGTTCTGTCAGAGATGATGTTGAAGCACTTAGTGACTTTGATATAAAGGATCATGATGGGCGTGTGAATCTGACAGAAGAGAGGATGTAAAAAAAGTTTTTTGAGATATGTATGTTGGAGACACAACCCTATGGTTGATTATGAATTATCGGATTTGGATGAGCTGTACAGAAATCAGGCAGAGATTCTGTCTGATCAGATTGATACTTCTGTAGATCCATCCAGGTTTAAACAGATGGAGTCCAACAGGTTAAAGGGTAATTGGGAGAGAATTTTGATGACAAAGCCCGAACTTATAAATCCTATATCTGAGATCGACTCTATTCTCGCTGATAACGATTATCCTGTTGAGGCACATGTAGGCGGTGAAGAATACCTGGATGTGAGCGATGGAGAGAAACCAGCTCCGGGAACACTACACCTACGTATCAGCGATTCTCCAGATGTATTGGAGGCAAATATCAATAATCACTTCTTCCAGAACATGAGGGAAAGAGAGACGCTATACCATGTAGAGAACACACCCCTTGCATTTGAGATTAACGATCTTTTCTCTGAGTCAATACCTCTAGAAACAGATACTGAATACCTTCAAATACGTGTACCAACCAAACAGGCTTTCTTTGAAACATCTTATCAGGACGCCATTGAGTCATACGGAGAGTTTCGGCTGGGAGATGAATTAGATACCTCAAAGACCTCTTATGGAAACATTTCGGAGTTCGCAGAGGATTACTGAATCTCTTGGATCTATGGCAATTAATTACTTAGTGGCTTTCGTTCTGGTCTGATACAACTACAAGATGATTGAGGTCTGTGACCAGCATAATTATGGCTTATTACTTTTGAGACCTATAACTAGTAATGATGTCGTCGCAGGATAATGTATCTGAGGATGATGAAAAAGATGTCATTGAGTGGAGTAAGGAGCTTGAGGATCGTACACTGGCGGTGCTTGAAGGTGATCTAGAGGAGGATGCTGAGACCGACCTAGACAGAGATGAGTTGGACGGCAGAGAAGGTGTTGCAAAGGCTAATACTGAGGAGTATGTAACAGATTTTGAATACGAGTTTGTGTTTGGAGACGGTACTGTTGAGCTGTCTGTTGAACGCAGCGGCGGTTTAAACAATCTCCGGTACTGGAGCGATGATCCTGAGGTTCTGGATGATTTTGACGAATTTGTAGCTGAACGTGTAAAGACTGTCGAGCACCAGCCCTACCTAGAGCCTTACAGGTTTAAAGACGTTAACAGCTTGGAGGTCGCTGAGCTTGTCGCCGTGTACAAGGATGAGTTTGTTCTGGACGGCCCTCTACCTAGAGATTCTAATGGGCAGCCAAGAATGCATATGCAACGTATCATGGACCTAAATGAGTCAAAAGACTACAAGCATTCAGATGAGGAAGTTGAGAGCCTGAACCCGGGTCACAAAATCCCTGGAGACGCAAAGTACGAGGTAAAAGATCTTGAAAACGGTGACAAGGACGTTGAGGGAGAAGTCAGGATCAAGCCCCAGAAAAGGGATCTTGGCCTTTACACTGTAGAATTCAGCGGCGTAAATGCAGATTCACAGGCCTATCTTGTCAACACGGCCTTAAAAGCGATTGATCCGGGAGAAAGAGACGAAATGCCGTTTTAAACAGGTGATCTCAGGTAGTATCCAAGACTTCGTATATCTCATATTGAGATGTGTCAGGTAGTTCTCCGTCTCTTACAAAGTTGGTATTGTAGTCTGGCTCAAACCGGAACTGTTTAATTTCACTGATATCATCCCGATTTATATAGACTACAAGACCCTCTGAGAGGTCTACATCTCCGCTGTGCAGGTACCTCTGAAGCTGCTCTACATCATCCTCTGCCGGTGTCTGGTCTATGTTAAATTCGTTTCTAGTCTTGAACTCGTATACGAAGCTGTCTGTAATCAGGTCGGCACGGCCACTGTGAACCTTGCTCTCAAAGTCCATATCAGGCAGGTCATTGAACTCGTCTTTGAGTAATGCATGGATGTAATTGCCTGCATCATCAGGTGGCAGAGGATCAATCTTCTGCTGATGTTGTTCCTTCAATCTTTCAAGTCCTTTAGACCAGTCCAGGCTATCAAGATCGGTTTCTCTGTTGTAAGCCATCTAACTTGTTCACCTATAAACTGTTTTACTAATTTTGTAGATTGCTGATTACTTCTCTGGTTGTCAGTACTGCTGTCGCAGGATCGTAGTCTTGGTGTTCAACCATGTTCCATATAGCTGTGTTTTTGATTTCCTGTGTATCGGTCTCAAAGTCCTCTGCATCCCTAGGCTTGACTGACTGGTCCATCCATTCACTTACTTCAAAGCTTTCAAACTCTCCTCCTCTAATATTTCTGATGTCTTCCCAGCTTTCAGTTCCAAGTCTGTCCTGAATCGGTGTCAAGCCTTCTGCGTTGTCGAAGCCACCGTTCCTCGCTCGGACAGCTATCTTATTGCTGATGTCTCTTCTGAACTCTCGCACCTTCTCACCTGGTTCTCCTCCCTGTTGGTAGTCTTCGTCGTCAAATCCGAAAAACCTCATCTCATCCTGTTTCAACCGGAAGTCATCAGGTTCTCTTCTGTCGCCGGTTGAGTCTGTAAATTTGTCCGTACCTTCCTCACCAGGTCGGAGTGCCTGAACTCTGTCCACGTACTGCTCAAGAGACTCTGTGTCCGGCCTGTATTCATGGAAGACTGCGTTTAGAACGTCTTCCTCCAGCATACTGTCTACATGTTCATTTACTTGTTCAAGTCTTTCCTCTACCTCATCCTTGTCTTTGATTGTGGACTCTGTCTTCAGTCTGTCATGCATATTGTCTAGTACGTTGTATGGCATGACCACGTTACTCAGATCAATGTCTTTGTCTCCGATTTCAGCTCTTCCTCGATCAGCAGATTCATCGTTCATAGCTGCTGACAGAACGTCTCTGGTGAATGTGGCGTTGATGCTTGTTTCAGCTGTCCCGGAATCTACGTCCTCTAAGTTAAAATCCTCTTTTTCCAGCCGGGTCTCATATGTACTTCCCTTTTCCTCGTACTCCCTCGTGATGTATCCCTTTTGGTAGAGCTGTACTCTTTCCATAAGGCTTAGAGGGTTAGATGCGTCGCCGGGAATGTTTTTAGCAGTTTCCTGCTTTAGCTCTGCTTCCTCTGCATCGAGTCTTGTAGCTATCTCAAATACTGCTGCTGACTCTAAAGTGTGTGGAGAGTACGTAACTTCTTCTGTCTCGCCCTTATCATCCATAATCTCTGTCTCCAGAGGCCTTCTTATTACATCAAGAGCATCTTCAGGATCCATGTCTTCATCATCCAGGAGATCCCAGTCCTCTCCCATCATCTTTCTAAGCAGCTCTGACTCTGTGGCGTAGTTTGTCAGGTAGTTCATCTCAAACTCCAGTAAACGCCTATAAGTTGACTCAGGGAGCTCTGAGCGGTAGTCTTCAGGATTGGAGATTGCCATAACCGCTGTGTCGATTGAAAACACTGATTCGCCACGAATCTTGGTTCTATTGTCGTCTATCTGGCTCTGAAGATTCTCCAGTATGTGTATGTACTGATCTGCATCATCCAGAAAAGCTGCTCCCCTGTTTCCTCCTGTGAATGCACCTGTGAAACTCCAGTTCATAGGGTTTGTTGGATCAGAGTTTAGAGGTGGCTCTGCAAACAGCTGGCGGTAAAGCGAATCAAACTCATCTTCACTCTTTATCTCTCCTATACCTTTGCCATCGTCAAAACCAAAATCTGTAACCTTGACATAGTTTTCTAGGAACTCATCTATTTTTTCCCTGTCGGTATTAAATCCATCTGAGTACTCTTCAAACGTTTCAAGAATATAGGTAGCTACCGGTCCGGTGTTATCAGGTATGTTTACTGGCAGAGGCTTGTCTCTCCTATCCTGCAGCTCTTCCTCAATCCTCTGTCCTGCATCTTGGTTAAGCTCCTTGAGTAAGGTCAAAGGCTCTGCTTGTAGAGGGCTCTCAAAGTAGTTATCTGGCTCATTGTATTCCTGGTTTGGATTCCCGTATGTTTTCCACATACCGTCTGTGTGAGGTGTTATCTCGGTAGGATCTCCTATTTTTACAGTGTGAATTCTTCCTTCCTCAGTCTGTGAGTACTCTCTGAGGCCTTTCTTCAAAACGTCTATCATCTCGCTTTTTCCGGTAGCTGTCTCCCCCTCAATTATAGGCATCTTGGCGGCATCTCCTCTCGCAATCCTCCTGAATGAATCCGTCAGCTCGTTAAGCATCTCGGTGTTGCCGAATACAGCGTTTTCACCGTTGTTCCATGGATCATCAAAAAATCTGTATCTTTCCTTTCTCTCCCCATTTTCTACAACTGTTCTGGTATCGTAATGCGTAATAGCTTCGTGAACATATTCAGCAGCTGTTCCAAATTCCGCTCTATCAGGGTTTTCAAGGGCGAAATCAACGTATTCCTGGAAACCCATCTCCTGGCTTTGTGTTTCTGTTACTGTCTCCTCTAGGACGCTGTCAAGATCCATTATATTTACTAATGAGTGATTAATTGTTATATTGATATCTAATACTGATCAGGATTCGAGGCGGATGTGGTTGGGCTTGAAACAGCTTTTTAGAGGCCTGAGCTTACAGGATCCTTTCCCTCTGTCTCCTGTTTCAGCCTCTCTAGGAGCTTTTTGCCAGCTTGATGTTGTTCTAGTATCCGGTATCTCTTTTCTCCTCTTTTGATTGCCTGTATAATGTGCTGTTTATCTGGATATGGTATATACGCGATCAGCTCCAGATACTTATCATATCCTTCAGGTACGTCTCCGCTTTGTTCTAGTTGCTTTAGTTTTTTCTCAAACTTTTTCCTTGCCAGCTTGCCCTTTTCATTCATTTCCTCATAGTATGTACGGGCTTTCTTCTCGTATCCCAGAAACTTCCCGACCGCTGATTCTTCAGCGCCGTAGAAATCTCCTGATGACTCCCTCAGTATCTCGAACCTATCTGGGTTTTTGGAGACAAATACACCAGGGTCCTTGACTCCTCCGACCTCCATCGTGCTACAGTTGAACTCATCGCAGAATGCTTCTATGAAAGCTCTTTGAGCGTCATCTGCTGACATGATTAATACGCCTGGCTTCTCATCCTCAAGCAGCAGAATCATTGAAATTGACTGGTTAGTATTCAACACCTCAGGCATCTCATCTAGAACATCCTTCCCTGAGAGATCTGAGAAATCATATCCTAAGCCCAAGCTATCTTTCAGGTCATTTAGCAGGCCCACAGTTTAATTTTGTATAACATATTTTTGTCTTTTCCGTATTCGAAGACGTATTAAGCTTTAATGACATAATTTAATTGGTTCCGTAAATCGGAGCCGTTTCAGTAGTCCTGCAGTTTGTATGTAGGGCGGGTAGGATCTGGAAGCTCACCTATTAGGTGTAAGCCAGTGTAAGCTGTGTGGAACGCTTCGATCCGCCCTCTATTTTTTCCCATGTGAAGAATTTAACTCAGAACTCTTCGTAGTCCAATAGAGTATGTCTGTCCACGTCGTAACCGGCTTCCTGCAATTTGGTGTAAAAGCTGTCTTGATCCTCTGTTAGATGAGCTAAACCCGTGAAAATAACTACCTCATCGCCACTGTACTCCTGTTCAAAATTATCTAGCCATGTATCTTCTCTGTCTTGGATATTGTCTCTCTAATATACATCTTCCTCCATTAACTGTCTTACTTTCGGCTGGCCAGGTCCTTTATCTCGAAGCCTTTGTCTGAAATCTTGATAACCAGAGTCTTGTTGTACCTCATCCATGCTTTTGAATAATCTAACTGTCTGCTCCTCCAGCACCTGTTTATAGGGTCCAGGCTCCATAGTGTAAGCCATATAGGGTAGATCAGGACTCGGCATCATTTTCCTGTATATCGAGTTAAATTCTTCCTCACCTGCTTCAGGCTCTAACAGCGCTGTAGGATCTCTGATGATCTCTCCTCTAGAAAGAGCTGTGAGTGTATTCTCTATATTATCCTTCGTGTCAAGAAAAACTGATTTAGGTGTGTCTAGGTACACTGGATCAGTCATTGTCTCAGCGGCTTCTGCAGATTCAAATCTACCGTCTTCATCTTCGTCTGCCGGAACAGCTAGTCCTGTTTCATTGTTGAGCTTCTGAACATACTTCTGTACAACCTCATTTACGTTCTCGGCTTCATCAGGACCTATACCCTCAACAAATACTTGATCAAAATCCTGTTCCAGAACTCTCTCGGTTCTGGACTGTATATTAGGGTCATTATGGTTGGTTCCTACAAGATTTATATTGCCCATACAGATACTACGAATGATTTAATTTAAGTAGGTTACAGTAACAAAAAGTTCATACCTGAATACTATGGCTAGCACGAACTCAATGTTCAAGATTGATGAAATGCTTGAACCTGATGAGCAAGCTGACTTTATAGCTTCAGCAGGCGTCCTTTTGGAGAAAGATGATTACGAAGCCAAGCACTACAATTCTCTCAATGATTTCAGAAAAAATACAAAGTTTAACACAAGAAGCCTAATCAGCTTTGGTAAGGATACAAAGGAGATTGAGAAGTTTGTCATCGAGGACCGTCTCAATTATGGCGGTGATAAGCACGGTTTTTCAGGTGAGGTATACGCCTATGCTGTTGACCATCCAAAGAAGATCATAGATTACGATGTAAGAAGGGCTAAATGGGACAATCCAAGAAGCGCACCTAATAGAATTCATGTTCCGCATGCAGTAAGATCTGTTGCAGAGAGCTATTTTGAGAGCGCTAAAAGAAAAATCTAGATTTCTTGCCTGTATTCCTCACGCTTGAGCTAAAGTACTGCTTCAGGGACATCTCTAAAATTTCCCAGAGCTATTTGAGTAGAGGATTCAAACAGATTATGTGGATCTTGACAGTTTCGGTTTGATAACTAGGCGTCACTTTCTAGAACTAGTTTCTTTGATAATATTTCTAGTTGTTCTGTTGAATCCACTTGATCTGTCTCTAAGTATGTTTTATTCCAGCGTAACCCCCGAGGCTATTAGAGGACAAGTTCTTAGGCTGGGGGTTTATGCCCCGCTTGGAATGATTGTTTTAGAAGCATTACAGATTATTATCGCTCCTGTACCTCCTGTCACAATGGTGGCCAGTGGATATATCTTTGGTCTACTACCAGGTACAGTTTATACCTTTGTAGGCGTCTTTCTGGGGAGCGGAGTAGCTTTACTTGCCTCAAGAACCTTGGGAAGACCTGCAGCTGAATCTATCGTCGGTTCCGAATACTTGGAAAAATTTCAGGACAGGCTGGGAAACCACCACTACTTCGTGATTGCTTTGCTTTTTGCTGTGCCAGGTCTTCCGCATGACGCGCTCTGCTACATCGCAGGTTTAACAGATCTTGATCTTAAGAAGCTGCTTGTGGTCATATCTCTGGCTAGAATACCTGTAACCGTAGGACTTGTATTGACAGGTTCCTCTATTGCTTCCTCAAGAATAGATACTGCTGTACTTGTTTTAGGTCTATTTGGGGCCATAGGATTTGTATCTGCAAGAAACCAGAGGAAGCTTGTCAAAATGGGGGGAAATATTAGACGGAAAGTATCCTGAATTTGATGTAGCTCTGCCAGCTAATCAAGTAAGTCTCCCTTCTTGGCTTCTCGATCAGGCCTATCTCTCCGATTCTATCGCTTTCAATGTCTTTACCATTCTTGCTGTCTCCTCCACATCGTGAACTCTTAGATATTCTGCTCCGCGCATTACCCCTATCTGATTTGCAGCCAAGCTTGGTATCAGTCTTTTATCCTGTGGATAGTCTTTTAGCTCGCTGAAAAATGATTTTCTTGAACATCCAAGCATGACATCACATCCAAGCTCTTGAAATGAGTCCAGGTTAGCAATCAATCTGGCATCCTGCTCTGGGGTCTTACCAAAACCTATTCCCGGATCAACAATCAGTTTTTCCCTATCTATTCCAGCTTCCTCAGCTGCTTTAATTCTACCTTTCAGGTTCTTCCTGGCTTCAGAAACTACCTCATCAGTGTATGTGAACGATGATCTATCTACCGGTACGGAGTCAGAGTCCATCAGTATAGCTCTGCACTCATGCTGTGCCACAAGATCCCTCATTTTCTTTTTCTCCAAAGCAGTTACGTCGTTCAGGATATCGGCTCCTTCCTTGAGACATGCTTCAGCTACGTGAGGTTTTCTGGTATCAACTGAAACAGTTATTCCTTGGTTTTTGAGCTTCTTTACGACCGGTAGAACTCTGTCTTCCTCTTCTTCAGGTGTCACAGGATCGGCACCTGGCTTTGTTGATTCCCCTCCTACGTCTATTATATCGGCGCCGTGTTTAATCATCTCCATGGCTTTTTCAACAGCTTTACTCTCTTCGTTGTGTTCTCCGCCATCGTAAAATGAGTTAGGTGTTACATTCAGTACACCGACTACTTTTGTCTCTTGCATGATTCACTCTTTTTGCCAGCAGATTTTTAGCAGTCAGGAACTGAATGTTTTCAGTGGAGTTTGAAGACTGGAAACCATTCTACGACAGAATCATCAATGACTTTAGACAGGAAGGTTTTGATCGGAGAGAAGACAGAGAAGCTGAAAGAAAGCTGATGTCGGTTTTAAACTGCAGATCTTCTGGAGACCGGCTTAGAGACCTTTTTGGAGGCAAGAAGGTTATGGTTGTAGGTAACGGTCCAAACTTGGAGAAGGATTTGAACCAAGATTTTGAAGGTGTTATCGCTGCAGCTGATGCAGCCTCACACAGATTAGCTAATTTAGGTGTAGAGCCTGATTTTGTATCAACGGATCTAGACGGAAAGCCTGCGTTTGAAGCAGAGTTATCTGATGATATTCATGTTGCTGTACATGCACATGGAGATAACAGGGATCTTCTAACACAGTTTGTACCTAGTTTCAATCATTCAAATATTGTTCCAACGACACAGGCAGAACCTAGCTTTGGAGCAGAGAACTTCGGAGGTTTTACTGACGGCGATAGAACAGCTTTTATAGCAGACCATTTCGGAGCCTCAGAGATTACTCTAGCAGGATTCAAGTTCGATGATAGTACCGTAAGTAAGATTAAGTCTAAGAAGCTTGACTGGGCCAAGAAATTGCTTGAGACATTGGAGACCAGACGCAAGGAAGAGATAGTCAGTTGATAGGTTTCTTGTATTCTCCCATGTTTCTAGTCGCTGGATCCTGAATAGATGGGAGTAGGATTCGAAGTGGCGTTTACTTCGGGTTCAGCCCTCGGATTATCTTGTGCCTCTTTTAGTATTTCTCTCAGGTCATCTTCTGAGGTCCTTAGAACGATCTGGTCATCTTGGTGACTGCGTGTTTTAGCCTTGTCTGTATTTCCTCTCCGTCTGTTCGAGACTATAACAAATGCCATGACAGCAGCTAACATAATGTATAGAGGTATTGTCTGGTATCCTACGGCTTCAACGGTACTTTGCTTCATGTCAAGTCTCTGAAGGCTTTCAGCGGTTCCACTGCATTCTGCGGACACACTTGCTACCGCCATCGCTGTTCTTGGATCACCTTGATCCATCACATTAAGTTCTGTATCACATCCTGCCTTATTGAACAGGTACATGTGCGTGTACTCGTGTAGGCCAACTGCTGAGACAGCTACAATCAGCACAAAGCTTACTACAAATATTAGGTCGGCAGTAGAATTTTTCATTTGATGCTCCGATTCTGTGCATGGTGATTCAGATTTTCCTGACTCATGTTTTCATAAACAGGTAGCAACTTTTTTATTATCATTGAATAACAACAGCAGTTGGCTGAGATGGTTTCAGTTCCGGAGCACCCTGTCTAAGAACCGACAAATTCTTTTGTACAGAGCTGTTCAATTAATTCAAAAATGGAAGCGATAACTCAGGAGAAAATGAGGAAGATAAGAAAGACAGTAACAGAAAAGTATGGTATCCCAAGGGATGTAATGATCGAACAGGCAGGGTTTCAGGTAGCCAACTTAGTCAGGGAAAAGTTCTCTGATGGTCTCAAGATTGCCGTGGTATGTGGTAGAGATGAGAACGGTGCCTCAGGATTTGTAGCAGCTCGCAGACTCCTTTCCTGGGGGTACAACATCGCGATATACACACCGTTCAAGAGTGACAGGCTCTCACAGACCGCGTACACTAAACTGCAAAACCTAAAAGATATAGATCAAGAAGTAAATATGATAGATTTTCCGACGGCAAATGCATATGTTGATGCATTGACCTGTCACTGTGAAAGCCCCTTGGCCGGAGATGTGGCTGAAGCCGCTGAAAGATGGAAAAATGGTCTGCTGATACGGTCTCAGTGGATGCACCTTCAGGTATAAACGCAGATACAGGAGAAGGATATAATCCATGTGTGAGACCTGACTTCACCGTTACACTAGGTATTCCAAAAAAGGGCCTCAGTAGAGAAAACTCCGGTAAGCTCTTTCTCGCCGACACAGGAATACCAATATACGCCGTGGAAGAAAACAACGTCGATGCGCCAGACTTCAAGTCACGCTCCCTAATTAATATCTCAAATCAACCCTAGATGTGATTACAACTTCATTAAGTACTAACGTAAAAATTTAGACCAGCCCCTCCAGGAAGAACGAAGACACTAGCTGGAGGCCTAGACCAAAGAAAAGTAAGCCAGCGCCTAAAGCTTCTTTCAAGTATTTCCTCCTCATATCATAATACTCCGCCTTGGTCTCTGGAGGCCTAAACATGGGCAGAGTTTCTTTGGGAGTCATTTCTTCATGCCCGGTATTTTCTAACTTTTCCTGGTCTGTTCGCATCAGACTAAGAAGATTTGAAACAGGCCTGTCTGTTACGATAGAAGTTATGGTAACAGTTATGACTCCAGAAAGCTCCATAGCAACACCTAATGAGTTTGCAATAGCCCATAATCCAGCCATGTGTTAATATTGTTGACTTGTTCCAGTTAAATCACTTGGAACTTAGGAGTTGAATAATGGAGCAGGTCGCTGGCAAACCTATATTCGGAGAAGCCTTTCTATGATTCAGGCTGAACCAGCAGACCTCACAATTTTGGATAACCGTGAATATTTAGTTGCAGGTGTAGTGTTTCCCGGACTGAGTGACCGGATACTGCTGCATGTACAGCTGTATCGAACCTCTCATATCCGAGATCGAGTTTATCTCAATCCCCTCCATCTTAGATTTTCCCCCATGTCTTGGTAATTGATCCAGATCAAATTTAAAAGGTTTGACGTAAGAAGTGAGGCATTCAGAAGACTCCTGTCCACGGCTTAAAGCGTCTTAAACGGCTCTGAATAGTATTATCCTGCTTAGAAATGATCAGTTTTCTAGTGATTATTTTATATTCTGCAGGATACCTATGGTTTATTATCTGACTATGAAGTCTTTGCCGTTCCAAGTCAAGCTAAATGCAACCACAGGAGGTGAGAGCAGGGAGTACAGCTTCAAGTCCACACATGGAATTGACTCGGCAGAGAGTGTCAAACCCGAGGAAGTTCTACTTCTGAAAGGTACGGACTTAGAGTCTACTTCTGCGGTATTGAACGTGGATTCCAGGATAGGGGCTGTAGGATGCGTTCTTGGGGACGAAGTAAGTGCAGGAAGGCTTATGATGACTGAATCACGTGCTCGCCAAAGTCTTGTATCGGAGTTTAACAGGAGGAAAAACAGCGTTGAAAACGCCGAGGTTATGTTGACAAGCGACTTGAAAGAGGACTTACTGAGAAAGTATGACGTAGCTACATACGTTCCTAGGGTTTCCGATCCTGATCATGTGATTAGGCAGAAGATATTCGAGATTTCAGAGGTGCTTCGTGATAACTCACAGCTCTACATTGCATCAGACAAAAGCACTATGAGCAAGTTTGAAGGGTTTCTGGAGCAGTTTGGCAATATACAGGAAAGAGTTCAAGGAGACTACAGGCTACTGGAGGTAGACAACCCTGAGAGCCCGAGAAATGACGGCTTTCTGCAGACTAAGATGGTAAGTCACTCCATGAAAGGCGTGGAAGCGGAGTTTAAAGTTATAGAGGGCTTCTTTTCAGCCAGACAGATGAATGCTGTGGAGATGCTGGGCAGGGAGGTAGAATCCAATGGAGATGAGAAACTTCTGGATCTTTCAAGCGGTTTTGGCGGAGCAGGTGTATTTGCATCTTTACTTGAAGATGTAAATCCTGTTTTTGTAGATAGAAATAACTATATGAAAGATATAGTAGCTGAAAACTGCAGAAAAAATAGCGTCGAAAACTATAATATATACACTGAAGACGGAGCTGAGAACTTCGATACAGCAGCCTTCGACTTGATACTCTACCGTGTTATGTCACAAGACGACAAGAAGCTGATTCAGAATGACCTTGAGAACTGCAGAAGAATTCTTAAATCAGATGGTGAAATCCTCGTCTGCCATAAGAGAGATTCTAAAGTCCCTAGCTATCTGAAGATGCTCTTTGATGATGTAGAAGTAAAGAGAAGAGAAGTCAATTATCAGGTTTCAGCCTGTGTAAAGTAAGTATTCTTATCCGGTGATTTCAGACCTTTCAGACGTTGATATCCGGAAATATTTATTAAGGCTGCACAATGTAAATTTATTATGGCAGATGACATTGATTATGAAGAGGTTCTTGACGGAACCGTTGATGAGGTCAAGGAAGCTATAGATGACCTCGACAATGCAGATTATGAGGAACTGCTTGACACAGAGGAGGACGGAGACGATCGTAAAACTGTAAAAGATTACATAAGATCGTCAATGGACTCTGAAGAAGAGGATGAAGCCGAAGAAACTGTTGAAGAAAGTAGCGAAACAGAAGAAGAAATTGTAGAGGATATTGAAGAAGAAACCCAAGGAGGGTTTCTTGGCTCGTTCTCAAGAGAAGCCGTCATGGCTGGCGGCCTAGCAGTAGGAGTTCTCATAGGAATTGTCGCATCTTCTTACATGATGCCCGCCGGAGGCGGAGGCGCAAGCCCTGCATCCGTGAAGGAGGACGTAAGAGTCATCCTGACAGGCGGACAACCTGTTAACGGCACAGTCGACATTTCAGATCCTGTAAGAAGACACGGCATGTACTTCCTGAATGCAACCGTATCTCGTGAAACAGCTAACGGGACAAGGACGCAGACACAGGGAGTTTACGTAACCCTTGACGGGGAGAAGCTGATTCCTGTAAGGGAGCAGCTAGGAAGAACTCTGATGCCTATTGATGTCGAGTCTACCTTGAGTCAGATAGAAGCTCAAAGTCAGACAGACAGACAGCCATCCACAAGTCAGACACCTGAATCAGGACAGTCAACACAGACTGATGGAGAAACTGAACAGGAGACACAGTCAGGTCAGACGTCGGGAGACGGCTCAACAGGCTATTAAACTCAAGCAGGCTTCCATCTCAGGAACTGCATTTTTCAACTCTTTTTCTTTTTCTCATTTTCACAAAAAACATCAAAAGAATTCTATCAACAATTCTATATTATGACAGATATAGGTATTATAGGCGGAGGCGTGGCAGGCCTTCAGGCAGCTGTATTCGCTGCAAAGGCAGGCGAAAACACGTAGTTTTTGACTCAGGTGAATCGCTGGTTCTCAACACCTCAAACATTCAGAACCTGATCACTCATGACTCCATCGCCGGACAAGAGGTAATAGACATGGGACAGGAAAGCTAGAGCAGTTTGGAGGGGAGATAAAAGACGAAGAAGTACAGGAACTTTCCAGAGAAGGAGATAATCTAAAGGTTGAAACCGATCAAGACACGTATTCGTTTGACTACGTGGTTATTGCATCAGCTGGGAAGTACGACTATATCGAGCTTGATTTGGATTACGAAGATGGTGTCGAGGGAATGTACATGATGGACGAGCATATCAAGACAGATGATTCTAACAAGGCTGCTGAAAGAGTTTACGCTGCAGGGCTAGCAAACTCTTGGGAGTACCAGACGTCGACAGCGATAGGCGACGGAGCCAAAGCAGCAGTAAACCTCCTAAGCGAAGTCTACGGAGAACCCTACAGCGACCACAGCACTTGAAACCAGTCACTTCTCTTTTCTACACTTTGCGGAGTAATTGAGGATTTCTAGCCGTCTACAATTTCTTTTATCTTTTCTGCGGCTTCGGCCAGGCGCGGACCTGGACGGTTAAGAAGTGAATCATCGACGGTGTATATATTCTGGTTTTTTACAGCACTTATCTGCTGCCACTCACTTCTATTCTGTATTATATCCTTAGCATCCAAGTTCTCTCCTGAACCACAAACATGAAATATGATATGTTCAGGATCGAAATCCTCTAAGTCATCTAGACTGAACTCTTGGCTCCTACCTGTTTCAATCATATATTGAGCACCTAAAGTATGCATTAGGTCTGGTATCCAGTTGCCGGAGATCATAGGCGGATCCATCCATTCCTCACAGTATATTCGAGGATTGTTTTCAAGCTCAACAGCTTCGATCCTGTTCTTCATTTGTTTAACAAGTTTCTGGGCCTCCTTCCCTCTATTTACGCGCTCACCTATCTTAACTATGCTCTTATAGACTTCTTCTAAGCTGTGTGGCTTAACCTGTAGTACAGGATACCCTTCGGCTTCAATTTCTTCAACAGCCTCATCTTGGAGGTCATCTGAGGCCAGAACTAGATCCGGATCAAACTCGTGTATTCTGGAAATCTTAGGGTTAGTCCACCCTCCAATACTAGGCTTTCTTGCTGCCTTAGCTGGATAATCACAGAGAGATGTTGTAGCTACGATATCGTCTTCGGCACCTATCTCATACAGTATTTCTGTGTTGGAGGGAGCCAGAGAAATAATGTCCATAATTCAACTATTGGTTGCAATTTTTTAGATATAGATTACTGCTTGTCAAGCAAAAAAGGTTTTAGCGTTTCTGTTCTATATTTACCTTATGAAATGTCCAAGGGAGATTAAAGAACTGCTTAAAGTTTTGTACAATCTTTCACCATCCGAAACAGAGGTCATGTATTATCTGTGTAATAATGAGGCGAGAGCATCTGATATAGGTAAAGAGCTTGGAAAAGACCGTTCCACAGTTCAGAGATATCTGTCAAAGCTTAGATCTACAGGTTTGGTGGAGCGTGAAAGCGTGGTAGAAGATGGGAAAAAAGGAAGATTCTACGTTTACACTGTAAAAGACAAAGAGGAGTTAAAACAGAAGATAAAGGATAGGTTAGACACTTGGAAAGGCGAGAAACTAAAAGTACTAGAAGATATATGAACAGAAGCCTCTAGTCTAAGTCACTTGTTCCAGTCAGCTTTACCAAAACAGCAAGTGTATAAAAGTTGGGTGATTATACACAAACTATGAAAGAGGATACTAGAACGGATAAGGAGCGTAAACAAGGACAGTCTAATTCAGAAAAACATGGCATCAAAGTATACACAACACCTTCTTGCCCCTACTGCCATAAACTGAAAAACTGGCTCGATGAAAATGGATATGTGTACTCAGAATACGATGTCTCAAGCAACAGAGAGAAGGCTAAAGAAATGTATGAGCGAACCGGAGAAAAAGGCGTACCACAGACATTCGTAGACGGGAATGAGATAATAGGGTTCAAACCATCAAGAATAAAGCAAGTCGTAGAAAGCCAGTAGACTATCAGCAAAACACCCGGCCAAAAGGATTTCAAAAGCCTCCAGGGATGTTGGTATACACATGCAAGTAATCGAGAAAGGAGGAGCAAACCCTGACCTTGTAGTTGTAGGATCTGTTCACGGTGATGAACCTTCAGGTAAAAAGGCTGTTGAAAGACTACAGAACAAGTATCATAAGTTCCAGAAGCCGGTGAAATTCATAGTTGCAAATGAGAAGGCGCTTAGCCAAGGAACTAGGTACGTTGACAAAGACCTGAACAGCTCTTTCCCAGGAGATCCAAAATCCGATGAACATGAGGAAAGGCTTGCCCATAAGATCTCGAAACATGTAGAGGGCAAGACGGTTCTGGACCTTCACTCAACAAGATCAACTGACAAGCCATTTGCCAATATTAAAGACCTAAGTCAGGAGAGTAAAAACCTTGTCAGATCTACAGGTGTCGAGAACTCAACCTGTTTTGAAGAGGAATCAGGAGTTCTTATAGAGATGGGCTCCCCAGGAGTTCTTGTTGAGACCGGTCCACAAGGAACTGAACAAGCCGCAGAGAAATCACTCAACATACTTGAGAACTTTCTGGCGTGTGAAGGATACATTGACAGAGATGCAACAGAAGCGATCCAGACTTCTTCAGACACTTTGAAACAGTTTATGGCGACTGGAAGTTCAAGGCCTCCAACTACAGCAAAGTAAAGAAAGGACAGGTCTACGCCACCCGAGAGAAAGACAAGCTGAAAGCTCGAGAAGACTTCTACCCTGTGCTGATGTCTACAGACGGATATGAAGGAAAACTAGGCTACAAAGCCAAAAAGGTAAAATAGAACTTTACCAAGCTTATATCTCACAGAGCTCCGGGTCTCCCGTTCTCAATATAAGAGCGCCAAGCATAAGCACACCGGCCAACCTCAGCAGATCACCTTGGAAAGGCAGGGAAGCCAATACACCTCCTAAGCCAAGCAGGGAGAGAACTCCTACCCCACAGGAGGCGCACCCACCGGCAACAAAGCCAGGGATGCTGCCTAGAGCGTCCTTACTAACTTTTCCTCTCCTGAGCTGTGTCAATGTATTGGTGAATGTAATCCCCACTAAAATAGAGAACAGAATATTCAGTAACACTGCTGAGTAACCTGCAGTAAGAGAAAGACCTGTCAGACGGATGTAAAGAGCGCTTAGAACTTTGCCTGAAGAGATCATCTGTAGAGACATACCTATATTAGTGCTTAAGATCAGGATTCCGAACGAAACTATTGAGGATACAGCTGTTGAGGCAAGTCTGCTTCTTGAACTAAGTGGTGATGAAAGCCCGTGTTTAAGAGCTTGAATACAATTTCCCTTAAAGCAGAGAGAACTTAGGTTCATAACCTTGCTCATGATTCAAATTGTAGCCAGGTTTATTTGTATTTTTTTGATTGAATTTAGGTATCTGGCCGCCCATATATTCTGTCGTAGATTTTTTCTGGAGGGCAGATACCAGTGAAGGAGCTTTGTAGCAGGTTAAGTCCAGCAAACGCGGTTATAAGATAGAGCCAATCGCTTACAAGCCATCCAAGTGTTAGACCTGTTAAGGTGACTGTACCTGCTAGCCTTCTGATGAACTGTGTTTTGTTCATTCGGTATCACCGTTGTCATATCTTCTCACATACCTGAATGTAGCGAAACCTGCTACAAGCACCGCAAGCAGTATTCCGAGATATATTAGGGGTGACTGGGTTCTACTGGTTAAATCTATATCTACTTGATCTGTGTACGTGTACACCGATTCGTCTCCTTCCTCGCTGTCCCCGTTGGCTCGGAGCTGTATCTTGATGTTGTGCTCTTTCAGGCTAGCAGATCTGTCAGCAGACAATCTAAGAGCTGCAGAACCTTCTTCCTTGGATTCAATCTCACCGATATAGCCTGATCTATCTTCAAGATTGAAGGGTTGAGTTCTCTCTGCTAGGAGTCTAGCTGTTACGGACTCGGCGTCCTGTTCACCTTGGTTTTTGATCTTAAGATCCAATGTCTGAGTTTGACCAGCTCTCATCTGTCTGTCCCTCTCGAACTAGCTCAAGGTCAGGTCTTCCCTCAATTCTTAGAGGGAGTTTAACCGTTTCTGTATATGTATTCCCTGATCTGTCCTCAAACATTGTCTTTAAATCAACGGTTTTCAGACCAGGGTCTGCGTCCTCGTCTATCTCCAGACTTATGGTTTTTTCAGCTGACCTGCCTTTGTTCAGTCTGTCTATGAAGAACTTCTTATCCTCAGAGAACGCTGGTTTCACATTCTCTAAGGATTTAGGCTTTATTTCAACTTCTTCTACCGGTTTGTTGCCGGTGTTGGTGAAGCTCATGCTTACTTGAACATTATCGTCGCCAGGTCTCGGGGTCGGAGGAGATGTCTCCCTGATATTTCCAGAAATACTTACTCCTTCATTATCAACGGGTATGCTGAACTTTCTGATGACGGTGAAGTTGTAGCTGCCTTCACCAGTCTGAATATTTACAGGTTCACCATCCTCCAGATACTGCACATGTATCTCAAAACCATAGTTACCTGTAGGTGCTCCCGAATCGATCTTAACCTGATATCTCTGATTCCATATGCCTTGAGGATAGAGAAATCCTATAGATTGATCTCTATTTTCTTCTATAGTGACATATTTCCGGGTGAGACGGTTTCCGGGCTTGAGTGTTGCTTTGAGATTCTTCTCTGAATCCCAGTTTTTGTCAGGATAGTCTACAGCGCGTAGATTTGCGGATATGTTTACTCTGTCACCTGCAGATATGAATGAAGGATTGAAGCTTGTTCCTTGTAACTGAGGTGCACCTGAAGCCGGTGCAAGGGCAAATAATAATGCTGAAAGGGTTATTGCAAACTTAAGTTTTGTTGGTGTAATTGTTGGTTTCATAGTATCATTTTTTGGTGTTGATGTTTTCTGTGATTATGATCAGTGTTGGAAGCAGGACTACAGCACCTACATAGGCTGATGTTATCCCTGTGAACAGAAATATGCCTAGCGAGTGCATACCTGTCAGATTAGCTGCGAGAAGAGCTAGAAATCCTACAGATGTAGTGGCTGAACCTCCTAGTAATCCTCTTGAGAGCTCTGTCATGGTGTCAGTGATTCCTTCCTGACCTTGGTCCGTATTGAAGTACTTCTTTGTGACATGAATACCGAAGTCTATTCCCAAGCCCATTATCATGGCCGCCGAGACCATTGAGATAATGGTAAGGTTGGCGCCAAGGTATCCGCCGAGACCTATCATCCATATCAGAGCAAGCATTACAGGCGCTATCGGAAACAGCATCCTCTTTATGTCTCTGAATACTCCGTAAAGCACCAGTAAGACAGCAGTAAACGATATCGCTGTAATAGTTATGAAGTCGCTGATAATAACCTGGAACGTGGCAAGGTCGATTATGTTGTATCCTGTCAGATAGTATTCATCACCTGGTTTTTCCGATCCTGCTATTTTATGAACCCTATTGTACAGGTTCCTGATCTCCTCACTTTTCGCCTGTGTATCCGCTCTAAATGATATCACAGCAGTTCTGTGGTTACTGGATACAGTCCCTCTGTAGTCAAACTGTCTCAGACGCGATTTCGTTTCAGGCACCGCACCATACCTGTCCTTGAGCATTGACGCAGGTGAAGTTGAGCCCAGAACATTCTCTGAAGTCTCAACCCTGTTCTGGATCCTCAGCATCTTCTTCATGGTTTCTTCTGTTCTGACGTCACTTCTGTCATGTATGACTACATAAGTTGTGTCGCCAGCAAACTCCGCTCTGAGGCTATCAAGCGATTCAACAACAGGATCGTTCTGAGGCAAAATAGCTTCCGTGCTTGGCTTTATCTGAACACTGAGAAGCCCTGGAATTATTAATACGGTTAGTACTCCAATCAATCCCAGTATTTTGTAGGGATTCTCTATCTGGATGTTCACCAGATCTTCTGCGAGACTTTCTATAATCATCTTCTAACCACCTCAGAATTCATGTCTCCAGTCAAGTGACTTGTGAATTTTTTTCGCGGCTTTTTCCTCCAGTACAAATATGCTGGGCAACACAAAGAAACTGAACAATAAGGCATATCCGATACCCATAGACATTATTAGACCAAATCTGTGCATTTCCGGCATTTTTCCAAACAGAAAGGCCATAAAGGCGCTAATAGTAGTTATAGATGTGGCAATAATGGCTGTACCTGTCTCCTCTACAGCCTCGGATAAGGCTTCTTCAATGCTACTATCTCTCCTATTGAGTCTGTATGTATTGAGTATATGTACCGAATAATCAATACCGATACCGATCACAAGGGCGGCCACAGAACCAGCAAGGGTTGAAAGAGGTATACCTAGGTAACCCATTGACCCGTAGAGCCAGATTACCGAAAGACCAACAACGATAAGCGGCATCACGGCAGACGATATGCTTCCTTGGAATAGGCCTAGAGTTATAATAAAAACCAGCAGCAGCGATATGGCGGTTGTAACATTTTTGTCACGCTGAACCATTTCGGAGAGGCGCTGCTGAACCGCTGGAACACCGGATATACGCGTTTCAATTCCCTTCGGCCGGTTATAATCCGATTTTTCACGTATCTCGTTGAATATTCTCTGCATTTCAGCTCCTGAGTCTCCTGAATATGTGTAGGCGGTTATCACAGAGGTCTGCTTGCTTCTATCCGTCAGGCCCTCTCTGTTTACAGGGCTGTATACCTTGGTCACACCATAAATATCCTCTACTTCGCTAGAGAGGAAACTGATATAATTTTTTGACTGATTGCTTGTGATATCTTGAACACCTTCCTCAGTGGTTCCAGCAGAGACCTTTATGGCAATGGAGTCTCTGCCGAGGCCTTCGGCCCGTAGGTTGTTGAACCCTTCGACAGGGGTTGAACTGGCTGGCATCATGTTCTCAAGAGCCACTATGGTGTCCACTCTACCCATCCCTGGTATCATGGCTATCGTTAGGAATAGGAACACAACAACTATCTCAACTGCATGGTTCTCCTGAAGCTCAGTGATTTTACCAAGAATACTTTGTTGCATATAGTTGAGTTAACATACACAGACTTTTTTGTAAGGGGAGGTTTGTCTTCGACTGCCAGATCTGAAATATCCTTGTTTGACAACACAGAAATGGTTCAGTAGAGCCATGGAAAGTTACTTCAAGATTGTTCAGATAGATTGACTATGGGACTGAGAATAGGTGCACACGTCAGTATATCCGGAGGAGTTAAGAAAGCAGTTGAGAGACAGAAAGAGGAAACCGGTAACTGTGGCCAAATATTTGCAGGATCACCAAGAACCTGGAAAGTATCCGAATACGAGGAACAACAGGGACAAGAGTTTAAACATGAGAGAGAAAGAGAAGGGCAAAATCCTTACGTTATACACTCTACCTATCTTGTAAACCTTGCTACACCAAAGGATGATTTATTTAAGAAATCATTGGAATGTCTCCAGTCCGAGCTGGAGGCGGCACAGAAGCTTGGAGTAGAGTACGTAGTATTTCACCCAGGCGCACATACTGGATCAGGCAGGGAGACAGGTATCGAAAAAATAGCAGAGGGAATCGATAGACTTGATATACCTCAAGACGTGACCTGTTGCTGGAGAATACCGCAGGCAAAGGAACCACTCTAGGAAAAACTATGGGCGAGCTAAGAGAAATGATGGAGAAAACGGAGACTAAGGAAGAGAAACTGGGCGTCTGCATCGATACCTGTCACGCACACGCCGCAGGATACAATCTCGCCGATGAGGAAGGTTTTCAGGACTTCATCCAAGAGATAGAAGAAGATTTAGGTTTTGATAATCTGAAAGTACTGCATCTAAACGATTCAAAGGATGGACGTGGCAGCGAGAAAGATAACCACCAAGACATAGGATACGGGAACATAGGTGAGGAAGGATTCTCAAATATAGTAAACTCTGACAGACTTCAAAATATTCCTATGATTGTAGAGACACCTCAGGACAACGTCGACAGCTACAAGGATAACATCAAGAAGCTTAGGGATCTGAAGAAATAGGAACTGCATATTTACCAATTATTTCAATTCATTCAGTGCAAAATCTGTCTGGAGATTGAAGGCAGTGTTCTTTTAACCGTCATTGAAGTACTTATTTATTAGGGTTTAGAAACCTGCTCTCCATAGTTTAGGAGTGTAAGTTGATTCGAGTTGATTAACATGACAGAAATTCATAAAGACCAAACTGTAGGCGTCTTCGTAGACGTTCAAAATATGTACTATAGTGCAAAAAATCTTTATAGCGCAAAAGTTGACTTCAAAAAACTTCTCGATAAGGCTGTGATGAATAGACGGCTTGTAAGAGCCTCAGCTTATGTAATCAGGGCTGACACGCCTGATGAGGAAAACTTCTTTGATGCATTGCGTAACATCGGTTATGAGGTTAAGATCAAGGAGCTCAAGGAGTTTTACTCAGGTGACAAAAAAGGTGATTGGGACCTAGGTATGAGCGTAGATATGATCCAGCAGGCAAAGAAGCTTGACACTGTTGTACTTGTTACCGGTGACGGAGACTTCGCAGTGCTTGTAGACCATCTCAAAGCCATGGGGTGTCGTGTAGAGGTCATGAGCTTTGGTAGTTCATCGGCCAAGGAGATAAGGGAATCTGCAACAAAGTTTATTGACATGGACGAAAACCAGGAAAAGTTCCTAGTAGACTAAGGGTGAAGCACAGAAATGGTGAAGATGAACGACCTAACAGCGGAAGAGATGATGGAGAATGATCCTGTAACAGTTACATCTGACAGAAGCCTTACACAGGTAAAGAACAGGATGGAAGAGGAAGACCTCAGGGCTGTACCTGTAGTCTCCGATGAAGATACCCTAGAAGGTATTATCGGGTACAGAGATCTTATCAGACATATACAGTTCAGCGCCTCTAACACAGGCTTGTCAAAGGTGATGCATCAGCCACCTGGCTTTGACCCGGAGGACTTCTTGGTTGATATCTGTGACCTCAGAATCAACTCAGGTAGAAAACTGCTCGTACATGAGAAAGGTGGAAAACTTCAAGGAGTCATAGGAGACAGACAATTCTTACACGCCTTCGAAGACGTTGAAGAAATCTCCAAGCTGAAAACCTCCAATATCTCAACAGAAGATCTATACACCGTATTTGAACAGGATAGTCTTGAGGTTGCAAGACACAGGATGCTTGACAACAATCTTTCAAGATTACCTGTAAAAAATGATAAGGGAAGCCTAACAGGAATCGTCAGGAGCACAGATATGCTCTCTGCAATGGTTCCGCATGAGAGTCAGGAAACCGGCGGATCTAGAGGCAGCAGATCAAGTGACGAAGTATTTATCTCAGGAGGCACAGAGAAACGTTCGATGGGAGAGGTTACAGTCAATCAGATAATGGACAGGATGGTGACCACAACCGATAAGGAACTTACAGGCTCCGAAGCCATCCAGATGATGATCGAACAGGATTCAACAGAGATAACAATGGTTGAAGACAAGACTCCGGAAAGTATAGTGACTGTAAAAGACTTCATAACCTATGTAGATAGTATAGCGCCGTCTGATACGGTTCTTGTGCAGCTGATAGGGGTTGATGTCGAGGAAGAGAAGACAGCTCTTCACGAGAAGATTAGAAACCAGCTTCGTGGCTCACTCGGAAGAAAACTAAATGAGCCTGAGGAACTCACATTACACGTTAAGAAAACAGAGAAAGGAGGTAAAAGACATAGATACGAGATGATTATGAGGCTTCACTGCGAGTACGGAAGAATTGCAGTAAACGAAGAGGGCTGGGATATGCTTGATGTAATGGATGAAGCCCTGGAAGAATTAAACAGTCAAGTAAGAACGGAGAAGGAAAAGAAAGACCACAGGAAAAAGAAGTAACTGGTCCCGTAGCTTACTAATCCACACTCTATTTTACCATTCCTTTTCTGAAGTTATTTTTCTACCAACCTCTTCAGGAGTCCTGTGCTTGCGGTCAGTGCTCTATACTGAGTATTCCTGCTGTATCTGCGTTGATTACCTTTGTTGCAAGATCTGATTCTTTTGTCAGGGATATTTCTCCTTCTCTTCCTACTGTCGCTGCAAACAGGAACTCTTCACCGGTTGTTACATCTACGTCTTCGCCGGCCAGTTGATCACCTACATCTATTATAACTGAGTTACCTCTCTCAGAAAGATTGTACTCCATACTCTCCTTAGTTACTTCTCCCCTAGGCTCAACTGTGATATCAACGCCAAGCTGTTCCTCAATCCTGTCAATATTTTCTCCTCCCTTACCGATAACATGAGATATCTCATCCTCAGGCACGAACAGCTTGATATGATTATCAGTTATGAATTTTACTTCGGCTTCTGCGTCTGTAAACTGTCTTAGCTGATACTCTATCTGCTCTCTTGCAAGTCTTTCCGCACCAGTCTCGTTTTCCTCTTCTGAGGCAGGAACTACTACGGTCTCTTCTCCATAAGTATATATCTCGTATTCAGGCTCATCACTTTCAAACTCCAGCACCTGTATAACAGGCCGGGCAAGATCCTCCTCAGTCATTCCTTCTGGAACCTTGACAGTCAGCTTCAGTCTATATACTTTTGATATTTCAGCATCTTGCATATGTATGACGGTGTCACAGACCTGAGGAATCATACCCAGCTCCACTCTACCTATAAGCCTCTGGACAGCGTCAACAGCCTCGGAGGCATGTACAACACCTATCATGCCTACTCCGGCCATCCTCATGTCTGAGAACACTTCAAAATCACGTGTCTTTCTAACCTCATCATACACAGTGAAGTCAGGTCTTGCCAGGAGGAGAAAGTCACCGGTATTCTCCATAGAGTCCTCAAGCTCAGAGTACTGAGTGATACCAGGACCTACGTCAAGGTCCCTAGGCTTTTCCATAGTCTTCACAACTTCATTATTTTCCCTGTAGTATTCTGCAAGTGCTTGAGCAAAGGTTGATTTACCGTGGCCTGGAGCACCTGCAATCAGAATACCCTCAGCATCTACTCTAAGCCTCGTCAGAAGCTTTTCACTCATTCCGTATTCATCTAGAGAGACATCTGCTACCGGTCTAACTGCCGTAATTTCAGCTGCCTCCGAAAACGGGGGCTGGGTTACGGCAATCCTGTAACGACCGATCTGCAGGACTGTTGCACCTTCCTTATCCATTTCAACAAGACCTTCATCTGAACTCTGAGCCTTTTCAAGAGTTTCAGACATAAGCTCATGTAGATCATCTTTAGGCATCTCTTCATCTGAGATCTCCTCCAGCTGGAATTCACCAGGTCTTCCTCTCTTTGCTTTAGGTACGTCACCCTGCTTCAGGTGGACGCTCATAGTATCCTCGTCGAAGTAATCCTCAAGGGAGAATGTTATTTTCTCCTCCTGCTCGAAAAGCCTGCACTTAATTCCCTTTGCTTCAGCAACCTTTGCCTGCACAATGTCAGCTGTATAAAGGGTAGCATCTCTATCTTCAGCAATATCTCTTATCAGGGCGTCTATTCTGCCGTTGTTTGCAAGCCTTATTTCCTCCTCTGTAGGCTTACGGCCAGCAAAACTGACCTCAATACCTTTCTGTTCAGCGGTTTCTCTAACCTTCTCTATCTCCTCTAAACCCTGATAACCTGACTGTCTTCCTTTGTTTGCCTGATTCTCTAGTTCATCAACTACAAACTCTGGTATTACAATTTTTCCTTCTATATTGTCATCCTCTACCAAACTGGATATTGACTGGTCAATCAGTATTGACGTATCCGGTACTGCAGTATCTGTCATATTAGCTCTACATATCAATTTATGGTGCTCAGGTTTCAAAAAACAGTTGTCAATGCTATTGCTGCAACGATTTTGCCATCAGCTTGTTCCCTTCAAAGTCATCATATACTTGTGTATGATGTTCCAGCCTCTGCTCTGTAAGCTCCCGCATTTTTTGCGCTTG
>GL982576.1:203339-209859 GCA_000220375.1 Candidatus Nanosalina sp. J07AB43 | reverse complement strand
AGATCGTAGTTAGGACCTTCATCTGTAAAGAATGTATTGTAGAAGTATTTTCCCTCATCTGTAATTTCAGCTTCTCGGCTCGAATCAGTGATCAGACCTGCCTCATTATATGATTTTCTCCAGTGGCGGAAGGAGTTTTCGCTTATTGGAGGATCCCAGCCTATTTTGATTGACCGTACTCCTTCTAGCTTAGGGTTTCCTGAAGACGTAGTTTTCAACGAATCATATATCTGATCGAGTGCTCTGAACTCAGGTATTTCTTCTTGTTGTTCCGGTTTGCTTTCTTCTCGGCTGAATTCCTGAATCGTTTGGTCTGAGAACAATCCTTCTACTTCTTCCCAGCTCACCTCTCCTTGATTCCTGATTACTTCGTCCCCGGAAGAGTCATCATCGTTTACATCTGCCATGTTCCTTATCTTCCTAGCGATCTCAAGCTGTGCTCGATCTGCGTTCTCTGGTCCTCCCACACTGTAGGAGTTGGAAGATATTCTTATGTGTTTCCAGTATTTTTGCCACTTTGGTATCAACAATTAAGCTGTTCAATCACGTCTAACATGGTAGAGTATAAAAGGGACAGCTCACCATTTAGCGTTACCGAAGCACAATATGTAGGGGGAGGGGGAAAGGATTCTCCCTACATATGTATTCCCTTGAATTATATAAGATTAGAAGCAGATTCAGTAATATCCAATGAAGTGCATTTACTGTGGAAATGATAATTCAAGGGTAGTTGACACAAGAGACACCGATGAAAGCATACGCAGACGAAGAGAATGCAAGAACTGCGACAGGAGATTCACCACGTATGAGACAGCGGAAAGCCTTAAGATCACCGTGGAGAAAAGAGAAAGCGAAAACGAGGAGTTTAACGAAGAAAAGGTCAGAGAAGGAATCAAGAATGCCGCAAAAAACACGGATCTTAATGAAGGAGAGGCTGAAGACATAGTTGAGGAAGTCAAGGAAGAGATCAGAGGAAAAAAGAAGATAAGCGCCACAGAGATAGGAAAAAAGGTACTTGAAGGGCTGAAAAAGAGAAACGAGGTCGCATACGTCAGATTTGCTTCGGTATACGAGTCATTTGAGGACATTGAGTCATTCCAAGAAGAAGTGGAAGACCTCAAAGCTGAGAAATAATACCAAAGTTCAATCAAACAGTTCGATCATAAGTTTACGTGATTACCAACCATGACAACTACCAAAGAAGAAGTTAAGCAGAAAGCAGAGTTCAAACTACCAGTAAAACGCACAACAGGCGACACCGTTGAGGAACGTCTCACAGAAAACGCTCATGACAGAATTCTTCCATCCAGGTACCTACTGAAAAATGAGGATGGAGAGGTCACTGAGACACCTAAGGAGATGTTTGAACGTGTCGCAAAAAACGTTGCACAGCCAGACAAGAAGTACGATGACGTCGACTATGAGGATTCATGGAAGGAGTTCTACGAGTTGATGACTCATCAGAAGTTTATGCCCAACTCCCCGACCCTGATGAACGCAGGAGCAGACCTGCAGCAGCTTTCAGCATGTTTTGTCGTACATCCACAGGACGATATGGACTCAATCTTTTCCACTGTTCACGACGGTGCAAAGATTTTCCAATCTGGAGGAGGAATGGGATATCCCTTCCACTTAATGAGGCCTAAAGGCGACATCGTCTCAAGCACGGGAGGAGTAAGCTCCGGCCCTATGAGCTTCCAGCAAGTATTCGATACAATGTGTGGAACCATCAAGCAGGGAGGCAAGAGAAGAGGAGCACAGATGGGTGTTATGAAGATCGACCACCCTGACGTACTGAGGTTCATCGTCTCCAAGAGGAAAGAAGGTAATTTGTCCAACTTTAACATCTCAGTAGGAATCACAGAAGACTTCATGGAAGCTGTCAAGAACGGCGAAGAATACACACTGACAAATCCAAGAACAGGTGAGCCATTTGAAGTATCACAGATGACCGCACAGTTCTACAACAGGGACGAAGAATGGTATCCTGAAGCAGCGGGATCAGATCAGGGTAAGGACGACAACTTCTGGAGAGATCATGCCTCAAGCTTTGGTGACGAGATTGATGATTTCGACATCCATCTTGAGCCCGGAGAGAAAATGACACTTCCAGCAAGATTTATCTGGGAAACACTTATTGACGGTGCGTGGAGAAACGGCGAGCCAGGCCTAATCATGTACGACGAAACCAACAAGATGCATTCATTTGACACAGAAAAACACCCAGAGCACACCATAGAGGCTACAAATCCGTGTGGAGAACAGCCTCTAGAAAACTACGAGGCATGCAATCTGGGTCATATCAACCTGTCGTTGATTGTAGACGACAAAGGCCAGGGTACAGCACTCTCATTCCCAGAGTGGAAGCAGGAAAACCAGGACAGATACGACTTTGATGAACAGACAGAGCTGGAGGCAGCAATGCAGGAGTACCTTCAGGAAGCACTGGACATGGAGGAGTTTGAGAGAATTGCGAAGACAGGTGCAAGATTCCTTGACAACGTAGTCACAATGTCAGACTTCCCACTGGAAGAGATCGAGGAAAAGGTCTCATCACTTAGAAAAACAGGTTTAGGGCTGATGGGATTCGCACAGATGCTGATCCAACTCGGAATTCGCTATGGATCAGATGAGTCGGTCGCAGCCGCAAAGGAAATCCAGAGAACAATCACAAGATTCTCAATTGAGGAATCCAACAGGTTAGCAGACGTGCGTGGAGAGTTCTCAGAATGGGAGAAATCCAAGTGGGCAAACCCGACAGAGCATCCTGAATGGTTCCGTGCATACACCGGAGGCCTGAACCCAAAGAACTACGAAGACGGCCTCAAGATGAGAAACCACAACACAACCACAATCGCACCAACCGGAACCACATCCATGATCGGAAACACTTCCGGAGGATGTGAACCGATCTACTCGCTAGCATACTTCAAAAACGTCGCAAAGGACATCCAAGGAGAGGATATGCTTGTAGAATTCGACGATTACTTCATTAAAGCACTGGAAGCCAACGACGTCGACGTTGAAGAAGTCAAGGCAGCGGCTCAAGAGAAGATGGAGAACAACGAGTGGAACGGAGTAGAATCTATTCCAGACGATGTTCTTCCAGCTGACGTAAAGGAAATCTTCGCAACAGCAGACCAGATTACGCCTGAAGAACATATTGACATTCAGGCAGCGTTCCAGGCACACAACCACTCTGGAATATCCAAGACCTGTAACTTCCCTCATGAGGCCACAAAAGACGACGTTAGAGAGGCCTACATGCGTGCCTACGACAAAGGCGTCAAGGGTATGACAGTCTACAGAGACGGAACAAGAGAGACACAGGTCATGCAGACCAACAAGGACAACGAGCTTACAGACATGGACAAGGTCGACATGCTTTCCGAGATAGTCGACGAGTTCGGAAGTCCAAAGGAACTGCTTGAGTCAAACGAGTTCGAGGAAGTTGTGTCACAGACCGCTCTTCAGGTAGAGGAAGAAAACCAGAAAGAACTTGCAAAAGAAGCATCAGCAGAAGTTGAACAGGAAGCCGGCTCAACTCCAGAGACAGAGTTCTCAGGTGGAGTCAGAGTCACACACCGATATGAGTGATTCAAGCGGAGTACAGGAACGTCCAAACGTTGTCTCAGGAACCACACAGGAGATTGAGACAGCTTACGGCGACCTATTTGTCACGATTAACAACGCAGAAGACAACGGACCTTTCGAAGTCTTTGCAAGAGTTGGAAAGTCAGGCGGCTATACGCAAAGCTTCACAGAGGCGCTTGGACGTGTCTCAAGCCTTGCACTAAGATCAGGTGCTGAAGCCGATGAGCTGATCGACCAGCTGGATGACATTCGTTCGCCACAGATCTCATGGGATCAAGGACAGCAGATTCACAGCATCCCAGACGCAATCGCAGAAGCAATGAAGAGACACCAGAAAGGTGGCAGAAGAGACCAGCAGACAGTAGACCAGTACGACGACACAGCACAGACAGAGGACACAACCTCACAGCCAACAATCGAAGAAGACACACACAAGGAAGACGCAGAGGCCATCGTAGAAGACGGAGGCAACCCAGAGTGTCCAGACTGCGGAGGCATGCTCGTCCTACAGGAAGGATGCAAGAAATGCCCAGAATGCGGATGGTCAAAGTGCTGAGGTGAACGCAGATGAGTAATAGGCAACTCGGTCTGGGCCAATACAAACTCCATCACCTATTGGAAATGGAAGAAGTCCCAAAAGCAGGGGAGGCCGAGTACCTCCTACAACCTGCTTCTTCAATGCCGCCTTCCTCTCGCCACATACAAAATGTATTTAAGATCTAAGATTGAATATAATCTTACTTATGAGTAATGACTCTAACAGACGTGATCGTTTTGGATCACGTTTCCGAAGCATCTTCTGAACGCTTTGCACAGCTGTTGGAGTCTTCGGATATTTCTGAGGATGAGTTGGAGAATTGGATGGATGAGTTTGAGTCCAGTCTGATGGTTCCTTCTCAGTCTTCTGCTTTCCACCTGAGGTCGTTAATGGAGTCGATGGAGGATTTGTTTGATGATTCCGAGCACCTGTATGAGGTGTTTGAGCAGGCGAAGACGGACAGGAATCATAACTCAAGTTATGAGGCTGAGTTAAGTAGTCCAAGAGAACCAGTAATCGATCACGAAGAGTTCTATAGATTCCTTGTTGAATCTGTGGATGATAGTAGTATGGAAATTGATTACAGTGAAGTGAGTAGTGATCGTTTTGGATTACGATTGGCGGAGATCTTTCGATTACCTAGTTGATGAGGAGGCTTATATCTCAGCTTTCTTCCATACAGCGCATCGAGAGATGAAGAATCTGGCAAAATCGCTTGAAGATACAGTAGATCCTAACAAGGAGGAAGACGATCAGGAATTTGAGCCAGATACGTCTTGGGCTGAAGATCTGCTTGATAAAACCGAGAAAGAAGTTGAGCAGGAAAGTTACTACGACTCTATGACCTACACTCCTATGTCTGGTCAGAGACACATAGAATCTTTGCCAGAGGCCAGAGCTTCAGCTGAATTCAAGTATCTCTGGGAGAAACTTGCGCACGACTTGGATTTCTATAGTGTGGAAAATTACGAAAAGCTGCTTTCTGAAGAAATCCTGACTCATCTGAAGGACGAGATCGTTGAAAACCACTCAGAACTTATTTGAAGACTCCCAAACCAAAGAACCCCTCTTCTTTTCCTTTTTTAACATGTATCGCTTAATCAGATACTCTCTTAGAAAGCCTGAAGATGATGAAGTAGTGGACTTTCGTGAAAGAGATTATCAAGACGAAAATATCCTAGTGATTGATGACATTATAGATGAAAGTGTAGCCAGAGATGCACTGGAGGATTATTTGGATCAAAGAGGCGCTGAAAATGTAGTTTTCAGTGTTGGAATCCCCGAGTAGGATTTCATCTAATCTATTCTAGGAATTCCTATAAAAGATCAAATTGAGACTGTCTTGAACAGTATTCAGATTAAATAACAATTCAGAAAAACCGTCATCTTCTTAACCGGCCATAGCTTACAGTTGTATATGGAAAGAAATGTAGGTGATACCGACAGTCAAGTTCGTGTTGTTCTAGGGGCGCTTTCAGGGGTCACAGCCTTGGTGCTACTGGGTCAAAGCCTGAATCTTGTGTCCGGTTTGTTGACGCTGCCGGCGTTAGCCTCCCCTGTATTAGGAGTGGTAGCTATTGCTCTACTTGGGACGGCATATACCAGAGAATGTCCTGTCTGTGCAGCCGCAGGAGTAGACACGACAGAATAAAATATTCCTTTCTGCTTTATTTTGAAGAATTACTGTATCAAGGCAGAGTTCTCTTCAACCCTCAGACTATGTTTTCTTGATATAGTTTGCCTGAAGCCGGCAAGGAAATTTAAATGCTTCACTCTCATCTTCAACCTCTCCAATCATACTAGGATATGAGAATTCTACCACAATCGGATTTTCCCATTTCGGGTCTGCAAGCCTTGAGTTTATATGGTTTCCTGCCGTCATAGGATCATTGAGAACTGTATAGAAACCCTGCTCCGTGACAGGCTCCTTAGTAGCCGCAAGATAGTTCCCAGGACCCACCTTTTCTGGTCTATCATCGACAGTCTCTACAAGCTCTGCAAGATCTAGATTTAGGATTTCCTCTTTAGACCTACTCACAGGTTCTAACAAGCTATCATCGAGTTCGACCACACCTATATCTCTTACTGTATCTATACCGTCACTACTGTTCAGGCTGGAAATATCTGGCTGTATCGCAGGATCCTTGATATTCTCGTAACTGGATTCAACATCATTCTTTGAACCTAGTATCTCTTTGGCTTCCTGCTTTTCAGCTGAAACACTTGAATAGGTTTGGGGTACTACACCTATTTCTTCTCTATTGTAAGCTGCCAGACGACCTATCTCATCACCTTTCTCAATATCAAAACTATTTACAGGATTAAATCCATTCGCCAGATACTGATCTCTGACGTAGAGGTCTGCTACAGCTCTGTCACTATCTATCT
>GL982576.1:201634-203289 GCA_000220375.1 Candidatus Nanosalina sp. J07AB43 | reverse complement strand
GTATCAGAATCACTCAGTGTGATCGCACACAATGATGAGTCCAGACAGTTTTTCTCCGATGTAATGTCGGAGTTTGGCGAGAGCAATCCTAGCGTTAGGGAAATAGAAGAATCTCTGAGTGAAATGGAATATGATCAAGCTGAAATAGATGAGGGTATAGATGAGCTGGAATCAAATCATTTGATAAGCAGAGGCCAGTTGAGCGACAAGGCTTATTCTGTTGCTGAGTTTGCGGCTGAAGTCCACAGATACCTATCTGATCTTAGAGGTCAGGCGGAGGAAATTAAGAGCAGCGCTAAAGATCAAGAGATTGTATCGGATGTTAAACTTGATCTCAATGGAAATTATCTTGGAAGAGCCGCTGAATCATTTTTGGATAGCTCAGATATTGAGAACGTGGCTGAGTTTATATCACCCTTCGACAGGTCATCAGCGCAGCAGACATCGGGAGGTACAAATCCACTCATGGCTTTCATGATCTCAGCAGAAAAAGGGGACAGATACGGAATCGGAGATTTTACAGGATATTCATCAGACAATAGTGCTGCCGAGAGAGTAAGGCAGATTGCTGAAGAAGGTTATCTTGAGCTTGGCGACGAAGGTGATGTGGAAACCACGCAGGCCGGCGAACACCTAAGATCAGAGATAGACTCTCTATACGATTCTTTTGAGTCAGTCATTGAACAGGAAGAAAATGAGCAGAAGAGAGTAGACAGGCTGAAGGGAATTATGGAGTACAGGTCTGAACAGATGAAGGCTGCCGAGGAGCTTGATAACGTCTCCAGACAGATAAAGGCTGCAGATAACATGGAGTGGGCCTCGTCTAAGGAGCTTCTGAAGGACAGTTATAGCCCTATAGCGAGAAAGGTGGCTGGTGCATACGATGAGGACTTCGATTTTGGAACAACTCCGGATTTGGAAGAACTCAAGGATGATACCAGTGGTAGATAACATTAAAATGGACGATGTGAAGCAGGCTTTAGAAGGCAGCATAGAACCAAGACAGCAACAGATATTCAGTACAGCTGCGATGGTCGAGGATCCTAACCAAAACTTCGTAAATAGACAGCCAGTAGGTACAGGTAAGACGGAGCAAGCGATGATGGCTATGACGGCAAAAGCTCATAATATGAGCCAGAACGATGAAGATTACAGAGGCCTCGTTGTCCTTCCATCAAATTCCTTAGTCTCACAATGGGAGAGTAGATTCGAAAAACATGGAATAGATAGCGAGGACTTATTCGATGTTAGGAGGAGCAAGTCTAAAGACGAGTTTTCGACTTATGATACAGTAACAAGTATGCCCGATCATATGAACGAAAGAAAAAGTAAAGCGATTAAACAAGGTGAAAGAGACTTTAAGAGCCATAAATCTCTTGTGTACGGATCTGGAGCTCTAAATGAAGACTGGTTCAATTCAACCGGTAAGAGCGGTGCTGATGTAATAGTGACAACTCATCAGATGCTAAAATCTGACATCGAAAATGGGAGGATAGATCCAGAGGACCTAGACCTAGACGATATTGTAATAGATGAGGCAACAGCTTTCGTAGCGAGAAACAATGAATCCAATCAAGAAGGTACCTTCTATGGTGGACACAGAGTTGCGGAGAACTTCAAGGAGCTAATGGAGGATACGTATGATGAAGATAGTA
>GL982576.1:194016-201584 GCA_000220375.1 Candidatus Nanosalina sp. J07AB43 | reverse complement strand
GGCCTCTCCGAAATAATCTGGGTCATCAATCGAAACTTCGGCTCTCGCCAATTTGAGCCCATTCCCAGGTATTTCTTCGATGGCTCGTATCTTCATATCATCTTCCGTAACTTTCAAACCTGATCACAAATTTGTTATAGGTGCCTAACAAATAAATTAATTTTGATATGGCTATCGTTTATTGAGTATCTTGACACTTCCATAACAGAAATGGATAAAACAGCCGAAAATATTAGAATCAGCTCGCAGAGAAGATGGATCTGTATCCAGAGAACAAGTAATAAGAGAGATTAGAGAAGAAGGTATCTATGATGAACCCAAACCTGACCTTGCAGAGGTTGATGTGGATGTAAGAGCCAATAATCTTGAGGATGAGGACTACCTTCAAGTTCAGGGGCACATGAGAGACCAAACATATATTCTTACAGACGATGGAAGAAAGGTGTTTGATAGGTGGTCAGGATTAGAGCCAACAGTAGAAAACGGTTACCAAGAAATCACCAGAATGCTAGAGTCAGGAGATGATCAAGGGGCACAGGAGTTTTTAACCGAAAACTATGAGGATAATTCCACCCGGTATGAGATTTTGTCAGAGGTATATGAGAATCGTACCGGAGAGGAATTATAGTAGTTATACATATCTGTATCGAGGCAGTGCTGAAGATGAATATTATTATTAGTTGAGACCATTGTTCCTATATGGACTTCTCTGATAATGAATATACTCTAAGGCAGAAGGTGGTCAGAAATGCGTATACTCTGTATGATTCGTCTGGAGAGGAAGTTTTCAGCAGTAAACAGGAGCTAATGAAGATGAAGGAGAAGTTTCCCTTTAAAGATCCTGAAGGTAACGAGGTGTTCAGAGTTGAGGCCCAAAATATTATGGATATAGCCGGAGACTACGCCCTAGTAGACTCTGAGACCGGCGAAACCTTTGCAGTGCTGAAAAAGGAGTTTACATTCCTTACAGAATCATGGAAGATAGAGGATGCAGATGGCAACAAAATCGCTCAGATAGAAAGCCGCAGCAAGATATTTGGAATAGCAAGAACTATTTCAGATATAGCAGACTTTCTTCCACACAAGTATACAATAGAAAACTCAGAGGGTGAGCAGATAGGAAAAATTAAGGGAAAATTCAGGATAAAAGATACATACAAGATCTCACTGAACGAAGACGTGAAGAATAAGGATCCGATTCTGGCGGCCTCAGTAACAATAGACGCTCTGGAAGGAAACTAAAATTATCAGGAACCACAGTAGTTAAACATAGTCAGACCTAGAATTTTGATCAAGGATGAAGGATAATGGAACTATTTGAAGACATCAAGCAGAGAGAAAAGCTTGCACTTGCATTCCTACTTATAGGGTTTACTATATCCGGTGCCTTTCTAGTCTACGGCTACTCGCCTCTTCTAATATATCTGAAGGCGTATAACTTTGGTATAGTCACTGTGCTTGTCTATTCGCTGCTTGAGGATGAAGGAACAGTCGGTACAGACATATTCCAGTGAGTCTGATACTCAGACCGATTGTTTTATGATAAATCTTTAGTCCTAGCTACCTCAATTTATCCAGGAGCTTGTATGTGACAGCTGTCGCCATCATTATCAGACCTGCAATAATCAAAGGTGTTGATGCAAGAAAGGCTGCTGCGGCGACTCCAGAGAGCATAGATGGCACAGCGTTTCCAAGCGCCCGTAGACTTGAGTTCGTACCAAGGGCAAGACCTTGATCCCTGTCAGGGCTTTTATTTGAGACTAGAGAGTTTAATGATACGGTGGTGAATGCGTTTGAGATTGAGAAAAGTGTTACAGCCACGATAAATGCTGGAAAAGTATTTGTAAAAGGCTGAAGCAATATAAAGAAACCTGTAAAGAATAATGTCACTGGCATAACTCTTTCCTCCTCCATCCTGTTGAATACTTTTGGAACCAAGTATCCCTGACCGATTATGACTAATATACCAATGTAGAAGAAGAAGTTCCCTGTCTGAACCTGATTAAATCCAAACCTTTCAACCAGAAACACTGGGATAAAAGTCGTGAAGAAGGCAAATCCTGAAAAGTAGAAAAAGTTTGTTCCTAACAGCTTACGGATTCCTGGGATTCTAACACCTTCCTTGAGCTGGCTAAAAGGCTTCCTCCAGTTTATTGAGGACTTTTCCATAGGACTGGTCTCCCTTAATTTAAATCCTACGAAGAATATGCTGAGCGTGGACAGACCTGCTGCAAAGATGAACGGTGTAACAAGCCCTAGAACAGCAAACATTTCCGACGAAAGTATACCTCCAAGGAATGGACCCAGCATAAAGCCTACTCCAAAGGCAGCTCCAAGTATTCCAAAACCTTCTGACTTATTCTCATTATCCGTAACATCTGCTACAGTGGCTTGAGCCACTGAAATCAAGCCTCCTGTGAGACCATTTACAAACCGGGATGCGAACAAAACCAAAAAACTTTCCTCAACCACTCCGTATGCAAATATTAGGCTCGCAAGAACCGTACCTGCCACGGAAAGCTGTATAACTTTCTTCCTGCCGTACACATCACTTAGCTCACCTAGAATAGGGGTAGATATGAACTGCCCAAGCGGATAGAGCCCGATTGTAAGTCCTAGCAAGATGTAGCCGGTTTGAACTGTCATGCTTCCTGAAAGTATGTAGAACTTGGATGAAGGCTCTGTAAACAATAAAGGAACTATAGGAACTACAACACCAAAGCTGATTACCTCCGCAACAATCGTGATAAAAAGAGTTCTGATTAGGCTATCTCTTTCCACGAAATTATATTATCAAAAGAGCTTTTGAGTGTAGTGTAGCTAACTCATAGAGAGGTAGCGTGTTACCCAGTCTGGTTAAATAATTGATTTCCAAATATACTAATATGAAAGAATTACGTGATGATGTCAAAGGAAAACGCAGCCCGGATTATGATATAAATCCTCTGTTTGTAAACAGATGGTCTCCAAGAGCCCTAAACAGAGATATGACAGAAGAAGATCTTATGGCTCTATTTGAGGCTGCCAGATGGGCTCCGAGCAGCTACAACAACCAGCACTGGAGGTTCATCTACGCTACACATGAAGATGAAAACTGGGAGGAGTTTGTGGATTTATTGGATGAATTTAACGCGAGCTGGGCCTCTGACGGATATGCCCTGATTGTAATGGTCTCTAGAGAAACGTTTGAATTCAACGGTGAGGAAGCTATAACCCATTCATTTGATACAGGTGCAGCATGGGAAAACCTTGCGCTGGAGGCCGCAGACCGAGACTTAGCGGCTCATGGAATACAGGGATTTGACTACGAAGATGCCAGAGAGAAACTGGATGTTCCTGAAGGGTTCTCCGTTGAGGCAATGGTTGCCGTAGGAGGTAAAGGAGATCAATCAAAACTTGATGAAGACGTAAGAGTTGAGCCAAACGGTAGAAAGGAATTAAATGAAATAACGTCAAAAGGAACCTTCGACTTTGAAGTGGCAGAGCCCGAAGAATAGAGACTAAGAATCATATCTCCTCTTTGAGGTTTTATTCCTCACAACATTTCCAACATTTATTTTTTATTTTAGATAGGTCCAAATCTCTTATGAAGACTGTTTTTCACCTTTCAACTGATTCATCTGATAAGGTCTCGGAAATGCTGGGTAATATCAAAAACCTGTGGGATGACGATGGAGCTGACATGGGTTCTACGGCAGCTGTTCTTAATGCAGACGCTGTGAAGATCGCTAAGCAAGGATCTGAGGCATCTGAGTTTCTCGAACCTATGATTGAAGCAGGACTCAAGTTAAAGATATGCAGCAACTCCCTAAACGGTATAGAAGCAGACAAGGATGAGATGATAGAGGGTATCGAGGTCGTAAGTTCCGGTGTAGGAGAACTTAACCGACTTCAGGAAGACGGCTACAACTACATCAGGATTTAGACAGTTTATTGAGTGGAGATTATTTCTACAACGTCTCGATGCTCCAGTTTGTGGTCAGCACCGATCTTTCTATCTTCACGGCAGTCAATAGCGTGAACAAATCCTTCCCCAAGATCTGAGTGTATAGTATAGGCAAAGTCTTCCGCGTCAGAATCTTCAGGAACCAAGAAGCAGTCTGGCAGTATGTTCCCGTGTTCATCACCAAGGCCGTCAGCACCACCCGGGAATACCGCCATCACACCTAGCTCGTCAAACAAAGCCTTCTCCAAGGCCTTCTGCACACCTGTTCCACCGTACTTTTCCATAAACTCTTCTATCTTATCTAAGGCCTGTATCTTCTCATCAGGTAAGTCCTCTTCAACTACATCAAACTTTTCTTCACCGGGAGTATAGTCTACAACTCCTTTCTCATCGGCGTTCTTCAAGGCCTTCTCTGCGTGCGCGGACACAGGAACAAAATCAATGTGATCATACTCAGGGTCCTCTGTAATTTTCTCCCAGTTATCTCTGGCTTCGTCTGTATCCATCTTATTAGCGGCAACAATCATCGGCTTTGTATCCTTCCTTATACCTCGGGCCAAGTATTTTCTATCGTCTTCACCCCACGTATCTGGATCTAAATCAAGTCCTTGCTCTAAGATGATCTGTTTTATCCTGTTCTTATTGACCTTGAATGCTGACATCTGCTCCGCCAGCTCTTCTTCTAGTTTAACATCCTTCTTATTATGTTTGTCTCTGTATCTTTCGATTCCTTTTTCCAGTATCTCAAGGTACCACATATCCAGCTCTTCTTCCAAGAAATCAATGTCTTCTCTTGGATCATGATCTTGGGCTGGCTCGCCCTCCATATCCGTAGTTCCCGAAAAGTCCACGATGTGAATAAGGACATCTGCCTCATTCAAATCCGTCAAGAATTTGTTGCCTAGGCCTTTTCCCTCATGAGCTCCTGGGATTAGACCTGCTACATCAACAAGTTTGACAGGGACAAACCTTGTTCCATCCATACAGGAGCCAACCCTTGGATCACAGGATTCATCAAAGTCTGGAGCAGCACATTCAACCCGTACGTATGCTTCCCCTACAGACGGATCAATAGTAGTAAATGGGTAGTTACCTTCTTCAATAGAATTCATGGTAGCTGCGTTAAAGAAGGTTGACTTCCCCACAGAAGGTTTTCCAACCAACCCGATTTTATACACCATAAATGATTTAGCCGGTAGAAATGTTTTAAGACCATAGCTTCACAGAAGACAGATACAAAAGCTACTCCAACTAACCATTGAGTATGAGCATACTCGGATCAAGAAACGACAGCTCGCCAGATTCACCTGAGGAAATAGTTGAAGACGAGGAACAGAGCATCATAGATGACATGGAGGCTCTGCAGTTACATATTGAACAAGCTATAGAGAGTGAGGAACGCCTGTACCACGGCCTTGACCAAGGGATACCTAAGAACAAGATTGACGATAATAGATTAGCAAGCATTCAGATACACCTTCAGGACGACATAGAACCTGAAGACAAGACTCTACATGAAGAGCTTCAGAGCCTTAAAGATCATGAACAACAGCTTCAGGCATCCAAGCCTCTTATGAAACATCATCAGGAACTTCTGGAGATCGTCAAGGACGCAATCCAGAAAGCGGATGAAGAGATAAAGCGCTTGGAGAAAGTTGTTGAAGAATCAGAGAGGATCCTAGAGGGTGAAGAATTCTCACATGAACAGATGAAAGATATGATCAAGGAAGATGAACGAGAGGCACGAACTATAGAGGATGAAATAGAAAAAGCCGAAAAGGTACAAGAACAGATCAGCAACTCATAGCTGCCCTCCAACGTTGATCTTGACAATATTATATGGATTGACACCTAAGTATATTTTATGAGGAAGCTGAGACTGCCTGACAGAACTGGTGAGATGCCTAAACTAGGGCACCAAGATATCAAGCTCATCAACGATCTTGGCATGAATAAGATACAGCATCAGGCAAAGAAAATAGTCTCAGAGAAATTGACTGAAGCACAGGCAGATCCCAAGATACCAGCAGCAGGAAATCCGGTTTACAAAGGTATGCATGCCTGCAGAGCTACCTCCAGAAAAGAATTAAAAATAGCTCACGGCATACCTGCCGAAAAAGAACTATCAGACACGAACCTTGAATCAGTTGTCAACCTTCTATCCAGATGGATAGCACGTGAATATAACTTCTACAAAGAGGAGTCAGAAATGAAACAGACCAATATCAACTCATTTTCGCAAGATTAAGAGATAAACTGGTTGAAAGTCCAGTGAGAGCAGAATACGATCACGCCAAGCGTGTTTATCTACCTTCCGCCAGTACTTCAATTATCTCATCTTTATCGACTTTTGTTTCCTTCCCTGAATCCATATCCTTCAACGTTACTTCGTCATTCTGCAAGTCGTTTTCACCAAGTATTACTACCTTATCTGCATCTATACTGTCAGCGTACCCGAGCTGTGATCCGAAACCTCTTCCAGCTAGATCAGTTTCAACGGAAAGTCCTTCATTTCTAAGGTCCTCTGCGTATTCAATCGCAAGGTCTCTAAGTGATTCTGAAACCGTCAGCATATACACATCGGTTTCAGCCTCTTTCAACGGATACTTCCCAGTCTTCTTGAGTAATTCAACCGTAGTAGAGTAACCAAAGGCAAATCCCACAGCAGGTACTTCTCTGCTTCCGTATTGACCTACTAGGTTATCGTATCTGCCTCCACCAAACAGCGCCCGTAGCTCTCCTTCAGAGTCAAATGCCTCAAACACAAGACCTGTGTAGTAGGCGAGGCCACGTACAATGGAGAGATCAAACCTGCACATATCAGCAACACCATATGCATCTAGGGCCTTTCCAAGTGACTCAAGTCTGTCAACAGATTGTTGAGCCTCCTTAGGAGATTTTTCACGCAACTCCTCAATATTTTCTAGTATAGGTCCAGAGATACTAGTAAGCTTATCCACCTGAACAGCTTCACTCTCGGAGAGACCTCTATCCTGGAGATCTTCTACAAACTCCGCCTTATCCATCTTCTCCTTATCATCCACAACCTTCATGGCTTGTTCCGTATGCTCAATTCCGTGGGACTCAAGAATCGACTCAAGAAGTCTTCTGTCGTTAACCAAGAACTTCACTCTGTCTTCCAGACCAAGTTTCTGGTATATCGTTGCCGCGGCTGCTATAGCCTCTGCATCCGCATTTACAGATTCTACACCAAAAATATCGAAATCTGTCTGAAGGAATTCTCTATCCCTTCCCTGAGTTACGTCCTCATATCTCCACCTCTTTGAGGTGTTAAACCATTTTACAGGGGTTTTGAGGTCTTTCCTTTTCTGTATCAGCCGGGCTCTGGTAGGGGTCTGTTCGGGAACCAGGGTTATCTCGTTATCGCCTTTGTCGGTAAACGTATACATTTCATCGGTTACGGAGTCCTCCTCTTTCTGTGTCCAAAGCTCCTGTCTCTCTATACTCGGAGGATCTATCTCCCTTAAACCCAAACTCCTCCGCCGTCTCCTCTACTATATCAATAAGATAGCTCCAGGTAGCCCATTCCTCAGAATACCTGTCATACGTACCTTTCAAGCTTTCAAGATTAATTTCAGAGCCCATTAGTCTTCTCCCTGTG
>GL982576.1:192605-193966 GCA_000220375.1 Candidatus Nanosalina sp. J07AB43 | reverse complement strand
TCATCCAAGGTATCAACGCGACCCTCTTTTATTAGATAACCTATACCCATGAGAACCACGGGTTGAGGTACTTCAACCTCTTCGATTATTTCAGATAGAGAAGCCTCCTCAGCCCATTCAAGATAGTCTACGATATAGCCCGCCGATTTTTCTACCCCAGATATCATACAATCAAGTTAATATACCTGAAAGCTGGATAAAAAATTAACCAGATGCTCGTTCAGAAGTAACGAAAAATCTGTTTTTAGAGAAGATTTTTTAATCAACGCGTTGCTTAATTATAATATGGTGCTCAGTAAGGTTAAGAGTGCACACAAGACAGTCCAGGAATATTCTAGTACAATAAAGGAAACGCATGAAAAAGTGAGTAAAGGGTTAAATGCACTTGAGAACCTGGAAGAGAGAATCCAAAAAGTTGAGGATCAGCAGGAGGGACTTATCTCCAAGCTTGGAGAAGTCACAGAAGATATGAGACAGGGCGTCAATCAGCAGGACATTGAAGTCTTCAGAGAGACATTACAGCAACTTGATCAAGACGAAGAGGAAGAAGAAAAAGATAAGGATAATAGTATCCAGACTATCTCACAACTCCTGGAACTACTGCAGAACGGTGGGCTAAAGCCTCTATATGAACAGGAAGAGACTCTCGGCCAGTGGGAAAAACAAGAAAGACAGGACGAAAGAGCCATGGCAGACAAAGGCGTCACCAAAGAAAGAGAAGAATTTCTAGAAGAAAGTGAATACTACGTTTCACAGGACGAAAACACTGTCGCAGATGAATTACAGGCTGTAGGACATGATCTAGATGAACTAGCTCGCGACGAGGAAAAACTCAAAGTAGAGTTAGAGGAAGAAATCAATGATCTTAAAAGGGGGATAGAAATACTTAAGAATAACTACAACCGCTTCCAAGAGATAGGGAAAAAACAGCTAGCTCAAACAACAAAAAATGAACTCGAAAGGAAAGAAAAAGAACTTGAAGACAATAAACAGGCTCTCCAGAAACTTGAAGACGAGATGAGCGAAACTGCAAACGAGATAGATGAAGCGGAAAGCGAAGCCGAACAAGCAGAAAGCGAAGCCGAGAACGAAGGTAAAGAAATCGAGCAAGGGCGACGGTTTGAAAACAAGGACGACAGGAAAAGTGACGAAGAAGAGGAGTCAGCTCTGAAAGAAGCAATGGAAAAGGATGAAGCGACTGAAGAAGAGCTAGAAGAAGGAATGAACTGGTTGATGAAAGCAGAAAACGAGTAAGATGGACACCAGAGAAGACTATCTATCCGCCATCTACCGTTTAACGGATGAAGGTGACAGGAAGACGAAGACTTCAGAGGTTTCTGAGAAACTGAGAGTGTCGAACG
>GL982576.1:191131-192555 GCA_000220375.1 Candidatus Nanosalina sp. J07AB43 | reverse complement strand
TTTCTGATATATCGTTGCCGCGGCTGCTATAGCCTCTGCATCCGCATTTACAGATTCTACACCAAAAATATCGAAATCTGTCTGAAGGAATTCTCTATCCCTTCCCTGAGTTACGTCCTCATATCTCCACCTCTTTGAGGTGTTAACCCATTTTACAGGGGTTTTGAGGTCTTTCCTTTTCTGTATCAGCCGGGCTCTGGTAGGGGTCTGTTCGGGAACCAGGGTTATCTCATTATCACCTTTGTCGGTAAACGTATACATTTCATCGGTTACGGAGTCTTCCTCTTTCTGTGTCCAAAGCTCCTGTCTCTCTATACTCGGAGGATCTATCTCCCTGAAACCAAACTCCTCCGCAGTTTCCTCTACTATATCAATAAGATAACTCCAGGTAGCCCATTCCTCAGAATACCTGTCATACGTACCTTTCAAGCTTTCAAGATTAATTTCAGAACCCATTAGTCTTCTCCCTGTGAGTAGAATGATGTCTCTACTTTTTCAAGTCTTACCGCCTTGAAACCTAGAATATTACTGTATGTATCAGAGAAGAGAATCGGCACAAAATCTTCGTCCGCTACAATTCGTCCCGAATCTCTCTCGGCGATTACATCACCTTCATCTACTGATTCAAAGTTTTCTGATACAGGCATCCAATCCTCCTCTAGCTTTGACACGGTGCCGTAGACTTTGTAGATTTCTGGACTAGAGTAATCTGTTTCACCCTTAACCACACCCTGATTTATGAGAAAATCCTTCAGTAGTTTGTAGGCCTGGTTAACCGCTTTTTCAGATTTTTTTGGACCTACCTCCACCTCAACACCTCCATAGTGATTGATACCGCATCCCGAGGTGTAGCTTATCTCAACCGCACTATCTACGCCTGCAGATCTAAGGGTGTCAACTGTTTCTTCGTCACTCCAAGTGAACAGAGCAAAAGGTACAGGAGAGGTAGATGTTTCATGTATATCAAGAACTTTGATGTTTTGAAGCTCTTCCATCATGTCTGCAGCAAGCCTCTCCTCATGGCTGTTGCTTTCAGCGGAGCCAGGGAAGCTTCTGTTCAAGTCTGTATCCACGTATCTTTCTCCTTGCTGGAATGCCTTCTCGTTAGCGAAGACAAACTTTACTGCTTTCCTGAGATCAGGTTGCTCTTCTTCGAGCAGCTTCTCCACTGCTTTCTTTCCAGCAGTTTCGTCTCCATGGGTGCAATAAACTACTGCAACCTCAGGCTCACCTTTTCCCTCAATAAATGATTTCACGTGTTTATACCTCCGTAAACATGTAGATTCTTTCATCAGAACCTTCAGTGCCAACAAGATTGACATCTTCTATCACAGGCATTCCATCTACCTCAACAGGTTCAAAGCCAAGGTCAACGTCAAGCTCAAGTTTCCTCTCATTTCCGTCTTCACCAGTCTCATAGCCAT
>GL982576.1:189825-191081 GCA_000220375.1 Candidatus Nanosalina sp. J07AB43 | reverse complement strand
GGAGATAATTAGAGGGTGGCAGTCGCTGATAATACTGGCTTTTCTATTTGCTTTACTGGCAGGGCTATTCTTCGTGATCTTTGGCGGCGCTGGCGCTGTGATCGGAAGTACAGCATTCGCTGCTGGCGCATCAGCGAGAGCAGGAGCAGCAGGAGTAAACCAACTTCAAAGAGCTCTCGATGAAATAGGTGACAGGGAGGACAGAATAGATGAGGAAGAAGATGATGAGGAGAATGACATAGGTAATGGGAATGAGGGCGACGCTGATGATGAAGCAGAGATAACAGCAGAAGAACTAGAGAGAGTAATACAGATCATAGATGATGTTGAGGATAGGATGGACCGCTTACTCGAGGATGAGGAGGAAGAACTTGAACAGGATCTAGAGAATCTGAGGAGAATAATAAGGCTTTTAGGGGAGGAAGATGACTGATAGGTTTAACGGCGCATTTAAGAGCATGCTCGAAGAGAGATTGGAGGTACCTGAGAGCTACAGCAAGGGGGAAGTTATATCCCAGATACTTGACTTTGAAACAGACCCGGATGTTGTTGAAAATCTTCTTAGTTCGACTTGCATACTCTACCTCAGTGGGGATGGAGCAGACCTGATAGAAGATTATATAGATGAGATAGAAAATCAAAAGGAGTTTGCCCAAAAGCTTGATTCAACGCAAACAAGCCCTCATAAAAAGAACCAATACAGAATGTCACTATCTGAAGCAGAGGACCTGTCTTCCAAATTTGAACGCGCTGTCAATGAGGAAAAGAGGTTAGAGAGAGTAGCGAGGAAGTTAGAGGATAGTCATCTGATGTCTGAGGTGGGATTTGAAAAGAATCAGATTGAGAAAGCTGGGAAGAAGCTCTCAGCACTACTTGAAAAGAAAGAGAATCTAGAAGAATTATTGGAGGAATACAGGAGGCTTGAGAACAGTGTAGAAAGCTTTCAGGTAGTCAATTCTCTGGAACAGAGAAAAGCAGTTCTACAAATAGTACAGAACAATTATACTGAGGCATCGAAGAGAGATTCAGGCAAGCTTAAGGTATTCTTACCTAGGAAATTCAGAGATAGCCTAGTGAATAATGCATCAAGATATAATGAGGAAATTGCGGGATTCTTTATCTGCAGAAAAGAAGGAAGAGATTGCACCGTGTTAAGGATAGTAAAGACTGGTGTAGGCGATGAGCAAAGTGTTAACCCAAACTCCAAAAAATACGATGCACTCAATGAACTCCTCAATAAGCATAAAAAATACGAG
>GL982576.1:186872-189775 GCA_000220375.1 Candidatus Nanosalina sp. J07AB43 | reverse complement strand
CTTCCTGAGTAGCTCCTACAGTTATCTCTATTTCAATATCCTTCCTTGCATACTGAAGCAGAGACTTACCTTCCGAAGAGAATGAAACGAGAACCCTCAACTCATGTTTTTCAGCTGTTTTCAGAATTTTCTGCCATACCTCTTCAAAAAGCTCCTCAGCCTCCCATTCCCTTACCTGACCATCTAGGTACAGGAGATCGATGTTAGGTAGAACAAGAATCTCCGTGTTTTCCCTAACAAACTCCTCAAGACCATGTACAAGAGTATGGTGCTGAAAAGGTGTGAAAGCTCTTCCTATATACACCTTCTCCATTGTAGACCGAGTTCCCACGCTTCTCAAAGCGTATGTAGATGATTCGTTTCCCGAATCTATCCATACAGCCGTGGAGTCCCTACTCTCTAACTCGTTTGACACCAGAGACTGAAATGCAGGAAGGTCTTCCGGCTTCGTTATTAGGTTTACTCCCTGACGTAGCTGTGGCTGGCTCTGTACAACCACATGTTGCTTTTCAGACTGATGTTGTTCAATATCTTCGGATTCTTTCTGTGTGTATAGACTGATGTTGTTCACCCTCCCCCGAGAAGTGACAAAAAGGTGCTGAGGCTTTATTCAGACCATGTAGAATAGTTATGCGTTCTAAATACCTTTTAAACCGTTTAACGGCTGTCCGAAGTGTCCGAAAGAAGATTTACTGCGTTAGAAAGTATGTTTTCGCCGACTTGTCACCCTCCGATTCAACCACCTCATAGGCCTCCATTTTGTTGAGATAGCGCCTGAGCGTTCTCTTGGACTTAGAGTCTTCTACCTGTGTCCGATATTTTTCATACAGCTCGCCCATCTGCAGTTCACCCTTCTCCTGCAGAACCTTATAAACTGCCTTTTGATGCCTATTTAGGCTTTCCAGCGACTCAAGTCTTTCCTCATCGTATGCGTCCGAAATGGCCTCTCCAATAACCTCATTAGTTATCTGCTCAAGACCCTTATTTTCAGCTTCACGTGCAGCAAACCTTAGTGAGTTCAAGGCAACTCTGGCATCACCACCTGCTCGGGATCCAATCTTCTTCAACTGGGATCTCTTCATACATCCATCTCTTAAACCGTGCTTTTTACGGGGCTCAAGTATGTCAGCAAGCTCGTCGGTTGAGTATTTTTTGAACCTAATCCTCTTCACGCCGCTGAGCCTTGAACGTACACGTCCCTCAAAATGGGTAAACACTTTCTGGTCGTTGGCAATGAATATCATACCTGTGTTCTGAAACCGTGAGAGCTCGTATAGAATCTCATCATCACTTATCTGATCCACTTCATCAACTATAACAACTGTAGGCTTCTCCCTAGTTTTCTCCTCAAACTTCTCAATAACCTTGTCAGTGGATGTACTGTCTCTTGGGGTTGTTATCTTCTCATTCAGAAGCTCGTAAAATATCTCGAACCTGCTTTTTTCACTGAAACAGTTGACGTAACTTGACTGAACAAACCTTTCCTTCTGAAGCTCTTGCACAACATACTTGGCCATGGCGGTCTTACCGGTTCCAGGCTTGCCATAAAGCAACATGTTGTTCGGTTGCTCCTCGTCCAAGATAGGTTCAAGGTTGCGAGCGATCTCCTGCCTCTCACTGCTCCTATGAACCATCTTGTTAGGGAGATAGTCTGCTGTAAGAACCCTAGCATCACCTATAATCTGATTACCTGATTCTTCCACAAACAAAAACTCCAACACCAGCTTCAAATCTCTTTGCTTCCAGCAAAAAATATACAACGTTAAACGCTGAAACAATGATATGAAGTACATACAGAAGACTCTGGAAAACTCTAGAGATGAGAGAATCAATCTAGAAGAGGAAATCAAAGGATTCAACAGCTTCATGTCATCTATTGGAGAGAAGGAACCTGAGGGGGCTGAGTACGTCCAAATATTCTACGAAAACGTCTGGCAGCCAACCAAGTATTCAGATATAAATGGAGACACCTCCATATCCACGAAGAGAGATATTGTTGAAAATTTTCTGATAGAGTACGGGGATATAGGAAGCGCAGTGCTTAATGAAGGCAATAACAGGACAGATTTTATAGCTCAGGACAGCTCAGGGAGCACATATACGCAACATATGAAGCAGAAGACTAGAATGCTCATAAATGAAAGAGATACTGCACTGCAAAATCTGAGTAAGCTGATAGACCACCTAGAAAACTCCCACTGTGAGCTCGAATCTATTGAGTCCAGGGTTAAATCAGTGGATGCCAATCCTGAGAATTGGGCAGACGTTGAGTCAGCATGGAACAGACTCAGCTCAAGCTCAGAAGAACTCAGTAATTACCTAAAACGATACCAGTCTAGCGGACGCAGTTTTGACAGAGATCTGACGAAGCTGGTGGGAGCAGATACGCATCATCCAGTAATGTCAGATGTAGGGGTTTTGAAGATAGACATAGAGGAAAAGAAATCATCCTTGATTAAAGAGTTGCCTGTAGAGACATCATGAAATTGTATGAATAATCGCCGTAGCAGTTCTTCAGATAAATTAAAATCATTCCTCAACCTTGACAACTTGATTAGGCTTTTACCTTCCGCAGAACCATCCGTGCCCACCTATATCAGCCTGAGATCTGAGTTGGAGATACTAACTATCCAATCGTATCCAGAATACAGCTCATCAGGTAAGATTAAAAGGGTTCCAAGACAAGTCTGTAGAATCTTCCTCATATCCTTCATATACACTTAAATCCCTTACCTCATATGTCTTCGCCTTTATCAGCTCTTGGCCCTGTTGTTGATCCTCAACTGAGCCAATCTTCCTATCTGCACCAAACTCATCCTGAACATACCTGAAAACATCGTCAGCGCTATATTCAGTATTCGTTTTAATCCTTCCAGTATTTTGTCAAATCTATTCGAAGATTT
>GL982576.1:185074-186822 GCA_000220375.1 Candidatus Nanosalina sp. J07AB43 | reverse complement strand
AGGTAAAAGAATTAGAGACGATGTTGTGGCAGGGAATTTTCAAGAAGCTCAGGAGATACTACAAAAAAATCTCCAGCTATTGAAGGACGGAGAGTTTGAAGCTCGAAAGAAAGGTGATAAGTTCGGGGAATACCCTAACGATAGGTGGGAACCTCCTGAACAGGAAGCACACCAACTGACAAATATGGTATTTCTTGATTTAATTGAATTGATTGTTGAGGATCTTGCAACCGTCGAGAACGAACTAGAACCTCCAATCAACATTAGCCGTGGAGGGACTAAACAAGCTAATCTAGACAAGGGTATAGAGGGAGAATTCAATAATTTAGAAAGCTTCTTCAAGAGGCACAAGGGCGATGAATGGCTAAAGGAATGTAGAGAGCAGTACGAAGCTAAGGGGACGCTTTATGACCCATTGGAAGACAAGTTCGAGAGATACAAGCGCAATGGTCATGATTTTGCTAGAAATATTCGTTTAGCACTGGGTACTGATGGAGTTGATTATGAAGAAGATCCTGTGGATGATGGAGGGAATGGAACCGATAGAAGAGAACAAGAGAGATATAAACAAAATATGGGTGTCCTATTCACAGTTAAAATGGCGGAGCGTCATCTTGAGTTTATCATACATCTAGCTGAGTGGGAGCACGAAAAATTTGGTCTGAATATAGAAAAAGGCGGAGAAACAAGAAATAAAGGAGGTAAAGAAAATGCTTAATGAAAGGAATCGTATAGCGAAGGAACTGGACGAGATAATATATCCTTTTGTCAGAAATAATCACCCAAAACTAAACAAGAAGGAGCTATACTTCAATCCTGACATGTCATTAAACAGGCTCTCAGAGGCAGAGCAATGGCTTGAGAAGCTACATGAGATTGAGAATAATGAGGACAAAACCATAGTAAAGCAAAAAAATAGACTTGAGGATGTTCTGAGCTAAAATTGCGAGATTTGTTTTGCTCCACTGTCCTGATGCAATAACCATATTGACTATAACCGACATCACACGCATAGTTAGACAGTAAGTGTAGGAAGGAGTGTGTGGGTGTGTGTCAAAGCCCAATCAGTCACTCATTAAGTCGTCCAAAAGCTTAGAGATAGTTATGTTTCTAGCTCACGTCCAGCTGATTCCCAGCCTTCTAGACCCCTAATAAACTCACTTACATTCTCAAAACCAATCTCTTCCAGCTTCTCTGCCGCTTCATCACTGGCATGACGGTCCTCACTAAGGCAATAAACCACAGTGTCGTCCTGTGTATCTGTAAACCTTTAGACAGCCTCTTCATCAATCTCGTCCACCGGAATATTGATTGATCCTGGAATATGACCTTGCTCATATGTATCTCTGCTCAGCACGTTTACCAGAACAAAATCATCTGATTTTCTCTTATCCATAAACTCTTCTTTCGAAAGTTCTTCTACCATGTTCAATCACCTTGCAGAATAATGTATAAAACTCGTTTATGTTTCTGGCTCAAAATCTGGTATTTTATCGAACTATACTCAGTCATTCATCAACCCTTCTAATGGTCCAAGAGTTGGCTTATTCTCCAGCATATCAGCGAACTCATCAACAGCTTCAAATCCTGTTGATGTAATTTTCCAGTTTACCCAATCAGCTTTTGTATATTAATCAAAAAATTATTTTGTATGAGGATACCTGTTTTTGGAGCAAGTATCGAAAGAGGTTATTGGGACTTCCAAGGTGGATGGGTTCACAGACTCCAAGAAGATCTGACCGCTATCG
>GL982576.1:183605-185024 GCA_000220375.1 Candidatus Nanosalina sp. J07AB43 | reverse complement strand
GGAGCTAGACAAGCTAACAGTATGTCTGGCCCGACACCTCAGGCAAACACCTTACGGTTCTTTCTTTGGCAGATCCTTTGAGCACAACTTTGAGCTCTACTTCTTGAGTGGCACGCGGGAAAACAATACCAGTATTACAGACATAAACATCCCTAGGTTCAAGTACCGTGCTGTTTGAGGGCTCAAAACAATTTCCAGAAGGGTTTTGACCTGTCAATACATCAAGGCGAAAGCTGGTAGTGTTAACCGTGGTTTCACCAACATTTTCAATATGCAAATGTAAATTACCATAATTTTTGATGTTATGTGCGCCTTCTGGGATGGAGGATTTATTCGATGTCATCTTGTAGACTCTCACCTCAGTCCCTACTTTCCTAGTCAAGGATTCGACCGAATTCTGAAACTGGTTGACTATACCTTCAGCCTGATCCTCTGAAAGATTCGATGATATGTTTGAATCCGTGTCAAGACTTGTCGCAGTCTGTGTGGCCATTCCTCCAGCTCCAATGGCCCCAAGCATCATCACTAGAACTTCAATAGATGTTGATACACCCTTCCTATTCATAATTGAGTAATTGAAGTGATGTGTTAAAACAGTTGTTAGTATTTCAGAAGATATGGGAGACGAGATACGTGCCTCACACATTCTTGTAGACAACGAAGAACACGCAAACCAGATCAAGTTAGACCTTGATAGGACGGACAAAGACTTTGCACAGCTTGCAGAGGAGAAAAGCGAAGGTCCTTCAGGAGACAACGGCGGCGATCTAGGATTCTTCGGCCGTGGAAAAATGGTGCCGGAGTTTGAATCCGTAGCCTTTGACCTAGACGTAGGAGAAGTCTCAGATCCTGTAGAGACGGAGTTCGGATGGCATATAATCAAGAAAACAGACGAGAAATAGGCTAAAGGCGGTCAGCCATCTCTACAATACCGTTAATTTTCTCTATTATCTCTTCCTGATCCTGAACATATCCCGGGCTTGTAGCAAAAGAAGTGAACTCAGATTCCGAGACAGCATCAGCAAGCCTCAAATCAAAATCATCAACTAAGTCATCCCTGTTGTAGACGTACATATCAATATCTAGGATTACATCATCGCTGTCCTGCATGGCCTCCTTCATTCTGTACAGGTCTTGATCAAGATCTGAGTAATAAGATTGAACACCGACATTGATGACCTCATCGTATATATCCCACATCTTACCTGCTTCTATAAACTCATCAATCTCCAGTAGATGAACCTGATCCTCTAAAGTTGGAAAATCAGTAGGTAGGTTAGTATTGAAAACTTCGGGTGGATTGGCAGAATCCTCGTGGTAGTCAACGTGTACCAGAATAGGTCTGGAATCAAACAAACCCTCATAGAGGGCGGCCGTCCATCCTGCCAGAGCATGGTTGTGGTCGTCGACAACAAAAAC
>GL982576.1:182173-183555 GCA_000220375.1 Candidatus Nanosalina sp. J07AB43 | reverse complement strand
TCTGGATATTAGCTCCCTTATACTTTAATACACCGGGATTGACCTCAAGTGTAGTAAACTCATATGCACCGGTATCCACCTCCGTATTTGTAAGCTCATTGAGCAGAGTTGACTTTCCCACGCTGGGAAAACCTACCAATGCAACAGTAGCATCCCCGGTTTTCTCAACAGCATACCCTGATGTCTCTCCGGTGCCTTTCTGCTTTCTCTGCCTCTCCTCCTTAAGCTGAGCAATCTGAGACTTTAAACGGCCTCTCTCCTTTTCAGTAGCCTTATTGACAGGAGTCTTCTCAAGTTTCTCCTCCAATTCCCGAATACGGTCATCGACACCCATTCGTGTGGAAGATCAGGTTCTGAAATCTTAAATTAGAAAGGAATTCATTCTTCCAGTAGATTGTGTTCCATGAGTTTTCCGAAGGCCTCTTTTGCCCTGTCATTCTCCTCTACTGTGTTGAGCCATCTGTCGGATTGGTTCTTCCAAGCTTTCTTGACAATGTCTGGCGCATCAATTTGGCCTAATGCTCTTGGCTTTTCTCTTGGGACTCCGGCTATTGGTGTTTCGTATGTCGTTTCTCTGAATTCCTGCCATATTTCCTCTGCTAGTTCTTCTCCATACATTTCTCCGATAAAGTCCATTACAGTATGGATTCTGTCATGATATGTCTGATTTCTTGATCTGTTTGATACTTTTCTGTCACCGATGTAAATCTGAACTTCTCCTTCCTCAAATGCGTCATATAGTTCTTCACTTTGTTCATCTAGATATGGAGTTACATTTTCCATATCTAATTCTTCGGTACTATAGTTTTCTTCTGATGAATCAAGCTCCTCTTTCTCTTCTTCTGAGAGACCGGTGACTATTACTGCATTCATCCACGAATCTTCGTCTCGTTCGACATCGAGCATTGCTCCCCCGCGATCTGAATCAAGACTATACCGTCTCTGCAAACCATCTATTTTAGCCGGAATTATCTTCTTTGCACCATCTGAACCCTCTCTAATTTTCTTTTCCTCGTAGGCCCATGATTCGACAGCACTAGACCTCAAAAGACCTTCATCACCGTACTTTCTGTCTTCGTCGTATATACTATCGACATCACCTACAGTGTCATCTACTCTCATCAATGATGTAGGAAGAAATAGACTTCCAAATCCCGCTGTAGAATAATTTTCAGATGACATAATAGTTATTCTACGGTAACAATTATATAATTTGGGCAAAGATAGCTTTTTGCGTGATAGAAGTGGAAAAACTGCGTCCAAAAATTAGCTCTAGAACTTCTAGCTTACCTGTTCAATTGATCCATCTCTGCTGATATTTAGCTGTACTCCATCAGCCCATTCTCTCACATAAGCTCCTTCAATTTGGACTTGTGCACCTT
>GL982576.1:179782-182123 GCA_000220375.1 Candidatus Nanosalina sp. J07AB43 | reverse complement strand
ACCGAACCAGCTAAGCAGATTTCAAAAGACAGTAAGAACGTAGTCGAGCAGGTTAGAATGACAAGTACAAATAACCAAACACTCGATATAACCGTTAACGCGAGTAATAGCATTAAGGGGGGTAAACAGGATTACTCTCTTTTTCTTTCTGAAGAGTCGTCTCTAGGGCCTGGCCTAGAAATACAGAGCCCAGAAAATATTTCATACGGAGAAACGCCTGATTTCAACCTTACATCTCTCAGGGAAATAGGGCCTGCAAAATTCTCTATAGACGGAGGAGAAAATCTCAGCATGGCCAAAGAGAACATCACATCTTTCTACAATATCTCAACCAATCTTGAAGAGGGAACACATGATGTAGAGTTCTGGGCAAACAACACCGAGCAGTACTGGAATACAGAAAGAGTACAGTTTGCCGTAGATAGGACCAATCCTTCCCTAAATGTCAGTCAACCCGTAGAAGATGCAAATATCTCCGGTAATTTCACTGTAAACGCCACAGCGCAAGACGATGTATCAGATATTCTGATAGAGGAGTACGAGATAAGAAGTCAGACGTTTTCTAAGGAAGGGTTTTTTAATGACACTGTAAACTCATCTGAATTTGAAGACGGAAGCTACAATATCTCATTCAACGTTACTGACGCCGCAGGAAACTTCAACAGCTCAATATTCAACGTAACTATAGACAACACCAAACCCGAGATAAGTGAAATCACAGTTCAAGAAGGCGATATTCTAGCATCGGACTTCAATGTCAATGCCACAGTATCTGACACCACCTCCGGGATATCATCTTCGGAGTATACTATCAAGAACTCAGGCTCTAAGGGGTCTGGAGAACTTAACTCAATCGTAGATATATCAGGTCTTGAGAGCGGATTCTACAATATATCATACCTCGTAAAGGATTACAGCGAGAACCTGAGAAACAAGACTGTTGAAGCAATCATAGACTCAGAGGAACCGTCCTTAGAGGTTCTCAAACCTTCAAACAACAGCTTTGTCAAGTCGAACTTCAGTGTCAAGGCGCTATCCTCTGACACAGTAACAGATATCAACTCCTCAAAATACAATATCTCGAACAGCACCACAAAACTTCTTGGCAGCCTCAATAACACCATAAACACATCAAAACTATCCGAAGGCGCATACAACATTACGTTTAGAGCCAATGATTCGGCAGGCAACCTTAACACGACAAGAATCAATGTCAGCCTAGACAAGTCCAGACCTGAAATCAACTTCATATCACCTGTACAGGAAGAAAATATTTCCGGAAACTTCTCAATAAATGCGACTGCTTCGGACAGCCTTAGTGGAGTAGAATCAATAGACTATTCTATAAAGAATAACTCAATACAGGGATCAGGATCAACTAATTCCACGGTCAACTCCACTTTACTCGAAGGATGGATCTTACAACGTCTCAATAAACGTTACTGATAAAGCAGGCAATACAGCAACAGACACTCACCAGGTATTGGTTGATAATACTCCTCCTATACTGCAAAACTCAAATATTAATAACAACAGCAACATCTCTGGAAATCGAGAAGTCAGAGCTGAGTTCACAGATATCTCAAGCATCAATATCAGAAGATTCAGGTTTAGAAACAGCTCAGGCAACCAGACACCATGGAGACAATTAAACTCAAGTCTAGACACCAAAACACTTGAAGACGGGAGATACAATATCTCCATCCAAGCAAATGACACGCTCGGAAATCTAAAGGAGACTAGAATACTCAATGTAACTGTTGACAACACCAATCCACAACTAAGTCTAGAAGTGTACAGTACAAACGCGGAGTACGAAGGATGGGTTAACAACTCTCAAAATGTAGAGATAACCTGTACCGACTCACCTACCGGGCCCGCCAACATATCAACAAGTGATAAATCAAACACCACAATACCAGGCAACCTTACAGTTACAGAATCAGGAAACTTTACAAGGAACATACTCTGTACAGACTACGCAGGAAACACAGCATCTCAAGACACAAGACTAGCGATAGATAGCAAAGGCCCTAAGGTAAGTAACGCCGTACCGTCAAACGGTACACAGGACATCAGTAGAAACCCGACCATTAGCTTAGAGCTAGAAAGCGAGCAGGATGGCTCAGGTATAGATCCCTCAGAAAGCGCAATAAGCATAGATAAGGGATCTGCAAGCGTCGACTGGTCAGAATCATCCGCTCAAGTTGATGTATCTAACCTAGAATACTCAGAAAACGTTGAGATAACAGGAACTGTAGTAGACAACCTTGGACACAGAGAAAGCATCCTGCTAAATTACAAGGTGAAGGATGAGCCACAGCAGGAAACCAGTAGTGGC
>GL982576.1:178740-179732 GCA_000220375.1 Candidatus Nanosalina sp. J07AB43 | reverse complement strand
CACATTTCTTCTATGAGTAGGGTCTCTCGCTGAATAGGACTCTTCATTGACACTGTATTGATAAGCTGGAAACTCTTTGCCCACCAATTGCTTCAGAGCTTTCTCACCTCTCTTATTTCCTTCTTTTATTCTACTGTGGCTGCTACTTCTTTTTCTACATAAGATTCTGAGTTAAGCCCTTCTTTAATTATTGATTCAGCTCTTTCTGGTTCAATGTTTTTTAGCTCTTCTAGAGCATTAACTCTGTCTTTTATCGGGCTATTTGTTAGTTCTTTTTCTTCCAGAAGTTTATCGAGCTGGGAACCTTTCATAAGATTATGGGGTCCCTACAGCTTCTTTATTTTACCGGGCTTTGGTTCATAGCAGGTTCCGTCTGATAGAAGTGAATTGATGGTGTCTTCTAGCTGGTCTTCGTCTGCGTCTTCTACTTCTTCTAGTATCTCAGAGTAGTCTGCGCCTTCTCCTTCGTCAAGTTCCTCAACAGCCTCAAGAACCTCTTTCTCCAAATTCTCCCGGTCTTCCTCTGTCTCAGCTTGGTCGAAGCTTTCACCAAAGCTCTGCATTACAGCGTCAACTTCGTTCTCATTAAGCTTCCCGATCATCTCTTTCTCTATTTCGTCCTGGTCTTTTCCACTTTCCTTGAGCTGCTTGACCGTTTCACGCATCTGCTGCCACTCTTCCATAGACTTCTCATATCTTAACCTGTGCAGCATCTCCTTCTCAGGTTCACATTCCTGAAGTATCTCACCGTTCAAGTAGATCTCACCTTGATACTCACGGACTTTTCCAACTACTTCTATTATGTCGCCGTCACGGAAGTCATCCATCTTGTTCAGTTCGTTGAAGAACTTAACCTGTATAGTATCAGTTCCGTCATCCAAGGTTATGGATCCGTATGTTTCATCGTCGTTTTGAAACATATCTACTATGGTCGCAACAAGTCTTGCCCGTGAAAGCCTCCTGCCTTCAGGTGTCAGCAAAAAGTTTGGTTC
>GL982576.1:176323-178690 GCA_000220375.1 Candidatus Nanosalina sp. J07AB43 | reverse complement strand
TAACTTGTCTCGTGTTCCGTAGAAGGTTGATTGGGTGCTGAGTGCTGGCTTAGTTTTGTTGAACATGAACTTTGCTGTATCTTTCTTTCCTGGTAGCTTGCTCGAATTAGCTATAATCTTGTATTGACCTGTTTGATTTACTTGGATTTTTCGGTACCAGTCCTGATTTTCTGGGTCTAGCTCTCTAGGGCCCTTCCTCTTGTTGAGTTGAACTTTGCTTACTTCCACTCCAGGATGCTTAATATATATTTGTTTGTTGCTTTTTGCATATTCGTACGGAGATTCAAGGTGTATGCGCAATATTCCGTCTTTACTTTGCTTGGGGCTTACTTCAACAGAAAAGTCTTCATGCTCGAAGATATATGGTATAATCAACTTTTCGCTTTGGTTCGAGACTACCTTGAACTTTCCGGTATATGTTCCTTGCTGGAGGCTGCTCCGAATGGCTGAAATGTTGATCTGAATTTCTTTGGATTCTTCAGGACTTAGCTCAAGTCTTTTGCTCTCAAGATAAAATGATGCACCTTCTGGAACTGAATCTTTTGAGATAGTGTAGTTTTTTGTATCGTTGCCAAAGTTTCTTATTAAGAGGCTCCGCGATACATTCCACTCTCCATCAGTGAAGTTTGATAGCCCAAAACTTAGAGTCTCTGGGATAGCTACAGATGAAGTATTAAGAGCCTCCGTTACGTTGACTCTTCCGGTACCAGTCTCAGATAAATCTGCGTCTTCAATGTTGTCCTCTCTTTCTATTGGTGTTGAGGTCTCTGTGAGTATACCTGTAACCTCCTTTGGTGTAAGACTTGGATTGCTTTGAAGCAATAATGCAGCTGCTCCTGAAACGTGTGGTGCTGCAAATGAGGTGCCTGACAGATTACTGAAATTTCCTCTATACGTTGAGTTGATCTGATATCCTGGTGCTGATATTTCAGGTTTCATAAGCAGCTCTGTAGAATTTTTTACTTTCTGTGGGCCTCTTGAACTGAATTGGTTGAGCTCATCATCGTCATTTACAGAACCTACTGCCAGTGCACTCTCGGCAGCTGCAGGGGAGCCAACTGTCTCAGAAAGGCTACCTGAGTTACCTGCCGAGATTATAGAGGTTATATTAACTTTTTCAGCATTGTTCAGCGCAATTGATGCCGGTGAGTCTGGATACCCAGGTCCTCCAATACTCATCTGAATATGTCGACATGATCAGCTGTACTTCCGTCATTATTTGGATCCATAGCTCTCTGTACAGCTGCTATTATATCCTTCATCCTGCAGCCTGAGTCACATACCCTATATGACCTTATTTTCACGCCAGGAGCTACACCGGTAATATTTGATCCATTTGCACCTAAGATCCCAGCTACATGGGTGCCATGCTCCTTATCCATCGGATCATAATCATCGTCGACAAAATCATAGCCTGGAAGGAACCTACAGTCTCCGGGATCTGAGTTATTCATTTCCTCAAAGGTGCATCCTCCAAGAGAAGCCCTCTCATAGTTGGTACCAGAGTCTATAACTGCTACTTCTACGCCTTCCCCTGTAATGTTTATTCCATCAACTCTCCGAGATTGAATAGTAGCGGCTCCAATATTCTCGACAGAATCAGAAAGATGTAGATACAGGAGTCTGTCCCTGTAGATATTTTTCACTTCGTCCATCTGTTCTATGTCCTTGATGGTGTTATTCGAAACGTTTTCAACAGCAATTCCTTTAAATGACTCTTCATACTTGTCGTTGATTTCAATTTCCTGTTGAGACTTCTCCTTGATTGATGAAACGACTTTCTGCTTGGCAGCACTTATGTAGCTCTCCTGCTTTATACTTTGAGTGCCTATCACCCCACCCTGCGAGGGAGAAGGCTGGTTTAACTCAATTATATAGGATTCATTGATGTACCGCTCTATACTACCAGACTTGTTGTTTTCCGTATCCTGCCGAATACCATCAGATATTTCAGTTTCGGCTCTGATATTTTCTTGTTTAAGTTCCCCCAGCTCTTGTGAATCAAAATTAACACTTGTTGGAGAATCAACAAAAGCCATTCCTGAACCTAAGGCGGATATCGATATCAATACTGAGATAAACAAACAATGTTTTTTCACTATGCAATCAATTGGTTTACTGGAACGTTTAAATTGCTCGCCAAGATCTCTAGGGACAATGGTTTGTGAACATGAATAGACATGGAATGTATCCTTCTCTACTATATGATGGAACGATAGGAGGATGTACTGAAATAGCTGAATCCTTAATCGCAGCTCCGTTTCAAACATCTAGGCTATGGAAAGGAAAGCACTTGCTATTCCTTTAGTCGGGGCATCTCCTGCTTCATACCCTTTCTTTCCCTGATGTCTAGTATTGTCCGCTCTT
>GL982576.1:151397-176303 GCA_000220375.1 Candidatus Nanosalina sp. J07AB43 | reverse complement strand
TTCCTATACAAGTTACACGAGCAGAAGAAGATATAGTTAGGGACCTGATGGATTATCGAAACCAAAAAGTTGAAAGCGACTCCGAATTTCCAGCATCCTATCAAGCCAACGTTCATGGCTCTGGGAACCCATCTCAAGATGCATTCTACAATGCTCATACAGACTCTAATATACAAATGACCATAGAGCCTGGCACAGGCTTTGAGGAGGGTTCAAATCTGCTAGAAGCTATACAACAAACTGAAGATGCTGAGACAATCCTGAGCTAAGGTAACTGGTGTTTATGATCATGGGCCGGTTCTTCAAGGAGGTGTAGAGGCTCTTGAGACAGCTGGATTTGATGCAGGGGTCGAGATTAATGCTCAATATCAAGGAGACTCTATTCGAGAAACAATTAGAGGACTGGAGGATGAAGGAGCTTCAGTAAGAATATACGCTGCAGAAAGCGACGTTAACAGCCACCCTGATTCCCACGTAATTGGAGCAAACTATGATCCCACAGTTCAAACTTTTTCGCCTAGAGTTCAAGTTGATGCACCCGCTTATGCGGAAGAGGGAGAAGTTGAGGAGCTAGAATACAAGATGGAAGAGGCTTTAGAGGAATTTGGATTACTGGAATAATGACTTTGGGGAACACTTCCCTCCTCACACCATACACGTAAATGATTACTAATTAACTGAACATGCGTGGAAGACCAGACACCTCAACTCATCAGCTCTTCCAGTAAATCAAGAGTTGACTTGTTCTCTGGTGGGTCAACGCCCCAAATAATATTGATGTAAATTTCCAAGTTATCCAACCAGCTTTTGTATATTAATCAAAAAAATTGTTTTGTATGAGAATACCTGTTTTTGGAGCAAGTATTGAAAGAGGTTACTGGGACTTCCAAGGTGGGTGGGTTCACAGACTCCAAGAAGATCTTGACCGCTATCGCTGGAAAAACAGCGAAGACTACTCTATATACAATCTAGGAATCTCTGGTGATACATACAGAGCAATCAAAAAGCGAATAGAGAACGAAATAGAAGCAAGGTACAATAGGGAGGAAATAGGAATTATCCTAAGAATAACAGGAGTTAATGACTCACAACTAGAATTAACTACAGGCGAAAACCTGATTCCCTCTGAGGAATACAAGGAGAATATGACCAAGATAATCGAGGCTTGTAGAGATTTTACGGACAGTGTTTACTTGATAGGGTCTGTTCCAATAGTGGAGGAAGATGTCGATCCAATTCCATGGAAGTCAACACATGCATATAGGGAAGAAGAAATCGCCAAATATACTCGGAAACTCGATGAAGTATCTAATGAGAAAGACGTCCCTTTGATACAGCTGAACCCAGATATAGATGAAGATGAATGGAAGGAGAACTGTATGAAAGACGGTGTTCACCCCAATAAAAAGGGGCACGAGAAGGTGTATCAAATCACGAAGAGAAAACTCAAGGAGCAAGACCTGTTACCTTCCGACCTCTAGGTATCTTTCGTCATCACTCTTGTATCAATTCAAGAGCTGACCTGTTCTACAGTATGTCCGCAATTCCTTAGCAGGAGCACCTTTTTTGCTTAGCACGCTTATACAAGGTGTCAGAGAGTGTATATATGGTATATATACGTTTGGTATAACTCCATACAAGTCAGTGAGAATTGGACCGGCCCAGATTTGAACTGGGGATCTCCACGTTATCAGCGTGGCGCTCTAACCTGGCTAAGCTACCGGTCCCTATTAATTAGAGATTAATGCAGAGGATTTTAAGTAAAAAAGGATTGGGAGAAAAGCGAACTGGAGTATGAGCTTTTCCGCTTTCTACTCTTCTAGACTTGGCATTTCCTGTTTCATGCCTTTTCTCTCCCTGATGTCTAGGATTGTCTGCTCCTGAAGGTTTCTTGGGAGCGGCTCAAAGATAATATCGATAAGCGAGAAGAATCCCTGCCCGTTTGTAGCAGACTTAAGAGCAGCTTCGAAACCAAACAATTCTTCTACAGGGAGCTTACACTTGATAACAGAAGAATCTCCTTCCTCGCTCATATCCATGACATCTCCACGTCTGTTGGAGACTTCTGTCATTGCGTCTCCCATCGTATCTGTCGGAGTATCGATTCTAAGCTTCTGCTTCGGTTCAATCAATTCTGGATCCGCCTGGAGGAAACCGTTCCTCATTGCATCTTTTGTTGTTGGAATCATCTGTGATGGACCACGGTGGATGGCATCCTCGTGCAGCTTTGCATCATGCAGCTTTACCATTAAACCAATCACTGGCTCTCCAGCAAGAGGACCTTCGTCACAGAACTCCTTAAACGCATCAAGCAAGTACTCCTGAATCTCACGCAGGTTTTTAATTCCTCTTGAAGCGTTTACAAACACGTTTTCCTCGTGTACTTCAAGAATGTTATCGGCTTCTTCGTCGTCCATACCTGCCTCAATTAAGGCATCTCTAACTTCATACTGCTCATCTGTATTTCTCTTGACTTCCTCATATTCCTCCTTCAGGAACTTCCTAACATTTTCACCTATAGGTTCAACGCTCATCTCGAGCTTATTGTGGCGGTTAGGTGACTTACCCATGACCTCTGGAGAGTCTTTGGTGATTCCTTCTCTAAATACGACAATAGGCTCTGAAACCTCGATATCAATTCCCTCTTCTTCAAGGTGACGCTCAACCTTCGCCTCAATATGTAGCTCTCCCAGGCCGGAGACAGTTGTCTCACCTGTTTCCTCATCAATATCGACTTGAATAGTATTGTCTTCCTTTGAGCGTTTTCGAAGTTCTTCAATAAGCTGAGGGAGGTCCGAGGTACGCTTCGGCTCAATTGCCTTAGTAACAACTGGCTCAAACACGTGTTCAATCTGTTCGAACGGCTGAATCTCCTCCGCGTCGTCAGAAATAATAGTCTCTCCTGTTGAGAAGTCAGGACCTGTAATAGCTACAATATTTCCTGCCGGAACATCGTCTACAGTCAGCTTTCTCGGACCTGAGTAGATACCTACCTGCTGTGCTCTCTCGGTTTTATGTGACTCTATACCGTATAGTTCGTCTCCTTCATATACTGTTCCCGAGAAGACTCTTGCTGTAGCGATTGTACCTGCGTGCTCGTCGTCTTCAACATTTGTAACAACGCCTACAAACGGACCTTCTTGGTCTTGCTCGGCCATCGACTGGCCTACTTCTGATTCAGAGTCTCCTGGCCAGATTGCAGGTATCCTGTACTGCGCTGACTCCCTAGGGTTGTTAAGATGCTTCACAACCATGTCCAGTACAACTTCTTCAATCGGTGCATCTTCAGAGAGACCTTCGTGATCTCCTTCATTAGTTCTCTCTATAATATCCGAGAAAGTTATACCGGTCTCCTGCATATATGGGGCAGAGATAGCCCAGTTCATCAATGCGGAGCCAAATGCAACAGTTCCATCGTTCACTGCCATTGACCATCTTTCTGCGGTTTCCTCATCAGCGTACTTTCTTAGTATGTTGTTTACCTTACGGATGATGTCTGGTGAAGCGTTCCTGCATCTCCTCAGGTGTAAGCTCCATCTCTTCAATAAGCCGGTCAATTTTGTTGATAAACAGTACAGGCTTCACTCCCTCGTTCATAGCCTGCTTCATAACCGTTTCCGTCTGAGGCATAACGCCGTCAACGGCGTCAACAAGAACTACAACACCGTCGACAGCTCTCATGGCTCTTGTAACGTCTCCTCCAAAGTCGACGTGCCCAGGCGTATCGATCAGGTTTACAAGATAATTGTCTCCCTCATATTCGTGGACCATTGAGATATTTGCAGAGTAGATTGTAATTCCTCTCTCCGCCTCTTGATCGTCAAAGTCCATAAAACGCTGATCTCCCGCTAGCTTCTCTGAGATCATGCCAGCCCTAGCAAGAAGATTATCGGTAAGTGTAGTCTTACCGTGGTCAATATGGGCTGCAATGGCGATGTTACGGATGTGTTCTGGATCATTAATTACCTGTTCAATTGCATCAACTTCTTTATCAGACATACTATGATTTACACCTAGGTATAACTGCAAATTCTCTACAACATTTAAAAAAGGGAAACGCAGACCCCCTAAACAGCCATATACCCAAGCAGAAACCAGTTTTGGCACGAAACACGAAGGATGATCACTAGGCAAGCATTGAATTTTCAGGAAACGAGTCGTTATATCAAAACTGTATAAAGCACGTATAGGATAGATGCAGGAACAGAAACATACATTATATACTTGAGATATCCTCTGCCGGCATCTGTATCTATCATATCCCTTGAATCAATTTCTTCTTCCTCCTGAAACTCTAGTTCCTCATCGTCGTATTTCTGATCAGGATCACCTTCAGGCATAAGTCCTGTATAGCCACAGTTGTTGCACATCCACTTATTCTGATTAAATATCATTTCACCAAGTAAGTTTGTGCGGCGAGTATCCGGTCCTACGTCTTGGGAGCCACAATCGGGGCAGAATCTTGAGTCTTTTGACATTGAAACAGGTTGTCTCTTTGATTAGAGGGAGATTTCCTCAGATAGGTAATAGTGAAGTATATGTGACGTGTTAGCGTGCGCCTTCTGCTTCACGCTCACGTCTTTCTTTTTCACGTACAGCCTTGACAGAGTTATCACCGTCAGCTGCCGAGATAAGTTCGTCTGCCAGTGCCTCAGCTGCTTCTTCCTCAGAGGTCAATCTCTCCTGGTAGCTTCCCTGTACGAGAAGCCTAAGTGCAAGGTCAACACGTCTCTGAGGCGAGACCAGTACAGCCTTTCGAGCTCTTGCTCCACCTCTCTGATACGTGACAACCTCCTCTACAGGAGCAGAGTTCTCAATCGCATCAACGAGAACCTGCATAGGGTTTTCGCCTGTCTCATCCTCTACGATACTGAAGGCGTCTTCTATTACATTCCACAGTCTTTCCGAATGTCCTGTATTGTGGCCGGATGAAACGAGATGCTTCTGACCTGAGTGACCTGCAACATACATTCGGTTGAGAAGTCTTTCAGCTATAGGAACGTCTGCCTTATAGAACTGTTTCTCGCTGTGTCTCCCGTTTGAACGTGGAGCAGCAATATTCTCTAGGTTGATGTATCTCAAAAGTCCGTTATCTGTTACTTCGGCTTCTGAAGCATCGTATTTGCCAAATGTTAGTACTTCGTCTTCCAGTTCAAGTTTAGCTGCTTCTGTCATAAATTTGAATCACCGTGTTGGCTTCTGTTTATTACCTGCTACAAGTTCCTCAAGTGATACACCGTTGACCTTGATGACCTTGAACCGAACCGTTGGTATATCACCTTTTGGTCCAGAGTCGGCTCCTCCAATCCCTTCAATCATTACCTCATCGTGTTCGTCAATATGGTCAATAGCTCCGTCACCTGGAACGAAAGCAGTTAACTGTTTACCGTTTTTAAGTAGCTGTACGCGCACACATTTACGTAGGGCTGAGTTAGGCTGCTTGGCCTCTATAATACGTTTTTCAAGTACAATTCCACGTCCCTGAGGGCTTCCCTCTAAAGGATCTGCCTGTTTCTTCAGGTTGAGCATCCTCCGCTTGTAATATTTGTCACTCCAGCGGTACTGCTGGCTGTTTTTCCTCATCTTACGTGCGCTGTACAATCCCATGGAAAATATAGTGTAGTTAAACTTTTTATACGAGCACCACTCCACAGCTGGAAGGCATCTCTATCTTAGATCTTCTTACTGAACAGGATTGCGGCCGCCAGTATAAACAAAGTTCCTACTATCTTTAGCGGTTGTGCCGGAAGAGTCTGTGCGATTAGAAAAGCTCCCGATAGCACAAGGCTGGCGGTAAGTATGTCTTCATGATGGTCAGATGTTTCCACATGCACCTCAGTCTTCTCCTGTGACTGGGTTTCAAGCATCTTATTTATCTTGGAAGGAGCATTTGTTATCAGATCTTTGTTTTGCAGAAGATTTATCGTAAGTGACTTGCTTATATCCTTCAAAGAGTACTGGTTCTTCAGTACCTGTTCAACTTGATCTCTGTACTCTTTGGTGAGACGTGCCTCCGGGTTTACAGTCAGAAGTATACCTTCTAGAGTTACCAGGGCCTTACCAGTTAAAACAAGGTTCATCGGCAGGTAGACGCCTCTATCAGATGCCTTAACCGCCATTTCAAGTATTGTTCTGCTTAGAGAGTTATCCTTTGCCCTTGAGTTTCTAAGCTCAAGTGTAATCCTTTCAACGTCTTGCTTGAACTTCTCAAGATCAGCGCCCTCTGAAACGTAGCTCATATCCGTGATTACGTCTACCGCAGACTCAACGTCCTCGTTCTCAATATGCAGTATCAGAAGACCTAATCTTCTTCTACTCTTCTTTGTAAGTTTTCCGACCATCCCAAAGTCTATCAGAATGATTCTACCTTCCTCGTCTATGAAGAAGTTTGAAGGATGAGGGTCTGCATGGAACATTCCGTCTCTTATCACCTGCTTCAACCCCATCTCAATCCCTGTATGAGTTATCTCCGCCACATCAACGTCAAGCTGCTTCAACTTTTCATCTTCTGTACACTTGATACCATCCACGTACTCCATGACAAGCACTTTTTCAGTTGAGTGCTGTTCATAGACCTTAGGAACTTTTACATTATCCACGTCAGACATGTTTCTCCTAATTGTCTTTGCGTTTCTTGCCTCCTTCTCAAAATCCATCTCATCCTTGAACCATTCACCAAACTCCTGCACCAGGTTGTGAATCCTCATATTACTCAGTACCTTTGACAGATTTTCCGCTCTACCTGATACAGCCTTCATTATATCAAGATCTGTCTCAGCCTTCTCCTTGATATCAGGTCTCCTGACTTTCACAACAACTTCTTCTCCTGAAGACAATGTAGCCCTATACACTTGAGCTATAGAGGCAGATCCAATAGGCTCCTTTTCAATACTGTCAAAGACGCCTTCGAAGTCTTCTACCTCATCTCTGATTATATCCATTGCCTTCTGGGTTTCAAATTCCTTGACATTATCTTCCAGGTTCTCTAACTGGTTAACATACCGCTGAGGAACTATATCAGGGCGTTGAGCCATGAGCTGGCCAAACTTGATGAAGGTTGGTCCAAGATCCTCTAAGGCTTGACGAAGCCTCTCAGGCTCCGGCTCATTATCGCTCAGTCCAAACCTCTTCGTATAGGGAACTCTGTGCTTCAAATCCAAGTAATCAAGAATAATACCAAGCTGATAGTCAGCCAAGATACGGACTATTTCATCAAACCTCTTGAGATCCCTAATATTGTCCTCAACAAAACCCATAGAGTATAGTGCGCTGTGTTCAAATAAAACGATTGTTGATCAGAACACAGCTATATGTATCTCTACTCCACCTTGACTTCTTCAACCCCGTGTGTGCGGGCGAGAATCTCTCTTATAGAGTCAATCTTGTTGCCATCTTTACCTACTACACGTCCCTTGTTATCTCGTGGTACATCAATCTCCACTTTGTCGCCGTCAATGTCTACTCCCCTGATATCGGCCGGAACAAGATTATTAATAAAGGCTCCTAGATTATCGTTGTATTCGTATATCTTGACATCCCTGTCAAGTTTGTTCTGAACTTTCTGTACTACTTCTCCTCCTTTACCAATAGCCATTCCTGCTTTCCCTTCAGGCACAACAAAGTATGCCTCATCCTCTTTAATTATAGCGTCTCTGGCTTCAACGTCTGTTATAGACTCGAACATGTTAATGTTCCTTATCATCTCAGTGTCGTAAGTTGCTGTAGTCATAGATACTGCACTCCAAATGGTTCTTCTGTAGTAACAATGCATGTCATAAAGTTTATATATGAAACGTCCATTAGGGTTTTTGCATGGTTTAAACTCTGTAGTATACACGTAATAAAGATAAAAATAGGTAGTTCGAAACCTAGGCTCTATTCTTCCTCAGGTGCAAACTTTGGCTTGAGGTCGACTGCCCCTGTACCTACTGGAATAGGCTGTCCAACTAGGATGTTCTCAATCACACCCTCAAGATTATCGGTCTCTCCTCTCAATGAACTTTCACGGAGATGCTTCTTGGTTTCCTCGAATACGGAGCGTGCAAGAAGGGATTCCTTGTTACCCATGATACCATATCTCGTGGTACCGTTCAGGTCACCTTCCTTGGTCATCATATCAGCGAGAAGCATGATATGTCTGTCATCAACTCCTATTCCCTGAGCCTCAAGCGTCTCGTTAACTTCATTGATTATTGACTGTCTCAAGGCTTCGATACCCAGAACCGACAGTATCTCAAATAGGTCATTGGATATTGTTCTATTCTCATCTACTTCCTCAATCTTGAGGGTTTTCCTGAGTGATGTGCCTGCTGTTTGCAGCCTCCACTCATCGTCTTCCTGGTTCACTACAACCTGTTCAATACCTTTGAGGCCTTTAATACGTGACTCCTCCACCTTGTTCTTAATCTTCTTCAAGTCTTTAAGATCATAGTCCTCCTCAGATGACTCAACAATCATGTTATTGTCTTCGATAGATACATCTGATTTCCTGACGGATTCTTCTACGCGCTGTTTGACATCATCCATACTGATGTCGTAGTCGTCAAGAAGATCCGGATTTAGACTGTACTCCACCTGAAGCTGCATTATATCAATAGTGTCCTGCGTAATCAGGTCCTCAAACACAACCTGTCTGAGCTTACGCGCAACGCTAAGTGCATCTTCCTTGGATTCATACTCTTCGTGAAGGTATACATCCATTGCAGGCGTCTTCGGGTTTCTGCGTGCATCGACAATCTCAATAAGTCTTGGAAGACCTGCTGTTAGAGATACCTGCGCTCCTCCAGCCTGGTGGTACGTCTCCATAGTAAGCTGTGTAGCAGGCTCTGAGAGCGACTGAGCTGCCACAACACCTATAGACTCACCTGGCTCATACTGCATCTGCCTGTATCTTTCCCTGAGAGTTTCCTTTTCGTCTTCCGACAGACTTCTTCCCTGGTACATTTCAGGAAGCTGGTCTGCACGGTCCTTCCAGTTAAGTTCTGTCATTCTTCTTCACACCTCTTAATCTAATTCAATCGAAGTTGAAATCTTTCCTCTGTCAGATTTTTGAGGATCAACCCCGTCTTCACCGGCACGGAACTGGATTATATCTCCCTGTGCATTACGCACAGACTGATCGTACTCCACATTGAGATCCTGCAAGGCATTAGCCACCCTTCTGTACATGTATCCAGATGTCTTCGTTCTCAAGGACTTATCCATCAATGCCTTTCTCTGAGACATCTGATGGAAAAACATCTCCTCAGGTTCTAAACCATCTAGAATACTTGAGGAAACAAATCCTCTTGACCTAGGTGACATCTCACCCTCCTTGAAGTGTGAGAGAGTCCGGTTCTTGTATCCTCTCTGAATCCTCTGATCTCTTACAGAGTTCTGGCCTAACAAGCCTGCCATGGTTGTGACATTCTGCATGCTTCCACGGGCGCCTGAATCTGCCATAACGTACGCAGAGGAGTCTTCGCTGAAGTTATCTGATACCATGTCTCCGATGTCAGCAAACACCTCATTCAAGGTTTTAGTTATTCTTATCTCACGTGTTTCCTCTACAGTCTTACCTGTGATAGCTTCCATGTCTCCGGATTCATACTCATCAAGAAGCTCCTCGGCATCCTGAACCGTTTCCTCAATCATATCCTGTATCTGCTCAGTAGCTTCCTCCGGAACCTCAAGATCTTCAAGACCTATGCTAAATCCACGCTGTGTCAGGAATATAGCACCGACACGTGAGACTCTGTTCAGGAATTCCGTTACTTTGTCGGATCCGTACTCAATTGAAAGCTGCTGTATAATCTCTCCACCGTAATCTCCAAGAGCATCTTCATCAAGAACTCCTTCGACAAGCTCTCCTTCCTTGATAACAACTTGGTTGTCCTCACCTTCGTTTATGGTTAGGGAGATATCCTCTGGAATGAACAGGGAAACAAGCTCTTTACCCGAAATTTCATCCTTGTTAGGAAGGTTTGCCTCGTACTCACCTGCCTCAGTAAGTAGGTTAAAAGCCTTCTCCCTGCTCACGGTTCTGTCAGGCTGTGTAAGCAGATAAAGACCTGATACGTAGTCTTGAAGCATACCTACAATCGGCCCACCCATCTTCGGTGACTTGATATGCTCTTGGACCTTCATGAGCTCCTCAGCTTCTGCCCTAGCTTCCTCTGTCTGTGGGACATGCAGGTTCATCTCGTCCCCGTCAAAGTCTGCGTTGTATGGCGCACAGACATTCAGGTTTAGCCTGAATGTTCTGTAAGGAAGTACACGGACTTCGTGAGCCATTATAGACATTCTGTGCAGGCTTGGCTGACGGTTGAATAGGACTGTATCTCCATCGTTGAGATGTCTTTCAACTTTCCAGCCTGCGTCTGGTGCAACTTCTTCAAGAATTTCTTCCTGATTTTCTTCCGTAATTCTCTTTCTTTTGCCGCTTGGAGGATATACATAGTTTGCTCCAGGATGCTCGTCCGGTCCGTTTTCAATCCTCTTTTTCATCTCTTCAAAGTTTCTCTCTGTGACCTCCTCAGGTATGGAGAGCTTCTTCGCAATCATGAACGGGACACCAACCTCATTGATGCCGATGTTGGGATCGGGCGAGATAACGGTTCTTGCGGAGAAGTTGACTCGCTTTCCGATTAGGTTCTGTCTAAATCTGCCCTGCTTACCCTGAACACGTTCAATTAGGGACTTAAGTGATCTCCCGGAGCGGTGTCTTGCAGGTGGCACATTGCTCATATCGTTGTAGAAAAGAGTCGCAACGTGGTACTGAAGAAGCTCGTGCAGATCGTCGATAATAAAGTCAGGTGCCTCAATCTCAATATTGTTTTGTAGTCTCTTGTTGATTCTGATTACATCAACAAGCTTATGAGTGATATCGTCTTCGGATCTCTCTCCTGTCTCAAGAGTAATTGAAGGTCTCATAGTTACAGGAGGAACCGGTACATGCGTTATGATGAGGTCTTCAGGCCTACATCCTTCTACACCTATCTTTTTCGCGATCTCATCCGGTATCTGTTTGAATCTCTCTTTTATCTCACTGGGCTGTACCTTGTCACCGTCTTCATAATAGGTGTAAGGTTTGTCAAAATCTATGTCAGGAACTTCCTCACCTGTTTCAGGGTCCTCAGTTAACCTGTTTGATTTTCTGAGAGGTTTGTTCTCATTTTTCAGGAGACAGGATACGTTACCGTTTTCGTTAATATTGGTGAATCTGAGCAGGTTTCTAACCTTTTTCGCGTAGAGTGAGTGAACCACCGGCTTGGAAAGCGTTATCTTCCCGAAGTGGCCTTGACATTCACGCATCTGGCCTCCACATGTCTGACAGGTCATCCCTGGGTCGATTACACCGAGGGCAGGATCCATAACACCGCCCTCAACAGGGTATCCGTCTGCATCATAAACCTCTGCCTTATCGATCTCTTTTGCGGCTCTTTCCCTGAGTTCCTCCGAACTCAGTATACCGAAGTCAAGTTCTGTTATACTTTCCATTTGAAATCACCTATTCGTCCTCCAGCTCAATATCCGTATCAATCATCAAGGATTTCAACTCGTCAAGCAGCAGAAGCATTGCATGAGGAATCTCTGTTTCCTCAAAGTTTCCGTCTTCACCTGACTGTTTGACCACCTTATTCTGTTCACGGTCAAGGTATCCAATATCACCGGAGTCCTTGTCAACATGTATCTCCGTGGAATCTGCACCAAACCTTTCCTTAAGCAGAAGTGATGCTCCGTGTCCTACAAAGACATCTTTCTCCATCTCTCCAAGCCGCAATCCTCCCTCTTGAGATCGGCCCTCAGTAGGCTGCTTTGTAAGCAAGGTGACAGGTCCTCTCGAACGGGCGTGAACTTTGTCACCAACCATGTGACTTAGCTTCAGGTAGTAACCTGGTCCGATCATGATTTCAGCATCCATCTCCTCACCTGTAACTCCATTATACATGGTTTCTTTGCCGGAGGATTCAAACCCAAGTTTTTCGAGCTGGTCCCTAAGCTCGTCCTTATCTTCATTATGGTAAGCTGTTGCATCAACTTTCTCTCCACGTAGGGCTCCTACCTTACCTCCTATAAGTTCAATTATCTGTGCCACTGTCATACGGCTTGGGATAGCGTGTGTAGAAAGAATCATATCCGGTGTGATGCCCTGTTTTGTGAAGGGCATGTTTTCCTCCGGTGCAATCATTCCTATGACTCCTTTCTGTCCGTGTCTTGTGGCAAACTTGTCTCCAAGCTCCGGTACACGGTACTCACGCATCTTCGCCTTAATTAGCTTATCTCCATCACCAGTCTCGGAAAGCATTACTTTATCGATAACTCCTTGCTCTCCGTGTCTAACTGTCAGGCTTGTCTCTCTTCTCTCAGCAAGCCCCATCTTCATTTCTTCGCCTCCTCCACCAAGGAACTTTGGAGGAGATGTCTTACCTACAATAACGTCATCCGAGTCAACCTCTGTCTCCGGGTTGACGATTCCGTCTTCATCAAGGCTTTCATATACCTCTTCACGTCTGTAGCCGCGGACGTCTTTACCTGGTACACCTATCTGGTCTTTCTGGCCTCCGTAGAATCTTTTGGCCTCTGTCTGGTAAGTTCTCATGTATGTGGAGCGGCCTAAACCTCTTTCGATTGATGCCTTGTTCATGATGACGGCGTCTTCAATGTTGTAACCGTCAAAGGAAGCTAGGGCAATTATCATGTTCTGGCCGATTGGATGATCTCCAAGAAGTGTATCGTATGTATTTGTTTCAACCACAGGCTTCTGAGCGTACGTCAGGACGTTTTCCTGTGTATCAAACCTTTGGTGAAACTCTCTTGTAGGCATTCCAAGTCCTTGTCCTGCCATCTTTGCGCCGAAGTTGACACGGTCACCACGGTTGTGCTCTGGGTATACTGTCAGAGAGGCTGAAAGACCGTTGATAATCTCTGGATCGATCTCCATATGAGTGTGTTCGTCAGTGACTTCTTCCTCGCTGAGAGCTACATAGGCGTTCTCTTCTTCCTCTGCATCTAAGTATTCAATTATTCCCTGATTCTCTAGGTCCTCCAAGGATAGTTCGCCGTCTTCAAGCTGTTCTTCCTGTTCCTCGGTCAGCCTTGGTTCGCCGTCCTCAACAATCACTACAGGACGCATGACTCTGCCTGAGTCAGTGTTTACTCTGATCTCATCTCTGTTCTCGTTATAGTATACTGATACTTCTTTATCGAGCTCGCCGTTTCTCCTCTTCTCTATAAGCTCTTCTCTGGCTTCCTCCGGTGACTCCAAGTCATCCATTATTTCTCCGTCTAGAAATACTTCAGTCATTCTACATCACCTGTGGAAGCAGTGTTGTGTTTTTCCAGTGCTGTACTAAACTCATCATTATCTAGTTCCATTATTCTATCTCACCTTGCGTCAATTCCTGTTTCCTCGAGCTTGGCTTTTAGGGAGTTTCTCTCCTTGGAAGTCATGCCTGTTGAGACATCAGCACACATAGCCAAGTGCGTCCTTAACCCAATGTTCATTCCTTCGGGAGTCTTGATTGGGCATACACGTCCCCATTGTGTCGGGTGAAGGTCTCGTGCCTCAAAGTGCTGTCTATCCGAGCTTAGAGGAGATACAATATTTCTCAGATGTGAGAGAGTTTTGATCCTGTTGTTACGTTCAAGCCTCTGGCATATACCTGTTCTTCCTCCAACCCAGTTTCCTGTTGCCATAGCTCCCATGATCTGGGATGTAAGCTTGTCGGAAACAATTGTGGACTGAAGTGAAGGTAAGCGTCCTCTCTTTGCAGATTTCTGGAAATTATACTTCATACGTGCAACAAGACCCCACTTTCCTAGGAAAACAGATCTAAACTGCATCTCCAGAAGCTGGCCTGCAAGATTCATTCTCTTATTTGCGTAGTGATCGATATCATCTTCCTCAATATCTCCTTTGCCTAGTGCAATAGTATTTCTGATCATCTTGGCAAGGAACTCAGCCTTTTCCTCTCTTACTTCAGGCTCCTGTCCTATATGCGGCAGGAGATACTCATCCAAGATATTCTCCACACGGTCCTCAACGTCGTTAGTTATCCCTGCTCTGTTTGCAATATATTCATAGGACTCCTCCTTGCTTGAAGCATCGACCTCGTACAAGTTCAGGTATACGTCAGAGGCGTACTCATCTCCAATCGCCTCAACAATCTCTTTATCAGTCTCCATACCTAGAGCCCTTATGAGAGCGACCGCAGGGGTTTTCTTCACGTTAGCAAAGCTGATGTTGACAATATCTTTCTTCCTTCTCAGAATATGTCTCTGAACGTAGCCTTGGTTCTCTGAGTTAATACGGCATTTCTCGTTTTCGTCATCGTGCTGGTAAATAGGTTTGTTGTTGGCCAGCTCCTCCATAGCAATAATCGTCTTCTCGGAGCCGTTAATTATGAAGTAACCTCCAGAGTCCTTGGGGTCCTCACCGTTTTCCCTAAGCTCTTCCTCATCCATCTCATTAGTCCAGCAGAGTTCAGAACCAACCATCACAGGTATTTCCCCAATAGTAACCTCCTCAGATTCCTGCTTCACACCTTCAAATATAGGTGTAAGTGTAACCTCAATCTGTGAAGAGTATGTAAGATCTCTCATACGGGCCTCACGAGGCATAACCTTCCTAACTGATCCATCTGCCTCATGTATTTTAGGCCGCTTGATATCGACGTCTACAATCTTGATAACCAAGTCTTCCCCTTCAGGAAGCTCCGGTTCGATAGATTCAACTTCATTTAGTATTGCTTTTATTCTCTCGCTGACAAAGTGATTGTAGGACTCGATTTGATGCTTTACAAGATTCCTGTCAATAAGCTGTTCAAGAAATTCTTCTTTCATTGAATATTACCTCTACTCAACAACCATTCTGTAGTATTTAGTTTTTCCTGCTGTTGGACTGCTTCGAGTGATCTCAAACACGTCACCAGGCTCAAAATCCTTCTGCTTTAACGCTGAGTCATTACTCTTTATCTTGGGCAAGTTCTCCCTCTCAATTCCATGCCTGTCCAGCAGTTCTTCGACTTCTTCCTCACTCATTTTTCGGTGTTCCGGTACAAGCCTGTGGTCGCGTACATCCATAGCCATGATCTAGATCACTCCTGAGCACATGAAGAAAATTTGTTCATGAACATGTAAACAAGTCCTACTAAACTTTAAAAGGGTAGTCCGACTAAAAACTACGGGAAAGATGGGTCTAAAATATATTCTGTAATGGCTCTACTGAAAGCTTAGTTCTGAGGAGTTTCGCATCGAGAGAAAACCATCACCAACTATCACATGATCAAGAAGCTCAAGACCCAGATCCTGGCCTATATCCAGAATTTGACTTGTTACCTGAACATCCTGATCAGTAGCTTCACATCTTCCTGAAGGATGATTATGGACCATAACAAATGCAGAAGCATTCAGACTCAAGCCATGTTTAAACAGTTTCCTAGGCTCAGCACCCACAGAGCTCACGGAACCATCAAAATCCTCGGAGCCCAGTAACTCGTTACCTGAAGACAGGTAGAAAGTCCTAAGCTTCTCCTCTTCAAGATACTTCATATCCTCAGTCATAGACTTCACATCACTCAAAGATTCAATCTTGTCCCTATCCTGCTTCTCCATCCTTCTGGAAAGCTCACCTAGAGCCTTAAGCTGACCTGCCTTAACCCTTGAGACACCCTGAAACTCCTTAAGATTGTCAAGACCTCGATCAGCAAGCTCGCCTACGCTATAGCTACTTAATATATCCGAGGAGAGTTCCTTAACGTTCTTACCTGAAGTACCTGTCCTTAATATAATGGAAAGAAGCTCAACATCAGTCATAGCATCAACACCCTGATTTTCAAGCTTCTCTCTAGGACGCTCCGACTCAGGCAAATCCTTAATCGTATAATCCATCAAGGAAAACTTATGGGGTGCTAGTTGAAAAACACTCTGGCGACACCTAGAACCCGGCTCACCAGTAGGCAAGAGACAGACCGATATCACGGAATGTTTTAGAGCTTTACAACAAACTCAATAATTATGGATACACTACTACAAAACCCAGACCTCTCTGAGGCTAAGAAGGTGCTCGATGAACACCTGAGAAGAGAGTTTACGGTACAGATAAACGGGCTCTGTACGGTAAATTACCAGGGAAGAGCAAAGTCAAAGCTCGACCGTGGGGAGCGACTAGTAATCAAAAAACAGGATACTGCAACCCTTGTACACGGACCAGAAAACTACCAGCCGAAAAACTGGCAGCCCGAAGTCGATAGCTTCAACGTAAAAACAGAGAAAATTGAAGGAGAAAAGCATCTGATACTCAAGGCAGAAAGAACCAATCCTGAGGAAGTCGTGAAGGTAAGATTTGAGGAAATCGATCTTGTAACTGTGGACAAGCTTATAGATAAATCAGAGCTCAAAGTCCGTGGTCACGAAGTCGATATACACGAATCAATAGAGGAAAACCCGGATATAATAGAAGATGGTTTAACGATTGTAGAGCGTGAAAAAGAAACTCCAGCCGGATTCATCGATGTCTTTGGACGCGACAAAAAAGATAGATGGATTGTCATAGAGGTAAAACGGAACCCTGACTACAACACAATACTCCAGCTACAAAGGTACGTGGACGAGATAGAAAAAGAGTATCAAGGAGAAGTACGAGGAATACTAGTAGCACCAAAAATAACTGACAAGATTCTAGACTACCTCCAAGATCGAGACCTAGAGTACGTTGAAGTAGATATGGAAAACGTGATAGCAAGCTACGAGGCCATAGATAACTCACAAAAAGGTCTAAGTGACTTTGACGCAGACTACTCCGTCGATTAACAATCCTCAAAAACCTTTCTGTACCACCTGAAACTGTAATGTGCGGTATAGCAGGATCCTGTCAACAAGAGAAAACCAAAAAACTCATCGAGAAGCAAAGTCATAGAGGCCAAAGTAAGGAAACCCTAGAGGCGGAAAACTTCACATTAGGCAACGTATTACACTCTGTTGTCGGACATGTAAAACAGCCTGTACAGGGGCAGGGCACGCTCACAGCCAACTGCGAAATATATAATTGGAAGGAGCTAGCAGAGAACCATGGATTTGATGTGGAAAACGATGCTGAACTTCTGCTCAAGCTATTAGATAAAGAAGGGAAAAAAGCCCTGAAACAGCTTGACGGAATCTATGCCTTCGCATACCAGAAAAACAACAAAATAATACTAGGGCGTGACAAGCTCGGAGTAAACCCAATATGGTATGTGGATAACGAAAATGAGTTTGCCTTCGCCTCTGAAAAGCAGGCTCTAGAGAAGTCAGGATACGAAAATATCCGTGAACTTCATCCAAGAAAAATTCTTACCTACAACCTAGAAGAGGAGACTATTTCATTTGAGACCAGAGAATTTCTCGATATAGATGTAAACAAAAACACAGACATAGATAAAGAGGCTGAAAAGATAAAGGATCTGTTTCTTGACGCAGTCAAAAAGCGTATACCAGAAGGGGAGGTTGGCTTGCTGCTTTCAGGAGGTGTCGACTCCACCATGGTTGCAGCAGCGCTTCAAGAGCTAGGAAAGAGCTTTACAGCATACACAGCCGGAATACAGTACGGAAACGTGGATAAACCAAGAGATGTTCAACAAGCAGAGAAAGTAGCAGAGAAGATGGATATAGAGCTTAAGGTTCAAGAAGTGACACTAGAGGATGTTGAAAAGGCCTTACCCAAACTTTCTAACTGGCTTTCAACCACAAACACCGTAAAACTCGGTGTAGCTCTCCCAATTCACTTCTCTTTAGACCAAGGTGGAGATGAAAAAGTCTGTTTCACAGGCTTCGGTTCAGAACAGCTCTACGCAGGATACACAAGGCAGCAAGGCTACCTAAACAAAGAATGCCTATCGGACCTGAGAGGAATATTCCACAACGATCTATACAGAGACAATGTAATATGCTTCAGAAACTCCCGGGAACTCAGAATCCCGTTTCTCGACCAAGACCTAGTAGAACACGCACTAACGATACCAGAGGACATGAAGAGGAATGAGGAATACAAAAAACTTGTCTTGAGAAAGGCTGCTGAAAAAATTGGTGTACCCAAGTCGATAGCCTGGAGGAAGAAAGTAGCGGCACAGTACGGCTCCAACTTCGACAAGGCGCTAAATAAGCTCACGGAAAAGTCAGGTTACTCACACAAGCAAGGCTACCTCAATCAATACAGAGAAGGAGAAAACAAGAAGCTTGTAGGCCTAACATCGGGAGGAAAAGACTCCAATGCAGCGCTACTGAGAATGCAGCGCAGAAACAACAAACTAGAATGCCTTCTCACACTGAGATCAAAGAATAAAGACAGCTACATGTTTGACTCAAAAAAAGAAGAGAAAGACCTGGAATGGCAGGCAGATAGGATGGATATACCCCTCAGGAAACAGAACACAAAAGGCAAGAAAGAAGAGGAGCTAAAGGATCTGGAGAGAGGTCTTGAACAGGTTAAGAGGAAATTTGATGTTGAAGGAGTTGTTTCTGGAGCCATAGAATCAACATATCAAAGGGATAGAGTTGATAGGGTGGCCGAAAAAGTGGGTCTCAAGGTTTACACACCTTTATGGCAGTTTAACAGAAAACAGTACATGCACTGGCTTATCAGAGAAGGCTTTGAGGTAAAGATTACAGATGTAGCAGCTAGAGGCCTCGATGAGAGCTGGATAGGTAGAGTCCTCGACGAGGAGTCCGTCGAAGAGCTTATAGATCTTGCAGATGAGTACCGTTTCCATCCTGCCGGAGAAGGAGGAGAGTACGAAACCAAGGTAGTAGGATTTCCAGAAGAACTTAAGGTCTAACACTCAGATTATCAGAGTGATGACAAAACCTATCAGTATAACAAACGTGATTATAGCCTGCATAAACATGGAGGATAGAAACCCTACCGCAGAGTAAATACCTGCCTTCTTCGCCTTTGAGATATCTCCTGATACAAGATATTCTCTTAGGAAAACTGTGCCAGCGACCGCAATCAACACCCCTATAGGACCTCCAAGAAAGACAAAACCTATAATTCCAGCAAATCCTGCCATTATAGAAGTCTTATCCGACGCGCCGCCGATTCTGGCAGTAATCGCACCCGAAAACCAGTCAAGAAGCAGACCTATGACGGAAAGAAATACAGCAATACCTACAAATAGAATGCCCGGCTGCTGATACCCGGTACTCCACCAGTAGATAATTACACCCAGGCCTGAAAGTAAAGATCCTGGCAAGGCAGGAATGAAACTACCTACAAACCCTAGAATAAGCAGAAGCAGACAGAGTGCAAGCCAAATGTTCATTTTTCAAGCATATGTGTTGTTTCAAAGAGGGTTTTGATCGGGTCCGGTGGGATTTGAACCCACGACGGCCGGGTATCTTTCAGAACCAACTAAAACGTGTATATTGGAGCCATATTCTACACAGGTCGCTGCAAGCTGCGTATTGCTGGTAAAAGCCCGGTGCTCTGCCAGACTGAGCTACGGACCCTTGAAACTGTCAGATCCTGAACTTACTCAGGGCTGACAAACAGCACGTTGTCTCCTCTGACAAATAAACGTCCGTGCTCTGTAGTACTTTCTTCACCTTTTACGGTAGCATTCTGAAGCCAGACATTGAGATGTTTGTCAAATGCCTGTAATTCTCCTGAGACTGTTGTCTCTTCATCTCCAAACTTCTTCAGCTTGATCAATACATTTCCTTCCTTTGCGTCGTCTAGAACGTCAAACGGACGTTTATTGTCATTTCCCATTGTATATAAACACCTATAGCTTCTAATCACCTCATAACTTATATAAATCATGAGAGAATTGCTCAGCCGTTAAAAACCCATTTCAGCATCTAAGCATCCGGGCAAAACTGGATTCTATTTAAATAAATTCATGACTCTAAATTTGAGTATGAGCATTAGGCACGACAGGTCGAAGACAAAGAAGACAGGTGGAAAAACAAGGAGCTATAGGAAGTCAAGAAAATATGACCTTGGAAGCGAGTTCTCCAGCCCAAGTCTAGGAGAAACCAGAACAGAAAAGAAAGACTCCAGAGGAAACACGGAAAAAAATGTTGTCCGTGAGGAAAACCATGCAAACATACCTGTCGACGGGGAAGTGAAGAACGTGGAGATAGAATCAGTTGTAGATAACCCTGCAAACGACAACTACGTAAGAAGATCACTGCTAACTAAGGGAACAATCATTCAGACCTCAGAAGGCGAAGCCAGAATCACATCGAGGCCCGGCCAAGAAGGAGTAATAAACGCAGAGCTCGTAAAGTAAAGATTCTGTTTTTCCTCAATCTTTCCTGAGAATAGTATAATTAGAAAGAAAAGTGGTTGAATTTTTTCCGGCCGATTCTAGCTGACTACCTTCTTTGCAGCGTTAACGATTCTGCTCAGGTAGCTGCTTTTGTTAAAATCTATCGGTATCTGCTGGCCGGCGTCGTCAATAAACTCTGACTCAGCCATACATCATAAAAAATGGTGAAACCTTATATTTATGGATTGAAAATCAGAAAGATTTGGTTCATATTCTCTTCAGGTTAAGCTGAAGTATGTCTTCATCTTCCAACTGGTGATCCTCACCGACTTTCTGCTCCGGAAACTTTGAACTAGATCCAGTCACTCTGGCATGTTTGAACTTCTGTTTCATATCACCTGGAAGGGTTTCAAGTGCGTCTCCAACCGTGCTTCCTTTATCTAACATTAGGGGCTCGTCCTTATCCGGATCCTGATTCTTCTCCTTCATGTAAACTCGTATCAGACCAATTTTCTCAAAGATACGTTCCTTAAGACTATCCAAGTTTTTACCAGTCTCCGCAGACACTAAGAGATCGAAACGATCTGTTAAATCTTCTCTTTTGGTTTGGCTTACTGTATCAGATTTATTTACAATCTCCAGAGACGGAAGATATCTTCTATTATCCATAAGACCATCGATAAATCTGTCGATACCCATCTCCTCCCTTATTATAACCTCTGCGTTCCCGTAGCCGTTCTGCCTCATCAGATCTCCAATTGTCTCCTCTTCAATATCAAGATTAACTGTAGATGATATCCCGATACCACCCTGTCCTTTTTCTCAATCTTCATATTAGGTGGCTTAGAATCAGTTCTCAAACAGGCCTTGTATACTTCATCCCGTATCTCATCATCCCTCAGTTCTTCAGGATCCAGCACTACAAGTATAAGATCTGCGTTTCTCACAACTGAGAGAACCTGCGTACCTCCTCCACGTCCATCAGCGGCACCGCCGATGAGACCAGGCACATCCAGAATCTGGATATTAGCTCCCTTATATTTTAATACACCGGGATTGACCTCAAGAGTAGTAAACTCATATGCACCCGTGTCCACCTCAGTATTTGTCAGCTCATTGAGCAAAGTTGACTTACCTACGCTGGGAAAACCCACCAGTGCAACAGTGGCATCTCCAGTTTTCTCAACAGCGTACCCTGATGTCTCTCCGGTGCCTTTCTGCTTTTTCTGCTTCTCCTCTTTAAGCTGGGCGATCTGAGACTTTAGGCGACCTCTCTCCTTTTCAGTAGCCTTGTTGACAGGTGTTTTTTTGAGCTTTTCCTCAAGCTCTTCGATCCTGTCATCGACACCCATAACCCGACATTAGAAACTTAAATTAAAAAGAAGTTCCAGTTAGCTCACAGAGTTGTATGTCAATGTTTTCTACTCATCTACTCTTTCTATATCGCCGTCTCTGCTGATATTTAACTGCACTCCATCAGCCCATTCTCTCACATAAGCTCCTTCAATCTGAACTTGTGCACCTTCCTCAATCTCGTCAATCTCTTCCTCCCAAAGAGTAAGATCTACGTCACCGGTTTCATCTTCAAACACAACTGTAACTATCCTCTTCTGACCGTATCGAGTTGAGACAGCTCTAGGCGTTGGTAGCTCAGCGATTTCTCCTGTAATCTCAACATCATCTGCCTCCGGATCTAACTCCTCAACTGTGTGCTCTGTCATCTTGGATCAACTAAATCTGATATTACTTAGCAATCTTAAAATACTTTCGCCAAACCTCCCTAGTTCACAGAACATCAAGGAGTTGACAGCACTTTAAACACTGTAGACACCACAGAAATATATGGAACTTCCATGGAGAAAATACAATAAAATCAAGGAAAGAAAAAGCGAGCTCAAGGAAGAGCTTAGGGAAGTCAAGGAACAGAGAGACAGATACCAAGAACAGTTCAAATCAGAGAAGGAAAGAAGATCCAAGTTATCCGCACAGAAACAAGAAGCAGAAGAAAAACTCAACAAATTACAGGACAAGCTTGAAACTGCAAACATCAGCAACAAGACCGAGAAAACAGAGAAGACACAACTCAAAGACATCAAACTTAGTGTTGAACAGACGAAGAACATTCTAGACAAACTCTCCACGATAAGTTCGCATAAGAAAGATCTGGTAAGCGTATATTCAACAGGAGGGGTGGAAGACCTGAAAGACTTTAAGGGCTTCAAAAACACGTTGAGCTCGCAGAAAATATCTCAGATAACATCGGAAAGAACGCAGATATTCTTTACAGACGAAAAAGCATTTGACATAACCTTGAGAACCAGGCCTTTTTTCAGCGACAGCTGGTCTCTCGACAATTCATTCAATGTAAAAAAGGTAGACGAATTTATACAGGAGAAAAAGCACTGGGCGCTGGTTTCCGCAGGAGAAACAACCATACTCTCAGAAAAAGCCGGCAACACGGAAAAGATAGATGAAGTAAACACCAGAGTTGAAAACAAGCAGAAAAAAGGAGGATACTCACAGGACAGGTTTGAAAGAAAAAGACAGGAACAGATACAACAGCACGAAGATAAGGTAGAGGAAAAACTGGAAGACCTGACGAACCTCAAATTACTTGGAAACAAGAAAATATGCAAAGAACTTCCTGGGGAATACCTAGGAGGTTTTGACAGTTCAAGAAACAAAGACGCTCAGACATTATACAAATTCAGACTAAGAAAAACCAAGCCAAAAACCTGAAACACTGCAAAATCGTATAGCCATGAATCCAAAGAACATACAAGAAAAAGAGATAAAGAACATTCACTCAAAGCTTCTCGACAGGTACGGACAGCCAGAAGAACCTAAAGACCTTACAGGAACAGAGTATCTAGTTGAGACAATCCTATCACAGAACACAAACGACAAGAACAGAGATAAAGCCTTCAACAACCTACAGGAAGAATACAACAGCTGGGAAGAAATTGAGAACGGCTCAAGAGGAAGAGCTTACCGATACAGTGAGAGTCGCCGGCTTAGGACCTACGAAAGCGGAGAGAATACAGAAAGCTCTGAAGATAATAAGAGAAAGCAAAAAAGGAGATAAGACCTACTCAATAGAATTCCTAAAAGATATGGATGTAGAGGAGGGAAAAAACTGGCTGACAGATATACCAGGCATAGGTCCGAAGACTGCAGCGGTTATCCTATGCTTCCACTTCCAGAAACCTGTAATACCTGTAGATACACACGTCCACAGGATAGCACAGAGATTCGATCTTGTACCAGAAAACTGTTCAAGAAACAAAACTCATGAAATCCTCGAGACAGTAGTTCCCAATCCGATAAAATATTCGCTTCACATACTACTTATTACACACGGAAGAAAAACATGCAAATCGAGACACCACGTCGACAGCCAGAACTGCTTTGAAAGATGTATACACTATCAAGAAGTTGTCAAGGGCGACAAGGATTCGGATGAAGTAGTATAGTCATTTGACTTGAAAAAGAACTGTGATATGTGACCTGTTTTGCAACAGGTGTTTTTACGATCTGTGAAGAATATTATTCTTCGTGATCGTGGTCGTGATCAGGCTGTCCTTCCATTTCGCCTTGCTGTTCCTGCATCTCCTCGACAATCTCCTGTGCTCTCTCGTTGATCTCATCCTGAGATACAACATCTTCCTCGTCTAGAATGTTAAGCAGAGCCTGAACCGTAAGCTCAAGATTACCTAACTTCTGCTGGAACATCTGCATAGCCTGCTGCTGATTCATTTCAGGTTGTTCTGGCATAATTAATTCACCTATATAACACAAGCTTACCAAACCTTTTAAATACGATTTAACAATATGCTACAGCGGATTTCTTGCCCCACAAGCCTGACACTTCAAGATTTCGACACCTTTCTCCTTGACTATCTCAGTATCAGGGCTCTCACACTCAGGACAGAAAACATACTCCTCGGCAAACTGCTTAACCTTGGCCTGAACATTCCCACGTCTAATCTCACCGTTCAAAATCATTTCATCACCATCTACACGGGCAGAGGTACCAAGTTCATCCTGCAGATACTTCGAGAACCTGTCCTGATCACGGCTGATAACATCCGCAATCTCCCCAAAATTAGTCATCACAGTTTTAGAACCATCCTTACGGGTATCAGCAACAGGCAACTCAAACCTCTCACTCTCACCAGCCTCATCCGGAACCTCACTCATACCCTTCTCCAACAAATCCTCATAATCATTGACCATGATTTAATCTTGGTAAAAAGATTCTTTAGTCCTTCTTCCAGCAGTAACTGAGAATCTAAATAAATAATTGAGCTTCGAGGATTCAGATGTTCGTCATTATTATCTTATAATAGTAGCAGTTGTACTTGCGGAAGCGCCCGCAGTAGTTGAAAGGTTAAGGAAATAGTTGGTCTCCAAGTAGCCAGCGTGCCTTTGTTTATTAATTTTAACCTGACGCGATTCAAGACAGATTGTTATCTTTCAAATTTTGAAATGAAGGAAAAATAAAGAAATTAACATGCTTGTTGGAAGCTTAAGAGTATTTCTGCATTAATTCCTTTGCATCTTCATCTTTCTCTGCCATTAATTCGTCCATTTGTTCTATGTTCTGTTCGAATTGGGCAATCCCTGCGATTTCTTTCATTTCTGTATCTAATTCTTCCTCTATCTGATTGGTAAGTTT
>GL982576.1:127483-151377 GCA_000220375.1 Candidatus Nanosalina sp. J07AB43 | reverse complement strand
CTCTCACCAGCCTCATCCGGAACCTCACTCATACCCTTCTCCAACAAATCTTCGTAGCTATCAGTCATAATTACAAAACACAGGGTGAATTTCTTAACAGGTGACGTTGACTCTTTGAGTATTTGATTCTAATCCGTAATCATTCTTTCGCGGTTTTGTTATTGGAATCTTGGATGAACCTCCTGAATCCTTCATCTCGTAGTGCGCTTCCCGCAACAAAAAGTAATATTACGAATATAGGACCCAAAATAGCCCAGGGTAAGTTGTACTCAGAAAGAATAAGAAGTTCTAAAGTGTAAGCTGAGACACTGGTTACTGTAATAGCTAGAAAGCTTCCGATTATGAACTTCAAGAAATTTTTACTCAAACCAAATTTTGCGATAAAATCCAATTGATTGGGGAGACCTGAAGATGTTGGAGCTTCCCTCGTGAAGTAAATCGAGGCTAATATTGGGAACACAACCGTAGCTGTCGTCAAAAAGTCTGCGACACCTGTCTTTGCTAATCCCAAATTAGTGTATCCTAGAAACCTTATCGACGAGACAACTAACATGCTACTGGCTATGGATTTAGATATCCTGTAGTTCAAACTATTTTCTTCTCCTAGATAGAAACCTATGAAAATATATCCTGCTAGGATTGCGGAAGAGATGGAAAATCCAGCTAAATAGGTAAAAAGGATATTTAAAGAGAATATGGAGGGTGTAGGAATATGTAGGAAGCTTCTAACAAAAACTGAAAAGCTGGACATTACATAGATAAAAGATGTAGCAGTTAGGGAAACAATTAGTAAGAAAATTAAGGCGCTCGTAAATCTGCGTATAAGCTCCCTGCTATTGTCCTCAGTGCTATTCAAGATTGTCTTCTGAGCAGTCCATATTTACAGTTTCTTTATTTTACCGGGCTTTGGTTCATAGCAGGTTCCGTCTGATAGAAGTGAATTGATGGTGTCTTCTAGCTGGTCTTCATCTGCGTCTTCTACTTCTTCTAGTATCTCCGAGTAGTCTGCGCCTTCTCCTTCGTCAAGCTCCTCAACTGCCTCAAGAACCTCTTTCTCCAAGTTCTCCCGGTCTTCCTCTGTCTCAGCTTGGTCGAAGCTTTCACCAAAGCTCTGCATTACAGCGTCAACTTCGTTCTCATTAAGCTTCCCGGTCATCTCTTTCTCTATTTCGTCCTGATCTTTTCCACTTTCCTTGAGCTGCTTAACCGTTTCACGCATCTGCTGCCACTCCTCCATAGACTTCTCATACCTCAACCTGTGCAGCATCTCCTTCTCCGGTTCACATTCCTGAAGTATCTCACCGTTCAGGTAGATCTCACCTTGATACTCACGGACTTTTCCAACTACCTCTATTATATCGCCGTCACGGAAATCATCCATCTTGTTCAGCTCGTTGAAGAACTTAACCTGTATAGTATCAGTTCCGTCATCCAAGGTTATGGATCCATATGTCTCATCGTCGTTTTGAAACATGTCTACTATGGTCGCGACAAGCCTTGCCCGTGAAAGCCTCCTGCCTTCAGGTGTCAGCAAAAAGTTTGGTTCAAATCCTTCTCTCTGAAAATACTTTCCGGAGTTAAGTTCCTGTGTATTGGAAATTTTCGCTACCTGTCGGCTTTGCTGTGGCATACAATTGAATCCATTCTTAATCTTAAGAATCTTTTACGGCACAGCGAGCAGTCTAACAATTTTTCTAGCTCAGGTTCCTGCACTGGTAGGTTATGGCCTCTCCCTCCAGAACCAACGCAATCTTTGACTCATCGTTAATTGTAGGAGAATTTAAGTCAAGGGTGAAGCTCTGCTGCGGATCAACTATAGAAGGACTCATACTGTAATCACCGTTTTCCAGGCTTAGAAATGTTGTGTTTACGCTGACAGGTATCTCAGAGGCGTTTATTGCGGACTGACCTGTATTCCTGATACTGAAGTTTGCGTCAGTCTGGGTCCCCCAGCAGCTTTCAAACTCAACAGTACTTGGATTAATGTTCAACCTGTCGGAAGGGTTCTCAGCTTGCTCCATGGAAGCTGTTACCATGCTGTACATTGCGCCACCTCCCGCAACCACTATAGCTATCAGAAGGACAATTGCTACAACAGGAGTTATTCCTTTGCTGGCTGTACATGTGATTACGTTATTTGATCTTCTGTCATTGTTAAATCTTCTGTATGTATCCCTGTTTGGGTTCGTACAGCTCTCCATCCCTCTTCAATCTGTCGATAACGTCTTCCGCCTGTTCCTTGTCAAATCCTTCCTCATCGGCCTTCTCCAGAACTTCCTCTATTTCGGCTTCGCTGTCTCCTGCAAGATCATCTATTATTCTCTTTACGGACTGTAGACGGTTTCTCTGGGAGCTTGATACACCTGATTCAATTATATCGGCATCAAACTCTCCTGTCTCAGGGTCAACCCCTACCTGCTCCAGAGAGTACTTGAGTATATCTATAGCTCGCTCTGCATCGGCTTCCGTAACCTTGTCACTCAGTTCCGCTCTTGCGGAAGCCTCAGATATTCTCACAAGAGCTTCGAGCTGTCTAGCAGTTATAGGTACGTTCCCGTTTTCTTCGTCGCTTCCACGAGACCTCATACTTATGTAGAAGTCCTGTATCTTGTCAGCTGCCTCCTGAGTAAGATCTGGCCTCAGGTTTTGAGCATAGGCCACATACTTTCTAAGCGTTTCCTGATCAATCTCTGCCTCTGTTTCCTCAGGCTCTATATGATTCTTCAGAACCTGTGAAGAGAGCTTGGCGTCTTTCTCCTCATCCGGTTCATCCTTTACAGGAAAGATAAAGTCAAATCTAGAAAGCAGTGTATCCCCTATGTCTATCTGCTGAGGTATAGGCTCATATGGATCAAAGCGTCCTAGTTTAGGGTTTCCTGCCGCAAGTATAGAGGTCTCTGCGTTCAAGGTTGCCTGTATATTTGCCTTTGAGATCGATATCTGCTGCTGTTCCATAGCCTCGTGTAGGCTTGAACGATCCTCGGCAGCCATTTTGTCTATCTCATCGATCGCTGCCATACCTTTGTGAGCAAGAACGACAGCTCCGGCCTCCAGACTGAATTCTCCTGTAGACTCCTCTTTTACCACTGAGGCTGTAAGACCGGCTCCTGTTGAAGACTTTCCGACAACGTATCTTCCTTTAGGAGCAAGCTCTCCAGTAAATTTTAGTAACTGTGACTTGCCGGTACCTGGCTCTCCTATCAACAGAATATGTATATCTCCCCGGCTCTTCACTCCATCCTCTCTGCCTTTTTTTACACCACCAAAAAGCTGCAGAGCGATCGCCTTCTTAATCTGTCTATGCCCGTAGATTGAAGGAGCAATAGAATCTACTATCATATCAAATACGTCGTCTCTGCTTGCAAGGCTCTCAATCTCCTCTTTCTCCTCGTCCGTAGGCTCAATCTTCTCAAACTCCTGTTCAGTTGGCTCTACGTTGTTTGCCTCCATGTATATATCATATTTCTTTGAGTCCTTCTTCTTCGGACGCTCACGCAGTACACCAGTTATATGGACTACGTTACCAGGCACAATCTTCTTCTGAAAATCAGGATCAACTAAGTCCCCTTCCAGCCTTACGGAAAGGCTCTGGGGCTGCTCAGAGCCTTCACGTGACTCCGGATTCTCCTCTACAGTTACGACCTGAGTATCTGTCATTATCTTGTTGTGTACCTCAAACTTCCTGGAACCACACGACTCACACTTATACGGTGACTTAAGCTTGGATGAATCCTGCTCTTTTTCTACTATCTCTCCACAGTTGGTACACTGAAACTCCGCGGATACTACCTCAGGGTTTACCTGTGAAGCCCTCTTAATCATACCCTCAACAGGTATGAAATCATCAAGATGCTCCGACCTGAGATCTCTCAGAAGCACAAAATCTTCCTCAGGCATATTACTGAAACGGACGTTAAGATCCTCATCGGTTATCAGGTCAACGCCTTTAATACCTTCCTCTGCTGCAGACAATCCTTCTGAAGGATTTTCTGTTAGGAATTCTGAGAGCTTGAACTCAAAGGCATCCATTTCCTGAAAATCAATGACAACAGAGTCCTCTCCATCTCTTACTGCTTCATCAATCTCTTCGTAACATCTCTCATAGAAAAATTCCTCAAACTCATTTACGGCTTCACCGTAATCCATGTATTTGAAGTCGAAATAAAATCATAAATAGCTGGGACGGATCCCAGTCAGAAGCACGTGATTCAATCCATTGCATCTATTTCCTTGAGATCTCTCTCAAGGTTGGAGATGCCGTTCTCAACGTCGTCGTAAGTGCGTCCTCCTGTACACACTAAGTTTCCGGAACTGAACAGAAGGAAGACTACTTCCGGCTCATCAAGCCTGTACACAAGCCCAGGGAACTGCTCAGGCTCATACTCTGTTCCAACAAGTTCAAATGCTATCCTGTTCAGGTTCAAGGTTGCATCAAGTTCCGAGGATGCAACTATGTTCTGAACTGTAATCTCTGGCTTGTTAGTTATCTCCACGTCAGCTTCCTTCAGCTCGTCAATAATCTTGTGGGTCGCCTCCTTTGCTTGCTCAGGGCTTTGTGTGCCTGTACAGACTATCTTACCCGATCCGAACAGGAGCGCTGCTGCTTTCGGTTCCTCAAGCCTGTACACAAGCCCAGGGAACTGCTCAGGCTCATACTCTGTGTTTTCCAAATATATAGCGATTCTGTCCAAAGGAAGTGACTGGTCAAACGTTGCTGATGCAACCACGTTTTGGATATCAATGTCGTCGTCTTCAACCATTATTTTACACACCTCATATACCTGAAGAATCTTCAGGGTATATAAATCATTTATAAATACACTCTTATAAATGACTCTTATAAACAGGCTTTGATCAAATAGATGAAAGACACTTACAGACAGCTAATACTGCTAATTGGAGTAATAAGCATATTAGTGAGTGGCCTGGCGGCATTCAACTCTACAAGACAAGAGCGTTCAACAGATGGAGCTCAAGAAGCAGAAACTGGTCAACAAGAGGTAAGATCACAGATCTAAACAATTCATCTACGGATAGAAATGCTACCTCTACATTTGAAAATGCTTCAAGCTCATCCAATATTCTGATCCAGTCTATCGGAGGTTTGATTACTCTTTGGGAAGATTTCCAGGCAGGTCAAAAAGCCATAGCAGGATCAACCGGCGGTTCCTAATCAAGCTTCCTCAAGGTTCCTGAAACATCTTGAGTCGAGAGAAAAGCATCTTCTCCCTGAACCTTATCTATCAGGATTAGAGAAGTTCTGAGATCGTCTTCAAAATCGCGGTTAACTCGAATCACTCCTTCTTGGTTCTGCCTGCTGAACTTGTTGGCTATCAGCCATGGCTCAGCCTGACTGGCATCCTTAGAACCCATATAACTATGCACAGCACTCCAAAATTCTTCTACGATATCTGAGAGACTATGATCGGTGTTTGAGTGTATCTTGAACTTGATGTATCTCTGGCTCTTCCTTTCTGCAGGTATCTTCCTCTTCATCTTTTCCAGACACCTGACGGAGAATCACTATCCAGTTTTCTACTGTTTCTCTCGATAATGGCTTCAGATGTATTGAATGCTTCGCTACCGGAAAAACCCAGCGACTCTATCATAGACATCAGATCTCTAGGATGCCTCAACTCATGCTCTGCTGCAGCAAAAGTAGAGATTGTAAAACGTGCATCATATTTTTTACAGAGGCCTAAGTTTTTCCTCCATTCACTAAGGACATGCGTCCTCTGCTTGTTATCCTCAAGCACCCGTGAGAAATCAAGGCACAAAGACACATTGTTTCGAGATGCCAGCTGAGCGGTCCCTCTATCAAAACCTGAATCCTTTCTATCCTTCCCTGGATGAATCAAGACATCTACCCTCGGATCGGAGACGGCTTCCCTGTTTATCTTCTGGCCACCACCTTTTACACCTAGTACATGGATTTCATCTCTGTTCTGATCAACTTTCCTCTTTATCTTACCCCATTCTCCTTCGTCTAGAACAAGTGTATCGTACTTAGATGGGTTCTGCCAGCCTAGTTCTCTAGCCTTTGATACCAGTTCCTCGTCTTCGTCATCAAGGCACGGATCATAGAATTTCAAGATGATTCCCTGAAACAGTTTCGAAGTGAGAAATAAAGGGTTTCTGTATATGTAGAGGCTGGGTTTACTTACCGGTGTTTCCGTTTGCTGACTGTGATGGCCGGACCTTTTCCGCACCAGTACCCTTGTTATCTTGACCTCTTGATGACTTTGCAGCCGGTGTAAGACCTCTCTCAGCTCTGTCCCTGTTTTCCGAGATCCATTTCAAGTCGTCATCGCTCTGGATTTCGGGATGATCCGGGTTAATCATGATGAGTTCAAACCATTTCCTGTTTCCGTCTTCTGCCACCCAGTAGCTGTCAAGTACTTCTAGGTTTGAGAATTTTCTGGATGCTCTCTGTTCGGCAATCACCTGTTTTGACTTCTTGCGGGAGTATCTGCTTTGACCGGCATTTTTTGGTTTTCTCCCAGCATCGAGCCTTGGTCTTTTGGTTCCACCCTTGTTAACCTTTACACGAGCCATAACAATTCCTTCCTTGGATTTGTACCCTTTCTGTCTCGCCTTAGGTATTCTTGTAGGGTTGTCGATCTTTTCTACTGCGTTCTGTTCTCTCCACTCAATCAGTCTCTGCTGCCAGAGCTCGTCCAGCTTCTCCTTAGGCTGGTTGTACTTCTGCTGAGCATATTTGTAATATCCCATCTATTATCTCCTCTTAAAGCGTTCTATAGATGCAAATTCAGCGTAAAATATTATAAACCCACTACAGATTAGAGTCTTCAAATATCACACAGCGCAAAATATCAAAGTCGAAACACATAAAAGAAAAATCTGTAATTACCTTACTGTGATACCATGCATCCCGGAATAAAAGTTCTATTTGGAGCAACATTAACTGTGGCAGGCGTTTACCTGTCGATAACCTTCTCAAAACAGCTTGTTACACTAGCATTAGGAGGTGTAGGTCCACTCTTGGTTCTGGTCGGAGCCTTTATTGTATGGCTGGAGAGCGACGAATGGAAGATGAAGAGACAGAACAAGAGCGGAAACACATCAAGCGGCCTTCAAGAACAGCTTCAAAACGCCCAGTCGATGAGACAGCAGAATCAGAAGGAAGAAACCGATACAACCAACTCGGGGACTGACGAAGAAATGGATTACTCTGATATCGTAGATAGCACTGTAGAGAAGGCAAAGGAGTCTATATCAGATATGGAGGACCCTAACTATGATGCGTTGGCAGCTGCAGAAAGAAGAAATAAGAGCAGGAAGACGCTGCTGGAATGGCTTGAGAGAAGAAAGAACTAGAAACAGTCATTTTTGATTATTGTACAGGTCAGTGATTCTCTCAAGCGTATCTGCTTCTTCTTTATCTTCTCTAAATCTTTTCATACGAGGAAACCTCAGGGCATATCCGGACGAGTAAGTCGGTGACTCCTGAATCTCTTCGTACTCAACCTCTACTATCACCTCAGGCCTAACCTCGACTTTCCTACCGTCTTCCTCTGTAATAAGAGGCTTCAGCTTCTCTGTTATCTCCTGAAATTGCTCATCTGTAAGCCCCGTAGCCATCTTACCTATCTCCTGATATGTACCATTTTCCTCATCGTAACATCCTATAAATAATCTTCCAAGCCAGTCACTTCTCCTGCCTTCACTCCACTTGGCACCTACTATAGCAAGATCCAACGTTTCCATCACAGGCTTCAGCTTAACCATATAACCTACACGATTACCCGGCTTATACTCTGCGTCAAGGTTTTTCATCATGATACCCTCATGACCTTGACTCAGTGACCGCTGCTGCATCTCCTGAACTTGTTCAGGATTCTCTGTTTTCTTATGATCAACAAGCTTCAGATCATCTTCACTCTCAGATACAATATCCCTAAGATTATCCCATCTTTCAGAGTAAGGCCTCTCCAGTATAGGCGTCTCCAGGTAAATCAAGTCAAACGGCCTTACAGTAACAGGAATCTGTTCCTTTAGCTTTTGAATCTCATACTTTCTCTTAATTCTTTTGGAAAGTTTCTGAAACGGTATCATAGAGCCATCTTCAGGGTCGTATCCTACAATCTCTGTGTCCAAAATACAGTTATCCGAGTCAATATTCTCTTCAACTTGAGAAACCACGTCCGGAAACTGCTTGGTTACATCTTCAAGCCTACGTGTGAAAACCTTGATATCTCCATCATTAACGTGTATCTGGGCTCTCATGCCGTCATACTTATAATCTACTGATGCAGGCCTTCCTACCTCTTCGAACCCCTCTTCAATCGTATTTACCTTCTTGGCCAGCATAGAGTTTACAGGCCTGTTCAACTGAAGCTCTATAGACTTAACAGCGTCTAAACCCTGTCTACATGCCTTTGATACCTCAGAGAAGTCATTTGAGAAGTCATAAGCTCTCTGTATCTCCTGAGTATTTTCGCCGTCGAAAAACGCCTCTGAAAGAGCATCCCTTATGGTTCCCTCAGCTACTCCTAGCCTCAGGTTGTTTATTATGATTCTTGCCAGATACCTGGCCTCTACGGGATCAGCTGATGAAAGAAGGTCGGCTAGTTCACTCTGTTTCTTATCCTGGTCAACACTCTGTGAAAGACCTTTGGCCTCCATCTTCGCCACCTTCTGAAGTCTTTCAACCACGTTCTCAACGGTCAGCTCCTTCGACATAAGCCTCTGCTGTGTCTTGTTGTCAACCATCTGCTCTGCGGCATCCCCTAGATCGCCCTCATTCTTCCAGACGCGGGTTATCTCGTCCTCACTCCTTCCGGATGCCCGGGATATAATTTTAACCAAAGTCTTTGATGATACACCTAAATCCATGTTTTTCCATGAAGGAAATGGCTGACCTGTAGAAAGAAGTACAACTTCCTGCAGGTCTTCACCTGAGCCTGAGAAAAGTTCAGCAAGAATCCGCGTTTTCTCAAGTGTTTTCTGAGTAGATTCAAGCTCCTCAAAGCTGTCAGATACTTCCGAAAATTCCACGTAAATTATTTTGTTCATGAAGGTTTAAACTTGTGCAAAATAGTTAGCTATTATGTCTGTACTCGAAAAATGCAAGCAGATCACATCATTCAATCACTGCAGGGATGAGACGATCTCACGTAAGGTAATCGGCAGAGTACTGGAGGGGGAAGGAACGCACCTTCACCAGGAGGAGTCCAAAGCGTCAAGTTCATCGTGGTTGAGACCGATGAAACCATGGAGCAGATTCAACAAGTTATAGACGACAATAGAGTTGAGGAGGCTCCTACAGCTGTAGTAGTGCTTACAGATAGAGAAAGAATGGCAAGAAGGTTTGGTAGGGAGGAAGCCATTGAGGCATGCGAGGCGGAGTCATCGGCTGCAGTACACAACATGAGGCTCATAGGATCTGAAAATGGGCTCTCTACTGTAAGATTCTCAGGTTTTGATGGGAAAGTCCTTGGTGATATGCTAACGTGTCCTGACAACGTCGTTCCTACGGATATCGTATTATTGGGTTATACTGACAATCCTGTTCCTATGAGTGAAAAATACGGCATGAATGAAATTTGCTACTATGAAGAGTACGGTAACCAGGTCAGCACGTTTTTCGATGGCCCGGAGTGGGAAGGTGTGGGCGAAGAGCGCAGAATCTTCAAAAAGAAGTACAAGGGATTTAGAGACAAGCTTAGTAGAATAATCAGAAAGGTTTTATAAAAATACAGACACATTTTTTACTATACAATAATAAATACCGTGAATCATATGGGATAATTTATGATCACGCGGTGAGCAAGGTTTATAATTCACACAAGACAACAAATTAGTATATAAGGTGAGAAAATGGTAGCAAGTCAAGAGACTCTGGACAAGCTCGAGGACATCGGGCTGAACATGTACGAACGAAAAATCTACTCCGCACTGCTTGGAAGAGGAGTATCCACAGCCGGAGAACTTTCGGAAATGACAAACGTTCCACGGTCACGAGCCTACGACGTTCTAGAGTCTCTAGCCGAGAAAGGATTCGCAGTAATAAAATCCTCACAGCCTATGGAATACGTTTCAATCCCGCCGGAACAAGCTATTGAAAACATCAAGAAACAACATCAGCAAGAACTTCAGGAAAAGATAGATAGGCTGGACAGCTTCAAGGAATCTGAGGCTGTGGACGAACTTGAAAGCCTTTACGATCAAGGGCTTGAACTTGTAGATCCTGCTGACATGTCCGGAAGCCTCAAGGGATCCAGACAAATACAGCAGCACCAAGGCACAATGTTCCAAGATGCAGAGGAGAATATCAGAATACTGACGTCAGAGGAAGGCCTGAGAGGATCTTCAGGAAAATCATCAGGAAGCTCTAGAGGAAGCAAATGAACAAGGTGTCAACGTTCAGATTCTTGCACCTGTATCCGAGGAGAACTACCAGCACTATCAGGAACTTCAAGACGTAGCAGAGACCAGAAATATTGAAGAAGACGAGGAAGTTCATGCACCTGATGGACCTCTCTCCATCATTGACGATGACTCTGTTACAATGTCAATGACACATCAAGATGTTCACTCTACACAGGACTCAGCCTTCTGGACTGAGAGCGATCACCTGGCGTCAAACACTATGGCGCCGGTGTTCAAGACACTCTGGAACCAGAGCGAGGAACCTGAGCAACCGGAAGGAATAGACCAACCTTCCCCATAGCTCCCTTTCTAGTAGGAAGCTACCAAAGGAAGGTTGCTGACCTGTGGTACCAAGCTTGATTTCAAAGAAGCGACCAGGGAACCAAAGCTGAATGATGTTTCCCTAGAAACCTTCTCTACATCAAGCTGCTTGCCCGTCATGTTTTCTGCTACCTGTATCGCCTTTTCTCTTCCTCCTAAATCATCAACCAAGCCTATCTCCTTTGCTGTAGATCCAAGGTAAACTGTACCTGTACTGATAGGTATGTGCTCGGACTCGGAAATATTTCTCTCTGACCTGACAAGCTCCAAAAACTGCTCATGGATCTTGTCAGACTTTTCCTGAAGTATTTCACGCTCCTGCGCCGAAATATTCTGGAAAGGGGTTCCAAGCTCCTTGTACTTTCCAGAGGAGATGTTTACATAGTCAACGCCATATTTATCCATCGCCTCAGAGAACTCCAGATAGGAGCTCTTAACACCTATACTTCCTGTCAAGGTAGATGAATCAGCCACAATCCTGTCACAACCCAGAGAAAACAGGTATGCACCTGACGCAGCGACATCCCTGAACCTGCAGACCTTTGGAACATCCAGAGAATCAATATCCCTCATAACTTCCTTAGAAGCAACGACAGCTCCACCACCAGAATTTATTTCATAAATAACCGCTTCATAATCTCCGTCTTCAACCTTGTCATTAAGGTTCCTAACCTGTCCAGGAGTTATTCCTCCCGTAGAGTACAGACCTCCTGAAGATGAAGGTGTAATCGTTCCTGATAGCTGCACCAAGGCAACATCACCTTGATTTGTTTCAAAACTAAATCCTGTTGCCGTCGAAACAAAGAGTATAATCAAAATCGTCAGAATCTTTGTTTTCATGTGAACATGATTCCACGGTTCTTCTTTTTAACTTTGGGAAGACACCAGAATAAATATGTCAGAGCTTAAACAGATATCTAGATCGATAATTGAGGAGATTGAAGAAGAAGAGATCGACTCCAAGGAAGAGGTAGAGCAAAGAAAAAAGGAGCTCTGCCGTAACTCAGATTTCTCAGGTATGCCAAAGAATGCAGATATCCTAAGCTTTCGAGAAGATCAAGAGAAGAGAGCGAAAAAAGTTCTCATGAAGAAGCCGACAAGGTCAATCTCCGGTATAGCAAACATTGCAATAATGGCAAGGCCGGCGCCCTGCGGGGGAGGCTGTATCTACTGCCCTAAAGGTGAGGATGCTCCGCAGAGCTACACAGGAAAAGAACCTGCGACCAGAAGAGCTATTAGAAACCAGTATGACCCATTTGACCAAGCACATGACAGGTTGGAACAGTATGAGAAAAACGGTCACAGCATAGAAAAGTCAAAGCTCATAATAATGGGAGGAACATTCCCATTCCAAGATCCAGATTACCAGAAAAAATTTATGAAGAGAGCCTTTGACGGGTTTAACTCATATCCGGATAAAGATAAGATACAGGATACTGATGAGTACGATGGAGCAGACTCTCTGAAAGAGGCTAAGAAGACAAACGAGACAGCGCAGGTAAGAAACGTAGGGGTAACGTTTGAAACCCGTCCTGATATAGCAGAGACAAAACACATTGACAGGATTCTGGAGATGGGTGGCACACGAGTAGAGATGGGTGTGCAGACGGTATTTGACGAGACACATGAGATTACAAATAGAGGTCACGGAATGCAGCCGGTGATAGAAGCGACTAGAAGGCTTAAGAACGCGGGTTTCAAGGTTGCATACCATCTGATGCTTGGTCTACCTGGAGAAGGATACGAGGAAGACATTGAGAAGTTCAGGAAGACATTCTCTGACTCTGATCTACAGCCAGATGAAGTGAAAATATATCCCTGCGAGGTAATCCAAGGTACAGAGCTCTACCGACAGTACGAAGAAGGTGAGTTCGATCCTATAAGCGATGAAGAGGCCAAGGAAAGACTAAAAGAGATTCTAAAAAACGAGATACCACCACATGTCCGAGTTAAGAGAGTCATGAGAGACATACCAAGTACAGAGGTAGATGCTGGCCCACAGCTTACCAACATGAGACAGATGGCTCTTCAGGAGATCCACGATGAAGGAGAAAGATGCAGATGCACAAGATGCAGAGAAGTCGGGCACATGGAAAGGACACATAACCTAGAGCCCCAAGAAGAGGACATAGAACTAGTTGAAAGAGACTATCCAGCATCAGAAGGTCATGAATACTTTCTAAGCTATGAGGACACTGAGAAGGATATTTTGCTTGGGTTTGTTCGATTGAGGACTACAGAACAGAGCTTTCGGGAGGAGATAGACGACGATACTCTTGTGGTGAGGCAGCTTAAGGTTCTTGGAAGCGCTACAGACCTTGGTGAAAGCGGATCAGTGCAGCACCAAGGCTTTGGAAGAAAACTGATGAACCAGGCAGAGGAAAAAGCCCGCGAACTCGACAAGGAGAAAGTATGTGTAATCTCAGCAGTAGGAACCCGGGAGTACTACAGAAAGCTGGGATATGAACTGGATGGTCCGTACATGTCCAAGAGATTAGGTTAAGAAAAGCAAAAGAGGGATTTTTTCATCCCCTTTGCTTGCTTGGCATCTTCAGTTGGAAGAGTGTTGCTGCTTGAGTGACTGCCATTTCTCTGCAAACTCGTCCTTCATATGTTCCAGAGCCACTTTTTCTTCATCCTCAAGCTCTCTATTTTCAACAATATTCCTGTATACTTTGTATGGATGAGTTGGAACATCTTCGTCCATGTTTTCCCTGAACTCATCCTCAAACTTGTGTCGGTGCTGATCCACCTTTTCCTGTAAGATGCCATCCTCCTCCCATGAATCATTGAGCTTCTCCTTAGAGCTCTTACCTAAGTCCCAGAGGCTAGGCATAGTATTTACGGAGAGCTTAAACCTTATTAACCTTTTGTTTTAGTGCTTCAAACAAATAACAACAGCTAAGCGCTTACTACATGTCAATCATAACGAAAAGTTGTTACTTGAAGAAGAAAAAACTGTTTGTCGGAGTCTAAGACTCCAGTAGTTCAACAAGTTCCTGTGAGGCCTCCTTAATCATACCATCCTTGTTTTCTATAATCTTGAGATAGGCGCCCGTTAGGACAGACCCGGAAGCAGCCATCTCACGCGCCACCTGCCTGTACTCATCAACTCCTTCAACAGAATCATGCTCCCTACTTCTCCCATCGTCATCAGTGCTACGCTCGTAGATAGCCTTTGAAGGAGCATCGATAATTATAATATTCTCAGGCTGCAAGCCTTGGATGGTCCATTGAGGAAGACCAGGGAGGTATCCATGAGGTGTCTGAATAGCTGCATGTGTATCCACTACCACATTTTTGTCCTCTGAGTCAACTAGGATTGAATCAGCAGCCTTTTTCTGAATCTCCTTCTGCTTGCCAGAACTAATGGTTTTAATCTCATCTCTGGAGTCCACAAGTCCTTCGTCCATCGCAACTTCAAGCATCCTGTCACCGTAATTAATTATCTCATATTCATTTTCAGATAGCTTCATCGCTTCCTCAAGAACTGTAGATTTACCTACACCGGACAAGCCTACGACTATGTTAACATTACTCATTGTTCTAATCTAAGTCTCTTGTACAAGAATTTTAACCATTCTTCATCCTCAGTCATAGGCTTGACAAAGCTTGCATCAACAAGCTTATCAGCTACGTTACCCGGTATACCATCTTGCTCCAAACCTGGCTTGTCTTGGGTTATAAAGTCATGTAGAAGGTCCTTAGGATGGGTATATTCCCTCTCTATCTTAGTACAGATTCTCTCATTCCTGATAAATGTGTTCTCGTATTTCGAGGTAAATTCTGACACATGAGCTTCGTTATGGAAAGGCTTTGGTCCACGCTTTAAATTGATTTTGCGCTCGGATGAGGATGTTTCAAAGAAGATTCTGATCTTGCTGCCAATATGAAATCCTGTATTGTAAAGTCTGAAATCCCTCTTCCTCAGGACGTCCTCAAATCTGCCCATCGCTTTCCTCATCTGAGGGTAAACAATATCGTCAGGCTCGCTGATCCTATCAAGTTCCATGACTATAAACTCTCCACGGTCATCCAGCTCCTGCTTCAACCTGAACTTATCAAGATCTAAATCCTTCTTAACAAAAAAGTTCATACCCGGATTTTTGGAGAACTGCCAGCAACTATAGACAAACTTAGCATAGTTTTCAGACGTCAGAACACTGGCAACGTTTCGCTCTCCATCCACAGGGTCAATAACCTTCAATGAACTCTGAGAGAACTTCTTCTCAAGGTGCTGAGGCAAATGATCATGATGACCTTCAACGTCAATCACCTTATCTTTTCTCCAGCTCGATGCATCCTGAACAAGATGATCAAAGGATCCTGCATAAGCTATCAGGACTTCACACAAGTATCCGGAGAATCCTCTGTTCTTAAGCGAGGAACCGTACAGTCCCTGCGATTTGAGAAAAGATTTTAGAACAACAACATCCTTCTTTTGGCTTTTGGAGAGGTTATCGTCAACCCACTCGGCGTGGTGAGGGCTTCTGTCAACAGCGCTACGTATATCCTGAGGCGAAGTATCTACGCAAGGTACTACTTCAACTTCGTGGCCCTGAATACCACCTTTTGTATAGGGATGTTCAGCATACTCGACCTCAAACTCTCCTTCAAAACTTTCAAACACATTCTGCCCTATTTCAAGACCCAGGTCTTCCAGCTTTGATCTTTCTGTATCCTCTGGAAAAAGTACAAACACGTCAATATCCTTATCATCTGCTACACAGGTTTCACGACCTGCAGATCCTGCAAAAAATGTTTCAAGACCGTATTCTGACTCTATAAATGTAGAAATATCTGAATATAACGTTTCCAGTTCTTCAAGCTCTTGCCTTGAGGGATAAAACCTATCCAAGACCTTCTGCCTCAGCTTCTCCCGTTTCATAATCAAGAATATATGCAAAGACGGTTAATAACTTATTAGAAGAATAGACAGATTGGAGAAAAACTCCATTCATTACTCGGTTCTGACGTCTTTAACTAGTTTTCTGTCGTCAACAACCCAGTAATCAACTACATCTCCTTCTCCAGCGCTGTAGTCATCAGGTATCTGCATCTCCTCGGTCTCATAGCTGTCCATATCCATTACTTGTGCAATATCATCCTCAACAGAAACCACCTGTCCTTCCTTCTTATCTAAATCAGGGGACATCATCATGGTGTCAGCCGGTTTTGTAATATGTCTATCCTTCTCATCAAACAATCCTCTTGCCTTGATTTTGGCTTTCGCTGAACCATGCTTTCCGGGACTGGACTTTGAGACGCTTCTCACCTCACAAGGTTCCTCATCAATCATTACAAATGAACCATTTCTAAGTTTACCTGCTTCAACTTGCTTTGGCATGGGATACACCTCCTGCACAAATACTCTGACATTCTGTATCTTCACTCATTCTTGATCACCGAGTTGCCAGCTTAACGTCTTCCATCTTTACAGTGTTTCTGTCTGCGTGTTCAGCCATCTGGTTTGCATCAACGGCAATTTCCTGTCCAAGATCCTCTAAAGCCTGTCTAAGCTCTTCAACTGCGTCCTGTGAAACCCTTTCTGCTCCGGCTTTACGGATGATTCTTTCAACTGGTGCATTTGGTAGATCCATAATATATCACAAACAAGTAGGCATAAGCTATTTTTTAATAAACAAAGGTCCAGTTGAAACCAGAAACAATGGATGCAATCGTAGATTCGAATGTCATAATCCACAGCAGCAAAATAAGGAAACTAGGAGAAATATACACGGTTCCAGGTGTTCAGAAGGAAATGAAAAGCCAAGATGCATCCAGAAAAATCCAGAACTCAGGAGTCAACCTGATGAAAGCCCCTGAACCAGAGATATCAAAGGTGAACCAGGTATCGGACCGTATAAACTCGCCTACCTCTAAAGTTGATGAGAAGCTGGTGGCTCTAGCCCTCTCCACAGACACAAAAGTTATCTCAGATGACAAAGGAGTACAGAACTTAGCCCTACACCTAGACGTAGACTTTGAAGGTTTTATGGAAGAGGCTATAACAGAGGAAAGGAAGTGGAAGAAGGTATGTTCCAGATGCGGGCAAGAGCGTAGTAATTCTACTTGTCGTCGCTGCGGTTCTGAGAGCTTTGAGCGTAAGCCAAGGTAGAGTAATTTAACACAAATTCTTTCGTCAGGATAAGCAACACAGGCCCTATGATTAGACCCTTGATGCCTAGGACCAGAGGACCTGTCAGAAACCCAAGGAATATTATTAGAGGGTGCTCATCCATCTGTTTTGAACCTACATATGGACGGAGGAAGATCTCCGAGGCAACATTGATTATCACTATACCGAAAAGCAATATCAGAGATCCTTTGATAGGGCTGCCTGTCATTAAGTAATATGCACCTATGGGTCCATAGACCATGAAGCCAGCAAACAGCGGCAGCAGTGCTGCAGCCGCAATCAGAAGAGACCACAGACTGATCAACGGTATTGAAGAAGTAATCTGTTCAATTATAAGAAACCCGACAGCGTTGATAGCTCCAAGAATCAGAGCCACAGTCACTTGAGTCAAGAAGACTCCTCTAAATATCTCATCAATCGAATTCACTATGGATTGGACAATGTCTCGCTCAGGGCTAGGGATATCACCTATCAAGCTTTTCAACTGGCTCTCAATAACATCTCTGTCCTTGTACAGAAAGAGGGTTGTGACGAGGAATATAGCGACATCGATAAGCAGTGACGGTATCGAAGTGAAGACAGACACCATTTCAGCTGTCAATCGGTCAGAGATGCTGTTTATAAATGACTCTACGTTTCTTTGGAACTGTTCAGATAGATTTAGAAAGTCTGTAATGTTCAAAATTCCCTGTCTCAATGAACCTGTGAATGTGTTTACCTGTGACAGTATCTCGAAGAAGTTATTTGTAAATATGTACAATACAGCTCCAACACCCACAAAGACGGAGGATATCATTATTATCGATGAGACAAGCTGATTGTCAAGGTACTGGTTGATATTATCATGCCCTATTTTCAGTAAGTACGAGACAACACCAGCAAGAATTAATGCATCCAGAAACGGGAATAGAACAATAAGACTCCCCAGAACTAGTAAGACTGCTACAATCAAAGTTTCTCTCTGAGACTTTGCCTGTCTATCTGCCACAGGTAAGATGTAGTCCAGAAATTATATTATATCTATGGAGGATACTGCCAAGCAAATGTTGTTACTAGACTGTCAAACATAGACAGAAAACGCATTTAAATGTTGCGGTCGCAGGTATAAATAGGTGTATTTAAACATGGCTGAAGACACTCCACAGAATATTCCAAGAAGGCAACACGACAACTACGAGGTACCAGACGACTGGAAAGAAGAGGAAGAATCGGATACAGAAGAGTCAGGTGCTGACGCAGAGGATCTAGAAGGAGAAGAAGGATACGAGCTTAGACAGGAAGAAGCAGAAGAAGGAGATACAGTACTAACTTGCTCCGAATGTGGAGGACAACAGTTTGAGGAAGACTCCTCAAAGGGAGAACTGATCTGTATATCATGTGGAACAGTAATCGACGAAGACAGAATAGATAAATCCGCAGAATACAGAGCATTCAACGCAGAAGAAAAGGAAAAGAAGGCAAGAGCAGGACAGCCACTGACATACACGAAACACGACATGGGAGTCTCCACAGAAATCGGAAAAGGGTCAGGAGAGCTTTACAAGGTCTCAGGAAATAAAAGAGCGCAGTACTACAGGCTTAGGAAGTGGCACAAGAGGCTGACAAAGTCAAAGGATAGAAACCTTGGATTCGCACTGAGCGAACTCAACTCCATGATTTCCAACCTCAACCTGCCAGAGTCAGTTCACGAAGAGACAGCCAGACTATACGAAAAATCTGTTGACCAGGGACTGGTAAGAGGACGTTCAATGGAGTCAATTATCTCAGCGATAATTTACATTGTAGCACGTAAGCAGGGGACGCCAAGAACACTCGACGAAATCTCAGATGCATCAGGAATAGAGAAGAGGGAAATCGGACGCGCATATAGATATGTAGCCAGAGAACTTGGACTTAGAATTCTGCCGGCAAAGCCACAGGACTACGTACCAAGATTCGCAGGAAAACTCCAGTTAAGTGGAGAGGTACAAGCAAGAGCAAGACAAATTCTGAAAGAGGCACGAGAAAGAGACCTGCTATCCGGGAAAGGACCGACAGGACTGGCTGCAGCAGCACTATACATCGCAGCAGTACTTGAGGGCGAGAAGAGAACTCAAAGAGAAGTCGCAGACGTAGTAGGAGTAACAGAAGTCACAATCAGAAACCGTTACAAGGAGCTTGCTGAAAAACTTGGTCTAGAAGACGAGCTGGAAGAAAAGTCCAATTAAATCTTATCCATACTTTTGTCTTATTTCCGCCGCGGAGATTTTTCCCCCATATTTCAGGAAGTGCTTTCAGATTTTATCACATTCCGCATCTCTTCAAACGGCGCATCCGTCCTCACTCCTGTGGATTCAAAGTGAGTCTTAGAAACTATATAGCCCTTCTTTTCCAAGCGATCAACAGTATCTTGAGTCTTAGGGGCTTGCACATTTGTCTCTGAGGCCATCTTATGTATATCGTAGAAAGGTGTTCTGACCTGCACCTCATCGTTCAGTGTTTCAAGCAGTTTCAGGGCTTCACTCCACTCTTCTGGGGTTTTCTCAATCATATCCGAAATAAACCTCTGGTCTCCTATACTGCCAGTCCAAAGAGGTCCTGCATAAGTAACATTAGATGAGGAACAATATTCACATCGTGATTTTCGCTCAAGCGTTCTCCATCTACAGTCAGTACAGAAAGTCATATATCCAATGTTTTCAAGGCTTTTGTTGCAGCGGCTTTTGGACTCTGTAACCCGTCCCATCAACCGGGAATAGTGCCTGTGTTGAAAGCAGATCTTAGGGTCAAAACACTTGTCAAAGCGAGCAAAGTTCTGAAATACTTCCTTAATATAGATTCTAAGGCCTGTTTCATGCATCAAGCTGTTTCTGAGAGGTTTTGATCCATACCTGCGCCTGCAGACCTTAGGATAGCTGCCAGAAACAGGGCCGTTATCAGTTGCAGTAAGACCTACAAAGCTTTGATGATTGGCCGCTCTAGCAGTCGAGTCCAAAAACCTGGTAAAAGATCCAAAAGGGTCTACATCAATGAAGTTATAGAAATTTCTGTGCTCGGACAAATGAGTGTTAGCATCGTCATTAAACGTCTCTGCCTCAACGTCATTGGACCTCAGGCCCTTTTTCAGTCTGCGGACCGCCTCAGGATTAATATCATTTAAATGCAGAGTATCAGCATACTCAGAGTACCTAAACCCTCTTACACCAGAAGCTGAGAGAGCATCACACACCCTGAAGTCATCCACATCAATTTTTTGGTGGAAAACATGGCCTGCTACTTCAGAAACATCTCTGTTCAGCTTCATTTCCGGGTTAAAAAATACTTCAGAGTCCTTGTCAGGTTCATCTTCCTCTGAGGCAAAAATCTCCCAACCTCTCTCTTCCATGATCAAAATATATAGACTTACCTTTTTACGAAACTATGACTAGGGAAAACTATTTTAAACGAGATCAGGGCTGACCTACCTCACACCATTTATAAGGGTTTTAGTTACGTGATTAAACCAGGTGTCAGCCTTGAGTAACATAGTTGAAGATGTCAGAGAGGCAGAAGAAAGAAACACAGAGATAACCGAAGAAGCCAGACAGAAGAGAAAAGAAATAATCGAAGAAGCGAAGGAAGAAAAAGAGAAAATTATAGAAGAAGCTGAGAACGAAGCAAAACAGAGAAAAGAAAGCGAGCTGAAAGAATTCAGGCAGGAAATGGATCAAAAAAGAGACGAAATTCTGGATAAAGGAAGAGAAGACGCCAAAGAAATCAGAGAAAAGGCAGAAGACAACAGGAAGGAAGCACTAGACTTTCTCGAAAACAAGCTCGAAGAAACATATCTCTAGATGATGTTAAAATGAAGCCTCTTGAAATGACTAAAATCTCGATTACGGCTCCGAAGAATCAGCTTAGACCTGTTGTAGAAGGTCTCTACGAGCTGCAGATGATGGATATTGACAGTCATGAGAACGAGGCGATAGAGTCGGGGAAACCATTTGAAGAGGCTGAGCAGCTATCAGAAACCATAGTAGACATCAGATCACTTATCTCAAAACTTCCAGAGCAAGGCCAACAAGGCACGCAGAACAAAGATATAGGGCAAGTGCAGGACAAAGGCCACTGAACTTGAAGAAAGAGTAGGAAACATACAGAATGATATTGACAGGCTTTCAAACCAGTCAGAGAAACTTGATGACAGAATCAAAACTTTGAATAGACTCAAAGGAATAGACCTAAACTACGAAGATCTAGAGGATACTAAGAGGCTAGGTGTTGCAGTAGGAGATCTAGATACTGAAAAGTTAGAGAAAGAGTGCTCGGAGCATGAGTTCAAGCTTTTCAAGGGTAAGAAGTCAGCAGCGGTAGTCTACAGAAAAGAAAAAGATGTTGAGGAAGCAGTTAATTCATGCGTAGAATCACGTATTTCTCTACCTGAAGTTGATTACGAGGGATCGATAGAAGGACTTGTAGATAAGAAGAGAAAGGAGAAGCAAGAGATGGAAAACCGGATACAAGAAAAAGAAGGTGAGTTAGAGGATATCTCCAGAGAGTGGCGCAGTAGCCTTATTTCAGCTGAAGAATTTCTATCACAGAAAATTGAGAAAGCTGAAGCACCTATAAACTTCGGAACTACAGAGAACGCGTTTATAGCCAAAGGCTGGATACCATCCGAGAAACTGGATGAACTAAAAGAAAAAATGTGCGATATAACTGACGGAAAAATCTATATTGAGGAAGAGGAGGGTGAAAATCCTCCGGTAAAACATGATAACCCGGGTATAGTACAGCCGTTTGAACCGCTTACAGACCTCATGTCGGTTCCAAAGTACAACGAGGTCGATCCATCATTTATCATACTGCTGACCTTCCCTGCTCTATTCGGATTTATGATAGGGGACGCAGGATACGGATTAACCAGTCTACTGGTGTTTGCAGCAGGTTACAAGTTCCTACCATCAGCGCAAAAGATATTCCAGTCACTGATGTATGCATCCATCTTCACTATAATATTTGGATTAGCCTTCGGCGATGCATTCGGTTACGTAATATTCGGACCCAAACACAATGCATTATACGCTCTGACAGGTCTAGAATTTCTGAAAGAAATACCTATACTTTTCCACAGGGCTGAACACCTTGGTCAAGTACTACCTATAGCTGTAGGTTTTGGTGTATTCCACATTAACATGGGATATCTAGTAGGCTTCTACAACGAGTACACAAACCACGGGTTTATCGAGGCCTTTCTAGAAAAAGGTAGTTGGATAATGCTGGAGATAAGTGCCTTAGCAGCATACGTCTACGGTGCAGTAGTTGGAGCGCCGTTAGGTCTGATATCGCTGACATTGCTTTATAAAGGAGAAGGCGTAGAAGGCATAGTTGAAATACCTTCGCTTATAGCAAACATACTCTCATATCTAAGGGTCTTCGGTGTCTCAATAGCGGCTGTCGCACTGGCAAAAGTCGTAAATGGATTAGCAGCACCGGCATTCAACTCAGGCACGGCCCTAGGGATCGCAGCCGGAACCGCGATACTAATATTTGGCCACACATTCAACACATTCATCAAAATCATGGAAGGCTTCCTTCAAGGAATCCGACTCCACTACGTGGAGATGTTCGGAAAGTTCTACGAAGGAGGCGGTAAAAAATACGCTCCATTCGGAGCAAATCGCGAATAAACAATATTTGAGGTGAAAATCAACTAATGGCAACAGGAGCAGCATCAGCAGGTATTGGAGCCTTTCCAGCAATCGGTGCAGGCCTAGCAATCGCAATCACAGCGCTTGCTACGGCTTGGGCTCAGGCAAAAATCGGAGCAGCTGGCGTCGGAGCACTAGCAGAAGACGACAGCCTCTTCGGTAACGTCCTGATCCTCACAGTTATCCCGGAGACAATGGTTATCTTCGGACTCGTAGTAGCACTGGTTGTAACAGGCTTCATCTAAAAAGCATCGGAGGGCCATCAAGGCCCTTCCAACTTTGCTTTATTTAACATAACAAACAACGAACACACGAAAGGAGGAAAAAAGATACTATGGGACTTGAAGAAGTTAAATCCGACATCTTGGAAGAAGCACAGCAAAAATCAGATGAAATAATAGGTGAAGCTGAAGAAGAGGAAGAAGAAATTCTTGAAGAGGCTTCAAAGGAATCCAGTAAAATCAAAAAAGAAGTAAACAAAGAGCTAGAAAGAAAGAAAGACTCTCTTGAAAAACAGGAACTCTCAAACGCAAGGATGAAGGCTAAGCAGGAGAAACTTAAGGCCAAGCAGAAAGAACTTGAGAGAGCCTTCAACGAGTTCAGAGATGACCTAAGCAACCTAGATGAAGACGAAAGAAAGTCCTTCGTACAGAACGTCATCGAAGAAACAGACTTCGAGGTAGCAAAGGTAAAGGGCAGCGAAGAATTTGAGGGTCTTAAAGAAGATGTAGAGTTCGAAGAAATCGAAGAAGAGGGAATAATTCTTGAATCAGAAGACGGCTCAACTAGAAGAGACTTCACATTTGATAGGATCGTCGAAAACTTTAGAGAAGAACACCGAAAGGATGTAGCAGAGATGCTGTTTCCGGAGGGTGAGCAATGAGAGACTATCCATACATGTCCGCAAGAGTATCGGCAAAGAAAGCCAAGCTTCTTGACCAGAACGATTACGAGAACCTTCTCAAGATGCAGCCAAACGAAATCGCGAGAAGACTTGGAGAAGGAGAATACAAAGAGGATATCGACGAGCTTGGATCAAAATATGAGGGAGCAAAACTGGTAGAGTTCGCACTTACAAAGAACCTTTCCCGCACACTCTCAGACCTAGTGGATATGTCACCGGAGACACTTGAAAAAATAATCAAAGTATACCTCAGACGTTACGACATCCTAAGCCTCAAAAGACTCCTGAGATGGAAGAAATCAGGAGAAAAAGGAAGCATCCACGACATGCTCACACCTGTAGGAAGCTACACATATGGCGAACTCAAAGAACTATCAGAGAAAGAAACTCAAGAGATAATAGAAAGAATAGAGTTCAAGGACTCAGAAGTTGACTACTCTGAATACGTTCAAAATAAAGAAGAAATCTC
>GL982576.1:121313-127463 GCA_000220375.1 Candidatus Nanosalina sp. J07AB43 | reverse complement strand
CCAGCCAAGAACAAGAGATAGAGGATATAATATCACCAGGATATCAGCTAGATAAAAAGAGGATTAATGAGCTCTCAGAGAAGGATATCGGAGATATTCTAGACACCATGAACCGAGAAATGGAGGAACTGAATGTACCTGACATCAAATCAAGTGACAGTATTGAGAACTTAGAAAGAAAAATAGACACAGCATACTTCAAACAATTGCTCCAAGAAGCAGAAAACACAGGTAACCAAGCGTTTATCAGATTCGTGAAGATGGAAATTGAATTTGAAAACCTTAGAAACCTTTTCAGGCTTAAAAAGCGCGGAGTTGAGGATCAAGAAGTTGAAGACCGGTTAATCAATCTAGGAGAAAATGATCTTGTAGAGAAATGTCTACAGGCTGAAACATACGAAGACATGATAGAGCACATCAACAAGTCAGGCTGGAGTATTGAAGCAGGGAACGCCGAGGAAGTTGAGAGGCAGCTTGAGATTGAAAGAAGGAACAAAGCAATAAAACTCATGAAAACCAACTCCCTTGGCTTAGCCTCAATTCTAGCGTACATACTGGCAAAAACCATTGAAGTAGAAAACCTGAGGCTGCTCATACAGTCAAAATCCACAGGGCTTCAATCAGAGCAAGAGATACTGGATAACATGGTGGTCAGCAGATGAGCCAAGAACAGGATGAAAAGAGCATTGCAGTGATTGGAGGATCTGACCTCAGATTAGGATTCAAACTTGCCGGAGTACAGAAGACGTTCGGAAAGGAAAACTACGAACAGAAAATACAGGACCTGATCGACAGAGAAGACATCGGAATACTGATAACCGAAAAGAATGACCTCAATCTACTGAGCAAAAGAATCAGGAAAAACGTGGAATCAAGTGTAAATCCTGTAGTAGTATCTCTCTCAGAAGACGCAGAAAGCGAGAGGCTGCAGGAAAAAATCAAGAAAGCGATAGGAGCAGACATAACAGGATAGCAAATCCAATACCAAAAACTCATACTAAGGTGACAATCAAAAATGACACAAGCAGATCTTCAGCAAGCAGAAGCTGACGGAGAAATCTACAAAGTAACAGGACCGGTAGTAGTAGCAACCGGTATGAACCCACAGATGTACGACGTAGTACATGTAGGCCAAGAAGGCTTGATGGGTGAAGTAATACAGATAGAAGGAGAAAAATCATACATACAGGTATATGAGGAAACAACCGGCGTAAAACCCGGAGAACCTATAGAGAACACAGGAGAACCGCTTTCAGTAGACCTGGGCCCAGGACTACTGACATCAATATACGACGGGCTTCAGCGTCCACTACCTAAACTGGAGCAGATGACAGGAGAGTTCATATCACGTGGAGAAGACGCACCAGGAATCGATCTAGAAGAAGAGTACAACTTCCAGCCAACCAAACAAGAAGGAGACCAAGTAGAACAGGGAGACGTCCTAGGAGAAGTTGAGGTAGAGTTTGGAACACATAAGGTACTAGTTCCACCGTCAGCGGAAGAAGGAGAAATTGAGGAGATAAAGGAAGGAAGCTACACCGTCGAGGATACTGTAGTTGAGCTTGAGAACGGAGCAGAAATATCCATGAGACAGGAATGGCCTATCAGGGAGCCAAGGCCGACAGAAAAAGACCTGAAGCCAGAAGTACCTCTGAAGACAGGACAGCGCGTCCTAGACGGACTCTTCCCAATCGCAAAAGGGGGAACAGCGGCCGTACCAGGAGGATTTGGAACAGGGAAAACAGTAACACAACAGTCACTAGCTAAGTTCTCGGATGCAGACATAATCGTCTACATCGGATGTGGAGAAAGAGGAAACGAGATGACAGAAGTTCTCGAAGAATTCCCAGAACTGGAAGACCCACAGACAGGAGACAAGATTATAAACAGAACAGTATTAATCGCAAACACCTCAAACATGCCTGTTGCGGCACGGGAAGCATCCATCTACACCGGAGTGACTATCGCAGAGTACTTCCGGGACATGGGACTCGATGTCGCACTGATGGCAGACAGTACTTCCAGATGGGCTGAAGCCATGAGAGAGATCTCAGCCAGGCTAGAAGAGATGCCAGGAGAAAGAGGCTACCCAGCATACCTTGCCTCAAGGCTCGCCGAGTTCTACGAAAGAGCAGGAAGAGTTGAGCCGCTAGGTCCCGAGGATCCTGGCTCTGTTACAGTAATCGGAGCAGTAAGCCCTCCAGGCGGAGACTTCTCCGAACCAGTCACTCAGAACACTCTTCGTGTAGTCAAAAACTTCTGGGCACTGGACAAAGACCTAGCTGAGAAAAGACACTTCCCATCAATCAACTGGAACGACTCATACTCAGGATACGAAAACACCTTATCAGACTACTGGCAGGAAAACGTCGACGAAGAATGGAATGAAAACATCCAACGCATGAAGGACCTGCTGCAGAAAGATGGAGAGCTACAGGAAACAGTCCAGCTGGTAGGAAAGGACGCACTACCAGACCGAGAGAGACTGACACTGGAGATCGGGACACTGATAAAACAATTCTACCTGCAGCAAAACGCCTTCCATCCTGTAGACCAGTACTCATCACCTCAGAAAACGTTCGAGGTACTTCAGCTCATACTGGACTGGGGAGATAGCGCGTATGAGGCACTTGAGGATGGAGCAGTAGTGGAAGATATAATATCCTTAAGCTGCAAGAACGAAATCAGCAAGGTTAAAACCTCGGAAGACTACGAGCAGAAGATTGAGGAAGTCCGTGAACAGATGCAGGAAGAGTTCACGGAACTTGACAAATAAAGGTGAATAGAAAAATGACACAGGAAGAATACAAGACAATCAATCAGGTCAAAGGACCTCTAGTATACGTTGAAAACACGAAAAACGTGGCATACGGAGACATAGTGGAAATCGAGGACTCTGAAGGAGACGTCAAGAGAGGAGAAGTTCTTGAAACCTCTAAAGACGTTGTAGTAGTTCAAGTATACGAGGAGACACAGGGAATAGGCCAAGACGCCAGCGTAAGATTCATGGACGAAAACGTTAAGATGCCGTGTACCGAGGACCTGCTTGGTAGGATACTTGACGGAACAGGAAACCCTATGGACGACGGACCGGAAGTAATTCCGGAAGAGGAAAGAGACATACAGGGAGAGGCAATCAACCCATACTCACGTGAACTGCCAGAAGACTTCATTCAGACAGGAGTATCCACAATCGACGTAACCAACACACTGGTGAAAGGCCAAAAACTTCCAATCTTCTCCGGCTCCGGGCTACCTCACAACGAACTTGCAAAACAGATCTCAAGACAAGCAGACGTCAAAGGAGAAGACACAGACTTTGCAGTAGTATTTGCAGGAATGGGAATCACAGAAGAAGAATCACAAGACTTTATAGAAGAATTTGAAAGCACAGGAGCACTTGAAAGATCAGTAGTATTCCTAAACAAAGCTTCTGATCCTGCACCAGAGAGAATTATTACACCACGGCTTGCCTTGACGACAGCCGAGTTCCTTGCATTTGAAAAAGGCATGGATGTTCTCGTAATCATGACAGACATGACCAACTACTGTAACGCCCTACGTGAGGTTTCTGCAGCAAGAGAAGAAGTACCGGGAAGACGAGGATACCCAGGATACATGTACACCGACCTCGCTGAACTATACGAACGAGCAGGACTGATAGAAGGAGAAGAGGGCTCAGTAACACAGCTCCCGATCCTGACAATGGTCGGAGACGACATAACTCACCCAATACCCGACCTTACAGGATACATCACCGAAGGACAAATCGTGGTCGACAGAGATCTAGACTCAAAGGGATACAATCCTCCTATAGACATCCTACCAAGCCTCTCAAGACTTGAAGACAACGGAACAGGAGAGGGATACACACGGAAAGACCACGGCGATGTAGCTGACCAGATCTACGCCCTTTACGCGGAAGGAGAAAACCTCCGAGACCTTGTATCAATTGTGGGCGAGGATGCGCTCTCAGACAGAGACGAGAAAATCCTAGAGTTCACAAACAGATTTGAGGAAAAATTCGTAAATCAGGGATGGCAGGAAAACAGAAGTATAGAGGGCTCACTTGACCTAGCATGGGAACTTCTAGAAATAGTACCTAGAGAAGAGCTTACACGCATCGACTCCGAAATGCTTGACAATCACATGCCGGAAGAGGTAGAATAATGGCCGAGGACGCAAAACCAACACGCAGCGAGGAGCTAAGGCTCAAAGAACAGATAGAGCTCGCGGAAAACGGCCACGATATTCTGGAAAAGAAAAGAGATGGCTTGATCCATGAGTTCATGCAGGTTATCGACGACGCAAAAAACGTCAACGAAGAGCTCGCAAACCTGTTCAGCCAGGCCAGAACCAAGCTACACAAGGCAAAAGTGTACGACGGAGAAGCATCAGTCCGTTCCAACGCAGTAGCCATCCAAGATGAACCTACAATAAGATCCGAGAAACAGAACATCATGGGAGTAGTAGTACCTGAGATAGAATCAACAGAGATACAAAGAGAAATACTGGACAGGGAATACGGAATAGCAGGTTCTACATCAAGAATAGACGCAACGGCAGAGAAACACGAAGAGCTATTGGAGAAAATTATAGAAGCAGCCGAGACACAGACAAAGATACTCAACCTGCTTGAAGAAATTGAGAAAACAAAGAGAAGAGTCAACGCCCTTGAACACAAGACGATACCTGAAATGAAAGACTCTCTAGACTATGTTTCACAGACACTGGAAGAAAATGCAAGAGAAGAAACATTTAGGATGAAGAAGATTAAAGAGATGCAGGAAGATTGACGTCAGTTATTCCTCTTCGTCCTCCTCTTCTTGGTTTACCTGCTTCTCTGCTTCCTTCTGCAGGTTAGGTATAATATCCTCGTCAGAGGCATTCTTCGCTGCTTCGGAAGGATCAACGTTCGGAGTCATTTCCTGAGCTTTCTCCTGCTTCGCCTTTTGAATATCCTTGCCGACGCTTGAAACAAAGTCCTTAGTTTCCTCCTTCAAGTCGTAAAGCTCTTTGTCATCTACCTCATCCATTGATTCATTCTTCACCTTGGATACAACATCCTCCCATCTATCAAACATCTGGATATGTTCGTCGTCGACGTCCAGGTTCTGCTCTACCACTTCAGGAAGATCTTCCTTATCTTCAGGAGGCTCTACACCTTTGGACTTCAAGGCTGCGACATTAGCCTTCAAGAACTTCTTGTAATCCTCAACAACATTCTTCACCTTCTTCCTAGATCCAAGCTGTGATACGAGCTTGTGCATTCTCTTGACAAACTTATCAGCCTTCTCAAGGTGTTCATCAATCATCTCACCTGTAACATCTTCAGGATTCTTCTCGCCTACGTCGCCGAACTCCGCAAGATCTTCACCGATCTCAACAAACTCTTCCTCAAGCATGTCCTTTTCAACAAACATATCCTCCAAAACGCCTGGAACTTTCTCCTTGCCTGGAGGAGCCTTCCCAACAAGCATAATGGGTGCCTGGCCGGCGTTAGCCATGACCTGCTCCAACTTGTGTGGAACAGAAGACTTCACATTTTTCTCAGCTTTCTTATACCCTGCAGCAGCTGTCTTCAACCGTTTTTTCACAGACTCCTGCGTACCAGAGATTTTACCTCTCTCTAGAAGTCTTTTTGATGGCATGAAGATGCCTGCATCGTAGACAGGTTCGCCGTTTCGAACCGCCTCAATCGCAAGCGGCTCACCTTTTCTCAGAGAGTTCCAGAACTCGGTAAGGAACGGAAAATACTGGATAGTAATTCTTTCATCAGTCTCATTTGCCAGTGATGTTACCTTCTTCCTAATCTTCTTCTTGGCATCATCCGGAACATCTCCCTTTAATTTGGTGTCATCAAGTATGACAAGAGTATCAATATCACTTTCAACGCTGTGTTCTGCCTGAGGTACCGACCCCCAGACCGCAACGACCTTTACTTTTTCACCAAGCTTTTCTCTGAGCTTCTCTGAGAACTCCTCAGCAGATTCCATTCTCCTCTCCTGAGACTTCTCACGCATCTCCTCCATCTTATCCTTAGAACTCATAGCACTATACTGGAAGTATGAAACCAGATATTTAAAAACTTTGGCAGTGTTTTGTTACTCTGTGGTAGATAAGAATTTAGGTCTGGTAGAGGAAGCAATA
>GL982576.1:120102-121293 GCA_000220375.1 Candidatus Nanosalina sp. J07AB43 | reverse complement strand
ACATACTGGAGAGCATTCCTATTTTGTTTGACAAATCAATGAACGCCAAGAATATCCTATACGCTTCGGCAGCTGCTGGCCTCATACACGTCAATCTAGGCTATCTCACAGGATTCTACAATAAGTATACAAACCAAGGGATATCACAGGCTGTTTTATCAAAGGAAAGCTGGTTTGTCTTGCAAATCTCCGTTTTGCTAGCTGCGACAGGCAACATAGTTTCAGGGCTCGCAGGGATAGCATCTTCAATCGTAATGATGATCAAAGGCAATGGTGTCAAAGGCGTTGTTATGATCCCCACACTATTGACTCGAATGTTATCGTACCTAAGAATCGGCGCCGTAATTATAGCAGGAGGGGTTCTAATAAAAGTTCTTATGGGGATAACCAGTCCATTGCTTACCTCAGGGTCAATACTCACCACTATCTTTGGCATAGCAATCCTGTTGATCGGCCATGTATTCATTACTATGATTAAAATCCTTCAAGGCTTCCTTCAAGGAATCCGACTACACTACGCAGAGATGTTCGGGACATTCTACGAAGGAGGCGGCAAAAAATACGCTCCATTCGGAGCACAACATTGACGTGATAAAAATGGCAGCAGAGAACCTAGCGAACATCGGTGCTGCTCTTGCAGTCGGAATCACAGCTATTGCAACTGCATACGCACAAGGAAAGATAGGTGCAGCAGGTGCAGGTGCGATCGCAGAGGACAGCTCAGTCTTCGGGAATATAGTTGTCCTTGTTGCAATCCCAAGTACCATGGTTATATTCGGGCTGGTAGTAGCACTGGTTATCACAGGATTCATTTAGAAAAAACACATCGGAGGACCTTCAACGTCCTCCCAACTTAGTATTACGAGAAAACATAGGGTGATACAAAATGGGACTTGAAGACGTGAAAAACGAGATTGTCAAAGAGGCAAAGGAAGAGAAAAAACAGCTGTTGGAAGAAGCTGAAGAAAAGAAACAGGAAACTATCAAAGAAGCAGAGGAAAAAGCAAAGATATAGAGAGGGAAACGGAGAAAGAAATACAGGAAGAAAAAGAATCTATTAGAAGGAGAACTGAGTCAAATGCAAACATGAAGGCCAAAAAGATTAGACTTGGGGCCAAGCAAGATACGATAGAGGAGACGTTTGACCGGTTTGCAGAAAGCCTCAGAAGACATGATAAGGAAGAAAGAGAA
>GL982576.1:117988-120082 GCA_000220375.1 Candidatus Nanosalina sp. J07AB43 | reverse complement strand
ACTAGAGGAAAAGGGAGACGACCAGAGCTACGAAGAAATCATGGAAAACATCTTCACAGACAACCTCCAAGAAGAAATCAGAGACAAGGCGGACGAAATATACCCATTCAGACAGCTCGAAATAAGGAAAAACAGAGCTCAAGGAATAAATAGTCAAAAAACTTTCTCCTCAACTCTTATTCAACAGCAACAGTCTATTTACATGTACAGTTGCTATCTTATGGGCCGGTAGCTCAGTCTGGCAGAGCGCTTGGCTCTTAACCAAGTGGTCGCGGGTTCAAATCCCGTCCAGCCCAAGATCCGGTAACTGGTCAGGTGGAGATTGATAGGACGGTTCTCGAGGACTGTAGCGATATAAAGGCAAGATGCGACGTCTCCGGCACTATCCGAATTGCTTTGCTTTTTCAACTTTTGGCTGAGCGTGCATGGTGCAGTACGCATCGTTAGGGTTTTTGTCGAAGTAATCTTGGTGTTTCTCCTCCGCCTTATAGAAGTGTTCTAGGCGGTTTACCTCGGTCACTATTTCATCTTCGTACTCTTGTTGTTTTTCTCGGATAAACTCTTCTGCAGTCTGCCTCTGATCTGAGTCCTGATACAGGATTATAGAACGATACTGTGAGCCTACGTCAGGTCCTTCCCTGTCTTCGGTAGTAGGATCATGAACCCTGAAAAAGAACTCAAGTATCTCACGATACGATATCTCATCTTCATTGTATTCCACCTTTATTACCTCTGCGTGACCTGTCTTCCCTGAGCATACCTCTCTGTACGAGGGATCTTCAGTTTGTCCTCCTGCGTAACCACTTGTAACTTTTTTTACTGCTTTAATTTGTTTGTAAGCTGCTTCCGTACACCAGAAGCAACCGCCTCCAATAACAGCTGATTCCATACAATCACATGAGGGTTAAAGTGTATAACGTTTACTTGAAAATTAGGTGCCACTACTTAGTAGTAATATAAAGATTTGGTCGCTGGTAACAACATGTCCAAAGAGGTAGCAGACGATTTTGACTTGTTTGATTATCATACCGCCACCGAAGTAGACACCTCGTATTCTAATAGATCGGAAGAGAAACGCAATGATGAGTCAACGAGTTCCAAGGATAACTTTGATTTCTTCAAGTATCTAGCAGACAACAACACTCTTAATATCTACATGTCTGCTGAAGAGTCAGAAGGAGCTTGATGGAAGCCTCACAAACAACATAGTGGAGACTGGTGTAGGTACTGTATTAAAGGAGTTCAGCAGCAGACCGAAAATGTCTTACGTACAGGCAGCAGGAAGAATACCTAGCCTCACGTTGGAAAGACAAGACCAGCAGGACAGAATAAATAATGAGCGACAGTTCCGGGAGTTCATATCGAAGCATTTTGATTCAGACTACTTCATAGATGTTCCAGATATACTTGGAGTAGAAGATAACTTCATCGAGTTTGAGGCACTGAATGGGACAGATCTCAATGACTACATAAACAGTAACCCTGACAGAGCAGAGGCTCTTGGAGCAGAGGTCGGAGATTTTCTAAACGACGTACATAGCAACGACGGCGCAGTTACAGACCTCAGACTCAATAATTTTATGATACAGGATGATGATAGCCTGGCTTTCCTTGACGCCGAATACTTTGTTGAGGACGCAAACTACTGGGAAAAAGAAATGGATCTGATAACACTGCTTTCAAGCCTCAAACAGGTTGATAGCGAGCCCTACAAGCAGTTTCAGAAAGGACTTGAAACACAATATGACAACTGGGTGGACCCGATATCTGAAATGGCTTCTACGGTTACATCACAGGTACATGCAAATTATATAGAAGAAGACGAAGAAAGGGCAGAGAATGCTAAGGAAAACACTGTTTTCAGGTACCTCTAGTTACTCTTCTTCAAACTCCAGTGCAATACCGTTTATGCAGTAACGCTTTCCTGTCTTGTCTTTTGGACCATCACTGAATACGTGTCCAAGGTGGCCTCCACAGCTGGAACAAACGACTTCTGTCCTCCTACCGTCTTTCCTTCTCTCAACGGACTCTTTCTCTGCATCCCAGAAACTGGGCCAGCCTGTTCCAGACTCATATTTTGTGTCCGAATCAAAC
>GL982576.1:116328-117968 GCA_000220375.1 Candidatus Nanosalina sp. J07AB43 | reverse complement strand
GAGCTCTGCAGACGAGATTGATGCTCTAGACTCAGATTTAGAGAAAGATAGCACCTTACTGTTTCACAAATGACTACCATGTACCGAGATACGAGGAAATGCTAAATTCCTCAATAGATGATTCAGTTGACTATCTATTGCTCGGAGCTGATTCTGAGGGCTCATATGAGAGAAAATGGCGCTCAGAGTTCATAAGGAGTGTAATACCACAAGATCTGAAGGATCTTGGAAAGAAATACCTGAGATAGCTACCTGTACTCCTCGTTCTGGAAGTCTCTGGCATTGACGTTATTTTGAAGGGCCGCCGCTGAGGAAAATGTATAGTCAAACTGCTCTGCCTCCAAGAGACCATTAAGCGGATCAAAGGCATGTTGCTCAATCTTAGCCCACTCCGCAGCCGTACTCGACTCATCAATACCAAAGAACTTCGCAATCAAAGCCTCCTCTCTACTGTCATAGTCACCATCTGTTGAAACATTTACAGGATCCACTTCCTCAGGCTTAATACCAAGCTCAATCATGTCCATTGTAATTCTTGCCATATACGTGGTTTCAGCCTTTTCATCGCCCTGTTCGTACATGACAGTAGCTCTCTCGTCAGGATTGCGAGCAAAACCAGCCTCAACAAGGTTATAAAGCCACCTGTACAGTATCATGTCCCCTCTGTCAAACGGTCCATGTCTCGAACCTCTCCGCGATTCCACACCAGGCTTCATAAGGTGATAGTTTCTGAGTATCTTTGCGAGAGGCTTATCCTGATCTACAGCCGCGTCAAAATCATTCCGCTCGGCAATTGTGGTCTCCTGTTCGATTAAATCGCTCATCTCAGACCATGGGTTCACGCCAAAGGATGCAGTGTGCTCCATATCGATAGTGAACTTTGCAGGACATTCATCAAGCACAGGATTAATCTCATCTCGTCCACCTAATCCCTGATTACACGCCTGCTTTCTAGCAGTCATATTAATTGCTCTGGCACCAGCTACAATATGACGAGGCTTCCACACCTTCAAACGCTGCTGAGGATCTCCATCCATCGCCTCAAAGTTCACACCAATACCATACTTATTCATCCACTCAACAAAAGTATAATTCCCGGAATCATCATCTACATGATCCTCTCCACTGATCTCAAAATCTGATTTCTTCTGTGTGAAGTGACCCCAGACATAGCATGCTCCTACAGCACCAGCAACATCTTCTCTAAACTCTCTGCTATTTTCCAATGCCTCAAAATACCCATTCTCCTTTCCTGGATTTTTCAGATCAATATCATATTCATGACCCCATCGATCTAAAACCAAGGTCTCCCAGATAAACTTCGGAGAATCCCATCCACTGTGTCTATCATTACTGTAGTCGGCAGAAGTCATCCAGGCAGGAATAATAAAGTAAAATAAGTTAGATTCCATCCACATCGCCTGCTGAAACTGCTCAAAGATAAACTTCAGCATCTCATCATACCTTTCACTCACTTCAGCACCCTGAATATCCTGAAAGAACTCAGGATTACCTACCATAACCTCCTCAGCTGCCTCATCAAGAGTCCAGACCTTACTGTTATCTCTCTCAAAGTCAACAGCCTCCTTCTGAGTTGCCTGATCCACAATCCTCTGCTGATTAATATCAAGATAGTTCTG
>GL982576.1:107699-116308 GCA_000220375.1 Candidatus Nanosalina sp. J07AB43 | reverse complement strand
CCAGCTGGTTTAAATATCTTTTAAAGTAGGCCTGAGCCGTTTCAAACCCTTGAGCCTGCTGACCTCTTGTCTTGTATGCTAAGGCAAAGCCAAGGTTCGGCTCGCTGTGAAGGGAGATGTCTAATCCTAGCTGTTGCACAGAGCTGTATATCTCCTCCTTCTCTATCTTGAAGGTGGATGGATTATAGATCTGTACCTCCATTACGCTGCCTCCTAGCTGCGCTTGATCACCTATTCTCTGACCTAGTGCAGTTGGAATGTTCCCAACATCCATTCCGGAGGTATTGCCTACAACATAGTTCATATCAGGGAATCCTTCGGTATCGTCTTCGTCTTCTTTATCAGGTTTCAAGTTCTCCATAAAATCAAGTAAGAAAGACATTTCTCAAAACACCTATTTTTTGGTAAACAGGCCTAAATTGATTTTAAGGCTAAAGTAATACCTCTTTCTCAGCTCGAAGTCAAGATCGTAGTGAGCTGACTTTACGTCGATATTGTAGTCGTCGACCTGGCCTGTAAACTGTTTTAGCTTTTTGTTGACACCTGTGACAAACTCCTCCGAGTTTTGACTTTCCGGAGTAAGAGATGTACCAAGAATCTCGTCAATCGCCTCAATCTCTTCCTTTGAAAACTGTTGCTCTATCTCGTCGAGCCCATCCTCAACACGTCTTATCTTCGCCGAGACATCAATATCCATTTTCCTATCTAATTCTTCTCCCATTTCCTGCCTCAGGTCAGCTACAGACATACCTTTTTCAGTTCTCGCGTTTGAAAGCTTTTTACCTTTCTTAGTATCCATCTCACCTGTATACTCCTTGATCTTTCTGTGAATATCTTCCTCAATTTCGTCTATACGGGCCTTAAAGATCCTCTCAAACACAAACTCATCTACAATAGCAGGATACCAGAAGACCTTAACCACGTCAGGACCTCCTTGAGGAGAAGAGGGGTCATCTCCAGAAGCTAGATTAGCGTGGGCCATAAAGATGTAGATGACCTTGTAGTGTGTGATCTCTTCTTCGTCGTCGGTGACCACTACATCATCACCTGTATTTTTGAGCCCTCTGTAGGCGATATATTCTCGTTTGGTGAAGAGGGAGCTGTACCCTCTAAGCTGAATTAATCTGGTGAGGTCGTCAGCTAGCTCTGACTGGGACTTATTATTGATCATCTCCATATCCCTGACATAAGGCTCTAAGTACTCCTCTGTTTCTTCGATAGCTCTCTCAATACCCTGTAGCTCGCCTTTCAGCTCATCCAACTTTCTCTCGATCTCACTTCCAAATAAATCCGTCCACTTCTCATACATCGCATATTTCTTCTTGAGCACCGCCTTGATGTTTTCCGGAAGGTGGGAAAGCTTCCCGGTTCCGCCTTCATCCTCAGACTTCAAATCATCCAATGAGTCCATCTCGTTAAAGTTAGCTACGATAGATGGGTAGATGTTCTGATCTCTTAGAAACTTAAGAGCGCCTCTATCACCTCCTCCTTGACCAGATGCTCCAGCGCCATCAACCAGCTCAACAAAATCTGCCTTGATACGTGTCTCATTACCCTCCTTGATATCTTCCACTCTTGACCTCAGCTTCCTGATATCATGTTCAAGCATATGCTTCTGCTTAAGTAGCTCGGAGAGGTTTCTCTTAGTCTCTTTAACCCTTTGCTCTGCGTTTTGCTTTTGCTGCATTAACTGGTTGTGAACCTGGCTCTGAGGCGACACGTAGACACTTTCCTCAACTTTCTCCACAGTATATTCCAAGTTATCATCCAGATCATCAGGAGCACTTATAGCCAGGCCGTACGGAGCTCCGCCCTGAGTGCCTGATTTCACCTTAAGAGTCTTCCAAGAATCACCGCCTCCCATCAAGCCTTTGATAGAACCAGGACCTATATCCTTATCTCTCACATCCTCAAGATCCCTAATGGTGCCGTCTTGAACCTCGCTTTCCCAGTCAGACCTGCCCTCTGTGTAGAAAGTATACCCAAAATCCGGACTATCTTTTTCAGACTCCACATCAAATAGTTAGAGTTTCCTCCAATATAAATTTCGCCAGAGGTTAAGGTAAAAAACCCGGTATATTAAACCATCAACATGGAAAAGAGAGTTCTAAAGAGAAAGCTCAACCCCTTCCTACTCATAACCACGGTGTTAGTTCTAGCGATACTCGCAGGATCATCTGTTTTCTACCAGACTGAATTAAGCGATATAGTCAGTGAGAAGAAAAAACCTCACAAATGAAGTCGAAAATAAGTCAAAACAGGTGGAGAGATTAACTAACCGAAACCAGAACCTTACATCCCAGCTGAACTCAAGTAGAAACACTGTTCTAACTCTAGAAGAAGATATAAGACAAAAAGACCAAGAAATAGACAATTTAATACAAAGCAAAGAAGACCTCAGATCAGAATTAGAGAGTGCTGAGGAAGAAAATACTCAATTGGAAAACAGTTTAAGCCAGCTAGAAGCTAATTTGGAAGATTTAAACAATACCTTAAACACTCTGTGTTCTAATGATAATGTTACAGATGTAGAAACCGCTGAGGCACTCTGCGACGTAAGGTGAAATATTTGAAGATAGAAGATCTGTTAAGGCGTCTTAAAGTGGAGTTTTTCAAGATAAACTTAATACAAGCCAGCCTTGACGCCATAATACTATTTCTAGCATTAAACCTCAGTTCGTTTTTACTTTCACTGCAGTTAATTGGGTTAAGAAAAGACTACTATCTGCTAGGTGGAATATCTATATTATTCTTTATTGGAGACCTGCTTTACAGGGCTAAAACTTATCACTTAGAGCTGTATGAACAGAAAAACCCTGAGCTAAAGGAGATATTAAGAACAGCACGGGATAACATTGACAGATCAAACACTGTCTCAGAAGCATTATTTGAAGAGGTTCTAAGCAGAACAAGAAAGGTCACGTCAGAAAGCATCATACCAAGCAGAAAGATCATACAGAAGATATTAGCCATAGGATTACTATGTTTCCTAACAGTAGGTTCGGGGCTAGTTGACTTCCAATTGAGAAATACTACAAACAACTTAGTGGATCAAATTAACTCCAATCTAAACAACGAAAATAGCAGCCAAACCGGCGAACCACGCAGACTGAACAGATCTGGGATTCTCGGAGAGCCATCAAATATCAGTTCTGTGGAGAGAAAACTTGATTTCGATATACAGGGAAGCGGAAAATCCGAGGAATCTGAACTAAACTATGAGGCAGTTGAGGGAGACCTGATGCGTTCAGATTCAAACGGAGATATAAATACAGAAAATCTTGATCTGGCGAAGAGGTACTCTCTAGAAATAAAGAAATTTGACTAGGGGCAGAGAAATTTAAGTGAACCAATACGCAAAGTACACGTATGGGAGTACAAACTGTGGATAGAGCCTCGAAGTACGAGAAGCTTACAGAGAAAATATCAGAAGTGAAGAGAGAGGTCAGTAAAGTAATAGTTGGTCAAGAGGAGGTGATAGAACAGATAGTAGTCTCTATACTTTGTGATGGAAACATACTATTGGAGTCCAATCCCGGTATGGGAAAGACTATGACAGTCAGGACCATTTCAGAGGTAATAGGCCTAGACTTCTCACGTATACAGTCAACTCCTGACCTAATGCCTTCAGACATCACAGGAACACATATTATACAGGAGGATGACGCAGACACTGACTTCGTATTCCAAAAAGGGCCGATATTTGCTAACATGGTTCTAGTGGATGAGATAAACCGTGCAACCCCGAAGACACAATCAGCTCTGCTGGAGGCGATGGAAGAAAAGCAGGTAACGGTAGGAAACGAAAGCTACGAGCTAAAACAACCATTTTTCCTTATGGCAACACAGAACCCTATCGAACAGGAAGGAACCTATCCTCTGCCTGAAGCACAGAGGGACCGGTTTATGATGAAAGTAGAGCTCGACTACCCTGACATCAATGAAGAGAGAGATATTGTAGAAAGATTTACAAATGACTTGGAGTTTGAACCTGATCTAAGCCAGGTTTTATCGTCTTCATCACTGGTAAGGATGCAGGAGTTCACCAGGGAAGTTCCAATAGCGGACGACATACGAAACAAGGCAGTTAAACTTGTAAGAAACACCAGAGACCATGATGACCTTGATTACGGAGCGTCACCGCGCGCATCAATGCAGATGGTACTAGCTGCAAAGGCAAGGGCGCTGCTTCAGGGAAGAAGTCATGTATCAACATCCGATATAAACTCTATGGCAAAACCTGTACTACGACATAGAATCGGTCTCAACTTCCAGGCAGAAAAAGAGGGTAAGACTGAAGACGACGTGATCGAAGATATACTTGACTCTCTATGATAGATCTGAAGTTTCTCAAAGAACTGGAGCAGTTCCAGAAGGCTCTGAAGAAGAATGCATCGCAGATGAACCAAGGCGAGCAGAAAAGCAACAGAAGCGGCCAAGGAATGATCTTCAAGGACCACAAAGAATACATACCAGGTGACAGCGTAAAGAAAATCGACTGGAAGGCCTACGCACGCACCAAAGACTATTTTATCAAGAGGTTTGAGGAAGAAAGACGCCTAAACATACATATTCTAGTAGACAGAAGCAGCTCAATGGACTACGGCTCCCCAAAAAAATACGAGTTCGCCGCCAAACTAGGGCTTGGAGTTGCCAAGATGAGCCTAAACACCAACGATAGATACAACTTCTCAGTATTCTCAGAAACATTAACCAACCTCTCCTCAGGGCGCAGAGGAAAAGACATCACCCAACTTGTAGAAATACTAAACGAGCTGAAACATACTCCGGAAAGCAGAATAGAAGACTCTATAACAGAGTACAGCCAGAGAATCGAAAATGAATCAGCAGTAGTCATAATATCAGACTTTCTCTCAGACTCCGAAGACATAGCATCAGGTCTAACAAGTCTCCAACACACAAAACCTGTTGTTGTAAACGTGCTAGACGAAAAAGAGCTAAATCCCGATCTATCCGGGGACAAAATATTGAAAGATCCTGAATCCTCATCGCGTCTAAGAACATTCTTCTCAAGAAAAACCAAGAGAAAATACCGAGACCGGCTGGACAACCATATTGACAACCTTGAGGAAGTCTCAAGGAAAAACGGCGCAGGATTCATCCAGGTCTCAACCTCTGAAGACATACTTGAGACTCTTTTAAAAATCTGGCAGAAACTCAATCAAAAGTGAATATGGAAATAAAAGGGTTTGAAACAGTAAACAGTCTCCCATGCCTGTACCACAGCGACCTAGATATACTGGTCTTATCCGACATACACCTAGGTCTTGAGGGTAGCGTGACCTCCAAAGGCGGGTATGTGCCAAAGTTCCAGCTCAAAGACATAATAGGTGATATTAGAGAAGCAAAACAGGAAACGGATGCATCAAGGATACTCGTTAATGGAGATCTGAAGAACGAGTTTAACAAGAACTACTACACTGAGAAAAAAGAAGTAGAAAAGTTTATCAAAGAAATAAAGAAGATTTTCAAGGACGTACTCATAGTACGAGGCAACCACGACAACTTTCTAGAGGATATACTTGAGAGAAACGGGATAAAGCTTCGGGACAGGTATTCAGAAGGCGGTGTACTATTTATCCATGGACACAAGAGTATAGATAATCTCAAGGAGTTTGAAACCGTTGTAATAGGCCATGAACATCCTGCACTGGCATTACAGGATGAAATAGGTGTATCTGAAAGATTTGACTGTATACTGTATGGAGGAACTGACGAGGACGCAGATATAGTGGTGTTACCGGCTTTCTCCAAGATCTCGAACGGAACAAGAATAAACGAGACACCGAAAGAACGAGCTTCTATCACCAATCCTCAGAAACCATACAAACATATCATCACTAAAGCCAGTAGCAGTGTCTAGAGAAGCAGGTATATTTGAATTCCCTGAGCTTGGAAAGCTGTAGCGTATCAGGAGTTGTAGATAGAATAGCCCGTAAGAAGAAAGATTAGGAAGGAGATAAAGCCAGCTGCCAAAAATGACGCATTTATACCATATAAAGAAGCTATTGTTCCAGCCAATATAGGTCCGATTGCCTGACCTGAATGTTTGAAGAACTGATTAAAACCTACAAACTCTCCCTCAAGCTCATCAGGACACGCTGAATCAAATATAGCATGAATAGCAGGAGACATCCCTGAGGAAATAGATCTTGCCACAAAGAAAAAAATCCCGATGAACAAGACCTGTGACAGAAAGTTCATCAACACAAGAACCGGGGTCAAGACCAGGCTCAAGCCGATCAAAGTTTTTTGCTTGCCAACCCTGTCAGCAAGATCTCCCAGCAGGAACTGAAATGCTTTTGGTAGAGCGGCAGCCCCAAAAACCAATCCCATAACCTGGAAATCACCTGAAACCTTCTCAAGCAGAAGAGGTACAGCCATCCAATAGAACGAAAAAATAATAGAGTAGAGAAAAATCAGGGAGAAAGGAAGTTTAAGAGAAGACCAGTGAGCCTTCAAATCCGAAAACTCCTCAACGTACGTATTTCTATTCAAAACCTCTTCGATAGAGTAGGTGAGGGAATCTTCTCTCTCAACACCCACGTATGTGAAGTACACAAGGAGAGCCACCAGCGATGTAAACACCCATAAACCAAAAGTTAATCCGAACCCGTTAGCCGCGATCAAAAAACCTCCTATTACAGGGCCTATAATCAACGCAAGATTGACGCCAAGCAAAAATATAGATACAGTCTCAGACTCAACGTCATCTGACGAAGACTTGAGAGAAAGGCTCCATCCGCCATTCCAAAGGAAGAGCTTTGCAACACCTTCAACAGCCTTTCCAAGAACCAATGTAGCAGGAACGGCAATATAGTACAGTAAAGGAGGAAATATAGCAACTAGAAGACCCAAGAATATCACAACCTTCTCACCCGCGTGTTGCACCAGATTACCGACAGGAATATCGAGCATCAAGGTAACTAAAGCCGGTAGTGAAGTTGCAACACCAACCCAGAAAACACTCATATGATTCTCGAAAAATATCGGGAGAAAATTCCATACAGTGCTCCTGCCCATCCAGGCAAACAGAAAAACCACTGAAAGATACTTGGCAATACTAGGTACACGCTGAAGCTCCATAATAGCTGACCTTCAATGAGTTACAAAACCCTCTCCATGGTCCTCTGCGTCTTCTTCTGAATCCTCTGGAGAAGATTCCTCATTCTCCATCATCTCCTGCTTCGCCTTATCCTTCAGCTCCTTATACCTTTTTTCTGATGGAGTGCCTCTTTCAACATCAGCCTCCTCCCTCTTCAACTCATTGTACCTTTCACTACTCGGGTCATCCTCGGAGTCTGAAGAATTGTTCTTTATAGCCTCAACAAACTCATTCATCATTTTTCACCTCCAGAATTTTTTCCAAGACCAGGTATCTTCTTTGCCAAGTCCGTCAAGCCGCGGAACGACTCAGATGACTTCTCAAGATTCTCCGCAGCATCCTCCAGCACCTCAGCAGACCTCATTCCTGAAGCAATGATCCTGTCAAGCCGATAGAGCAAAACTGCCGCAAGTATCAACACAGGAACCTTCAACAGCTGAACCAAAACATCCAAAGCCAGAGCCAGAGTATAAGTCATAAATTCATTACCTTCATCTATGATTTTATATCTGACGGAAAGAAAAGAAAAAACTCTGCATTGAATGCTACAAAGCATTAAAAGCTTCTAAAAGCAAAGTTTAGATGTGATAAAATGGTAGAAGTACCCGAAGACACCGAGATTCAAGATCTTCCCTTCACTCATGCAAGAGTAAAACGAATGATAAGAGAAGAAGCTTCAGAAGGACAGTACGTAAGGTCCAACGTATACTACGGCCTCAACCTTCTTCTAGGAGAGATAGCCGACGAAATTATCGAGAAAATGATGAATACAGAGGCAGCTTACGTGGAGAAACACGACCTAGACAGAGCAGCCAGAAAATACGAAAAAGTAGAGAACATCATAAAAGAGAAAGAAAGAGTGTCGAGAAAACTCGACGCCCTATCAGCTGACATCGAAAAGCTATCAAGAGACGTACAGCAAGCCGACCACTAACCACACACATACATACACTCTTCTTCTTGTTTCTCAGATAGGTAAAGGATAGACCGTATGAAATTTGAGATCGAGGTAATATCGGAGGAAATACTCCCTGCTGTCAGAAGCCTTATAGCGAGAGAGATGAGAGAAGACTACGGACTTACACAGGAAGGGATAGCCAGAAAAACAGGTATGACGCAGGCGGCAGTCTCAAACTACCTTAACAACTCGAGAGCAGATAAGGAAACAGCTGAAAAAATAGAGGAAGATCCACAAATACAGGTGCTTTTGGAAAACGCAGCAGCTCTGGCAGCAAAAGACCAAGACTACTCCAAGGAAATATCACGCATCATATCAAATATAAGAGACAAAGGCATACTAAAAGAAAAATTTGAGGACACAAACAAGATAATATAGGTCAAAAAGAGAAATATCGCCTATTTAAATCCCTCAAACTTCTTTTCAGCTTCCTCCTCCTTCTGATCTATCTCATTTTCAAACTCTTCTACTTTTTCTTTAATACCATCTATTAACTTGTAATATTTCTCTCGGGTGTTTGACATA
>GL982576.1:106090-107679 GCA_000220375.1 Candidatus Nanosalina sp. J07AB43 | reverse complement strand
TCAGGCAAGTCACACGAAAAATCATTCTCATCCTCAAAATCAGTCTGATCAAGCTCCTCGCCGTCAACAAAGCAAGTAACACGGACATCACTGGTTTCCTCATCAATATTATCTACATCAGCATCAACTTCTACGTCTCCAGTCACATGAACATCATTATCATTAGCATCAGGAATCGAGAACTCCGGTTGATCGGCTTCGTAGCTACCATCAAATGTGAGTGGGAATGTCTCTGAGTCTGAATTTCCAGCGATGTCAGAAGCCTCTGCAGAAAGATCGATTGATTGACCATCGCTCAATTGTTGTGTGTCCAGGCTAAATTCCTTAATGCATTTATTTCCAGACGAACAATCTTCTTGTTGTTGGTCTAGCACGTCAGTAAAGGCCGTTGAAACAGTCATGCCGTCAATGTCGCTAAAATCGTCTTCAACCACTACCGATACATCGGGATTATCCTGTACAAATCCTGATTCCTGATTTTGGAGACTTATACTAGGACTCCCTTGGTCTTTAGTCAAATCAATGGATTCTGTACCTATGGTATCTGAACCATTTGTTAAATTGGCTATAATCGTATACTCTCCACTTCCCTGATCACTCAGCTCGGCCGTCCAATAGTTTAAGTCTCCAACACTAGTCGACTGAGTGTCCTCGGCAAACCTGTTTTTTTCATCTTCTCCTTGGACACTCCAGTAGAATATAACGCTTTCGTCAGAATTACTAGCATCAGTCACATTCAATTCAAAACCCTCGGAAATCAGATTTTGTTGAGTATCAGGATCAGGATCGGCCCATTCTAAGCTTAGTCCAGCGCTCGCAATCAGAATCATCAGTACTGACAAAATTGTAAGTCTTAGGGGCTGGTTAAGATCGATAGATCATCACTACTAAATTCTTTGGAGTGGAAACTTAAGTAAATTCTCAAGCCAGGAAAGCTAGAGGTATATGAGTAAGGCCCCGGCAGCCATGAGCACTGAGCCTGCAATCCTGTACCAGAACTCATCTGTCTCCCCAAGATAGAGATAGCTTAACAGCACTGTCAATGGTATACTTAGCCTCTTAATAGACACAACATACGAGACAAGAGTAAGTTTTATTGCCGTCATCTGAAGTATTACAGCTGCTCCTCCTGAAGCCCCTAGAAACACAAGAGGCTTCCAATCTGCCATGATTTTATTTCTCCAGTCTCCAGAGTTCATAGCCATGATGGGAAGCATAAACAGTGATGAAAGTGTGTAGACGGTTAGAGGCCAGAGAATAGGTGAAGACATATTTACACCTATCTTATCTAGGTTTGCGGTCACCGAGTAGATCAGTATCACCACAAGTATAATCTGAACTCCTCTCTCCTCCCAAAGCCGCCTCAAAGGCTCAAGCATATCTCCTTCAGCCCCGGACTTCAACACATAGGCACCTGACGCCACCAGTATCACACCTATCACACCAAGTATTGACGGAGTTTCCCCAAGCATGAGGAAAGAAGTTCCTAGAACCAAGATCGGTGATATCGCAAACATCGGGGTGACTATGGAAGCATCAGATTTCTTGTAAGCCTTAGCAATAAGTATAGAGGTTAGAGCGATCACAAG
>GL982576.1:74972-106070 GCA_000220375.1 Candidatus Nanosalina sp. J07AB43 | reverse complement strand
AAGCTACGGTCTTACACAGGAAGAGATAGCCAGAAAAACAGGGATGACTCAAGCGGCAGTCTCAAACTACCTTAACAACTCAAGAGCAGATGAAAAAACAGCTGAAAGAATAGAGGAAGATCCACAGATACAGGTGCTTTTGGAAAACGCAGCAGCTCTGGCAGCAAAAGACCAAGACTACTCCAAGGAAATATCACGCATCATATCAAATATAAGAGACAAAGGCATACTAAAAGAAAAATTTGAGGACACAAACAAGATAATATAGGTCAAAAGAGAAATATCGCCTATTTAAATCCCTCAAACTTCTTCTCAGCTTCCTCCTCCTTCTGATCTATCTCATTTTCAAGCTCTTCTACTTTTTCTTTAATACCATCTATTAACTTGTAAGATTTCTCTCGGGTGTTTGACATATCAGGGACGTTAAGATTTCCAATAGCAGAATCATTACTACCTATATCCTCTCTGCGAGCGTAAACTAGTAATCCAACAACAGCCGCCACGAGAACAGCCAGAGCCGCTAGCACCATCTTAATAAGCCTGTTCCTTTCCCGCACTCTCTCTTCCTTCCTGACCTGATTTAGACTGTCTTCAGCCGATCTTTCAACCTGTTCAACATTCTCTAAAACATTTTGGGCAAGGTAAAACTTGCCCTGTTGAGTAAGATTTTCAGCACGCTCAACCTTCTGGATGAAAGGATCAACATCTTCCTCAATAGTCTTGTTAAGGTCTGAGTCAATTCCATCAGACCTCAGACCTGAGATATTGGATCTGGTTTTATCAGCTTCAGAAGCGAGTTCAGATAACTTAGATTCAATCTGCTGTCTCTGCTCCTTATTTGCCTCAACCGCTAGCTTAAAGGAAGCCGAATCTACAGGACCATCTGTATCAACAGTTACCTCGTACCTTCCGATCTGAGACTGATTTGGTGATAACTCAAACGATGCTGTCTCGGACTCAGAGATATCATTCAGCTCCTCCGTGTCCTCAAAAACATCAGAGGACACCTCAACCCCGATAGAGTTCACAAGTAAAGTACCTGTATTCTCTACTCTCACATCGAAAGATTTTTCTCCACCAGCTACAACAGTAATATTCTGAGGTACATCTAAAGACACCTCAGGAGCTTCATCAGGATAATACTCAAACTCTACCTTCTCTCGATCACTCCACTGACCGACATCATTCATAACACGTAAATAAACAGTCTGGTCCACGTCATCTGTTGTAATTTCAGAGTTTTCCACCGTAAACCGCTCATCATCAACTTCTTCCACATCATTTCCCTCACCGGGAAGTACGGCTGTACTGAAGAAGTATTCTGCCTTTTGAATACCTGAATCAGGATCCTCTGCGCTAAACTCAGCCTCAAAGCTTCCACCAAACTTTCTATAGTCCTGAACTGTAGAAAAGCTGTCTAGAATCGGAGGGGTTGAATCAAAAGTAAATGAGCGTTCATCAGACATCTCACAGTTGCCTGCTCGGTCACATGCCTCTACACTGACATCTGAATCTCCGTCATCGAGATCTTCTTCAGGCAAGTCACACGAAAAATCATTCTCATCCTCAAAATCAGTCTGATCAAGCTCCTCGCCGTCAACAAAGCAAGTAACACGGACATCACTGGTCTCCTCATCAATATTATCTACATCAGCATCAACTTCTACGTCCCCAGTCACATGAACATCATTATCATTAGCATCAGGAATCGAAAACTCCGGTTGATCGGCTTCATACTCAGTATCTAAAGTATACTGGCGATCATTGTCAGACAAAGGTGCTTCGTTTCCAACCTCATCCTGTGCACTAGCTCTCAAGAGGAAAGTACTGCCAGAGTTTAGTCCAGCTGTATCAAGCTCAAATTCCACGGAGCATGTATTACCTGCTGCACAATCATCAAACCCTTGAGATTCACTTATATCTACGTTGTTATCTACATCTCCTGAGAAACTTAAGAGGCCTGTATGTTCATCAAAAAACTCTACAGAGACTGTAGGATCCTCGCTCAGGAAGTTGTCATCTGGGAAAGTAATATCTGGGCTGGTACCATCTACTGTGATTTGTTTCGATAAAGTCTCCAATGTTTCAGTGGTGTTGTAGACGTCAGCCTCTATCGTGTACTGACCGCTATTTACCTCGCCGCCGTCGAAGGAGGTCGATACATTTCCGTCTGAGGGGCTCAGCTCTGTCTTCTCTACAGGCGAAGAAGGACCGTCCTCCAACGTAATGTTTGCGTTTTCAGCCGTTGAATCAATATCAACTAGTTCTACGCTGAACTCTATCTGAGTTTGACTATCCGGACTCTCAAATCTAGCTGATGAGGCAGCTCCTGCCGTCAGTAGCAACATCAAAAATATTACGCTAAGCTTGTTCAAACTGATAAACTATCACTAACACTAAATTAGAGTAGGAAACTTAAGTAAATTCTCAAGCCAGGAAAGCTAGAGGTATATGAGTAAGGCTCCGGCAGCCATGAGCACTGAGCCTGCAATCCTGTACCAGAACTCATCTGTCTCCCCAAGATAGAGATAGCTTAACAGCACTGTCAATGGTATACTTAGCCTCTTAATAGACACAACATACGAGACAAGAGTAAGTTTTATTGCCGTCATCTGAAGTATTACAGCTGCTCCTCCTGAAGCCCCTAGAAACACAAGAGGCTTCCAATCCGCCATGATTTTATTTCTCCAGTCTCCAGAGTTCATAGCCATGATGGGAAGCATAAACAGTGATGAAAGTGTGTAGACGGTTAGAGGCCAGAGAATAGGTGAAGACATATTTACACCTATCTTATCTAGGTTTGCGGTCACCGAGTAGATCAGTATAACCACCAATATGATCTGAACTCCTCTCTCCTCCCAAAGCCGCCTCAAAGGCTCAAGCATATCTCCTTCAGCCCCGGACTTCAACACATAGGCACCTGACGCCACCAGCATCACACCTATCACGCCAAGTATTGACGGAGTTTCCCCAAGCATCAGGAAAGAAGTTCCCAGAACCAAGATCGGTGATATCGCGAACATCGGGGTGACTATGGAAGCGTCAGATTTCTTGTAAGCCTTAGCAATAAGTATAGAGGTTAGAGCGATCACAAGGCTCTAAGGAACAACAAGAAGAAAGAATCCAAGTGTCACATCAGGTAAGCCTGTATAGACCAAGGCCACCAGAAGAACAGGTACACCAAACGCTCTGGAGCTCCAAGCCGTTACAAATTCATCGGTTTCAAGAGCATTCTTTCTCTGATAGATGCTCTGGACGCCTTTGATTATGGCTACTCCAAAGGCCAGTATCAGACCTGTTTCCATACACTGTTATCGTTAGTTGTCAAGCTTCTCAAACCTTTCAACAGATTCTTTTCTCTTCTCATCATGGTCTACGATAGGCTCCGGGTAGTCATCTCCTATAGTAACGCCGCACTGCTCCTGCTGGCTTTGACTCATCTTCCACGGCTCGTGAATATGTTCATCAGGTACATCCTCAAGCTCCGGCACCCATTTCCTGATGTACTTGCCGTCAGGATCATACCTTTCCGACTGAGACATCGGGTTAAAAACGCGAAAGTAAGGCTGTGCATCCGTTCCAATTGAGTAACTCCACTGTATGCCACCTACCATAGAAGCTATCTCAGCATCAACAAACATTCTGGAGAAGTAATCATGGACATTCCTCCACTCCAGCCACAGATCCTTACACGAAAAATTGGTTACAACCATTCGAAGCCTGTTGTGCATCCAGCCAGTTTTCTTCAGCTGCCGCATACCTGCATCAACAAACGGATATCCTGTCTTTCCTTCAACCCATGCATTCCATTTTTGAGGCGCATCCTCCTTCGAATCCCAGTCCGGTTCATTGCCTCTGTACTTGTCCATAAACGGTTCATCGACCTCGTGGGGATAGTTCCATAGAATCTGCATGTAGTAGTCGCGCCAGGCAAGTTCCTCCTGCCATGTCTCAATACCTTCTGAGTCAGAATCATCCTCCTTCATTCTTTCCGCTTCCCAGAAAACCTCACGGATAGAAACGGTTCCAAACTTGAGATGAGGTGAAAGCTTTGAGGTGGAATCCCTCCACGCGTAGTCACGTGCCTGATCATAATCCTTGATGTTTTGCTTAAACTGCTTCATTCTCTGAAGGCCGTTTTCACGTCCTCCTTCCCAAACACTCATGTCTTCAGGCTTCTCAAAACCCAGTTCTGAGACTGAAGGAATCTCAACAGATTCAAGCTCAGGTGTTGAGTAATCTTTGACCTTCTGAGGCCTTCTCTTATCGTTCTTAAACCATTTCTTCTTATAGTAGCTGTAAACCTTGTAAGGTGTACCGGAGTTAGTTAGAATCTCCTCCTTCTCAAACATTACAATGTCTTTGAAGCTTTTGACAGGCACCTCAATCTCATCCTCAACCTTTTGATCCCTCTTTTTGGAGTACGGGCGGTAGTCTCTGTTATGGTAGACAGCGTCAGCTTCAGTTTCCTCAACTACTCTTTGAATCTCTTCAGCAGGATCACCATTCCTTACAACCAATTGCTTTCCATCCGTTTCCGAGAGATCCTGCTCTAGCTCCTTCAGTGAGTCATGCCAGAACTTGACCCTGGGGTAACCAAGCTCTGCCTGCTCAAAGTATGAATCATCTACAACATACAGAGGTACAACCTCATCGTGTTCCTCCGAGGCCTTGACTAAAGCGGTATTGTCATGTTCTCTTAAGCTTCTTCTGATTACGGTTACAGCTGTCATAATAAGGCTTAGAACTAAAGTATTTTACTGGTTTTGGAAAAATCTGTTCAGACTCCTTTTACCTTCCTCAGGTCCGATAAGCACTAGTTCATCATCTCTATTCAGTGACTGATCACTTGGGTCTACAAACTCTTCCTCCTCACGAACCAAAGCAGCTACACGGAAAGATGAAGGAAATTTACTCATCTTCTTGAGTTCAGAAACCTCTTTACCTTCAAAACCTGAGTTTTTTCTGATTGAGCCTTTTAATACCTCTCTATCCCCTTTCAGATTTGCAAGCTTCACAAGATGCGGATGTTCAACCGCTGACAGAAACTCCTCTATAATTATATCATTATGACTGATGGGATCAGCTCCAATCATCTGGAACGCATCAAGATAGTCATCGTCCTGGACACGTGTCACAACCTTCGGAACACCGTATTTCCTTGAAAGGCTGCATACCACCATGTTCTCATTGTCCTCCCTCTGAGATGCTATCACAACATCTGCTTCGGTGATCCCAGCATCTTCAAGAGCTGAGATAGTAGAGGGAGACTTATTAATTACGGTGGCGCCTGTAGAAGAGTAAAGACGTTCACATCTACCTTCATCTTGCTCAATTACCACCACGTCATGCTTGGACTCAAGCTTGGAGACCAATCTCTTTGATAAGGAGTTAATCCCTGTAATAATTACATACATTTGTAACTCAGTTTTTGGTTACGCTCCTATTAAATATTGCCAGAAGTGGAAGCATCTCCAAACGGCCGGCAAGCATACCAAGAATAAGCAGGATCTTTGATCCTGAAGAAAGGTTAACAAGCGCCTCACCTGACAGATAAAGAGGACCCATGTTGCCAAGCGCAGAGATTGACGAGGAAAGCGCCTGCATAAAGGTTATTCCATCAAAGACCATCATCAAGAGCGATGACATGAAGCTAAAGGAAATCCAGGCAAACAACAGAACAGATATGGTTCTTATGGATTCATAGCTTATTATCTCTCCGTCCACAGTAACCCTGTTTACAGCGCTTTCTGGAAGTGAGTAGGACCTAACTTTTGTTTTCAGTAATTTGATAAGCACTGTAAACCGGAATATCTTAAGACCTCCAGACGTAGAACCTAAACTACCTCCTATGAACATTACAGAGAGAAATATAACCAGTAAAGGCGTGGAGAACTCCATAATACCCATGTTTGAATAGCCTGTGGATGAGATAAGTGCAGCGGCCTGAAAGAACCATCAAGCAGTGCCTGACCGGCACTCAAGCTATTAGAGAGCTCAAAAACCGTCAGACCTGTTAGAAGCAGGAAAATAGTAGAGTACATCCTGAACTCGGCATTCTTCAGGACTTTTCTCCAGTCAGTTTTTAACAGCAGATAGAGAAGCACGAAGTTGACACCTCCTATAAACATGAAAGGAACAGTGACAGCCTGTATTGCCGGTGAGAAAGCGGCTAGAGATGCAGCTGATGTGGAGAAGCCTCCTGTCGACAGGGCGGAGAAAGAATGTATTATCGCGTTAAAGAAATTCATTCCAAGAGCTACGTAAGTAAAAATCATTGTTGACGTGACAAAACCGTATACACGCCACAAATCGACTATAGATTTTGTTAAAGATGGTCTAATGGAGCCGGCATCGGTTTCATCGGCCTCAGCAGAAAACAGTCTTTGAGAGATGCCTCCTGACTCCCTAATCACGGCTATGAAAAACGTGAGGATTCCAAGTCCGCCAATCCACTGCATGAAGCTACGCCAGAACAAAACTGAGCGAGGAAGACGAGAAGGCTCCAAAAACATGGAAATACCGGTAGTTGTCATTCCTGCCATAGCCTCGAAAACCGCATTCAAAGGGGTAGTGTAGTTTGCCAGAGGTATCGCACCGATAGTTACAGCAAGCACCCATCCTCCGATCGTCGCAACAATCGCCTCCTTGACCGAGAGATCACCAGTCTCACCAAGGTAAGCCGTCAGAGGTTCCAATAAAAAGGGACACTAATCCCATGACTACGAAAGACGTTATAGGGTCCTTTGAGGGCTCAGAATACATGTATGCGACAGGTATTGGAACGAAGGCTAGTATCCCATACACCTGCAGGAATCGTCCCAGAACACCAAATACCTTATTTCTGCTCATCTATCAAAGTTAAGTATAGATTGGAATAAAAAGTCCGTGAAACCCTCATCCATTCAAAAGCCTTACTTCACAAAATAGATATTGCTCGGAACGACAAACAGTTAGACTGAGCAGGTGAACAATACAAATGAAAGTTACAATCGGAACTAAAGACGGACAGACATTCCAGAAAGAAGTAAACGAACCCTCCCAGCTATTCGGAAAAAAGATAGGGGAATCTTTCAAGGGCGGCGAAGTCGGCTTGGAAGGCTACAAACTAGAGATTACAGGAGGAAGTGACAGAGATGGATTTCCTATGAAGAGATCCTACAGCGGTACGGAGAGAAGAAAAGTCCTACTGGAAGACGGAACAGGACTCAACACAGACACGGAAGGTGAGAGACAGAGAAAATCCGTCCGAGGAAATACAGTATCAAATCAAATAGAGCAGCTCAACACCAGAGTAATCGAATCAGGTGAAGAAGCTGTAGAAGAGCTTCTAAGCGATTAAACCTAACAACCACATTCTCGCGATCAAAAGATTCAAGTTATGACAGAAAAAATTCCAGAGGCGAACATAGGACTAGTAGGTCATGTAGATCATGGGAAGACAACTCTGACAAAGGCTTTATCAGGTAAGTGGACTGATGAACACTCAGAAGAGTTAAAGAAAGGTATAACCATAAAACTTGGCTACGCAGATATAACGTACTACAGAGACAACCAAGACAACCTGAATGTTGACGAAAACGGTGAAGAAGAGAGGACGGTATCACTTGTAGATGCACCAGGGCATGAAACGCTCATGGCCAATGTACTTTCAGGTGCCGCAATAATGGATGGGGCGATCCTACTAGTTGCCGCAGATGAAGAATGTCCACAACCACAGACACGTGAACATCTCGCTGCCCTAGACATCATAGGCATAGATAACATCGTAATAGTACAGAACAAGATCGACCTAGTAGACAAGCAACAGGTAAAGGAGAACTACAAACAGATCAAGGACTTTACAGAGGGAACTGTCGCCGAAGACGCACCCGTTATACCAGTTTCAGCACAGCACGAGGTAAATATTGACGCACTTCTGGAAGCAGTAGACGAAGAAATACCGACACCTGAAAGAGACTCCGACTCAGATCCAAAGATGCTGGCAGCAAGATCCTTCGACATCAACAAACCAGGAACAGCACCAGAGAACACATCCGGAGGAGTGATAGGAGGAAGCTTAGTAAGAGGTGAACTAGAGCCAGGGGATAAAGTTGAACTAAGACCTGGTAGAAAAACCGGCGACGGGAAATGGGATACGGTTGAAACCGAAGTAAAAAGCATAATACACGGCGACACAGTAGTAGAAAAGGGAAAACCGGGAGGCCTGTTAGCTGTGGAAACAACGTTAGATCCAGCCATGACAAAGTCAGACGGACTTGCCGGCAACGTACTCGGACTGAAGTCGAAGATTCCAGAAGTCTCAACAGAACTTCAGATGAAGGTAGACCTTATGGACCGGCTGGTAGGATCAGATGAAGACAAACAAATAGAAAACATAAAGGAACACGAAGCCCTTATGATTAACATAGGCACAGGCAAATCAGCAGGAAGGGTGACGCAGGCAGGGAAAAACGTTGAAATGGATCTCAAGGTGCCTGTCTGCGCAGAAACCGGTGACAGAGTAGCCATCTCAAGACAGATCGGTTCAAGATGGCGTCTTATCGGCCACGGGGAGATAAAATCGCTTGAATGAAAATCAAAGTGCTTATAACTCAACAAAAGAATTCATTGGTTGAAGATGGCTCTACCTGAATTTCTCACAAACCTGGCTTCAGGACAGGAAAACCTGTTCAAGACACTAGTAACGATAGGAATTCTAATATCAGGCCATATCACAGCTAGGTTGACAGGAGCAACCATAAGAAAGATCTGGATGGTTAAGGAAGATAACCTGACCAAAAAGACGATAGAGAGAAGGTACGAGACGAGTCAAGACCTAGTATACTTCGTAGACGCAGTGGTAATCGGTTTGGCTCTATTTTACATTAACTCAGGTCTCACGTCAAGCCTCACACAAAAACTAACATCCAGTCTACCAAATATTCTATCAGTAGTACTTGTCGGTCTACTAGGCGTAATAGGAATCAACCTCACAACAAGGCTAGGATCAACGTTCATAGGGAGCATGGGCCTTAGAACATACCTGAAGGAAATGGGGCTATCAAAGAGCTCAGTAAAGATACTCTCAACCGGTATCAAAGCCTTCCTGTATCTTGTAGTAATACAGATAGTGCTTCAAAGGCTAGGAATAGGAGATACATTCCTTACAAGGGCTATCACGGCATCGGCATATGCGACAGTGTTTGTTCTAGGAGGTCTGATCTTCTGGGGCTTTAAGGATATATTCAAGAACTTGGCCGCAGGATTCTACCTCAAAAACACCAGGCTGGTAAGGCCAGGAGAAAAAGTATACCTTGAGGATGAAAGTGGGAAAATTAAGGGAATAGACCTGTTTTCAACGGAGATAGAAACCGACGGAGGATACAGGATGATAACAAAGAACTCCAAGGTCATGGACGCTGATCTCAAGTTCAAGAGAACGCAAAGCGACGTGGAAACCCTAGAAGACATGAAAGAATACTTCATAGCACAGGATCCTTCTTACTGCGGACCTGCCTCAGTAGAGATGGCTCTCAGCATCTTCGGATACCGTTACAGCCAAGAAGAAATAGGTAACATATCAGACACCGAAGTAGGTGAGGGAACAATGCCAGATGACCTTATCAAGGCAACTGAAAGTCTGACAGATGGTGAAGTACACGCAGAATACGTAGAATACGAGAAAGTTACCGACCTGGCGGATGAGTTCAAGGTCTGGTTCAACGACGGAGCACTAATAGTACCAAACTTTGCGAAACCAGTTCTATTTCCACAGGCGGATACCGCACACTACAGTCTGTGCGTAGGTGTTGAGGGCGATGAACTGCTAATGGTCGATCCATCAGCTGATACAGTATCAGGAGGAGTCTACTACGCAGACAGCGGTGAAATGCTGGAAGCAATGGCAGAGTTCGAAGGAAGAAGCAGAGGCTACCTAGTTATAGCCCCTGAAGACACAACAGCATACTGGAGGATAAGTAAAGGACTTCTCTACGCTGATGAAACATTCTACGATCAATTAAATAAGAACATGGAGCTTCAGCTACGTAGGATTCTAAGACAGGGACGAATACTGAAAAACGTCTTACCTGATCAACTTGAAGAATACATCGACAACTGGGAAAAAGACGAAAAGGTCGACAGACTCTGGAAACCTGAAAAAGGACGTGAAGAGGAAAACAAAGATGAGCAATCTGCTGATTCTAGCAAATAACTTTGATCACGGAAAAGAAGAGTTTGAGGAACACTTTGACAGAGTTAACAAACACTCACTTGCAGACATAACCATTGATTCCAACACGGGAGAGACCTCAAACATACTGGTGGATGGTACCCCGATCGGAGAATGGGATTCTGTCTACATAAAACCAGAGACAAAAGCCTTCAACTACACGAGGGTTCTGCTCGAGGTATTGAGCAACAAAGATATAAACTGTAATATGGATGCATCCTCCATATTCATTCTAACCAAAAAACCCTATCTGTCACAGGTACTATCCAGCAACGGAAACTCAATTCCAAAGCAAGCAAGTGTATCCACAGAAAAAGGGCTGACAGAGCTTACAAAAGACGTGGAGTTTCCTGTGGTGGCAAAGAAGTACTCTAACCTTCAGCTCAAAGAAACCAAGTTGTTTGACGAGTTTGAGGAGCTTAAGACCTTTGCAGAGCTTACAGAGCACGGGAGAGACTTTCTAATGATGCAGGAGCACGCTGAAGAGGAGAGCTGTTTCGACATACTTTACATTGACGGCAAGCTAATCGGGCTCAAGGCTGAGGGAAGCGTATATGAAGGATCAGGAGAGGTCAGTCGGTCATACTACGGCGTATCCGGGGAACAGAAAAAAATTGTCAAAAATGCAGTAGAATCCATAGGAACAGGTGTCTGCCGCGTAAGGCTGGAGGGCAAAAAAATAATGGATATGAGCACTGATCCCATGCTTGAGATGTTCAAAAACCAGAGCGGCAAAAACGTATATGGAAGGGTAGCAGAATATCTGAAAACAGAGGATAGCGAATAATGATCAATCCAAGAAGCAATGCGGAAGGTGTATCAAAATGAAGTGCGCAGTAATCTACGGCAAGAAATCAGCACAACACCACCACTTCATAGAGGAAGGAAAAAAGTACTTTGACAAAGTTCTGGGCGTACCTCTAGAAGGGGTTAGAACAGTATACACTGAAGACGGTTCTAAGTTAATGTATTCCAATACAGACCTCACCGAGTTCGACGCAGTGTACCTTAGATTACTTGGCAGCGACCTGATGTACGGTGAACACATGCCTGAAGTACTTAGGGAAAACGGGGTGTACACCCAGATGGAATCAGATTCACTTGCAATAGCATCCAACAAGTTCCACATGATGAAGATACTTGCTGAAGGAGGAGTACCTGTACCACGTTCTACTTACACTCTATCCACAGAAGAAACAGAAAGAGCAGGAGACATGCTAGGCTATCCTGCCGTAATCAAGATTATATCAGGCTACGGCGGCAAAGGTGTTATGAAAGCCGACTCGAAATCAGATATCGGACCTATCACAGATACCCTAACTCTATTTGAACAGGATATATGTCTGCAGGAGTTTATAGAGAACCCAGGAGAGGACATCAGAGTGATAGTTATAGGAGACAAAACATATTCATACAAACGTGTGGGCGGGGGAGATGAAGGATTCAGATCCAATATCTCAGCAGGAGGGAACAGAAAGAAGGTAGATCCTTCCGATGAGATGAAACAGGCATCCATAGACGCAGCAAGGCTTTCAGGCCTTGAAATAGCAGGGGTAGACATTATAGAAGATAAGAGCAGTGAAGGAGATTTTTACATAGGTGAAATAAACGCCTGTCCAGGGGTTGAGGGAACAGAAGAAGTGTTAGGAGAGAATATGGCCGAGAGGTTTATGGAGTACATAAGAACGGAAGCTGCAGAGAGACCCTGACAGCTTTACTCCTTCTTTGTGTCAAGCTGTTTAGAGATGATCTCAAGCGCCTCGTCCATTTGATTCTGATAAAATGCGTTAAGTGCTGGAACCCCAAGCTCAGTCTCCACAGTCTCTCTACCTACCGTTGTATCGGTAATAGGTCCTGAAACAAAATCAAGCCGGTAATCCATGTCCTCCAAAATATTCTTCAAGCCATGGGCACCTGAAACGTCCAAGGTGGCCGCTGAAATAGAGGAAACACGATCTCTCACATCAAGATCGCTTAAAACCTCTTTCACACGGTAATTGGAGATTAACCCGGCACCAAACTCAGCTACAACAACATCGACCTCATACTCTTCATCTATCCTGTTGAGCAATCCCTTTGCTGAAGACACAACTAAGTCACGATCCTCAACCGTTGAAGGGAGCCCAGCGTCAGCAAAATCAAGAGATACCACAGAACCAGCCTCAAGCATCTCAAGCCTATCTCTCTCACGTGCAGAACCTGTAAACTTCACAGAACCAACCTCGTAATGTTCACTAAGCCTCTCAATAAGGTTACTGGCTAAAGTAGTCTTCCCTGCATCCATCCTAGAAGCAACTACAGCAACAATCTCTGCATCAGACCTAACCTCCTCAGCATGATCAACACCGAAGTCAAGAGTATTCAGAATGTTGCCATCCTTACTCAAATACCCCAGAAACTTGGCACGACAAGGCTCATCGAGCTCTCTGGCGCCTGATACATAGCTTCCAAAGATTCCTCCAGACCCTAGGAAATCTAACATGTCATCTCTTTCCAGTTGTTCAGGAACCTCTCCTATGTAACCTTTTACACCTGATCGATTTCCCAAAACGCCTAGAATCACGTCACCTTTTTCAAGCTCGACCAGTTCACCGCCCTCAAGATCAAGATCTCTATAACTTTCATTTACTTCACTTATTCTTACAGCCACAACATCGCCGGACTGAGGTTTATGGCCGCTATAAACCACTTCCGGATTGTCATCTATATCAACCTTCTTCAGGCTAGACGCCTCGTGATCGTATTCAACCATGTTAGGAGTATGCTGATCAGGATTTAATACGGTTTCCAACGAAAACAATCGTATTATGAAGAAAATCCTGTTGGATACCAATTTCTTAACAGCGCCTTTTCAGCTTGACTTCGACATTTTCGCAGAGCTAGACAGGCTTTACGGCTATTACAAACTCTATACACTCGAGGATGCGGTACAGGAGGCAAAAAGCATAGAAGAAGGCAAGTATGGACAGCTGGTGGAGAAACTAGTAGAAAACAAGGAAGTAGAAGTAATGGAGACTACTGGCAGTGGAGAAGTAGACGATCTAATAGTCAGGATATCCGAGGGATTTACAGTGGCAACAAACGACAGGGAACTTCGGGACCGGCTAGTCAAGCAGGGCTGTGAGGTGGTGATAGTCAGAAGCCACAACCATCTTGAGAAAGTCAATGAACAGTCCCTGCTGTAGAGATAACAGGTAGGACTATTTCTAAGGTCTGTAATCCTTTTTAAGAATTGACTTCGGCAGCTTATATGTTCCATAGAGGTAGAATGAAATGTACAACAGACTGGACGTAGCAGACTCAATAAGAGTTCCTCCCAAGAACCTAGGGGAAGACCTAGAAGAGAGCATAAAACAAGCTTTGAAGGACAACGTAGAAGGTACAATATCCAAAGAAGCAGGAGTAGTCCTTTCTGTTGACACAATCAACTCCATTGAAGGTGGTGAGATAGAACCTGAGGACGCAGGAGTGCACTACGAAACAGAATACGAAGCTGTAGTATATGAACCAGAGATGAAGGAAGTAGTAAACGGCGAAGTAGTGGACATAACCAGTTTTGGAGCATTCATCAGGATCGGCCCTCTAGACGGCCTATGCCATGTATCACAGATAATGGATGAGTACGTCAACCTAGACGAGGAAAACAACATGCTTGTATCCGATGAAGGAGACAAAACCCTGGAAATAGGAGACAAAGTTACAGCACGTATAATTGCAGTAAGTCTTGGGAACGAAGACTCAAACAAAATCAACCTGACGATGAGACAGCCAGGACTCGGAAAAGACTGTTGGATAGAAGACTATGAAGAACAACAGGCAGAAGAAGAGGAGGAAGAGGAATGACGGAAAAAGCCTGCTCAGAATGCCACAGACTTGTAGAAGAGGAGAATGAGTGCCCTATAGATAAAAACAATGATTTAAGGGGCAACTGGAGCGGACTCGCAGTGATATATGACCCAGAAAACAGCGAGATCGCAGAACAACTAGAAACAAGTGTAGCAGGCAGATACGCAATAAATGTAAGGTGAAAAAATCTATGCAAAAAGATAATAGAGGAGATTTCTAAATGGAAGTTCAAATTAAATCAGTAAGAGAAAACCCGCTGCTAAACCGCAGACAAGTAGAGATTGAGGTACAACACGCAGACGAACCTACCCCAAGCAGAGAAGACATCAAGAGCAGGTTCGCAGCAGAGAAAACATTGAACAAAGATGTAATCGAGGTCGGAACAATAGATACCGGCTACGGGAGTAACACATCCAACACAGAACTCAAGGTGTATGAAGACTTTGAATACAGCGACAACCTAGAGAAGACAGGACAAGACCAAGAGACCTCGCAGGTTACAGAAGAACACAGGAACATTGTCTCAGGCACTATCACAGATGCAAAAGACCAAATTGAGGATATTGACAGTCCTGACTACTCTGCACTGATTCAAGCAGAAAAAGAAGATAAAAATCGGACAACATTTATCGACTGGCTTGAGGTACAGGCCAAATAAGGAGGCTAAGAGATTATGGGACGAAACGCAAACGTATCCTTACACGAGAAATATGACGAGGAAGGAAATCTGCAAGCAGAGAAATGCCCTGTATGCGGAAGCATTCTAGCAGAACACGACAACAGGAAGACCTGCGGCAAATGTGGATACACACAGAGATAAACTAAACATTTACACATATTCCAAACCTTTTCTCTCACGATGAAGGTACTAGGTATAGAGTCGACAGCACACACCTTCGGAGTTGGCATCATAAAAGAAGAAAAAACAGGTGTATCAAAAGTGGGAATGTCTATCAAACCAAAAGGATATGTACGAGCCAGAAGAAGGTGGAATACATCCACGCAAAGCCGCAGAACACCACTACCAGCACGTCAGAGAACTCCTCAACAACGCCTTAGACGAGGCAAAAATTGAGTATGAGGACCTTGATGCAATAGCCTTCTCACAAGGACCTGGAATCCCACAGTGTCTAGACGTAGGGGCTGTTACAGCAAGAACCCTCTCCAAAAAACACAGCAAACCTCTAGTAGGAGTAAACCACTGCCTGGCACACATCTCCATAGGCACACAAACCACAGAAGCCGAAAAACCTTCAACACTATACGTTTCAGGCGGAAACTCACAGGTACTCAGCTACAAAAAAGGAAGATACAGAATATTCGGAGAAACACTTGATATAGCCCTAGGAAACGCACTGGATAAGCTAGCACGAAAACTTGGCTATCCACACCCGGGTGGACCGGAGATCGAAGAACTTGCCAAGCAGACAGACGAGATAATCGAACTCTCATACCCTATCAAAGGCATGGACTTCTCATTTTCAGGGCTTACAACAGAGTGCGAGAGAGAGGTTGGAGACGTCTCAGACAACGTACTAGCTAACTCATTCCAAGAACATGCCTATGCAGCAGCAGTTGAAGCCCTCGAAAGAACAATGTCTCAGGAAAACTCTACAGAAGCCCTTCTTACAGGCGGAGTTGCCATGAACTCCCGACTACGGGAAATGGTAGAGAAAATGTGTAAACAGAGAGATGCTCAAGCCTACTTTCCACCAGCAGAATACTGTATGGACAACGGAGTCATGATCGCACACCAAGGTCTCCTAAGAATAAAGAAGGGAAACAAAACAAAGATAGAGAACTCGAAAACTAAACCTAACTGGAGACCTGACAAGGTGGAAGCAAAATGGATGATAGAATAAAAAAGCAGATAAAGAAAGCTAAACAGAAGATCAAAGACGGAGAAGTCGTAATATATCCAACTGAAACAGCGTACGGAATCGGGGGAGATATCACAGACAAAAAAGTTATAGAAAGAGTCTACGAATCCAAGCAGAGGCCTCGAAGCAAAGGATTAACTGCGATAATTGATTCGCTTGAGACAGCTGAAAAATACTCAGATCTCAATAGCGCGGAAAAAAGGCTGGTAAAGGAGTTTATGCCCGGGCCTTTGACCCTTATTACAGAGAGAAAAAATAATGTACCTGAAAGCTTGAACAAAGATTTTGCCTTCAGAATCTCATCCGCTGAAATAGCGTCAAGCCTCTCACAGGCTGCGCCAATCATCGCAACATCCGCCAACATCTCAGGAAAAGAAACCTCATACAGCGTCAATGAAATTTCAAATGAGCTGAAGAAGAAAGTAGATTACATCGTGGATGCCGGGAAACTTCAGAGGAAACCTACATCCACGATAGCGGAAGTTTCCAACAGCAAAATTAAGGTACATCGAGAAGGACCTATTAAGAAGCAGGAGCTAGAAAAACACTTGTAGACATGGCCGCTGGATTTGAGTCCGTAGCCCTGCTCATAGGAGCAGCCACCTTTCTGGGGATTCTCTCACAGAAGACAGGTCAACCAAAGATTATAGCATACATAATCGCAGGAATATCCCTTGGACCAGTGGGGCTCGACCTAGTCAAGCAGGGAGAGATGATAAACCTGTTCTCAGAGCTCGGGCTCGTGTTCTTACTGTTTCTTATAGGTCTTGAGATAGATATAGAGGAAATCCAAGAAGTGCTGAAGTCAACGGTTGGAATCGCCGTAATCCAGATGGCTCTAACATTTGCAGCAGGAACACTCACGGCCATACTGGTAGGATTTACAGGAACCACCGCCTATATCATCGGAGCGGCTGTAATGTTCAGTTCAACAGCACTTGTCGTAAAGGTACTTACAGAAAGAGACGAAGAGACTACCTTACCAGGACGACTTGACGTAGGAGTACTTCTAGTACAGGATGTAGCTGTAGTTGTAATACTTGCCTTCTTCACGGTAAACTTTTCTACACCTGCACAGGCCGCCTTGAAACTAGCTGAAATATTTCTAATGATATCCATAGTAGCTGCCATATCATTCGGATCATCAAAATACTTCTTCTCAAAAGTAATGAAATCCATATCTGGAAACAGGCTTGCATTCTTCACACATGGAATAGCATGGGCATTTCTGTTCATCTCACTGGCAGATTATCTAAATCTATCTCTAGAGATCGGCGCATTCATCGCAGGGATTGGACTTGCACAGATACCTTACAGCAGGGAGCTACAGGAAGATATAAGACCGCTTACAGACCTGTTCATGGCAATATTCTTTATGAACTTCGGTATAAGCATATCCGGATCATCACTTCAGCAGTACTTCATACCTGCCGTTATAGCTTCCATATTACTGATCGTCTTCAAGTTCCTCATATTCTTCCTGACAATAGACAGGTTCAAGTTCACACCAAAAACAAGCTTCACAGCCTCTGTAAATATGACACAGGTCAGTGAATTCGGATTAATACTGACAAGTCTGGCAATCACTCAAGGATTCGTTCAAAGCGAGATATCCGGGTTTGTCAGCCTGGTCGCAATACTTACGATGGGAACCTCCGCATACCTGATAAGGTTCAGAGACAAGCTTGAAGAAGAGTTCAAACCCTTACTAGATTTGTTTAAGTCAGAGGAAAAGACTGATCTGGAAGTGGAAAGGCTAGAAGATCACGCAGTTATAATAGGCTACGACGAGATGGCCGAAAAGACCTGTAGCAAGCTTGCTGAAGAATACGACATAATGGTTATTGACCAAGAGTCAGACAAAACAGAGGAACTAGCTGAGTCAGACTATACATACGTATATGGGGACTTCAAGCACGGTGAAATAAGGCAGGGAGCAAACCTGAAAAAAGCTGAATTCATTCTAAGCTTCTCAAAGCAGAAACAGGTGAACAACGTGCTTCTGGAAGAAAGAGACGAAGAAACCGTTGTATTTGTTAAAGCGGGCAACTTCGAGGATGCATCCGAATTCTACGACTTAGGAGCAGACTACGTAATGATAGAGAATATCCTAGCAGGAAACAGAATATCAGAATACATTGAAATATACCTTGAAGACAAGGAAGTATTCAACAAGGAAATAAACTCAGAGCTACAACACATAAGAGGTGATGAGGAATTTCCGAACTAATCGGACTGCTGACAGCTCTATTCGCCACCTCATCAGCTGTCCTCCTGATTTTTGACAGGTTCTCACACCCGGCGCTACCCGCATATATTATAGCTGGAATAATAGTCGGTAACTTCTACCCATCAAGCCAGATAATCGAATTCACACAGATCGGTATACTTTTCCTAGTCTTCGTGTTTGGGGTGAAGATGGATCCTGAGAGGCTGAAGACAATCGCCGGAGACGGTGTAAAAACCGCTGCAATTCAAATACTTGCCCTATCTGCAGCCAGTATCGCTGTCTCATACATACTAGGTCTTAGACCTTTTGAAACACTTATATTCACGCTAACAGTCTCACTGAGCTCCACTCTCGTAGGCCTAGACCTAATAGAGCAGGACCTGAACCTTGAGCTTGCTCACGGAAGAATAGCAGAATCAATACATCTGAGCCAGGACATGATCGCTGTACTGTTTATTATGATCGTAGGTGCATCAACATTTACACTCTCAGCAATACTTCAGAGCATTCTACTAGGGTCAACGCTACTTGCCCTAAGCCTTGTGTTCAGGAGCTACGGAATAGACTTTCTCTCAGACCTGACAGATAACTCAAGGGAGCTAATGACTCTTCTATCACTCTCCGTACTCATAGGTTTCTTGGCACTGGCCGAGTACCTTCAGCTTTCACTTGCGATAGGGGCGTTTTCAGCAGGTTTCGCAGTATCAAAATACCCTCACAACATGGAAATCCTAGATACAACAGGATCACTGAAAGACTTTTTCTCAGCAATATTCTTCGTATCCATAGGAGCGCTGCTCAACACTCCAAGCCTGGAGGTAATAACCATTTCAGCCTTGATGCTAGGTCTAATCACCTTAATCAAACCCTTTACCGTAATAGGATCTCTTGTAGGGCTGGGACAGAATAAAAGAACAGCCTACCTGACAGGATTCAGCATCGACCAAGTATCCGAGCTGGCGCTCACAATAACCATACAAGCCTTCCTAGCCAATAACATAGGTACAACGCTTTTCCAAGCCGTCATAATAACAGCAACAACTTCAATGATCATATCATCATACACCACAAAACACGGCGACAAAATCTACAACATACTCTCCAAGTACGACCATATAGAGGCGTTCCCTGACCAAGCAAAAGGCAAAACACCGGATCAGGAAATGCAAAACCATGTCATCGTCGTAGGATATGACACACAGGGAAAAACCATAGTAGAGAAGCTCAGAGAAGAGGACGAGCAATTTGTGGTGATTGAAAACGATCCTGAAAAAGTAACTGATCTCGAAGAAAAAGAAGAAAATTTCGTATACGGAGACGTGTTCGAACAAGAAACATGGGAGAGATCAGGCTCGCAAAACGCACAACTGATCATATCAACTATACCTGTCGAAAAAATATCTAAGAAAATACTCAGCCTCGAGACCGATGCAGACATTATACTCAGGTCAAAAAGCAGCAGCGAAGCCGCCAAGCTCCTCGATGAAGGAGCAGTCTACGTCAACGTTCCAGACATATTGAGCTCCGAGCTTCTGACAGATCATATAGAAGGCCTAATGGAGAACAGACAGTACCGAGAGGAGCTCAGGAGAAAAAGCATGCTGGAACTCAGAAGGTTTGTCGAGGACAGGGAAGGATAAAAAACCAGACACAAAGACTAAACCAGTCATGAAACAAGGAGCAGAAGCACAGGTCACAATAAAGGAGAAACAAGTGATAAAGAAGAGAGCTCCAAAGAACTACAGGAACAGCTCCATCGACGAAAGAATCAGAGAGGAGAGAACAGAACAGGAACTGAAAAACATTCAAAGAGCCAGAAAACACAATGTCAACGTACCTGAGACCGAAAAGAAGTCATCATATACTCTAACGCAGAAACGCATAAACGGAGATGTTCTCAAGGGTATCATCAGTAAAAAACCCGGTATTTTGAGCAAAGTAGGTTCCAATATTGCAAGACTTCACTCAGCGGACGTAATTCACGGAGATCTTACAACCAGCAACATAATTCAGGGAGATAAAATTTATCTGATAGACTTCGGGCTTTCATACATATCAGAGAGGATAGAAGACAAATCCATGGACATACATCTACTGAAGAAGACCTTACAGACCTCGCATCCAAGCGTATCAGAAAATGCCTGGAATAACTTCCTTGAGGAATACAGAGGATACGAGGAGAGTGAAAAGGTGCTGGAAAGACTCGAAGAAGTTGAATCCAGAGGACGCTACAAGTGAACAAGATAGAACTTCTTATAGCCTTTGCTATTCTGTCTGCTGCACTATCCAATATCAGCTCAAGCCAACAAAAAACACTGTACAACGTACATGTAGACGAAGTCATAGATGGAGATACCATAGAGGTCTCAGGAGAGATAAATACCACCGTGAGGCTTTTGGGAGTTGACACACCTGAAGTTTCATCCACAAACAACCCTGAGGAATACGGTATGCAGGATACGGTTCAAAAGAGGAATTGTCTCTCAAGATACGGTGATAAGGCGACAGAATACGTAACAGAAAGAATCAACAACACTGAAGTAAATCTAAAGGTCGATACCTTGACAGACAGGCGCGGAGACTATGGTCGCCTACTGGCATACGTGCAGACAGAAAATACAACTATAAACAGAATGCTCATAGAGGAAGGTCTAGCCAGATTATACATATCAGAGTTCTCAAAACTTGAAAAATACAGAACCATTCAAACACAATCTAGAGAACGTCAAAGGGGGATCTGGTCCTGTCAGTAGACATCAAAACCCTTTTTCCTCAAAACCCTCTTCGATCTCTTCAATCCTGCTACTGACACCTGGAAGCAGATGAGAATGCATAGAAACATATCTCCTCTTATCCTGTCCATAACTAATTATAAACCTCGGACAGGTCAACCAGCTCTTACCCTCGACAAGCCGGACATCCTCAATATCATCATAGGAGATCTTCCTGTCCGTGGTAAAGCCTCTAAACCTCTGAACCACCCATACAAAACCGTAAAACGAGACAAGCGACGCCAGCAACACCACTAAAACATCGATACTCAACATCATAAGGGAGAGCATTGACACCGTCAAGCCAAAAGATATGGCAAAAGTCAACGCAAACAGAGAGGCCTTGTGATGAGTTTTACCTTCTACCCAAAGGTCCCTGTACAAGTTTCTAAAATAATCCAGGTAGTTCTCGGTAAGAACTACATTATCCTCACCAAAACCTATCCTACCTCGCTTAGTTTTTACCTGTCTCAACACTACCAAATGGTCGATAAGCAGGTTTAAAGATTAACAAATACCACGAACTACCAATTTGAACATGACTCAGATCATATGCGTGACAAATTCAAGACATTATTCGACATCTTCAACTAGTTTATAAGATTTCTAGACCTGTATAAGATTTAGACCGGGCAAGCATCTTAGATAGCTTTCCCGGATCGGTATCAAGGTGTAGATAAAAAATGACTAGGATGCATTCGGATGGACGAGGATCATCAGGTTCTGATAACCCTACGACAAAAAGCAGCTCTGACTGGATCGACTACGACGGAGAAGAAGTTATAGATCTCGTGGTCAAGCTCAGGAGAGACGGTCATCAACCAGCTCAAATAGGACTGAAGCTTAGAGACCAGTACGGAATACCCAGCGTCAAGGAAGAAACCGGGATGAGCATAACTGAAATTCTTGAACAAGAAGGTATGGAACTTGATATCCCGGAAGACCTTAGAAACCTTGTTGATAAAGCAGAAAATATACAGGACCACCTAGAAGACAATCAGGAAGACGAGCAGGCAGTAAGAAGACTTGAGCTTACAGAAGCCAAGATAAGAAGGGTCGCAGACTACCACCGTGAAAACGGAAACATAGATGAGGAATGGGAGTACGAGAGAGAAGAATAAAACCTCTTTAACATCATTTATTCTACAAGTATGAGTTTTCTACCTGATGGAGCTGACGTAGACTATACAGCCTCAGTCTTCATCATCAAAGACAGTAAGATACTGTTTATGAAGCATGACAAGCTTGGTAGATGGATACAGCCAGGTGGACATGTGGAAGATAACGAGACACCGGATCAGGCAGCAAAACGCGAAGCAATGGAAGAAACAGGATACAAAATACAGTTTACAGATCAAAACCAGCCTTCTTCTTTCTCACAGGAAGAGGACTTGCCCACTCCATTTAATGTAAACCTGCACAGGATAAGAGACGGGCACCTTCACTGTGACTTCATGTATACAGCACACGTGGAATCTCAAACAGAAGCAACGCACAGCCACGAACACTCAGGTCTATCATGGCTGTCCAGAGAAGACATAGAAAGCGACAAATACAACATGCCAGATAATGTCCGCAGAGAAGCCGTGAAGATACTTAAACAAAACCAATAAAAGAAACCTAAAATATTATCTACAGCAGCGATGGTAGAAGATATAATAGACAGAGCAGAGCCGGCCGCAAAAAAGCTCAGAGATCACAAAGGAAACATAAGGATCATAGGACAGTACGACGCCGACGGAATCAACGCCACCGCAATAATGTACAAAATACTTGAGAGACTTGACAAGAACTTCAGCTACGAGATTCTAAAGCAGCTATACGAAGAAGACGTAGAAAGGATAGCACAGGAGGAAGAAGAGCTTCTAGTATTCGTCGACATTGGGTCAGGGCAGTCAGATCTAATCAAAGAACATATTCTAACTAAGAACAAGCAGGTGATCATAAGTGATCACCACGATCCGGCGGTAACCGCAGAAGAATCAGAAAGCACAGAGGACCTCGTACACCTTAATCCACACTACCTTGGATACGACGGAGGAGAAGCAATCTCAGCCGCAGGAATGACATACCTCCTAGGGAAAGCAGTAGACACACAAAACACAGATCTAGTTCATTACGCACTTATTGGGGCAACCGGAGACGTACAGAAACAGGAGGGCGAGTTTCTAGGGCTTAACCAACAGATTGCCGAAGAAGCTGTGGAAGAAAACATGATTGAGAGAAGAAAGGGGCTAGACCTGTACGGGAGAACAACAAAACCTCTTCAGAAATCCCTGATGTACACCACAGATCCTCATCTCGACGGCGTAAGCAATAACGAATCAGGTGCCATACAGCTCGTCAAATCAGCTGGGATAGAAATAAGGCAGAAAGGAAGCTTTCGTACACTAGCAGACCTCAACCCGGAAGAAGAAAAGAAGCTCATAGACACGATGATAAAGCACGCACACCCTGTGCAAGAGCTTCTAAACAACGTTTATACCCTTGAAAACGGATATGAGATTGATGAATTCTCCACGATAATAAACGCCTGCGGAAGACTTGGTGAACCAAGAAAAGGGGTTAAGATCCTACTTGAAAACGATTTAGATCTTGCAGAGAAAATATCCAGAAAATACGGGCGAAAAATCTCATCCTCACTGCGATATGTCGAAGACAACAAGCAAAACGAAGAAGTAGTATACGAAGAAACAGATAGGTGTAATAGACGGAAACTCCAGTATAGACGAAGACTTCATAGGCACGGTAGCAACAATCAGCATGAGCAACGGATTCTTTGATACAGAAGTAGTAATGGGTGTTGCACAGGCAGAAAAAGACAAGGTAAAAGTATCCTCAAGGGCGGAGAAAGCTGCAGTAGAAAACGGATTAAACCTAGGCGAGATCATAGATCAGATATGTGAAGAACTTGACGGAGAAGGAGGAGGTCACAACGTCGCAGCCGGAGCAAAAATACCTCAGGAAAACAAAGAAGACTTCATACAGAAGCTAAACCAAGAGGTCTCAGAAGAACTAGCATAGACCTAGGAAACAACTAACCGTTTATAAAATTTCTTTCAGTAGTCTAGTATATGGCTAAAGCAGTCCTGCAAAAGAACTGGTACGAAGTACAGGCACCAAGCATATTCGATGAAGATACCGTAACAGAGACACCTGCCGAAAAAGAATCACAGGTAATCGACAGAACAGTAAAAGAGAACCTGAACGATCTGATGGAAAACGCAGACAAGTACTACGCAGACGTCTCACTGAAAGTAACAGATGTAGAAGGAAGCAAGGCATTCACAGAAATAGATGAAATGGAGTGTTCATCAGAATTCGTCTCAAGAATGATTAGAGAAGGAAGCGACCGATTCGACTACGTATACGATCTAGAAACAGCAGACGACAGAAAAGTAAGAATCAAGTTCGTCGGCGCAACACTAAGAAAGACATCATCAGAAAAGCTTTCAGCTGTAAGAGACGAAATCAGGCAAGTACTAGAGGAAAAGGGAGACAGCCAGAGCTACGAAGAAATCATGGAGAACATCTTCACAGACAACCTCCAAGAAGAAATCAGAGACAAGGCAGACGAAATATACCCATTCAGACAGCTCGAAATAAGGAAAACAGAGCTCAAGGAATAAATAGTCAAAAAACTTTCTCCTCAACTCTTATTCAACAGCAACAGTCTATTTACACGTACAGTTGCTATCTTATGGGCCGGTAGCTCAGTCTGGCAGAGCGCTTGGCTCTTAACCAAGTGGTCGCGGGTTCAAATCCCGTCCAGCCCACAATTAGTTTTTCTGTGCTTTTTATCAATCCTAGAACTTCTTGCCCTACCTGTGCTCCTTTCGGAGTCATTTTTGTAGCGTATGTTAGTTTCTTCCATCTCGATATTGTCTTTAGGTTCTACCTTTGTGCGTCCTCATTTGAATCATCTGTATCTTCAGACATGCACATTTTTCTCAAGAACCAAATGCATAAAGTAGAGAAGTATCACTGATCTTCTAATAGTCCAGTTCGTTACGTGCTATCTTGGCGATCTTCATTTTTGTGTGCAAATTTAATAAGGGGCGAATACTGAAATTAAGTTACCGATGAAGCAACATCCAAGCGCTGCAGAACATATAGATGAGGAAAATCATAAGTTGTTTGAGGAATTTGACAAGGTCCTAGAAGTATTTGAGGGAATACATACTGATCTTGAATCAAAGCTGATCCAGCATATACAGTTCTTAGATGCAGTTAATCAGGGCAAGGTCGATGCAGATCAGCAAAAGATTGATAATGTCTTCAGATCAGCTGACCAAGAGCTCAGAAACTTTGAGGATAAGGTAGAATCTGCTGAATCGCTTATAGATGAGGTAAGAGAGATGGCGGTTCAAGAAGTAGAAGAGTTGGAGAAGCTAGCTAGCGATGAAGTAAGCGGAAGAAGCTAAAGATAGGATTTCCTATTTTTATTTATTAAGATCCAAAAACTTAGTATCGACCGAGTAATGATTCAAGGTACTATTTGCATATACTCAGACTTTTCTGAACGGTGCACTTCCTCCCAAAAAGTTTAGTTTGTTAGTCACCAAAGTTCCTCGCTTTTTCAACTTTTGGCTGAGCGTGCATGGTGCAGTACGCATCGTTGGGGTTTTTGTCGAAGTAATCTTGGTGTTTCTCCTCCGCCTTATAGAACTGTTCTAGACGGTTTACCTCAGTCACTATATCATCTTCGTACTCTTGTTGTTTTTCTCGGATAAACTCTTCTGCAGTCTGCCTTTGATCTGAGTCCTGATACAGGATTATAGAACGATACTGGGAGCCTACGTCAGGTCCTTCCCTGTCTTCGGTAGTAGGATCATGGACTCTGAAGAAGAACTCAAGTATCTCACGATACGATATCTCATCTTCATCGTATTCCACCTTTACTACCTCTGCGTGACCTGTCTTCCCTGAGCATACCTCTCTGTACGAGGGATCTTCAGTTTGTCCTCCTGCGTAACCACTTGTAACTTTTTTACTGCTTTAATTTGTTTATAGGCTGCTTCCGTGCACCAGAAGCAACCGCCTCCAATAACAGCTGATTCCATACAATATTACTATGGTCAAAGCGTATAACGTTTAATTGAAATTTGTATGCCACTACTTAGTAGTGATATAAAGATTTGGTCGGTGGTAATAATATGCCGAAGACTCTAAAACAGATCCTTAGTATAGATAACAAGCCTCAGGAAAGTAATCGAGACTCTCTCGGTGTATACATGTCTGCTGAAGAGTCAATAGAGCTTGATGGAAGCCTCACAAACAACATAGTGGAGACTGGCGTAGGTACTGTATTGAAGGAGTTCAGCAGCAGACCAAAAATGTCTTACGTACAGGCAGCAGGAAGAATACCCAGCCTCACGTTAGAAAGACAAGACCAGCAAGACAGGATAGAAAACGAGCGACAGTTCCGAAAGTTTGTATCGGACTACCTCGATGATATAGATGTTCCAGATATACTTGGAGTAGAAGATAACTTTGTCGAGTTTGAGGCACTAAATGGCACAGATCTCAATGACTACATAAACAGTAACCCTGACAGTGCAGAGGATCTTGGGGCAGAGGTTGGAGATTTTCTAAACTACGTACACAGCAACGACGGTGCGGTTACAGACCTTAGACTGAACAACTTCATGGTACAGGATGATGATGATGGGAGCCTGGCTTTCCTAGACGCCGAATACTTTGTTGAGACGCAAACTACTGGGAAAAAGAAATGGATATAATAACACTGCTTTCAAGCCTCAAACAGGTTGATAGCGAGCCCTACAAGCAGTTTCAGAAAGGACTTGAAACACAATATGACAACTGGGTGGACCCGATATCTGAAATGGCTTCTACGGTTACATCACAGGTACATGCAAATTATATAGAAGAAGATGAAGAAAGAGCAGAGAATGCTAAGGAAAACACTGTTTTCAGGTACCTCTAGTTACTCCTCTTCAAACTCCAGTGCGATGCCGTTTATACAATAGCGCTTACCTGTCTTGTCTTTTGGGCCATCATTAAATACATGTCCAAGGTGGCCTCCACAGCTGGAACACACAACTTCTGTCCTCCTACCGTCTTTCCTCTTCTCAACAGACTCTTTCTCTGCATCCCAGAAACTGGGCCAGCCTGTTCCAGACTCATATTTTGTGTCCGAGTCAAACAGTTCCTGACCGCACTTCTTACACTTGAAAACTCCGTCACGCTTCTCCTCAAGAAGATCGGATGAAAACCTGGGTTCTGTTCCACACTTTTCAATAACCTTCTTTTCCTCGCCGCTAAGCTGCTGTTCAGTCATAATCTATATTTGATTCCTATTCAATATAAAACAGGAAGATACCAGCTAACCGTTTAGGAATTAAGCATATTCAACTTCGATTCCTATATAGCCTGGGTTCGGAAAACGAACATATAATACTGCATGCTAAGTTGTGTGCTAAGTAAGTACTATGAATAAGGACAATACCGAAGTTGAAGAAGTGTATTCGTTTGGGGAATACAGCTGTAATGCAACCAAAGTAGGCTCCGGTGACAGAAGCATAGCGATCATTGCAGGGAACCACGGCGACGAGAAAGGTCCGAAGGAAGTTATCCAGGATATGCTTGAGGATGGAGAGCTTAACTATGAGAATTTAACTGTGACTGTAATCGAAGACGCAAATATATACGCCTCCGAGTCGACTCGTAGAGAGACTCCTCTTGACGTACAAAGAGTTGAGGCCGACGAACATGATCTCAACAGAGTATATGAGGACGCTCGTGAAGCTCTCAGGCAGATAAGCCCGCGTGAAAGCCTACAACAACTGAATACTACCGGCCAACTTGCCTATAAAGTTCTAGATTATATTGAAAATCTTGAGCCTGATCTGGTTGTTGACGTACATACAGGTACTTCGGCGACAGTCAAGATGCCTCAGATTCGTTACAAGTTCCGTGAAGAGTATGAAGACGTAAATGAGAGTGAGATGAGGGAGGTTGCAGAGAACGCAGGGGTTGATATGGTTAATACTGTGCCCGGGAGAGATGCTCAGATGATGGGGGCTGTGCTTCCGAAAATGGGTTTCCCTGCCGTTACTGTGGAGGTCGGGGGTGGCGTAAGGCTTGGATGGGACACCGCCTTTGAGGAAGAAGAGAAAGAGAAATACAGAGATATAATTGAAAATATCATGAAGTTCAAGGCCCGAGGTACTGAAACTGATTACAATCCAAATGAGTTCACTAATATCGAAAAGAATCATGCACCTGCAGAGGTTTCAAAGGCCGAGGTTGAGTATCACTTCGATCTCGGAGATAAAGTTGAAGAGGGTGATACAGTAGCTACATTGAGTTTTGAAGATGGTGAAGTTGAAATGGAAGCTCTTTCTAATGGAGTAATAGAGACTGTGCTGGCTGAAGATTCACGCAATAACGTAAGGCACGGGAACAGAATATTCAATATTGCTACAGAATAGAGAAGCTGTTAAAGACTCTATAAGTTGTGCTAAAGTGTTTCTGCAGCAGCGAAGCCACTTAATATCTCCACACACCCTTTTAAAGTTTGACGGCCCCAATCGTAATTATACTCTTAAGGTGACTAAGAATGGCTGACAAACCACACATGAATCTTGTATTTATAGGACACGTAGACCACGGAAAGTCAACCTCAATCGGAAGACTTCTGTGGGACACAGAAAACCTGCCGGAAGAAGAAATGCGAAAGCTTGAGGACGCTGCCGAAGAGAAAGGAAAAGAAACATTCGGTTTTGCATTCGCAATGGACACCATCGACGAAGAAAGAGACAGAGGAGTCACAATCGACCTTGCACACAAGGAGTTTGACTCAGACAACTACTTCTTCACAATCATCGATGCTCCAGGGCACCGAGACTTCATTAAGAACATGATCACAGGAGCCTCACAGGCAGACGCTGGAGTTCTAACAGTCGCAGCAGACGACGGAATCCAGCCTCAGACAAAAGAACACGCATACCTCTCCAAGACACTGGGAATCGACCAGCTAATCGTATCCGTCAACAAGATGGACGTAGAGGACTACTCAGAAGAAGCATTTGAGGACATAAAGGAAGATGTCTCAGAGATGCTTCAAGGCGTAGGATACGATCCAAGCGACATCGACTTCGTGCCAATCTCAGCATTCGAAGGAGACAACGTCGCAGACGAATCAGACAACCTAGGATGGTACGACGGACCAACCCTGCTTGGAGCACTAGACGAACTGGACGAACCAGAAGAACCTGAAGAACTTCCAACAAGAATCCCTGTACAGGATGTCTACAAGATCTCCGGAATCGGAGCAGTAGCAGTAGGAAGAGTAGAAACAGGAGACATCGCACAGGGAGACAACGTAGTCTTCGAACCAGCATCAGAAAGACTAAACAAAAACATCGGAGGAGAAGTAAAGACCATCGAGATGCACCACGAAGAAGTAGAGGATGCATCACCAGGAGACAACATCGGATGGAACACAAGAGGCGTCGGCCAAGACAAGATCAAGAAAGGCGACGTAGCAGGACCATCAGACAACCCTCCGACAGTAGTTGACAGCTTCGAGGCACAGGTCATCGTCCTGAACCATCCAAACGTTATCTCAGAAGGATACACGCCAGTATTCCACGTCAACACGGCACAGGTTTCATGCACATTCACCGACATCAAGTCCACCATGAACCCTAAGACCGGAGAGACACTGGAAGAAGACCCTGACTACATCAAACAGGGACAGGCAGCAAAGGTTGAAATCACACCACAGCAGCCACTAGTCATCGAAGCCAACGACGACATCCCACAGATGGCACGATTCGCCATCAGAGACATGGGACAGACAGTTGGAGCAGGACAGGCACTCTCAGTCAACGAGAAAGAATAAGCCTGTCCACCACATATAAACTCATTTTCCTTTATTCTCCTTACTTCTTGACAATTCATAAACATAGATATTCAATTCCTCTCTATTGATGTCTGAGAGGATTCATAGCCTAGACACAGTCAAAGGAGTTGCCTTACTCGCTATATTCTTCCAGCATGCAAGGTGGATGTATGTAGGCTCGGGCGGAGAAGCTGCCACGACAGCAGGCTTCATACTCATGAATATTACAAGGCTGGCAGTACCACTGTTCTTCCTCACCTCAGGATACCTACTCTACATGAAGCTGAACAAGCTCAACACCAAGTCAGGGAAGACATATATCAGAAAGTATCTAAAGAAGATAGGAGTAGCATATCTTGCAGGCACAGCGCTCTTTTACACCATAAGCCTGGCAGCTCTAGAGGTCAACAAGTACCTTCAGATGGAAAGCATCACGTATTGGGTCAGCATGGATAACACGTTGCAGCAGGCTGCCTGGAGCCTTCTCTATCAGGGAATATTTGGTGCAGAACACCTTTGGTTTCTAACCGCCCTATTCTACTCAGCTCTAATAATCTATGTAGCACAAAGATACGGATACTTTACAGAACTGTTCGTGATTTCAGGTATACTACATATAGTAGGCATACTTTCACAAACCTATCTTGTACTTGATCATATACCTGTACCACCTGATGACGCGGTATTCTTCGGATTATTCTTCACAGCAGCAGGATACTACATAAACAAGAAAAACATCAAGGAAAAACTCTCCTTCAAATATCTCATACCTGTAGGGATACTGGTTAACATACTGCATCTTGTGGAGAGATACTATATTACAACGCAACTGGGTTACGAGCCTTACTTCTGGAACAGCTACAGCTTCCTAACCTTTGGTTCAGCCGCACTAATATTCATATATATACTGAAGAAGACAGGCCTTGGAAGAAAATCCTTCTTCAACAAAGTAGGACAGAAAACACTGTGGATATACATACTTCATCCCTTAGGGCTTGGTGCCATAATCGGAGCTACAATACTCTCAACGCAGCAAGTCTCATGGAACCCAGAAAGCTTCCTGATTGTAAATATTGTGATCGCCTTTGTAGGATACATAGCGGTTTCAGCAGCTATACTGAAGTATAAACAGAGTGACCTCAATATTCGACAGCATTTAGACATGAGAAGCTAGGCAGGCCTCTAGAAGCAGATGTTTTTGCCAGCTTAACTATCATTCATTTAAAAAAATTAGCTGCAGTTTGTAACAGTATGCAGGAAGCAAGAGTAAAACTCAGAAGCACAGATCA
>GL982576.1:73040-74952 GCA_000220375.1 Candidatus Nanosalina sp. J07AB43 | reverse complement strand
ATCACAGGTAATCGACAGAACAGTAAAAGAGAACCTAAACGATCTGATGGAAAACGCAGACAAATACTACGCAGACGTCTCACTGAAAGTAACAGATGTAGAAGGAAGCAAGGCATTTACAGAAATAGATGAGATGGAGTGTTCATCAGAATTCGTCTCAAGAATGATTAGAGAAGGAAGCGACCGATTCGACTACGTGTATGATCTAGAAACCGCAGACGACAGAAAAGTAAGAGTCAAGTTCGTCGGCGCAACACTAAGAAAGACATCATCAGAAAAGCTTTCAGCTGTAAGAGACGAAATCAGGCAGGTACTAGAGGAAAAGGGAGACAGCCAGAGCTACGAAGAAATCATGGAAAACATCTTCACAGATAATCTGCAAGAAGAAATCAGAGACAAGGCAGACGAAATATACCCCTTCAGACAGCTCGAAATAAGGAAAACAGAACTTAAGGAATAAATAGTCAAAAAAGTTTCTCCTCAACTTTTGTTCAACAGCAGCAGCCCATTTACACGTACATTTGTTATCTTATGGGCCGGTAGCTCAGTCTGGCAGAGCGCTTGGCTCTTAACCAAGTGGTCGCGGGTTCAAATCCCGTCCAGCCCATCTTAATACAACTTCTCTTCAGGCAGGCTCAGCCCTTCTCCAGTCTATTGGACTCTTCGTTTATTCTATTTGTTGCGCTTTCCACGACGCCAAGAACGTTTGATGTAATATTTAAAGCTTTATTAGGAATTTCTAGACCTTTCTGGCCTAGTTTTGCAAAGTCTTGTAATAGTACCCCTGCCTCCTGTCCTGCTTTAGCGATTTCCTCCCCTGCCTGCGCTGCCTCTTGAGCAAGCTGGTTCACCTCACTCATAAGGTCATTCATACCCTCAACAGCTTGGCTTGTCTGCTCCATAGCCTGCTCTGCAACGCCCTCACCTACGTTTGCTTGTTCAAGCGTCTCAATAAACTGCCCAGAAATATTTTTGAGGGACTCAAGCTGGGTCTTAGTGTTTTCCGCCTCATTCTCCGCGTGCAAAACATTCTGTGCAGTATACTTAAGATTCTGAGCAGCTTCTTTATCCATCTCAGTGAGCTCTGCTATCTCCTCTGACTCCATCTGATGTATCTGCGATTCGGCATTGTGTAGCCCTTTTTGATTCCTCTGTTGAGCCGTGTCCTCAGCCTTCTCGGTTATGACAAACTCCTCACCTAATTCTTTCTCTGCCATGTCCTGCTCTTTGGCAAGCTGTTCGAGGTCTTTTCCTTCATGAGCCTCGAACTCAACAAGCTTTTTTTCTTCCTCAACCTCTGTTTCAAGCTTGTCTGTTGTCTCTGAGATCTTATCAGCTATATCCATAGCCATGCTCTCAGCTTTTTGGCCTGTCGGGCTCTGCCTGAACTCCTGGACTTCTCCCGCAATCTGTTCAACCATTGAGTCCGTTTCTTCGACCTGTTGATCAACCTGTTGTTCAGTCTTCTCAATATTTTCTTGAGCTTCATGAGCATATTCTTCGGCTTCTTCTTCATCTTCTATAGCCTGTTCCTCTTCCTGTAGCTCCTGCTCCTGTTCATTTACAAGCTCTTGGTCAGACCCATCTTTTCCCAGCCTCAAGGGCCTGCTCTACTTTCTCAGTTTGTGACTCTTGATCTTCCACTTCAGATTCTATAGACTTTGCCTCTTTCTCATCATCTTCCTGTTTCTCAACATCCTGTTCAGCCTCGTTAAAGGTATCAGCCGCTGACATACTCAAGATTATCGACTGTTGAATAAAAATGTATTTGAGATGAGTACATATGGATAGCGAGCATCAAAACTCCTTCGCTTTTTCAACTTTTGGCTGCGCGTGCATGGTGCAGTACGCGTCGTTAGGGTTTTTGTCAAAGTAATCTTGGTGTTTTTCCTCCGCCTTATAGAACTGTTCT
>GL982576.1:67091-73020 GCA_000220375.1 Candidatus Nanosalina sp. J07AB43 | reverse complement strand
CATCTTGTGGAGAGAACTATATTACAACGCAACTGGGTTACGAGCCTTACTTCTGGAACAGCTACAGCTTCCTAACCTTTGGTTCAGCCACATTGATATTCGTATATATACTGAAGAAGGCGGACCTCGGGAGAAAGTCCTTCTTCAATAAAGTAGGACAGAAAACGCTGTGGATATACATACTTCATCCCTTAGGGCTTGGTGCCATAATCGGAGCTACAATACTCCTAACACAGCAAGTCTCATGGAACCCGGAAAGCTTCCTGATTGTAAATATTGTAATCGCCTTTGTAGGATACATAGCGGTTTCAGCAGCTATACTGAAGTACAAACAGAGTGACCTCAATATTCGACAGCACTTAGGCATGAGAAGCTAGGCAGGCCTCTAGAAGCAGGTGTTTTTGCCAGCTTAACTATCATTCATTTAAAAAAATTAGCTGCAGTTTGTAACTGTATGCAGGAAGCAAGAGTAAAACTCAGAAGCACAGATCAAGGTAAGGTAGACGATCTTGCAGATGAGATAATTGAAATAGGAGATGAATACGACGCAGACATATCAGGTCCAATCCCACTACCTACGGACACCATGAGAATACCTACAAGAAAGGCCCCAGACGGAGAAGGAGCAAGCACAATAGAAAGATACGAAATGCATGTTCACAAGAGACTAATCACACTTCAAGAATCTGAACGTGCCCTAAGACAGGTAATGCGTGTACACGTACCTGAGGGCGTCGAAATAGAGATCGAACTTGACGAGTAGAAATCGTTAAAGACTGTTCTTCTTGGGAATAGGATGGAAGACAACTTGGGGCTTACTCATTTCTCCTCCGAGCACTACTACAACGAAGTGAAGCTTGAGGACGATCTCATTGTAAACATACATGTTTTCAACGCTTACGAAGATTCTCAGAACTTAAAAGACGGATTCCAGATAGTGAAATACACTTTTGATGAGGAAGACGTCGAAGAAGGACTTCTAGAATTTAGGGAGAGAAGTGAAGAATTTTACGACGATGAATGTTTTGCTAAATCGCCTTTTTACCCTATAGTAGGAAAATACGGCGATAGGGCAGAAGTTACACTTCATATAGACTCGGGCACGGAGCCTGAAGATATGATAAATGCAGCTGATTTCGCAGAAGATCTGATCAAACATGTACATGAAGAGATCGGATTATAAAGGAGCCTTTCCTGATTTAAAAATTCGACACGGCCATATTTTTAGGCTGTGCCGGGGTGGCAGAGTCTGGTTAATTGCGCCGGTCTTGAGAACCGGTGACCCATATGCGGTCTCCTGGGTTCAAATCCCAGCCCCGGCGAAACACCAAACAATGTTCTTAAATCAGCTCAAACACACTGAGATAGGTTTTTTATTCTAGCCAGTAAAACATTTGACCTATATGGTTAAGACAGCCCAGGAACTGATGGATGAACCTGACTTTGTTCAAAACAACCTTAGTGTAGGGGAAGTCGAACAAGAGTTTGAGGGCTCGGAAAACACCTTAATGGTCAAGCGAGATGATGAGGTAATAGGTGAAATTCATGAGAACTCAGTTCTAAAGGCGCTTATACCAGAGGAAAAAATAGACGAAGAATCAATGGTAGGAATACTTGGATTATCCTTTGACCAGAGCTATGCCCCTGAGACCGCAGAGGATCTGATGAATGCACACGAAGTAACCGTGCCACCGAGTGAGACTTTAGGTGAAATTGCTTACATAATGGATGAAGAAGACATCAGATCTGTACCTGTCGAGAAAGACGGAGAGATAGTAGGAGTAGTACACGAAGATACAGTCGTTGAACAAGGTGAGGTATAGGTGGCAGGCGGACTTGCAGCAGGCACAATGTTCGATCTAGGTCTTCTACTGTTTGCATCATTTATTATAGGAGAAATCTTCGAACGCATCGGAATCGAATCGATAATAGGATACATCGTCACAGGATTAATACTGGGGCCATCAGTGTTACAGGTCATAGAACCTGGCACAGTCAAAGGCTTTGCAACCATCGGAGCCTCACTTGTACTTTTCCAAGCAGGTCTAAGAGAAGAAAACGTCCTAGAAATATTCAGACACAAACAAGGCCTGCAGCTCGGTATAGGGGTTCTATCAGGATCATTCATATTCATACTTGGAATGCTGGTACTATTTGGATCGCAGTTTCTTCCCTACGACAGCTTCACACCTTTCCTATACCTAGCACTAGGATACGCAATAGTAGACATAGGGGTTCCATCAAAGATCATGCTCTCCAAGGGGCTTCTGAGAAGTGATACCGGTAAGTACACTGTAAAAGCATCTGTGATAAACGTGACAGCCGGCCTTCTGGCGGTAACAGCATTAGTTATTTCTAACTCAACCTTTGAAACACTCCTAATCAAGCTTGGAGGAATACTTGCATTCGCAGTCGCATTCTACATACTACACGAGTTCATCCACAAGATAGACGACTATATCATAATGATGGAGGAAGCAGAGGCACAGTTTGCCATAACCTTTGCATTACTTCTCGGTCTCAGCTACGCAACCGAAGTAATCGGGCTTTCAACAGTACTAGGAGCCTTCTTCGCAGGTATACTAGTCTCAAGATCAGAGTTCTCCGACTCACGTGCATTCCAAGAAAAAATACAGGCAATAGGCCTCGGATTATTCATACCAATATTCTTCGCATGGTTCGGCCTCACACTATCAATAAACGGAATAATAAACAACATCCAAGCCGCAACATTTCTCTTTGTTCTCTCAACAGTCTCAAAACTTGCCATAGGATACACAGTGTCAAAAATCCACGACATGGACAGACCTGTAATGATAGCAAGTTCCTTACTCAGTCTCGATATCGAAACCCTTGTGGTGCTGCTGATTGGTATCGACATGGGTGTCTTTGGAAACGAAATACTCCAGATCTTCGCACCATCAGTCCTTCTAACAACAACCACAATAGTGGTACTTTATGCTGTAATAGACAGGATTTCTGAGTAGGTTTTATTAAAAAAGAGGCAAACCTATTTCATATGGCGGCCGCAACCGAGAAATTTAAGGAAGCTGGAAGCTTCATCTCAAACAACTCAGAGGAAATCAAGGGGATAGCAAGCAGTATAAGAGGAGACAGTACAGATTTCAAGCAGGCATTTAGTTCTGTAAACTCAATTCTGGAAGATGTTGACTCTAAAGCGTCAAGTACTCATGAAGAAGAGGAGCACACCGTAAAACTCGGTGCAAAAGCTGAGAAGAATCCTAGCAGGGAAAACGTCAAAGAGTTTGAACTTGAACACGAGAAGGAGATTAAGGAAGTAAAGTCAGAGGAGGACGAACTGGGAGAAGCTCTAAAGGAAATTGAAGGATCAGAACAACTTCTTGAAGGAGATCTAAAGAGACTAAATGAACTGATGGAACACACAGATGATTGCATCAAGGAGCTAAATACTCTGATTGACTTCGTAAACAACAATGGACTTGATGCCGACAAGCTAAAACAGTTATCTGACTGGATAGAGCTATCAGCTAGCTTTATAAGGCTGGAGGCTGGTACTCATGAGTTTATAGTGGAAGAAGTAGAGAGATTAGCAACCTTAAATCAAGAAGCATTAGTTGATATGGAAGAAGTCGAGTCTGATCTTAAAGGGATAGAAAAAGAAGACAAAGAAGGAGAAGAACTAGCACAGGAGACAGGTAACAAAAAATTGGCTCAACAAGAGAAGAAAGATGAGGAGATGGTTGAAAGTGAAGAAAACGAGTTTAAACAGGAAGAAAAAGAGGAAGGGAAAATTCTAGAAGAGCTGGAAACCGAGCTAGATGAGCTAAAAGCAGAGCTTGAGCACACAGAGGAGGAGATGGGCAACCTTGAGAGCGAAATGCAAGCTTTGGAATCAGCCTCATCATCCATGAGAGCAAGAATGTCTGGAAAAATATCATCCGAAGTCAGCGGCAATTTCGAAGAAGCAGAACAGGAATTACGGAAAGCTTCAGAAATCATCAACGGGCTTGAAGGAGAGTACTCTAATGTCAAGAGCACAGTAAATAAAGAAGAAAATGAATTGACAAGTCTCTAAGATGGGTCATGGAGAATCTTACATCCGTGCGATCTATTCCTTAACTTGCTGTGGAGAAAAGTCTACATCCACCTCAGAGGTAGCCGAGCACTTAGATGTGTCTGATGCAAGTGCATCAGAGAGCATAAAAAAACTAGAAGAAACAGACATAGTGTGCAGGGCTGCTTATCAAGGAATCACATTATCTCCTATAGGAAAGGAAAAGGGTCGCAGAGCGGAGCAGAAGTTCAACAAGTTGGTAGGGGTCTTTTCTGAACTTGGACTTGAAAGTCCAGAAGCGGAAGCAAGTTCTGTAGAGAGACACATCTCCAAAAAGGCTGTGGAAGAGCTTTTTGACAGGACAGTCAAAAAATGATTACTTAAAGATAAAACGTCCGTCCTAAGTTACAGAGACCTTGTTAAACGTTGGAAAATAGCCCCCTAGTGTAGTGGCCAATCATGAGAGGCCCTGGCCCTCTCGACGCAGGTTCGAATCCTGCGGGGGCTATAGCCAGTATCCTGATTGCAGTACACTCAACTACCACATAAAACCGAACGAGGAAGTGTGCAAAGAATTATAATCCAGCCAGAGCATACAAATATGTGGAAGTAGCAATCATAGGTGGCGGTTTTGCCGGGCTTTCAGCGGCACAAGAGGCATCAAAGTTTTCAGATGACGTAACGTTGTTTCACCAGAAGCCCTATTCCGAGGAACGAAGCGGGTGCTGGGGCCAAGGCATCAAAGACTTCTCAAGATTTCCTGTGCAGAGAGAGCTTGATGGATATCTCAGAGACCTTAATCAGGCAAAGCTGGAAGATGGGAATGGATCAGGTGAGGTATCTTTTGCAGATGGTGTAGTGATAGAGAGGTCTCGCTTCGAGAACAGTTGGGCATCGCGACTAGATGTAGATATGATTCAGGAGAGAATAGATAGATTCAAGCTGGAACAGATATCAAGAGATGCTAAACTGGTGGTAGATTGCTCTGGGCCCTTCCCGGTTTCCAAAAAATTACGAGATTTCAGTTACAGCCTTATAGCCCCTATGCTAAACTGCAAAGTCTACGGGGATTTTTCAGATATTTATCCAGATGTCAAGGTCATAAAATACAAGAGGTATTTTTTGGAGATGATGCCCGAGACAGAAGAGAGATGTAATATATCAATAGGATGCAGTAGGGAGAACGAACCTGCAGAGATGTACGAGGATATGGAGACAATTTTGTCTGATAGAGATATAGATGTTCCCGACTTCAACGAAGTTACACACGGAAATTATGTTTCAAACAGTTTGCTCACCATTTTACGCCATTCAAAATTCAGAATCAATGGAGCTGAAGTAAAGCTGGCAGGAGATGCATTGGGAATCTCAAGCGGAATTTCTGGTTTTGGAAATAGTAGGGCTTCATGGTCAGGAACACAGGCAGCCAAGACATACTTTGCTGGCGAGAGCTATCCCAAGAAAATATTCTTCGATCAGTTCCTATCCAGAGCGATGCATACAACATTCAAACCCCTACACAGGCAACTAGGAATTGTAAGCAGTATGAGGTACCTAGGCGGAAGCGAGTTAGAAGTAGGGAGACTTGGTGATCCACGTGGTCTGAGGGATCTATTGAGGGCAACAAAGCAAATTGCAAGGTGCAAAATTAACTAGCTTAACTCTAAAGCGCACTCAGTGGTAGCGATATATTAATCGGATGCAATTCAAAGGTTTTCGTGTGAAGCTCCACAACATAGCGACTGAGTGCGCCGGCCTTTGAAGTTGACGACCCTGGTTGGAATTCGGCAGAGGTTAAGAAAATCCAAGTTTACGCACGTTCATGGCATCCAACAGGTTTCCTAGAGAGCTATTCAGAGTTTTGTACGAGTTCTTTGAATTTCTTCTTTTGAC
>GL982576.1:65595-67071 GCA_000220375.1 Candidatus Nanosalina sp. J07AB43 | reverse complement strand
ACGAATATAATTACACCTGCCGGCTAATAATATTAATTTCAGATCGTGTTCACCACACGCATAGTCTGACAGTGTATGGGTGTGTGCAGACCCTAATGATCCCGTCATAAGCCACTCCATAGACTTGTTGAATAAACTCTTGGGCGTTACCATAGCTTTCAACTATTATACTTATATCAATTAGGCTACAAGTTATGTATTAGAGGTGAACAAAACGGAAAACAGCGACGAGCTATTCAAGTACTATCCAAAGCCTGAAACCGCGGTGATAAAAGATTCCACGCCTAGGGCAATCTTCAGTAAATCTCCAAGGTCATCAGGACCAAGCTACTCGGAGGCTATGTTTGATGAAGACATCATATTTACTGAAGACGCAAAGGCCTCTACCGCGTCCAATGGAACTATCGAGGCAGAGGTTCCAGGTGGATCAAACCTAATTGATGGTTTAGATCAGTACGTAAGCGATATGTACGCAGACAAAGTGTGTATAGAAAACATTGAGTTGGGCAAATACAAAGGCGGTGAGTCAACGCTGAAAGCAACCCTTGAGTACAGAACAGAACCAGACTACGTAGACAACATAACATTAGGTACTGGGAACTTAGCAGTGTCTGGGGAAGTCGAAGAAAAATATCTGGGAGATCTCGAGGAGAAAAGTCACACGGGAGGAAGAGAGTAATACATTCAGGAGAGTTCAAAGGCTTCAGCTCACATCACAGGCATAGTCAGACAGTATGTGGGAGACAACTCTCCTGCCCTTCACCCATACCACGTCAATGATTACTAATTGGTTGAACATACGCGAGACGACAAGAATCTCATCTCATTAACTTTTCCAGTAGATTAAGAGTTGACTTGTTCTCCCGTGGGTCAACGCCCCCAAATACTATTGATGTAAATTTCTAGGTTACCCAATCAGCTTTTGTATATTAATCAAAAGATCATTTTGTATGAGGATTCCTGTTTTTGGAGCAAGTATCGAAAGAGGTTATTGGGACTTCCAAGGTGGATGGGTTCACAGACTCCAGGAAGATCTTGACCGTTATCGCTGGAAAAACAACGAAGACTACTCTATATACAACCTAGGAATCTCCGGTGATACATCCAGAGCGATCAGAAAGCGAGTAAAGAACGAAATAGAAGCAAGGTACAATCAAGAGGAAATACGAATCATCCTAAGAATAACAGGTGTCAATGACTCACAATTAGAACTGAGTACAGGAGAAAACCTGATTCCTCCTGAAGAGTACAAGGAGAACATGACCAAGATAATTGAGATTTGTAGGAACTTTACTGACAGTATTTACCTGATAGGGTCCGTTCCAATAGTAGAGGAAGATGTGAATCCGATGCCATGGAAATCAACACATGCATATAGGGAAGAAGAAATTGCCAAATACACTCAAAGACTCAAAAAAGTATCTGATGAGAAAAGCGTACCTTTGATACAGCTGAGCCCAGATATAGAGGAAGACA
>GL982576.1:58728-65545 GCA_000220375.1 Candidatus Nanosalina sp. J07AB43 | reverse complement strand
CAAGAAGAGGAACAGTCGAACAGGACATTGGACAGCTTGAAAACGAGGCACAGCATACAGTAGAAGAGGCAGAAGAGGTAGAGAGCGCAGCAAATGAATAAAAGATAAGATGGCCGGTGCGAACATGAACAACCAGAAGTTTCAGGACAGCATGCAGACAATATTCGGAGAAGCAGAAGAGGCCGGACAAGAAGCCATACAATCCATGCAAAACGACAAACAGGCAGGTCAAGAGGTCGAGAAAGCAGAAAGTATGGACCATCAAGCAGAAAAAGCAATGTAGGATATGAGTGAAAAACAAAAATACCTCAAAGCAATCTACAATCTCACCTCAAGTGGGGAAGAGACAACTACAACCAAGCAAGTCTCAGAGAATCTGGGGGTATCAGGCGCCAGTGCATCAGAGGCCGTCCAGAAACTCGAAGACGACAAACTCGTATGCAGAGTGCCTTACAAAGGCTTCACACTATCTCCTCCAGGCAAGAAACTAGGTGAAGAACTCGAGCAAAAAAACCAGAAACTAGAGACAATGTTCAGAAAAGCCGAGGTAGAAAACCCCGAGGCAGAAGCCCAGAAAGTAGAAACCCATATATCAATTGAGGCCGTGGAAAAGATACTGGACAAACTGGATTAAATATTGATTACTTAAAGCTAGGGCCTCTGTATTCTATATAAAGCGTGTATAGCCCCCTAGTGTAGTGGCCAATCATGAGAGGCCCTGGCCCTCTAGACGCAGGTTCGAATCCTGCGGGGGCTAATAACATCAGTTCTTTAAACAAGACGACGTGAGTTGATTCCAACATTCTTTATTCATTATTCAATCATAGGTTCTTGATCAATATTCTCAGATCTCCGAAGAAGTAACTATCAGATCGGTGATAATTCAAAAAGCTGAGGCCTTCAAAGTTTTAGTGTAGAGCCCCATAGCATAGCGGCCAAGTGCACCAGCCTTTGGAGCTGGCGACCCTGGTTCGAATCCGGGTGGGGCTAGATAACTGTAAACCTGTTTAAGATTATCTTCTATAACTTCAGGCATGGGAGACGAGATACGTGCCTCACACATTCTTGTAGACAACGAAGAACATGCAAACCAGATCAAGTTAGACCTTGATAGGACGGACAAAGACTTTGCACAGCTTGCAGAGGAGAAAAGCGAAGGTCCTTCAGGAGACAACGGCGGCGACCTAGGATTCTTCGGCCGTGGAAAAATGGTTCCGGAGTTTGAATCCGTAGCCTTTGACCTAGATGTAGGAGAAGTCTCAGATCCTGTAGAGACAGAGTTCGGATGGCATATAATCAAGAAGACAGACGAGAAATAGGCTAAAGGCGGTCAGCCATCGCCACAATACTATTAATTTTCTCTATTATCTCTTCCTGATCCTGAACATATCCCGGGCTTGTAGCAAAAGAAGTGAACTCGGATTCTGAGACAGCATCAGCAAGCCTCAAATCAAAATCATCAACTAAGTCATCCCTATTATACACATCCATATCAATATCTAGGATTACATCATCGCTGTCCTGTATGGCTTCCTTCATTCTGTACAGGTCTTGATCAAGGTCTGAGTAATGTGATTGAACACCGACATTGATGACCTCATCGTATATATCCCACATCTTACCTGCTTCTATAAACTCATCAATCTCCAGTAGATGAACCTGCTCCTCTAAAGTTGGAAAATCAGTAGGCAGATTGGTTTTGAAATCTTCGGGTGGATTGGCAGAATCCTCGTGGTAGTCAACGTGTACCAGAATAGGTCTGGAATCAAACAAACCTTCATAGAGGGCGGCCGTCCATCCTGCCAGAGCATGGTTGTGGTCATCGACAACAAAAACATCTCTTGACTGGTCTAAGATATAGTTCTCAAGTACATCGGTCTCACCATCATACTCTAAGATGCCAGTAGAGGTGTCAAGAAACTCAACAAAGCCTCTGACCGTACTCGATGAACTATTTCTAAACACACCTCTATCATTGAGTTCACCTCCATATTCTGGAGCGAGTCGTAGCCGTAAATACCCTCATTCACTTATTATCACTTCTTTATCACAAACTCTGCTTGTAGTTGGTAAATACTGTTTTCACACCTTTATAAGAATTAACAGAGACACCGTAAACAACGGATAACCATGCCAGATACACGTGAAGTCGTAAGGATAGCAAGAACAGGAATCGACGGAAACAAGCCTGTTAGGAAAGCATTGACCGGACTAAAAGGAGTAGGCGAAATGTACGCCAACGCAGTCGCAGAGTCAATGGACTACAACAACACAGTAATCGGAAACCTAGACGACGAAGAAATAGACAAGATAGAGGAAAAGATAAAGAACCCTGACCAGCTTGACGTACCTGCATGGCTAAGAAACAGAAGAAAAGACCGTGAAACAGGAGAAGATCTCCACCTAATCGAAGACGACCTAGACCTGAAACAGGAATTCGACGTCAGAAGACTCAAGGAAATCAACTCATACAAAGGATGGAGACACGAAATCGGTCTACCTGTACGTGGACAGAAGACACAGTCCTCATTCAGAAGTGGAGACAAGATCGGAGTATCACGTGCAAGAATACAGGAAGAAGCCTCAGAAGGAGGAGACGACGAAGAATAAAAGGTGAAACAGAATGGTAAAGAAACTTAAGAAACAGTACGACACACCATCAGAAGCATACGACGAAGACAGGATAGAACAGGAAAAAGAACTGATGGACGAATACGGTCTCAGAAACAAGAGAGAAGTATACAAGGCAGAATCAGAGCTAAGAGGTCTAAGAAGACAGGCAAGAAAAGCAGTTGCAGCAGACGACAACAAACAGATCCAGCCACTGCTAGACAGAGCACACAACCTAGGACTAGTCAGAGAAAACGCTTCAATCGAAGATGTACTATCACTGAAAAGCCAGGAAATACTTGAAAGAAGAATCCAGACAGCAGTCGAAAGAAAAGGATACGCAGAAACAGTAAAAGAGGCAAGACAGCTTATAGTACACGGCCACATCTACATAAACGACCAACAGGTAACCGTACCGGGATACCTTCTGACACAGGAAGAGGAGAGAAACCTCGAACTAGATATGCCAGAACAAGAAGACGAAGAAGAACAGGAAGAAGTAGAAGAATCTTCTGAAGGCGAAAACCAGGAAGAAAACGGGGAAACTGAAGAATAAAACGAGGACTGAATAATAATGACAAAGAAAGGACTTGTACACATCTACTCAAGCTTCAACAACACAATAGTACACGTAACAGATGCAACAGGAGCAGAAACCATCTCACGCATCACATCAGGAATGACAACAGACAAAGGAAGACTACAAGGATCAGCATTCCCAGCGATGAAAGCTGCAAAACAGGCAGTTGAAGAAGCAGACGAAAAAGGAATAGAGAAAGTAGACATACAGGTGCGTGGACCAGGCGGACAGAAACAGAAAATGCCTGGAAAAGGAGCGCAGCCAGCAATCCGTGCAATTTCAAGAAGCGACATGGAAGTAGGAGACATCGAAGACGTTACACCTGTACCTCACGACGGATGCCGTGCAAAAGGCGGTAAAAGAGGACGCAGAGTATAACAAAAACAGAGGTAATTTTTCTATCTATGAAAGTCGAAGAACTTGAAGAGGAAAACGGAGTCCTCAAAGTTGAACTAGAGGACGCAAACAACGCAGAGGCAAACACCCTCAGAAGAACAATGATGGCTAAAGTACCTACACTAGCCGTCAAGGAACTACAGGTAACCAAAAACGGTTCAGGTCTCTTCGACGAGGTACTCGCCAACAGACTAGGACAAGTACCATTCACAATACCACAGGGAATGGAAGAAGAAGACGAAGTAAGCATAGCAGTCAAACAGGAAGGACCGGGAGACGTACTCGCACAAGACATACAGACCGGAAACGAGGAATCAGAACCTGTCAACCCTGACACAGTACTGGTGACACTGAAAGAAGATCAGGAACTAGAGTTCGAAGGCACAGCAGTACTTGGAAAAGGAAAAGACCACGCCAAACACCAAGGCGGAACAATAGGATATGAGAAAACAGGAGAAAACAAGTACAGATTCCGCATAGAATCAACATCAGGATACACAAACAAGGAACTATTCAACCAAGCAGTCGACCAAGTACTCGATGAGCTGGACGAGTTCGAAGAAGAAATAGAAGACATGTAAGCAATACATACAGATTTCCTTTCTTGACAACTGGAGCTTCGTATACGATCTATTTGCAGGATGAATACGGTTATTTGTTTTTGATAGAACAGAGAAGTGTTCTTGCCGGGTGCAGGACTTGAACCTGCGAACCCCTGCGGGAACAGATCTTGAGTCTGTCGCCTTTGACCACTTGGCTAACCCGGCACTACAAAGTTAACTAAGTACTGTATTTGCGGCCAAGACTTAATTATTACATCAAATGCCACCGCAGATTGACATACCTAGTCAAGCCACATATGGTATACTTAAACTAGTTCAAACCATGGTTTGAGTATGGATTATGGAAAGGTTGAGAGGTTTACGGAGTTTCTGATAATAGGAGTGGCTCTTGGAACAGTGGAGGATGCGATCGCATTAAAGCTTGCAACAGGTGAACCAATCACTTTACAGACACTGGGAGTGATTATCCTAGTGGCGATACCGTTTGCCGCGTTCTCAGAACTGGTGGTTGATAACCCAGACACCCGTATAATCCAGGTTCCCAGCAGGAAACTCCACCGGTTTATAGATAAAATAAGCAGCTAAAAGTTCATCAAACTTCACAAGAACCTGAAGACAGAATTGGACTGATTTACAGATGCTTTGGATGATTCCAACGGCTGAAACTGCTTTGATGCTGAAAATATTTTTCTAAACTTGTTACCATACCTCAGAAGTCTAGTAGGGCTTAATTACGTTATTGAAGGTCTTAGAAACGTTTGTTAATCTTACGGAGTATGGCAGAACTGTCTATAACTGTTCATAAACGGTTAGAGGGTGTTACCTATCAAAAGGTTTTAAAAGGGTAATCAACATATAGGTATACAACAGGATCAGCCGTTCCCAGTTTAAACAAAAAAATACTAGCCACGAAAAAGCGATTGGCTCAAAGTTTTTTTCCGGGAACGGGATCCCAACGAAACGGCGTTCGGAAAACCGTTTCGATTAATCCATATTCCGTGACAGGCCCTCAAAACAAGAGGCACGCCAAAAACCACAGCCTGTCATAAAATAAAAAGAAAACACGTGGATGCGTGCACGTGAATCACACTTCACGTCAAAAACAACAGGTGGAATCTTAATACAATGAAAACAATCAAGAAGATCAAAGAATCCAGCAAAGCAGTTGCCGGATCCGCACTACTCGTAGGAGCGACGCTAGCAGGTGGCGCAGCATTTGCCACAGCAAGCTCGCATAACATGGGTGGGTCAAGTGGAGACGCAACTCTAGGAGACTATCCAGGCCACTTCGTAGGCGAAGATGGCACAGTATCCTCAACCGTAGTAATGGGAGAGGACGCAAACTCAGTAGACGTTGTAGCCGGAGCAGCCATCGCAGGCCAGCTAGGAAACAACGCATTCGATATCAGAATCAGTAACAGTAGAAACATCAGGAACAGGAGTCGGAGGAGGCTTCTCAGCAACAAACGGAGTAACACGCGATACAGCAAACGACGACCTCTTCTACGGAGACGGAATTGACTCCATCAGAGATACACTGACACAGGACAACCTAGACGTCCTATCAGAGACAACATTCACAGATGATTCAGGAGACGACACAGACGTTACAAACTTCCTGAACATCGGAAACCAGAATGTGGAGTTCGGCAACGGACCTGACGGAATCGACGACGACGAAGACCCAGTCCTACACGTACCAGTTCCAGCAGAAGGAGACGTAGATGGAAGCGACCCAAGTAACTACCTGTTCAACCTACAGGCAAACTTCGAAGATGGCATTGACATGACAAGTGAAGATGTTGCAGGAGAAGACATCGAGCTCTTCGGAACAACATACACCATCGCAGAAGACAACAACGTGGATGACACAGCAGACAGAACAGAACTTGTACTGTACGGATCATCAGAGACAGTATCCGCATCAACAGGCGAGTCAACAACAGTTACAATCAATGGCGAAGAGGCAACTCTAGAAGTCGTTGGTGTAACAGGAACAAACACCGCAGCAGTAAGAGTCGACGGAGAGCTAGAGCAGCTTGACGAAGATGAAGAAGTTACTGTCAACGGACAAGACATCAGAGCTGACAACGTCATCCAGACAAACTCCGATAACTCACAGGGAACAGTACAGTTCTCAATCGGATCACAGGAACTTGTACTTCAAGACCAATCCCAAATCGAAGACGGAGATGGAGACGACGTTGAAGGAACATTCGTCGAATTCAACGGCGGAGGAATTGGAGACTTCGAAGATGAAGAAGTCTCAAGTATTGACCTGTACGTAGGTGCAGAAGACGATGACAACGACTACCTAGCAGCAGGAGAAACATTCACACACAGCTTCCTAGACCAAGTAGAGTTCCAGTTCGCAGGACTCAACCCAGACGCAGCAGAATCAGAAGATGCAACAGACGTTACTGTAGAGACAAACGGCGACCAAGAAGCACAGATCAGCTTCACAGCCGACTCAGGAGACTCAGTAACACAAGACTTCATGCACCTAGAAGACGGTGAGACAACCCTATCAGGTGCAGAGCTTGCTGACTCAGACAACGACGATATCGTCGTAGAAGAAGGTGCAGCAGTTCAGGAAGACGATTACTTTGTCGCTGATGCCGGAGACTTCGCACACATGTACGAGGTAACAGGCATCGATAGAGACGAA
>GL982576.1:57200-58708 GCA_000220375.1 Candidatus Nanosalina sp. J07AB43 | reverse complement strand
AACAGGATCAGCCGTTCCCAGTTTAAACAAAAAAATACTAGCCACGAAAAAGTAATTGGCTCAAAGTTTTTTTTCCGGGAACGGGATCCCAACGAAACGGCATTCGGAAAACCGTTTCGATTAATCCATATTCCGTGACAGGCCCTCGAAACAAGAGGCACGCCAAAACACAGCCTGTCATAAAATAAAAAGAAAACACGTGGGCGCGTGCACGTGAATCACACTTCACGTCAAAAACAACAGGTGGAATCTTAGTACAATGAAAACAATCAAGAAGATCAAAGAATCCAGCAAAGCAGTTGCCGGATCCGCACTACTCGTAGGAGCGACGCTAGCAGGTGGCGCAGCATTTGCCACAGCAAGCTCGCATAACATGGGTGGGTCAAGTGGAGACGCAACTCTAGGAGACTATCCAGGCCACTTCGTAGGCGAAGATGGCACAGTATCCTCAACCGTAGTAATGGGAGAGGACGCAAACTCAGTAGACGTTGTAGCCGGAGCAGCCATCGCAGGCCAGCTAGGAAACAACGCATTCACAACAGAAACAGTATCCGCCGGAACATCCGGAGGGTCTGTAGCAGGATCATTTACCGCAGAAAACGGTCTAACCCTAAACCGAAGAAACTCAGACCTATTTATAGATGACAGTACTGGAGATGGCCAGACAAGAGTCGACGGAGGAGATGTGCCTGTACTAGAAGACACAACCGTTTCGTCCGCAGACAACAACGACGTAGATGTAGAGTACGATGTCAGGGTAGGAACAAACGACCAGCAATTTACAGAGGAAGAGAGAGACAATCCTTTCCTAAATCTACACGTACCTCAGGACAGCGATCTTCCGAGCAACGTGTTGTTTAATGCAACGGTAGACTTCGGAAGCACGATGGACTTTGGATACGCCGGAGAAAGCGGCGACAGTCTAGAAGGGGAAGAATACCTCGAAGACGGAGACGAAATCGAGCTATTCGGAACAACCTACACATACAGCGACGAATCAACAGACAGCGAGCTTGTACTATACGGAAGCAGCGACAGAGCAGAAGTAAACACAGGAGAGACAACAACTGTAACTGTAAACGGAAACGAGCTGACAGTAGGCGCAACATTCGTATCAAACTCTGACACAGCAACAGTAACAGTAGACGGCGTTACTGAATCTGTAGAAGAAGGAGATTCTGTAGGTCCAAACGGTAACATCAGAGTATCTGATGTATTCCAAACAGGTCCAGACGGACAAGGAAGAGTGGCATTCTCACAAGGAAGCAACGAACTTAACATTGACTCTAATAGCGGAGATGTAGAAGTGAACGGAGACACACAGGATGGAGTTCAAGCTTCAGTAGAGAGTGCATCAAGCGCCGGGAATTTCAACGCAACGGAGGAAATAACCTTCAGCTTCGGAGCAACAGACAGCGAGGACGACTTCATTGCACCAGGAGAAAGATACGAGTCACCAATCTTCGGACTAGAATTCCATTACGGAGGACTAAGTCCAGATGTACAGG
>GL982576.1:54963-57150 GCA_000220375.1 Candidatus Nanosalina sp. J07AB43 | reverse complement strand
TTTACATCTCTATCCCAGTACTTCTCGTCGTCAGTAACTGAATATACACATTGACATCGAACATGTCCTGAAGCCATTTCGTAAAGTAGAAGCTGATTATATGGCCTATATGCATCTTCCCCGAAGGTCCAATACCGGTGTAAAAGAAGAACCCGTCTTCCTCCTCGTACTCGTGAAGCGCCTCTTCCAGCCCTCTATGCGAGTAAATGAAATCTCTCTTGACGTAGAGGTTTTCACCTCCTGCCAGATCAAAGAACCTCTGCTTGAGCTCATCATCGATCTCCTCTGTTCCAAACTTGTCAATTAATCGGTCGTAGTCGACCTGTCCTTCGACATCGAAAGGTGTTACATCAAATTCTTCATCTGGCATTTTTTGTCTCCTCTATCCGTGCTTTCCGGGTAAGCTGTTTTGAATCTTTCCTGAAAGAATGAATGGAAAGAAAAATTTCATGGGCCGACGAAGCCTCCGTCATCAGGGAATTGGTCATCGAAACTGTCGTAGGTCTTGTCTTCGAAGCTTTCGGGTTCAAACTCACGGTCATGGAACTTTGATTCCCTTCGTGCACGAATTTTCTTTCGTGCTTGCTCCCTGTACGGGTGTTCTTCACCGTTGACCTTGAACTCCCCCATGGCATCCGCCAGTGCATCATCCAGACTCATCTCGTACTGATCCACGTTTCGCCTGTAGTTCTGGGCTGACCTGTCTCCAGGTGTTCTTTCGGACTCCAGTCTCTGGCCGAGGGCTACGTCGAACAGGTCCTGCTCACCCCCAATGAAGTCCTGATAATCAAGATCCAAGATGTCAAGACCCTGCCGGGCATAATCCAGTTCATCTCGGATGACACTGGTCGCCTCTCGCTGTTTTCCAGAACTGTCGTACAGCTTCTCAGTAAGGCCATTGTGCATCGCCGTGTACCGGTTCCGATTCACTTTTCCGATATCCAGCAAACTTTCCTGGTTCTCTTGGGCATAGGCGATACGGCCCATCATGAACGCTGAGAGAGCGACATCTTCTCTGACAGATGGCTGTATCGAGAGTGGACGGATCTCCACAAGGGCGTTTCCTTCCTCCCTGTCGAACTTGATGTTAATATCTTCCCAGTTGTTCGCAATCGCCTGATCCATCGCTGAGTCCGCGTCAGGGGCGACGTAGATCGGGTCAAGTCTCTCAAAGTAATCACCTATATCATTGAAGTATGACTCCAATTTCCCTGCTCTCGGAGCTTTTTCACCAAAGTCCTCGTCCTCTCGGATATCGGCGGATTTCTCCCATAGCGGCATTCTCATATCGGAGATGCCGGTGTCTTTACCCTCGATTATCCGAGCGTTGGCTCCTATTGCCTCAGCGTACGGAGCAAACATGTACGCAAGGTTTGCTTTATCTACAGCATCATCCAGACCCTGTGCCTGGAGATTTGTCTGCGTGGAGGAGATCATACCCGAGTAATGGATATCACGTGGATCAATAGCCTCGTTGATACCAAAGCGATGATGCACCATTTCATCATTCCTGACATCGTCGAGGAAGTTTGCGAAAAGCTCGTATCTCGACTCCTGTCCGCCACTTCTTTCGAACTCTCTCAGAAGCGGGAAGGGATTCGTACCGTACCTCAAGAGATCGAAACCTTGGTTTTCAGCAAGCTCTGCTGTCCTGTCCTCTTTCTTCTGTAGCTCCTGTTCAAACTCTTTAAGAGAATCAGGTTCAGAGATCGGATCAGTCCGTGCCTCGATAACCGAAGCTGCAAGCTCTGAATCAAGTATTTCATCGCCCTGATTTTTTATACGGTCTCTTTCCTCTTCAGAAGCCTGGCTATTATTACCGTCAAGAATCGTGTACTCGACCTCAAACCCGGCCTTCAGCTCTTCAGAATTTTCAAGCCTAGATGGATTTTGCTCTATTTTCTCTATCTGCTCTTGGAATGCCTCTTGAACTTGTTCTAGCTCTTTATCTTCCAAAAGCTGTGGAACGTCCTCTATCCCAAAAACGTCCACACGAATTTGAATCTACAGTCATGTTACCACAGCTTTAGGTTTTCTAGAAAAGATTTAAGTATGCCAAGGCCGTAGAAAATCTTTTGAGAGCTATAGCAAAAGCTAGGGATAGTTCAGAACTAGCAGAATTATGGAAAGGTTCTAAAAGAGCTTCAGAAATGTTTAGAGCCAAGAGAAGTTTTTGATGGAAGAAAT
>GL982576.1:46315-54913 GCA_000220375.1 Candidatus Nanosalina sp. J07AB43 | reverse complement strand
GGTACACCAGACAGAGAGGATATTGATGATTACAGGGACAGCTACTGGATACAGTTCGAGGACGGATATGAAGTACATATTGAAAACATGAAGTCTGATACAGCTACTACCTTACAGGTGCTTGGCAGCGGAGATAGAGAAGACTTTGTGGAGACAGCGGCAGAGTACGCTGCAGATCTCGCATATGTAGAACCTCAAGGAGACGGGGGAGATGAACAAGTATGGAAGGATGTATTGGAAGAGTCTCTCGAGGCTGCAGAGAGGAGGGGGGAAGAAATTGGCCAAGAGATCTAAATCTAGTTATCTCTGAAAACCTGTTTTATAAGTTTTTACTCCGATTCCTTTGATACCAGCAGTGGCTTGAAAGAAAACCTTTACGAAAAAGGACATACTCGTATAGAACGGATTTTCTGGGAGCCGCGAGGTGTTATATTTACAATGGATTCACATGCAGACCCTACAAACCCTGTGCTTCTTGAGACCATTGAGGTTCTTGAGGAGCAGGAAGCCCCTCTATGGGGAGAAGTCGCGGAAAATCTTGGAAAAGTAAACAGAGACAGACCTGAGGTAAACATCTCCGATGTCGAAAGAATCGCCGAAGACGGAGACACAGTTGTCGTACCCGGTAAAGTACTGGGAAGCGGACGACTAACCAAGGAAGTCAACGTCGCAGCGTTCAAGGCTTCCAAAGGCGCAAAAAGACAGATTAAGGAAAACGGAGAGTTCATGTTTATCCAGGAACTTGTTGAAGAAAACCCTGAAGGATCAAATGTTAAACTGGTGAAATAAAAAATGACTAAGGTTATAGATGCAAGTAACAGGATTATCGGCCGTCTCGCATCACAGATCGCACAGGATGCACTGGACGGAGAAGAGGTAAAGATAGTTAACTCCGAAGAAGCAGTGGTCTCAGGTGACAGAGAGGACGCATTTGAAGAATACAAGAACAAAGTTGATAGAGGTGCACGTGACAGAGGACCTCACTATCCTAAAAGCCCTGAGAGAATCCTGAAGAGAAGCGTAAGAAACATGATTCCATACAAAAAGGAGAGAGGTAAAGAGGCTTACTCACGTATCAAGACATACCTGAGGGTTCCGATCGACCTTGAAGACGAGGTTGAACAAATCGATACAAAGTCCGGTGAGGAACTGAAAAGCAAGAACTATGTAAAGCTTGGTGAAATATCCAAACATGTCGGCTGGGAGCCGATGGACGAGTGATTTTTCATGCCTGAATCTGTACATACAAGTGGAAAGAGAAAGACCGCCAAGGCCAGAGCCTCAGTTACTGAAGGCGACGGCACACTTAGAATCAACTCAAGACCTGTACACATCTGGGCTGACCAGAGCCACATGCAGGCGGAGAGAATCAAAGAACCTCTAAACATCGCAGGATCTGACATAGTTGAAGACCTTGAAATCACTGTTGACGCTGAAGGCGGTGGAAAACAAGGTCAGACAGAGGCAATTAGAATGGCTATCGCCCGTGGAATAGTAGAGTATACAGACAGCGATAAGCTTGAAAGAGACTTCAGAGACTACGATAGAAACATGATGGTTGAGGATCCGAGACGTACAGAGACAAGAAAACCAAGTCAGTCGAGCAAAGGAGCTCGACACAAACAGCAGAAATCCTACCGTTAAACGGGGTTCTGCGAGGTTACCAAATAATGCAAATACCAGTAAGATGTTTCTCATGCGGGAAGGTTATAGGAGACAAATGGAACGAATTTGAGGAAAGAACCGAGGAAGGAGAGGATAAGAAAGAAGTACTCGATGACCTTGGTCTAGAAAAGTACTGCTGTAGAACAGTCTTCCTCACAAACGTTGACACCATCGAAGAGGTCGGAGAGCACCACATCGCTTAACCTCAACAAAATTTCTTCTCTTTAATTTCTATACAGATTACACAGATTCTAGATATCAGCTGGCAGATAAGAGAATATTTTCTTCTGCACTTTATAGCCAAGTTCCGCCAGTTGTTTTACTTCTTCACTAAGATATCTCTGTATCAGAAGCATTACGATAAAGCCTATTGAAGCCGCAAGACCTGCCCCCAGTATGTCTATTAGGAAGTGTTCTCCTATGTATATCCGGGAGAAGCCTGTTAGAATACCTGATACTAGAAATAATGCTGCAAGTTTCTTCCTTGACTGCCAGATCATAGGCAATATCATGCTCAGTACGACTGTAGTATGTTGACTTGGAAAGCCGTTCTCAGGCTCTCCAGAAGCGATAGTATCATACATTTGGAACGGTGAGTCATGCTGGTATACCTGCGCCAGAACGACGTAAGATACTATCAGACCTGACAGGACAGCTGTGAATGCGTATATAGAGTCCAGTCTACCTTGATCATCCTGAAACCATAGGTATAACAAGGTAAGCGGCACCAGAAGAACCAGGAACTCTGCTGAGAAAACCATCAACTCATCAATCAAAGAGTTTCCGGTCAAAGACTGTACAAACCTAAAGAACCAGGTCTCCATAAACCAGTTTTCCTGACTTAGTTTTCACACTTACCCTTTGAGAGCTGTATTTGTTCTGGGATCAGGAGTTTCTATTTTAGAATCTTTCTCAGCGCTGGTTCAATCATCTCAATATTCGGCGCTAGCTCAGCCTCATCCAACTCCTCGGCTTTAAACCACTGGGAATCAGAAAACTTTTGCTCCTGAACCTCTGGCTCACCTTCTGTATCAGCAATATAACCGTGCCAGATATACAGGTTTCCATCCTTCTGAAACTCTCCCGTATAGAAAGGCTTCTCAAGCTCCACATCAACACCTATCTCTTCACTGGCTTCACGTACAGCTGCCTGTGTAGGCGACTCCTCTTCCTTAACTTTGCCACCAGGTACCTCCCAGTATCCTTCATCTTCTCTGTGAAGAAGCAGAAGCTCTCCATCCCTGACTAGTATTATTCCGGATAGTTCTACAGGAGCTGTAGGAATGCAGGGTCACCTATTGTAAGATATATCAGGGCCATGATTAAAAGCCCTGCAAAACCTCCGTAAGTGAAAGGCTTTCTCCAGTCATCTAAGGTCTCAGCCTGTTCACGTGCCTCATCCACAAACTCCGTAGCAACCAGGTAAAGCATGGCACCGGCCGCAAAACCATAGCCTACCGGAAGAAACAGACGGGCCTCACGTACAAAGTAGAATGCGATTACAGCACCTATAGGCTGTGGAAGACTCGAAAAGATTGTAGCTCCAAGCATCCTCCAGTTGCTCATTCCCATAGCCTTGAACGGGATTGAAATTGCGATACCCTCAGGAATATTATGTATAGATATAGCCACTGTCATGGTTATGGCGACCGCCGGTACGGCAAACCCAAGTATTGGTATACCTCCTTCAAGACCAAGCTCCGCAAAGGAAACACCTATCGCAACACCTTCAGGAAAGCTATGCACAGTAAGCACTCCTAAAATCAGGATAAGTTTTCTGAGGTCAGCTTCCTTGAACTCACCTGGCTCAACTTCGTGACTATCTAAAAGCCTTCCGGCGACCTCCACAAGACCTACACCTATAAGCAATCCTGCAGAGACTTCAAGCCACGTACCTGTAAGCAAACCCTCCGGTATAAGACCAACTATAGATGCCGTGGCCATGATGCCTGTGGCCACACCCCACAATCCGACAAGCCAGGCATCACTAAAATCATCCTTGAAGAAGAAAGGTAACGCACCTAAACCAGTTGCGAGATCGGTTATTAAACCAGCTACAAAAACCAGCAAAAGAGTCTCCAGAGTTATACCAGATAACATGCCAAACCATATGGATACAGGTGTTTAACTGTCTTTCGGAAGAAAACAAAGTTTAGGCATGCCTAAACCTTGAAAAACCGGTTTACAGGTATTTAGATATTTCTTCAGCTATCTCCGAACCGTCTTCAAGCTCAGACCTGTTGTAACTTATCTCAAGCTCATCTCCCTCATAGATAGGAGTTACATGAAAGTGAAGATGGAAAACTTCCTGGCCTGCAGCCTCACCATTGTTCTGCGCTATGTTAATACCTTCAGGATCAAAAGCCTCTTCCACAGCATCACTAACCTTCACCAACGCATCCATCAAAAACTCCATACCAGAGGCACCATGAATATCCTCAACATGCTTCTTGGGAACCACCAACGTATGGCCTCTAGAGACAGGGTTTGCATCCAGAAACGCCACGACATCCTCAGTTTCGTAAACAACATTTCCAGGAATGCTTCCATCGATTATATCGCAGAAGACACACTCAGTCATAGCAAAAAACCTATTTAACGGCAGAATTTTAAGCTTTGGTGACTCTGTAAGTTTACTTTTTTATTCAGGCAACAACTCAAGATAATTGTGGGCATCCTATCTATATTAAAAGAAGATAAAGATGGTGAGGAAAAGGCAGATTCCTCAGAGAACATTGAGAGTGCCGTAAATCAGGTCACGGACCAGTACGGTGATGAGTGGGAAGAAGCATACCTCAACCACAGGGAAAACGAATACAGGAACTTTCTGGAAGACATTCAGAACGTACAGAAAGAAATGCTAAAAGACCTTACAGGAAAGCTGATAGACATTAATCAAAGGCAGAGGAAAGACATAGAGGAAAAGATAGATCGAGAAACATCCGAGATAAGAAGCGAGAGAGAAAAATTACGTGACAACGTTGAGAGCAGGATAGATGAACTGGAGAACAACCTTCAGACAAAAGCCTCTCAAGAGGATACAGACAAGATCAGAGATGACATAGAAGAAGTAAACAGCCAAGTACAGTCCAAGGGCGAAAAAATTGACGACCTTGAAGAAGAAAAGGCAGACAAAGAGCAACTCGAAGACATTTCACAAAGTATATCAGAGAAACCTAGCTCAGAGGACCTGAAAGAGCTCAGGTCAGAACTTAAAGATAAGGAAGACCAACTAGATAGATCTCAAAGAGACCTTAGACAGAAAGCAGACTCAGAAAAATTTGAAGAACTAAAGGCTAGTCTGGATCAAAGAGCCGAAGCAGAAAAAGTAGAAGATCTTGAGAGGGAGATACAAGAGAAGCCGGATAAGTCTGACATAGAGAGGATAGAGAACAAGGCTGAGAAGAAGCAGCTAAAGAAAGTTCAAAGCGAGTTGGAGGACCTCAGAGAAGAAATTGAAGATAAGATAGATGAAAGAGAATCGGAACTCGATTCAGAAATCAATGATGTTAAAGAGAGGTTACAGAGCGAAGTATCCGGTCTGCAAGCCTCACTCGAGGAAATCAAATCAGGTAAGGTAGATAAAGACGAGTTCAACGACGTAAGGTCAAATATTAAGAGTATTAATTCAACTCTCGAAGAACTAGTTTCCAAATATGATTCTCTCGAAATAGATGAGCTCAGAGGCTCTCTAGAGGAGAAATTAGGTCCTGAGGACATTGAAGAGATTGAGGAAGACATCAACAGCTCGATCGGGGAAATCGAAGAATCAATAAAGGAGCTCAAACAACAAAAAGCCTCTTCAACCCAACTTAAAGAGCTTCAGGACAATTTTGACAGCCTTCAGTCATCATTGCAGGATAAAATAGATTACAAGGCGGAAAAAGCATCCATAGACAGGATAAGAAGCAACTTGGAGGAAAAGGCCGAGAAGTCAACTGTCGAAGAAGTACTTGAAAGATCCAGGCAGAACGTAACTGAGAAAGAACTGAATGAAGTTCAGGAAGAGATTGGTAAAAAAGCCGACTCAAGCGAGACAGAACAAATCAAAGAGAAAATGGAGTCAAAGCTGGAAGAACTTGAGTCCAACCTCAAAGAAGCGGAATCATCTATAGAGAAGAAACCAGCGCAGGAAGAGATCAGCCAAATTGAAAGCAAGCTCAATGACAAAGCCTCTGCAGACACCTTGAGGAATCTAGAGGATAAAATCGAGGATCTGAATGAAAAGGCGTCTCAAGAAAAACTTGAGAAAGTGAGAAAGAAGCTGAATGAAGATATTGATTCACTCCGGTCTACTGTGGAGAAGTCAGAACAAAAGCAAGATAAGCTATCTAATAGTCTAGAACAGAAAGCTGATGAAGAAAAACTCAACAGATCTGGAAAAGAAAGTCGACGAAAAACCAGCAGCTGATGATCTAGAAAAAGTAAAGGCGTCTATAGGCGACAAAGCCTCTAAGAGTGCCGTGGAATCGCTTTCTGAATCCATTGAGGAAGCGAACAACGCAGTCGCCAAGAAAGCTGACGAAGAAGATCTGAGTCGCATACATTCAGAGCTAGACTCAAAGGCTGAAAGCGAAGAATTGCAACAGAAAATTGGGAACGTACAAGGCCTCATTGAACAAAAGCCTAATAGGGACGAATTAGATAGTAAAACAGACCAAGAGGATTTTGAACAACTGAAGAAGCAGCTGAACAACAAAGTTTCTCAGGAAGACCTTGAAGAAATCGATTCAAGAATTCAAGGAGCTGCTGAAGACATTAAACAGCTAAAAACAGAAAAAGCATCGGAAGAACAGGTTCAAGAGATTGCATCAGACTTGGGGGAGAAAGCGGGCGCCAAAGAAGTTCAATCTTTAAAACAGGATATCAAAGAACGTGCTGAATCAGAGCGTCTAGAAGAGGTAGACCGGAATGTAGAGGAGATCCAAGATAAACTAGGTCAGAAAGCCTCCAAGGAAGAGCTCGAAAATGTATCGGAGCAAGTATCTGAGAAGGCGGACTCAGGCTTTGTCAAACAGAGAATAGACAACCTAGAGGGAGAGGTCTACGATAACATAACAGAGATCAAAGAAGATGTAGAAAAAACAGAGGACCTAGAAGAGATACTGGAAAAACATGATACCAGGATAAGCGAGAACAAAGAAGGAATTGAGAAACAGCTGGAACAACAAGAAGAAAGTATAGCTGAGAATGCTGAACAGCTTGAGGAGAAAGCTCAGTCACAACATGTCGAGGAACTGAAGCAAAGGATAGATGAAAAACCGGAAAGGACCGAACTCGACGAAATAAAAGATGAGATAACTTCCAAAGCTAACTCAGGTCGTGTAAATGAGCTGGAAGAGCAGCTGGAGAACAAGGCAGACGTTGAGAGGATAGAGTCCGCTCGAGGAGAAATCAGAGGCGTAAGAAACGATCTAGTTGAAAAGATCGATACAGAAACAGGGCTAATCCAGACAGAGATAGAAGATATAGAAGAAGAACTAGAAAACAAGACAGACGGAGAAAAAGTAGAATCTCTAAGAACTCAGCTGGAGGAATTAGAAAACAATTTACAGCAGAAAATACATCAGAAAGCAGCTCTCGACGACGTTGAAGAGCTCAGGGAGAAAATACAGGACATGGCGACAGAAGACAAAATTATAGAAGAAGTAGAACAGAGAATGGAGGGTAAAGCAGATCGCAACGAAATAAAGGAAGTTGAAGCAAGTATACTTGAAACAGACAAAACTCTTGAAAACGTTATAGACGAGCTCAGCCTCATCCAGTCAGACGTTAAAGAGGTAAAACAAAGCTCAGTCAGCTCAGAACGCTTAGAGAACGTCCAAACAAAAGTCAATTCACTGGAAAAGCGCAAGGCAGACCAAGAGAAGGTAGATAACAGAGTAGAGCAGAACACGGAAAAGCTACAAAGCCTAGAACAAAAGATTGATGAATTAAGCAACGCTGTCGAAAACACTCCACGATCCAAGAAAGTAAAGAGGCTTGAGCAGAAGGTTCATCAAATTCAGGGAAATCAGGCAGAAAAAAATGCATCAGCCGATGAAACTGTCTTGACACCAAAAGACATAGGTGAAGAAGATATCGGCGAAGAAAAAATAGTGACGGGAAGTTTAGACCTAAGAGCAACGTATCGGGACACTTCCTTTACACGTTGTCCGGAGACGAAGAAGTTCTGATAGCTAAGTCTAGCGAGAAGATTTCAGAAAACAAGGATACTGTCAAAGGTAAGGTCAGGCAATTAGAAGGATCAGAAAACAAAATATTCCTAGATACGGAGAAATAAACAGGATCTAAAAAGCGGAAAAAGCAGAGCAAACCAAGTATGTGATTACATGAACGACCCCGAACCAACTAAAAAAATAGACACACCTGAGACAGATTCCGATAAACAACAAGAATCAAACGAAGGGATGAGCCTCAAGGAGAAAATAAAGAGTTCAGTCTCCAATATAACCAGAGAATTACCAGGAAAGGCATCTGATAGCGAATCCAGTCAGGTAAAACAAGATACAAATAATGGCAAAGCTCAAGAAGATTTAGAGAAACAAGTCCAAGGAGAGGCTGAGTCAGGAACTACAGCTAGTTCTGACGAAAGTATTATAGACGATAATCTATCATCGGGAGAAAGTCCACAGAATGAGATTGAAATGGTTGATTCAACACCTAAGCTCTACGATGAGATAAATCAGGTTAGGCAAGAATACAGACAGACTCTAGACTCCGAAAAGGAGCTATTGCAGGAGGAAATAGAGGAGGCTGTAGACGGCCTTCAAGATGACTTAGAAGCACAGAAAAGCACTTGGAAAAGAAGATAGATTCTCTAAGAGAAAGCACTGAGACTGAGCTTAATTCACTTAAACAAGAAATTGAGTCAGTTGCGCAAAGGGTAGAAGACTTAGAGGAAGAAGTAGGACAGAAAGCCGAACAGGATGA
>GL982576.1:44681-46295 GCA_000220375.1 Candidatus Nanosalina sp. J07AB43 | reverse complement strand
CAAGGAAAGGCTGACAAGGATCAGCTTAGGGAAGCTGAAAGTGAGATCCAAGATACAAAGTCTTCTCTAGAGACTAAGATTAGTTCCAAAGCAAACAAAAGCTCCATCAAGGATATAAACAATAAATTAGCTGACAAACCTGGAAAGAGCAGCTTCAAAGATCTAAACAAAGAGGTTAAGCAGAAAGCTGATAAGTCATCGATGCAGGAAGTTTTAGAAAGGACTCGGGGGAAAGCCGAGGAGGAGGCTCTGGACGAGTTAAACGAAAGATTAGAGCAAAAAAGCGATCTCAAAGAGACTGAGCGACTTGAAACCAAGCTAGAAGAAACAAGAAGTGAACTAGATTCACACAGATCCGAAATAGGGTCAAGATTAAGCTCAAAAGCTGACAAGAGCACATTGGATGAGCTGGATTCAAGAGTTCAATCAAAAGCTGGCATCTCAAAGGTTGATAAACAGAAAGACGAGCTCAAGGAAGCCATAAGCCAAAAAGCACATAAGGCTGATCTTGAGGAACTTGAAGATAGAACCAAAGAAAAAGCTGAAGAAAAAGCTGTATCGGAAATCGAAAAAACTCTGGATTCTCTAGATGAGGAGAAGGTCGGCAGAAAACTGTTCAATACTGTAAGGGATGATTTGAAGGACTCAGTATCTGAACTTGATTCGAGAGTGAGAAAGAAAGTAGAAAGTAGTGAGTTCAAGGATGCGAAGAGAAAGCTTGAGCAAAAAGCTGAATCATCTAAGTTAGAGAGCCTGGAAGATAAACTGAGTACAAGAGCGAGATCTGAGCGCGTCAAGGACCTCAGTGAAAAAGTGGAAGATAAAGCTGACCGTGATGAATTAAAGGAGCTAGAAAACCCCTTGGAGCAGAAGGCAGATGATCAAGATATTCAGGAAATTCAGAAAGAGATAGACGAAGTTGAAGAAAATCTTAAGCACGAAATAGAGGAGCATAGGTCCGAGGCCAGCGAAAATATAGACCAGGTTAACAGAGATCTTAAGCAAAATCTTGATGAATTAAGCTCATCTCTAGAGCAAATAAACTCCAACAAGGCTGGCAAAGAGGAGATAGAAAAGATTAAATCAGAGGTTAATCGTCTAGACGAAATTACTGAGGAATTAGAAAACAGGCCTAATTATGAGGACCTAGATAAAATACGCGACACGCTAGATACTAAAATAGAGCAAAAAGAACTGGAAGGACTCAGTGATGACCTAGAAGAATCAATTGGCAGAGTTAAAGACGCCGTAGGGGATAATAAATCAAACCTTGACGATCTACGGGATGAAATTCAGCAAAAAGCAGATGAAGATAGCTTAGCAGAGTCTATAACCGAATTGGATTCAAGAAAGGTGGATAACAGCGAAATCAGTGAGCTCAGGTCTAAGGTTGAAAAGAAAGCTGAATCTAAGGAACTACAGTCAATCAGTCAAAAGCTAAGAGAGAATATTTCTAATAAGGCGGATTCAAGTAAGATTAGAAGCTTGAGGGGTACATTAGACGAGAAGGCAGACACAGATGATGTGAAATCACTGAAACAAGCAATTGAAGATATAGATAAGGAGCTAGACTCCACTGCTGACGAAGACGAACTCCTCAAGCTTCGTGAGATG
>GL982576.1:42979-44661 GCA_000220375.1 Candidatus Nanosalina sp. J07AB43 | reverse complement strand
TAGTTTTCGTGGAGCCTTTATACAGTTAAAAGTCTTAACCCAACCTAATCAGTATGTAGAGTTGCGGCTGTGGTGTAGTCCGGCCAATCATGTCGGCCTTTCGAGCCGACGACCCGGGTTCAAATCCCGGTGGCCGCATTTTATTGTTGATATAGCATTTCACAAAGCGTTGGGGGATAACAGGAATTCTTTGGAACTATCCCAGTTCGTATACAGACGGCGCACGCTTGAGAACTGCCAAGACGCACAATAATAGTATAAGTAGGTCAAACCTCATCGATATTTAAACGTTAAATCTGTCAGCAATGCGGTGCCAAATTTTTTCTTCTCTAAGAATTCTGCCATACAGATTATCAAAATCAATGCAAACTAGAGTATTACGTCCAATAATACGTTACTACTTTTACATAACTAATTAAAAAGGTTGGTGTTATATCTGACATATGATATCTACTGATATTCTAGAAGAGTATGACGGAGAAGATGCCATAGTACTCGGAGAAACACACGAAGAGAGTGCTCACAACGAACTCGAGGAAGAAGCTATATACCGCACAATTCCCAGATATGTTCTCTCTGAAGGGTTGAACGATGCAGATCCTGAAGAGTTTGATGAAATGATAGATAATGCAAACCTGATGTCGCTGAGAGATATCCAAACTTACTTTGAGGAAAACTACGAGGACAGCCAATTCCTTGCAGATGACACGAGAGAGCTGTATGAACGAACCAAAGAAATTGAATCAGATGAGGAAGTTATTGGAATAGATGAAGGTAAGGTTCCAAAATCCTATAATGAGTTCATGGATATGCCTTTCTTTCGAATGAACGGTGGGGTAGAGGATATAATCAAGGACAGTATTAGCGATAGGACGGACTATGAAATGGATGAGTGGGAGAAGTGGATGGGAGAAGAAGAGCCAGATGAACTTGACGACAAGATAGATACATTGTATAGTGTACAGACCGCGATTACAAAAATGTCATTCAACATTCCCAATTCTCAGGGATCACTAGTTCGGCCTCTCAACCACCTGAGAAGAGAAGGATATGATGTTGATCTTGCTGGTTGCGACATAGACAAGTCTAAAGAGTATTCTGATGATTCCGAGAGACACTTTGAGCAGATAAGTCCTACTTCCTCTGAAGAAGGTAAGGAAAATATGAGAGAACCAGAAGATAACCCCGAGAAGTTTCTTGAAGACTTTGCCAAAGATATGGATTTCATTAGTGAGATTACAAGTGATGAAGAAAGGGACCGCAGAGATCGAGCTATGGCGGAAAGAGTAGTTCAATTTGACCAGCAGAATGATTCAGAGAGACCAGTTATGGCGGTAGTTGGTGCAAACCATCTCGACGGTGTGGTAGAAAACCTCCGGAATCAGGATGTATCAGTGTATGAGGAGGATTTGAGAAACATAAGAGAACCAGAGAAGGACGAAATAGATAATTTCCTCTACGCATTGGAAACAGCAGAGCAAATGAGAAAATGAGGTACTATGAGATATCTAGTTGCTCCCGTAATCAGGATCTTTGTGGTGGGCGAAAGCCTAAAACTGGTTCAGTAGAGCGCGGCAAAACTTCTGTAGGGCATCAAGCTGGATGATCATTCAGCCCAAATGAGAAAACTCGAATGATGTACTGGTAGTAAAATTGTTTCTAGAATGTGAGTCTTTTCTTCT
>GL982576.1:34830-42959 GCA_000220375.1 Candidatus Nanosalina sp. J07AB43 | reverse complement strand
AGCTCACTCAAGCTTGACGAAGAGTATGCGAAGGAAATTCAGAAGAAGATTAGTTCCAAAGTGGATAAAGAAAAAGCCGATGAAATCAAGCAAGGGATAGAAGATAGCAAGTCATCATTAAATTCCAAGATAGAGGAAGTGAGGGAGTCTATTCAATCTAAGCCTGACAGAGATGCGATAAGTGACATAAGAACAGAGATGGATGACAGGACTGACGAATTATTCCAAAAGATTGAGGGTAAGGCCGAAAAGGATACAATACAGAGCATTGAGGAGCAAATAGGAGATAGAGCAAGTCAAAAGGCCTTAGAAAGCCTTAAGAAGGATGTCTACGGCAAAGTTGATGAAGATGAAATCCAAGAAATTAATACAAAAATCTTAGAGATAAATCAGGAATTAGATATAATTTTCGACCAGGTAGATGAAATAGATTCCAAAATAGGTGAGGAGAAGATGGGCTCCGGCAAACTCCAGAGCCTTGAAGAGAGACTTAATTCTTTAGAGAGAGGAGAGATCGGAAACAAAGATATCAACTCGGAGCTAGAGGAGATCAAGAGCAAAGTGAGAACTAGCTCAAGTACTGAACAAGTTCAAACTTTAGAAGAAAGAATCTCAGATATAGAAAAGATTCTAAGAAAGACTCCCGGAAAAGACGAATTTGAGAACCTTCAGCAATCGGTCGAACAAATGCAGAGGAGTTTCATCGATAACAAAGAAAATCAAGTTAGCGGGAGTATGGAGCTTGAGACACTAAATCCTGCACAGGTTGACAGAAGTTGCATCGGGGAGGTAAGAAGAGTTGAAGGCGAACTTGAGCTAAGGAGTGAGGTTTCCGGGTACTTTTTGTACACTTTAGAGGGTACTGAAGACGTTATCATTGTAAAATCGTCGGAAAAGATTCCTGAGGGAGAGAATACTGTTCAAGGAGTAGTAAAAGAGCTTGACAGGGCGGAAAATCAACTCTATATTAACTTAAACGGGAATTGATAGGTTCGCAAAGCGTGTTTACACGTAATTTTTCCAATCAGTCTTAGCTATGTTTAAAAATGTTCGAAGCATTTGAATCAGTATGTAGAGTTCTGCGGCTGTGGTGTAGTCCGGCCAATCATGTCGGCCTTTCGAGCCGACGACCCGGGTTCAAATCCCGGTGGCCGCATCCAAATATTTACTCAAAAGACTGCCGATAAACAGCAATTCTCTCCTTCAACTCTGTAAAAACATCTTGAACAGGGTCTCCTACAGAAAAAACCATTTTCTTCTCATCGCCTTCAACCGTCTCAAACTCTATATACGGATAAGTTGAACCCTTATGATACGTAACCTGTCTTACATCTGAAAAATGGATTTCATTCACCATCTTCTGGTCAGGGATGTTTTCAAGAGGCTTCCAGTCATCACATTCATTCTTATCCCTCTCTATATGTGAAGTGGAAATAGCAACTTCCCCAAGCCTAGAACGGAAACTTGTATACTCCCTTTCAGCTGTATTGCGTGTCACACTAACTAATATGTCAGGAAAAAGTATTAAACAAAAAGCTAACATCTCCAATTTATATGCCAAACAATGAACTGGAATGGCTATCACTGGACTCAGGAGAAAAGCTGGTATGGCAGGGCCAGCCCAGAATCAAAAGCATTCTACCAGCCGTACTGATAGGAATACCAACAGCAATACTAGGAATAGGAATACTGATCATAGCAGGAGCATACCTCAGCGTAAAAAACACAAAATACGTGGTCTCAAACGAAGGCCTATACGTCAAGAAAGGTGTGCTCTCCCGAAGCGTCCAGAAAATAGGATTTGACAAAGTACAGAACATAAGCTTCAGCCAAGGAATACTTGGCAACTACTTCAGCTATGGAAACATCGAAATATCAACAGCCGGCGGATCAGGAGTCGAAATGCGGTTCAGAAGCATTAGACAGCCAAAAGAAATACAGCAAAAAATAAACAACAGGATGAAGTCAACCGGAGCAAGAGAACAAAGCACTTCTTCAGGCAGAGGCCGGGGTCAAGAGGAGCTACTGGAAGAAATACTCTCAGAGCTCAAGGAACTCAACAGCAAGGTTTAGGTAGAGGTTCTCTCCAAATATATGGAGTAACCTGCAAGTGAAACACCTGATAAAATCAGAAAGAGCTGCACAGGCGAAAGCCCAAACACTATTGAGCCACCCTGTCGGACAATATCAGTATACCATGTTTCATAACCTCTTTTCGTGACCGGGGCCGCACCTGCTCCGAACAGAACAACACCTGAGACTAAGATGTACTTGGCAAAGCTTGAATCCCAGTTGACTTGTGTGTCAGACATAATATACACCTTGCATGATCAATCTCCCTTGTATTCTCCATCCTGGCGGCGGAAGTCTGGCTGATCCATCTCTTCGTGAACATGCGCCACAAGGCCTGGAGTTCTCGCAATTATAAAAAATCCTTTACCCAGCTCCGGACTCCAGCCAAGATCGCTCATAACCGCTGCAATACCTGCATCAACATTCATAATCAGAGAAACCTTTTCGTCCGCAAAAATCTCCTGAATCTTCTTCATCTTTTCAACACCATCACCTGCCAAGCCCAGATCTTCAGCCCTTTGAAGCAGTTTCTGAGCTCTTGGATCCTCATCATCGTACACTTTATGCCCTAGACCAGGTATCTTATCACCGTTCTCTAGATAGTTCTCCACTATTTCCTGGGCAGACTCTGGCTCTGCAGTATTCTCATACATTCCTCAATAGCTCCGCCATGTTTGTCACCAAGAGCCAATACACCTGCAGCAACACTTGTATTCATATCATTTCCTCCGCTCTGAACAGTTCTAGCGGAGACAGTGGAAGGATTGCCAACCCCATGATCGATAGAAGATGAGAGTATAGTATTGAATATCTTAGACTCCTTCTCAGAAGGCTTCTCGCCTTTCAAAAGCAGCCAAATTGCATCAGCAAAATCCATATCCATGACATCTTCCAAGTCTTCACCACGAATGACTGCGTCTCTGCCGCTGGACGAAATATCAGTTTCCCACTCGCTCATAGATGATCTTCCTCCATATCAAGTATTGATTCAAATGCTTTTTGAGATACTCTATGATCCTGAAGCTCTTCCTTCATATTCCTTGTCATAACAGTACCCATCTCCTTTTGCCAAACCTCATCGATGTATGCCTCCTCATCTAACTCAGTTTTCAATCCGTATTCAACCTGTATATACTCTTCACTCTGTAGAAGTCTAATCTCTTTCTCCTCCCTCTCACCTTCAAAAAGAGCTGAGCCTCCAGCACATACACAGTCAACAGAGTCGTCCCATCCTTCATACCTTATCCAGTGATCTACGAGATCTCCAAAAAAGTTGTTTACATGTATATCATCTTCAAGCACCATAGTGTACTTGAACTGTTTTCCAGCTTCAGTGCCATAAGTACTTATTGCCATGTTTTTAGACAACCTCCTTCAGCTTCTCACCTATCTCGTGGTGTACATCAACTACATGAACTCCTGATTCGCTCAAAACTCTCTCCTTATAGCTTGGTTTGTCTCTGTCTCCTCTGATTACTGCCCCGGCGTGGCCATACTGCTGACTGGGCATATCCTCTGTAAACTTTCCTGTGATAAACGCTACAATGGGTATATCAAAACCAGGATTGTTCTCTAGAAAGTCTGCAACCTGATTCTCATAGGTACCTCCTAGCTCGCCAAACATCGCAACAGCATCAGTCTGAGAATCTTTTTCAAACATTTTCAGAGCCTCTACAAAGGTAGTTCCTGCAACCTTATCACCACCTATATCCATGGCTGTAGAAATCCCAAAGCCTGCCTTCTGAACAACCTGGGCTGTTTCCGTGGTCATACCACCGCTCTTTGAAACAATACCAATATTGCCTTTAGTATAGGCTTCCTCAGCTCTGTTACCTCCTATAGGACCGATCTTAGACTTACCAGGGCTGATAACACCTACACTCGTAGGACCTACAAGAGTAGCCTCGTGGTTATCTAGCTTTTCTTGAAGCTCCCACATATCCCTGGTAGGTATTCTTTCCGTGGTTACGTTGATCTTGTCTATACCTGAGTCAAGTGCCTCAAGAACAGCGTCCCTTGCAGCAAAGTGCGGGACATAGATTAGAGACGTATTGATCTCCGGATGCTCTTCAACGGCTTCTCTAACCGTGTCGTAGACAGGTACACCGTGAACCTTCTGCCCGCCTTTGCCAGGCGTCACACCTGCCACAACATCAGTACCATAATCCATCATATGCGGGGTTTTTTCACGCGCTGCCCTACCTGTTATACCCTGAACAAGCAGTTTTGTATCCTTATCAGCGAAGATGCTCATAAATCCTCACCTTTGTACTCTCTTACCATTTCCATTAAGTCTTCTGCAGACTCAGTCATAGGCTTATCGTTTCTAAACAGTTTCATATTAAGATCTAGTTCCTCTCTGACCTTTCTCAGGTTTTCAAATGCCTCATCTGCATGAGGTCCATCTCTACGTATCACTATAGGATAGTCAGGTTTTTCCTCTCTAAGAGCCTTGATAAACCCGTCCATAGTTCTCTCTACATCTGTGTTGTTTGCTGTTCCACCGACATGCCACAGACCGTTCAAGCCCGGCTTCGACATTATAACCTTTGAAAGCCTGTAAACCTTCTCACCAGGAGGATTACCGCCATACTCTGTGTAGTTAGCGGGATCACCACCGTACTCAATCAAAGCATCCATATTTGTCAAAGACGCGCCACCACCAGCAAGCATCATCGCGATATCGCCTTCAAGCTCAGTATACTTACCTGCAACACCTCTATGATCATCTTCATCAATCTTTTCAGCCCTGATCTCTCTATCAGTTTTCTCCCTTTTCATAACAGTTCTATCAGGAAAATTTCGTTCATGCCGGAAAGATGCATCGTCCTCAAGGTCCATCATCGCATCCAAGACAACATATCCCTCCTCTGTCTTCGCCAAGGGATTAACCTCCAGCAACCTGGCATCCTCATCAAGAAAAGCCTCAAATAAACTCTGGAGAACAGAGCCAAGCCTAACTAAATTACCGCTTTCAATTCCATATTGTTTCAGAATCTGCCTGAAACGAAACTGAGAGTTTTCCTCAATTAGAAACTTTTCAGCGTCCCTATCTTCGATACCGGATCCTCCTTCTTGAGAAAATACCATTGACGGGGCTCTGCTATCAGTATCATACATGAAAGATACGTAGTATTCTTCAGTAAAATCTATTTCCTCCTCTATTAAGACATTCTCCACGGTTTCACCCTCAAATTGGCTACCTAATAGGTCTTGTCTCAAGGATTCTGCTTGTTCAGAGTTATCAGCGAACTTTACAGCACCTTTTTCCTTTCTATCATTGCTTAGGACTTGAGCCTTGACAACAAACTCATTCGCAGACCCGGTGTCTTGGGAAGGAGCCTCTAAACCATATATCTCAAGTAACTCTTTTGCCTCGTGTTCATAGAGCTTCACCATAACCTAGATTTTAATACACCATTATTTAGTTTTACTCACCAATGCGATAAACAATGAGTGCGAATATAGGCAAAAATGATTACAGCGGCGACAGCGAAGATGTATTACTGGCGGTTAATCCTTATTACGGTATTTTAGGCGACAAATCTGCTGCCATAATTGAATCTGGTTTGGAATACGGAGGTAAGACTTATCGAGCTGACAATACAGACCGGATAGATAATTCTGATAAGTTCTACAGCAATATAGAATCTAAAGAGGAGAATTGGCATGATGAGAACTTCATGTTCGATAATCAGGGATTTGACAGAGTAGGTAGGAACACGTTGAGAGAAGCAGATAGCATTGAGCTTATAGGAGGACCTCTCGAAGACATCGGCACAGTTGTACATTCTATTGGAGAAAGCCAGAACTATTCGATTAACAAGGAACTTACCTTTGATTATGCTGCCCTAAATGAAGATCAAGGATATGTATCAGATGATCTTATCAGCATCCAGTCCATACTCGATTACAGCCCTGAAACTATGGATGAACGCCTGAGCAGATCAGCTTTAGATGATTCAGGGATACTGGATCAAGAATAATAACAGTCGTATATGATGCAGAAATATGGTATATACTGGTAGAGGCGACCGTGGACGCACAGATCTTTCTTCAGGCGAAAGAGTATCAAAAAGCAGCGAGCGCATCGAAGCATACGGAACGGTAGACGAGCTTAATTCACTTGTCGGAGTATGCAGAGGCTACTCAGATAACAAAGAGGAAGATCTTGAAGAGGTGCAAAACGAGCTACATATACTGCAGGCAGAGCTTGCAAACAGAGAGCCGGATGTAAAAATTACAGAAGAGAACACGGAAAGGCTCGAAGACCTGTGTGACAAATACCAAGAAAAATGCCCGCCGCTGAAGAGCTTTGTGCTTGCAGGAGGATGCAAAAGCGCAGCGCATCTCCACAACGCAAGATCGGTAGCAAGAAGATCAGAGAGAAGAATAGTAAACCTAGATCAAGATGAAGAGCTGAGGGAAGAAGTATTAGCATATATTAACAGGTTGAGCGATCTTTTCTTTCTCATGGCAAGGCACGAAAACCATCTTGCAGACGTAGAAGAGAAAAACCCGAAATACTAGACCATGTACTTAGATAAGCCGGAACCAAGTTATTGTTCAATAGACCTTTCTTGTATTGAGGATTCTGGAAACCAGTTATAAGAATAGCTGATATATCACGTACAGAGGCTCACAGACGGTTTAGTGGACAGCCTCCCTAACAGATGCGAGGGTAGCCAAGTGGTCAAAGGCGCAGCGTTGAGGGCGCTGTCCCGTAGGGGTTCCGGGGTTCAAATCCTCGCTCTCGCAGTTAAATTACAAATAAGAAACCTCTCAGACAAACCCGGTTTTTAAGACATCTTGAGTATGTAGACAAGCAATCCTACAGATACTAACACAAGAATTGGCGTAGTGCCTGTCACACTTTGTTGAAAGAAATTTCCCGTAGGTGTTTGCCCAGTATTTCCACTAGACTTGTTTTCAGAAGCGTTCTGGGATTCCACCTTGGTGCTTTCCGGTTCAGTGGTATTATTATATTGTTCGGTCTCTAGGGAACTGTTTTCTACGTCAGCATCTGTTGTGCTATCAACTGATTCCTCGTCTTCGTTTAATTCAGGTGATTTGTCTTCAGCGTTTTCTACGTCCTGGTCTGTTCTGGTATGCTGGTATCTTGATCGGTTAGATTAAATGACACGCTCTTTAGACTCCCTGACTCAAACTCAAGGAACTTACGACTATCTCTAACCGTCATAACGACATCCTCACCTTCATATTCCGGTTGGTAAGGAACATCTATCTTGAACGCCTCACCTTTATCGATAGATCTATTTTCTATCTGAGTGCCCTCTATCTCTGCCAAAAGGTAGTCTCCTTCTCCATAAGAAACACCCTCGATCTCCATTCCCGGGATATCCAACGTTTCAAACTCACCTGTAGAGCCATTCACCGTATCTGTACCGTAATCTAGAAATGGACGGAATGTATACTCTGTATCCGGGTTAAGCCCTGTTATATTAAACTCGAAGGAGCCATCCTCAAAAACGGTTTCAGATACTTCAGAATCGCCAGCATACTCCAGTATCAAATCCGCGCTTTCATCTATATAGTTGACAGAGACTTGTATTACAGCATAACTGGTTCCAATGTCGACTACTTTACTTTCTGCAATTAAAGGATCAGGTTCGTCCAAATTGAACACAAGATCAAAGGTTTTCTGAGCACCAAACTCTCCGATCTCGGAAGAACTGGTTGAGGGTGTAAGACCTCCCGTCGTATTCTCAATAAAAAACTGTACAGACTCATTTTTATCTCCAGTAACAGTAACCTCGTAATCGCCATCCGCAGTAAAGCTTTCCTGCTGCTCCCCACCAACAGAAACTTCAACAGTCGTATTGATAGGTGCCTCTCCGTTAACGGATAAAGTGCCGTTAAACTCATTAGGCCAAGGTTCAGGAGGAGAAACAGCTGAAGCCGATACAGAGAAAACTGAAACAATACAAAACAAGAGACAAACACTAAGTCTCATACTAAAATAAAATAAATGAGGGAAATGTTAATACTCTAATTCTTAACCCAATAGCTATCATACCTGTTGAGGCCGCCTGGTC
>GL982576.1:33264-34810 GCA_000220375.1 Candidatus Nanosalina sp. J07AB43 | reverse complement strand
TGTCATCCAAGTAATCGGCTCTAGCTATCATATGTGCTCCTGTAGGAGCTGTCAAGAACAGGAAGATAAGTACAAGTAGAGCGGAGAGGTAGACTCCGTTAGGATAGAAGTTTACTGCGCCTGCCAAGACGATAAAACCTACTCCAAGTGTTGTAGCCTCCGAAGTTGCATGCATACGCTCCAAAGTATCTGAAAGCTTCAATAGACCAAGAGTTCCTATGGATAGAAAGAACATTCCCAGGACAATCAGTATTTCTATCATTTGATCAACTCACCATCCCTCAAGTAGATTGCTGATGCCGCAGTCGCTGTAAAACCTGTTATCGCCAGCATCAGGCTCACGTTTACAAACACTTTTCTCTGAGTACTTATCGCATAAAGTATCGCCAAGGCAATAACATTCGTACTTATTGCATCTAAGGCTACAACCCTATCCTCGTTATCAGGTCCTTTGATCGCTCTATAGCTGCAGAGAAGAGTAAGTACCGCTGAAAACGACAGTGCGATTTCGACAACCATAAACCTAGTTAAACACCTTCATTAGGATATTCTCCCATGATCTAATATCCTCGCGGTTTTCTTCCGTGCTCTCACCGTTAAGACAGTGTACAACAAGCTTTGTATCATCTTCTACATAATCAAGAACCAGAGTACCAGGGGTCAAGGTGATTGAGTCTGCCAGTATTGCTATCGCCGTTGGATGGTCTAAACTGAGCGTGTAATCCATGATCTGAGGCTTAATCTCTGTCGAAGGACTCAAAATCCTGTAAGCAACCTCAAGATTTGATATTACCAACGCCTTTACAAACACTGCAGAATACTTGAACAGGTAAGGTGCCTTCTTCAGGCCTGAAACATCAAAAGTCCCAGGAAAGAGGTTCCTGAAAACATATGATATAGGGATTCCCAGCGCCAGACCTTGAATTATTGAAGGGAAGCTGATTGATCCGACAATAAACATCCAAAACATCGTCAACATCAAAGCATGCATTAAATATCTCTTCATGAGTCGCCTATCACCGTTTCAACATATACTTCTGTATTTAGAGCAGCCTCAGAAGCCTTTTCAACCAACTGATACATAGGCTCAAAGCCTACACCCAAGACAACAATCAAAACCGTAAGTACAGTAACTGCAAAAACCTCCTTCTTCGAGACCTCGGACCTAGCATACTCTACAGGCTCTCCAAAGAAAACCTCAAGCCAAGTTCTGGAGAAATAAATCAACGTGATTACAGCTCCAGCAAGCAAGGTAATCAATAGCAAGAAGTGTTCTGAGACTATCACAGATTTAAATACAAGCATCTTCCCAAGAAAACCAAGTAAAGGAGGTATGCCAACAAGAGAAAGGGCTGAGATAAAGAAAGACGCAGAAAAGACTAGGGATACCTCGCTTAATCCACCAAGATCCTCCAGTTTTGATGTACCTATCATCCGCTCAATTAAACCTGAAATCATAAACAAGGCAGGCTTTGCAAGTCCATGAGATACAAGGTATACTAATGCAGCAGTCATCGCCACACTAGAGCCTTCAAGCATTGCGATG
>GL982576.1:21569-33244 GCA_000220375.1 Candidatus Nanosalina sp. J07AB43 | reverse complement strand
GAGTACAGCCCTCCAATAGAGATTAGCATAAGAGAGCTACCGATCAAATTCAACACAACATACCTCATAGAAACAAGAAGAGAATCCTTATTGCTCGTATAAGCTATGAGAGCGTAGCTACTTATCAAAATAATCTCAAACATGACAAACAGGTTAAACAGGTCTCCTGTAACAAACGCTCCGCTCATACCAGCCGCCATGAAATGCAGGAACGTATAGTAACCGTTTTTCTTACCCCTTTCACCGGTAAAGCCTGAAGAATAGATATTAACTGCTACAAACACTGCAGACGTTAACAAGAGCATCAGGACGCTTAAGGAGTCTGCTATCAAAGTAATGCCAAATGGTGCCGGCCATCCTCCTGCCTGAAGTGTCACCGGCCCTTCAATCATTACCTTATGTGAGAGTGCAATCACAGCTCCAAGGTAGGCTAAAGATCCTGAGACAGCTACTAGATCACTGTAACTTGTCTTCCGCAGAGCTATAGACAACAAAGCCACGATGAATGGGACAATCAAAGGAAGTATCACAATCTGGCTCATCTTAGCTTCCACCCCCAAGTGACTCTAGGTCAACTTCCTGATTTTCTTCGTAAAACCTGTAGGTCAGGCTCAACAGCAGTGATGTGGTTGCAAAGCCGATAACTATCGCAGTTAGGACAAGTGCCTGAGGCACGGGATCAGTAAACTGGGATGCACTCTTATTTCCGTGATGGCCTAGTATAGGTGCTCCTCCACTTGCACCACCCATAACCATAAGATACATATTGGCAACCTGGCTGACGATCAATGACCCTATGACAACTCTTACAGCATCCCTTCTAAGCATGAGGTAAACACCAGCTGAAAATGTGGCGGCCAGAGCCGTAGCGTAGATAAGGCTCATTGCTCACCAAGCACCTCCACAGTAGCAAGCAAAGAACCCAGAACAGCCAGAAAAACACCGAGGTCGAATAGCATCGCAGTAGTCCAATGAATCTTACCAAATAGAGGGATACCAACTACTCCTTTTCTGTGGCTGAGAAAGCTCAACCCAAGCGAAGAAGAAAGTATGCCTGTTCCAACCGCAAGAGCAACACCTGCATCTGAAAGAGGTATATATTCCTCAATGAAATCTATGTCCTGACCTCTTTTTCCAAGTATCTGTTTGACGCTCTGTATATCAAAAACCATGTAGACCAAAGCAATCGAGGCAGCCGCCATAACCCCTGCTATGAACCCTCCTCCAGGTAGATTATGGCCTTGTATAAAGAAATGTATGGATACAAGTAACATCAAAGGTGAAGCAGCCTTAATAACCTGTTTTGCAACCACTGTACTCATTATTTATCACCTCTCATTCTGAACAGCATCAATATCGCCAAGCCGGACATGAAGATCACGGATATCTCACCCATCGTGTCTAATCCTCTAAAGTCAACAAGGATAATATTTACAATGTTAGTACCTCCTGAGCCAGGGAGAGCATTTTCTATGTAGTAACTAGCAAGCCTTCTAGGAGTCTCCTCAGCAGTAGCATAAAGCACGCTGATAAAGACGGTAAGACCTGCAAAACCTGATATAAACACGTCTCTAACCTTCCTAGATGAATCTATATTCTTAACGTACTCTGGCAAATGATTTAATACGAGCAGGAAGATCACAAGACTCAAGCTCTCAACCACCAATTGAGTCATTACAAGATCCGGGGCATCCATCAAAAGGTAGAATATCGATACCATAAACCCTAGAATTGATAGAGTAAGAACAGATGAGATATACGTATCAGACCTCACCACAGCATAAGCAGAGGCTAAAGAAGTGGAGAGAACCAAAGCCAGTGGTAACGTCGCCGTTATCTCAACAGGAGGCAAAACACCTGAAATTAAGACACCTGCAATTGCAGATGCTGAAGCCACGGAGAGAACCCAAGTAATGTGAGTTCTGGCGAGGCTTGATTCAACCAATTCAACAAGGTAGTCACTAAGATCCGCGACCAAATCAAGAGAACGCTCGTAGCCTTTGGTTGCAGTTGGCAGCCTTCCATCCAGATATCTTAACTTGTTCTCAATAACGGAAGTCCTGCGATAAAGCAGTAACCCTGATGCAATAGTAAGTATACTCATGCCGAAAGCAGGCTTCAAACCAGGAATCACGTGGACACTCATCCCGTGAGCTTCTGTTGAAATAGAGTTAAGAGCTGGCTGTATCAGATAGTCTATAACCCTATTCGGTAGAATTCCAGTGAAAAATGCCAGAGAAGCCAAACCCGCTGGTGGTGCCACTGAAAGCATACTTGCCGATTCATCGCTACCGGAGTATGAACCGTAAAATACCGAGACAAACCTGAAAGAATACAGAAACGTAAATACACTACCCAATACGGCTGCTAAAGGAACAAACCATGCAAACAAACCAGAAGCATTAGCAAATCCATAACTGGCCTTAAACAGAAGCTCCTTAGAGTAAAATCCTCCGAAAAGAGGTATACCTGCCATCGAAACGGCTGAAACTGTTGCAACTATAGAAAGAAGAGGAAACCTGTCTCTAAGACCTGAAAGCTCATCAATCGACTGGGTGCCAACTCTGTGAAGAACAACACCAGCCACCATGAAAAGAGAGGCTTTGAACACAGCATGATTGAAAATATGGAAAGAAGCTGCCTCAGCACCTATAATCCCTGGAAATCCCAGAGAAGCTGTGATCAAGCCAAGATGGCTTACGGTAGAGTAAGCAAGAAGCTCCTTTAATTCGTCAGCATAAAAAGCCAATAAAGCACCGACACACATCGTAGCCAAGCCAAGTGGAACTAAGATTAAAGTCCATGCGGCAACATCTGAAAATACAGGACGCAGCCTGGCAAGCAGAAAAACACCTGCCTTAACCATCGTAGCTGAATGGAGAAATGCAGAAACCGGAGTAGGAGCCTCCATAGCATCAGGAAGCCAGATATGAAACGGAACCTGAGCAGACTTACCAGCCGCACCAACACCCAACAACACGAGCACAGGCAGATACAGGTTTTCCTCCAGCAAAGTATCAGATAGATTCTGAGACAGAATATCAACTAGACTGTATGTTCCAGCAGCCTCTCCAAGAACAACCAAACCAGACAAGAGAATCATACCTGATCCGACCGTAAGCAAAAGCGCCTTCTTAGAGGCATATATACCTGAATTGGTTCTCTGGCTATGGCTAATAAGAAAGAACGAACACACGCTAGTAAGCTCCCAAAAGAGAAATAATAGGATCAAGTTTGAGGAAAACACTAAGCCTATCATAGAACCCATAAACAACGTCAGTACCGAATAGTACTTCCTCTTCCACTCACCATGATCCATGTAGACGCGGCTGTAAGCAAATACCAGAACGCCTACACCGCTCGCTAGCAAACCCATCAAAACCGAAAGACCATCAACCATAAATCCTGCAGAAATCTGAAGAGAAGGAACCCACTCATACATAAACGCCTCTCCAGACCCCTTAAGACCTAGAATAGATGCAAATGAGACCAAACCAGATAAAACACCTAGATAGGCGGCTTGGTCTTTAAGATAAGGATAAAAGGATGCAATAGCTGTTGCAGACAGGAACGGAGTAATTAAAGCAGCCAAAAACAAGAATTGACTGGAAAAATTGGACACGTAACCTGTTAGACCTGTCAAGAAAATCAGAGGTACTGCAACAGCTGCAAACATAAGCTTGGATTCCTTAGCAATGTTCACTAAACACCAAACTCAGATGTAAAATATATAAACGAGCCGACACAGCAGAGTGAGGGCTGATTAAAAAACTTTTTGCGCGAGCGCCAAAAGTCAATGATGGTCTAATACTCTCAAGCTGGCTAGACTCCACGTGAAGTTCACTTATTGGAGGAAGATAAATACAGGCTAGAATAACTATCTAGCGCTAGGTAAGAAGAACGCGGCAATATACCTGATGCCGGCCTGAAAGCGTCTGAAACACTGTTAAGAGAAAATATACCTCCAAGCGTTTTTTAACCTGCACATGCAAATTTCATTTGTGATAAGTCAAGAACTAGAACAGGAGGAAAGTGAAGAGGAACTCGGCTCGACGAAGATTACAAAAGTGAGCTGCAAAGGCTTCAAATCTTTCCAGCGCAGAACCTCTATACCATTCTACGAAGGGCTCACAGCCATTGTAGGAGAAAATGGAAACGGTAAGTCAAATATACTAGACGCTCTAAGCTTTGTTTTTGGAAGAAGATCTTCGCGTCTACGTGCGGAGAAACTTGAGCAACTGATATTCAACGGTGGAGAGTCAAGAAAAGAAGCAGACTTTGCCCACTGCACTGTTTACTTAGACAACTCAAGCGGAATATTTGACGAATTTCTGGAGGAAAAAGATGAAGAAGAGCAAGATGAGATAACTATAGGCCGAAAGGTTACCAGAGCCGGTTCGTCAATGTACAAGTTCATGGGAACAAACTGCAAGAGATCATTCCTAGAAAGAGTTGCTGAAAAAGCAAACATTGATCCGGAAGGATATCACTTTGTCCGACAGGGAAAGGTTACAGAGATAGTTGAACAAAGCGACACGGAAAGAAGAGAAGTGATAGACGAGCTCTCAGGTGTAAAAGAGTTTGACGAGAAGAAAGAAGAATCTGAGGAAGAACTCACCGAAGTACAGGAAGACTAAACGAACAGCAGATACTGCTCGACGAGAAAAAAGAATACCTAGAGAAACTGAAGGAAGAGAAAGAAGTCGCCCTGAAGTACAGAGAACTGGAAGAAAGAAAAAAGAAGATAGAGGCATCAATCCTCGAAGTACGGAAAAGAGCATTGTCAAAGAGACTAGCAGACATGAACACCGATACAGCGGAAAGAGAGGAAAGAGTAGAGAAACTGGAAGAAGAGCTTGAGGAAATTGACGCAGAAATAGACGAAAAAAAGAATAGAATTGAGGAAATTGAAGAAGAACAAAGCCAAGGAGACACCGATGTCCAGCACCTAGAGAACCGTATTGAGAAGAAAAGAGGGAAAATAGAGAATAAGAGAGACAAGATAGACGACCTAAAGGACACAATCCAGGAGCTCGAAAAGATGAAAAACAGAGGGAACACAGGCTCAAGGGCCGTAGATGCTGTATTATCCTTGGATACAGATGGTGTAGAAGGTGCTTTCCAAGACCTTATCTCCACGGAAGATAGGTTTGCCGTAGCCGTAGAGACTGCAGCAGGAGGACATATGAACGACGTGGTCGTAGAAGATAAGCAGACAGCTGTGGATGCAATAAACTACCTGAAACGCGAGAACATAGGAAGAGCCAGAATGCTTCCTCTAGACAAGATCAAGGACAGAAACAAGTCAGCAAAATCACAGATGGCTCTCAAAAAGAAAGGCGTAATAGACTACGCGTCCAACCTAGTCGAGTACAACAAAAAATACGAGAAAGCGATGAACAACGTCTTCTCCGACACTTTAATCGCAGAAGACCTAGACTCAGTGAAAGACGTAGACGGGGTTCGCGTCGTAACACTTGACGGAGATGTAATGAGCCGTGGAGGAGCAATGCAGGGAGGAAAAAAGAAGAAATCAAGAGGAAACAAAAGCAACCTCTCCAACAACCTCAGCCCCGATAAAAAAAGAGAGGAAAAGAATGAGATTGAAGAAGATATCGAGGAGCTGCAGAGAGATATTGCCGAGCTTAAAGAGATGAAAAACAGGAAGCAAGAGGATCAACAGACAGACGATGAACTAAGAGACGAGAAAAAGCAGGTAAGAGAAAGCATGGATGAGCTCCGTGAAGAAAGACAGGAACTCTACACAGAAAAAGAAAAACTGAAATCGAAGATCGATGAAGTAGGCAGCAAGAAAGCTAAAACAAAGGCAGAGCTCGAAAACGTAAAGGAGGATTTAACAGAATACGACCTAGATGAAGATGAGCTTATAGGACTGGATTCCACACCTGAGGACCTGAAAACAAAGAAGAGAAGGGTCCTAAAAAAGCAAAACTCCATGGGGCCTGTCAACATGCGCGCTATAGAAGAATACAAGGAGAAAAAAGAGGAGTTCGACGATTTCAAGGATAAAGTCTCCGAAATAAGACAGGAAAAACTGGAGATCGAAGACATGATAGAGGAAATAGAACAGAAGAAAAGAAAGAGGTTCATGGACACACTGAACGAAGTTAACGAAGACTTCTCCAGAATCTTCACAGAACTATTTGACGGTGGAGAAGGAGAACTTGTACTTGAAGACGATAACATTGAGAAAGGGCTGAAGATAAGGGCTGCTCCACCAGGAAAAGATCCACATATAATAGATGCGTTATCAGGCGGAGAGAAAACCATGACCGCCATCGCGTTTGTATTCTCAATACTGGAGCAAAGGGAAGCACCATTCTACATAATGGACGAGATAGACGCAGCCCTAGACAAACAGAACTCCAAAAGACTGTCAGAAATCCTGAAAGATTACTCTGACGGCAACCAGTTCATCGTCATAAGCCACAACGACATAACAGTGAGACATGCCGAAAGAGCCTACGGAGTAACTATGAAAGACGGCGTTACAAAGATGAGGAGCATAGAACTGGAAGCGTAAACATATGGAACAACACAGAGCGGAAATGGTGGCACAACAGCCTTGGGAGGAAACACTGGAGTTCCTAGTCTCAGACATGAACCCAGAGAAAATTGACGTGGCCGTGCTCGCCGACAGATACAGGGAATACATACAGGAGCTTCAGACAAACGACCTTCAGGTATCAGCAAAAGCAGTCAGGATACTGGCAGCCCTACTCAATATGAAAGCAAAGACAGTAAACATAGAGGAAGAAGAGGAGCCTGAAGAAGAAAACCCCATGGACTTTGAGGAGGAAGAACTAATCGAAGAAGAGGAAATGATACAAGAAGACGAGCCGGAGCTAGCCGTTGGACCTGACCTTGAGATGCCTGTAAAGCAGAAGCCTAAAAGACGGATGAAAATGAGCGAACTCAAACAATCACTCAGAGAAGCCATGGAAGTCAAGGAAAAGAGACAGCAGAGACAGGAACAAAGACAGGAAATGGATCAACAGTTCAAGGTAGAGGAAGAGGATCTGCAGTCAAAGCTAAACTCACTTCATAAAAGAATCAGAGACTTCGTATCCTCCCCCTCAGAAAACGTCGACTTCTCAAAACTTGTCAGCTCAAAAGACAGCGAAGAAAAAATTGAGAAGTTCAAACACGTCCTCAACCTTGAGAACGATCAGAAAGTCGATATAATACAGGAGGACTTTCTCGGAAACCTGCAGATACAGCCAAAAGAAAACAGCTAACTAAAAGTAAGCAGGTCTACCTTGAATCTGAGTATAGTTTATCAATACTAAAGCAAAAGTATTTTCGTATGGAAGAGAAGAAGTCAAGACTTGAAGCAGCACTTTTCCTAGCTGAGGAACCTGTCGAAAAAGAAGAAATATCAGACATTCTAAACCTTGGAAGCATGGGCTTCATAGAGGAGCTTGTCGAAGAATACCAGCAGGACCTACAGGAAAACCACAGGGGATTGGAACTTATCCAGACCAACCAAGGATACGAACTAAAGGTGAAAAACGATCACCTAGAACACGTCTCACACCTGGCACCTCACCAAGACTTGAATGAAGGACAGCTAAGAACACTCTCCCTGATAGCATACAACACACCTCTAGAACAAGCTGACCTAGTGGAGATAAGAGGAAACAGAGCATACCAACATGTCAAAGAACTCGTAAACAGAGGGTTTATACAAAAGGAAAAAGACGGAAGAACAGCAATACTTAACGTAACGGACTATTTCCTGGATTACTTCGAGATTGACTCGGTCGAAGAGTTCAAGCAAAGAGCAGATCCTGAACAGCAACAGGAAGAAACTAAAGAAGAGGAAGATGATGATCACCCAAGAGCACTTCTCTAACACCGGGTTTTTGTAGCTCGTGTTTCCAAACTGTAATCATGGAGCTTACAAGCCTAGATCTATCGATACTGGAGAAAGAGTTCTCAAGGCTTGAGGACGGACATGTACAGAAAGTATATCAGAGAGGTGAAGAACTCACCATAGAAATATACGTACCTGGTGAAGACAAGGAAAGACTTCTAATCGGAACAGACCGAGCATTTATCACAAAATACAAGCGGGATAACCCTACCCGGCCACCAGGATTCTGCATGGAACTAAGAAAGCATCTAGGCCACGTAGAAGAGATAAAACAAAGAGGCTTCGACCGTATACTCGAGATAAAAAGCGGAGACACCAAACTAATCTGTGAACTATTCGGTAAAGGAAACTTCATACTCACAAAGAAGGGAAAGATAATAGGGGCGCTAAGAGAAGAAAAATGGGCTGACAGAGAGATAAGAGTAGGACTTGAATACCAGTATCCAGAAGCCACTACAGATCCAAGAAAACTAGACGATATCTTCAAAGAAATACAGGAAGGTGAAATAGTGCGTGAAATAGCCTCAAAACTCAGCTTCGGAGGAACATACGCAGAGGAAGTGCTGAAAAGAGCAAATATAGACAAAGAAACTCATGTAGAACAGTTAGACGATGAGAGAAAAGATATAATATCGGAGAAGACTGAGGACATGCTGAACTCAGCTGAAAACCCTGATCCAATACTTTACGTAGACGGGGAAGAGCCTGTAAGGAGCTCTCCGTTCCCACTGGAGAGATATGCAGATGATGAAAGCATCGACTTTGACACATTCTCCGAGGCAATAGACGAATACTACTATAGGAAAAAAGCCCTGAAAGAGAAAAAGGAAAAGGAAGAGGCATATCAAGAGAAAAAACAGGGAATAGAGAGACAGAAACAGCAACAGGAGAGAAAGATACAGGGCCTGGAAAAATCGGCAGAGCAGAACCGGGAAAAGGCCGAGAGGATATATGAAAACTACCAGTTGCTGCAGAGGATAAAGAGACAGATAGAGAACAGTCTAGACGAGGACGGATGGGAGCAGACAAGACAGAAACTGGAGAAATCAGAGTCGGAAGACGCAGACAAGGTAGCAAGCCTCAACAAACAGGAAGACTTTATCTCAGTAGATACAGGGGAAGAAAACCTGAAAGTATACCTGTTTCAGGACCTCGAGGCAACAGCTTCACAATACTACGACAAAGCCAAGAACTCCGAGGAAAAGATAGAAAGCGCCAAAGAGGCTCTCAAAGAAACAAAAAAAGAGCTAGAAGACCTGAAAAAAGAAGAAATAAATACAGACGAAGTACTCGAGGACAAAACCCAGAAAAGAAAGAAGAAATGGTTTGAAAAATACAGGTGGTTTTACTCCTCAGAAGACTACCTCGTGCTGTGCGGACGAGATGCACAGACAAACGACATGCTTGTCAAAAAACACATGGAGTCAAACGACCTATACTTCCACGCAGACTTTGACGGCGCACCATCAGTTGTAATAAAAGACGGACAGGAAGCAGGAGAGCAGACCAGAAAAGAAGCAGCCAAAGCTGCAATAACATTCTCAAAAACCTGGAAGGCAGGTATAGGAGCTGACACAGCATACTATGTAGAACCTGGACAAGTCACACAAAACCCTGAGTCAGGAGAATACCTGCAAAAAGGGGCATTCGTCATAAGAGGAGACCGAGAATACATGAGAAACACCTCCGTCGAAGCATACATAGGAACATATGAGATAGAGGACGGAAAACAGGTTCCAATGGTTGGACCTCAAAAAGCCGTTGAAGGCCACTGTAGCAAAGCCCTCAAACTTGTACCCGGACGAGACAAAAAATCAGATATCGCAAAAACAGTCCAAAGCCGTCTCAACGAATCACTGGACCTAGACTACATAATCAGAAGCCTGCCACCAGGAAAATCAGACATAGAATCCTGAGAAAATTCAGAGGTTTATATCGATGTGTGAATCTCTGTAAAATTTTCTATTTCTAAATAGAAAAGCCGAATAACCTGTAAAAATTCCTACAGCGGACGAAGAAGCCACAGGAACCGGTGAAACAAAACTAAAACTTAGTAATCCGTAAAGAGTTACAACACCTGGAGCTAAGGTGAGAAGCCCTGTCAGTATAAAATCAATCGCAGAACCACCTAGACCTCTCTCATCCCAGTAACCTGAGAAATCAAACGATTCCTCTGGAACTCTGAGGAAATACAGTATCAAAGGGCATGTAATTACAATACCTCCAAAAGAAGCCATAAAATAACTTAGAGAGGTCGAAAGAACAAGAGGAGTAAACATAAAACCGGAAACACCTGCAAGAACTCCGACCAAGAGCACTTTAATAGCAGGGCTTATGCGAAAATTTTCCATCAACATAGCTACATAATCAATGTACACCTGGAGGTATAAAACATATTTAGAAACACCAACAAGAAGAGTTCAAATATAGGCTTGCTCTACAGCTTCAAAATTTCTCTAATCTGATTTCTAAGCTCCTCTGTGACATCATCAATATCCTGGCTGCCATCCACAATCTCCCAGCCTTCGGCTCCTGCTACCTTAGCTCCATTCGTATTTGACTTCCTAAGATACTCTTCGTCAAGCTCATGCATATCCCTGTCTCTATCCTCCATCCTATTCAGAGCCTCTTCGGGAGAGATATCAAGATAAAATACTTTATCAGCATCCGGAAGATCAGAATCAACTGACTTTACCTTCTCAAGCTTCTTCTCCCATTCGTCACCGGAAAAATCTACAAGCTGGTGGATCAGATTAGCCTCCCTGTACCTGTCACATACTATAATACCTCCAAGACGCAGATACTCTTCTATAACGTACTTAAACTGCTTTCTATCAGCCGCATAGATATCAACAATCATATCCGCATCCAGAGAATCCCTGCTACCTAAACTGCCATCTAAGTAAGCTTCTACTACTCTGCCACCAGGAGTTTGATCATAAGTTGGGAAGGAAAGCCTCCAAACACCTTGATCTATACTATCCTTCACCTTATCGCCTCTAGACGGATAACATCCTGGCATCCTATTTTCTAGCCTGCGTTCATCCTGTGATTTAATACTGCTGTAGCCACCTTCTCTCAGCCATTCAACTATCCTGCCGGTTTGAGTTTCTTTGCCTGATGCATCAGGACCTTCAATTACTATCAGAGTTCCCTTTCTGTCTTCTTGGCTTTCCACGTTTCTAGACTTGGATAAGTAAGATTTTCAATCCACCGCCGAGTTTAAAACCCTCAAAAAAGCAGATACGCATATGTTTGAACAAGGTCAAATCAAAAGTCTCGGAATAGCCTCAGGGCTCGTAGCGTTAAACGTCGCAGTGATGTGGTTCTTCGCCTTTACGCCCCTAAGCAGCATAAATAATTTGCTTTTCGGAACATTCTTTCTGCTAGGAGTAATAGTTTACGGAGCGATGTTGACCGGTGGAGTATGGATAGCAAAGAAAGGTATAAGAGAAGACAAGACCGGGCTGGCAGTCGGTGGAGCTACTCTCGTACAGATCGCCTACGGATTATTTGGCGCAGGAGCTCTAGGCACCCTAAGTGTAGCCCTTCAAGCAACAGCGATAATCATAACGGGAATTATAACAACAGGTATCGCAGTGCTCTCAGGTCTACTAGTGTTTGGCACAGACCATGACTTCTCATCCTGGGGACGATACGCAAACTACATATTCATGGGCGTACTTGGAATATCTTTGATTGGAAGCTTCAGCCCTGCCGTAACAATAATTGCTTTAGGGCTCTCACTAATCGGGTTCATAGTCTACCTCGTCCACCA
>GL982576.1:20081-21519 GCA_000220375.1 Candidatus Nanosalina sp. J07AB43 | reverse complement strand
GGCAAGTATGAGATGCAGATAGTGACAAAGCAGAAGGGTGTTATTAAACTAGATCTAGAAGCGGAAGGTCAGAGAGCACATGGTTCACAACCATGGAATGGAGAAAATGCGGTAGAAAAGCTTTTGGATCGGTATACGCAGTTTAAGTCTAAGTTCCGAAATGAGAAAGGAGAATGGACTACAACAATAAATCTAGGTCATTTTGAATCAGATGGGCCAGTAAATGTTGTACCAGGGAGCGCAGAAGCTAGTATAGATATAAGATACACGGAGGAGTATGCTCCTGAGGAGATCAAGAAAGATTTGGAGAGCATAGATGGCCTAGACTGGGGCTTCTCCAGCGTAGATCCGATGTTGAATACAAAAAATAGCAATGATTACGTCCAAAAACTCTATGACATATCGTCGGATACGTGTAGCACCCGGTTAGATAGGAAAACCGCAGCGAGCGATATGCGGCATTTCTCCGAAGAGGATATATCTTGTGTTGTGATGGGTCCAAAAGGCGGAGGCATACACAACGAAAACGAGTACATAATAAAAGAGAGCATGCATGAGTTCAAGAAGATACTTACAGATTTTCTGACTGAAGTGGGATAAATTACATTTGACCGATTTCCTAGACCAACAGCTCGTATTTACCTGTTAATTTGAGCTAATGCTCTAGTAGTATCAAGAGAAATTTCGATATATTGTACTGAGTCACTCCTCCAATTATCCGCTTCTTAGTTCTTCCACGACAGGAAGATCTTCTCCGCTCATGTATTTGACAAATGCACCACCTGCTATCGACACATGCGAGAAGTCATCGAGGCTATATCCAAACCTCTGCACAAGAGAAGAGGTGTGTCCTCCGCCCATAACCGTGAAGCCATCGGAGTCTGCAAGAGAATTTACAATCTTCTCCGATCCTTTAGGATAATCTTCAAACGCACCTGTCGGTCCTTTCATAACAACAGCGTCCGCCTCAGACAAAACTTTACAGTATCTTTTGGCAGTCTCATCTCCTATATCCCATGTCAGCTCATCGCCCGGAACCTCTCCAGGAGTATATACTCCAGACTCTGTTCTTAGATCCTCCGGCAACACTATCTTGTCTCTATACTCTTCTATAAGTTGCTCAAGCCTTTGCATGCTGGTATCGAAGCCTTTCTCCTTTATCCATTGCTCCTTTTTTCCCAGATCATATCCTTCTACTACTAGAGCAAGCTCACCCGGTATACCTGCAAGAAGAATCTTCTCCACATCTTCCACCATATGCTCCATCATGCCTACAATATCGGAAGGTTTCTCGCCTCCAAGAAGAAGAACACCTTGTTTAAAGTCATCCCTCACTATACTACAGTTTTCGAGCTCCCTTCTCATGACAGGTCCTGCATAGGAGTCTAACACAGGTATAAACCCTACCAAGACGCATGGGATCTATGTGCAGCAGAGA
>GL982576.1:15136-20031 GCA_000220375.1 Candidatus Nanosalina sp. J07AB43 | reverse complement strand
AATTTCTAGGTGTGAATATGAGAACGTAGCCGATGTTTCGAGAGCAAAGTTTTGGCTCTCTCGGTTCTCCTAACATATGTGGGCGCAGCCTTCGCCTACAACAGCGGCATCTTAAATTTAACTAATAGTGTTCTTGGAGCGGCGGCGTTAGTCCTTTTACACATATCTGTAAACAGCATTAACTCAGCGAGAGATTATAAGAGAGGGATAGACTCTGAAACCGAGAAAACTGATTTCAGCGGCGGCCCAGAAGCTCTGGTTAAAGGCGAGATATCCTATAAGGAAACAGTTTTGATCTCAGTGGCTTCTGCACTCGCCAGCCTGCCAATCTTCATATATTTTCAGACTCTTTACTCAGGTGTTTTCGTGCCTACAACAGTTTCATTAGGCCTACTTATAGCATTCAGCTATACTGATATCTTCTCAAGGATAGGTTTAGGAGAGGTATCAGCTGGGATTGGTTTAGGTACGCTTCCTGTCCTCATGATAATTTACATACAGCAAGGCAGTTTAACTACATCAGGACTTTACCTGTCGCTTTGCGCTTTCATACCAACGTTTAATCTCCTCCTGATGAACCACTTCCCTGACCTAGAAGTTGACAGAAAGTACGGTAGGAAAACATTGCCAATAATACTTGGGAAAAAGGTTTCCGCAGCACTTTACTTTTCCATGGTTGTGGCCTTTGATATTCTCGTGCTACACGGTTATTCTACAGGATTTCTGCCTTTAGGAGCTGTTCTAGCCTTGCTTTCAACGCCTCTTGGGGTTCTATGCAGTTTCAGATCTTTCAAAAGCCCAGATAAGACAAATAATGAAGTCTTGAAGCTGAATGTAGCATGGACACACCTCTCGCTACTGCTTTTAGGGTCAGGTATTATCTTATTCTAACGCTGACAAACTCTACCCAAAACAGTTTTGAGGCTTATCTCAGACATTATTATGTATGAAACATCGTGATATTTCTGAGGCTGATCCCGAGGTCTACAAGGCACTGAAGAACGAGATAGAGAGGCAGGAAACGGAAAGCCTAGAGATGATAGCATCGGAAAACTTCGTACCACGCCAAGTACTACAGGCCCAGGGATCCGTTCTCACAAACAAGTACGCGGAAGGATATCCCGGAAAAAGATACTACGCAGGATGCGAATACCATGACAAGGTAGAAAACCTTGCGAGGGAAAGAGCATGTGAATTATTTGGAGCAGATCACGCCAACGTACAGCCTCACAGCGGAACAACAGCAAATGTCGGAATATATGGAAAATTTATTGGACAGGGCGGCAAAATTCTGGGACCTGTACTCTCACACGGAGGGCATCTATCCCATGGACACAGCGTAAGTATGTCAGGAGATATGTTCAATTTTGAAGGATACCCTGTCAACGAGGAAACTGAAAGGTTTGAAAAAGAGGATGTGATGGAGGCAGCTAAAGAGCACAATCCCGAGCTTATAGTATGTGGGTTCTCCGCTTACCCCAGAGAAGTGGACTTTGAAATGTTTAGAGAGGTAGCCGACGAAGTTGATGCAATGCTGATGGCTGATATCGCACATATATCAGGTCTAGTCGCAGCAGGAGTTCATCCAAGCCCTTTCCCAGAATGTGACATAGTAACCACAACCACGCACAAGTCAATCCGTGGTGCAAGAGGAGCAATGATTCTATGCAAGGAAGAGTATGCCGACAAGGTTGACTCAGCAGTCTTTCCTTACTCTCAAGGCGGACCATTAATGCATCAGATAGCGGGCAAGGCAGTCTCTTTCAAAGAAGCAATGAGACCAGAATTCAAGGAATACGCACAGCAGATAAAAGACAATACAAAGGCGCTGGCAGAAGGGCTTCGTACGCATAACCTGAGAATGGTTTCAGGAGGTACAGATAACCACTTGGTGCTAGTAGATCTCAAGGAAGAGGATATCACAGGAAAAGAAGCTGAAGAAGCGCTTGAAGAAGCAGGAATAGTAGTAAATAAAAACTCGGTGCCACACGACCCAGAGCCACCACAGGTAACCTCCGGAATCAGAGTAGGGACGCCTGCGCTCACGACAAGAGGTATGGAAGAAAAACAGTTAGAAGAAATCGGGGAGATGATTGGTGAAGTAGTCAGGAACCCGGATTCCGAGGAAGTAAATCAAAACGTAAAATCTAGGGTTTCAGAGCTCTTGGAAGAGTTTAAGCTTTACGCAGGATCAGAGGTTGACTACTAATCAGCAAAGTAGTCAGCACTGTCATCCGCTCTGCCTTTTCCCCAGATTTGAATCCGGTTTTGCAAGAGTCCACTTCAGACCGAATCCATCTTCACGCTCGGCATTTTCTTCGCTATACTCCAAGGAGCCGCCAAAACCTTCAGTAATCTCTCTTGCAAGGTAAAGACCTAGACCGGAGTTATCCCCTACTTCTCTCTCGAAAATCTCCTCCGGATTATAACCGTCTGGAAGACCCTCACCGTCATCCCATATGTTGATCTCATATTTAACTTCTACTTCCTCAATTTCATCTTCCTCAACTTCTACTTCCTCAACTTCTGCATAAAGTTCAGGTTCTTCACCATGATCTACAGCGTTCAATGCTATTGTATTAGCAACTGCACAAAGGGCACCATCTCCCACAACATCAGAGCCTTCTGCACCGTTATACTCTACGTTTCCGTATTCTTCGAACGTTTCAAAAACATCCTCAATCGACAGATTTGGAGATGCAGAAATTTCACAAGAATTGTCGACATAGTCGCTTACAGCTTCAGCAAGATTTGACACCTTCTCAACGTGATATTCAGGGCCTTTTTGATTAGGGTGGTCTGAAGAGATGAAGTCATGTTCAAAATCTTTCAGATATTTAATCTCTTCCTCCACTGTACCTAAGGAATAGTCAGCGGCGAGACGTTCGTTGACAGCTTCGACAACACCTACAAACTCCTCAAAGACACCAAGCTCTGAGGGATCATCCAGATTCTTCATATCACCTTGCTTAATGTCTTCCATACTGTCGAAATCTTTGCCGCTTAGGCCTAAGTCTGTGGCACCAACAGTATCTATGTCTATATCAGAGCTTAGAGACGCCTGGGAGACGTTTAACGTTCCACCAATATCGTGTTTGAACAGGCGACCAAGTAGTCTTTCAGATTCACGTGAAACCATAATCTATGTTACTGCGCAAAAGTCATAAATACATTAATAGGATTTGAAGTTTCTACCAGATATTAAATTCTAGTGACCTAGTCAATAAATAGATGCTCTAAATATGAGACAGTACCATAATCTTGTAAAAAACATACTTGAAGACGCCAACTATAGAGAAAACCGTACAGGAGTAGATACACTGAGTACATTCTCACAGAGCTACAAAATAGACTTACAGGATGGCTTCCCATTGTTAACCACGAAAGATCTCTCCGGCTATAGATGGAGATCGCTGATACACGAACTACTATGGTACTTCTCAGGAGAAGAACACATCAAAAACCTGCGAGAACACACCAAAATATGGGATGCATGGGCAGACGACGAAGGACTCTTACCCACAGCATACGGACGGTTCTGGAGACGCTATCCTATACCAGAGGATGAAGACCTTCTACAGGGAGAGTGGTGGCCAACAAACCAAGAAGAATGGATGGAAAAAGCAGAAAACCAGTACGACCTCAGCGAGCAGGAAATCAAAGAAGGAATCTCAAGATGGATAAACAAAGAGGAAGACGGCAGAAAAACATTCGACCAGATACAGTACGTAATAGATACATTAAACGGTAAACACCCGTACAGATCCGAGAACTCCAGAAGGCTAGTTATAAGCGCATGGCATCCTGCCAACGCATCAGTTTCAAAACTGCCTCCATGCCACTTCACATGGGTGCTAAACGTCCAAGACGGAAAGCTCAATACACATTTGACACAGCGCTCAGGAGACACTGCACTAGGAATACCGTTCAACATAGCCGCCTACGCACTGATAACGAAAATGATAGCAAAACAGACGGATTTGGAACCCGGAAAGTTCTCACACACCATAGTGGATTCACACATCTACTGTGGAAAAGAAGAAAGAGGCAAGTGGTACCAAGAAAACCTTGAGCAGCTCAAGCAGAAGATGAGGGACGCAGACAGCTCAGAAGACTACCTAGACGTTAAAGAATGGATAGAGGAAGAGGCGCCGGAACAAGAAGAACCATACGACCACGTACCCGGGCTTCTAGAACAAATATCCAGAGAGCCACGGAAAAAACCCGAGATGGCAGTAGAAGATAAGAAAATTGACGACATGGGATACGAGGACTTCGAACTCAAAAACTACAATCCTCACCCAGGAATAAAATTCTCAGTCGCAGAGTAAGTCATAGACAGAACTTCCCAAAACTGAAACAAGTCAATCCAGCCAAAAAGCGATTTTTTACAAAATGGAAATGAGCTATAGAGACGCGGTAGATGATGTAACCTCTAGACACTCGAACAGAAAAGATCCAGCAAAAAACTCGACCAGAAAAACACTGGACCTGCTTGACAAACCACAAGAAGAATACAAAGTAATGCTGGTAGGAGGTACAAACGGCAAAGGATCCGTGGTGGAAATGGTGTCAGAACTCCTTCAGCACCAAGGAAAAGACGTTGGAATCTACAAATCCCCTCATTTGACTACAGTCAGAGAACGCATAAAATACAACGGAGAAAAAATAACGAAACAGGAGTTTTTACAGCTTTATAACAGGATAGAAGCTCTAGAAACTGATCTAAGCTTTTTCGAGTTTACAACATGTATGGCATACCTCTACTTCTCAAAAAAGAATGTAGACTATGCTGTCATGGAGGTAGGGATGGGTGGAAGATTGGATGCGACAAATGCAGTAGAGCCAGAACTTTCTATAATTACAAACATAGGCAAAGACCACAGCAGATACTT
>GL982576.1:13198-15086 GCA_000220375.1 Candidatus Nanosalina sp. J07AB43 | reverse complement strand
ATTAAGATAGCCTCGGACAGGGGTCTAGTATATGCGTTACTACAGGAAAAAGGGAAGTTATATTACATATCAGAATATTATTAGTTCACGCGTATGAAGGGTCAATCTGCGGTTGAGTATCTTGTCACATACGGCTGGATGATACTAATCGCGGCTGTGGTATCTGGTAGTTTGCTTTCAGTGGTTTACTCTCAAGCTTCTGTAGAGACCTCAAGCCTAGATTCAGATGATATATCTTTAGAGAGCTCAGGTTTCACACGACAGGGTAGTCTTATATTGGGTTTCAAGAATACAGGGGCCAAAGCCGTAGAAATAAAATCCATTTCTTTAAACGGCTCTGAGCTATTTACAGGTTCAGGTGGTCCAAAGATACCTGCTCTATCCCAAGAATCAATAGAGATTCCAGGAATAGAGAGAACAGATAGTAGGCAGAACATAGATCTAGAATTAAGTTTTTCGAAGGGTGACTTAGGAAAGTTACAGGCAAGCGGAAACATAGAAGGAGACATAGACGTCGCGAATGAGGCTAAGACCGATTTCGTACAGACTGGCTATTCCAAGATCAAGGCTTCTGGTGGAAATCACATTCTAGAGAGAACTATAGGCAGTAAATTGTACAAGATACATGTATTCAACGCTACGGGAAGCGACTCGTTCAGTGTAGACCAATCTCTGAATGGCCAGATTGACATACTTGTGGTTGCTGGAGGTGGCGGCGGCGGAGGCCGACATGGTGCAGGTGGTGGCGGCGGGGGCGTCATATTTAACCAAGGATACTCTGTGGCCGAGAAACAGTATCAAGTAGAAGTTGGAGGTGGAGGAGACGGAGGAAATGGGGACGGTGAAACGGGAGAGCAAGGGGAAAACTCAGGTTTTGGAGAGCTAACTGCTATCGGTGGCGGAGCAGGTCATGGGGCTGATGACGCCTCTGGTGATCAAGATGGAGGATCAGGAGGAGGTACCAATTCCTATGAGGGCAATACAGTAGGTATTGCTCTGCAGCCGGAATCATCTGCAGGAGGATTTGGAAGAGATGGTGGAGACACTTCGTACGGAAAAGATAAACCATACAACCATGCAGGAGGAGGAGGAGCGACCCAAGAAGGAGGTAACGGGGCTTTAACCTCACCAGGTTATGGAGGCAAAGGAATTTACTATGGGGACAAGTTTACAGAAAGATTTGGTGAGAATGGATATTTCGCTGGGGGAGGTGGAGGCGGGAGCCACAGCCCAACTCCCAGTGATTTCAATAATACTGGTGGTCTAGGCGGAGGAGGTGACGGGGGAAGTACCCCATACGATGAGAGCACTGGATCAGGTAGTACTGGAGATAATGGTGACGATGGAATGCCTGCTTCAGGTGGAGGAGGAGGAGGAGGATCCACAGATAGTGGAAATGGAGGAAGTGGTGGAGATGGCGGATCAGGAATAGTATTAATCAGATATCCTGTAGATCAGTAAGTAGAAAAATTCAGGACCTCTTCATAGCTCAAGAGTATGATTGCTAGAGGTCTCCGGTATATGTTAAAAAACAGAAAGCAATACAGCAGAGTACTAGATTTACGCATTGAATAAGATTATTAGTCAATCTGCCCTATTGATTGTCTTGCCATTAGACCCCATGGCTCCATCAGTTGAAAGCGCTAAAGAGCAGAGAAGTCAATCTTACAAAGTATTAAGGCAATATTGCAACCTAAGATATTGATGGAAGAGCGCTGTGAACCAGATAGCCATCAGAAGTTGAAGAACAACAGCGTTAAATCCTAAGGGGTCTTTCTATCTACACCATAGTACGTGACACTTGATTCACTGTCAACCACAGCCCAGAGCATTGTAGCACGGATATTTTGGGCCAACCTCACCGCTCTTGAAGTCTCCGAAAAACTCA
>GL982576.1:12130-13148 GCA_000220375.1 Candidatus Nanosalina sp. J07AB43 | reverse complement strand
GACGGAGATATACCTTGGGATATACCAGAAGACATGAAACACTTCAAGGAGAAAACCACAGGACACTCAGTGATAATGGGGAGAAAGACATACGAATCGCTGCCCAAAAATTACAGGCCGCTACCTAACCGGAGAAACATTGTACTGACAAGATCAGGTCTCGAAGACAAGCCCGACGAAGTCATAGAGGCTTCAAGCCTAGAAGAAGGCTGGGAAGCAGCACAAGGATACAGCAACAAAGCATACATAACCGGAGGCGAGTCGGTTTACAGAGAGGCTATGAGTCAAGTAGACAGGCTTACAGTAACCCGTGTACATGAAGAATACGAAGGAGACACATTCTTCCCGGAAATAGATGAGACAGAGTGGAAAGAGGACAAAAGAGATGACAGAGAAGGATTCTCGTTCATAGAATACGTGAGAAAGAACTAATGCACAGGAACTGGAAGAATATAAACAAAGCCTTGAACGGTGAAGCTCTAGGCGGCCTGGAGGCTGTAGACGGCTGGAATCCAGATGAGATAGAACAGCAGATAGAAAACATCAACACAGAAGACACAGAGTTCGAATCCAAAAAGGAAGCATACGAATTCATTCTTGGAATAGGCAGATATCAAGACAGAAACAGCTTTCTATACGATAATGAAGATGGATCAAAGGTCCGAGAAGAAGGATTCTTCCACAACCCGTACTGCCCCGACTGCCTTGAGGATATTACAGACGCTGAAATAGGCGAAGACATCTCACCTGAAATTAATCCAGAGGTAATAGAGTACACTAAGGACTCACATAAGCTGGACTCCGAGGGAAAGAAAGTGACCAAGATACTGTACAGGTGTGAGAGACACCCTGAAACATATGTTTTCAGTAAGGAAACAGAGCACCTGTGAATTAGTCTGAAGTCTTCTGCTTGATCACTTCTTTCAATTCCCTCAGCTCTATTCTGCCTGTATATTCCAGGTAAACCACTAATACGACAAGCAGTATCAGAAGGCTACTGGCTATACCTGTACCTGAG
>GL982576.1:9200-12080 GCA_000220375.1 Candidatus Nanosalina sp. J07AB43 | reverse complement strand
ATGAAATAAAGGAGGGTACGAGTTCCCTGAGACCATAAGAGGAATAATTCCTTCAAAAGTGCGGGAAAAGTATGATAGAAAGCTCCGTTTTGTGAAAACAGATGGCCAGAAGATTGTAAAGTCAGAGAAGACTTCAGGTGAGATAGAATATGAAATCAAAAATTATGGAGAAAAAGAAGGAGATTACACAGATAAAGAATTAAAACAAAAGGTAGACAATATTGAGAATGGTAAAAATATACATGGGGGAGATATAGAGAACGAAGAGGAAGTTAAAAAGAAATTAGAAGATCTAGGGTACATGTGATCGTTACAGATTCAGAAGGAACAAGTTGCTTCAATTAACTACATGAAATCTAAAGTACAGAAAATCAGGGAAAAAAAGATTATAGGTTACCTGTTGGCGACAGGTCTGCTAATAGGTTTGATTTACTTTGCGGATATTGGTAAATTCTTAGAGGCTTTACAGCAAGTAAACCGGTTTTACATGGCTCTAGCAATTGTTTCAGGAATGTCTTACTATATATTTGTTGGGTATATTTGGTACAATTTTTTCACGATTTTAGGCGTCAATGCAAACCTTCGGAAATCCTACAAGCTGTTCATGGCTGGCAACTTCATGAATTCTGTAACTCCTTTGGGACAGCTAGGTGGAGAGCCGTTTATGGCCTACATTATATCAAAAAACACTGAATCAAGTTATCAGGAAGCTTTTTCAGCAGTTGCATCATCTGATTTGATCAATAGCATTCCATTCATAACTTACAGTACTACTGCTGTAATCTACCTTTACCTGACAGGGTCCATCAACGAATTCGTACAGAATATAATATATCTAATTGTGGTTCTAGGAGCTTCCTTGAGCATCCTAGCTTACTTTCTATGGTCAGGAAATAGGAAACTGGGTGGTTTTGGAAATAAATTGCTAGTCATTATTGAAAACAAGATTATCAATGAAAAGTATATTAAGTCTTTCAGGGAGAAATTGAACGAATTTAGAGCAGCCTTCGAGAGGGCTGGAGAAGATAAGAGAAACCTTTTGAAAGTCGGACTTATAGCTCATGCATTTCCTCTCGCTCAATTCCTTGCGCTATATCTGATAATGCTAGGTATGAACATTGATCCAAATCTTGTAACTATTTTCTTTGTCGTGATACTTTCAGGTCTGGCGATGTTTTCTCCAACGCCTGGAGGATCAGGAACCTTTGAAGCAGCTTTTTCCGGACTTATGCTGCTTTTCTATCCAGGGTTGGAGCTGAGTACCGCCCTAGCCGTAGCTGTATTATTTAGATTAACTACCTACTGGCCAGGTATTCCCTTTGGTTATCTCTGTTTGGTAAGCTTGAGAGGTGAGGAAGGATAGCATACACTTATCTTCTGGCAGGGGAGAATCTAAAACTCGCGGAATGCGAAATCAAAGGCTTACTGGAAAGCCGGGACAAGTCAGGGGGAATAAAAAAAACCGGAAGATTGATTGAGACTAAATCCAAGCCTTCACAGCTCAAGAAACTTGCCCTAACACACGAAGTTGGTGAAAAAATAACCGAATTAGAAGAGGGAGAACTTGAAACTTTTCAACCAGAATATAAGCCAAAATGTAGTTTTTGCATTAGAAAAGAACAAATTACCGGTGATAAAGGAGATGAAAAATTGGAGAATATCGAAAAAAGACTTGGAGATAAGTTCTCTTCCGATGAGAACACAGTAGACCTTGAGAACCCCGAAGTGGTGCTTAAAGCCTATAAATCCAAAAATAAGTTGAGGATTTCCAAAATTATTCAGAAAATTGACAGAGGTTTATTCGAGAAAAGAAAGAATCAGGAAAGGCCTTTTTCGTCTCCAATTTCCTTAGGGCCTAGCATTGCAAGAGTTCTAGTTAATTTATCTGGTTTGAAGCCAGGAGAATATCTTCTTGATCCTTTCTGTGGAACAGGAGGCATCCTGATTGAGGCGGGGCTCTGTGGTATCGGGGTCTGCGGGGTCGACGTGAAAGGAGAGATGGTAAAGGGATGTAAAGAAAACCTTGAGGAGTACGGTATAATCAGTCACGACATCAAACAGGGAGAAGTATCTGAATCGACTGAACTGTTTGATAAGAATTTCTCGGCTATCGTGACTGATCTTCCTTACGGCCAAGCATCGAAGAAAACAGATTCAGCCGTGGAAGACTTCTTGGAACTTATCGAGGAGTTTGAAGGGAAAACGGCTTTCATGTACAAAGAGCCCTCATTGGGAGAGTACGAGGCTGATTTCAGTATCTACATCCACAAGAACCTGACAAGATATATATACATTATCTAAATCAAAGAGTGGAATATAAATATCAGGAATCTGTTTTATAATTGTACCTGGCGTGCATACTCTCCGCTATCTCTTCATGATCGCACCTTGGCTGGCGAGATCCCGTTCCCTTCGGACATAATTTTGCTATCTCTTTCTCGGATGTTTTACTCCATTGTTTCTAGTCCTTCCTGTGTCAGATCGCGTCCATCAAGTTCCTCTCTTTCCAACATAAGTGTATCCTTCGAGTGTTCCAGTGAGCGGTAAAGTGTTTCAGGAGAATCCTGTATTCGCTCCCATCTATCGACCAAGAAATAAATACCTCTATCAGGTTTGTCACGGAAAGAGCCTCTTTACACTCTCTCTGCCTTATATGGCAGCCTAAAACCCGGTCATCTATCTCTTCATTCCAGACACCCATCGAGCGCTCTCAGTTTTGTTACCTTTTAGTTATTACAATATCTTCTGGTCTTATGAGAAGAAACAAAACTGTTAGCATTACTAAATTAAACATGGAGATTTGGACTGTAGGAACTTCAAGCGCTGTACCATCCAGAACTCGGGGGCTACCAGCTAACCTGATAAACTACAAAGGAGAAA
>GL982576.1:7923-9150 GCA_000220375.1 Candidatus Nanosalina sp. J07AB43 | reverse complement strand
GAGATGTGTTTAAGATAGGCGGTGCTGCTGCAGCTACTGCACTCACCCCGAAGTTTGTGAAGTTATTTGATGTTAGTGAAGATGGTCAACTTAAATCCAACGTGCCAGAGCAGTATCAAGGCGAAAACTACGTTCCTGAAACAGAGGGAAAATCAAAATCAGAGCAGTATAAACTTTTGAGAGACAGCTCTAGCCTAGATATAACGGGTAATGGCAGACGAGCTAAGCTTCAGGGATGTGAAGAGGTAGAGATTCTAGGAAGAACAATTCAAGACGTCGGTAATGAATGCCCAGACTGGAGTGAGTAGGATTATGCTTTGAGAGTATCTATCAGAAATAAGTTAGGAGAGACGTTGAACTGAAGACCCATCTTAGAGCCTTCGTACGCCGGCTACAACTATATTAAGGGCCCAAGTATATGAACCGGTGCCGGCATAATAACATATGAAGCCAGAGGCTTGAACCACGGCCAGGACAGTGAAAAAACTGTAACTGTGTTTATGATAAAGGAGGAGGCTGAGGATCCTGAGGCCGACATAAATTTAACATACAGACTTCAAAGTGAAGAACGTTACAGGGAGAAAAGCCTCAGTGTCAATTTCGAGAACTGATTTCGAACAGCTAATCCATCCATCTACCTCTCTTTTAGTTCAAAGCGGTAGGCACTTTCATCAAACCTGCTTTGCTCTGTCACCTAAAGTCCGAACTGTGCAGACGCCTTCTGAAAGGGTTTAGGCAAAATAGTGAAATCCTGTTAAGGATAGCGGCTATATTATACGCATGACTATCAAAATCTACGGAACTTCTCATGTCTCTCAGGAGAGTATTGAGGTGATTGATCAAGCTTTCTTAGAGGGTCCTGATGTTGTGGCTTTGGAGCTGGATCCTCCGCGTCTGGAGGCTTTGATGTTTGAAGGCAGAGGTAGGGATGACGGTTCTGTGTTTATCAGGCTTCTTGAACGGTTTCAAAAATATATTGGTGGTAAGACAGGTTTGATGCCTGGTGAGGAGATGCTTTACGCTTATAATAGAGGTATTCAGGAGAACTTGGATGTGGCGTTGGTTGACAGAGATATTAGGGTTACAGTTGAGCGCCTGAAAAAGTTAGACGTAAGGAGAAGTTAAAGCTTTTTCTCTCTGCTTGGTGGTTTTCTGATTCCTTTTGGAGTGATTTGATATTGGAAGCATCCTGAGAAGAGAGATAGATATGATGGTTTCTGAGCTGAG
>GL982576.1:2507-6155 GCA_000220375.1 Candidatus Nanosalina sp. J07AB43 | reverse complement strand
CCAGAGAACATGTTCAGATATATATTAGACAAGTTAGATTAGGTAACCCTTTCTCCGGACCAATAATAGTTGAGAAATTTATGTGACCGGGGCATCAGGTATCTGTTTAAATTAAAAGCCCACAAAGTAAACCATGTTGAAAGGCATTTACTTCAGTATTGCTGTACTCATTTGCATGCCTTTTTTTGCTCAGGGAGTGAGTCTTTCTACTGAAACCGGATATCTTGATGTCAGTGGCAGCAAAATAGATTTAGATTACGACAGCGGAGAAAAAGAGGGATTACGGAGAACTGATATCAGAGTCGATGGAGAGCTAGCTAAGAAGGGAGTTGAGTCCGAGGATACCTTCCGGTACGACGGCAAACTGGATGAGTACAAGAACGTAACTCTGAACATAATCAAGAACGGTAACAATATAACTGAGAACATCGATAAGGACTTAGTCAAATTAGAGACAGATTTTAAAGGGTTTTTCCTAGATGGCGAGAAGGTTGAGAGAGTTATACATTACCGGGAACTTGATGATACAAATGTGAAAATTTCTATACGAAAGTTTAACGGAGTTAACCGCTCTCAAACTACAGGATTTACCGGTGAAGACTTCGAGGTAAAATCTGTAGAGGGGGATACGGAAGCCGAACTCAGGCTGGCCAAAAGAAGCATCAGCCCATATGTATTGGAATTTGAGTCAATTCCTTTGATGGATGTCGGTACATCCGAGTATACGATAACCATGAAGGATGGAACTGAGATTGCTACTTTCAGCATTGAGAAAAGGGCCACGTTCGAAGGAAGGATTTTAGAGAAAGCAGGTAACGGTGAAAGAATAAATTTCAGGCTAATAGACGATTCTGTAACGAAGTTCCAGTCCGACAAAGACGGGTTTTTCTCAAAACTTGTTGAATCAGACACAATTAACAAAAAGCTCAAGGTAGATCTAGGCAGAGTCAAAACCACATTCAGCGGCATAAACATAAGCTCAGGCGATAGGGAAAATATTAGATATCAATTCTACAGAAGCCTCAATCCATCAGACATACAAACAGGTCAGCTCATCAGGCCTGTGAACATGATAGCGTTCCATACAGATTATCCCATAGACATAGAAGAGACAAGCGTCAGAATGGAGTACAACACCAGTGGAATCAACCCTGAAGAAATCAGGATATATGAATGCCCTTACTGGGACTTTTTCGGAGAAAGATGCAGAGTAGAATGGGGGGAGAAAAGCATAGAGGAGCAGGATAAGAGGCCTCTACAGGGTGAGATCATCATAGACGACCTAGAAACACGTGGAGACGGAAGATACGGTCTAAAATCGTCCTATGTTGCAGGGATAGAGTACGAAAGACCTGAGATTAATCTAAAAGATAGTATTCTGCCGGAAGAGAGAAGATATAATGTAGAAGATACTCTACTCTTGGAAGGTAATCTGCAAAACAGCAAAACTGGAGAACCTGTGAGAAACGCGGAAGTAGAGGTTGAACTATCAAAAGATAATAATTCATCGGTATCAACATCAAGATCTGGTGAAAACTCATTGACAACTACGGATGAAGGACTATTCTCGTTCACACCTTTAGAAATCCCTGATAGAACAGGTAACTACAGTATCAGTATCACTGCAGAGAAAAAAGGATTCAACAACCTGTCAGAAACTTATGAAGACACTATCTTAGTCCAAAAGGAACGTAGCCTCTCCGCCAGTGGTCCCGAGAGGTCTGCAAAACCTGGAGAGAGGAACACAATGGTTCTATCCCTAGAAAACACTGGTCAAGCACCTGTAAAAGACATCTCTATAGAAGAAAGTAATATTGATGATAGATACTACACGTTATCTCCAAACCGGATAGACAAATTAGGTCAGGGTGAGTCCGCCTCAGCAACACTGATAACCACCCTGCCATCTGACTACTGCGAAGAGAATAACTGTGAAAAAAAAGAGCTTGAAATAAGCTTTGAGGGAGTCTCAGAAGGTGAAAGCCCTTCAGCAAAGTCAAAAATAAGCATTACAGACACGGACCGAAAGGCTGGCAACACCCAGGAAATCCAGGAGGAAAACGAGAGCAACACGGATACAGAGAACAAGACAGGGAGTAAAGGGAATGCATCAGAATTATCTGGGGAATCCGGAGAGGACTCAAACGCAGATCAAGTAATTACAGGAAACTTCTTCCAAGAAGATAACAGCAGTCTCAAAGTATCCTTAGGGCTTATAGCATTTATATTGCTTCTGCTAGTGATTATCGCCAAAAAGAAGAGTACAACCAGAAATTCGACCAAAGACGAAGACAGGACAGGCTCAGTCGTTAATAAGGTGAAAAATGTAGCAGGCAAAGCTAAAACATCTATCAAAGAGCTTGGAGATAACAACATTCGTGGTGATAAAGAGGTGAAGGATTTGTCTGACCAAGGCGGGAGCTCAGAGTATGAAAAAACTTCTAACATCAGGAGAAAGAACGTCTCTAAGCCCAAAATCTCTCCTGATCAAGCCAAAACAATTGACTCCTCTGGGAATGAGAGCCATAGAGAGGAAGAGGATGCTGAAGAGAATAATAATGGTGCTGAAAAGACAAATGATCAATCTTCTGCGAGTGAGACAGAAAACTCCAGTGAAGAAGGAGTTTACATCTGCAATAAATGTGAAGAGGAGTACAAGACAGAAAAGCGCCTAGATCTGCATATGAAGCATAATCACTAGGAACTACTGTCTTCATCGGTTCTCAGGAGTATGTAAGCCAAATATGCAATCAGTAGTACAATAAATATTACAAGCACTATAATCACAGTGTTCTCCTGTATGAATGATTGTCCTGTATCAGAAACCTCGAGTCGGGCTGAGACAGTATCAGTGTTGATGAGAAATGATTCTCTTTCACCGTATCTTGTGTTAACTGTTATCTGATCTGTCTCACCAATGTCATCTCTAGAGAGATTGGCCTCAATTAAAATATTTTCAGTTGAGGATGCAGGTATCTCCTCCAGGGGAGAGGAAATTGTGGTATTTAGGCCATCAATGTTGATATTCCTAATGCTTACTCTTGTGAATGATTGTTCCTGCGTGTTGTTCAAACTTACGTTGAATCTGTTTTCAGATCTGTCATAGTTTACGGCTTCAATATCTGCTTGAGTGTTATCGTCGATAATTACAGTTGATATATGTAATATTCTCGGTGGGCTAAACACGTTCTCCTCTGTACTTTCCACAAATGTATTCAGGTTGCCTTCATCTGTACCAAAGCTTGTGGTGAACTCTGCCTGGGACGAGAGAGCTTCCTGCTCAGTTATGCTGAGATTATAGCGGAATACCTGAGTTGATCCAGCAGGCATAAACCTTGGAGACTGATCCTCCAAAGTTGCTTCTATCTGGCCGGAATTATTAATTACTATCGAGTTTCTCACAAACCCATCTGTATCAGAAGGATTTCTAAGCGTGGCCAAGAAAAGTTCCTGCTCAGGTACATATTGTGCCGACGTGATAATTACATCCATATTAGACTCTGGAAGTGGGAAAAGTGAGAGAGCCTGAACTTGCCTTGATCCCCCTGGAGTTGCCTGACCGTACTTCACAAAAATACTTACATCATCACCAACGCTGTCTGCCTGATCATCAACTTCCTCCGCCACTGTAGCCATCTCTGCACCGAT
>GL982576.1:0-1022 GCA_000220375.1 Candidatus Nanosalina sp. J07AB43 | reverse complement strand
AGGCTTCAAATCTATGTCATCTACTGTAAGGCTATTGAAAGATGTTCTTCTATAGTTACCTGCTAGATCTTCAGCCCACAGATTATACTTGAGGTTTCCCACAAAACTAGTATTTCTCCAAATAAAAGATGACTGAGTGAATATGCCTGTAACTCCGTTAAACAGGTTAGGTGACCTATATATCGACTTGTTACTAAGTGATCCTGTCTCGTTCGTAGCAAGTATAACCTGGTCTACTCCAGAGATGTTATCTCTTACCTGAGCAGAAATATTAGCTACATCAGGTCTGAAAAACCTGTCCGATACATTGTCGCCGAAGCTACGAAACTCAGGTGCAGAGAGATCAACTCCAAAAATCTCCGACTCAGAACTAAAGTTTCCATTGTTAGATGCAAACACGTTCAAAGTATGGAAACCCTCAGATACGTTTCTTTCCGTGTGGTTCAAACCGCTCTGTATACCCTCCGAAAGACCTGTGGCTGTGGTGGCTGAAACCCTGCTAAAATTTATATCATCCACAAACTTGTCTGTCCCATCAAGCTTCATGAACTTCAAGCTCCTCGTGGAGGAATCTAAATGAAAGATTACCTTGTCGTCAATATCTCTCCACTTCGCGCCGGCAACAGAAGTTTTTGATGCCTGTCCATAATTTTGATTTAATTTGAATTTTTTGTTCTGATAGTCAATCAGAGCAAGGTTATTTGAACCAGTTACATAAGGAACCCTTATCTCGCCGTCACCATTGAAGTCAGTAGGGTGGCCTACACCAAAGTTATTGTTTGATCCGAAGGATGAGAATCCTGTGCTCTGTACAGTGCCCCCATCAAGCCATTTAATTTCCTGAGATGTACCCAGAAACACTATATCTCTGTCACCATCCTGGTTGAAATCGGCTGTACCTAGAACAGATTTGCTTTGAATGCCATTAAGTATAGTCTCTGGGGATTCTCCAACTCTTACTTTCTTGATAAAGTTGTTATCGGAGCTATCTCTGTAGAAAACATAGTTCTGATTCTCTTTCC
>GL982575.1:51299-52428 GCA_000220375.1 Candidatus Nanosalina sp. J07AB43 | reverse complement strand
CAAAAGGTGGGATATAAACAGTAAATCTGTCCTGGGTATATTTGACTCCGCAAAGTTCGCAATCTACGAGGACTTAGATCAAAACAGGGAGGAAATCAAGCAAAACGACATCGTAAGAGCCATAAACGGTGACACAGACGCCCTGAAGAACGATAAGGAGCTGCCATCAGCTGGCGAACTTGATGACAAGGTATCGCCCAAAGACACATATCAAGTATTAGACGCTGATTCTAGTCAGCAAGAGGCCATAGAAGCTGCTAAAGCAGGAAAAAGCTTCGTACTGCAAGGACCGCCCGGTACCGGCAAAAGCCAGACAATCGCCAATATAGTAGCTGAAAAGCTAGCGAAAAACGAAAAAGTTCTGTTTGTGAGCGAGAAGGAAGCTGCGTTGAAAGTAGTTAAAAACAGGTTAGAAGATGTTGGAATAGGTCGTTTTTGTCTCGAGGTACATGGATCCAAGAAGAGCAAGAGCGATGTTCTCAGCCAAATTGAGGAAGAAATGAATAATAAACCATTAAAACAGGTTTCACAGAGAGATCAAGAACTTTCAGAGCTTGAGAACATTCGCCAAAAGCTTAACCAATATGGAGATTTGCTTTTTGACGATATCTCAGACCTCGGGACACCGTATGAAGTCCAGGGAAGACTTGCTAAGCTCCAAGCCCCATGTCTGAACATTAACTTCGAACGTCCGTTAGAGGTTGAGAAGAATCAATTCAACAGATCTGTGAAGCTCCTTGAGCAACTTCAAGATTTCAACTATGAGATAAGAAACTACGGTGATTCACCGTGGAAAAATATAGATATAGAAAGCTGGCAGATAAACACCGAAGACCAAATGAAAAAGAGTCTTGAGGCACAAGTAGATGCAATAGACAAGTTGAAGACCTGGTCTCAAGACCAAAAAGCCGACATCAAGACTCTCTCCGATATGAATAGGTATATAGAATTCTTACGACATATGTCTAAGAAACCTGATATTTCGACCTTAGAGACCGACTTACATGAGAAAGGAGGGAAACTCCAAAGAGCAGCGGAACTTCAAGAGGAGAGAAGAGAACTAGAAGAAGAAATTGAAAGCAAATACGAGGACTCAGTGTTCCGGGAAGACGGAGAAAGAATATTGGCA
>GL982575.1:48115-49251 GCA_000220375.1 Candidatus Nanosalina sp. J07AB43 | reverse complement strand
AGAGATTGATGGCATGCTGCCTTATATACTCTTGACCAGTAGACGTTCTGAGGAAGTTGAGGACGAGCCACGGCCGGAGGGTTTACCGATTATTTCCAGAAAAGTGGTGACTGCGAAGTCTATGCAGAGATCGCTGATAGCGTCACTGATAAAGTTGAGAACTACAGAATTCTTGATACTGCCAGCATCTTGACAGACCTAGGCGATTATCAGAGTAAACCTGTTGTAGTCGTAGATGATAAACAGAATATCGCACATGCCAATGGAGCCCTCGCAGATGTTATAGATGAACAAATTCCCAACTTGGTAGGGGAAGACATCAGTGCTGTTAATGTTCCTGAGTAGAGGGAGAGCTATCAAATAATGTGTACCATGAAACTCTGTCACAGGGATCAAGTATTGTTTACGACATATGGGAGGATGAAGACAAAACTTATGACTTAAACCTGACATCTGTTTCCGGATTCGAGGGAATTGTAGTAGGAGCAGCTACACAGACCTAGAGATCCTCGCATTCTCCGCAAATACAGCTCAATCATGACTTGAATTTTACGATGAAAATTTCCACGTATCAATGAAATATGATTTGGGTACATGACAGAGGTAGTAGAAAGTATTTTGATTGTAATGATTAGTACATCTTCAACTCTGCAATAGAAGAAAAAATTGGTCAGGAATTAATCCGATCCCACCTTTGAACTAATAAGCGGATATACTGAGTATCAAAGACCGGACACAGAAATAGTCACAAAATAAAAAGTTAGGAAATTTAGCCGAAGATTCCCCTCAGGAGCTGGGAAACAAATCCTGGCCTATTTTCCTGTGCTTGGTTGCTTCTAGGCGTTCCGTTTACCGAGCCCTGAGCGTTTGCTGATGTATTCACGTCTGCTAGAGGCCCTCTCTGTTCAACCTCAGCATCAGCTTCGGTCTCAGTTCTATTGGACTCAAGTTCAGCTTCTACTTCTGTCTCACCGTTTCTTCCTTGAACTTCTACTTCCCTCTCAGTTTCCGTGCCCTGTCCCTGAGCTTCGGCTAACTGTCTCCTAAGCTCCATAACCTGTTCTCGAAGTTCACTGATCGTGTCTCTAGCCTCTTCCATATTCTCAACTTGAACATTTTGCACGTCATCCACCTCA
>GL982575.1:46609-47949 GCA_000220375.1 Candidatus Nanosalina sp. J07AB43 | reverse complement strand
AACACGTATCATAACATACAAAGTAACAGACAAAGTGGAGGTTGAGGACGGCCTAGATCTGCCATCTGCAAAGATCGTCGAGGATAGTAAGACAGTCTCCAAATCCTAGACCGACTCCAAACAACCCTATTAAATATTACCTGTGCAGAACTATATACTGCGTTAAGAGTTTACCCGACTTAGCTCAGGCTGGCAGAGCGGTCGACTGTAGATCGACTTGTCCCAGGTTCAAATCCTGGAGTCGGGATTCTAGAACTTACATCAATTTAACTTAATTCTTATAAAATTTTGTTACTAAATGATAATACATGGTCGATATAGAGTACGAGGATGACTCAGAACTCGAGAGAAAGCTCTATGAAGCCATGGATGCCAGTAATTATGACCAGGGATTAGGTTACTCTGACGAGACGCTTGAAGAGGCTGCTGAACAGCTGGTACCTATACTTAGTGCCGGCGACCACCAACCCAGTTATGATGAAATAGATAGGTGGCTCGAAGAAGCGCATAGCGAGAAAGCAGATTTATCCGCAGGAGTTAAACTCAGGGCTATTGAAGAATACAGTATTCCGTCAGATCCATAAATATCAGAGGATTGAGCTTATACAGGATTCTCAACGCTATAATCCATGATATCTATTTCAAGCGCTATACTTCTACCATCATCGGGCTTGTAGTCTTCAGGAAGATCGTTATCCATGTAATCTTGGATAGTTTCATTTGACTTTGGTAGTACTATAGCAAAGTTGTCTCCTTGTCTTATCTTTCTATCCAATGTATCTGGTCGGTCTCCGTTCAGTACGACAGATGCTTTGCCACAACTCTTGTTCTGCTCTATGGTTATGCAGGTTTTGTTTGAGCGGTCTAATTTGATATTCATAGTCTCTAGGAAGAAACTCCAAGTTACGTTTTCAGCGTGTTTGTGAACAATATGAGGCTTGGAGTTCTCCAAATGAACATACGAGGATCTTAACTGGAACTTCTCCCTTGAGAAATCGTATTCAGATCCATTCAAATTAACATAAAACAGCGCGTGTCCATGGTCAGATCCCAAAGTGTAGTTTGTTGGTGACGAATCCTCATGGGCATGGCTTCCGTGATCATGTCCTTCCTGAGACTGATTTTCATCAAGGCTTGGCAAACTAACAGAATCATCAACAGCCGATAATCCTGCTCCAGTAAGCACCGATAGCGCGACAATCCCTATGGTGATATAAGCTGACTTCATGTCAAAACATGTGTCAACAACAGTAATATTACTTACTGGTTCTCAAGAGGTGTGAAGTGTTAAAAGGTCAACTAAAGAATCTAGAGTCTATGGACCTGAGGACAAGATACAA
>GL982575.1:28839-46559 GCA_000220375.1 Candidatus Nanosalina sp. J07AB43 | reverse complement strand
GCTAGTTTTTCATTCACAAAACGATAGTCAGCTAAAAAACTATAACCTTTTAGATTGTCCTTAGTAGTCAAGATTTCGATATTGCCCTGAATCTCCCTTTTAATTTCTGAATCCTCTGATTTCTCTACTTCTTTGGGTTTTGCCCCGAATTCAACCCCTCGGAATTTTACGCTGCTCATATCTTTTGTATTATTTCCGGACACCATGTGCTTCACATCTATTCGAACAAATTTAAGTTTTTGAGTGTACAAAATTTTAGGTTCTTTATTGGAATGGACAAGATTAGTCCAATTTGGATCAAAGGCGCTCTTGTGCCATATATAATTATCTGATTCTACGTTGTTTGCCCTTCGTTTGAACTTGCTGTAGAATAATTAAGATTTTCTTTCAACTGTTTCATGAAATATTTTTTGAAATCAGGAAAGTTACTGCTTTCAGAATAAGACGCGGTTATCCAGAAAATACTCAATTGATACCTGTTTCATTTGGCGGTCGCTCATAATAGAGCGCTGTCGCAGTATGATTCAGTAAGATATGCAGACAGGTTGCCTCCTAATCGGGGCGGTCATACTCTTTTCTCTTCTCCTCGACAAAGTCTGAAGATACATGCTTTCTAGGGTTATTGATCTTGAGCCAGCGATTGTGTTCCTCAACCGTGGGATGAACCGGATCAACACCTAGGTGATAATGCATCTTCTCTTCCATTGACCTGAACAGTATGCTTTGAAGGTACTTATTCCCTTTACTGTCTTCTCCGGTCTTCAATTTGATCTGCCCCTTGTATACGGTTGTAAATCCATCATGACTCATCTGAAGACAGACCTTCATTTCCCGTCTGTAAACCAGATATAGGAGGGAAATAAGATCTACCTCATCTTCTACGTAGGTGATTCTCTCTGGGAATACCAAGGTATCAAGGTGTTTGTATGGAGGCGAGCCTGGATTACTGTTTGCAGCCTTCACCATCACCTTTCTCTTCTTTACATCAGGCATTTTATCACCACACTGCCACCTAATACTTCGGAGACAGATTCCGCAGCGTATATACGCATGGTTGGCTTCCTCAATAGAACAACAATAGATAGCGATGGAAGCTGGTTGTTCACAGGTTCTTCACCTTTTCTAGCCCCAGGCTGACTAGCTTCCGTATTACACTGGCTTTGCTGATTCCATGTGCCTCAGAGATATCTTCTATCCTGCCTAGTGTAGAGCTTGAAAACCGTGCTGGTATCTGCTGAAGATTTTCCTTGGAATCACCGAACAATTCCTCAGACCTGTGCTTATCCTCAAGTATATCGATTATACTTCACCTGCTATATCTGCGGTTGGAAGCCCGAGACCATTTGTCTTTCTCAACTTTTCAACCTCTCCATGTGGTATTGCAGAAGGTCTTGAAGTGCTTTATCTAGGTTTTCCGTGTCTTCTATTCGCTGTGCTGGTTCTGGAAGACTCATATAGCTCTCAACCCCACAGAGAAATCTTCACCGTGACTCCATTCTTCGGGTATTGAGCTGCTGATTCTTCCTGAATTCAATCGTATTGCCATAAATTAAGAGTTCAATCCTTCACTCTGGCTCTGAAGTTTAAATAAGTTTCTGTGAATATGGCTTAATATTGCTTCATATGAATGACTCAAAGGATATTGACCAGCAGGAGAACCTGTTTATAGATGCTCAGCAGGTAAAATGGAACGAAATCTCAGTAAAACAGCAATCAGACCTTGACTTTATCCCAGATATGCTAACAGATACAGAATTAAGATGTCTGGAGGTACTGCTATCTTCCGGGGCTATCTCTGCACGTGAAGTATGGAACAGGGTTTCAGAGCGAATATACAAGTTAGAAAACGGGTTAGAGGATGTAGAAGCTGACTATGACGAACTACAGGATATTCTACAGGATGAAGATATCGACCATCCATCATATCACAGTGTAAAAAAGGGTCTAACCGCGCTCGTAGAAAACGGTCTATCAGGGACAAGACCACCAAACAAAGGAAACACAGACAAGCTATACACAGTAAATCCGCAGTTCAAGAAAGTATGGAGAAACAGAAGAACCCAGATAACCCAAGACGACCAGTGGTCAAGCATGAGCAGAAGATGCATAGAGTTCTACAGAATCGATAAGGAAGAAAGAGGAAGAAAACATGGAGTACAGTTACTAGCTCAGATCAAGCTCGTCTCTAACAAACTCCTTAGCCTTTTCATTAATGTTTTCAGGTGTGAACTTGGTCTCTGACATAATCACCTGATTCTTGAACTCATCTTTCTTATCCTGTATCTCCATATGTGCATAGAGATCACCTGAATCCAAAGCCTTGCCACAGCCATTACACGTCTCGGCCAGAAACGGATTAAGCTCACTGCATTCGGTACATCTTACAGGATCAAGATCCTTTTTCTCCTCTTCATCATTCACTTCAAGACCAGCAAGCTCCAGTATGGAATCCTCCTTGTCGCTTTCAGCCAGTCCTATGTAGACAGCTGCCTGATCACTTCCCTGAACCCATCCCATGTAATCACACAGAGTAGCCTGATTCATTCCTTTAGCCGCCAGGAAAGTAGCTCTAGCCTTCCTGAAAGCATGAGGATTTAGCTTCCTCTCAAACTCTTGATCTGCATTACTGGCAGCTCTCTGAATTACTTTTCTGGAAGACTTGTATCCTATCTGTTCGCCGGTTCTGAGGTTGTGGAAAGCAAAGCTTTCCGGATTATCTGATTCACTGCTTTCTCTTTTCCATTCAGCCAGGAAGGTTATACCACCTCTGAAAGGTACTTTCCTGTCAACACCTGTCTTGGTATCCTTGAATGTGACTTGGACTATTTCCTCGGACTTCCTTCGCTTGAACTTTATGTCCTTCCATTTCAAGCCAAGTATCTCACCGATTCTTCCGCCTGTACTCCATAGGGTCATGATCATCGCCTTATCCCGTTTGTTGTTTGCATTCTCAACTAGAGATCTCACGGTATTGGGTGTAGGCAGCTGATCAGGATCAGGCTTGGTGGAAGGTGCAGTCGATGTTATTCCCTTCATAAGCTTCCTTCCATCCATATCATTGTCTAAGCCGTCTATCTCCTTTCTCATCGAGGTTAGAAATCCTCCGACAAACTTGTTCAATGTCTTCCGGTACTCCGCCTTAGTGGAGTCGGAAAGATCCTGTTCCTTCAGGTTGTTCTTGTTGATTATACCTACAACCCTGTTTATCTGTGACCTGGTATCCAAGAGTAGGTCTTGGTCTGTGGCCTCGCCTATTATCCTGATGCACTGTAGGTGCCTAGATATTCTGGAGTCAGAAAGGTCTTGAGTGATAAGATGGTCGTTGAACCTTTGGATCAGGTTCTTGTCCTTGTTTGATAGGTCTTCGGTTTCACTGATTTTCTGAACTGATCTTTCAAGTGTTCTTGATAGGTTGTGTGGGTCTCCTTGTGTCATGTTTCATCGTTCTCCACCTACCTTTAATTCCCGGTAAATCGCTGACCAAGTTAGTTCTACGGAGAAGGAATCAGCCCCGAGAGGGATTTGAACCCTCGGCCTGCCCCTTACAAGGGGGCCGCTCTAGCCAGGCTGAGCCATCGAGGCAAAAAATGGAGCTATCTTCTGTAAACTGTTGAGGTGTGTTAATAATTAAATAGGTGGCAGATAGGTCTACGAAGCTGCAATCCTCATCCGCTTTTACTGAGGTGATGGGTTTACTAGGGTTCCTGGATTCCTATCTTCTAAAAAGTCTTCAAGACCGTCCTTGCCGAAAATCCTGGCTTTGACCCCTTCATCTATCTGCTGCTTTACTTTGCCTTTCATTCCTCCTGTGACATCTGTGGCTTTCATTCCTTTGTCAGTAAATTCTTCCATAGAGTTTATCTCATCTAGCACGTTACCCTCATCGTCGAGTACACCTTCAACCGAGGAGCAGAAGCCTGCTTTACCTGTGCTGTATTGTTTTTCAATTTTTGCAACAATTTCATCACCTGATATTATCGTAAATCCTTTGTCTTTATGCGGAACGATGTCTCCATGTAGTACAGGAGTAAAACCTTCATCAAGTATCCCCGAGAGCTTGTCAAGATGCAACTGTGTTTCAGGGTTTCTGTAGGCGATTGAAGATGTGTGTACTGGTACAGGTTTTAGGCCGATTTCCGAAAGTTTTTCCAGTATCTCTGTGTTAAGCTCGCTGATCGATCTATGGACTTCCAGAACTCCTTGGTAAGATCCTTCTTTAACGCCGTGTTTTTCGGCCTGTGGATGGCCATAGGAGCCGGCTCCGTGAACTAAGACACCATTTTCATGTCCTTTCAGGTTCTCAAGTATACTGTCAAAATCTTCGGAGAGAGTCTTCTCTTTGTTTTTATCAGTTAAGACACTTCCTCCTATCTTGAGAACATACTCCATATTTCATACATCTACGTCAGGTGCTTCGTCTGTATCTGCACCTCTGTCCTTGACTTTTCTGTCATGAGCATCCTTTATCCTGAATACATTAGTCGATCTTGTACATTCAGGACATTCAATCCACCATGGACGTGAACCAAGTTCATCCTCATCCTCAAACTCATGTCCACAGTAGGGACATGTAAGCTCGTAGAAGAAGAGCTCATTGTCATAGGAAAACATTTTGATGTGTCCGGTTTTTTCTCCATCATCGTTTTCCAGCTCCCGGTTGGTTGCATACTCCACACGATCAAAATCTACATCTTTTTCCATATCTATCCTATGATTCCAACCTCGCTTAAATCTTTTAACCCTAGGAACCCTTTTCCACACCGGCAAACGCAAAACTGTAGATAACATCGACTTCCTCGTTTGAAAGGTCTGGACCTACGTATTCTCTGCTCTTATCTTCCTTCTGCAGCGTCGAGTCAATATCAAGTATATCAATAGGCTCGTCTTGCTTGAGATGCTTTAAATCAGGATTGAACTTTCTCAACGCCTTTAAATCCCAGTCTCTCTCAGTATTCAGAACAACCAAGTCATAGCCCTGTATAGTGGCAGCGACAGCCTCAGCCAAATCTCTTCTAGACTCTACACGGGCATAAGCTCTTTCCTGAACAGGTCTACCCTTTAATCCCTCAGTCTCCTGTCCGCCTGCTGTAAAGTACTCTACACCAGGTGTTCTCTCAAGTACATCAAGCTTCTCCTCGGAAATCTCTACGCTAAGAGTGCCGTCTTCCACCTTAACTTCTTCTACTCTTTTTTCGAGGTTCTCTGAGAGCTGCTCTGGATCCTGTGTTGGTTTGACCTTTGCCCGCATGAAACATGGTTTAACTCGACGAAGGTTTTTATTTGACTTCTTCAATAATTGTTAGTATGGGTTTCTTTGGAAGTGATGAAGACGAAGACCGGGAGGAAGTAACCATAGGACTTTCAGAAGATTCCTCGAGCGATGATTCAACTAACTCGACAGATATCGGCGATATGGGTCTTGAGCCTGAAGATAATTCCGGAGAGTTGGAAGATGATGTCAGCAAGCTTGATACAGTAAGGGAATCAGTTGGAGATACGTCAAGTGAAGAAACAGAACTAGATGATATCAGAAAGCAAAACCAGAAGATAATCAAAAAACTTGATACCGTTATTTCAAAGCTCTGAGGACTGAGAAATGGGATACTACGATAACGTCAAAGACAATGTCAGGGATGAATCAAGCTCTTCAAAAAAGGAGGCTTCCTCAAGCTCAGGTGGAAACTTTGACACGTTGAAAGAAGCTGCGTCCGAGACAGATCCTGAGGAAGATGGAGGAGACGACACACCTATAGAAGTGCTTGAGGAAGATGGCCTCAGCAGAAGCCCTCAAAAAGCCAAAGAGACGAATTCAGGTGCTCAAAGCTCATCCTCCCAGCAAAAACAATCAGATAATCCTTTCAACAAATCTTCAGGTGAGGCTCAGGCGGATATGTCAGGTGTCGAGGATAAGCTGGACAAAATTATAGATCAGAACAGGGAATTGATCAGGATATTGAAGAGCTTTGCAGAATAAAAATTACTCCTCAACTCTTACACTTATCTTCTTCCTGCCTTCCTCATCCTGGACATCAAAGTCTTCCTGTGCCATATCAATTCTCAGCTCCATCATCTTCTCCATATCCGATTCAACAAACTCAATTTCAACATTATTCTCAGTATTAGGCTCTATCCTAAGCTCTTCACGTCCTTTAAAGCTCAGGCCGATTTCACCGTCTCTGAGTTTCTCAGAAAAGTTTTCCAAAAAATTTGCAAGCTCTTCATTTGAGAAGCTAAGGTCAAGATCAACTTTCTCCGCTGACATAATAATTACTTGAATGTGAAAGGTTTTATTTTTGTCCCTCTGGTAGTCAACTCAGTCTTCGTCTGAGGAATCTCTCTTCTTCATGAGCCTGTTAGAAAGGAAGTGATCTTTCTCCTCGAGCTCTCGAACCGACTCCATGGCAAAGACGTACGAGACACCTACCATTAGAAGACCCACATAGATGGCATTTATGTTTATAAACGATCTAAGCGGATAGACTACCGAAAGAACCATCAGAACGCCCAGTACAAATAAGACATACGATATAGCTATTTCAAGCTCAGTACTCATCTTCGGAAGGCCAAATACATCTTCCTTACCGTCCTGATTCTCAGTATCAATCATGTTAATTTTATCTCCTTTAACCCTAAGTTTTGTGTTGTTCAACTTAAACCTTTCACAAAAACTGGATTATCAGAGGTCGGTTATATCTACCTCTTTTTTGTCCCCTGTGAAGGCCGAGGGGAGATGTACATGGTAGACTCCTTCACTCTTGGAGATTATAAGAGGCATCTCATTAAGAAGACGGGATATGTTTAATTCATAGACTCCTTCATCTTGAACCTGTATTGAGTCAAGGTCAAACTCTATCTGAATATGTTCACGCTCACCTTCACCCTCCATTATCATATTCTCAATGTCAGACTCAACCTTCTGCTTCTCCTCCTGAAGCTCGTTTTCAGACTTCTCAGGTTCCGCATCCTTTTCATACATAAACAGAGAGCTACCGCAGTCACACCCATCAATAAGCTTATCAGATTCGTCGTCAAAAACCTTTCCACAATTCATACACCTATGCGGCACAAATCTCTGACCTCCACTAGAACACTAGAACTCGGTTCTTATTACGTTTTTCATTCCTCTTCCTCAAGTTTGGCAAGAAATGACACCGCATCACGCTCTTTCTTAACACGCTCCATGACACGTGAGTTTCCAACTATAGTAATACCCTGACGGTACTTCTCATTCAAAACCTTCTCATAGAACATTCTCTTGGCTCTATGAATCTTTGAATCACGCTCATTCAAACCTAGAAACTCTATACCAGGAAACTCTTCATTCACCTCTTCCATGGCACGTTCGATCAGATAGCGTTCCTCTTCAGGACTCCATCCCTCCTCAAGCACCACAACAGCGTTTTCCTTGACTCGGGTGATTATAGAGTCAACTTTTTCGTCAAATGAATCTTCCTGAAGCTTCTTCTTGGAAAGAAACTCAATGGTGACACCGCTTACAGTTTCTTCTCCCATCTAACTTAACCTTCCAATTATCTCCTCATAAAGTTTGTCAATATTTTCACCCTCCTTAGCAGAAACCTCCAACACAGGGTGCTGAGGAAACGCATCACGCACACGTTCCGGATCCGCATCCTCCTTATCAATCTTATTCGCTAAGACTAGGATAGGAATATCCTTAGCCTCTAAGTTACCAATAATCGTTACATTAACCTGTGTATATGGATCCTTAGTGGAGTCAAAGATTACTAGACACGCATCCACGTCATCCAAGTACTTTACAGCCTCAACGATGCCTTTTGTAGCCTCTTTCGCACGGCCCTTTGCGTCATCTTCCTCCATACCGTGTTCCTTGAAATCCTTAAAATCTACATTAGTTGTGATACCTGGCATATCAAGCAGGTTAATATCTATTGAACGACCGTCAGCTTCTATAGCAACCTTCTCCTTCTTTTCAACGGCACGGGTCTCATGAGGCACCTCGGATACGTCACTCATCTCCTCGCCAGTCAAGTCAAGCGAAATCTGATTCGAGAGAGTTGACTTACCTGCGTTTGGAGGCCCATAGATACCTATGGATACGTCCTCTTCCTGCGCACTAAACAGGTTCGAGAAAAAATCCTTCAATCGACCTATCATTTTGACACCTGACAGTTGTAAATCAAACAGGGAATTATAAAAACTATTTGACTGTTGATCGGTCATGACTAAAACAGAAAACCACACAGGAGATTAAAAAACCAGACTCAAAACAGATTTTCATGAAAACTGAAAAAGGAGTCGCATTGGTGGTATACAAAAAGAAAAGAGGCAAAAAGAGATTCCTGATTTTAAAAAGAGACAAGAACTGGGAAGGCTGGGAAATACCAAAGGGCCACTAGAAGACGAAGACTATATCAAGACCGTTAAACAGGAGCTAAGAGAAGAAGCAGGTATTCAAGAAGACAAAATAGATAATATAGAAGACCTGAGAAAGACATTATATGGACATATACCAACGAAGAAGGTCAAGAATTGAGACGCGAGTACAGGGGCTACAGGGTGGAAGCTTCTAAGGACGCTTCTGTGGACGTCACACAGAACCCACACAAAGAACACGAAACTGGTTTCTTTATGAAGAAAGAGGATGTGAAATCGCTATTAACATATGAGAATCAGAAAGAGCTTCTCAACTTATCTGAGTAGAGAAACTTAGAAGAATATATAATCATGGGACCGCATTCATTATCTATGAGCAAACCAGATGAGATGTTGGAACTTTACCAGTTTGAGGGATGTCCTTACTGTTCAAAGGTACGGCAAAAAATGACGGATCTTGGAATCGATTTTATTGCAAGGGCAGTTGACCCAAATGACCGTTCACGTGTTGAGGAGGTTTCAGGACAGACAAATGTTCCTGTACTGGTTGATCCCAACACCGACACGACGATGCCTGAATCAGACGATATAGTTGACCACCTTGAACAGCACTACGGCTAGTTGTCACCAAGCAATAACATAAATAAGACTTCTTTTTTAATTTAATTTTCAATGTCTGGCAAGGACTTTGAAGACTTCATAGAAGAAGTAGAAGGATACAATGAAGGAGACCTTCTTGAAAGCCTTAAATTCTTAGAAAAAACAGAACTAGTGTCAGAAGACCTAGTAGATGACATGAGGATTCTTTCACACCGTGAAGACCAGCTCAGAACAGACAGATATCCTCAAGAAACTGTGAACCACATACATTCAATATTCGAGAACAGACAACTTCATGAACAGAACGTTGGAATAAGCAAAAGCTTCTACAAAGATATAGATGAGATCAGGGATGGTATCCTACTTGATCATAACGCTTTGATAGCTCCGGCAGACAAGACGGTATACAACATTGACACAGGCCTAGATACGAAGGTAGCAGGTTTCTTCACAAAAAACGGTTTTAATGCAGACAAAGAAGAGTGCAACCTCGAGGACATAAGATATAACTACTCAGAAGAATACAGCTGGGACATAATAACAGACATAATATCGCTTGCGGATCAGCAAAACCTGAATGTGGCGTATCCCGACAACTTGTTTGAGGCTATGGATAGAAAGGATTACTCCGATACATTGATTGAGGAGTACAGTGAATGGCTTCCAAAAATCGCAACACCAATTCCTCTAGAAGACTACGACAGCTATAGCCTGGAGGATGCTAACATAGCTGACGCAGCCGCCGATAGAAACCTTACGGTAGTAACCGGGGACTCAGACTTCCCACAACAGAAAGGAAGACTAGAAGAAATAGCCTACAGCCATCAGAGCCCAGACCAGACATACTGGAACCTTAGAGGGATGTAGATCATGAATATTTTAGACTGGTTCTTCAAAGATAAAACAGATAGAAATCAAGTGCAGGAAAAATACCTAGAAACCAGAGATCTGATCGAGCAGATAGATTTAGAGATAGGGGTAGAAAACATTCAGCAGTTTTCTAATACTGTCGATTTGGAGGAGTTTAAAGACAGAGGCTCGAGATACTTTAGATCATCAAAACGAGATATCGCTGAAATATTCAATAAAAACACAACCACTGCCGACATAAAAAGATACTCCGAGGCTGGATTTCTAGATAGAGCGGAGTACGAAGGTGTGTTTGAGGCATACACTCTTACGGAGCTTGGAACAGAAGTTCTTGAAACGGATGTAGATAATTTAACGGCTGCAAATGAAGTCGTTAACGTGGAGGAAGATGTAGCGGAGGATATAGGAGAAGCTGAAGGCAGACTGATGAAACAAGAATCAGAAAGGGAGATAACCTCTGGTAATCCACAGAAAGACTATGTAGTGAAGCAGATGATGAGCAATGGGGCCTCCAAAAAAGTACTTACGAAAAAAGGAGAAAGTCTTAAACAGAAAATCAAGAGGCTAGAAGTTCAAGAACTGGATAAGATACTATCCTATGATGATGAACATAAAGCCAGTCAGGTTGAGAAACTTCGGCTTTTAGATCAGGATATTCCTCATATTACAGATGATGAACGGAGAAACGAACTGATTCAAGATGTTCTCAAAGATACTAGAAGAGAACTGAAATCATATCAAGAATTGGATTCTAGAGAAAGTATTCAGACCCTAGAAGAAGATGTAGCTGAAGCTATCAACGCACTTGAAGTATATGCAGATGTTATAGACGATGAAACTGAGATAAGCAGGGAAATAGACAGCTACGTAGCAGGTCTAAACCTCTTCCACTCTGCTCTGGACAGTAGATACAATGAAAAGACAGGTATGCAAAAGAGCCGTACAGAAGAAACGCTGAATTTCAGGGATGAGGTTGTTAAAGCCTATGAAGAACTTCTCTATTAGAGACATAATACTGTGTATACTTGCTCAGCAATTAAGCTTCAAGGAACAATATCTCACACATGGACACTGGAGAAATCATGGCTATCATTCGTGAGTTTATTTCGAGTCTAATATGAGCTCATTTTTGCTCTTGAGACGCCATTCAAAGCTCTTCCCGTCTTCCAAACCGACTATAGATCCCAGAGTTTTAGGTAGTTCGACCAGAAAATCGGAGTCTCTACTGTCAACCACGCAGTGTTCAGAGGACTCACCCTTTCTGTCCTGAAATGTGTAGGCACTGACTCTATCAGCGTCAAGCTTTCTATCAACTTCTTCCGAAGTAGTAAACCAGATCTCCGCGTTAATGTCTCTGAACTCGGCAAGCCACTCAAGCTGAGTATGTCTAAGACCGTCCTTACCTTTCTTGACCTCCACAAACTTATAATCCCCTTTATCAGTGAAAACAAGAAAATCAGGGACTCCTGGACGGAAAACATCATCTATGTCTTTTTGAGCATCTGCACGAATCTCCCTACTTATAATCTCACATATTCTAGGAAACCTCTGCTCAAGATCCTCAAGCATCCCTGGAGTCGTCCTGACAACCTGATCCCAGTTTGACTCAAGAATACTCTGAGCATACTCCTCGGATGCAGTCAGGCTTGGTTCATCTTCAAAAGGAATCATTACAGACAACCATTGAGCAAAGGCCGATACTCTAGCATTGTTGAGCTCAGTTATTCTTGCTTTTCCTTTTCAAACATTTCAGGAAGCTTCTCCACGACATGTTCCACGGCTTTCTCATCAGTCGGAACAGTAAACCTGTTGTTGTACTGAGGATCTTCATCGCTGTAATATCCTGTAGATATCTGAAGAAAAGTGTTTTCAGAGCCATCATCCTGTATAGCCTTGTTTCTACTTACCTCGATAAACTTCTCACCAGGATAGTTTCCATAATCACGTCTTTCCTTTTCCAAGGTCTCAAACTCTACCATAATAGGAAATACAGAAACCTACACTTTTGAATATCTGTACTTAGAACTTCGTGTGAAGATAGAAGGAAACGTCTTCTCAGGAATGAACGTAGCTGAAGAGTATCTCGGAATGAAGCAGTACCAGCGGAAGATAAAGAATATAACAGGTTTCAAGCCGTTCCCGGGCACACTCAACCTGAGATCCAATGAAGAAAAGGTAAAGAATGCCTTAAATCAGGTAGATTCAGTTAGAATCAGCTCGTTTAGTTTTGAAGGCAAAAAGTACTCAGGTATAGATGTATACCCTGCAACAGTACAGGGCCATGATGCTGCAGTGCTGCGAATGGATGTCACGGACTACGGACCTGAAGTGGTAGAGATAGCAGCTAAGGACAAGCTAAGAGAGACTCTGGGTATAGAAGATGGCGACAAGGTCAAGGTAGACCTGGATGATACATTCCATGATGACTAAGATTAAGGACTTGTTTAAAGATAGACTTCTGAACGGTATCCATGTTTACAGGTATAATAGAAGAAACAGTACAGGTAGACGACGTGGAAAATGCCGGTGAGGGAAAACGTATCCGGATACAGCGTCCGGATAGTTTTAAAGAGATTTCTTGCGGTGAAAGCATATGTCTATGCGGTGCATGCCTCACCGTAGAGAGCTTTGACTCATCCCAGATGAAATTCTTTCTGGCTGAGGAAACCCTTGAGAAAACATGGTTCTCAACTATATCTGAAGGAGATAAGATAAACCTTGAAAGATCTCTGAAAGCTGAGGACAGGATGAGCGGGCATATAGTGCAGGGACACGTAGAACAGACCACAGAGGTACTGGAAGGTTGAGGAACTGGAGGAAGGATGGAACTTCAGGTTTAAGAAGCCAGAAAACCTCGAAAACCTGCTGGTACACAAGGGATTTGTAACAATCGAGGGAATAAGCCTGACAGTAACAGACATCAATCCGGAGAGTTTTTCAGTAACCGTGATACCTGAGACCTGGAAGAGATCTAATCTTTCAGAGAAAAAAGAAGGAGATGAAGTGAATATTGAGCCGGATATGATGGCAAAGTATGTTCAAAAGAACCTTGAGGAAATGCCTCAAAGCTGATTAAAGGCTCTCTGGACAACTTCGTTCAAAGCTGGATGGATATGGATTGTGTCCTGGATATCCGAAACCTTTCCATCACCAGATCTCATGGCTACAAGTACCTCGTGAATCTGCTGGGATGCATGAGCGCCGATTATATGGCATCCAAGAATCTCTCCGTCCTCAGAAGCTAAGACCTTGACAAAACCATTCTCTTCCTTAAGCGCCATACCCATACCCGTTTTCTCGTACTCATACCTAGCCTTCTTGTAGTCCACGCCTCTCTCGGAAAGCTGCTCTTCAGTGTCACCGACGCCAGCTATCTGAGGCGATGTAAAGATTGCATGAGGCATTGCCGTATAATCAACCTTTTTCCTGTTTCCTGCAAAGGCATTTACAAGCGCAACATCAGCCTCCAAGTTAGCCGCATGCTTGAAAGGATGTTCACCGACAATATCACCTAAAGCGTAGATATGATCAACTGAGGTCTGCATGTATTCATTAACCTCAACATATCCTCTATCGTCTGTCTCTATATCGGCGTTTTCAACTTCAAGGCTATCGGTGTTGGGTTCTCTGCCGGCCGCGATTAGAAGCTCATCTGCCTCAAAAGACCTCTGGTTACTGTCCTGGTCTTCAGCAACAACACCTATCCTGTCATCTTCCAGTTCTTCAACCTCTACAGCAGAGAAACCGGTGTTTACATCAAACCTTTCTCTGGCAATCTCGGTGTACTTCTCGGAAATCTCGCCGTCCTCATACTTCAGCATAGTATCATTCCTCTCTATAATCGTGATATCAACGCCCATCGAGTTGTAGAAATGAGCCAGTTCAGCAGAGATGTAGCCTCCCCCAATGATCACGATATCATCCGGTTTCTCATCAAGCTCAAGGGCCTCCTTGCTCGTCATATAATCAACATCATCAACACCGTCTATAGGAGGAACTACAGGTCTTGTACCAGCAGCTACAACAATTTTATCAGCCGTAATCTCGTCTTCTTCGGCCTCAGCACTTGAAACATCCAAGGTTTCACTATCAACAAAACTAGTCTTTGTTCTGTACAGAGTGTGGTTTTCAGACTGCTCTATACCCTGTTGGATTTGCTGAGAGTCTTCATGAATCTCTTGGTTCACCTCGTCAACCATCTCCTCGAAATGAATATCCTGAACCTCAGCATCCACATGGAATCTTTCAGAGTCCCTGATATCATCTACTATGTCGGCCCTGTGAATCAGCATCTTGCTCGGAATACATCCCCTATTCAAGCATGTTCCACCCAGTGGACCTGGTTCCACCACCGCAACTTCCTTGCCTTGGCTTGCAAAAGCGGAAGCAACGTCTAAACCTGATCCTGCGCCGATAACTATCAAATCAAATTCTCTCATAAAATATCACAATAATTGATTGATGCTTTTGATGTTAAAAATGAGGTAATTTTGAAGCGGTTACCGGACTACTCATTCTTCTTTTCCTCAATGATATCTTGGAGTTCGCTAGCTGAATCCGCTCCATCACCACAAGCTACACAAACATCATCGTCTTCGTCGGTATCTGTCATGATAGTGGATGGCTGGCGAGTCTTTATGTTTCTTTACCCAAAGAACGTTTCAGGATTACCAGCCGAAACCAAGTAACTAACAGTAACTAAATAAATGTTACGTCATATCTCTGACATATGACGGAAGATTCAGGTAAGATACCGGTTTCATGCGCCGGCGAAGAATGGTGCCCTCTAACAGCTACGGCAAACATTCTATCCAAAAAATGGCATCCGGTCATAATAAACGAGCTGCTGGAATCAGAATCAATGGGATTCAATGAACTCAAGGACCGAGTAGGTGGAATATCGTCAAAGGTACTATCGGAGAGTCTTGGAGACCTCGAGGACAAACAAGTAGTAAACAGGGAAGTGATCAGTGAGAAGCCATTCCGCGTAAAATACACGCTTACAGATATAGGAAAAGACTTTGGAGCCAATCCTAAATGACATGCAATCATGGGGCAAAGAAAACCTGAGAGAGGTCAAAGATGGAGAGGAGTCAGCTGTTTAGGCAGATCCCTATTTCCCGCTTAGAGCTTCTATGAGAGTATATTCTGCATTATACGTCAATACACCTTTTTGAGGCTAAAGTGTCGGGAACATGATGTTGCTTAAAAGAATTTAACACATCACATAAATTACGTTTAGGCGGGATGGTGTAGCGGACTATCATTGGCCGTTTGGGACGGCCAGACCCCGGTTCAAATCCGGGTCCTGCCATCCGCATATATCTAAGATTCCGGGGATTGTCGGAATTACAACGCTTCAGCAGGCATGAATTTGAATTACTATTGGTTAAATGCTATTAGGCACAGTTAAGCGCGAAATTCTTTATCAATCTACTAACGTGACAAAGTATAGCTTGTCACCGAAACATACCATTGAACGCTCCAAGAGATTTCTCGTTAACGTATTTCTATGAAAGACATATTCAAGTAAGACTCTCCTAGCAGCTATGCATGATTATGAACATAATTTTTGGGGATCTGCTTACAAAAGTTTCTTTGGATTAACTAACTTACTTAAAGGTATGCCAGTAATTTGCTACTAATCGGTGAACATTACGAGTGATACACGATCATAAAAACATCAATTTGATGCTAGTAGATGACGATCAGCAATTTTTAGACCTAAACGAAGCGATGCTGGAAAGAGTCAGCAAACAGTTTGAGATCAGGGCAACTACAGACCAGGAGGAAGTTGTCAATGAAGTTGAGAGCGGCTGGGCAGATGCCGTGGTCTCGGACTATGATATGCCTGGTAGAAACGGCGTAGAGCTGCTTGAGGATATCAGAGATATTGATAGCGAGCTGCCCTACATACTTTTTACCGGTAGAGGATCTGAGGAAGTTGCGGCCGAAGCCATGAACGCAGACGTAACAGATTATTTCCAGAAAGGCAGTGGCAACGAAGTTTATACAGAGATCGCTACAAGCGTCACTGATGAAGTTGAGGACTACAGAAGACTTCACACTGCTGACATCTTGACAGACCTTGTTGACTATCATAATGAACCTGTCATAGTTATAGACAATAAGCAAAATATCACATATGCCAATGAAGCCCTCGCAAAAGTTACAGATAAAGAAGTTCAGAACCTAATAGGAGAAGACATCAGTGCTGTTAATGTTCCTGAGGTAGAGGGAGAGCTATCAGAAAATGTATACGACGAAACTCTGTCACAGGGATCAAACATTGTTCGCGACATATGGGAGGATGAAGACAAAACTTATCACTTGAACCTGACATCTGTTTCCGGATATAATGGAACTGTGGTAGGAACGACCACATCCACGTAGAGAACAACATCCCACGGTGGTCAAGCCTCATCCTGTCTTGATGCAAGTTTGCTTTTTCTTGGTAACAATATTAAATTTTAGAATAAAAATTCTTTATTATCAATGAAATATAACTCAGACTCAATAACAAGATTGGTAGAAAGTAAATTTGATTACGACGATCAGGAGATCTCTGCCTCTGCGATAGACAACAATATGGTCCAGAATTTATTCGATCCAGTCTCTGAAGTAGTAAGCGGAGATACTGTAGAATACTCGGATTACTGGAGTATTGCCTCCGGGTTCGCAGATCATATGGAAGATAACCTGAGTGAAGAATATGACATGGAGACAGCTGAGTTTTATTCAAGGAACAGCTTAGCGGCACTAGGTACGATTATGGGAGCTGAAATGGAGAACGAAGGCTTTCCTGAAGCGGACTTAGAGTCAGACTTGAGAGCCCCAGGATTCGTAGCATCCGGCATCTGTATGAAGACTGGTCTTATGAATTAAGGACTGGACTTGGGAGCGTACGGAGTAAGCTGGACGGAGACATGTGATCTGCTGAAAGAAGCGTCCAAAGCCGGATATAGAAATAGTTACAAAATAAAAACCTAGGAGATCAGCCAAAGATTCCTTCCAGAAGCTGGGAAACAAATCCTGGTCTATTTTCTTGTGCTTGATCACTTCCAGGAGTTCCGTTTACTGAGCCCTGAGCGTTGGCTGATGCATTCACGTCTGCTGGAGGTCCTTCACGTTCAACTTCTACATCAGCCTCAGTCTCATTTTCTCTACGTTCTACCTCAGCATCAACTTCAGTATCAGTTCCATTGGCCTCAAGTTCAGCTTCTACTTCTGTCTCACCGTTTCTTCTCTGAACTTCTACTTCCCTTTCGGTCTCCGTGTTCTGTCCCTGAACTTCGGCCAACTGTCTCCTAAGCTCCATAACCTGTTCTCGAAGTTCACCGATTCTGTCTCTGGCCTCTTGCATATCCTCGACCTGGACTTTTTCGACGTCATTCACCTCAGAGCTTTCAGACTCAATTTCCTCTTCAAGCCGGAACGGCTCACCGGACGAGCCATCTACTCTAACCTCAGCTTCCGCGTCCTGACCTTCAATTATAAACCTAAAACGGTAAAAACCATCTTCCTCGTGTGTACTTGATCTTTCAAGCGTCCAGTTATTGTCAGATAAAGCGTTTCTGGCGGTTTCCTCAGCCACAGATTTCTCAATTGCAAGCTCAGTAGAGTTTTCTGTGCCATCAATGCCCTCTTCTGGGTTGTTCTCCATATCGTCTAACTCTTGCTCTTCTATTTCTTCTTGTTCTGATTCATTTTCCTGTTCTTCTGGTTCGCTCTCTTCACTCTGCTCGTCTCCCTCATTAGACTCAGTTTCCTGATCTTCAGCTTCATTATCCTGTTGCTCCTCGGCCTCTTCATCAGGATCTTCCTCAGGTTCCTCGGCCTCATCATCATTCCCGTAATCATATTGAGCCACTGCTGGGGCAGAAATCAACATTAAA
>GL982575.1:17110-28819 GCA_000220375.1 Candidatus Nanosalina sp. J07AB43 | reverse complement strand
TCTCTTTCCTGGCCCGCTTCTTTGTATACCTCAAATTCTTTTCCTGAGGGGCCTGGGTGAGACCCCTCTCTTGAGTGACCTGGGTGAGGCCTGTAAGCTCTCTTTTTATGTTTTCTGAAGGCTTCTTCTAAAGACTCCGATTTTGGTTCATGTACCATTTACGTCACCTACATCCTATTTTGCTACTATATAGTTATAAGTATATGGCATATGTGACGATTTTCTATTTCCGCTTCCTTACAATTGAATCTATAGAGAGGTAACCGGAAATTTATCGTTTGCTCACTTTTTGGAAATCATTAACATAAAAATGCTCTACTTAATTTAGAAGATCGACTGTCTGCAGTCATTTTCAAGAAGGTGCTTCACTGCTTTGTGACTGGAAAAACTTGGAGAGCAAATTAAGTTACAAATACACTAGGATATAGATCAGCCGAATATTCCTCCTAATAGCTGAGAAACAAATCCTGGCCTATTTTCCTGTGCTTGATCACTTCCAGGAGTTCCGTTTACCGAGCCCTGAGCGTTCGCTGATGTATTCACATCTGCTGGAGGTCCTTCACGTTCAACTTCTACTCAGCCTCAGTCTCATTTTCTCTACGTTCTACCTCAGCATCAACTTCAGTTTCAGTCCCATTGGACTCAACTTCAGCTTCTACTTCTGTCTCACCGTTTCTTCTTCGAACTTCTACTTCCCTCTCGGTCTCCGTGTTCTGTCCCTGAGCTTCGGCCAACTGTCTCCTAAGCTCCATAACCTGTTCTCGAAGTTCACTAATCCTGTCTCTAGCCTCTTGCATATCCTCGACCTGGACTTTTTCGACATCATTCACCTCAGAGCTTTCAGACTCAATTTCCTCTTCAAGCCGGAACGGCTCGCCGGACGAACCATCTACTCTAACCTCAGCTTCCGCGTCCTGACCTTCAATTACAAACCTAAAACGGTAAAAACCATCTTCCTCGTGTGTACTTGATCTTTCAAGCGTCCAGTTATTGTCAGATAAAGCGTTTCTGGCGGTTTCCTCAGCCACAGATTTCTCAATTGCAAGCTCAGTAGAGTCGTCTGTGCCGTCAATACCCTCTTCTGGGTTGTTCTCCATATCGTCTAACTCTTGCTCTTCTATTTCTTCTTGTTCTGATTCATTTTCCTGATCTTCAGCTTCATCATCCTGTTGCTCTTCAGGCTCCTCATCAGGATCTTCCTCAGGTTCCTCGGCCTCATCATCATTCCCGTAATCATATTGAGCCACTGCTGGGGCAGAAATCAACATTAAAACCGATACTAAGACTGCAACTCTGCTAAATCTCATATTATATATATAGATCTGGCGGTTTATATATTCCTTTAGCCAAGCTCCAAGCTGAACTTAATAGGAATGTGATCCGAGAAACGGTTTCCCAATCCATGCAGATCTAAGACATTGACATCCTTTGAGGCAGTGACCAAGTCAAGTCTCTGGTTTGGATCGCATGCTGGAAACGTTTTACCTGGAGACCTCACATTCTGACCTAGCTGGTTCTCAAGCCGGTTTATCTCCTTCTCAGATTTATGAAGGTTTAAATCACCAGCCAGTACAAATTTTTCTCTCTGTTTTGCAATCTCTTCTAGTTCTTGCAGTTGCTTTCTTCGGATTGTCGATGAGAATGTTGCAAGATGTAAAGAGAAAATACTCAGCTCGTCGAGCTTGAGCTCCTGAACGAGATTTTTTCTGCCTGAGTCAAGCCTATGATTAACAACCTTGCCGCTGCTGTGCAGAATTAAATTACCCATAAATCTGAACAGAGGGAGGTGGGGAAACAAGCTACCCCTATACTTGCAGTCAAAGCTTCTGTCAAAACCTCGGTTCAGACTCTCAATAATTTTCCTGTGTTGAGCATTGAATTTTGAGCGAAGAGAGCCTCCATCAACCTCCTGAATTAGTACATGATCAGGATCCTCTGATTCTATTATATCAACCAGCTCCATCAAGTTATCCTGTTCCTCGTGTGAACCCAGTAGAGCTTTCCAAGGCCTCTTCATGTAATCAATATGTTTTCCACTGTACCCTAGGAAATAGCCTGCGTTAACCGAAATTACATCCATTTTTCCTGATTTTAGTTGGACACCAAGATTTTTGAGTTGAAACATAGCGCGGAATCAACTGTAGAGTAGAGGGTCCAGGGTTCGAGAGTAAAGGAAAGATGCCATTGAATTTGGCTAAAACCGCAAGAACATTCCTGAATCGAGATATCGGAGGCTTTAGAGGAAGCCAAGACACCAAAATTAATTATGAACATTGAATCGTATAAGAAATATGATAGAGGCCGGGGAATCTTCTGGAAAATAGGCGGATAACAGTTTCGGAGAGAAAGGATTCGGCGGGCTCCAGTCCAAAGGATAGGGTACACCGATCAATGTCCTTAGGAACAATACTGCAGTGAGCAGTTTAGCATACTCATTGTTAAAATAGAAATTGAGTTTCGGCATCAGGAATGTAATATAAGCATGGAAACCACTGATAGATTATTATGAAAAGGCTGGGAATTTTATTGGCGGCAGCTATGCTATTCATTTCTTCGGCCTCGGCTTTCTCAGCTTCAATAGATTCTCAAAACCAACAGGCCTCACCTGAGTCACCAGCTCTATTCTCAATTGAAGTACTTAATAATGGCTCGGAGACAGAGACGTACCAGCTAAGTCACACCCTATCGAAGAGTGGCTGGGTATACTATGATACATCAAAACAAGTCAAGCCCGGCGAATCCAAAGTATTCAACGTATCCGTAAACCCTGGTGAATCCGCTGTTCAGCAAAGCTACAACATGGACCTGTTTGTACAGGAGCTTAATACAGGAGAACAGGAAAAATTCTCCACTGTAGTCAACGTCGATAGACAGAAACTAATCAACGTCAAAAACATTGAATATCCTCCTGAGACTGCAGATCCCGGGCGAAAAATTTCAGCATCAATCACAGTACAAAACCTTGCCTCTACAGTACTTGATGACTATACCGTGCGGTTCAAGCTAGAAAACAGAACTGAGTTGAGAAACGGTGTTGCGTTTGCGCCCGGAGCCCTAAAGACATACAGCTTTGAACATCAAATACCTCAAAGCTCAAGACCGGAAGACAAGATATTTTCAGTTACGGTGACTCAAGGCGATGAACAAGTAACAGAATCCTCGCATACAGTGAGCGTAAACCAAGTAAGAGATGTGACAACTGTTAGCAACAAATCTGGTAACGGCATCAGAACCACCGGCATTCTAGAAATCAGAAACAACGGAAACAGCAATGTATCGGTGTCCAGAAACATATCATTGCCTGGATACGTTGACCCGATACTGTTTTTCAGCGAAGAACCATCATATTCTGCTTCGGAAAGTGGTGAGAGAGTTTATACGTGGAATAAGACGCTTCAACCCGGAGAAGAATTCAACACAAGCTATAGCATTGAGTACTGGATACCCTTCGTCCTAACTATGATCATAGTTCTGGGAATCGCTCTGATTAAAGAGATTACAGGTAGTATCTCCATATCCAAGGAAAAGGAGAAAACTGAGGATGGATACAATATTTCCATACAGATAGAGAACCGTTCAAGCGAAGCCAAGGAAACAGTACAAATAGAAGACTTTGTCCCAAACATCGTCTCCCTAAATAGAAACTTCGAAGTAGCTGAGCCAGAAATGAAGAAAACCACGGAAGGCGTAGAGCTAAGCTGGAATCTTGAAGACCTGAAACCTGGCGAAACACGTATCATAACCTATAAAGTAAGGAATAAGGTAGAGGTTGAAGACGGCCTAGATCTGCCATCTGCAGAGATCGTCGAGGACGGTAAGACAGTCTCCAAATCCTAGACCAACTCCAAACAACCCTATTAAATATTACCTGTGCAGAACTACATACTGCATTAAGAGCTTACCCGACTTAGCTCAGGCTGGCAGAGCGGTCGACTGTAGATCGACTTGTCCCAGGTTCAAATCCTGGAGTCGGGACTCAAAACCGTTTTCTCGAGCGCTATACTTCTACCATCATCGGGCTTGTAGTCTTCAGGAAGGTCGTTATCCATGTAGTCTTGGATAGTTTCATTTGAGTTTGGTAGTACTATAGCAAAGTTGTCTCCTTGTCTTATCTTTCTATCCAATGTATTTGGTCTTTCTCCGTTCAGTACGACAGATGCTTTGCCACAACTCTTGTTCTGCTCTATGGTTATGCAGGTTTTGTTTGAGCGGTCTAATTTGATATTCATAGTCTCTAGGAAGAAACTCCAAGTTACGTTTTCAGCGTGTTTGTGAACAATATGAGGCTTGGAGTTCTCCAAATGAACATACGAGGATCTTAACTGGAACTTCTCCCTTGAGAAATCGTATTCAGATCCATTCAAATTAACGTAAAACAGCGCGTGTCCATGGTCAGATCCCAAAGTATAGTTTGTTGGTGACGAATCCTCATGGGCATGGCTTCCGTGATCATGTCCTTCCTGAGACTGATTTTCATCAAGGCTTGGCAAACTAACAGAATCATCAACAGCCGATAATCCTGCTCCAGTAAGCACCGATAGCGCGACAATCCCTATGGTGATATATACTGACTTCATGTCAAAACATGTGTCAACAACAGTAATATTACTTACTGGTTCTCAAGAGGTGTGAAGTGTTAAAAGGTCAACTAAAGAATCTAGAGTCTATGGACCTGAGAACAAGATACAAGGACTTCTTTGAAAACCTAGACTCAAGTTTCTGGGATGAAGAAAGATATGTTCCTGCAGTGGGACCTGAAGACGCAGACACTGTACTGATAGGAGAGGCGCCAGGAGCAAACGAAGTCGAACAAGGAGAACCTTTCGTAGGCCGAGCAGGGAAAAAAATGAACAAGATACTCTCAGAGATAGGAGTAGAACGCAGAGAACTATACATAACCAACCTCGTCAAGATCAGGCCACCAGATAATCGAGACCCAAAGAAGAAAGAAATACAAGCATGGAAACCCTTACTCAGAAAGGAGATAAGAGACGTAGATCCTGATATAGTCTTAACACTGGGAAACTTCGCATCCAAAGAGATGCTTGACACATCTAAAGGAATCACTCAGATTCACGGACAGATATTCTCAAGAAAAGGAACCAAGATAATGCCTATACTGCATCCAGCAGCAGCTCTCTACGACCAGTCAAAGACACCAGACCTGAAAAAAGACTTCAAAAAAGCATTTGGAAAACAGGAATCAGGCCAGAAAAAACTTACAGACATATAACAAGACCTGATCTGCTGTGCAACGCTACAAACAAATAATAGACAACTGGAAACAGTTCAAAAGGAATGCGGCAGACAGGAGAGAAAAACTGTAAGAAAAAATCCTATCAAGTCATCTGAGGATTTTGAAGAAGAACTGAAAAACGACTTTCCAGATGCAGAGCAAGCAGGCTGGAACCAGAACATATACAGGTTGAACAGCGAGAGATCAGCCGGTAAATCAATGCTTCACTGGCTAGGAGAATACTATGTACAGGAGGAATCAGCGGCTTTACCTGTACAGGTTCTTAACCCAGAACCTGGTGAAAAAGTACTTGATATGTGTGCAGCGCCAGGCGGAAAGACAACTCAGATCGCCTCAAAAATGAACAACAAAGGCATAGTAATAGCGAACGACAAGAACCCGAAGAGGCTGAAAAGCCTACACGCAAATATCTACAGAACAGGTTCAACGGCAGCAAACGTCGTAAACTATGACGGCAGAAGGATACCAAAAGAACTGAAATACGACAAGATACTGGTGGACGCACCCTGCAGCGGCGAGGGAAACAACTCACGAAGAAGCTTCAAATCGGCCTCAGAGCAGGAACTAAAGACGCTGAGCAATGTACAGCAGAAGCTGCTGGAAAACGCCGAAAAACTACTGAAAGAAGACGGCAGAATAGTATACTCTACATGCACTTTCGCACCTGAGGAAAACGAATCAGTCGTGGAAAAGACCCTAGAAAACACAGATCTACGTCTGAAAAATATAGAGTCAGAGATAGAACATGTCAGAGGAGTAAACAGGTTTCAAGACACCGAGTTCAACTTTGAGACTTCAAAAACCGTAAGGGTTTATCCGCACCATATGAGATCAGGAGGTATCTACGTTGCCAGGTTCACAAAATAGAGAGGAGATAGACACGGAAGATGTTCTTAACTACGTCGCCAGCAGGTTTGGCGTAAGAAGCAAGGATCTTAAGAAGTTCAATATAGTTGAGAGATCAGGTGACTTCTGGCTGGTATCAGATCAAAACTTGCCTGATCTAGACTACGAAACACAAGGAGTACGTTTTGTCAGAGACACCGGAAAGTACCTTAAGCCCACAACATATGGACTACAGATCCTAGGGGAAAAAATATCTAATGCACAGATTCAGGTAAACAGAGAAGAGCTGAAGACTGTCTTAGACGGTGATATGGTGGAAAAAGAGATGGAAGTAGATGAAGGATATGTAGCCATAATATACAAGGAGAGAATTATAGGGTGCGGGCTGTACAAAGACAACCTGCTTTCTTCGCGCATACCAAAAGGTAGAGGGAAAGAACTTGATAACATGATTTAAGTAAAGACCTCTTACTCACCTGCGCTATCAATTATAGCCTCGATCACGTATATGGCGATTACAAGAAAACTAAGTTGTGCCGCAACCATCTCAATACTGCCTGGAATCTGAAACACGCTAGAATTATACCCGGAGGCTGACTGCCTCAAAATCTGGAAATTCAAACCCAGAGTCAACAAAGTCAATAAATCAACTATTGTAGAGCCTTCGAGAAGCTTCTTCAACTTACCTCCAGAGCTCCTGTGCTGCTCCGCTATCCTTTCCGGGTTTTCAACTCCATATCTGAATTTTTGTAGTCTATCAACTTAAGAATGTCTGGACCTGTCGCTTTACTTATAAGTTTTAATGATATATTTTTGTATACTGGCGACCAAGGCGAGAGGGCAACACCCGTACCCATTCCGAACACGGAAGTTAAGTCTCTCAGCGATTCGACCGGTACTGCCGATTGGCGGAAAAGTCGAGACGTCGCCAGACTACTTTTCATACATTTCCCATCTTCACACAAATTATCTAAGCACAAACCTTCAAACACAGATATGGGTATTGTTTCATGGATACTATCAGAAGGCGAACAGTTCGGAGTAGACATAATATCCCGAGTCCTGTGGCCTCCTGCAACAGCATTCACGCTTGTAATAAAGGATAGGAAACTCCTTGCGGTCAGAACAGATAGCTACCTGATGCTGCCAGGAGGGATAGCTGAGAGAGGAGAAACACTGAGAGAATGTGCTGTAAGAGAGACTAGAGAAGAGACTGGGATAGAAGTCAATATTAAACGTGAATTAAAGACGAAGGCCTGGAAATCTGGGGGAGTCGAAAAAATATTTCACGCCGAACCCATAGAAGGAGAGCTAGATGGGTCCTGGGAGGGTGAGCCAGAGTATATACCTATAGATGATTTAGATGTAGAGAACTGGCGTAGAAACCGAGACGTTGACAAGCTCGCCCGAGAGGTCAGGGATAAATAAGATTAAAACTCTACTATAGGAATATGGTAAGTCCAAATCTTAAGGCCAACTTCAGAATCTTTTCCCTGCTATCAGTACTTACAGCTGTCTTTCTAGGCGGAGGGCTTCTGATAGGAGGGCGCTCAGGGATGATTATAGCACTGGTTCTGGCAGGAGTCATGAACCTTGGAAGCTACTGGTTCTCACATAAAATCGTTTTGAAAATGTACGGGGCGGACGAAGTTAAAGAAAGTGAAAACCCAGAGCTTCACTCTATGGTAGAGGATCTTGCGGAACAGGCAGAAATTCCAAAGCCGGACGTATACAGAACAAGCATGCAGGCACCAAACGCCTTTGCCACAGGTAGAAACCCTGAGAAAGGAGTTGTATGTGTCACAGATGGTCTAATGAACACCTTAGATCAAGATGAAGTAAGAGGTGTTATAGCACATGAGCTTGGCCACATCAAAAACAGAGACACACTTGTAAACTCGGCTGTCGCCACAATTGCCGGTGCAATAGGAATGATAGCAGAAATGGCGTTCTGGGGAGCAATGTTCGGAGGAAGAGAAGAGGAAGGAGAAATGTTTTCAGCGCTTGCACTCATGATACTGATCCCAATTATAGCAACTATAATAAGAACAGCAGTATCAAGGAGCATGGAGTTCAGAGCTGACTCCGAGGCCGTAAAGATATCTCAAGACAAACAAGGCCTATCATCAGCCCTTCAAAAAATCAGCAACGCATCAAAAGGGAAAACACGAAGACACAACTCACGAGTGCAAGAAGCGGGAGCAAACCTCTTCATAGAGAACCCGTTTTCAGGTAAGAAGATAACAAAGTACTTCTCAACACATCCACCGCTACAAGAGAGGATAGACAACATAGAAAAAACAGAGATCCAATGAGCACGGTATCAAATCAGAGAGGATCAGCTACCAACTCACTTGAATATGGAGATCAACTCAGGACTTTACAGGGGAGCTCACTAAGAGACTTTTTGGAGAACGCTGAAGATGTCTCTGGAATTAACTTCAACTTTGACTCAGTGAAGTTTGAAAGCCTTGCCGGAGAAAGCCTAGCTCAGACCCGCAAACAGCAATATGACGGAGAGCTGTACTCAAAGATAGTGCTTGCAGCTGATCCCCAGCTCAAAAATATGAGCAAAAGCCTGAGAAACCACGCACTCATACACGAAGGCGTACATAGCCTGCAGTTTGAAGGTAAGCTTTGCGAGAAGCTTCTAGAAGAGGAACTTAGCGAAGAAGAAGTTAGACAACTGCAGTTAGAGATGGGTAAGAATGAAACAAGGCTTGAAGGAGCTACAGAAGTAATCACCCATTTTCTGGATCCGGATAGCCAGAAAGTAGGTAGAAGATTCTACCCTGATGAAATGGCCCTCGTGGAGTCAGAGCTGGAGGAAGACAGCGAAATAGCAAAAGACATCAAAAACACCAAGAACTCAATTATTGCGGAGTATAAACAAGTCTATGAGGTAGAAGTCAATGAAGGAATTTACCGTGAAAAAGGTGTCTTCAACGGTGAGGCATATGACGCAGTTGTACTGGGAGATTCTATTGAGGATTATGGCGAGGAAATCGTAAACCAGTATCTAGAGCACAGGTATTCTGAGGGCGAATATCAGGAATCTGTAGAGCTGAGTACATACGATAGCTTAGACGCTGTAGGTACTGAAGAATATGTGGCGTAGTATTAGAGTTTTTAAGATAGCGTCTAGATTAGGGTATGTTCGCCGATCAAGGCATCATTAAGGTCTACGTCCTGGACTTTCGAATGCCGGTCTATTATAGAATTCTTTACATCTGAATCTCTTATCTTTGCTTCAGGGAATACTATAGAGTTCTCAAGACTGGAGTTACGTACTACAGCATCCTCCATAACTACAACGTTGTCACCAAGATCCGAGGACTCGACCTCACCTTCCACTACGTTACTGTCTGTAATAGAAGCAGTCGCATCCAAGTATCCTTTTGGTGTTCCTACATCAAACCACTGGCCGTCAAAGCTGAATGCATACATCTCCGTTCGTTCGTGAGCCCACTCAATTAGACGACCAGGCTCATCAAGATACTCGTTCTCAGGTACATCAGTCTGCCTGAAATGTTCCTCGTACTTATCAAATAGATCAAGATCATCAGATGGGAAGAAATACCATGCTATTGATCCAAGTGTAGAAGGCGGTTCCTCAGGCTTCTCCTCAAAATCCACAATCCGATCATCTTCAAGATCAACTATACCTATCTGCTTTGCGATGGATTTTTGCTTCACATCATAAACTACATTCGCGGGAGAGTTTTTCTCCCTGCAAAATTCCACAAAATCAGAGCCGTCAAAACTCTGGTAGTTATCACCACCCACAATAATAAGGTCATCACTCAGTTCTTCAGTCTCAATCAGATTAATTATAGCTCCTATCGTACCAGGTTTATCCTCCTCCGAGTCCTGATTCTCAACCACCACCCTCGCGGTCTTCTGTATACCCTCATCTGCTATATATGCCCTGAAGTCATCCGCAAACTTCTCGTTTGTCGAGATAATTATCTCATCTACCTCATCAATAATATCATCAACTATATAATCAATTATAGGTCTATCTCCCAAAGGTAGAAGAGGCTTAGCACGGTTTTTAGTCACTGGCCAAAGACGTGTGGCATGTCCACCAGCCAAAACAATGGCTTTCATAATACAAGGTAATACCGTAATCACTTATAACTTGTTCGGATGTTCCACAGCCTATAAAATCATCTAGCCGGAACCTAACTATAATGGATAAAATAATAATCTATGTGGCTTTGGCGGTGCTTGCGTCAGGATGTGTAGGCAGCTCTGTCAGCAGTCCTGAGATCAACACAGGTACAGAAGAGATAGAGATTACTGGCAATAGCTCGAAACAAGTTGAGATCTGGATTGAAAACACATACGCTCAGCAGGCTGCGTCATTTCAACTGAACATTACAAAGCCAGAAGTCGCAGCAGTTAAGGATTCTACAGGACAGAATATTTCAGAACTTGATATGGGACAGGCTGCCGCAGGAAGCAGCACCGTCAAGAAGGTAATCATCATACAAGGAAACCCCGAGGCACTTGGAAGTCTGAACTCAGGGACAGATCAACTAAACCTGAAGGTAACAGCAGATACATCAGCAAACCTTACTGAGAAACAAAGATTTAGCGAAAGAAACCTGACGGTTACAGTCAAGAAATAAAGTATCTAAAGTACTTCGAGTTCTCGTCCCAGTAACTCAAGGTTATCAACCCTGAAATCCGGGTTTATGTCTTCCTCTATAGTATTTCTTTCCACAAGAGCTGAACTCATTCCTGCACTTTTGGCAGCCTTAATATCGGACGGCTCATCACCTATGTACAGGAACGGAGACTTCTTAAGCTCGGCCTGGGCTATCTTGAGATGCTTAGGATGAGGTTTCCTCTTTTTCAAGTCCTCAAAACTCTCTACACCCCTATAGTAGTTAAAGTAGTGCTCCATTTCGAAGAACTGCATAGTAGTCTTCACCGCAGCTTCTGGCGCATTACTGATCACACCTAGACCTAGACCCCTAGGATGCAGAGCCTCCAAAAACCCTCTAGCATCATCATATAGCTCAAACTCACCATCTTTCACCTTCTCAATCCTAGCCAAGTTCGTAGTCTCTGCCACAAGCTCCCAAACCCTACCAGGCTCCAATCCATACTCATCACATACGTTTATACACTCCTGACGTCCAAAGTCACCTAAAAATCTTCTCAGATCACGCTGCGGCACCTCACCGGCTTCTAGGCCTTGTTCACTTAGCGCCTGCTTTACGGCATCATACTTCCACCTCTCATCATCCACAAGAGAGTTTAGTAAAACACCATCCATATCAAAAATTACTGAACCATACCTCATGATAACTCAATTTAGAGTACACCACTTAACAAACCGACCTCTCAGCCACTGAATTAGAGACGTATTTATAGATGAAAGCCCAGACAGTTATTGTCTGATATTACAACGCAGACACATTTTTAGAAACTTGCTGCCAGCGTGGCGGAGTCTGGTCGAACGCGGCAGATTCGAGATCTGCTGGCCCACACGCGGCCTCCTCGGTTCAAATCCGAGCGCTGGCGACCTTCTATCGATCAAGCACCCTAAGTCCTTTATAAAACGGAAAAATTTGGGTGCAACACATGGGAGATAT
>GL982575.1:15086-17090 GCA_000220375.1 Candidatus Nanosalina sp. J07AB43 | reverse complement strand
GTTCCGAACTGCTTTTTGCTGAGTCAATTCATCACCCTCTTGGTGATTGTAATGTTCACCAAGCTCATGCATTATGTACCCCGCAACAGCTGCTCTATCTTCCTCCTCTAGAATCTGCTCAGCTATAAATATGGGTCTGTCGGCTATCTCCCTGTCTCCACTCATGCTACTGAAAGCGCCGTAACCATATATTTTATACTCCTGAACTTGTTCCTTAGACATAAACTCTTCAGGAAACTCTCCCTTGAAACCTGTTACCTCCAAGTCTAACGTATCGAGTTCGTTTCCATCATACCATTTAACAGCCCATTCACCCTCATTTAGCTCCTGCTTTTGCTTCAGGTGGTAGTTCCATGCGGAAAGGTTTTCTGCAAGGCCCTGAACTATTTCACTTTCTTCTACGAAAAACTCTAGTGGCTGTTCACAAACAGGGCTCTGAGAAGTGATTTTTTCTGCCACTTCTAATTACCTCCTCTAGTATATTTTATTTCATCAACCCAGTTCGGATTGTATGGGTGTTCAGCGACATTTGGCGGTTCAGGATGCCTCTCGTTGCTTATTATGTGTGCATCAGGTCCAACCAGCCTATTGTCCTCCACCACATCAAGTTCTCTATTTTGCGGCCCACGAATAACATTATCGCCTATAACCGGTTCTTGACCATTTAGTTCAATGGCTGCATCGCTATTACTTACAGCATATCTAAAGTGCAGCCGGGTATCACCTACCTGATATTCCTCCCTTTCATCACCCTCTATAGTTGGACCAAACAGTAATTCGTCATCATCAAGCTCATCAAGTAAATCTTGTATTATCCTTGAGGTGTTGTTAGTATTTGCGTTGATTGCATTGGCGTTGTGCGGTCTATCACCTAACTTGAAGTATTGTATCCTTGTATCTTCATCGCCTAGAGTTATTTCTTCCTCCTTCACATCGTCGTATGATGGGAATACCGTTATCAGCCTGTGCTCGTTTCCTCCCTGGTATGAGTCCAATCTGTAAGGACTGTCTGTTACTTTGTGGCTATTGAGTTATCTCTTAGATACGGGAGAACTGTTTCAGCCACATCTCTACCGTCATAAGGATTAGAGGAAACATGTATCTTCCATCTTTGATGAGGTGTATGCCCCTCATCTTCTTCGTAGAATGTCCAAGTCCATCCCTCCTTGTTGTTGTAGCTTTCTTCGTCTAGAAGGTCTTGCCATCCTTCCGCTTCATGCGAAAACGGGCTTACGGCATCCAGAGAATCAGTCATTGCAACTCACTCACAGCCCCAGAGCTTACTTGTATGTCATATTCTTCTTCTATCTGGTTTATCATTTGATATCTAGATTCAGCTTTTTGCACTGCAGCTTCTAGGGACTCCTCTGTGTCTCTGACGCTATATGGAATGAGTGCTTTTGGTTTTCTCCTAGTATTGCTCTCATAGTCATGTTCGTTAGCTATAACGTGAGCAGGGAACATGAAGTTTGTTTCGCTTTCATAATCTATTACTCTCTGTTCACCGTCCTCAAAGGTATATCCTTTAGGCCACATATCATTCTCCTCATAAGATTCGATTTCCTCCTGTGGATATCCAAGAAACTCTCCTATGGGTTGATGTTGCTCATGATTACCTGAATCAAAAGGCAGCTCCAGCTCCCCTTTACCGTTTGTTTCATCGTTGGTGGCATATATCTTAGCGTTTTTCAGGTCTCTTCCTCCCATTTCGACTTCTTCAGTAGCAACCCAGCAGTCCAAGCCCATGTTGTTCAAGACATCTACTTGGTCCATTACAGGGTCAATGTCCTCAACAGTGGCCGCGAGGATTGTTCCGTTCTTTTCACCTGCAGCGGTAAGCGCTGCATAAATTGCGTCATTACCATCGTATGCAGCAGGGTGAATTATTGCTTTATCCTCTGCAAAATCCAAAAATTGTCGCGACTCCTCTCTAAGTGAGCCATCAAATAGTTCCATTAGACCTTGACGGTACAGACTATCATCTTGTCTCTCGAAGTAATCGAA
>GL982575.1:13156-15036 GCA_000220375.1 Candidatus Nanosalina sp. J07AB43 | reverse complement strand
GGAAGGGGAAGCGAAAACATTTATAAACATTTAGCTATGATGTAGTAAATATGATGTTTGGTGACCACGTTCCTCAAAGGTAGAGTAATGTATGAGAGCTATCTGAGCAGCCAAACTATAGGTTCTTACGTGATTTCCATGAAGTCTACAATCGAAGGTGGGTACGTTCCGCCACGACAATATATCTAAGCACACTTCAAAATCCCTTAACAACAATTCCTTCTCAACCTCTGGTGAACGCTGGTGAGACGAAGCAATCTCTTCGTAACCAGTTCCAAAGAGACCGAAGCAAATATGCACTGTAAAAGTGCTGAGCTTGCGGTACAGGCAGGTCTTGTCCACAACTATGGTTCAGGAACCTTCGGATTCTCACACCTCGGCCAGAAGGTACTCGACAACATAGAATCAGTAATCCGAAAAGAAATGGACAAGATTGGACAAGAAGTCAAGATGAACATTCTCCAAACCAGCGAAATGTGGAAAAAGTCAGGTCGCTGGAAGAACTTCGAAGGAGAAGAGTTCTTCAACTTAACAAACAGAGACGATAAGGACCTCACAATCGCCGCTACACACGAAGAAGCGTCCGTTGAGCTAACAAGGAAGTATATTAGAAGCTACAGAGACCTCGACCTGACAATATACCAAATTGGCAGAAAGTTCAGAGATGACCACGCAAGAAACGGGCTTCTCAGAGCCAAAGAATTTGTGATGAAAGATGCCTACAGCTTCCACAAGCACGAGAAAGGTCTCCAGAGGAAATACCAGGAATTCCTTGATACATACAGAAACATATTTGATAAACTCGGCCTTGAGTACTCTGTAGTCGCCGCTGACAACAGCTCTATGGGAGGCAGCCAAAGCCACGAGTTCATCGCCGAGGCAGAAATCGGAAGCGACACATACCTCAAATGCGAGAACTGTGAATTCGGAACGAAGAATCTTAAACACGAGACCTGTAACCAATGCAGTTCTGAACTTCGTAAAGTCAACGGAATCGAGATAGGTCATTGCTTCAAACTTGGAACTCGCTACACCAATTCAATGGACCTAACCTTCGATACCAAGAACGGAGACGAAGAGCAAGTAACTATGGCAAGTTACGGGATAGGAGTAAGCCGTGTAATTTCAGCTATTATCGAACAAAACCACGATGAGAAAGGAATCACCTGGAACGAAAGGGTGTCAGCATTTGAATTCTCGGTAATAGCCGCACGCCACGAGGACGAAGCACAAGAGAAGGCGGAACAGGTCTACAGAGAGTTAGAAGATAAGGGAGCGGAAGTCCTACTCTACGATGGTCAACAGTCAGTAGGTGAGCAATTCAGGGATTCAGACCTTCTGGGAGTTAACCGAAAGATAGTTATAGGAAACAAATTCCTTGAAGAGGGATTGATAGATGTAGAAGACAGAAGTGGAGATGAAAGGGAGTTCAAAGCAGAGAAACTTGTAGAAGAGGCGACCTAACACCATCAACGCTTTGAAGTACCAACTTACTAAGTCACCCAATCCCCTAAATATAAAATCTCCCAGATAGAGCACCACTACACCGAATGTTGGCTTCAGCATCGTCAGTAGGTTCAGTTACTTCAGATAGGAAAAATCGTGAATAAAGGGTCTGGATTAGAGCCAGACCTAACCCTCTAATCTAAATCGCTGAAAAGGCATAATGCCAGTATCACAAGGCTTTCACAATGTTGTTAAGTCTTTACATAGAATATGGTTGTGTCGTCCACCACTAATATCTGCCGTAATTAAGAGCCTGTAATACTTCAGGGCTTTTCTGCCGTTAGTCACCTACAGGATGCTTACCTGTCTGTGTATTGAGTAAGTTTGGAATCTCTGGCGAATACTCTGTTTCTAATCTCATCCTCCTCCATGCC
>GL982575.1:9439-11853 GCA_000220375.1 Candidatus Nanosalina sp. J07AB43 | reverse complement strand
GTAAGTTTAGAGTCTCTGCCAAATAATCTACCCTTAATCTCATCCTCACCTACACCCAAGGGAGATGTAACTGATTCAGCTGCAGTAATAAGCATATCGGAGTAATAACCGGGGTCGTAATCGCCTTCTGAGGATTCAAACTCCAATCTTGTCCTATCCAAAGATTTCGCAGAGTCATTCCTCACAACAAACTTTATTTCCTCTCCTGGCTTGACATCTATGTTATGTTTTTTGGCTCTTCTAAGGGCTGAAACCGTTCTGTTTTCAACCTTGTAATCCTCCAGCTTTTTTGATGTCTTTTTCCTTTTAACCAAGCTGTCAACCGGCACATCGTTAGACTCCAGTCTTGTAACATGTCTCTTCACGACATTAATAACATCGTCTACACTCATTTCACTGTCTAGGGTTTCTATCATCTCTATCTGAGCATCTTTGACAAAGCTGCTGACAGAGTCTTGCTCCGCCTCTATTCCTGCTGTCTTCAGTTCCCCACTTTTCTTCCTACCAAAATATCTGTTCAAGGTAGATATGTTAGGCCTCGAGTTCTTTCTTGGTACAAAAGCACACCACTCAAACTTGTATTCAGGCTCAAGCTCTATACCAACACTATCCGAAACATGTCTACAAACCTCCTCAAACCCTTCGGCTGGCTCATCTTCTTGAACCCATATACTATCTATGATCCCGTGTGCAACCGAGTAACCGGATTCCTCAAAGCTTTCCTTAGCTTCCAGCATTATATCGCGGTCAAATGCCTGTATAGCCTGGTGACATCTGATTGCCCCATAAGATGCATGGCTATGACCCATATACCCGAAGCATGATACAAGAATCCATTTAATAGCATCTATACTTCCTTCCACGTACCTTCGCCTGCTTTCATCTCTGATGTTGCCGAGCTCGTCTTTCATCTGCTGCCTGTGCTCTATCAACGGCTGCAGGACCTTGCCGATAAACCCCTCCTTTTTCTCACATATACTGTAGCCTAGTTCAGGTGTCCTTCTGTTACTGCAGCAGTTGCAGCAAACGGTTTCAGGACTAATATTCTTCTCAACCATTATGTTCGGAAAAAGCGATGCAAAGTCTGCCTCGTACACGTCTCTGTGTACACCCGGATCAGGACTGAATATAAATCCGCCTCTATCCGCCTTATGCATAGTAGAGGCTTTCTTAGGTCTTTCGCCGCCCCAGTTCTTCCAAGGAGTTAATGTTCTCTCCTCTAAATAGGCTTTCCTAACTTCTATGCTTGTCAGGAGCCTTCCTATGCTTCCCCAAGCAAGCTCCTGCATAGGTCTATAGCTTCTCTCAACCAGATCCCAGAGCCCTTCAAGAGTTGTTTCCCCAAGCATAAAGCTGTTGCTGCGGTCTATTATAATCCTTCCTGGTATGTTGAATCTAGCTGACTTGTGTTGTCTTTTACCGTAGCTTGAAACTGTGTTGCCTCCTGCCAGCTGCTGAAACTTGTCCATCCTACCAAGTGAAAATCCTGGTTGATGTTTCTGTATTTTATCGTTGAGTAGACTGAGAATCTGTCCATTACTAGCCACGACCAAATCAGGATCTTTTTGTCTCCAGATGTCTTTCAGTTCTTCAAAAACCTGTTTCTCACCTCCTCGAAGCCTTTGGTTATTTATACAGATGCCTGATATGTTGCTGTTTGAGAGCTTCTTTCTGCTTAATTCAATTTCCAGTTTTGTAAGCTCGGTTTCAGGGACAGGGCACATGTTTCCTTGCAGGCAGAAGCGAAACTGTGGAGAGAATCCGACATTATAGAACCTAAATGTTGATCTACCAAATCCCTTCTTCAAAGTGTTTGTCGCAGTCCTCAGCGCATCTTCCGTTGAACAGTCTACACGCAGCACCTGTTTCTCCGGCTTGTTTAGTCCAGGTTTCCATTTCTCAAACTTAGTGGCAACCACGCCGTCGTGGCTAGTAAGCCATGGACGGCTTTTGTGAAGCTTTGATTTATCTCCTTCAATGTAGAAGCGTGGATGATAGGTGCTGTAACGTTCTGCCTCTGCTCCCGTTTCTTCTTTTGTCCAGGAGACAGCCTTTCCATCTATAAAATCTATCTTGAAAACCATTACTTCTCAAGCTCCTCAACCCTGTGCCTCAGTTCTTCGATTTCTTTGCTGTTCTCCCTAGTTTCTTTCTGTATGCCGACAAGCATCGAGATTAACGCCGGAAGACCCGGGTTAGATGCATTCATATAGGCTCCAGCCTGTGCAAAGCTGTGTGCCTTCTCCCACAGCTTATCTAAGTGCTTTTTATTGCTCTTCCTTAAACCCTTTCTAAACGGCTTAAACCTGTCTACAAGATTGTCGACATGATTCCTGTATGTAGAGTTTGTTCTACCCACGGCTCTTCACCTCTACCGAAGACTTTAAACTATCCGAAGCTTTCTGCATCCAGTA
>GL982575.1:6373-9419 GCA_000220375.1 Candidatus Nanosalina sp. J07AB43 | reverse complement strand
CTCCATCAGCAATATCTCAGCATCGACACTACTTGACTCTCTCACCGCTGAAAACTGCGGTACTCCGGCTCCAGTCATCTCTCTGGTTGTGCATGCTGCTCCTGGACCTACCCCAACCTTCACAGCATCAGCACCAGCATCAGCCAAATCAGAAGCGGCCTCTTTGGTTGCTACATTTCCTGCTGCAATCGGAACATCGAAACTCTGCGATGCCTCTCGTATAAATTCTAAAAATGATTCATGATGTCCATGCGCAATGTCAGCAACCAGCAGATCAGCACCTATTTCAACAAGTTGTTTACATCTATCAAACTCATTCAAACCAACAGCGCCAGCCACCGGAGAGACTCCCTTTATGATTTCTGCCTGCCTATCCGCCTCAAGAAATCTATGAACAACCCCTACTCCTCCCTCATCTGCAAGTGCTTCTGCCATAGCTCTCTCAGTAACGGTGTCCATGGGCGCAGATAATATAGGCACCTCAAGATCAATTCCACAAAGAGAAACAGAAGTATTAACGTTTGAAAGAGACTCTACATTGGTTTTCTTAGGCTTCAACAGAACGTCGTCATAACTTAACTTTTCCTCCAGAGTAAATCTCCCCTGTAGTATTACTAAATGATCTATTTAAAAACTCCCGCAAGTAGGTTACGCTTTCCACCATTGGCGACATCTAATAAGATATTGTACCCACATAATTTTGTAAGTATGTACACATGGCCAAAAGACGGTGATGAGTATGAACACTGGACCGACATACAACCTGACACTATTGACCCAAAGAAGATGTCTGAAGATGGCGGGAAAGCTTTAAGTCCCAAATTTGTCGCGGACAGGATGCTTTATAGACTTCAGCAGGAAGTTGAAAATGAGCTTGATGAGGAAGACAATTTTATTGCATATGGAATATTAGAAGATGAGATATCCCCAGCCTTTGTGAAACCGTCAGAGGATGGAGTATATGTACACGAGGAATGGTTAGGTGATAAGGCTAGAGATGTGATAGCTACGGAGTATCCAGAAAGTTCTAAAGCTGCAGGACCTGAAATGCTCGAGCCTGTGAAGAAGGGAATTCTCGAAGGAATAAGAATTGGGAAGTCTGAAGATACAAAAGTTGGAATGCCTAGAGGCCTTGAAAACTATATGGAAGACGTTTTGAGCAGGGTTGATCAAACCAATAGCTGCGAGTTTCAAGAAGCGAATGGAACATATGTAGTGCCTGAAATGAGCCCAGAACAATATAATCAGCTTTAGAGATCAAACAATAGCAAGGTGAGAATAAAATCAGGTATGTGGTCTGACAAGCACTTTTACAGCGTTTCTGTCATCCATTGCTTCATAGCCTTCATCTATGTTCTCCAAGCTCACTTCCTTCGTAAACACAGGTGAGGGATCAAGGTTTCCTTGAAGAACGTCTTCCATTAGCTCATCAATGTACTTTCTTACCGGTGCAACGCCCCCACGAAGCTCTATATTGTCTCCAAAATACTCAAATAGATTAAATTCTTCTCCGAGACCATATGGAACGCCGACATATCCTACAGTTCCACCAGGCCTAGCTACTTCAGCAGCCATATTCATCGATGATTCACCGCCAACACACTCAAGCACATGGTTTGAACCCCCATCTGTGATCTCCAAGGCTTTCTCAACAGCAGCTTCACCACGCTCGGAGATCGTATGTGTTGCCCCGAGATCCTCTGCGATCTCAAGTCTGTCCTCATGATGTCCCATAGCAATAATTCTTTCGGCACCAAGCCTCTGAGCAGCAAGAACCGCACACAAACCTACTGCACCATCACCAATAACAATACAAGTATCACCGCTTGAGACCTTTGCAGAAACCGCTGCATGATGCCCAGTACACATAACATCAGTCAAGGGAAGCAGCTTCTCCATCATCTCGTCATTTGTGTACTCCTCAGGAACCTTCACCAGAGTTCCATCAGCTGTCGGACACTTGACGTATTCTCCCTGTGCTCCTCCGTTACTGCCATCCCATGAGTCGCCGTTCTTACATGACGTGTACAGGCCCTTTCTACAGAACTCACATTCACCACATGAGATTGAGAACGGAGCCAAGACAGTATCACCTGGTTCCAGAGAAGTCACGTCGTCTCCAACTTCTTCAACAACTCCAGCAGGCTCATGGCCTATACTTGATCCAGAGACTAGATCACTGTAACCTCTGTAATGCCATAGATCAGAGCCACAGACACAGGTATGTGTGACACGGATCAGAGCATCTTCAGAGTCCTCGATCTCAGGTTTTTTGACTTCCTCCACTGTAACATCGTTTTCGCCTTGAAATATGGTGGCCTTCATAGGTTCATGTCCGACCTCGTGTAATAAATACCTGAGTAGATTCGCTTCGGACTATGGGATTTAATTTAGAGTTTACAGAAATAGTATACAGAGTGGTGCAACGAGATGTTTTGAGAAAATCGGCGACATTTTTAGCATGCTGTATCTTCTTTGGAGTTTCAGGAAGCATTTCTGCCGAGAAAATCTACTTGGAGGGAAACACACTAGGCGCAGACGAGAACACTGTTGGCACACTCTCTACGCCTAACAGGTTGTCTGCACAGGAAGACGGCTATAAATACATGGTCATGCAGTACAAAGAGCCGTCAGAACAGGAATACAGGAACTGGATGGGGGAGAACGGTGTAGAGTTTATATCGTATATACCAGAGGATTCTTGGTTGATTAAGATAAACACGAGCAAAGAATGGCTGAGCTCCGAGAAAAAAGTAGAACGAGTAATACCCTACAAGTCCAAGTATAGAATCGACCCTTCTTTTAAAGACAGGGCAGCTGCGTCAACAGGTACACTGAACGCAAGAATAAAGTTTTTCAAGCCAGCCAGGAAATCACAGCAAATACTAAACAACTACACTGACTCCTACAGCAAGATCAGCCCAAAATTCTGGAAAATAGAGGTAACACCTGAAGATATATATCAGCTGTCACAGGAAAGCGCCGTAAAATACATTTACCCCGAGACACCTGAGTTTGAGACAAAGAACGATGACTCCAGAGCTCT
>GL982575.1:0-1774 GCA_000220375.1 Candidatus Nanosalina sp. J07AB43 | reverse complement strand
CATGCTTATTTGGTATGTGAAAGGCAGCGGTAAAACGTTAGGTAAGACGCAATTTATCTACGTTATGACTCTACTCGCAGTTTCGGAATAAATCCTCTAGTGGTAAACGTAGTGGCGTTGACAGAAAAATCAATTTGGATTGGAAATCTATTATCAAGCTTCTCCATAGGAATTTCGCAGGAATAGAGAATTCTCTCTTCAGCTTGTCTTGAACATCTTTGTTTATCAGATATAGCCATATCATAGCTTAAGTCGTACTGATTGCTAGATGGGAATGGAGTCTCTCCGTCTGAGGTTTTCCCCAGCGTACCGTTATGTTCACATTCTGAGGTTTGTCCTTGATTCCAATTTTTCTTAAGAACCATTCTAGCATGGTTAAATCCTCCTTATCACTATCTATCTCTACAAGAGATGGTTCATAGCCTTCTTCAATAGTGTTGACGAGTTTTAATCCGTCAGAGCTAACATCTTTCTCAGCCACATAAGTGAAGCTAGGTTTCATAGAATAATTCAAATAGTATGGCATAGAAATGCTGTAAGATCTGTTTTCCTGAATATTCTGTTTGAACTGGTTGCTGAGTCTTACATTCCATTCATTTTTGTTCACCTTCTCAAAAGAGACTTTTTCGGATGCGGACACAAGTCTTGATTGATTGACGGCCTCGCTATCTTCAAGAACTAAGGTCGTGTTATCTTTTCCAACTGTAATTCTGTCCTCAGTCAATGCAATATTTTCCTCAGGCAGGTCAATTGTAGCGATAGAGCGAGCCAGCCCTGAGAAAGGGATTTGGACAAAAATACATGATATGAGTATCAAAGAAATGAGTTGTCGGTGTCCCACATAGTTGTTTCAGTATGTCTAAGATAAAAAATGCTTACTACAGCACCTAAAAAATCTGTTCAAGCTAAAGGATAGGGATATAGACAAGACCTTGAATCCAAAATCAACAACAAAGAAAGCCTGGAACTGGTTGAATCATAATCCAGATTCTGATTCCAAAATGTCTAGATAATAAGTTAATTGAAGGATCTTTTGGCATTGGATATAATTTTCCCTGAAAAATGTATGTTCCCATCGTGATCAAACAGCACTATAAATTCCATATTCCTAGGTAATACATACACAATAACAAGATCATTTAATATACACTCTACTTCGTCAAAGGAAACTTCTACAACATTTTCTTTCATGTCTTCCTTGAACGTTTTCTTCGCTTTGGGAACATACTGGCCGCTTTCAAACGCCAGTATGTAGAGAGAATCATTAAGCTCTCCAATAGCATCTAGGGCCTTGGATTCTCGATCCTCATCCTGCTCGTACTCAACAACATACTCTTCTCCTATTTCTAATGGCTCCCATCCTTGAGCAGGCTCATGGTGAAAACCAATTTTTTCCCTGACTTCTTTTCTGAACTTCTCATCCTCATCATCCGTCAATACTCTCATTTTAATCTCATAACAACTATTCGTAGTTTAAATCAGCAAGGATAGGATTGCCACTCTACATATAGAGCGCATGGAATTGGGAAGACGGACGAGCCCTCTAGTTTGAGATCAACAACAGAGGAAACCTTGAGGTGACCAGACATGAAGAACAAGTAGAAACAGTGGCAACAAACTCTACTGAGGAAAAAGATGATATTATCAAGAAGAGCCATCCAGAATAGCCTGATGATGTTTGGCCATAATCTAGCCAATTAAGCGTCTGCTAAGCACGTAGATATTTCAATCAGTTCATGATGTTGTATATTTAGAATGAGGAGTGTATCTAAAA
>GL982574.1:111482-112863 GCA_000220375.1 Candidatus Nanosalina sp. J07AB43 | reverse complement strand
CAAAGCTGCGTGGATGTCTACTCTCGATGTACGCTGCTATGACCTCGGTCTCCGGGTCTCAGCCAAGTACTCTATGTACTCGGTCATAGACAGCCCTGTCTCATTGCCTGTTGCAATAATCTTCGAGAAGTCTACGTCCTTATCCCTTGCTCTGTCAAAGAAGGTGGCGAAGGCTAACGCACCTGACTGGCTGAGGAGGGCTATAGAGCCTTCTCTCGGTTCACGTGAGCAAATTGCCGAGGCTGTAACGCTGTCGGAGGCGTTTGCAAAGCCTATGGTGTTAGGTCCGGAAAGGGCGATACCGTTTTCCTCCGCGACGGTCTGAAGCTCCTTTTCCAGCTCCTTACCTCTGTCATCGCTCTCGGAGAAGCCAGCAGTAATCACAAGTACTGCGTCTATGCCCTGCTCGGCTGCCTGTTTTACTGTTTCCACAACGTATTCACGAGGTATAGATACTATAGCCAGATCAGGGCTTTCGGGCAAGTCCGATACCTCATCGTAGCACTTTCTGTCGAAGGCTCTGTCTCTGTTCGGATTTACAGGGTAAAGAGTGCCTTCAAAACCGTATTCCAAGAGGTTTTCTATAAGGTTTCCAGAGTATCTCGAGTCCGGACTTGCACCTACTACAGCTATGCTTTCCGGCTGTAAGAGGTCATCAATCTTGTGTCTTTCCATGTTATCTCCTGTCCTCAATCTCTTCGTGTTTTTCAACGACGTTTTCCGCCATCTTTATGGTCGCCTCATCCACCAGTTTTCCGTTCACCTGTATTGCACCTTTTCCATTCTCCGATGCCTCACTGTAGCTGTCAAGTACCTCTCTAGCCTCTTTCACGGTCTCTTGGTCTGGTGCAAAGACTTCGTTCGCAACCGGAATCTGTGATGGGTGTACCGCCCACTTTCCATCACAGCCTATACCTCTAGCGTTTCGTGCGGAGTCCCTGTATCCGTCTACGTCTTCAACGTCAGCAAAGGGTCCGTCAATGCAGTCGAGACCACAGGCCTTCGCAGCTGCGTTTATCTCCGCCAGGGCATGATGCCATCTATGGCCGTCGTACTCCACTGAGGAGCCTATAGAGAGGCCGGGTATACCTGTGCTGGCGGAGAAGTCTCCAGGCCCGAAGATCAGAGACTCGTTGCGCTCGCTGGACTCAGCGATCTGCATAACGTTATGTAGAGCCTCGCCGCTTTCTATCTGTGGCTCAAGACCGTGTCTATATTTATCCTCTAAGGCATCCAGTACCTTTTCGACAGCATAGACATCTTCCGCGCCGTTGGCTTTTGGTATTATGATAGTGTCTACACTCGATCCAGTTACAATTCTAATCATCAATCCAATGCTCTGTGCCACAGATTTATTCGCACTGAGACTGTCTTTCGGCCC
>GL982574.1:110368-111432 GCA_000220375.1 Candidatus Nanosalina sp. J07AB43 | reverse complement strand
TTTGCAGCATTTTTTATAGTCTACAATCTAGACAGGTATCTGGGAAAAAGCGAAGACGAAGAAAACATGCCTATGAGAACAAGATTTGTGAAAAGATACGGGAAATCATTCCTTGCTCTAAGTATAGGTGTGTTTACTGTCGCCCTCTTTATGGCTTTCAACCAGGGCTCTCTAACCTTTCTTCTAACTATAATTCCTATAGTAATGAGCTTACTATACTCTGTCCTCAAGCTGAAAAAGATTCTTTTTGTGAAGAACGCTATAGTTGGCGCAACTTGGGGAGTTATACCGCTGCTAACAGCTTCATACTATGGTTTAACATTTAGATCAGAAGTATTATTTCTTACACTGTTTTTTGGCATCTCATTCTTTAGAAGCGCAATGATTTTCGACATTAAAGATATCAAGGGAGATTTAGAGGAAGGAGTTACGACAATACCGAACAAATACGGTATAGATAATGCTAAACTCATATCCGTAGGAATAGATGTGCTCTTAATAAGTTCATGGTCAGCATTAGTCTCATTTGGTTACCTGAACTTTGATTTCCTAATATTAACTTTTTTCCATATTTATGTACTAGCATACATTAGTGTTATTCATATGGATACAGGAGAACTATTCTACAGTGTGATTGTCGATGGAGAGTGTAACTTCCTCGGTATCCTAGTGTTTATTTCAGGGGTAATAGGAGCGATCTGAGAATGCTGAAGGAAGAAGCGGTCGAGTGGTACTTGAAGAATATAGAAATGCCGAGAAAGGAAATTCAGGATCATCCAGGTTTTATGGGAGAAAATCTAGGCGATAAAGATGTCTATCTTAGAGATATAGCCATCCCTGAAGAAGTCTTTATAGAAATAGAAGACCGTATAGACGAGCCTGAGATGTTTTACAAAATAGGAAAGAAATTTGGATACAGATACGCAAAGATGTCAGGTTTGGATAGATACTCAGACGTAAATGAGAGCGATCTGAAGGAATCAACTTTTGGAGCCATGAAGTATCTGGAGAGCGTGTGCTACTGGGCTCAAGGACATGTAAAAATAGATTATGATAATAAAGCT
>GL982574.1:109095-110318 GCA_000220375.1 Candidatus Nanosalina sp. J07AB43 | reverse complement strand
GAAAATATGTTAATTTTCAACTTTGAAGGTTATAATATGAGGCTGACATATACTATGCTTAGGACTCGGTCTCCAAAGGAAGGGAGTCAATTTTTACAGAAGCGCATCCGATATATATTTGCCTCTTCAAGCTGGCAAGATATCTCTTCGTGGATATCCAACCTATGCCTTTCAACTTTTTTGATTCAAAATCTTGGCGTACTGAGTTATTTTCGATTCGAAGGTAGTCAAACTGAGCACTTTGGGAAGAAACATTAGCGTAGTACAAGGATAATCTTTCAGACAAAATTTGAACATCAAGAAGCATGGAAGACCTTAAGTCTAAAGAGGAACCCTCTATGTTATCCCTCCATAATTTCGTGAGCCATCTGCCATCCTATAGCATTGATTTCTTCGGCATCCAACGGACTATCATTATCAATTCTTGCATGGTAGAGGTCTACTGCGTTTTGAGTCTGCTTAGAAAGATTTGAGGGATCGTAAGGCTTGTTAGGATCTCTTACAGGTTTGCGATTATTCCTAAGCTCAGAATAGATTTCGATCGCTGTTCCAACATCCTCAGGAATATAATCCCAAGAACTGTAAGAATTTTTAGGATCACTAAATGGATCTTCGGAGGCTTCTTCCGTGCCAATTTCATTATAAGAGCCAGTATATTTTTCCGGCACCATGTCTAAGAATTTCCCAGTCCACCCTTCAGCGATTCTTTTCAACGGGTCATGGATCTTTATCTCATCTCCATCAAGAGTCTCTATCTCTACGACATCTAGCAATTCTTCACCGGCCGCATATAGAGCCAGAGCCTCATCAGGTCTGCTCATTTTTAACCTTGAACTAGATTGGTTCGGATCCTCCCCGTAGTTCATCTCCGCCATAGTCGCTGACGCGTAGGCACCTAGATTATAGACAATACTCTCGTCTGACACGCCCTCGTTTCTGGCCATTTCAATGAATGAACCTATCTTCTCCACTGTGAAGTTGTCATAGGTATCACTTCTACCTCCCTTGATTTCTCTTGTGTTGAAAAGTTCGTTTAGAACGTGTCCAGATTTCTTAGATACTGGTGGATTACCTCCTCGGTATTCTATCCAATCTTCCTCAGGAACAGCGTCTTTATACCATACATCAAGTGGTGCCTTTCCGGGGAACCCTTCAGGTGATCCCTGCTTCCAAAGATTCATTACCGCATCAAATTCGCCCGGGTCTTCTATTCTTACATCTTC
>GL982574.1:106852-109045 GCA_000220375.1 Candidatus Nanosalina sp. J07AB43 | reverse complement strand
CAAGTCCACGTGTTAAAGACAGAGAGTTTGAAGAAATATCTCAAGCGTTGATGGACGCAGAGAAATACATTCTGGAGCCCGTTCCCGAGGAATGGGATATGGAGTTTGAGTCTTTTGTAGAGAATATGAAAAATTCTTTGATGATGCGTGCGTGGATATCAGAGCTTGACGAAGAAAGAATCATGGAGAAGTACAACATCGCGCCTGGGGGCATAAGATCTAAGATGCAGAACGCAGACTGGCTTCTCTACGGCGCCAAAGAGCTGGTAAGAACCAAAGACATGGACACGGAAAACAACAAGGTACAGAATGACCTGAAGAAGCTGAGACTGAGACTTGAACACGGGATTAAAGAAGAATTGCTCAACCTTATCAAGTACGATCAGATTGGGCGTGTTCGGGCGCGAAAACTCTACGATTACGGCATCAGAACCAGGAAGACATTAGAGAGGTAAAGTTCGAGAAACTGAAGAAGCTGATTGGGACAAAGACCGGCAAGAAGCTGAAGAAACAGGTCGGAGAAGAAAACATCTTCGACAGAGAGAATATCACAGATTATTTTGAATGATACGAAAAACTATCAAGATCCTTATATCGCACCATGATTGTATCTATACCCCATCCAATAAGTTGCTCTGGACGACGAACTTATAGAGTAATCAAAAGCTGAGAGCTGAATCCTGGGACAGCTCAATCAGACTTAGAGGTAGTTTGGCTAACTTCATTCACCATCTCTTCATGACCTACGATAAACGGCACTCTCTGATGCACTTCGTCTACGTCTACCTCTAGGATTCTCTGTTCTCCTGTAGTGGCTTTTCCTCCAGCTGCCTCAGTGATGTATGCCATCGGGTTGCCCTCGAAAAGTATTCTGTACTTGCCGTTTTCATAGCCTTTCTTAGCTGGGTAACCAAATACTCCGCCATGGTGCAGCATCTGATTGAAGTCTCCTACAAGAGAGCCACCATACCTGAGCTTGTACTTCTTGGATATCTCGTGTTCCATCTCCCTGAAGTCCTGAAACCAGTCCTTGTTTCCACCAAAGCCGTAGATATTCTTATCCTCAATACTGATTTCCTCGTGTGAGAGATGAAGCTCTCTGTTACTCAAGACATACTCGTTTACAGTTCCATCTCTGGCAACGGCCACAGTTGTAAGCGGTCCGTAGAGCACATAGAAAGCTGCCTCAAGATGTACTCCTTTACATGGAAGTTCCTCGCTGTAGATACCTACAATAGTTCCAACCATGTTATTTGTAGGGATGTTTGATGAGCCATCCAAAGGATCTATCGCCACCGAGAGACCTTGACCGCAATCGGTAACTTCCTGTTCTTCCTCAGAAGCATACTGTCCCACGCCGTCTATCGAAGTAATCTTGTCCTTGAGGAACTGGTTGGCCCAGATATCTGCTTCAAGCTCCTCCTCATCAGACGGGTTGCTATCACCTGAGTAGTCTCTCCTGCTTTCCATTCCTGACCTGATCTCTGGTGCAGACTTGGCAACATCCTCGATGATACTATCAATTACTTTCTCCTTATCCATTTCTTAGGTTACCTCTTCGACTTCCTTACTATGGAAGATCAGTTGTTCAAGCTTGTCCAGAAGCTCTTCAGGGTTCTCTCTTTGGAAGATATTCCTGCCTACAGCAAGACCATTACCACCGGCTTCAACTGTATTGTAGACATCAGTCAGGAAGTCCTTGTCGCTTCTCTTGGATCCTCCTGACATAACAGTCTTCAGGCCTGGAGCTGCATCCTCAATCTTTTCCCAGTCCTCCCGCTTACCAGGATACTTGCACTTGACCATGTCCGCACCAAGCTCAAGCCCGAGTCTGGTGCCGTAAGCTACTACATCAGGATCTTTCTGACCTGAGTAATCAGGGTTTTCCTGTACTCCTTTGCCTCGTGGATAACTCCAGAGCACCACAGGCACTCCATACCTTCTTGCCTCCTCTTGGACTTTGCGGAAATCCTGCCACATCTCGTCTTCGTGCAAAGAACCAGGGTATAGAGTGTATCCTATAGCTTCTGCATTCAGTTCCTCGACGGCATACTCAACTGTACACTGCTTGGGGCTGTAGTAATCATCTCTTTTAGCTAGGTTTGAGTTACCGTTCAGCTTCACCAAAAGCGGTGCACCATCTTCATATCGTTTTCATGCTCCCATTTTCTGTAGTACTCAGCGTTTCCCTTC
>GL982574.1:103777-106802 GCA_000220375.1 Candidatus Nanosalina sp. J07AB43 | reverse complement strand
GAATCATAGCCTTCTACAACCAGCTTGAAGGATCAAAGGACACCGAGTCAGTCAACATTCTTCCCCAAAACTAGTGATTCATAAGGAACAAGTAAATTTAGAGCATAATGAAATTTTTCTCCACTACATCTGGAAAAGCCAAGGAGATCATCCCAGCAGCGATCTTATTCGCTCTATTGGGGCTAGGATTATCGGAAACAGGATCTAAAATAACCCAAATGTTCATCAATCCAAGCGAGCTTGCGGTAGTACTTGGAACCTATGGACCTCTAGGAATAGTTGTAGGTCAGTTTATGCAAGTAATCATCGCTCCTATTCCACCTATTACACCTGTAGCAAGCGGCATACTTTATGGTCCGTGGTATGGAATGATGTACAGCGTAATGGGTGCTGCTCTCGGCAGTGTTCTGGCGATATACCTGTCTAGGATATATGGGAGACCAGTAGCAGACAAATTCGTCAATGACTCAATTATGCAACGTTTCGACTCACTAACTAGAGAAAGCGGTTTAGTACCATTTATCATATTGTTTGTGTTACCTGGATTCCCTGATGATGCATTGTGTTTCATAGCAGGATTAACCAAGCTCGACTTGGTAGAACTTTCAATCATAGCATCACTCGGAAGAATACCAGGAATACTTATGCTCACAACAACAGGACACTCTATTGCTGAGACAGACTTTAGACTTTTTCTGCTCTCCTCAGCATCAGTAATCGTAATTAGTGTTCTATCAGTAAAATATAAGCTTAAAGCGCAGAAGTTCTTGCAGTCAACATGGAACAAGGTAAGAACTTGAGAAAATATCTTTAACTGTTGAACTTAAAAGTACTAATATGAGACTAGCACATACAATGCTTAGGACCGGATCTCCAGAGGAAATGGTCAATTTTTACAAAAATGCATTCAACATGGAAATGAAAAGGAAAAAGGAGATGGATACATTCACACTCTACTTCCTCGGCCACCCAGGGCAACAAGCAGAGATAGAGTTAACATACAACCACGGCGAAGACGACAAATACGGGAAAGGAGAGGGCTTCGGACACATCGCAATCCAGACACCAAAGAACATCTCATTAAGCGAAGCATACAAACAGGCTGTCCAGGCAGGGGGAGAAGATTACAGACCTCCAGAAGAATGTCCAGGGAACTATGCATTTGTTAAGGATCCGGAAGGATACGAAGTGGAGATACTCGCTAGATCTAGTTGAAGAGTTTAAACACTAGTGAATGAGAGCGCATTCATCTTCTATGCTGCTATATTGCTCTTCACTGTCGTCAAGAGTATTCTGATGTTTTTATCTCTCCAGAGTGCCTGAGTCATCCTGTCCTACCGCTGGACCGAGACAAAGACTGGCTTCGCCGACTGCAGCCGCAGTTCCTAAACATGTTTAGACTCACGTCACAACCCAAACTGCACATTATCAACAATTGGAAAGAGTGTTCAATATTGTTAAACACAACATTGTTTTTAATATGCTTTGATACTACCTTAAGGTAACTTTTTTAGTTAAGAGTGTTCAAGTTCAATGATCAATCTTGTTCTCAGGTAAAATATAGATTTCAGATAGTTTGTGCTCTGTGTATTTGGCTTCTTCAACCAAGGGAATTGATTTAATTACAGGTTGTAAAATTGGTTCTGTGGGCACAAAGAGAGAAATTCGCGATGTAGAGAGGTTTGAAGAGATATTGTCTCTCCTAGCTGAGAATGGACTCGGCTATATTCTACGCAGAGTAGGTTTAACCAAGCATTTGCCCTTCATTTCAAAGTATGAATTGGGGAGTAAAAAACAACCTTCCCCTGAAAAATTGAGAAAAACATTAGAGGAGTTAGGACCCACCTTTGTAAAATTCGGTCAATTACTGAGTGAGAGACCTGATATTATTCCGGAAAGATACGTTAAAGAATTGACGAATCTTCAAGACGATGTAGAGGGTTTTTCGCCAGAAAAGGCGAAAACGATTGTTGATGAGGAGATAGGATTATCTGAATTTTCAGAATTCAGTGACAAAAAAATTGCCTCAGGTTCTATAGCTCAGGTACATAGGGCGAAGGTAGGTCAAGAAGACGTTATCGTAAAAATTCGCCGTCCAGAGATAAAAGATCAGATTAAGAAAGATTTGGATATCTTAGGATTCTTGATTAAAGAATCTGAAAGAGTGGTCAGTTCTTTGGACGCGATAAATGCATCTAAGGTGTTCGATGAGTTCAAAAGATGGACGCTGGAAGAATGTGATCTAAATAAAGAGATGAGAAACGCCCAAATATTCAAGGAAAATCTTGAGGATGAAGGCAATATATACGTTCCAGAAGTATATCCAGACTTAAGCTCCGAGAAAGTTCTAGTGATGGAATATGTAGAAGGTATCAAATGTACAGACGACAAAATAGAGGAAGTAAATACTAATCCCAAGGAGTTGGCAGAGACTACAATCAAAACAGGAATAAGACAAATAGTTGTTGATGGATTCTTTCACGCAGATCCGCACCCATCTAATTTCTTAATTAGAGAGGATGGAACCATGGCATACATAGATTTTGGTATGATGGGCACTGTACCTAAAGACCTAAGAGAGAAGATAGATCTGATTCTTATACATTCAATGAAAGAAAATTCGGACAGTATATTGAATATACTAGAGGATATAGGTAAGGTGCAGGAAGATGCAGATATAGAAGCCATTAGAAAAGAGATACAGAAGAGCGTTATGGTGCTGAAAAATGGGAAAATAGAAGACGCATCCATATCAAAAGAACTTCTAGAGCTGATAATTACATGCGGAAAGAATGGGATAATACTACCGACATCGTTAACCTTGATGGCTAAGAATCTCGTAACCATGGAAAGTATAGGCCTAACAGTATGCCCAAATTACAGACCAGCAGAGACATATGAGGAGTATGGCAAGAAAGTACTTAGGGAAACTAACAATCCCAAAGAAATAAGTGAAGATATAGCACTAGATTTCATAGAAAATAAACAAGTTATTAGAAATCCATTCACCAAATTAAAGCAAAAC
>GL982574.1:43540-103727 GCA_000220375.1 Candidatus Nanosalina sp. J07AB43 | reverse complement strand
GTCGGCATAAATCCTAACGCAGAGACACATCCAATGGACTCTAAAGAAAAGATGCCGGAGTTCTTGGAAAAATTCGACCTCAAGGAAACAGATTTCTACTACCTTGTAGACGATGACCAGGAAGTGGCAGAGGAATACGGAGCGGTATGTACACCAGATCCGTTCCTTCTAGATATGAGGCATACAGTGTACTACCACGGGAAGTTGACAGACCGTACAGGGCCAGAAGGAAAGATAACAGAGCACTACATGGAGGATGCAATCAAGAAGATGCTGAAGAGAAAAAATCCTCCCGAAGAACAAAACAGCCCAAAGGATGTAGCATCAAGTGGAAAGAGGACAAGAAATGAGTTACAGACTCAAGCCAGAGAAACACGAACTTCAGAAGGCCCGTGAGACTACCAGAAACATACTGGAAGGATGCAAACACGAACTAAGTAAGGACAAGGTCTTAGAAGTCAACCTCGGCGCCATGCCCTCAGGTCCTGAATCAGAACACGGTGCAAGAGGAACAGCCATAGACTCAGAAACAGCACAGATATACTTCAACATCGGTAAGGAAGAATGGCGTGAAGATCTGGAAAAGGTCGTTAGAAAGGCTTTCGGAAAATCATGGTTTTACGAAAACATGGAGATGGCAGGCCTGGTATGGCAGGAACTACTGGCAGAAACCTTTTCATACATGTTTCTAGCACAGACTGAAGAACGAGAGCCTGAAACCCAAGTAGGACAGGAATGGGAACAGAAAAGTGACACACTCAAGCAACAAGTCGGCGAATTGGAGATCAATTTTTCATGGCAGCTAAAATGGAAACTAGGAGAGAAACTGCTTCAGAAGCATGAACTAGAGCAGCTCCCACAACTTACAAGAAAAGACGTGCAGAAAGCAGGTGAACTCCTGATTGGGTAATGCATGCTTTCTAGGAAGATTTCAGCCATTCCATCAAGGACACTACGAAGTCGTAGAAGAACACAGGGACGAATTCAAACAATTGAAGATTATTGTAGGAAGCGCCGGGAAGAGCAGAGAGACTGATAACCCTCTCAGCTTTGAGGAAAGAGAAGAAATTATACAAACCTGCTTTCCAGAAATCACTGTAGAGAGATTAGAAGATGTAGAGAGTGATGAGGAATGGGCGGAGAAGCTCGGGGAAAAATCCTTTGAAACAGTGATTTCAGGCAATGAACTAGTGCAGAATCTTGTAGAAGAATTTACCGATCTAGAAGTTGTGGAGCCGGAGCTCCACGATCCGGAAATCTACTCAGGTTCTGAAATACGGAGAAGAATGAGATCCGGTGAAGAGTGGCGTTACCTAGTCCCTAAATGTGCACAGGATTGTATAGAGCAGAAAGAGAAAGATATCAGGGAAGCAGGAATAAACTACAACTTTGAACCCGGATGGAAGAAGAAAAATGCATATCACGGAACTGCAGACGAGTAAAAACTAGGAACCATAAATATAGCCCTAAATATTGTTTTGGGCCTTTGGTAAGCGACTTAGAATATCTTTAGCGGTTGCACCGTTTCCTAGCTCTCTAGCTGCTAACTTTCCTGCCTCAGCATTCAGTTTTGCACCGAGCTCAGCAGCTTCAGAAAGATTCAATCCTTGAGAGATTAGAGAACCTACGACTCCTGCAAGCAGGTCACCGGTTCCTCCAACAGTCATAGTCGGATCTCCTGCATCAACTTCAACCACGCCTTCATCAGAGTAGATCTTGTCGGTTGATCCCTTTACGAGGACTACTGTATTCTCAGTCCTTCCGATAAACTCTGAGATTGAGCCATGTTCCTGACGTATGATCTGGGCTTCTTCCTGATGTGGGGTAAGAACTGCGTTCGAGACTTTCTGCCGGACTGCTGTATCTATTGCATCTGCGTCCACAGCCACAGGACCGTCATATCTGCTGAAAAGCTGCTTTAGCGCTTTCTCATCCGGATTATTCGTGCCTGGACCTACTATCAATGAGTTGCTCCATCTGGCTGTTTCAAGGCAGTTCTCTACTCCTGAAGAGCTAGGTATCCAGAAGGATAGCTTCGGACAATCAGGTTCTCCGAATACGAATCTACCACATCAGATACTTCTTCTGATGTAACTATTTTTGTCAGGTCGCACCCTGTTTTCAGGGCTGCCTGTGCTGCCAGTGCAGGTGCACCAGAGTAATCTTTGCTTCCCCCTACAATTCCTACCTTGCCGTTCTCTCCTTTGTGCGAGTTCTTGTTTCTGTCAAGCTTCTCTCTGAGTTTTGGACTCATTTGTTTGTACAAGGTTTGCGGAGGGTTTTTTATTCTACCCAGTCAATCGTAATACATAGTATTATGATTAAGGTACTGGTCAACGGCTTCGGAACAATCGGAAAACGCGTAGCAGAAGCAGTACAGAAACAGGAAGATATGAAACTATACGGAATATCAGACGTCTCCAGAGGACCTGAAATGGAGACACTACTATCACCAGAAGGAGAACTCCACAAAGTAGACATCTACGCCTCAAACAAGGAAGGAGCTCAAAAACTCAAACAAGATAATATAGAAATAGAAGGTACATTAGAAGAACACAGCGACGAAATAGACATCGTGGTAGACTCCACGCCATCCGGAGTCGACAAATTGAACAAAGAAAACATCTACCAGCCAAACAATTTGAAAGCCATTTTCCAAGGAGGAGCACCAGACGATATCGCAGAGGTAAAGTTCAACGCAGACGCAAACTACCAACAAGCAAATGGCGAAAACTACGTAAAAGTAGTCTCCTGCAACACTACATCCTTGTCCAGGACCATGAACACCTTAGAAGGAAAACTTCGGAGTTGACGAGGCTGTCGCAAACTTGGTAAGAAGAGGCGGAGATATACCACAGGACGGGCGTGGACCTATAAACTCGATAATACCTGTAACAGACGTGCCTTCACATCATGGGCCAGATGTCAAAGCTGTGATGCCAGAGCTTGATATCAAGACTTTGGCGGTTAAGGTCCCAGTCACTTACGGACATGTACACATGGTTAACGCCGAACTAGAACAAGATGTTGAGGAAGAAGAGGTAATAGAAGCGTTCGAGAAAAATCCCCGTATTAAGCTTCTTGAAGCCGAAAAAGGATTTGACTCCACCAGTAAGGTACACGAAATGATGAGGGATCTAGGGAGAAAAAGATCCGATATGCAGGAGACTGGCGTCTGGAAAGAAACAGTTACAGTCGAAGACGGCACGTGCTACTGGATACACATGGTACACCAAGAATCAATAGTCACGCCTGATACAATCGACGCAATAAGATCAATGCTAGGAGTCGAGAGCAAACAAAGGAGTATAGAGAAGACAAACAACGCACTAGGAATCAAATAGCCTGCTCCTTCCATTTCATCGCTCTGTCTTTTCCTATCTTGTCTCTCACAGGGTGGAAAGCTCTCCTGCCACCGGTTTTCTCAAGCTTCCTCCGTACGTCCTCTGGATTTATGACATCGCCTGTAGCGTTAAAGTATCTGTTAATGCTGGTTTCGCCCCACTCAGGGTACAAACCTGTTCTCTCAAGCTTATATCCCAGAGCTTTTGCTATTAGAGGCACTCTAGCCTCGTCATTTGAGTATGTTGGAATATCCAAATCTGAATAGTCCTCTAGGAAGCTTCTGGGTAGGCAGCAGCCAGGAAATATACAACCAAAAGACTCTTCAGAGTATCCTGTCTGATTTCTAACCCATTCTCTAAGCTTGTTCCATTCGTCTCTATACTCTCCTGTTATCCATGACCAACCATAGTTCTCTGCCTCATCAATCGACTTCAGACCTGAAAGACCGAGCGAGCTCTCAGAAATATGGCCATATATCTCATCTAATGGCGCCGCCAATAGAAGATCCCACTCCACTATATGAAGCATGTCAAAATCCTTGTTTCTGCCTCTGTCTGCAAACCAGTCTCTAATAGCTAGGTCTCCATTCATCCACTTCCATTCCGAGCTCTTATCATCTACTGCATGAATATGTTCTAGACCTGCTTCCTTCAGTTCTTCAGATCTATTGATGTTCTCTCCCAATCCATATATGCTAGCTTCAGGATTCAGTTCTTTCAGCAGCCTTACCCTCTCCTTGCATAATTCAGGGTTCTTATGAAACCTGAAGAGTATGGCTCTCCTCATACAAAATTAATGCAAGTTCAGAATTAAAAGAAAATCAGGCCACATAAGATATCTTCTTCACTTCCTCGACAATTTCTCTGATATCCTCATCATTATTATACAGATGTAGGGACACTCTAACCCCTGGCCTAACATCTTTCTGATCAAACCATGAATGAACACAGTGTTTACCGCTTCTGACAGCAATATCCTTCCTATCAAGCATAAGAGCCACCTGATGAGCATCCATACCATCTACCCAGAACGTTACTACACCTGGGCCATTTGAAATATAGGAAACCTCTTCAATATCAGAAAAGCCCTGCTCCAGTTTTTCCGTCAGTTTATGCTCATGACTCTCTACCTTACCCATACCTATATCAGATAGGTATGAGGCTGCTTTGCCTAGACCGATAAAACCCGCCACATTTGGTAAACCTGCTTCAAAACCGTATGGAAAATCCCTTCGCTCCCTAGTAAACTGAGTAGTATCCTCCACAGCTCCACCGCCCGTATTCAATGGTTCAAGCTTATTTTGAGTTCTTTCAGATACATAAAGACCTCCCGTTCCTGAGGGACCAAGCATCTTATGACCGGAAAAAGCCAAAAAATCAACCGGCATCTCAGACACATCCAGAGGCATATGAGGAGCGCTCTGCGCAGCATCAACCAGCGTATAAGCACCTTGCTCTCTAGCAATCTGAGCGACTTCCTCAATTCTGAACTCCATTCCATCAAGGTTGGAAATATGAACTAAGCTGACAAGATTGCCTTCAGAAACATTAGATCTCAAAGACTCAATATCAAGACCATTCTCAGTTTCCAGAAAAACAGTTTCACAGTTTTTCCTCTGCCACGGAGCAAGATTAGAGTTATGCTCTCTATCCGACAAAAAAACCTTCTGAGTATCAAAACCTCGTGCCACAGTGTTTAACCCTTCTGTAGTACCTGAGGTAAGCATCAGGTTCTCAGAGTCAGCGCCAACAAAGTCCGCTATCTTCTCTCTAGACTTTATAAGCTCATCAGATGCCTTCTCCGACATCGAATGATGGGATCGGCCAGGACACGCAGGATACTCCCGGTAATATGTTTCAACCGCATCAATAACAGGATCAGGTCTGAGGCTCATACAGGCGCTGTCCAGATATGTTAGGTCAGTTTTTCTTAGAGGCGGAAAATCTTCACGTCTCATTTGGGCATCCAAAATCTGATTGATTCTCTGATTTCACCTAGAATCCAGCTATCTGAAGCCTTTGAAAGCGCACATCCTGCGTCAGAAGCAGGGCTACAACTACCATAAATAAGGAAGTTATACAAGCTCACAGCCACAAGACCAGCTGTGATTAGAAAAACAGCTATGAGAGACCAAGTCACATAGTCCATATAAGTGTTCAGAAACGCAGCCAGCCTTCTATCCTTATCCATCACCTTACCTATTATTGTGGATTTCAGACGAGTCTCAAAGTCCGCATCACACTCACCTGTTTTCACTCTCTGCCTAAAACAATCCAGAGATTTTCTAGCTAGTTCTCTGTAACTAGAGAAGAATATTCCCAGAAACCCAAAAACCAGGAACGAAAGAAGACATAACATACCTACATTGAGTGACTGTACCGCATTTAAATTCTATGGTAGAAACATCCAACACCCGGCGGTATTTAGAAATCAAAAGCAAAAATGTCGTTATGAGGAGCGTGCTTTTAGTGGGGTGGGGATTTCCTCCTGACATCGACGGAGGCTTAGATATCCACGTATACAACTTGTTTAACCAGCTGAAGCAAGCAGAGAACATAGAGGTTGCCCTGGCCTTACCCGAAGAAAGAGCTCCCGAAAAAGAAAACATAATACCGGTTGCTTCAAGCAGTGGAGGTATCAGATGGCGGGCGATGAAAATGAGCTCTCATATAGCGGAGATCGCGGAAAACTACGATATAATTCATACTCACGACTGGTTTGGCGCCGAAGCAGGATTTAAGGCGAAAAAATACTCAGGCTGCAGATGGGTCTCAACGTTTCACTCAATATCATCAGACCGTACAAGAGGAGAATCACAAAATGGCCTTGAACAAGTAGCACTTCAGCACTCTGACATTACTATAGCTGTTAGCAGGAAACTCTCAAACAAAATAAGGGAAACATATGGGCACGAGCCAGAAGTAGTGCGCAACGGTTTCTCACAGCCCGGGTCTTCTGGAAAAGATATTAAGAAGCAGCTAGGTATTCAAAATGAGATGGTGTTTTTCGTTGGACGACACGCAGAACAAAAAGGGATAGAACATCTGCTCTACGGCTTCAAGAAGTTTCTAGAAGATGAAGGGAAAAAAGGCAACTCTTGTCATTGGCGGTGACGGTGAGATGAAAGATTCACTAGAGGAGTTCACCAATCTACTTGAAATGGATGGAAAAGTGCAGTTCACAGGATTTATACCTCAGCATGAGCTTGGAGATTACTATAGCTCAGCTGATCTGTTTGTATCGCCTTCAGTCAGTGAGCCCTTCGGACTAACTATTACAGAAGCTTTACAGGCTGGCACACCCGTCGCAGCTACGGAAAACGGGGTAGGGGAGATAATATCCGATGAATATATTACAAGCATAGAGCCCGATTCAGATTCGATAGCGGAAGGAATTAAACAAGGCTTAAAACAGTGAGATAAGGACTTAAATGAAGTTAGAACCTGGCAGGACATGACTAATGAATTAATTCAGATATACTCGGATCTCAACTGATAACCTCGATACTGTCGGGCTTCTCATGGTGTTCAACACTCCAGACACCAGATTTCTTGTCAAGATACTCCGGGCTGCCCTCGTAATAGGTCAGGTCGCCTGATTCACCCGGAAGATATATTCTCTCACCAGAATCAGAATAAACAACAAGAGCCACCTTCTCATCAGTACTTACCTGTATAAGATACTCTCCCTCGTTCTCAGTGATTTCTACGTCCATGAAGACATATTACTCTGAAATAGGTTTTAACGTTTCATTTAGAAAAGAATTCACGGCCTGTTTTAAGCCACCGATACCAACCCAATTTATGCTTCCAGTAACCCTGAGCTTTGAGGTACACCAGCCACACCGATTGAGGACCGACGGAGTGAAAGAGGATGCCTCGACACTCAAGGGAAGATACTTTGATGAAGAATTCAACGAAGAGGTTTTCAAGGATGTTGCAGAAAACTGCTACTTCCCTGCCACGGAAAGGCTTCTAAGACAGGCAGAAAGATTCGAAGGCAGAGACAGACAGTTCAAGATAAACTTCTCCGTATCAAGCTCATGGATAGAGCAGGCGGAAAAATATCACCCTGAGCTAATTGACATGCTCAACAGGTTTCCTGACTCCACAGTAGACTTTATAGGTCAAGCGCACTACCACTCACTGGCAGGTCTTTTCAAAGACAAGAAAGAGTACAGAAACCAGATAAGAACCCACAGGTCTCTAGTAAAGCAGAAATTCGGCGTAAAGCCACAGGTCACCACAAACACAGAGCTGATCTACAACAACGAGATAGGATCTGCTGCAGCAAAAGAAGGATACGAAGCCATGATAACAGAAGGTGTACCGAGAGTACTTGGATGGAGATCACCCAACTATATATACCGGCAACCAGAATTCATGAGAGATACGGAGTTGAAGATTCTGCTGCGGAACAGACAGCTGACAGACGACATAGGGTACAGGTTCTCAGCAGAATGGTGGAGCGAACACCCTCTAACAGCGGAAAAATATGCTTCATGGCTGTCAAACTGCTCAGGACAAGCACTCAACCTGTTTATGGACTATGAAACCTTCGGGGAACACCACTGGCAGGGAACAGGGATAATGTGGTTTCTAGAAGACCTTCCCAACCAAGTTCTCAGCCACGACAACCTAAAGTTCTCAAAAGTAAGAGAACTCACAGAAAAAGAATCTGTCGGAGAGTTTGACGCATTCGAGCACAACACGGTTTCATGGGCCGACCAAGAAATGGATGAAACAGCCTGGCTAGGCAATCCCACACAAAAGATGCTGTTCAGAAACTCGAAGAAATAGAATCCAAAGTCAAACAGATAGACAACGAAAAAGTCACAGAAGTATGGAGGAAAATGCTGACTTCAGACCATCTACACCACATATCACAGAAAGGAAGCAACGACGGATCAGTGCACGACTACTTCTCATACTTTGAAAACCCACAAAAAGGATCAGCCGTGATTACAGAGCATCTAATGGATTTTCAACAGCAGATAGAAAAGAGACTAACAAAATAAACTCAACATGACACAGGAATATAATGTTCAAGTCAGTGAAGGAGAAAAAATATCAGTAGCACACCACAAAGTAGACTCAGATAAATGGATATTCTTCTGCCATGGGTTCGGAAGCAACAAAGAAGGAAGCTACGAGACAAGATGTAATAAGGCCACTAAAGCAGGATTTAACGCAGTAAGATTTGACTTCCGTGGAAACGGAGAATCAAGCGGGAAGTTCATAGAACAGACATTAAGCTCACGGATTAAAGATCTAAGATCAGTTGTTAGGTATTTCAGCCCGGATAAATATGCTTTGTTTGGTTCAAGCTTTGGAGGGAAGACCGTAATACATTCACTCACCGATCTAGATCCTGAGGCAGTCTTTCTGAAGGCACCTGTGTTATTCAACGACACAATGAAGGAATATGAGGATATTGTAAGAGAAAAAGGCAGCTTCACACATCACGGAGAGAAAACAATAGACATGAAGTTTGTGAGAGACTTCCAAGAGTACAGCTTTCAAGACGCAGCAGAAAACATGAATTGCCCGTTATTCATATTTCACGGCGGATCAGACACTACTGTAGAGTTTGCAAAGACGGCAGAGGCATCCAAAAAGTTAGAAACCGATTTAGAGATTATAAAGCTTGAGAATGAAGATCATTCGTTCTCTAAAAGTGCAGAAAAGCAAATGATGGAAGACATAGTAACTAGGTTAGAAAATTCACTCTAAGGCCTTCTGGTATATCCCTGTTGTCCATGCAGTTATCTGCTCCCACCTAAAGTTATCCTCGACTCTATCACGTGCGTTGCTGCCTAGCCAGTCGTTCCAGCCAGGGTCATTCAACGATCTCTCAACCTGATTTGCGATACTTTGAGAATCCTCTGGATATGTGTGCAGGCCTGTGTACTCATGCACTATAGTATCCTTCATTCCTCCTGTAAAACTTCCTACAGTAGGTGTCTCACATGCGGCAGCCTCAAGAGGAACTATACCAAATGGCTCGTAAACTGAAGGAGTAACCGTGATCTCAGCAGCCTTCATAAGAGAAACAATCTCATCTTCAGGAAGATAACCAGGAAAAAAGGCTTTTTCCCCAACACGTTTCTCAGCCATCCTCTGATAATGCTGCATGGCGCCGGAACCAGCCATCACAAACTTAGTCTCCGGCCTCTCATCGATTATATCAGGCATAGCTTCAATAAGATGGCCTGGACCCTTCTGAGGATACATTCTACCGACGAACAGCACTATATTCTCCCAGTCCAAGGCATAGCGACCCCTATCAAGACTCTGGGAATGGCTGTCGAACTTCTCAAGATCAACTCCATTAGGTATGTAGTTCACCTTATCCTCAGGAACATCATACGTTTCTACAACTTCATCTAAGAACTCACGTCCAACGGTAATCACCTGATCAGCCTCATAAGTTCCATACCACTCCAGGTTATGTATAGTTCTCTGGTATTCGGAGTTAACACCATCACGGCCTTTCTGCGTACTATGTATGGTAAAAACCATTGGAATATCTAACGTGTTTTCAATCCCTGTTGCTGCCGGGACCGCCATCCAATCATGCGCATGCACCAGATCAAAGCTCCGGTCCTTGGACAAACTTATAGCCTTCTGCTCCAAGTTGTGGCCAAGGTTCATCGACCATGAGACGGTATCAGACGCTGAATCCGAAACAGGGACTCTGTGAACCTCAACACCGTTCTGATACTCAACCTCTTCCTCTTCACCAAAGGTCAAGACAACCGGGTTATGGCCTTGATTAGCCATTGTGGTCGCCAGGTCTTCACAGTGAGATGCAATACCGCCGGCCTTATACGGAGGATACTCCCAAGTCACAAACAAAGGTCTCAGTCAAAGACACCTCCAGTATTCACAGGTTAGAAATCATACTGATGAAGCTCCTACAACCTTCTTCTCTGTTCAAAGCTTTTCTGTAAGTCTTCAAAACTTTCTCAGGCCAGTGATCCGAAATAGGATCAATCAGCTTAACCTTATCTCGGGGAGCATCAAGATCATCAAGTACTGAGTTAATGGATTTCTTATTGTTCACAAAAACTTTCTCAGAGTTATAGACACCTTTCCACTCCATCTCTGAGATAGAGGATGAGTGCTTGTTTGCAAACCCTCTCTGATTTTCAGTTGAGTGCAGAGTCATAAACAAGGGGATCTCCTGGCGGCCTGAAACCGAGATACCTGCAGAAACCGTCGACCAGTCATTAGCATGAACCAAGTCAAAATCATACTCCTCTAAAATACTTTTCACGCGGTTATTCAGCATCATCGTCCGATTATAGAAATCTTCAGAATCAAACTTAGAAGAAAAAACCTCAACACTAACTCTCTCGCTAAATTCAGAGCTACAGTCTTGTTCAAATATAGCTAAAGTGACTTTATGCCCTGCATCTGCAAGATAACTTGTCAAGTACTTCACGTACTCAGACACGTCCTCTCCGTCGGACAGTTTACGTGAAATGACCAGAATTTTCATTCAAGAAACCTCCTGTCAAGCGACCTCTGCCGCAGCTCTCGAGTAGAGAATCCAGAAGCATCAGCATCGTTCATATCCACCAGGTATGCAGCACAGCACTGAATAAAACCTACAAGCTCGCCAACAGACCTGTAGTCATGATCCGTAACATTAAGCGATATGTGAGGTACATTTTCATGGTTCAAAGTATCCTTCATTCCACGGTATTCGGCTTTTAGCGACTCTGAAATATCGAAGCCGTCTAGATCCTTCAAATCATATTCTCTTAGATCAATATCCGCGATTGAATCATCAGCTTTCAAGGTCCGTTTCTCAAATGAGTCTGATCCCAAAAGCAAAGGAAGAACGTCCTCATCGTGAACCAACTCAGTATAACGCTTTTTAAGCGCAGAACCGCCTAGAACACAGGAAGAACTCTCTCCCCGTACCCCGTGAAACAAACTAGCTATAAACGGTTGAAAACCAAGCAGGCGAGTGGAGTAAACCAAGTTCAGGATCTGGCTACGACCATTTTCATCTGAGCTTTGTATTGCTGAAGCAAAGTGCAACGCAGCGTTGTCGCCTGAGGACATGTTAGTATAGCTCTTTTCCAGGCCTTCTCTAATGCGGGAAACATCAAGTCCTGCAAATGCAGCAGGAACTAAAGCAGGCTCAGAACCGCTGACAAATCTCTCCACGCTAGACGAGTATTCTAGAGAAGGAATATCTTTCTCCTCAGCTATACTTTTCAGAAGGTTTTCCTGCTCTGGATAAACAGCAAACACATCATAATCCCTGCTTAGGAAAAACAGAAATGATTCAACGGCAGGCACATAGGTTTCAGAACCCATAACAGGCATCACAACAGTATTCTCGGGTTTAAATCTGTTTCTTAAGCTGTGGAGATGGTCGGGATCAGGCATCGTCACAATACTTACATCGACATCTATCTCAGGCAGAAATGCATGAAAAATAGCCCTAAAACCTGCAACCAGATTCTCCCTGCCAACAACAATCAAGTTATCCTTACCATGCTCCTCAGCAGCCTCTTTTACACGCTCAAGATCAGGTCTATAGTTCAGAAACTCTGCTTCTACAGATCCAGAGCCGTATTCAATATCATCAATTTCCTCCACCTCAACCTGAATACCCATAATTAAACACCTAACTCCTATCGTAAATTAGCTCACACTTGAATGTAAAAACATATGCCCAATGTAATCAAAATCCTATGTAGATCTTGACTAATTAGTCAGCATCCGAGTCTAGGGACTCTATGTTATTCTGAAGTGAATGGCGCTCTTTTATGTCTCGACTGGAGTTCAAAGGTTTATGCTTTATAGTCAGGTAGAGAGAATTTGAAGATATGAGATACAAGGTCTCAGAAAATCTTAACAATAGAAACGGAGTGATATCCAACTTGCACTGTTTCCTCATGAGAAGCCTTGATACGGGGTTTAAGACCAAATGGAGCGGTTTATGGTCTCCTCCATACAAATATCTGGACTATTACGGTATCAGGATAAACGGTATCTGGCTTGACAGCGACTCTGTTCAAGCAGTAGAATACGGAGACCAAATGACTCTATACCATGACGTAGGCGGAATAAGTGTAAAGGAAAATGTAGCAGCGCCACCAGACACCCCAGGAATAGAAGTAACTCTTGAGCTTGAAAGCAAAAACAAAGACAAGAAAGCAGCACACATAATGCTAGAAGCTGGTGTAGACATAAGACACAAGTCTCAGGACATAAGCCATAAGAACTACAGCATTGAGACAGGGCCTAACAGAGTAAGACTGGCTCGAGGAGGAAAAAACTTGATTATAACAAGTGAAGAGGAGCTAGATCTGAAAGGAGAATCCCTACCAAAGAGAACATTTTCCCGGTGAGAAGCAAGAATGCATCGTACCAGGCAAGATATTTTTCAAAAAAGAGCTTGACACCACAGAAACCATCAACTTCAGGTTTACGACATCAGAAGGAAGCTTCGGCAGCATAGAGAAACGGACCCAGAACTTTGAACACAACAAACTAGATAGACTATTCAACTACAGCATAAACAGCGTCAAAAATCTAATCTACGACAAAGAAGGAATAGGAATAGCTGCCGGACACCCATGGTTCCAATCCTACTGGGCACGAGACACGTTCTGGACTCTAATGGGTTTAATAGATGCAGGATACTTTGAGCTCTCAGAAGACATACTCACAAACTTTGCAAAAAAAGGAGATATACCTGGCAAAGTAAATCTTGAAGGGAAAGACAGAACAAAGTACTCAGGAGAAAGTGACACGTCACCTCTTTACCTGATAGCTGCTGACAAACTCAGAAGACACTTCAGGATCAACGACCAGATTCAAGACGGAATACGGAAGGCAAAGCACAACTTGACGATAAACCAAGAAGGAGTTGCAATACACAGCCCTGAAGGCACATGGATGGACACACTGAACAGAGAGAAAGCAATCGAGATTCAAAGCCTCTGGCTGGAGGCCGCAAAACACCACAACATGGACGAGAAGGAGGAACTGAGGAAGGGTTTGAGCCTGTTCAAACAAGAAGAATACATGAAGGACAGCTTGAAAGAAAATGATATGGCCACAATCAATCCCGCAGTACCGCTTATGTATGGGCAGATCCAGAGACAGGACGCCACAAAGTACCTGGAGAAGATTAACGCAGAGTTCTCATCAAGATACGGGGCAAGAACGGTTTCAATGCTTGAACCAGACTACAACTCGAGCGGATATCATACAGGATCATCATGGGGCTTGACTACGGCTTGGGCCGCCGCCGCCAATCTAAAGTACGGAAAATACAAACAGGGCCTAAACATGCTGGGTAAACTAAGACAGTTCCTAGACAGGGGACAATTAGGAGCCCTCCCTGAGGTAGTGAACTCTGAGAACGGGGAGAGCCTAGGATGCTCAGAACAAGCATGGAGCTCAGGATTAATACCACATGTAATAGACTCATACATCCTAGGAATCAAAGCCAGAAATCCAAATGAAGTGGTGATAGACCCTATCGAAGGCCTAGACTGTCTAAGAGCAGGTAAAAAAATCGGTGATTCAGAAATTGATATCAAGGTCAGTGAAGGAGAGCCAGAAGTTCTAAACAATCCAGAGCTCAAAGTCATAACAGAGGGCTAGCTCATGATCATAGTAAACTTCAAGGCATACAGACAGGCACTAGGACACAAGGCGGAGAAAATGGCTAAAAAATGTAGAGAAGCTTCTAAAGAAACGGGAGAAAGAGTAATTGCTTGTCCTCAGCCACAAGACATACCAAGAGTGGCTTCAACTGGCACAGAGACTATCGCACAGCATGTCAGCTACAAAGGTACAGGAAGCAACACAGGCAGAATATCTGCTACAGGAATCAAAAATGCAGGAGCTTCTGGAACACTTGTAAACCATTCAGAGCGCCGTTTAAGCCCTGAAAACGTGAGAAAAACTGTGCAAAAATGTGAGGATATCGGGCTAATGACCATAGTCTGTGCAAAGGACGCAGAAGAAGTCAAAAAGTTCAATAGCTACAACCCTGACTTCATATCTATTGAGCCTCCCGAACTCATAGGTGGACAAAAACCAGTGTCAAAATCAAAGCCAGATCTTATACAGCAAGCAGTAGAAAATACAGACGGGAGCACAGAAACCCTTACAGGCGCCGGAATCAAGACAAGGGAAGACGTACAGAAAGCTATTGAACTAGGATGCTCCGGTATTTTAGTAGCGTCCGGGGTAATTAAATCAGAGAAACCTAAACAAAAAATAAAGGAGCTCTGCGACGGATTATGAAAGATAAATGGCGTACAAAATACAGGAAATCATTAGACAGAGATAGCAGAAAGCAGGTCAATATTCTTACAGGTTTTGACCTAGCGCTCGAAACACATGTAGAGGCTGAAAAAGTCACGAAAAATACAGATCAACCTGAAAGCGAGATTGTGGAGCCCGTCAAGAGCATAGGACAGCTCAGATCATGCATCGCCTACTGTAATGAAAACAAACAAAATAGGAGTGTAAAAGGAAAGAATTTACACGAGATTCTACCAGAAGAAAGCAAAAAGAGAATTGGAGGAAGTGCAGGAGTATCAGCAAACTTCCTCTCAAACACAGGCAACTACGTTGCAATATACACTCCTGTGCTATCTGAGGAGAGTTACAAACAGGTTAAACGATGATATAGTAAGCCCTGTGCTGGATGGAAAGATTGTCTTGAAGAGAGCTACTGAGTGTACAAACTCAGATAGAACCAAAAAGGACGCAGTAATCAAGCTTAACAACGGAAATAACTACCTCAAATTATCCGGAAAAATGCAGGGATTTGGTCCTTACTTCAGATCAGGAGTAGAGGAAAACTTCAGTCATCTAGACAAGGAAATGGACAGAATCATACTATCAGGCTTCCAAGAAACAGAAGGAAACTATGAATCAAAGCTGATCAAGTCATCTCAGCAGCTTGAGAAGATTGAGACAGAAAAACACTTAGAGTATGTCACGATGAGCCAAGAGAAACGACAGCTTATGATAGAAGAGGTAATACCAAAATTTGAGAGCATAAGCCTAGACGAAGCAGGTGCCAAGGAACTCGCAGAAGAACTTGAAATACAGGTAGAAAACCGTCTAAGCGCTGAAGATGCCTTGAAGCTTGGTAAGGCGCTGCTGGACATAGAGGAAATTAAGAGATGTCATATACAGACATATAGGTACCAGATATGTGTGACTTCAGCAGATTACAGGATAGAAGCATCAAAAATCAGAGATGCAATGCTTTACGCACAGATATATTCAACAGCCATGGCCGAAACCGGGTCTATACCGGAGGAAGAAGACGTTCAAAAATCCGGGTTGGATGGAAGACACGTGCACAGATTAGATCCTCTAGAAGACATGGCAGATCACCTAGACAAAGAAAGGTTCGTAGAAACAGGTGTATACTCGGGCTCAGAGATAAAGGCTGCAGCCATCCCAACCTTAATTGAGGAAGATCCAAAAAGAGTAGATGGATTAAGAACAGTAAGCTCATCAGGAGCCTTTACCGAAGAGATCAGATGATCTCAATCAAGAATCTGTTGAAGCTCTGACTCCATCTGAGATCTTATCTTCTGTAATGCCTTATCCGTATCTGCCTCACATCTTAATCTGATCTTAGGTTCAGTGCTAGATGGACGAACAAGTGCCCAGCCAGAATCAAAACTGATCTTAACACCGTCCATCGTGGAGATATCATGGTCAGAGAACTCCCGAGATATAGCTTCCATAATATCGTCTTTCCTTTCATGGCTGCATTCAAAGTTTATCTCAGGAGAGACCGGATAATCCGGGAAGCCTTCAAGCCTCTTAACAAGATCTTGTCTGTCAGCAATCTTCGCCATCAACGCTCCCGCAAGCAACCCATCGTCCCACGGAAAACCATAAACCGGGAAGTAAAAATGTCCAGACAACTCCCCCGCAAAAACAGCGTCATCGCGTGCGTGTATCTCCTCTGAAATGAAAGTATGGCCTACCCTAGACTCAACAGGTTCGCCACCGTATTCCTCAACCTTCTCCGCCACAATCTTAGATGTTCTCAAGTCATGGATAACTTCACCTTTTCCATGGTCTAAGGCTTGTTCTGATAAAGCGTAATAACTTCATCCTCCTGAACATAACCATGTTCAGGGAGTACAAAACCTGCACGATCGCCATCCCCGTCAAATATAATGCCGAGATCCTCTCCATCCATAGCCTTTTCAACAGTTCGCTGAGCCTTTTCATCTGTAGGGTCAGGGAGATGACTAGGAAAACTTCCATCAATCTCTTCATTAAGAATCCTTACATTGCACCCAAGCTCCTCAAATAATCTACGGGCCATGAGACCAGTAACACCGTTTCCACAGTCAATCAATACGTCAAGATCTAAGTTGCCTACCAGTTCAGATACCTCACGTACATAATCATCCAATACTTCGATCTCTCTAACACTGCCTGAGCCAGCCTCAAAATCCCTGGACTCATAGATATCCTGGATATCCCTCATACCTCCTTGACGTGACATTGCGACTCCTTCAGGTCTGTTGAACTTGAAACCAGTATATTCGGATGGGTTATGAGAGGCTGTGACAACTGCAGCTGAGCCAAAACCATTTCTAACCTGACCAAAATAAATCAGAGGAGTAGGTGCCATACCCATGTATGCCACATCAGTCCCAGTAGAGCATACACCATCCATAAAAGCCTCAGCCACCTCAGAGCCATTTGTTCTACCGTCACGTCCTATCAAAACTTCCTCAGCTTCAGTGTGAGTGCCGTAAGCCTTTCCAACCTTCTCTGCCTCATCTAAGCCTATCTCATCAGGATAAATTCCTCTCAGATCATAGCTGTGGAAGAAAGAGGTCATGACTTAATTTCAGGAAATAATCTTTACGGATTTATCCTCACTGTTCATGGCCTATATCAAATCTATTTCATCCATCTTGTACCTAATCTTTGTACCAAGACCTCTTTCAGGAGGCTCTTCACCTCTCATCTTGTAGGCAACATCCTCTATAGCATGTGAAGCCCTCGAATCAGGCTTGTACGAAACCACGGGGTTTCTCAGCGCAATTGCCTCTCTTACATGTTCATGATCAGGCACTCTTCCTATGACGTCTTCTCCAACTAGCTCCGTGATGTCTTCATGTTCGACCTCATGTTTTTCATCCCTAACTTCGTTCAATACTAACCCTATCACATCTCTATCCTTCTGGTCCGCAAGCTCTTTCGCACCAAGAGTGTTTGTCAACGATGGGAGCTCAGGTTTAGATACCAGAGGACCTCATCAGAAGCTTCAACAGCAGCCTCTACCTCATCACCTACGCCTGCAGCAGCATCAATCAACACATAGTCCTTGTCACCGAGGAAATCAATTAGAGAGTGCTTCAGGTTCTCTGTCTCGGACTCAAACTCGAGGATTGAGGCAGGAAGCACTGAAACACCTTCAGGATGCTTTGCTACCGCCTGCGTAATATATGCATCGCCTTCCAAAACATCATTCAAAGAGACATCTTGGAAACCCATCCCAAAGTGTTGTGCAATGTTTGCTCCGGAGAAGTTGCCGTCAATTATCACAACATCCTCTCCATGCTTTGATAGGGCTACGCCTAGATTTGAAGTCATAGTTGTTTTGCCGACTCCTCCCTTACCGGAGACGACTGAAATAACTCTGGTCATTATAATAACTGAATTATATTTCCTGTATTAAAAACCTCGCCATCTAAACCAGCTAAGTAAATCTTGTCTAGCGAACACGGTCAATAAGCGTCTGAAAGAAGCCAGGCTCCGTGATATCAGGCTCATAGCTAACACCTGCAATATCAGCTGAGACGCCTTTAAACCGCTCCGAGACATTATGATCGGGCTCATGGTGGACAACAGGCTTCTTAACAGAAAGAGCCTCCTCAACCTTCTCATGATGAGGTATCTCCGCAACCACATCATATCCAATCATGGACTCCACTTCTTCCTTGTCAAGCTCTGAATCATGGTCCTTAACCATGTTAAGCACAACTCCTGTAATTTCTGTACCTGCTTCCTCAGCAATATCAACTGTCTTCAAGGCATCAGTCACGGCCGGCAGCTTAGGGTTAGTAACAACCAGAACCTCATCTGACGCCTCTATAGCTGAGACAGACTCCTGTCCAAGACCAGCAGCAGAATCCACAAGAACAAAATCAGGTTCACCAACCGCATCAAGAAGCACATCAGAAAGATTGTCAGGCGAAGTATCTCTCAAATCATCAACAGATAAACCTGCAGGAACCACTCTAAGACCAGAATCATGTATATACATCGCCTCTGTGATATGTGCATCACCCTTCAAAACATCATGCAAGGTGGTAGGATACAGAGGTATACCTATATGGAAACCTAGATTAGGGTTAGTAAGATTTGCGTCAAGAACAACCGTATCAGCACCAAACTGCGTCAAAGCTGCTCCAATGTTTGCGGTTGCCGTAGTTTTTCCGACCCCTCCCTTCCCACTGCTCACACATATCAATCGGGTCATACTACTACATTCAATTCTGATCATTTAAATTAATAGTGAACACCAAGCCCCTCAACCAATTCAAACTGAGAACTAGGACAGATTGAAATAAATTCTCAACCTACACAGTTATTATGAGCGATAGGTTTGAGGATAGGATGACCGAAATAGAGTCAAAATGGCAGGAGAAATGGGAAGAAGAAAACCTGTACGAATCAGATCCCAGCAACGAGGACAAGTTCTACATAACGGTAGCCTATCCCTATCCCAGCGGAGGAATGCATCTAGGTCACGTAGGAACATATACATTGCCAGACGTCTTCGCACGGTTTAAGCGCATGCAAGGATACAACGTTCTTTTTCCTATGGCATGGCATGTAACAGGAACACCTATAATCGGGGCGCTCGAGAGACTACAGGAAGATGAAGAAGATCAATGGGAGACCCTGACAGAAACCTACAACGTACCTGAGGAAGACCTCAAAGCCATGGAGGAGCCTATGGATTACGCAGAGTACTTCATCAACAATTCTTACAAGCCGAACATGAAGAAGCTAGGGTACAGCGTGGACTGGCGCCGAGAATTCACAACAAACGACAACCAGTACAACAGATTCATAGAATGGCAGTACAAACGACTCAGAGAGAAAGGTCTGATGAAACAGGGGATGCACCCTACGAAATACTGTCTGAACGACGAAAACCCTGTGACAACGCACGATCTCCTAGAAGGGGAAGACGCCGAAAGACAGGAATACAGCCTTGTCAAATTCAAAGGAGAGTACAAAGGAGATGAAGTGTATCTTCCTATGGCAACCCTGAGACCAGAAACAGTCTTCGGCGTGACACATACTCATGTCAAGCCACAGGGCGACTACGTAATAGCAGAGGTTGACGACGAAAAATGGATGATAAGCGAAGAAGCTCAGAAAAAGCTCTCACACCAGGACAGAGATATCAGGGTGCTGGAGGAGCTGAAAGGTGGTGATGTAGTGGGACAGTACTTCAGAAATCCTGTAACAGACGACCAAGTTATAATGCTTCCAGCAGACTTTGTCGACACAGACTCTGGTTCAGGACTTGTAATGTCCGTTCCAGCGCACGCACCATACGACTACATAGCATTGCAGGAACTAAAGGACTCTGAGGAAACACTTCAAGAATACGGAATAACTCCAAACGAAGTTCGAAACATAGAGCCAAAACAGATAATCAACACCGAGGAATACACCGGTTTACCTGCAAGAGAGGCGTGCGAAAAACACGGCATTAGCTCACAGGATGATAAAAAAGCTTTAGAAGAAGCTACAGAAGAGGTATACGAAAAAGAGTTCCACAACGGCAAGCTAAACGCCAAATGCGGAGAGTACACCTCGGAAAGCGTAAACTCAATTAAAGACGTATTAATCAAGGACTTTGAAGATGCCGGATACTTTGACTCCATATACGATTTCTCTGAAAAGGTAGTATGCCGATGCGGAGGAGAGGTAATAGTTTCTATGCAGCAGTCTTGGTTCCTCGAATACGGGGACAAAGGCTGGAAAGATAAAGTGCACTCCCACCTAGACGATATGAATATCATACCGGATGAGAAACGTGAAGACTACGAGCACACGATAGACTGGCTGGAATCATGGCCATCCATCAGAAACTACGGTTTAGGAACAGATCTACCCTTTGACGAAGACTTTGTTGTAGAACCTCTGTCTGACTCAACCATCTACATGGCCTTCTACACCATAAGACACGTAATTCAAGACGTATCAGCTGACAAGCTCGAACCCGAGTTCTTCGACTACGTATTCAACCAAGAAGGAACAATTGAGGAGGTCGAAGACAAGACAGGGATCGAAGAAGAGGTAATTGAAGAGGCAAGAGAACAGTTTGATTACTGGTATCCTCTTGACTGGAGAACGTCTGCATACCCTCTAATTCAAAACCATCTGACATTCATGCTATTCCATCACACCGCTCTCTTCGAACAAGAAGACTGGCCTAGAGGAATTGCAACTTGGGGTCTAGGAAAACTTGAAGGGAAAAAAATGTCTTCGTCAAAGGGCCACGTAGAGCTTCCTGACAACGCCATTCAGGAATACGGAGCCGACACAACCAGATTCTTCATCTTCGCATCACGAGAACCATGGCAGGACTTTGACTGGAACACAGACGACGTACAGGAATACTTCAACAAAATACAGAATTTCTACGATAGAAGCAAAGAACTCTACAACACTGGAGAGGAAAGAGAAAACAACAGAATAGATAGATACGTTCTTTCCAAGCTACAGAAGATTATAAGAGACGCCACCAATGGAATGGAGGACTTTCAAACACGAAAGTCCGGTTTAAACGGGTTCTTCGAGGTAAACTCTCTAATAAACCGGTACAGAAACAGGTCAGAAAACCTCAACAGGAAAGTAATTAACGAGGTTGTTGAGACACAGATCAAGCTCATGGCTCCTTTCACACCTCATATATGCGAGGAACTCTGGGAGGAAATAGGTAAGGAAGGATTTGTATCCGACTCAAAGTGGCCTACACCTGAACAAGAAAAAATGGACGAGGCAGCCGAATCAGCCGAAGAGTTCATCAGGACGGTGGAATCAGATATTAGATCCCTTGAGGATCTTGTCGATGATGAGTATGAGGAAATCAGAATCATTGTTAGCAATAAGGCGAAAAGAAACCTATTCAACGAAATGACGGATCTGGTCGAGGAGCGCCCAGAGTTCGGGGAAGCAATGCAGAAACTTATTGAACAGACAGAATTTGAGCCAGAGGAAATCGAGCAGTACCTCAAAGAATATTTGGAGTCACCTGGAGACCTTCCTGATACAGTTTTCGGTCAGAACGAAGAAAAGGAGATCATACAGAACAACAAGAAATACCTTGAGGAAGAGTTCAACACCTGGATAAAGATAAGTACCGAGGGAGAAAGTGAGGACGAGAAGGCAGAGAGATCCGAACCCTGCAAACCTGCTATAATAATGAAATAAGCCTCTACAAGCCGGGAGAACCGGTTTGTCAGTATCTTTTCAGGCTTTCCTCCAGGTTCTCGTCAAGATGCTGATTAACGTTTACCTCCTGGTCAAGGTTGTTTAAGGCCTTTCTCTGTGCATGCACTATCTGTTCTAGATCGTTGATTTGTTGGTTCATATGAGCGATAGCCACCCAGAGCTGCCCTACAGATGCGTTCTCGGCGCTCATGTAAGATTCTTCATGCCTGTTTGTCATTTCCAGAATATTCTGAAGCGAAGCCTCAAGCTTGTCTGGAAGCTTATCCATCCAACTCATGTAATTAAAATCCATAAAGCACTCTTAAATCTTAAACGAGTAAGTACGTCATAAGAGGGCCGAATTTATGGAACGAGGAGATATGGTTTTGATAGACTATGTAGGCAAAACATCAGATGGAGACATATTTGACATATCAGATGAGGACAGAGCCCGTGGGGAAGGTGTTTACAGCGACGAAGTTGAGTACAGACCTGTTCCGGTTCTGATCGGCTCAGAATATGTGATAGAAGGTCTTGAAGACAAGATAGCAGGAATGGAGCCAGGCGACAGAGAGGAAAACATTCAGATTCCAAGCAAAGAAGCTTACGGCCAAAGAGAGAGTGACAAAATACAGACCTACCCGGAGAAAGAATTCAAGAAGCAGGATGTAAACGTAAGAGTTGGAGATGAGGTAATGGTCGGGAATAGAAAAGGCAAGGTTCTGTCAAACAGCTCAGGTCGAGTGAGAGTAGATTTCAACCATCCTCTCTCCGGAGAAGACTTGGTTTACGAAGTGGAGATTATAAACAAAGTTGAAGATAGTGAGGAGAAGGTAAGACAGATATTCAGGTACAGGCTCGGACACGGAAGCCTTAGTTTTGAGGAGGACAAGGTAGAAAATTGACCATAGCTCAGCTGACCATGACATACCTGAAGAGCTGAAACAAAGTGTCAGAGAAGAGATTCTAGAGAACACAGAGTTTGAACAGGTTGAGATCAAAGGATAACTAAATTCTATACAAGCCTTCAGGCGATCTACAGGGTTTTAACACCGGATTTCCGTGTATTTCAGGCATTTTTATATACCTTGGTGATAACAACACATTATAGGGTAAGGGTTGACTTGCTATGAATCAAAACGAGGCTCAAAGCACTGGCAGATCAGGGAATCAAAACCACGATATCGACAGCGAACTAGAAGACCTTATTGAGAAAAGAAAGGCAGAAATTAAGGTTGTAGGAACCGGTGGCGCCGGAAACAATACTATATCACGCCTCGTAGACGTCGGAATAGAAGGATGCGACACAATCGCAATGAACACCGACGCACAGGATCTCCTATACGCAAACGCCGATAAAAAAGTGCTGATAGGGAAAGAACTGACAGGAGGACTTGGTGCAGGTGCAGATCCAAAAGTCGGAGAAGAATCTGCTAAGGAAAGCCAGCAGAAGGTAAAAAGCTCCATTAAAGGTGCAGACATGGTTTTCATCACCTGCGGGCTTGGAGGAGGAACCGGTACAGGATCCGCGCCAGTCATAGCTGAACAAGCAAAGAAACAGGACGCGCTAACAGTAGGAATAGTCACCCTGCCGTTTGAGATGGAAGGACAATCAAGACAAGAAAACGCAGAATACGGGCTTGAAAGACTTGAAGAAGTCGTTGACACACTAATTGTAATACCAAACGACAAACTCCTTGAAATAGTACCAGATGTATCCCTAAACACAGCTTTCAAGATCGCAGACGAAATACTGGTAAACGCAGTCAAAGGAGTAACAGAACTAGTCACCAAGCCAGGACTTGTAAACCTCGACTTCGCGGACATCCGGGCAGTCATGGGTGAAGGAGGAATCGCCATGATAGGAATGGGTCAGTCAAACACCGACTCACGGGCAACAGAAGCAGTCCAGAAAGCTCTGTCAAACCCTCTTCTGGATGTAGAAATAGAAGGAGGAAAGGGAGCTCTCGTAAATGTAAACGGAGGAACAGGTCTGTCACTCAACGAGGCACAGGAGGTCGTAAACACTGTCTCAGGAAAGCTCTCAGACTCCGCAAAGATCATCTGGGGAGCACAAGTCAGAGAAGACATGGACGAGTCACTTCAAGCCATGATCATCGTTACAGGTGTAGACTCCCCACAGATCTACGGACCTGACAACACACATCAAGACGAGTACGAAGATGAGATAGAAGAAGAGCTTGGAGTAGAATTCATCTAAAAGAGCTCTCACAGCTCCGAACCAATCACGCCAGGGCAAGTAACTTTTCCCACCTGTCGGATTCTCTTTATAAAATTTGGCCGAGACCTAATATTTAACCCGTTATACCACCTCAGGTGGAAGGGAACCAAGGCTTGTAGTTAGAGATAGCCCAGTTCTGCTTCTAACCAGAGGGAAACGAGGTAAAAGCCCTTTATGGACCTTAGCATAAAAAAAATAAAGAACTCTCTAACCGAAACCAAACAAAGAATAGTAGACAAGTTCAAAGAAACCAAGAGAGTTCTAAAGATAACCGAAAAACCTGACAGAGAGGAATTCTCGATGTCGGCAAAGGTAACAGGTGCAGGAATGGTTATCATAGGTCTAGTAGGATTTATCTTCTACCTCGCATCAACACTACTACCGCAGATCTTAGGATGATATAGAATGATACTTACAGCCAGGACAACACGTGGAAGAGAAAAAACAGCCATTGAATCACTCAGAAGTAAAATCGAAAACAACAGCAGAGACATAAGAGCTGTATTCCACCCAGAAGACCTCAAAGGATACATCTTCATAGAAGGAAACGAAGCAGACATCAGAGACCTGGCCAGTGACGTAAGAAACATTAACGGGATAATAGACGAGGAAGTAAGCGTCGAAGAAGTAGAAAAATACCTCAATGACGAACAAGAGGAAATCAAGATCGAAGAGGGAGACGAAGTAGAAGTTATCGGAGGAGCATTCAAAGGCGAAGAAGCCAAGATCACACGTGTCGATGAACCAAACCGAGAGGTAACAATAGAGCTCCTCGACGCAGCAGTACCAATACCTACCACAGTAGATGCAGACATGGTAAGAAAGAGAGCAAGCCAAAACTAAACCTAATTTCAAGCAAAGAAATCAACGAGGAAACAATATTATGGGAGACAACACTACCATCAACACATTGGTAGAAGGAGGATCAGCATCAGCTGGACCTCCGCTGGGACCAGAACTAGGACCACTCCCTACAGACGTAGGAGAAGTGGTCGGCAAAATCAACGAAAAAACTTCAGAATTTGAAGGACAGGAAGTACCTGTAGACGTTATTGTAGACGAGGAAACAGGAGACTTCGAAGTCGAAGTCGGAAAGCCTCCTGCAGCAGGCCTAATCAAGGAAGAGGTAGGCATCGAATCAGGAGCAGCAGAACCAAACAACGAAAAGGTTGCCGACATGTCTTTTGACCAGCTCTGCAAAGTTGCACGAATGAAGGCCTCCGATCTAGTTGCGAAGGATCTTCATGGTGCAGCGAAAGAAATCGCAGGCACAGCCCAATCAATGGGAGTTCAGATCGACGGCAAAGACGCCTACGATTTCCAGCAGGAAGTATCTGAAGGAAAATACGACGATAAAATCCAGGCCGCGGAGGGCCTCAATTGACAGAAGGGTGATAAAGAATGAATTTTGAAGAAGCGGTTGAGAAAGCAGTTGAACAGTCAGAAGACAGGAATTTCACGGAAAGCATCGACCTTATCATGAACTTCAGAGGTCTTGATCTTTCCGATCCCAACAACAGGATCAACGATGACCTGAAGCTGCCAAATCAGGCAGATGAAAGCATCAAGATCGCAGTAATTGGAGACTCGCTAAACACCAGCAACGCCGACCAGCAGATAACAGAAGACGAGCTCGAGGAAATGTTTGACGAGCCTAACAAGGCGAAAACCTTGCAGATGAGTTCACATTCCTTATTGCAGAGGCACCATTGATGCCTAAGATCGGGCAGCAACTTGGACAGGTATTTGGACCAAGAGATATGATGCCTGATCCAACACCGCCGGGAAGCGATCTCGAAGACGACATTGAAGACCTGCGAAACACCGTTTCACTAGCAGTTAAGGAACAGCCTCTACTGCAGATCAAGATAGGAAAAGAAGATCATGAGGCTGACTCGGTCGCAAGAAATGCCAGCACCGTCTACAACTTTGTGAGAGACAACCTTCCAGAAGGTCAAAACAACATCAAAAACGCCATGATAAAAACCACAATGGGTCCATCAGTGGAGGTCGATAACTAATGGTACAGCCAAAGCCAAAGAACCTGACCCGTGAACAGAAAGAAGCGAAAGTTGAGGAGTTCGAACAGGCAATTCAGGAACACAAGGTCATAGGAATACTTGATATGCAAAGCCTTCCGGCCAGACAGCTCCAAGAAATAGAGAGGGAGATAGAAGAGTTTGCAGACATCAAGATGAGTAGGAAGACCTTGATGAACATCGCACTCGACAACATAGAGAGAGAAGGTCTTGAGGAACTTGATACAGACGAAGCTATGCAGCCTGCATTCATTTTCTCTACAAAAGATCCATTCCAGTTGTACAGCCTGATTCAGGACAATCAGACTTCGGCTGCAGCTGATGGAGGGGAAATCGCTCCAAACGACATCGAGGTGCCTGAAGGTGATACGGGAATCGGTCCAGGACCTATGCTTGGAAAACTGCAGCAGACCGGCGCACAGGTCCAAGTGGACGACGGCTCGATTCATGTAATGCAGCCTGCGACAATGGTCGAAGCAGGAGACGAAATAACATCTGATGATGCAGAAATCCTCAACCAGCTAGGTATCGAACCGTTGCAGATTGGGCTCGATCTAGTCATCGCATACAATGATGGAGAGGTATTCAACGCCGAAGAGCTCGACATCGACACTGATCAGTACAGAGAGGATATTGAGTCAGCAGCCGCATCAGGATTCAACCTTGCAGTCAACGCAGAGGTTATCAACGAGACAACCGCCTCGGCGATAGTCAGCGAGGCAGCACAGAAGGCGAAGAACGTTGCAATCAGTGAAGGACTTCCAGAGGAAGAGACAATCAAAGAATCGGTAAGCTATGCACATTCCGCTGCACAATCAGTTGACTCAGAAGTCAATCTAGAGTCAATCCAGGAAGAAGAAGACGAATCCGAAGAATCTGAGGAAGAAAGCTCTGAAGACTCAGAAGAGGAGAAAGAGGAAGCCGAGACTGAAGACGGAAACTGATTAGAAGTCTAGAAACTCATGCCTCCTTCAAATTTTACTTCTTGTTATCCAAGGGGGCTATCTTCCCAGGCTTTTTCTATAAACCCTTTCCTTCCAGAGGCTCTCTCATAGGCTTTATACTGAGCTGTGTTTTTCTTTGAGTAATTCTGGTGGTAATCCTCTGCACGAAAGAAGGTAGTATGGTTTTCTATCTCCGTGACTATAGGCTCGTCGAACTTCCCAGATCTAGATAGATTCTCCTTCAATTCCGTAGCAAGTCTATACTGTTGCTCAGTGTGTGGATAGATCGCCGTGGTATATTGTGGTCCTCGGTCTGAGAACTGACCGCCAGGGTCAGTTGGGTCAATACTCTTCCAGAAAATATCCAAAATTTCATCGTACGAAATGACCGATGGATAATATCTAACTCTTACAGCCTCTCTATGATCTGTCTCACCTGTCGTAACCTGGTCATATGTAGCTGTAGAGCTCCTACCTCCAGCGTATCCACTTATAGCTGCTTCGACCCCTTTGACACCCATATAGGCTCCTTCTATACACCAAAAGCATCCTCCAGCAAGAGTAGCATTTGTAGGAGTTTTGTTTATAACCTTTTGCTCCCATGAATCCTCGCCTGAATTGGAGTTCACAGATGATTGAGCTACAGCATCACTGGTTGACTCACTTGTGCCCTGGATATTACTATCGCTAGCTAGGGATGGATCTATAAGTCCAAAGTGTACCGCAGAAGCACCAAATCCTACCAAGATCAAGATCATGCCGATATTAAACGTCCTATCTTTCACCTTACATCACCGTTTACAGAGCTATTATCTTCGAACATTGAGGTGTACTGACCGTATCCCTCTTCCTTGAGATCCTCTGCAGGTATAAACTCGAGAGCAGCGCTGTTAATACAGTATCTAAGTCCTGTCTTATCCTCTGGTCCATCCTCAAATACATGACCCAGATGGCTCCGTGCATCCTTACTTGCTACCTCTGTCCTGACACCAAGAGGACCCTCATCTCTTCTAGTCACTATGTTTTCAGGCTCCAATGGTTTGTAGAAAGCTGGCCATCCAGTACCAGAATCATACTTGTGTTTACTGGAGAAAAGCGGTTCTCCACTAACAACGTCAACATATATTCCCGGCTCCTTATGATCATAGAATTCATTATCAAAAGCAGGTTCAGTTCCATTCTGCTGAGTTATCTCATACTCGGATTCACTTAGCCTAGATATTTCCTCTCTATATTCAGATTTCGGACTCTGCAGACTTTCACCCGATAAATTACTGCCATTCTGAGGCTCACCAGCTGTTACAATTTGACCAGGAGTTGAGCTCGAGTTGGGCTCCATAGGAGCGGAAATTGAAAGATATCCAACCACGAATCCAAGAGAGACAAGCACCAAAGCGACTATTGCTCGGTTATCTGATAATATATCGGTATAATCCATATGTTATTATACTGTGTTTGTGGAATAAAACCGCTTTCCATATTTTCTCCCAAATTCATGAAAACTAGGGCCGATTATACACTACGTATTTCTTAACTATAGACCTAATACATTGAAGACTTTGATCAAGTAGTAGAGGGAAATTCCTATCATAAGTATTCCTGAGCCTCTGTGTATGATTGATGAATGATTCTGCAGGAACTTGATCACTTCCTTACTCTTTGACTGTGAGATAACGGAGAATGCCAGGAGAGGAAAGCCTATCCCCAGACTGAATGAAGTGAAATTCAGCAAGCTTGTTGCAGGTGTCTCAAACAGGAAGGCTCTTGCAAAAAAGGTCGCTATAAACGCAGGGTTACACGGAATAATTATAGCTCCAAAGAAGAATCCAAAGGCATAAGCGTTAACCAGAGGATTTTCAAACTCTGGCGTACTCTTCGATGGAATATAAGCTTGGAAATCAATGTCAAGAGTCATTATAAGACCCATCAGACCTAGTATTCCAAAAGCAACAGGAGATATAATTTCTATGACGCTTGTAAGAGATTGCTGAAGCAAAGTAGAAAAAACAATCCCTAAAGATAACATGAAACTTACAACCCCTGCTACAACCAGTAAACCAAAGAGTAGATACGTCTTCTGATCGGTGTCTGTATCAAGCTGCTTAGAAAGATACGAAATAAAGCTTGGGTATAATGGTATTACGCAAAGCGCTGTCAAGGGCGTTGCAAGACCCAAGAGGAATGAAGTGGAGAGCTCACCAAGAACCATCTAACAAGCCTCCTGTATCTGGTCCTGAAGAGTAGAAGCTGTTTTTACGCCGTTTGAAAGCCTTTTGCTTGTATTTTGACAAACCAATATAACTGGTGCCGAAGGAGGATTTGCAATGGAGTTTCCATACTCCTGGATAAGCATTCTGGTTAATTCAGGCGGTGAAATAGCATAGCGCCAGTCAAAACCATTTTCCTGTGTGTGCTGGCGGATTTGCTGCTTGTCCTCATTGGAGTCAACATCTAGAGATACTGACGTCACATTTGAGCTTCTTTTCAATTTCTTTATCTCATTCTGCTGGTTTGTACATGTTGGACACCAAACCGCAAACGTCTCCACAAGCACAGGTCTTTCAAGTTGATTAATCGTAAATGACTGGCCAGAATTAACGTCTTCCAAATTAATTTCCTGCCATTGGGAGCTGCCAGCTTCATTAGGCGACTCCTGCCCATAGGCCATTCCAAAAGCTATGAAGACAAATAGAGCTGCAGCTGATCCTGCCAGAATGTACGTCCTTCGGTCAAAGTCTTCAAAATCCATGTCTTATTCACCTACTCCTGCTTTAGTTTATCCAAATGTGAATGTATATGCTTTCAAGCTTTTGTCCTCAGATTCTAATCTTAATCTATGTTCTTCGTACCCGTCATTCTCAATTAAGTTGTAAAGCTGCTCGTCGTTCACTGAGACCGTCCCATTCTCTACGTCTCTTCCTGAGGCTTCTGAAACCAGTTCACCGTCCTGATATACTCTGACGCTCGTATTCTCTCCTTCTAGAACCATATTGACTCTCTTTGATTCATATCTAAGCAGTATTTGACCTGAGCTGTTTGTTTGGGCAAATTCTTCTTCAATGTTCCATTCTCCACCCAAGTATAACTGATTTTTTTCTGCCTGTTCTGGAAGCGTGAAGCTTTGAGCTCCAGTTGTTCCATTCTGACCATTTGCTAGGTAACTGTTTCTAAGCGAACCAAAGTATATCTCAGGGGTCTCGACTTTAGAAGACTTAACATCAGTTGAGTCAAGCTGTTTTTCTGCCAAGTCTTGATTAGCTTTGTCTGTTAACTCGGGGTCTTCTCCATTTCTCATCTTTAGCTCTTTGAGCAGCTCTCTTATCTTTTGCTCTGTCTGGTCGTATCTCCCCTCACCTATACGCTCGTATCTAATAAACCCGTCCACTCCAATAAGGTACTTTTGAGGCCAGTAACGGTTGTTATAAGCATTCCAGGTCCCATATTCGTTGTCTAATACTACTGGGTAGGTTAGATTATATTTCTCAACGGCATCAACTACGTTTGATCTTTTCTTCTCAAAATCAAACTCTGGCGCATGGTTCCCTATGATCAGGAGGCCATCATCAGAGTATTTTCTATGCCACTCTTTGAGATGTGGAAGTGTTCTCTGACAATTAACGCAGCTGTAAGTCCACATGTCTAGCAATATAACTTTCTCCCCTATGTTCTGCTCTATAGAAACATTGTCAGCATTGATATACCCCGTCGGGTTGACAAGAGGTTTGGCTCTTTGAAATTCTTCCTGTTTCATCTCTACAGCCTCCGTTTTGTTCATCACTTCTATGCCCTCAGTGTTCGCTCCCTCAGGACTGTTCAAAAGACTGAATCCTGCTGCCCCTACAGCCAGTAAAACAACTGCAGCAAACTTGTAAGGTTTTTCTACCTCAAAGTTCACAATAACACCTCGTTTAAGATACTGAAGTTTGCTAGCAGTGAAAGATTCTGGGTCGCAATAAGGACTCCCATCAGTATCATAACATAACCGAAGATAATTCTAACCTTCTTGACCGCATCCATTCTCTGCATGATGTATTCTCTGAATTTATTTGGGAAGGCACCTATCAGCAAAAAGGGTGTACCTAAGCCTACAGAGTACGCCACCAGCAGGAAGAAGGCTGATCCTGGGCTTGCAGAAGCTAATGCAAAGACGCTGCCAAGTATAGGACCTACACAGGGAGTCCATCCTACAGCGAATGCCGCTCCAAGAATGATCGAGGAAATATAACCTGATCCCAGCTTGTCCTCCAAACCTAATTTATGTTCTGTATCAAAGCTTGGGATACTTATTATACCGGTCAGGTGTGCACCGAAAAATATTATCAGAGATCCAGCAAATATGGAGAGATAATGAAGTATTTGGGTACTCGCTGATTCGAGGAAGGAGTTGAGAAGTACACCCATAACACCGAACACCACTGAGAAACCTGTCACAAAGAGCAAGGCAGTTACAAACACTTTTTTTCTATTAAAATTATCTTCCAGATTCGTACCCGCCATATGTGCTATAAATGCAGGGATCACCGGCAGCATGCAGGGAGATAGAAATGAAAGAAGACCTGCAAGGAAGGAAAACGCTAGACTTGGTTCCGCCGCCATTTTATCAAATCACTGCTCCATCGAACCATTTTCCATCATGGTGTCATTCATCGAGTCACTGGAGTTCATTGAATCTTCAGAACTATTTGATTCTTCACCTAAATCCTCCTGAGCCTGCATTGCCTGTCCAGCTCCATCGCATCGCCCGACTGAGCTGAGTCCTCACCTAGATCTTCCTGAGCCTGCATTGCCTGTCCCGGCTCCGCTGAATCACTAGGCTGACTCTGGGGCTCCTCAGAAGCTGCTGAGAGAATGTTAGTTTGCATACCCGCAAACCCTACTCCAATAACACCCAAAACTAGGGCCGCTCCTACAATCATCTTGTTGTTCTGTATGACCTCTTTCATAACAAGACTACATTTATTCTAATGAGTTTTTAATCAATTCCAAGATTTCTCCCAAATTCATTCAATATAGACAATAGGTTGGAGTAGAATGCAAAGAGCACTGAGCTTACTGCAACAATTTTTAATCCTGCATCATACTTTTGCGATATGGGATTTGGCACGGATATTAAATCGCTTCTTTGGCATCTCATTGGGGGAACCAGAGGAGGGAAGACACGTGCCAAGATAATCAATGAACTTAGGGAAAGACCTTTCAATCCAAACCAGCTATCTGAAAATCTAGATTTAGATTACAAAACCATTACATATCATCTCAGGAAACTTGAAGAAAATGGACTTATAGAATCTGATGGGGAAGATTATGGAAAGATGTACAGCATTTCGGAGAAGCTTGAGAGCGAAATAGATGTTTTTGAAGACATCTGGCAAAAGATAAATAAACAGAATAAAGGCAACAACTAAACCATGATCACTGAAACATCTATAATACTTTCAGGACTGAATGCGGCGATATTAGCCTCTCTCATATATGTATATGCACAAAACTACCAACAGCTTAATTCCAAGTTTTCCTTAGGGCTGCTGGTATTTGCCTCAATACTATTGCTAGAGAATATTCTTGCATTCTATTTTAGCTGGACGATGATGGGGCTCTACGCCGAAAAAGTGGCAAGACAAGGATTGATACTCAGAACTCTAGAGAGCGCATCATTAATCATCCTAGGATATATCACTTGGAGGAACTAAAGATTTTGCAAGTTTTCCTATATCCTGCATCTAAAATTTCTCCCTCTGAGGCTTCCTGCAGAACTCATCTAGCTTTTGCTCGACAACAGGCTGGACATCCAGTGTGGTTCTCAGCAAACTCTTCTGCACCTTTTAAGTAAAAATCATACAGTTCGAGAGCCGTAAATGGCTGTATGAGTATGTTCAAGTTAATTACTGGTTAGATGTTTAACTTTCTCTGATTCCTCAGCAATCAGTTCTGCAATCGTTTCCGAGTCACCTCTTTCAAGCGCAATCTCAAAGCTTTTCTCACGCGAAAAAATCTCTGTGTCGAAACTGTTTACAGGAATCCTCCGGTCCGCCAGAATAATCTCCTGGTCTCTAATTTTGCCTGTTTCATCAATCAATGCAACCAGATCTTCTTCAAACTCTATGCCGGAGAAAACTGTTTGCAAAAACTTGGGATACCTTACTTCATATCTTGATTCTCGAATATAAGTCTTAAATTCAACGTTTCCAAGCTTGTTGAGGAGATGTGTAAATCTCTCTTGCAACGGTTTTTCTGAGGTAATATATATCGGTGTGCCTTCAGTATTTTCAGTCACAGAAGCCTGTATACGCGTCAGGAGTTCGTCGGTAACTTCCAGTGGGAAGTCCGGGTCTTCCACTTTTCCACTTGAACCAGGGCCTTTGAGTAAGACTATCTCTCCCGTATTATTATCCCCCATAATTCGGCGTACGAAGTTTACAGGAAGCGCTAGATTCTTGTTTTTCCAGTTATAGATTTTTGACTGAGAGTAATCAAACTCTTCTGCAAGATTCTTCGCGCCTCCAAACTCATTGACTCTATGCCAGAGCTCACGTCTGCCCGATTGGGTCAGTTTAATTCTCAGATTCTCTGGTAGATCAGAAAGCTTGAGCTTATGCATCTATAATAATCTATGCAGAAGATGTTTTTAAGGGTTGACTGCCTTTCTATCAATATTGGTGAATTAGATTATGGAACTTGTTTACGCAGCACTGACACTTAACGAAGCCGGAAAAGAAGTCAATGAAGAAAACCTTCAGGAAATTGTCGACGCAGCAGACCTAGACGTCGAAGACTCAGAGGTTTCTGCCCTTGTAGCAGCTCTAGAAGATGTTGACATAGAAGAAGCTATGGAAACAGCAGTAGCAGGCGGAGCAGCACCAGCAGGAGGCTCTTCCGAAGATACAGTAGATGAGGAAGAAGCAGAAGAAGAGGAAGAGGAAGAAGAAGACGAAGCTGACGAGGAAGAAGCAGCTGAAGGACTAGGAAACATGTTCTAGGAATCCTCTCAAACACATATTTCTTCTATTCTTAATTCTTCAGATCCTGTATTTCAAGACCGCGGCTTATCTCGGAGGAAACTCTGCCGAGGAGCGAAAAATATTTAAATTTCATCACCTGTTGTTACCTATGGTAAATAAACTCTAAGTGAGCTGGATGATTTGCTGAAGGAAATTAGGTCGGAAGTAGAGATATATTCGACTATTTCTCCTGAAAATGAGACTGAGGAGAAAAAGGCTTTCGAAGATCGGATGAGAGAGGGTCTAGAAGGATACTACTCCATCCGGTTTTGAACACGGCGATGGTTTCGACGAAGAGGTAAACGAAGCCGTCGATGAAATGTGTAGGGACTCAGTAACTCAGAGCATTTCACCAGAAGACGTTCCTACGGAGACGTTAGACTTACTAGAGGATCCAGAGTTCAGATACGAGGAGGGAACAGAGGATGTACATAAGTATGCGAGACTAGACCGGAGACTTTCGGATCTGGAAGAAGATCTTGGAGACGTGGAGGCACCTGAGGGTGTCAAGAATCTGTACGGAGATACCATAGATGAGGCACGAAGCCTTCTTAATATAGCAAAAACGATAAAGAATCCTAGTACAGATGTCAAAGGAAACGAGGTAGTGCCTGAGGCCTCCAGCGAAATCTACGGAAAGCCTTCTGAAAGCACGATAAGCTGGGCTGAGAAAATCCTAGAGGAGACAGATCCAACAGAGGATGCCAGGTTCACGGAAGAGAAGTATAGCACAGGTGAAATGGTTCAAACACTTGAAGACACTCTGAAAGAGATAGGCATGCAGGAATGGAACGTTGCTACGAGAGATAAGGGCTCTGTAAAGGTAAATGCTGCAGACCAAGAAATCAAGGTGCCTGAAGGAAGAGAATTCACCGAAAATGAGACTATGAGGCTTCTGGTGCATGAGGTAGGCTCCCATGCCTTAAGAGGTGGAAACGGGGTAGAGCAGAAGTACGAGGTTCTCGGCGCGGGAGCAGGAGGCTACCATGCTACGGGCGAAGGCGTAGCTCTTTACCTAGAACAAGAGACAGGTCTGTCCAATCCGAACACGATGAGAAAGTATGCTGCAAGAGTCAAATCTGTGCAGTCGGTTCTGGATGGAGATGACTTCTCGGAGACATACAAGATGAACAGAGAACACGGATTTGACCATGACAAAGCATGGAGTATGTCAAGACGTGCACACAGGGGAGGAGGCTTCATCAAAGACCATATCTACGCCGAAGGGAAGCGTATGGTAGAGGCTTACGTAAAGGATGAAGAAGAGCTTGAGGACACCTCAGGAATAGAGAAGTACGCAGAGATGGACGGCAATCTAGAAGACCTACTGGTCGGCAAAGTTTCAGTAGACCAAGCCAGAAAACTCAGCGAAATGAAATCCGAATATAGGTCAGAAGATGGCGAATCTGGATATACGCCGAAGGATATCGTGGATAATATGGGTAAAGTTACACCACCAAGAGTAGATGCATCGGTAGATGACCAGAACGTAGATTATGGAAACAAAGATGTGGCTGGAGCTTGAGGGCACGATCTTTAGCTGTAAAAAATTTCTCCAAATAAGAGTTGATCATGAAGAGCCTGTCCCAGCTCAAGGAAGAAATCAAGGAGGAAGCCGCCAGCGATCCAGAGAAATTCTTTGCAACTAATGTGCTGAGGGAGAAAGGGTTTCACCAGAGGCACATGCAGAAAGTGTGGGATGAACTTCTGGAGTATTGATGAAGAAAGAGAAATCTGCGGGGAGCCTGAATGCGGAGATGGATACACATTCATAAACAACTCTCCGACCGATGAAACCTACACACACGAACAGTCATGGACAGCCTTTGAAGAGTTCATGACTGACAGAGGCTATACTTCAATAAAGAGATATCCTACCGTGGCCAGATGGAGAGATGACGTAGAGTTTACAGGTGCAAGCATCTACTGCTTCCAGCCCTATGTAGTTTCAGGAGAGGCTGAACCCCCTGCAAAGGAGCTTATAATACCGCAGCCGAGCCTCCGTTTCAACGATGTTGACAACGTCGGTATCACTGGCAGACACTACACCAACTTCACGATGATAGGTCAGACATGCTTCCAACCACCTGAAAAATACAACCAAGACAGGTATTTCAGGGATATGCTCGAGTTCACGGTAGAGAAGTTAGGTATACCTAAGCAGAAACTTGTGCTGCACGAAGACAGCTGGGGAGGTGGAGGAAATCTAGGAGCATGCATGGAGTTCTTTGTTGACGGACTTGAACTATTCAATCAGGTATACATGTTCTATGAGAGAACACAAGAAGGCTACGAAGAACTAGATCTGAAGGTACTCGACATGGGTATGGGCCATGAGAGAATAACATGGATATCAAACGGCACCGAAACCAGCTACGAATCCGTAATGCCGAAGACACTCGAAAAAATGAAAAAACAGACCGGACTGGAGGTAAACCAAAGTATATGGGAGAGTTTCCTTCCCTACAGCTCCGAGCTGAACGTAGACGAAGTTGAAGACATAGATCAGAAATGGCAGGAAGTAGCTGAAAAGATGGGCATGGATGCAGGCGAACTGAAGGATGAAATAAAGCCTTCTGCCGCACTTTACTCGGTAGCCGAACATACTAGAGCCTTGATATTTGCTCTCGCAGATGGAAAAATACCTTCTAACACTGGAGGAGGTCACAACCTCAGAATGATATACAGACGGGCAAAGGACTTCATAGAGAGGTACGATTGGGACCTCAAAATGACAGAGATAGCGAAATGGCACGCAGAGGAGTTAGAGAACCTTTACCCGGAGCTAAAGAAATCAATACAAGAAATAGAGGAGATTCTAGAGGTAGAGGCAGAGAAATATGAAAAGTCTCGGAAAAAAGCTGAGAAAAAGCTCTCAAGCCTGGATTCACAGCCATCAATAGAAAAAATGACAGAGCTATACGAATCACATGGCGTATCGCCTGAGATGATGGAAGAACACGGCTACAAAGTGCCTGAAGACTTCTACACAAAAGTAGGCGGCAGCGAAGAAGCCCTAAATCAGGCACAAAAAGGCTTTGATATCAGAGAAGAAGTTAAGACAGAAAAACTATACTACGAGAAACGTGAACCCTACAGGAACAGCTCAGATTCCGATGCAGAGGACTTCAGCTTCACGGCGGAGGTAAAACAGATAATCCAAGATCAGTGGATTATCCTAGACAGAACACTTTTCTACCCTGAAGGAGGTGGGCAATCAGCAGATACAGGCAGGATAGATGAGAGCAAAGTAGAGAATGTCCAGAAACAGGGGAACGCTATTCTACACAAAGTACCTAAGAATAACCTAGACAAAGGGGATAAAGTTGAGTGTATTGTAGACGGTCAAAGAAGAAAACAGCTGACACAGCACCACTCCACAACCCACATCGTCAACGCAGCATCAAGAGAGATTCTAGGAAACCATATCTACCAAGCAGGAGCCAACAAAACAACTGAAAAGGCGAGGCTGGATCTTACACACTTCGAAAAACCATCAAAACAGGAACTCAGACAGATAGAATCAAAAGTCCAGGAAACTATCAACCAGAATCACAAAATTAACGTAATTGAGGAGAAAAAGTCTCAGGCCGAACAGAAGTACGGCTTCAGAATCTACCAAGGAGGTGCACCCCCAGGAAACAACATAAGGCTTATAGAAATAGAGGAAGTGGATATTGAAGCCTGTGGAGGAACACACCTCACTACAACATCACATGCAGAGGACTTCGTGCTGACAGGATGCAAGAGAATACAGGACGGCACCATAAGAATGGAGTACAAGGCAGGAAAACAGGCTAGAAAGCACAAAGAATCGCTCGAAGACACTGTAAAACAAGCTGCAGCACAGCTTTCGGAGCATAACCCTCAATTAGATAAGACAGAACTTCCGGAGAACTTCAGTGATCTAAGAGACACAGCAGAGGAAATTGCAGACATATACTCTGTTGAGGTTGAGGAGCTCCCAGATACCCTTCAAAGATTCAAGAAAGAAATAACGGAGAAAGAGAATAAAATCAGGAAACTGGAAGATTTCACAGACAATTCAACCGACCTAAGCTCTCCTGAAGAATCTAAAGACCTTGTTAAGGCAGCCAAGAAAGTGTACGAGCTCAGAAAACAGAGGGAGAAACAGCTTGAAAACCTAGAGTCTGAACTTGAAAATATTGTAGAGCAAGAAATACGTGAAAAAGGAGATGAGGTCGAACTTGACGTACCTACAGACAACATAGGCTTGTTGATACAGGTAAGCCGGAGTCTCTCTCAAAAACAACAGGCCTGCGTAACGCTAAAATGTGATAAGGGAGCAGTGTGCGCCTCTCAAACAGACACCAACGCAGATGAGAAACTGAGCAAGTACGGAAAAGATGTTCAAGGCGACGAAAACTTTGCAAAAATATTCAATATCGAGTGATTCTAAAGAACTCCTATCTGCTGACACCTGGCTGCAGCGCTTCCTAGGTTATTCAAAGTGCCGCACACCGCCTCTTCAATGTTTCTTACGGTGATATTTGTAACTGATTCTTGCTGAGGAGCAGGACCTCTCTGAGTGATAACCCCTCCCTGCACAACTACCGCCGGAAACTCCGTAATACCGTTACGAGACACAATATCAGAGACCTGAGCCGAAGATACAATCTGAACAAAGGTCTTCTCACCGTACCTTTCCTGAATCTGTCTGACCTGATCCAAGTCCTCGATTTGGGTCTCGTTATCATATATAGCGTTGACAAAAACTGCTTCCTGCCTTGCAGCTATAACAGTTTGCTCGGTGTAGGAACGGTTGAACCCTGTCTCAGAGAACTGCTGACTTGGAGCTGTGAAGTTCCTCTGCTCCTGATCCTGATTCTGGTTGGGGCCTGAGCCACCGGCACCGCCCCCACCATAAACTAGGAACGTTGCACCAAAACCTACAGTAATCAATAACGCAATGAACAGGTTTCCATACTGTTTCAGCTTATCTCCAAGAGACATCTATACCATAGTTTTGGAGCCGCAACAATAAAGAACCTTGCCGACATACTTACAAAGCATGATAGTAGGATTTAATGTGAACAGTATAGACGCGGATAAATCAGAAGATGTCGGTGGAGACCTCCAGATAAACTACGCACCAGAAATAACAGGTGTAGAATCTACCGGTGTCAGAGCATTTGACGACGAGGTTGCAAAGATAGATTTCAAGTTCAGAGTAGAATACTCGGCAGGAAACACCGTCCCTGCACACATCCAGATGCAGGGCAACGTACTCTGGAACGGCGACACCCAAAACATAGTGGAGACATGGGAGGAAAGCGAACAGCTACCTGAGCAGATAAGAGCTCCTCTTATGAATGATCTATACAGAAAACTTCTCTCAGAAGCCACAGGCGTCGCAGACACATTAAGCATGCTTCCGCCAATACCAACTCCACAGGTACAGAAACAACAGGACTAGTAAGCTACCTGTATACGCTTACAAATCTTCTCTTCTTTCCAAGCATCTGTTTGGAGTATGTCTCCAGTTCTTTCTCCTTTTCAAGCGCATTTAAAAGCCTGTGAACATCTTCTTCAGCCCAAGACATGGCATCTGAGAGGCTCTTCACAGAAGGCTTCTGACCATCCTCTATCTGTTCACTGCACTTCTGAAACAACCTACTTTTTCTACTCATAGACAAGTATATAATCTGGTGGAGATAAAAAACAGGATGTATGGTACTTGAGGATGCAGAGGAGGAGATCGAAAGTCAGGACTACCAAGAAGCCATGGAAGATCTTCAGGAACAGATAAGGAGTGTTGAAACAGATTTCAAACAGGTGAAGACGGAGGACGCATCAGGCGATCTTGCCAAGAAACAACAGAAGGCAGAAAATGTACTCTCAGATATACACGACCAGATCGAGTTCCTACAAGAACAAGTTGAGCGAATGAATGAGGAAAATCAAAACCGTTAAAAATTTTAAAGACATAAACAAAAAACACGGTGGATACAATGAGAAGACTCAAACGAACCGACAACGTCGAAGACGTGTTCAACCAGATGGAAAACCTATTCAACCAGTTCCACGAAAAAGGCATGGACTTTGCCTCAGAGCTAAGCCCAAACTTCCCCGTAGATATAGCCGAAGAAGAAGGAAGCTACATAGTGACAGCAGATATGCCAGGGGTAGAGAAAGAAGAAATCAACCTGAAGGCAGACAGCGAGGGAGTAGAAATCTCGGCAGAATCAAGCCATGAAATCGAGGAAGAAAACGAAAAGTACTATAGAAAAGAAAGATCACAGAGACAGTTCAACAGACGCATCGAGTTCCCCTCACAAGTTGAAGCAGATACAGTAGAGGCAAGCTACGAGGACGGAGTACTGACAGTAACAGCGGACAAGGACGAAGAAGACGGCCACACAATAGACATAGAGTAAAAAACCTCTCAAACCACATTTCCTTTCCCTATTTATCAACCAAAATAAATAGACGCCAGTATCTAAATGAGTAAAATTTCTCAGACAGCAGAACAGCTATCCGAATTTCTCGACCTTGTAAAGCAGGACAGGCAAAACATTGAGAGAGTTATACAGGAGATCAAAGAGAAAAACTTAGACGCAGAGTTCATAATACATCCTAAATCAGAGAGTGTAGAAGACTCATCAAAAAACACAGGTTATAACCCGGAAGAAATAGTTAAGACTCTTATATTTGTAGCCGAAAATCCTGTGGCGGTTATGTGTCCCGGCCACACCAGTGTCTCCGAACAAAAGCTGGAGAAAATCACAGGACACGAGGCAAGAATGGCTACACCTGAAGAAGTGAAAGAGCATACAGGCTACCAGATAGGTGGCGTATCGCCTTTTGACCTCGACATCAAGACCTACATGGAGGAAACAATTCTAGCGAAACAAAAAGTGAAGCCCGCAGCGGGATCAAAGGTAACCGGAGTATCCATCAAACCCGAAGACCTGAAAAAGGCTTCAGAAGCAGAGACTGTAGACGTATCCAGAAAGTAATTTAACAGTAGCAACTAAGTCTACGGTTATGGATGCAGAGGAAAAGAAGGAACTCGTGATGCGTAACTCCGAGGAAACAGTAAAGGAAGAAGAGCTTGAAGAAATAATTGAAGAAAAGGAAAATCCTAGAGCATACGTTGGATACGAGACATCAGGACCTGTCCACCTTGGACACTGGGTATCAGTCAGAAAAATGCTCGACATCCAAGAAGCCGGATTCCAGCCGGTCATCCTATGGGCAGATCTACACACATACCTGAACAAGAAAGGTGAAGAAGCATGGATACAGGATATGACGGACTACTGGCAGGCCACATTCGAAGCACTAGGCCTTGACGCAGAATACGTTCACGGAAGGGATTTTCAGGAAAACGATGACTACTTCCACGACCTGCTGACCATGATGCAAAAAACCACGATAAACCGTGGTGAACGATCCATGCAACACGACCTCAGAGATAAAGAAGAAGTATACGTCTCACAGATAACATACCCTCTAATGCAGGCCCTCGATATAGTACACCTAGACCTAGACCTTGCAGTAGCAGGTATTGAACAGAGGAAGATACATATGCTGGCAAGAGAGCAGCTGCCAAAACTTGGCTACGAAAAACCAACATGCCTACACTGGCCAATGCTGTCCTCACTCACAGGAGACGGAAACGAAATGAGTTCATCGACAAAAGGGAGCATGTTCCCACTGCACTCAGATCCAGCCCACATCCGAGAAATCCTAGAAGACGCATACTGCCCTCAAGGAGAAACAGAAGCGAACCCAATCATTGAGATAGCTCAACATTTTATCTTCGGGGCAGAAAGAGACCTAGAGGTAGATAGGAAGGAAGAACACGGAGGAAACCTGCACTACCAGGAATTCGAAGAAATGGCGGAAGACTTTGAATCGGGCGAACTCCATCCGCTAGACCTCAAACAGGCAGTCGCAGAAGAAGTGGTTGAAAGATTCGAGCCTGTAAGGGAAAAGTTCCGCAAAAACCCTGAGCTGCTTGAACCTTTGGAAGAGATCGGCCACGAAACACCGGAATACATTCCCTGATTGAAGACAGTAAGAAACTTAAATCATGACAGCAAAAATCAGTAGCATGAAGGGTGGACGTGTTTCTCACCGGCAGATTTGCAACCTATAGGCTCAGTAAAGGCCTACTAAAACCTGTTCTAGATAAAAATTTCTGCACAAGTAAGCGTTATGCTGCGTATTGAACGCTTCCGCGACAACCCCGATGAAATCAAAGAGTCGGAGGACTACAGAGGGAAAGACCCGGAAAAAGTAGATAAAGCAATTGAACTGGACAAAGCCTGGAGAGAGAATCTCCAGAAGCTACAGGAACTTCAGGAAAGGAGGAACGAGGTCGGCGACAAGATCGCAGAGATGAAACAGAACGGCAAAGACGCCTCTGAACACATCGAGAAGATGCAGGAAGTAAAGGACACCATCAACGAGCTCGAAGACGAAGTTGAAAAGTTAAAGACGGATAGAGATGAGCTGAGGATGAAAATAGGGAATATTGTAGAAGACTCAGTTCCTCAGGGAGAAGATGAGGATGACAACGTGCCTATAAAGCACTGGGAACCTGAAGAAGGTAAGAGCAAGAGCGGTGAGCTTGCTGCAGATGTACTTGAAGATACAGATTTGCTTGAGACAGAGAAAGCTGCCGAAGTCGCAGGTGAACGAGCCTACTACCTGAAAAACGAGCTTGTGAGATTAAACCAAGCTCTGATCAACTACGGACTGGACAAGATGCAGGAAAAAAACTATACTCCTATGCAGACTCCTTACATGCTAAATAAGGAAGCTATGGAAGGAGCAGCCGAGCTTGAAGACTTTCATGAGCAGCTCTACAAGCTGGATCGACACGAGCGCTACCTGATCGCGACCTCGGAACAAACCCTAGCAGCCTATCACTTTGACGAGATACTGCAGCCACAGGAACTTCCCAGAAAATACGCAGGCTATTCGACAAACTTTAGACGTGAGGCAGGAAAACACGGGCAGCAAACAAGAGGTATCTGGAGACTACATCAGTTCGAAAAAATAGAGCAGTTCATATTCTGTAAGCCAGAAGAGTCACAGGACCTGCATGATGAGCTTTTGGAAAATGCAGAAGAAGTGATGAAAGATCTCAACCTTCCGTACAGAGTGGTTAACGTCTGTACAGGAGATCTCGGCGATACACCAGCAAAGAAATACGATATTGAGGCATGGAGACCCTCACTAGAAGAGTACGGAGAAGTGGTATCGTGCAGCAACTGCACAGAGTACCAAGGAACCAAGCTCAAGACGAGGATAAGACGCCAAGACAGTGACAACCAGACAGTTCACACTCTAAACTCAACCTTGATCGCGACACAGAGGCTCATGACAATCATTATAGAAAACAACCAGACTGAGAGAGGAATCAAAGTTCCTGAAGCACTTCAAGGGTACATGGGAGGTCAAAAGCACATAGAAATGGAGGAGTAGAGGAAGGAGCTCTACGATTCCTTAATTATTACCGTTTTTACGAGTTTGCGCCTGCTCACTCCTCCCTCTGGAATGGTAAGGTATTTTTCCATTGTCTATATTGTCTCCCCGTCCAATATTCTTCTTCCGTCAATTTCTTCAACTAGTGTGAACTCTGCTTCTGTGAAGAAGATCTGTAGCCTACCCACGCCAGCTAGCTTAACCTTGTGATACTCCAGTTATACCACCTTACACGCAGTTATTCGAAGGTTCTTTATCCACATTAGGACTGGTTAGCGCTAGTACAAGGTCTTATATAGAGCCTTAATGTATGCAGGCGGTTCTTCATCTTTCCAATAAAGGACTCCTTCTGCTCTATCCAGAGACCTACTAGGGAAACTAACGTCAGATTCTACATCGAAGTCTGCAGGATAGTCTTCCTCTATCGCGCGTGCTAGCTCCTCTACATTTTGCTTGCAGAGACCCTCATACTCTCCTAAAATCCTCACAACCGAATGATCATTAAGTCCCTTGAATATACGTGCGTAGCGTTCCTCTTCCCCTGCTAGAGGTCTTCCAGACTGTAGAGAACTAGGTATGAAGTTCATTTCCTCTATTGCACGAGATTCTATATCCATAAACTCTCTAGTACGGCCTTCTTGTCGTCCAGGATAAAGGACATAGATTTCTGTATTTTCTTCTAGCTCTTCAAACATCCTTGAGAGATCTCGATCATATTCAGCGTAGTCTCTCATGCTTAATTCCTCTGGAAAGCTTTGATTGTCTTGTAGATAACATCCAGGATGAACAACTATAGCTGCCTCTACTAATTCTTCATATTCATACAGTTTCTCACCATAAATTTGCTCAATCAAGCTCTTTTTTGCTTCTACAGTTCCTTGGCCTAATTCTGTCATTTTTACGTATTGATAGCGACCAACTTAAATTAATTAAATCTTTCAGGAAGTCGAGTTTAAATTAATAGCTAATGACAAGAAGATGTATGGAGACAACGGTTATGGTTGGTGAGAAGCCGAAGGTAACCAGCAAGATCGCAAATGCCTTAGGCGACTACAGCATGAAGGAGAACAGAGGTGTCAAAAACTATATTATTGAGACGGATGAACGGCGTCTGATCGTTGCTCCAGCTGTAGGACACATATTCAATCTCGATCAAGTCAGCGAGGGCTGGGACTACCCTGTGTTTGACGTAGAATGGAAACCCACCTTTGAGACAGATGACTCAGCAGGATACATGAAAAAATACTACAACAACCTTAGAGACCAGCTTGAGAAAGCTGATACATACATAAACGCGTGCGATTTTGATCTAGAGGGAAGCGTTATCGGTGCAAACGTCATCAAGCAGATCACAGATGCTCCTGATGAAAAAATTGAGAGAATGAAGTTTTCAACCCTGACACAAAGTGACTTGAGAGATGCCTATGACAACCTAGAGAGCTTTGACAGAGGCATGACGTCTGCAGGAATAGCAAGGCATATACTTGACTACTACTACGGCGTCAACGTTTCAAGAGCCTTGATGCAAGCCGTACGGGAGAACGACAGATACAAGACATTGTCAACAGGGCGAGTACAAGGACCAACTCTGAAAGTCCTAGCTGACAAGGAAAAGGAGATAATGGAGTTTGAACCAGATCCCTACTGGGAAATAACCCTGCAGCATCAGGAGTTCGAGGCCAAGTTCAAGGATAACGAGAAAGAGAAACCAGCAAGAATATGGGAAGAAGACAAAGCCAACCAGATATTTTCAACAGTTAAAGGCGAGTCAAAGGCCAAGGTCAGAAACATTAAAGTCAATAACTACAAACACAAGCCGCCGATACCCTTCAACCTTACAGGCCTACAAAAAGAAGCATCTTCACAGTTCAACCTGTCGCCGAAGAAAACACAGTCCATAGCACAATCACTGTACGAGGACTCACTGATATCCTACCCCAGAACCGAATCACAGAAACTACCGCCCAAACTGGGATACAAGAATCTATTAAACAAGCTCAAATCACAGGAAAAATACGAGGACCTAGCAAAAAAAGTGCTGAAAAAAGAACAGTCAGACAACCTCTACACACGCCAGGGAAAGAAAGAGGATGATGCACACCCTGCAATCCATCCCACGGGAAAACATCCATCCAACCTCTCAAAGATGGAGAAGAAAGTCTACGATCTTATCGTAAAGAGATTCTTCGCAGTATTCGGAGAAGCAGCAAAAAGGCAGTCACTGACGATGACACTCGACGTACTAGGATACGGCTTTGAGGCAAAATCAAAGGTAACAAAGAAAAGAAACTGGTTCAACCTGTACGACCCATATGTCAACGTGGAAGAAGCAGATCTTCCAGAAGTAGAGGAAGGTGAAAAACTTGAGGTAAATGAATTCGACCTTAAAGACAAGGAAACAAAGCCTCCACGACGTTACAGCCAGTCCAGAATAGTTTCAGAACTGGAAAAAAGAAATCTAGGAACTAAAGCCACACGTGCATCAACAATCGACCGGCTATATGACAGAAACTACATCGAAGAATCACCAATAAAGGTGACAGACCTCGGATTGACAATAGTCAATACTCTGGAAAAACACGCTCCAGATGTACTCAGCGAAGAGCTTACAAGAAGCTTTGAACAAAAAATGGACTCCATAAGACAGGGAGACAAAACATCCGAAGAAGTAGTCTCAGAAGCACAAGAAGAGCTAAAAGATACTTTAAATAAGTTCAAAAAGGATGAACAGGAAGTCGGAGCAGAACTGGTCAAAACAATCGACAAGGAAAGAAAGAGACAAAGAAGACTTGGAGAATGCCAAGAATGCGAGGATGGGACCTTGAAAATAATTAAGAACAACGGAAGCAGGTTTGTAGGCTGCTCAAACTACCCTGACTGCGAGAACAGCTTCCCTTTGCCAAGCAATGGAGATATCAACAGCATGGACGAAAAATGCGAGGAATGTGGAAACCCGAAAATATATGTCAGCAGGAACTCCGGAAACGACTACAACATGTGCATTTACCCCGACTGCCCAACAAAAGACGACTGGTGAGATGATGTAGTGTAATTACGTTGTTCTAAATCACGCTTGAAGCACCGAGCATGATCTGCTGAGCTCTCATTCCCAACTCAGGAAAGAGAGGCGCTCTTAGGGAAAGATAGTCTAGTAAGACCATTCCGATCCAGTGTACAATTACAGAGGGTACTATTGAGTTCGAATTATAATCAAACCAGCCAAATATAATGTCTGCTGGAGCAGATGCTGCTACTTCTGGAGATGGTTTGCCAATATGACCTATCGCATAAACTAAAGGAGATATAAAAACGCATCTCTTCCCGAGTTGAGTCAACCAAATACATAGAACGCCTCTATAGAATACTTCAGTTCCCAAAACTAGACAGAACTGCAGCACTTGATGAGGAATAAAGGAACCTGGCGCCAAAAAGACTGTTGCAATCGGGTAGAAGCCTCTCATCACTGGTATAGATGCTCCAAAAATGTAGAATGGTAAAACAATTATGCAAAGTTTAGTAGTGCTGATTAAAGTCTTTGAATCCAGTTTTACCCCTAGATAGCGCCCATGTAAGCGCGCAAAGCAGAATGGCATAAGCACAAAGATTATTATATTCGTTAAGGCTCTGGTAGCTAGATTCGCAGGCTTAATCACAGAGTCAAAAACAAAAATAAACGCAGAGAATAACAATACCTTCTCAGTCCATCCCAAACTATTCGTGATCTTCTTGAGTCTATCGATTGGGGCTTTTATACCAGGTATTATGTTAGGACAAAATATCTCGTTCACATCAGTTAACATAACCAGAGCTCGGTATTAAGAATAATTATAAAATCCTAAGTGCAGACCGATTCTTTAGATTAGGGCTCTTGGGCATATGTTTCGAATATCGAACAGGCAATGTAAACATGGTGCTAGTGAAGCACATAGTTGTACACAGTGAGATTTCGGCAAAGACTATTCTCTCAATCCTAGATAATATTGATTTATTCGTACAAGATTCTTTGTGAGGTCAGAAAACTCCTGAATCATTCCTCTGCAGGCCATTATCCGTTATCTCAAAGCCTACTTTCTGACCCTCTTCCAGAGACCTGTGTTTTGCGATCTCAGCAACCCTTGAATCCTGACTCTCTGAAAGCTGAATTAAACACTTTGACCAGTACTTAGGAACATCACTTCCAACAAGCTCCAGTTCATCATCATCAAAACTGGTATACACCTGATTAGTGATCACTACAGGAATATCCTGATTCCTCGCTATCTCGGAAAGCTTTGAAAGCTGCTCAGAGAGCTCGTTATTAACTTCTGAGGCATTGCCGCCGTCAACCTTAAGCCGGTAAAGCGAAACCATAGAATCCACAACAACAAGCTCCAGATCCTGTTCCATAGCCTGTAAGGAATTTATCGCCCCTTTCTGTTGTTGAAAATCAGTTACATCTTTTACAAAAACATTCTCAAGCTCGGCTTCAGATGCAATCTGGGCAAACCTTTCAGCCGAAAAACTTGCCTCAGTATCAATATACGCTACATTTCCGTGACTAGAGGCAACCTCAGCACTTATCTGTATGCAGGCATTTGTCTTACCTGAACCGGACTCCCCATAAAAATTCGATATCACTCCTCTCTCAATACCGCCTTCCAATAAGGTATCAAGAGGTTTAGAGCCCGTTGAAACGCGTTTTACTTCCACACATTCACGAGGCACTCAACTCTTTTATCCATGCTCTAGGACTTTAGTGAGATTATTTTAACATCAAAATTGCATACAACAATATGGAGACTAGGCATGTAATATTTGGTTTAGCTTTTGTGTTAATTTTCGGTGTAGGGATGGTTAACGTGCAGACTGACGGAGAGCTAGTGCACGAGATAGGTACAGAGCTGCCAGGGTATGAAGCATCCGGTAACACCTCTATCGGAGACATACAAAAAGTAGTGCTTGAAGCAGGTGAGTCAGCAGAAGTAACTACAAAAGTCCTAAACGTGAAAGAAATATCTTACGCTGATCCTACTCTATCTGAAAACGTTTCAGACAGCGTTGATCTCGAGTTAGAGCTATCACCTCCTCCTGGAATGGTTCAGGAGTCGCTTCCTCCACAGTACCTGTATGATCAGAGAACAAAGGCTGTAACAGCCAGAATAAGTATATCAGCGCCAGAGGATGCAGAAGCGGGAACGTATAATTTTGAGCTACTGGCATCCGGAGACAATACGGAAGGTGATATCACTGAAGCTATGCCGGTTGAGGTCCGAGCTGGAGGCTAGGGCTTTCTTATTCTTGGGAGAACAGCGACTTGAGGGCTAGATAAGCCGGATTATAGATGTAAGCTATGTTTTTTATTCACGTAAACAAAAATCAATTTAAGTGTTATCTACACAATTCTATGTAAGCCATGCCGGAAGAAGCAGCACTTGTAACCTACAACACCGAACGGAAGAACTTTGACTCAGTATACGAAAGAAACAAGTTCTACCGCGGGCTATTCGGGTACAAGCAAACTGTAAAGAAAAACGGCAAAGAATATCAATACGAGAAAGATGGATTGATGGATGAAATACCACACTTCCGGATAGGGGACTCAGTCTTCATAACATCAAAAGACCAAGTAAACAAAGTAGAGACATACTTTGAGAAGTGGAGCGGAAAAATAACAAGACACATATTCACAGTAATAATCGAAGATGAAAACATCAAAGACAATATTACAAAACAAGGCTCAGAGCTACCAGAAGGTGAATAGACAAAATGGCAGATGACGAAGACGTGAAACTGCGTGTAGGTGAAGTACCGCCAAACGCACAGCAGGATATCGGCAAAGGAATAGTCAGAATAGACAGCAAAATCATGGAAGAACTTGGAGTAAGAGAAGGAGAAGCAATCATACTCGAAGGAGAAAGAGAGACAGTAGGCAGAATAGCGAGATCATACCCTGCCGACAAAGGCCTAGGGATCGCAAGAATGGATGGATACATGCGAAAAAACGCTGGAACAAGCCTGGGAGAAAACGTCTCAGTAAGAAAAGCAGATCTGAAAGAAGCCAACGAAATCACGCTCGCACCAGCAGAAGAAGGAGTGATGATGCAGGTTTCAAATCCTAACATATTCAAGAAAGGGCTTGCAGGACGTGCAGTAATGCAGGGTGATATCGTCGTACCCGGGGGAGACAAGGATAGAAGAAGCTCTGTATTCGACGACATGCCATTTGACTTCGACGCAGACAAGTTCGCCATGGGCTTTGGCGGAGAAACCAAGCTCATGGTCGTAAAAACCAAGCCAAAAGGCGCAGTAAAAATAACCAAAAACACAGACATCAAAATGAAACAACAAGCAGTAGAAGAAAGAGGACAGAAACGTGTAAGCGTGCCTGACGTAACCTACGAAGACATCGGGGGGCTAGACGAGGAAGTACAGAAGGTCAGAGAGATGATAGAACTGCCTCTGAAACACCCTGAAGTATTCCAACAACTTGGAATAGATGCACCCTCAGGAGTACTCCTACAGGGACCACCAGGAACAGGAAAAACACTCTTAGCCAAGGCAGTAGCCAACGAATCAAACGCTACTTTCCTCTCAATAGACGGACCAGAGATAATGTCCAAGTACTACGGAGAATCAGAGAAACAATTACGTGAAAAATTTGAGGAGGCACGTGAAGAAGCACCTGCAATTATCTTTGTCGATGAGATAGACGCAATCGCACCAAAGAGAGACGAATCAGGGGGAGAAGTTGAAAGACGCGTAGTAGCTCAGCTGCTCAGCGAAATGGACGGTCTAGAAGCAAGAGAAAACGTGATAGTGATAGCTGCCACAAACCGGGCAGACTCCATAGACCCAGCACTCAGACGTGGAGGAAGATTTGACAGGGAAATTGAAATCGGAGTACCAAACAGAGATGGTAGAAAAGAAGTTCTACAGATCCACACAAGAAACATGCCCCTAGCTGAAGACGTCGACCTCAACGAGCTAGCCGACAAAACACACGGATACGTCGGAGCGGACCTAGAGGCCATGTGTAAGGAAGCAGCTATGTATGTGCTGCGGGACATCTTGCCAGAGATAGATCTAGATGAGGAGATACCAAGCGACGTCCTGGAAGACCTGATAGTGGACAGAGACGCCATGGTAGAAGGTATGCGTACCGTCGAACCTTCACAGATGCGTGAAGTCATGGTTGAAGTCCCCCAAGTCACATGGAACGACATCGGAGGACTTGAAGAAACAAAAGACCATCTACAGGAAATGGTGGAATGGCCGCAGGAATACCCGGATGAGTTTGAGAACATGGGTATAGAGGTACCAAAGGGAATTCTGCTCTACGGACTACCGGGGACAGGAAAAACCCTGCTTGCGAAAGCAGTAGCAAACGAATCCAACTCCAACTTCATATCAGTAAATGGACCAGAACTCCTATCAAAATACGTAGGAGAATCGGAAAGCGCAGTCAGAGAGGTATTCAAGAAAGCAAGACAGGTAGCACCTTGCGTACTGTTTATCGATGAAATTGACTCCATCGCACCACGCAGAGGCTCCAGAAGCTCTGATTCAGGAGTAGGAGACAGGGTTGTAAACCAGCTACTGACAGAGCTCGACGGAATTGAGTCGCTTGAAGGAGTTACAGTCATAGCAGCAACAAACCGTCCGGATATGATTGACCCTGCGATCATGCGTCCTGGAAGAGTAGACAGAAACGTCGAGGTAGAAGTACCTGATACAGAGGGAAGAAAGAAGATCCTAGAAGTACACACAAGAGACATGCCTCTAGCAGAAGACGTGGACCTAGACAAGCTTGCAGAGGAAACAGAAAGCTACGTAGGATCGGACATAGAGTCAGTGTGCAGAGAGGCAGGGATGAACGCATTGAGAAACGACAGGGATGCGCACGAAGTTACCTCAAGTGACTTTGAAGCAGCTCTAGAAGACGTAAGACCTACAGCAACCGAAGACAACCTACAGAGGTATGAGAATATGATGCAGAAAATGGAGGACATAGAGCAGACCGAAGACACACCTGACTACTACGCCTGATCACCACAGGCATACCTCTCTATTTATTAGTCAAGCAAAACAACTTAGCATTATGACACAAGACGAACCTGACAAACAAGAAAACAAAGAAGAGGAAGACACTTCAGACCAGGAAGCAGTGGAACAGCAAGAAGATCAAGAACAGAAGGAATCAGCAAGCGAACAAAACGAGTCCATGACCAAACAAGACGAAGATTCTGGTCAGTCAGGCACAGTGCAGTTATCTGTAAAGTCTCTTGTAGCAGGTGTTTTCGTTCTTGGCGTGGCAGTAGGGTTTGCCGGAGGAGTGCTTACAGGAAACGGCGGCTTAATGATTGCTCAGCCAGGAAACGACGCTCCGAACCCATCTCAAGGCAGAAGAAACAGGAAGCCAAGAAACAGATACGGTTGACATGAGCAAGATTGACATGGAAGGTGAGCCTGTCCTCGGTCAGGAAAACGCATCAGTGACAATGGTAATTTATGAAGACTACCAGTGTCCTTTCTGTAAGCGCTTTGAGACACAGACCTTCCCAAAGATCAAGTCAAACTATGTTGATTCAGGCGACGTCAAGGTAGTATGGAAGGACTTTCCAGCACCAAGCCTAGGTCACGACTGGGCTGAACCAGCAGCAGCCGCCACAGAATGCGTCTACAGAGAAGGAGGAAACGAAGCATTCTGGAACGTCAACAAGAAAGTATTCGAGCAGGCGAAAACACTGACAAGAGGAGAGGACGAGTTTACAACTGAAAATATTCAATCTAGAATCAAACAGTTTGCATCCGAAGAAGGAGTATCCGAGTCAGCAGTACAAAGCTGTATAGACAATGACAACCCTATGCAGGAAGTCAACGAAGATAAACAAGGAATCTTGGGAATAACCAGCAATATCGGAACACCTACCGCGGTTGTAAATGGGAAAAAGGTTGTAGGTGCGCAGCCTTACCCGCAGTTCGAGTCAGTTATAGAAGAGGAACTGAGCTAGAACCTGTTTAGTCTACATCTTTCTTCTTAATTTATTCTCGAGTGGTTACCTTCTTTCCATCCTCAGTCAGGATTACAGTGTGCTCTGCCTGGACCACTGTCCCACCTTTGATCTCATTTAGAACTGGATAGGAATGTACAATATCGCCTTGTACAAGTTTTTTCATGGCCATTCTCTCTCTTGCCCCATAGTCATCAAACCATCTTGTGGTGAACGGCAATCCATTAAAATCTCTTATACGAGACATAAGCTTTCTCTCCGCCTTCCCTCTAACACTTGTATCTCTTTCTAGCTTGTAGATGTTACCGTCAGCACCGTTTTTTACCTTTCCAGAACCATCAGTCAAGAAAGGCTCAATGGCAAAGGAGTCACCTACCTCAAACTCATAGTCAGAGCCGTTGCTATAGTTAGGAATAGACAGACCGGCGTGTTGTGTAAATTTTCCTACCGAATGACCTGTAAGATTTCTTACAACCTCATACTGATCAGGAATTTCTTGATCGATAACATCACCAAGCTCTCCCACTGTGACACCTGGCTCCACGTAATCAAGTGCTGTCGAAAGAACATCTTCAGCTGCCCCAATCATCTCCTCTCTACTATCATCAGGATTAATAGTAATAGCTGTATCGGCTATAAAACCCTTGGAGTGAGCTCCTATATCAACTTTTACAACGTCGGAAGGCTCAATCTCCCTGTCATCATCTCTAGTAGGTGTGTAATGTGCTGCGACATCATCAATTGATATATTCACAGGGAAAGCAGGATCCAAGCCTTGGTCTCTTACAACCTCCTCAACCTTCTCCGCTATTGTATTAATTTTTACTCCTGGCCGTGTAACTTCTCTAGCCTTTTTCCTGGCCTTCTGTATAGCCCTACCTGCTTCAATATAGTGTGACTGTTTTTCCTCATTCATGTCTACATTCTACATGTAAAGACACAAAAAGCTCTATGCCGGTTACTGAAGTCGACTTTAGGTCTCTGGCTGTTCAGCAGCTTCTTGTACGCTGTCAGCGATTTCGAGGGCAAGGCTCTGATCCAAGGTCTCAGGAACTATTCTATCCCTTTTGGGCTCAACAAAGTCCCTGATAGCGTCTGAGGCAGCAGCCTTCATTTCCTCACTTATCTCAGATACACCAGCGTCCAGCGCGCCTCTAAATATGCCTGGAAACGCCAGAGAGTTGTTTACCTGATTATCAAAGTCGGATCTGCCTGTGGCTGTGATATAAGCTCCCGCGTCCTTGGCTTTGTCTGGCAGTATCTCTGGTTCAGGATTTGCAAGAGCAAAAACAATCGGGTTATCAGACATAGACTCCACCATCTCCTCAGATACAATACCCGGAGCCGAAAGACCTATAAATACATCAGCATCATCAATAGCATCCTCGAGACCTCCAGATTCATATGAGGCGAGAGTCTTCTCCGCAAGGTCTGCTTTAAACCTGTTTGAGTCATCAACCCTTAGTATTCCAGAAGAGTCGACAGGTACTATATTTTCAGCACCAAGCTCAAGTAAGAACTCCGCTACGGCTATACCTGATGCTCCAGCACCTGAGATAGCAATCCTTACATCTTGAAGCTGTTTGCCAGCGACATCCAGAGCGTTCTGCAGTGCAGCAGAAACAACTATGGCTGTACCATGCTGATCGTCGTGAAAAACCGGGATGTCCATCGAGTTCTTTAGAGTTCTCTCAACCCTAAAACACCGTGGCGCCTTAATATCCTCCAAGTTTATCGCCCCAAAAGTAGGTTCCAAGCTCTCCACATGTTCAACTATATCACCTGCAGTCTCCGACTCAAGGCAGATCGGAAACCCGTCAACATCTCCAAACTTCTTCATGAGATTGGACTTACCCTCCATCACAGGCATAGCGGCTTCAGGCCCTATATCACCTAGACCAAGGACTGCAGAGCCATCAGATACCACTGCAACCATGTTACCTTTAGACGTGTAATCATATGCTCTGCTTTTGTCCTCAGAGATTTCCCTACAAGGCTCAGCAACACCAGGAGTATAGACAAGCTCCAAATCATCTGAGTCCTCTATATCTACGCTTGGCTCAACAGAGATTTTCCCGGGATTTTCTGCATGCAGTTCCAAAGCTTCTTCATCATTAGCCATGATGTTAAATTGACAGCAAAGGCTAAAACAGTATGTATGGTTCTAATCCTCGGTCACCAAGAAGCTATCCACAACTTGAACCTGATCTGAACCATCGATTAACAGATCTAGGGAGAGCAACTCAAGCGTATCGTGATATTCTAAAGCTATTTTCCCAAGACTCATCAGCATATCTGTAAGATCCGCTGGATCGTCTAGACCTTCATAAGTTCCTTCAGCCATCTCACCAGCTATCTCACGGCTCACAGGAGGTATGGCTACAGAATCATTCTGTGAGCGATGAGACTCGGGCTGCAATCGTATGTATGGTCCGAAGTTCGGGCTGGTCTGAATACTGGCAGAAACCTCAGTACCTGATACAGTCTCCTGAACCTTCACACCCTTAACCTCTGATTCAGGTGTCTCAGCGTAGACAGAATCTATTATCTCTTTAAACGCCTGTTTAACCTCTTTACGGCTCTCTATGCCTTTCCTGACTGCGTCAACATCCGAGGGACGCCTTATGTCTGGAGAGTCAATTTTAAGCACGACAGGGAAGCCTATTTCAGACGCAGCATCAACAGCTCCTTGAGGAGATCTGGCAACCTTAGTTAACGGCACCTCTAGTCCATATGACTCGAGCAGGTCTATGAGATTCTCGAAATCTTCTAAGGCGTTAAAGTCCTCTAATTCCATTTTCTCGTCATATTCATGCTCTTTAAAGGTCTCACCTCTTTCCAGAAAATTTCTATACGAGTACATGCTTTCAAGAACTTCGACACACTCTCCGGGTGTCTCAAGGTAATCAATATTTGAGGAGACGCCCACAGAATCGTTACTTGGAATGCTTACGGCGACGGGTTTATGATGCTTTTGCGATATTCGTTCAAGAACCTGGGACATCCTTGATTTCTCATTTGCAGATAGAGGGGTCATAGCGACAATAACAGATCCAACGTTATCGTCCTCAATCATTCGTCTAAATACCTCATCCAACTCTGTGGAATCTATATGTTTCGTGCACGTGACCGCAGCTCGCTCAATTACTGAAGCACTCTGCAGGTTTTCTAAGTTATCCATTGTACTGGATTCAAGCTCAGGAAGCGAAAGCCCTGCCGAGTCCATCTCTTGCAGAATAGTTGAGGTCAAACCTTCCGAATTTGAAATTACAGCTGTTCCTCCATCTGAGGGTATAGGAAGATTGGAGAATGCCTCACCAGCCCTCAGTAGCTCCTGAACGGATTCGGCTTGAACTACACCTGTCTGATGAAAAGCAGCAGAATACACCTGTTCCTGATGTTCAAGAGACCTGTGCTTTCCGACACCAGGTTGTCTCATCAGGACCACAGGTTTCTCCAGAGAAGTCTTTCTGGCCTCTTCCATAAATTTTCTGCCGTCCGAAACGCCACTGATCTGACCTAAAATAACTTGACTGGTGTCATGTCTCCAGTCTTTCAGTAAATCCGTCTCGTCTAGGAATGCCTTATTTCCGACAGAAGCAAAGTAATGGACGCCCAAGTCGTACCTATCTAGAGACTGAAGTATCTGCCTGGTTAACCCAGGATCCTGTGTTAATAACGATGTCTCTCCTGATTGAGGCATCTGAGGGAAGAAACTTGCATTCATATTCTCATTAGGACTGATAATTCCTGAAGAGTTTGGTCCAACCAGCTGAATATTATTCTGATTGGCGGCATACCTTAGCTCAGATTCAAGTCCATCATTGCCGACATCGGAGAAACCTTCAGAGGTAACCAGCACAGTATCCACATTTTGGTCTCCACACTTCTCCACAATCTCAGGTGTTTCGGACGCGAGCGATACAATAACTGCCAGGTCGGTATCCTCTTCAATACTATGAGCGATTTCAGTATCTTCGCCACTCTTAGCTGTGTCGTTTCTGTAAGTGGTGGCGTAGACCTCGCCTTCAAACCTTGTATTAATATTGTCAAGCAGCTCGCCCGATCTGCTCATCTCATCGCTGCTACGCCCTATTACAGCAATCTTGTCGGCATCAAAGATTTCGTCAAAACTCATGTAAATAATTAAAAATTGGCGCTACTTATGCTTACCAGCTTCACCTGAAAGTCACAAAACAAGGTATGTAGTGAACCTACGTTTAGTATCTCGGCTTCCAATAGTATAACAGGCGAGCAGAATACAGGCGTGAACATAATGGTAGGGAATAAAGAGGATATAAAGCAGCATTTCAAGGAGAATAGAAAGGAAATAGAGAATAGGTTAGAAGAATTTAGGGAGTTAAGAGAAAGCCCCAATAAAAGAAAGTTTAACGAGCTTGTATTTGTAATTCTTACATCGCAGACGGAGGCTCAGAAGGCCTGGGAGGCCTCTAAGAAATTGAAGGAGCAAAAAATAGATCAAAAGACAGACTTCGCAAGTTACCAATCTATTAGAGAGATGTGAGGTCTCATATCCTGAATCAAAGGCAGAATATATCAAGGAAAACAAGTCAATGCTTTCACAACCCACTCTAACAGACTCAAAACATTCCCTGAAGATTAACTCAAGGATAGATGAAGAGGATCTAGAAAAAACCCGAAGATGGTTTGCAGAAAACATCAAAGGTATATCATGGAAGGGCTCCTCTCACTTCCTAAGAAACATAGGATACGGAAACGGCTTCGCAATAATATCAAGCCACATCTCATCACAAATGTATGAACTCGGGCTCACCAAAAACCCTAACCCACCAGATACATACAGACGGTATGTCAACCAAGAGCAGAAACTCAAGGAATTCTCTGAAGATATAGGGATAGACATCAAGGCATTAGACCTGGTTTTATGGTCTATGAGAACCGGAGAGATCTTCAAGTAGCTCTAAGTCGATCTTATCATACCTGATATACCATAAACCGTTACACACAGAGAAAGAGATACCCCTATAAGCTCGTATAGATAGAGCTGTTCAGCAGCTTCAGAGCTCAGAGATACAAGCCCGATCACAACTATACACAGAAAAGCAAGCGAAGAAGGTCCTAAAATGTTCAAAAGCTTTTCTAAGTCCATCATGCGCCACCTACAAAGTCATACTGGAAATAGTTAAACCTTACGTAGATGTAGAAGAAGTACAGCAATATAAGTGCAACCGCTCCCGCTATAGATAATTTTCTGTTCTCCGCAGACTCAAGCTTCTGGGCTGTCGAATTAAGCCCTAGCCTGTAGAAAGGTTTTGATACAAGGTCGCCTATGTCACTCCTCACGTACATATAGGCTACCGGAAGACCAGCTAGGAAAATCTCCATAGGCAGATCCCAGAGAACTAGAGGTCGGGGAACAGTATAGGTCGATAGGGCCGCACCTGACCCGATAGCAAGCAACGGATTTGTAATATTGCTGCCAACAAGGGTTCCAAGACTTACTCCCTCACTTCCATGTCTAAGCCCTGAGATCGCTGTAATCATCTCAGGAAACGCCGAAACAACCCCAACAGTTGCAACACCGATCATAGATCCTGAAAGCCCTGTCTCCCTGACAAAAACCTCTACGACACTTAGGAAAAAATCAGCAGACACGATAACAACACCCATAGCACCCAAACCAATCAAGAGATCAACCACCGGCCTCTCAGACGCTGACACATCACCCTGCTCTGCAAGCTTCTCACCTCTGGTAGTATAAATATAATACATATATGCCACAAACGAACCAACCAAGATAAACCCGTCTAGACGAGTCAGAATGCCTGAAACCCGTAGAGGACCTCCCAAAAAGAATTCTATCAATCCCTCCCAGTTCAAGGCCAAAAATAATGTAATGAAAGAAGTACCAACCATAGGGGCGTAGTTCCTAATCAGAAACTTTCTTGAAAACTTGAAACTATGTTTTCCTGCCAAGAGAGCAGATGAAATAATCACAAGACCTATGACAAGAGTCTCCTGCACAACATCGCTTCCGATGCTGGCACCTACAACAGTACCGGACTGCTGCCTATACACGTCCAAAGCCCCTGACGAGGCTTGCTCAGATATGACACCTTGTTCCACAAGGCTGGAAGCGACCTGAGAAAAAGGCTCAACAAAGAACATAGGAAGGCTGGAGCCAAGCGACTCAAAGAACACTCCTGAGCTCATCAGTATCTTAATTGATCCAACCAAGTGCAGAGTTATCTCAGGCAGCGAGGTGCCAATAGATATTATTGTGACGGCAATCACTACTTCTGAGATTCCATAGTGCTTTGCAACACCCTCCATCTTCTTAACCACAATCTCAGCAGCTGCAACAAGAAAAACTATCGAAAAAAGTCCTACAGCCGCATTTGTCACAAGAGCAGAGGCCACAACAAAATATTATACATGACGGAATTAAAGATGTGTCATCCGAACCTGTCTAATCCACTCTGCTTGCCCTTACCCTTCAACTGGGCCTCAGTATATCCAAATACCTTAAGTACACGTACCGCAGCAGGTATCACCTGATTGTCAATATAGTAGTCTGGATCATAACTATCCGCAAACTCCGCAGTTTCCGCTCTGGCTGAGATATTTCCGCTGCCTCTCGTAATTACGTAACCTATCGTGGTTTCGGGCTCAATATCCTCTCCTCTCTCAATAGCCTTTTTTGCAGCCTCAACATGTGGAGCAGTAGACTCATAATCCTCAGGGGGTTTAGTGAGGGTTGTAAATATTCTAAGCTTCTCAACATCCACCTCCTGATTCTTCAAACTGTTTATAGTGTTCTTAACTATTTCAGCTGCCTGGTCAACCTTCTTATTAAGAACCTTCTGTAGAACCTTTCTCTGAGTATCCTTTGCCACAGAACTCCAATCCCTTCTAACCTGTTCAAAACCTGTGATCTTCATATCTTCCTCTTCATCCATTAAAGCATACTTCTTCTTCGCACCTTCACCAGAATCCTTCGAAGTGAAGAAACCTGTTTTGAAGAATCCCTCAAACTCAAGCTCCATAAACTCAGGAAGATCAGAGTTAACCTTTTCCAAAAACTCATTCTTTCTCTCCTCTATATCATCTCCTGACAGAAAAACCGAGTCAGTGTCGCCGTACACAATCTCAAAGCCCATCTCACGCGCAGTCTCAATAGTATCCTCAATATACTTCCTACCCATAAACGTCGTTGCCTGAGCACACTCCTTAGAATACCATCTAGCACCATTATATCCAAGATAGCCGTAAAAACTATTAGCCAAGACCTTCTGAGCTTGCTGGCGGCTATAAATCCTTTCGTATTCTATACTATCCTTGTCAAGCTTCTTCATCTCACCCTTGATCTCATATCTTGATTCAACCAGTCCCTGAATAAGCTCCGGAAAAAATCCTTGATTGTCCTGACAGAAGCTGAAATCAAAGCCTTCAGGCTGGAAAGTTTCACTGCAGTTTTCTAGGTTCAGCGTTTCCGGAGATATGTTATGTGCAACCATCACAGTAGGGTATAGAGATCTGAAGTCAAATACAGATATATCGTCATATAGGCCCGATTCAGGTGTATAGACAAAACCTCCTTCATACGCACCCTGGTTCTGCCTTCTTCTCTGCGTGTTTCTAGTCGGTCTGTTAGGCGACAACATATTCTTCTTGGCTGCCTCCTTCAACAGAAAGTT
>GL982574.1:29995-43520 GCA_000220375.1 Candidatus Nanosalina sp. J07AB43 | reverse complement strand
TGATCTCAGGTTTATCTTGACGATACTTGAAAGAGACATCGCTGATATCTCTACGTATCTATTTTCACCAAGGTTAAGTTGCTTCAATATATACTGGACTTGATTCGCAAGATACGAGCTCTTAGTTGAGAACCGCATATTTTCTGAATCGTATCTATCATCATAATCTTTGTCTCTAGAGCCGTCCGCATCAAAATAACCTTCTACGAAGGCCTTTCTCAGCCCTTTATCACCATTAATTATCATGCTAGGGACTTTCTTGCCATCAGAACCTGAACCAGCCCCCAAACCATTTACAAAAAGGCATACAACTGGTATTCTTTGAATCCTGTAATAATACATCTTTCCTCCTGTACGAGAATCAACATCCTCAATTATAGACAGTTCCTCATCCAAAATTTGATCAAAGAACCGTTTAACTCTACGAATATTTTCCTTGTTCTGACCTCCGAAAGACACCATCTGTTTGTCGCCTAGGGACGCAGAACCATCACCACAGTAGAAACCCAGAATCCAGGCCAACTCAGAGGTCAACTTCCAGAAACGAGGTATCTTCCCGGCCTTGGCATTTTTACAACCGATATAGGAGTAGTCCTGACTTGCTTCACCGAGCGCGATTCTCCTGTCCTGATGATCTCTGTGGACATGAGATGAGAGGTAGTATACTTCTCCGCAGTAGGGGCATTCACCTTTCTCTGCAGGAAACTTCTTTTTATCTCTGTAAGCCATCAAATCCGAGTTTTCATATTCAAGATCCGCAAGGTCGATCGTGTCTCCTTCAGAATATTTCTTCTCTGTTTCAGGAAGTTCTGATAACGACACGAGTCTATCTCCCTCTTCAAGATCCTCGGCATCGGCTAACTTGATTTCGCCGTCTTCATATCGATATACTGAGTGTTGAGGAGTAACTTCCGTTCTTCCTCTACTAGTATCAAACCTGAGAAGATTTCCATTATATTTATGCATTATTGCTCTCTTCACAGGCTTGAAAACCGATCTATCTTTTTCTTCATCCCATGCAAGAGTCTCATAATTTTCAGGGACGTCAATATCCTCGACAAATTTCCCTACTTCCATAAACTGAATCTCATTATTTGGATTCTTCACCACCACCTGCCTTGAATAATTCAAACTATCACCGTACACAATCTCAAAACCCATCTCACGCGCAGTTTCAATAGTGTCCTCAATATACTTCCTACCCATAAACGTCGTTGCCTGAGCACACTCCTTAGAGTACCATCTAGCACCATTATATCCAAGATAGCCGTAAAAACTATTGGCTAAGACCTTCTGAGCTTGCTGGCGGCTATAAATCCTTTCATATTCTATACTATCCTCGTCAAGCTTCTTCATCTCACCCTTAATCTCATATCTTGATTCAACCAGTCCCTGAATCAGCTCCGGAAAAAATCCTTGATTATCCTGACAGAAGCCGAAGTCAAAGCCTTCAGGCTGGAAAGTTTCACTGCAGTCTTCTAGGTTCAGCGTTTCCGGAGATATGTTATGTGCAACCATCACAGTAGGGTATAGAGATCTGAAGTCAAATACAGATATATCGTCGTATAGGCCTGATTCAGGTGTATAGACAAAACCGCCTTCATACGCACCCTGATTCTGCCTTCTTCTCTGCGTGTTTCTAGTCGGCCTGTTAGGTGACAACATATTCTTCTTGGCTGCCTCCTTTAACAGAAAGTTTTCCGTTAGCTGGCCATAAGTCAGTCTACAGGCGTCAAAAGGTATTAGACCTGTAATCTTAGAAAGCTCAAGCATCTGTGGCACCATCTCATTTGAAAGCTTAAACGCCAGCTCAGAATCCTTCAACGCATATGACGCAAGCTCTTCAAGATTCTCCTCATTTCGCCACCACTTCTTCATCTCCTCAAAGGATACATCATCCTTGTTCTCGCCAAGCATCTCCTCAGATACAGAGTCCAGATCCAGTCTCTCCGACTCAAGACCAGGCGATACCACGTGTTCAACAAAAGGATACAGGTCAAGATGCATCCGCCCTTTCAGACGAGCACCGGAAAACCTTCCACGCCGATTGAACTTCATCCTCTCTCCATCACGCCCAAGCGAAAGCTCCATACTGTGCTCCTCAACCCTTTCCCTAAGCACCTGAAAATCAAACTCATCAGTATTATACCCTGTAAGAACATCTACGTCAAGCTCCTGAACAAGTTCAATAAGCCTCTGCAAAAGAGCTTTCTCTGAACCTACAGACTCTACAAACTCCCTATCTATATCCTTGGTGGAGACCACTTTTTTGACATTCTTCCCATAGAAAGACGCCATGATCACTGTATCATCTATAACCTCCAGATCAAATGAAACAGAAGTAAGATCCGGCTCAGCCAGCTCTACGTCTGTGTTTGTATCCTCGACATCTATTTTTACATCAAAGTTCTCTGACTCAAGTTCTTCACCCTTTAATACAACTGTCTGTGTGGGCAGAATCTGCTTATCGATCAGGTAGCGCTTATAAAACGGTATATCAAACTCTCTGCAGCCTGAAACCTCTTCAAGATCGTAGACTTCATGCTTCAGCTTAGGAACGGATGCAGGAACAGCAGTGTAAACCTTCACAGCTTCTACAGACTCAGTTCCCTTTTTCTTTCAACAATCTCCACATTCACGGGACTCAAAGAATTGCCATTGTCATCCTGAAATTCCTTTGAGACAATTCTGTCCTTGACATCCTCAGCGGTGAAGCCTTCGTCCACTAAAGCGTAAAAATAAGGATTAAAACCTCTCTCAACAGCCAGGATATTCTTGCCATCATGGGACTTTGCAAACATCCGCAGCTCGACTTCTTCACCTTCACCGGAATCATAGATCCTGTAATCTATATCAATAACAGATGCCTTGAGCTTCACAACACAGTTATAGTGTCCTGAAATTAAGTAAAGCGTGGCCGTGAAAAATTAAACCCTGCAGAAAACATACATTTGTATGAGAATTCTACTGGTCACAGACATACATGGAGATCATGAAAAGCTGTCAGAAATCCTAGAAAAGGAAACTTACAAAGCCATTTTATGCGCTGGCGACCTCAGCGACGCAGAAAAGTACGACGAATACAATGAAAATCTTAAGAACGTTGTAGAGGAGATGGACAGGGAAGAAAAGTTTGTAAAGGCGGTACCTGGAAACATGGACCCTGAGAGAGAATGTGTAGAGACGCTGCGTCAGCACAGAATAAATCTGCACAGAGAAATCTCATCTCTCAAAGAATATGAACTAGTCGGCTACGGAGGAGGGATTACGCCCTTTGGAACACCTTTTGAGCCCGAAGGAAGCGACATAAAAAACGCCCTAGAAACACTTCAGAACAGAATGAGATCAGACAATAAGATTGCCTTGATACATCAACCACCAGAAGATACAGAGGTAGATATTGCAGATGGACAACACGTTGGAAGTGAAGCTGTACGAGATCTACTGACAGAGTCAGAGTTTGACCTAGCTGTCACCGGACATATACACGAATCAAGAGGTACTGACAGCTTAGAGGGTACAAAGGTTGTCAATCCCGGCCCTGTTATGCAAGGGTTTTATGCGGTTGTAGAAACTGATGGAGACGCAGATATTGAGCTTAAATCGCTCTAAACCTAAACAAGCTAAGACAGAATACAAAAAAGGTCAATAACTTCCGCAAACTAGGGATAGTAAATGTTAGTTGGTCTGCCGCACCACAGTGAATAGCAAACGTTTTTATACAAGCAATAAAGCATTCTTAACTAGAGGAATAATCAAGGAGGTGACAAATTCAATGGCAGAACTACCACTTGCACCAGTTAAGCGGATCATCAAGCAGGCCGGAGCAGAAAGAGTCTCAGAAGACGCAGTAGAGGAACTGAGAGACGAACTAGAAGATCATGCTTCCGAGCGTGCGCGTGACTCAAAGCAGATGGCAGAGCACGCAGGCCGCAAGACTGTACAGGAAGACGACGTAAAGGCTTCCGCATAAATAAGGCGTGGAAACCAGTTAACTACTTCTTTTTTATTTCTCACTTCTCCTTCTCTAACATAGTGAAACTAGAAAATTCGTTCATACTCTTCCCAGGAATCGGTGAAAAAACCGAAAAGAAACTATGGAGAAACGGTATCCGGCACTGGGACAACTTGGAAGATTCCACCAAATACTCAGACAAAATAGACAAACACAGAGAAAAGGCGAAGAAGAACCTGCATGTTGGAAACGAGGCATTCTTCAAAGATAAACTTCCAAACAAAAGTCTGTGGCGAAGCTACAGAAACTTCGAAGAAAACGTATGCTTCTTCGACATCGAAACCACCGGGCTCAAACCTGAGAGGAACAAAACCACGACCGTAAGCTTCTATAGAAACGGAGAATCTAGAACATTGATAAGAGGACAGGACCTCAAACAGGAGAAGCTGGAGCAGGAGTTCTTTGAATCCTCACTACTTGTCAGCTTCAATGGAAAAAGATTTGATAAACCATTTCTTGAGAAGAGTTTTGGAATTAATATTGAGAACCCTCATATCGACCTGATGTACCTTTTCCAGAGGCTTGGATACTCAGGTGGCCTGAAGAAAATCGAGAAAGATCTAGGTGTAGAAAGAGAACTTGAGGATATAGATGGTCGAGAGGCCATCAAACTCTGGAAGAGATACAAGCAACACGGAAACAGAGGAGGCTTTAGACAAGCTTGTTAGGTATAACCAGTATGATGCCGAAAACCTTCAGACCCTTCTGGAAACCGCCAGGAACATGCTCATCGAGGAAGTCTCTCCTAAACCAAAATGGTTCAAAGCAAACACTTAAAAACGAATATTATCAATTAGAGGTTGAAAGCATGGTCTTGTTTAACACGATGCTCACTGGAAACATGTCAGAGGATCTGGTGAGATCTAACCATACTAATAACAAGGCCAAGATCTTCTCCATTATCTATCAACCAGCTTAAAGCGGGATGAAGTCTTGGCCCAAACCACATGGGTCATGCACCGACCGCGAAAATTTAAACCAACTCAACAGGTTCTTCATTCTGCCTCTATGGAACACGGCGATGAAGACCTTTGGATGGTATACTGCTGGCAAGGTGGTATATCATCCACGGGCCATATCTAGAGATCTCTATTCAACCTACGAGAACACAGAACAAAGAGGTGCAATCAAAAAATGAACGCAAACGTGAAAGACTTTGAAGCAGAGCTTTTAGCTCAGGCAGAGGACGCACTAAGAAGAACAACGCAGCTAAGCCCTGAAGCAGAAGTCGTAACCGCCACAGCACTCTAGCCTAATCCTGGTTACCATAGGATGCGGATTCAAAGGCAGCCCAGCCATTTGCCATAGAATCAAGCACCGATGTAAAGGACTTAGCTGGTTTTACGAGCTTGCGGCGACCCTTAGAACCCTCTCTTGAATCCCGGTACTCCAAATATTCATACTTTATAACACCAAGGCGCCGCAACTTAGGGAGAATCTTGTTCTTCAGATTTGATTTTCCTTTCTCATGACCCCACTCATCAAAAGCGTTTAGCTTCTCGGAATCTATACTTCCTTCACCCTTAAGCTCTCTAAGAAAAATCTTTGCATACTTGTTCCTCTTAGGAGACTGCTCCTCAGGAAAGAATAGATCAACAATCTTCTCCCAGTTCCAAGCTCTCTCACTTTTCTTAAACTTTTGCTCATCCTCAGGAATCGCAATACTATGCTTAGTTACTATAGTAGAAGTTTTCCTTGCAGTCTCATCTACAAATGGATGCTTATCTCCAGACATAAAATGAACATAAAATAAAGGAGGTATAAAAGAACTTACTTGAAGGCTCCGGAAATCCTCCCTAGAACCGCCGTAGCCCCTGCAAAACTGAATATAACCGCAATCCAGCTCAAAGAAAACAATATAAAAGCAAATAAGCTCGCGGAACTACCAGAAGAACTGAACTGCAGGAACGGAAGTGAAACAGTAATATCCATATCAAATCAAACCGCATCTCTAATTTTTAAACCAAGCTCAAGCAGACCCCAGTAGTTGAAGCAAGGGAAATTTTTGAAGGTTAAGCCTCTCCAATAGTTTATGGGTTACGATAATCTCTCTAGAGAGAAACTTATTGAAGCGCTTGAAACCATGGAAACAGAGCTTGGGAAGGAGAGAGATAAGAGACAGGAGTTTGAACAGCTTGCTAAGAAAAACAAGGCCGACCTAGAAAACTACAAGAAAAAACAGGACGAGAGAAAGGAGAGATGGCAAAACCTTGCAAAAGAAGAACTAGCTGAGGACCTAATAGAAGTCATAGATAATCTTGAGAGAGCATTAGAAGCTGCAGACGAAGAAACCGCCGTAGTCCAAGGAGTTGATATGGTGAAAGACCAGTTATATCAGACATTGAACGCTGAGGGCCTAGAAGTCATCGAGACAGGTGATGAGTTCGATCCAGAGATTCACAAAGCAGTTGAAACCAGAGCACATGAAGAACACGAGCCAAAAACCATTCTCGAGGAGAAGAGAAAGGGATACATGTACAATGATAAGGTATTGAGGCCTGCCGAAGTAGTGGTTGTAGATGAGAATAGTCAAGACCAAGACTAGTAACTGGTCATCACGAGAACTCTTATTCTTCAAGTTAAATCAATTCAAACAGGGCAGTTTAAAAATTTTTATTCACGTAAACAAAAATATAGCATAGGTGAATTCAAACATGAGCAACATTATAGGTATCGACCTAGGAACAACAAGAAGCGCAATGGCGCACATAGAAGACGGAGAACCAAAAGTAATAGAAAACAAGGAAGGTGAAAGAGTAACACCTTCAGTAGTAGGATTCGACGATGGGGAAAGACTCGTTGGAAAACCTGCGAAAAACCAGCTGTTGACCAACGAGGAGGATACAGTCAAGTCCATCAAGAGACACATGGGAGAGGACTACGAAGTAGAACTTGACGGAGACGACTACACACCGCAAGAAGTCTCCTCTATGATTCTGCAGAAGCTGAAGCAGGATGCCGAAGACAAGCTAGGAGAAGACATAGAAAAAGCAGTAATTACAGTGCCTGCACACTTTGATGACACGCAAAGACAGGCTACAAAAGACGCAGCGGAGATTGCAGGGCTTGAAGCCGAGAGAATACTGAACGAACCGACCGCAGCCGCAATGGCATATGGACTAGACGATGACCGCGAAAAAACAATCCTAGTATACGACTTCGGAGGAGGAACATTCGACGTAACAGTCCTAGAAATCGGAGACGGAATCTACGAAGTACAGAGCACAGAAGGAGACAACGACCTAGGAGGAGACGATTTTGATCAAGAGATAGTTGACTACCTTCTAGAGGAGTTTGAACAAGAAAACGGCATTGATCTAAGTGAAAACGACGAAGCCATGCAGAGACTAAGAGAAAACGCCGAGGAGGCTAAAAAAGAGCTTTCAAGCCGTGAATCAACAAAGATCAGCATACCCTTCATCTACCAAGAGGACGGAGACACATACAACCTGGATCAAGAACTAACAAGATCAAAGTTTGAAAGCCTAGTTGAAGATCTTGTACAAAGAACTACAGATCCTACACAGAAAGCTATGGACGATGCAGGAGCAGGCAACTCCGATCTTGACGAAGTAATACTCGTTGGGGGAACAACCAGAGTGCCTGCCGTACGCGAACACGTTCAAGCAATAACAGGTCAAGAACCCAACAAGGAGGTCAACCCTGCAGAAGCAGTAGCAGACGGAGCAGCAATCCAGGCAGGAAGCATAACAGGAGAGATGGATGACATCCTCTTGCTAGATGTGGCTCCTCTAAGCCTTGGAGTAGAGGTTAAAGGTGGTCTGACAGAGACACTGATCGAAGAAAACACCACAATCCCTGCAGAAGAATCCAAGACATTTACAACAGCACAAGACAGTCAATCCGTTGTAACTGTACACGTTGTACAGGGAGAAAGAGAGATGGCAAGCGACAACAAGTCTCTCGGACAGTTCAACCTCGAAGGTATTCCACCTGCACCAGCAGGACAGCCACAGATCGAGGTAACATTTGAGATAGACGCAGACGGGATCCTCAACGTCTCCGCTGAAGAAAAACAATCAGGAGAATCAGCCTCAATCACAATCGAAGATCAGGCACGTCTCGACGAAGACGAAATCGAGGACATGAAGGAAGAAGCTGAGAAACATGCCGAAGAGGACCAGAAGCGTAGAGAATTCATCGAAGCAAAGAACAAAGCCGACCAGCTAATTAGCCAATCCCGTGACCAACTTGAGGAGCATGGAGATAAGGTTGATGACTCTATAGTCGAAGGAATTGAGATGAAGATAGACGAACTTGAAGACTTTAGAGAGGACGACTTAGAGCTTGAGGACAAAGAAGAGCTTGAGGAAAAGGTGGAAGATCTTGAAGAAAAGCTCCAAGAGATCGGCCAAGAAATATACGACGGCGAAGGAGGCGCTCCCGGCGGAATGGGTGGTATGGGCGGATTTGACCCATCAGACATGGACCCAGAAGACCTCAAAGAAGCAGCCGAAAAGATGAACATGGGACAAGGCAACCCAGGAAACGGCGACGACGTCGTGGACGCAGATTACGAAGAGGTAGACACTGACGAAGATAAGGAAAAATAGCGTCTGAAAGCGGGAGCTAAAAACCTCCCAACGCATTCCATATTTTCTTTAGACATCAAAGGAGAAGACAAATCTATGACAAAAGAGTATTATGAGATTCTAGGAGTGGACGAAAACGCAAGTCAAGATGAAATCAAGAAGGCCTACAGGAAGAAGGCGAAGAAATACCATCCAGACTCAAACAAAGATACTGCAGATGAAGAAAAATTCAAGAAAATAAACAAGGCCTACGACGTTCTCTCAGATGAAGATAAAAGAAAGAAGTACGACAGATTCGGAAAACAAGGCGTAGAAGGATCGTCGTCGCGCGGCCAGCGACGTGCCTCAGCAAACTTCCAAGACATCTTCGAGCAGATATTCGGAGGAGCTGGAGGAAGAGGCGGAAGAAGACAGTCAAAAAGAGGAGGAAATCTCAAGGTTCAGACAGAAATAACTCTAGAGGAAGCATACCACGGCGTAGAGAAAAGCTTCAAAGTCCAGAGAAAATCAGAGTGCCCAGACTGCGACGGATCCGGAGCTGAAAACGGTGAAACCAACACATGCTCTAACTGCAACGGACGTGGAAAAGTTGAAGAAGTAAGAAGAACACCTCTAGGTAGAGCAAGACAGGTAACAGAATGCCCTGAATGCAACGGCACAGGCAACATACCTGAAGAGAAATGCTCAACCTGCAACGGTAATGGAATAACTGAGAAAGAAGAGACAATTACAGTCAATATACCAGAAGGCGTCGAGGACGGACAGAGACTCAGAGTAAAAGGAAAAGGTCACACAGCCAGAAACGGTGATTCAGGAGACCTCTACGTGTTTGTAAGTGTTAAGCCCCATGAATCATTGGAAAGACGTGACTCAGATCTCTACACTACAGTAAAGATAGGTGTCGGTGACGCAGCGCTTGGAACAGAAGTACAGGTTCCACATCCTGACGGCCAGATATCAATCAACGTGCCAGAGGGAACACAGCCAGGACAGGTTATGCGCGCCTCAGGAAAAGGAATGCCAAGTGGATTGGGATCAGGAGACCTCTATGCCAAGATAGATGTCGAGATACCTGAAGAACTCACTGAAGAACAGGAAGAAGTCATGAAACAGCTGAGAGAAACAGAGGTAAACGAAAAGAACTTCTTTGAGTCAGTTAAGGACTTTATCAGCTGACAAAAAATGACTTGATAAACGGGACAGCATACATTGCTGCCGTGCCAAAGATAAACATCACAAGATGGAGAAGTATATCCTCATCCTGCTTAAATCTTGGAAGCAGATCTGCTCCGGCTATATAAACAAAGTTTCCAGCCACCAGAGGAAGCAAAAAGGTATTTATCCCTGAAGCAGCCGTAGATAGAGCCAAAACTATTCCCGCACCTACAAACATGAACAGACTAATCCCTATATTGAAACCTACAGCTTTCCTATCTGAAAAACCGCTTTCAACAAGTACACCAAAATCACCAGCTTCTTTTGGTATCTTGTGCGCCATCACAGCTACAGTAGATGCTATACCAGCTGAAGTACCTGCCAGGAAGCTTGAAGCTATAAGTATACCATCCAGTACGTTGTGAACTGCGTCACCAGCCACTAAAACATAGGAAAATGCTTCTACATGATGGTTCTTGTTGTGGCAGTGCCAGTGAATGATTCTTTCAAGCACTAAGGATGCTGCAAGACCTGTAAGTATCAATAATCCCGTGAATCTTGTGTAGCCTGATGCAGCCATCTTGAAGACCAAGTGAATGAAAACACCTCCAAATATGGTGCCAGCGGACAGCGAGATAAGATAAGGTGTCACAAGCTGTGTTTTCTCATCTCCCAGGGCCAAGAAAAGTGCCCCTAAGCCAGAAAGAAGCGAAGTGACCATGAGGCTATAGATTATTAGTTCAATGGCCATAAAGCAATTCCTTGTTAATAACTTTTTAAAGTATCCTATTAATTTAAGCTTATGGAGGTAATAAGCCTGTCCATAGATGACCAAACACTGGACAAAATCGAGGAGATCAACGAAAGCGCAAGCTTCAACGGGCGCAGCGAACTCATCAGGAAAGCCATTGAAAACCTGCACCAGGAAACCAGCGACAGGGAAAAACTGGAAGGCGAGCTAAACGCCGTAATTATCGCTCGTCACAGCCATAGCAAGGAACAAAAGATCGCAGAAATAGCCCACAAATTTGATAATATACTTACAACCCAGCTACACAGCAAACTAACCAATGACAAATGCCTCGAAGTCTTCCATACCACCGGATCAGCAGATAGGGTGATAGAATTCTACAACAAGCTTGAAGGTTCAAAAAATACGGAGTCGGTAAACATCCTGCCGCAGGACTAAGAAACCTTCAAAACATTCAATTACAGAGACACACCTATGGAATTGGCACATACGATGCTACGGACAGGTTCACCGGACAAGATGATAGATTTCTACACAGAAGCGTTTAACATGGAAATGAAAAGGAAGAAGGAGATGGATACGTTCACACTCTACTTCCTCGGCCACCCAGGACAAACAGCAGAGATAGAGCTTACGTACAACCACGGCGAAGATAACAGATACGAAAAAGGAGAAGGATTCGGACACATCGCAATCCACACACCTGAAGGGACCTCACTCAGCGAGGCATACAGACGAGCTGTTGAAGCAGGGGGAGAAGATTACAGACCACCGAAGGAGTGCCCAGGAAACTATGCCTTTGTTAAGGATCCAGAAGGATATGAAGTTGAGATTTTGCAGAGCTAAGAATATAGTCAAGCATCAGGGCAGCCTGGTTGGCTTACATTGAAAATTGGCGCAATTAAGCATATCATATATGGCAATATTTGGAAGATTATAGCAGTAGCTATGTTGATATCACTTGCATTTAGCACAGATTTCACAAAAATATTGGATGCACTATCAACTGCAGACTTGGAGCTAGCAGCTATAGCATCTGTGCCTAGTCTTCTGAATATGGTAATGTGGTCTGTTGCATGGAGGAGAGATGTTCTCCCTTACAGACGTAAAACTAAGAATTAGAGACATGTTCAGGGTTTATTGTTCCTCGAGATTTGTCAACCTAATTACGCCTCTGGGTCATTTTGGAGGAGCACCTATAATGGCTATAGTTGTATCAGAGAATACAGAGCCTGATTACGGAACAGCTTTATCAGCAATTCTTACTTCTAACATACTGATTTCCTTTCCTCTACTTCTTTCAGCGACAACAGGATATACATATCTGTATTTTACCGGTGTATTGACTGATCAGATGAACAAGCTATTTCTTGGGCTGTTATTCATAATTGCATTTGGGACTTCTTCTTTGATGTTAGGCCTGATTTCACCGAGTAAATTCGAACGTTTAGTAGATCTCGTTCTAAAGCCTATTAGATTTATTGACACTATATTGGGGCATTCAAATTTGGCTGGGAAAGTTGGAACATTTAGAAACAATGTACTCGATGCATTTGAGGATTTTCGGGGTAATGAGAAAGTTGTTATGTCGTCTGCGGCACTGATTTCAATAGCGTTCTTGTCTAGAATTCTTTCTCTCCATATAATAATGACAAGCTTAGGGATAGAACTAAGTGTATTCGTGATTGCTCTGATAATTCCTCTATCGAGCTTGGCAAACTATGCTCCAACTCCAGGTGGTACAGGTTTCGTGGAATCCGCAATTGTTGGGCTCATACTAATATTTTCCTCGATATCAGCATCATCTGCACTAGTTGCGGCAGTTCTCTATAGAGCTGCAACATACTATCTAGAGATATGTGTAGGCTACTTTACGATGTCAACGCTCGACTCGGAGGACATACGAGGGAAGGCTAGGAGTAAGGCCACATAGTTGACTGCACTTATGTATTTAGCGATCTCGTTATGGCAGCACTTTAACACAGACCGCAGCATTTAGAGATAAACAAAGCATATATCTCGACTTGTCTTTTTTGCTCAGAGTTTCTGATGGTAGATCAAGTAGAAGTACACCTAATTGTCCTTGGGTGGGGCTTAGAAAACTCACAAAGCCACGGGACTGTTCATCCAAGTTGAACATTATCCAACGGCAGATTGTTTGCAAATACTAAACATAGCACGTGATTATATACTTATTGTTAGTACTAAGCTGTTAACTCTGAATAGATCAGTGTAAATACCCACAGATTTTCTTATTATATGCAATATCGTCCGTAGAGGCCTTGAGTGAGTTTTAATACACAACTTCCCCTGTGTGGGCTACCTAAGTCTACAAGAGACGGTGAGAACCACGCCTGCACAGATGAAGTCCTGATGTTCAAACATAGGAGGGTTCTTTAGCGAGAAACAGACACCAATGAGTGTTAGGTAACAGCGAACACTCAACATAAATTTTGGAATATTTTCCAAAAACTTCAAAACAAAGAAGGTATAATAGGTTGAGGCAGAATCGATCTTCTCATCAATACGTAGAAAATATACCTTCTTTATGTTAAGGCAGATCCATGTCGGATGCCCAAGTTGATTTACAAAGAAGACGACGAAAAACACGTATTCGCGAAGTTCTATCATACATTCTTTGTTATGGAGATCGTATTGAACATGCAAAGTTTGAACGTACTTCAATTCGTTTCTGGCATGGTTATTAATCTTCAACTTGAGATTCAGGATATCCCAAAAGATCTCGAAAGTTTAACAGGCATTTTAACTAACTCGTCTAACTAATTAGATTTGTTTTATTCAAAATTAAAGCATTACCTTCTACTCACAACAAAATATTTATAGTATTATATGTAGTTCGATCACAACAAACAGTGGTTTACTGTGGATTTGGAACTACCAAAATGTGAGCGTGTTCGGGTGAACAACAGTACGTATTGGAGCTCAGTGAGGAATATGAAATGTAGATATGTGTGGATATGTGACTTACCTGCAAATGACCGGGGAACGATGTTACCCGATGAATGTAAGTATAAAGTCTCCTGATGAAAA
>GL982574.1:28196-29975 GCA_000220375.1 Candidatus Nanosalina sp. J07AB43 | reverse complement strand
GGGACCTCACTCAGTGAGGCGTACAGACAGGCTGTTGAAGCAGGGGGGGAAGATTACAGACCTTCAGAAGAGTGTCCAGGAAACTATGCCTTTGTGAAGGATACAGAAGGATATGAAGTCGAAATTCTAGCAGGAACCTCCTAAGGCACATAATTTGAGTTGTTTTTTTGTTCAGACTTTCTGAAGGTATAGGTGCACGGAATTATGCCTGAGGTAGGGTTTAGAAAACTCACAGAACCACAAGATTGTTCATGTAAGTCAAACATTGTCTAATGAAAGACTGTTTGAAAATATTCAACATGCTGTGTTATATATACTTATTGTTAGTACTTAATAGTTAATTTTTGTTGACATGGTGTTAATGTTCCTGAATTTCCCTAGAGTGTGGAATATTGTCCTTAGAGGTCGTGAGCAAGTTTTGATACTCAAATTGTGTACGTAGGCATGCCTATGTGGATAAGATACGGTGAGAACCACGCCTGCACAGATGAAGTCCTGATGTTCAAACATAAGAGGGTTCTTTAGCGAGAAACAGACACCAATGAGTGTTGGGTAACAACGAACACTCAATATAAATTTTGGAATATTTTCCAAAAACTTCAAAACAAAGAAGGTATAATAGGTCGAGGCGGAATCGATCTTCTCATCAATACGTAGAAAATATACCTTCTTTATGTTAAGGCAGATCCATGGCGGATACCCAGGATAGTGCGTCAAGAATGTACCGAGAACCACATGCCCGCAGGTTTCTTATATACCTTCTTTGTTCTAGTGCATCTTAGCAGAAAGCAAGTTTTTCCACATATTATGCCCGTGAGGAAGCATGAGTGTTCAGGCAAGTTACACACTCATGTGCCATAGCAGGTCTGGAGTTACATGGCATATACATGTCACATTCAGATCTTGTAGCTCCAGGGTCGAGGACTAATTTGTTGTTATGTTAAAGCAGCATGAAATAATACTAAATATCATAGGATGTCTGCTACGTATGAACATCCATTTCACCGATATAGCGGATCGGTTGAAGGATGTAAGAGTATAATATAAGGGATAGAGTGGTCTTACCTATCTCTTTGCCAAGAGATCTACACACTGGGCTCCTGTCTCAGTGACTATCACAGGATTAATCTCCAACGATGCTAGTTGTGAGCTTTCTGCTGTGGCAGCGACTTTCTCAATGAGCTCAAGTATAGCCTCCCTGTCGTAGTCCATTCTTCCTGTCAGAAGGCGGTCAATCACCGTACCCTGTATTCTCCTCTTGACTTCCTGTGTACTGACTGGAGCAAGGAAGGTTATCTCATGCTCGGAGTATGCTTCTGTATGTATTCCACCCGGAGCAACTGTGATTATAGGTCCAAACAGGTCATCTTGCCTGAAGCTTACCAGAAGCTCCAATCCCTCTAATTGCTCCTGGACAACAAGGTTATTTCCTTGTGAGGAGTCTAGGATTCTCCTTGATTCCTCTTTAATTTCATGTCCGTAGAGGCCTGTAGATACAAGATCTTTCTCGGTGCGGTGTGTGTCACCTGCGGACTTGATGACTACAGGTCCATCCAAACCATTGGCGAAGCTTTTAGCTTCTTCAGGGGAGTGAACGAGTTCATGGTTCACGATAGAAATATCTTCAGGTAAGCTGTCTGTAACCTCCTTCCATGTGAGGATTTCGGTAGTATCTGACGACTGAGGCAAGTCTTCCTCTATGTATTGTCCAGAATGATGCGGGTTTAGTAGGGAGTCGGCCGCATCCATACATCTTGCGGCATCGTAGTAGAGGGCGAC
>GL982574.1:0-28176 GCA_000220375.1 Candidatus Nanosalina sp. J07AB43 | reverse complement strand
TCCGACTTTCCTCCTATCTTTGCTACTATGTAACCCGGCTTGTCCATTTTTTCCGCTCTGGGCTTCACCTCATTTTTTACAAACCAAGATGGATTACTTTCTTCTGAAGTCAAATTAATGCACCTAGTATTAGTAGTGCTGGAAATACGATCTGTGTGTTGAGCTCAGATAATATTGTCATTCTACCCGAGTTCTCTTCAGTAGACTTAGCTATGACTAGGAATGTGAGGAAGCTCGTAAGCACAGCATATAGACTCCAGGGTGGAAGCATATTATTGTATATCATCCAAAGGTAAGTTATTGTTGCTATTGCATTTGCCGATAGTAGAATCTTTCTGGTCCGGTCAACACCGAGTGCGACCGGCAGGGTTGTTATACCGGCTTTCCTGTCTCCCTCAATGTCACGTATATCCGGTATCACGGATCCAATGAAGACTCTTATAGACAGAAAAAGGAAGATGCCCAAAACTAGATTTGGAGAGCTACCTGACAGCGATGATACGCCTCCTGAAATCCATAAAAGGCCTAGGGAGAATCCCACCACCATATTCTTTACAAGAGGGATCTCCTTGAGTCGCCTATAACGAAAGCTTGAGGGGAATAATCTGAAGGAGTAGGCAGATAAAATTGAGATGAAGGCTATTGTAACCGCAAAGATTTTTGTTCCCATCATCAATGCTGTAATAATTGACAAAAACAGCGAGATTATACCGACCTTGTATGTTTTTTCAGCAAGGTCAGGACCTCCAAATTCCAAGTTTGCTTCATCCTCTTCTATATCAGATTTCCTGTTCATAGCATAAACGCCAAAGAACGCTCCAAAAACGGTCACAGCCAGATTTGGAGAAAAGCTAAAGCTCTCTAAGTATGAAAGAGCATACAAGAGCAGAGGTGATGATGCAGCGATATAGAACCTTGAATAAATGACAATGTCAACTATATATCCGAGATTTTCTTTTACTAAACTGAGGTGGTTGCCGAAATTCATGATGTCTCCTAGTTATTTCCTCTGTTCAGTTTTATTCCAGATTCTGTGAACACAAAGCTGTATTCACCTACATCTAGATCTGTGGCACGCATCTTCCTAACGCTTGCTGTGCGCTCTACCTCATCTCCTAATATCGTCATATCAAGCTTGATTACTCCTTGTGCCACAAATTCAGCAATTCCTCTTCTGGAAATCTTACCGGAGCTTTCCTCTGCCATCTCTGCGGTCATAAGTATGGTGGCATCGACTCCTCTCAGTTCTTCGATAACTTGATTGACCCTTAGTCTAAATTTTTTCTCATCATCTAGCGACATACCTACAGTGCTGATTGAGTCAAAAGCAATTCTATCGTATTCTCTTGCATTTATATTTTCTATTTTTGAGAGAACGTTTTCAGTGTGGTCTATGTACTTGATATCTAGGGTGTCTTTGGACGTGTCAAAGTCCCAGCCAAACCTTTCAGCCTCAATTTGTAGCTCCCTAACTGGCTCTTCTGTGGAAACAATTAGGCATTTCTCATCTTCAGTCATCCCCTGCCAGATATATTGGGAGCAGATTGTAGTCTTCCCAACTCCAGGACCCCCAGCAAGCATGACACAGCTTCCTTTTGGTATGCCTCCTTCCATCAGGCTGTCAAGTCCATCTATACCAGTTTTCACCCTGTCAATCTTCATATTATTAAATTCATGGCTATGGAACATAAAACCACTGGTCTCAGCTCTGATAGAGATCCGTCTGTTCATGGAAATCTAGCTCCACAATTAGACCTTATACTAAACTGAGTCGAAGTACAGTACTTGTAACTGATCAACTTAATATCTAATTTTTAATGCTTTGGCTGGACATTACTAGTGTGTTGTATCATGGAATTCTCAACCAGTAAGATGAAAGAGATGATCAAAGATGAGGGAGACAAAAGAGTTTCAGAAGAAAGTGCAGAAGAACTTGGACAGGTCATAGAAATGTTTGCTGGAGATGTAGCTGAAGAGGCCACAGCAATAGCAGGAGACAACGACAGAAAGACGGTGCGCGCAGAAGACGTTAGAGAGGCTCTTAGATAAAAAACTGAGCCACAGTGCATATCTTGTTCAAACAAAACATCTCACCTCCAAACTTATCATCATGAATTTAAGCTTTGCAGAGCATTCTAAAACATGAGTTCTGAAGAAATAATTGAGAAAATAGCGGAACAGACAGAGGCCTCAGAAGAAGAAATTAGCAACGAAGTCGAAGAAAAAATGGATGAATTTGAAGGCCTCGTATCTGAAGAAGGAGCTCTACACCTAGTTGCCAAAGAATACGGTGTACAGGTCGAGAAAGAAGGCAACAAAGACCTTGAGATAGATAATATAGTACCCGACATGAGGAAGGTAAATATCAAGGCACGGGTACTCAGCATCCTTGATGTAAACACGTTTGAGAAAGAAGAGGAGGAAGAGGATGGAAAAGTACAGAACGTAGTTCTCGGAGACGACACAGGAACAGTACGTATCTCCCTCTGGGGAGAACAAACCAAAATAGCCGAGAAAATTGAAGAAGGTGACCCTATACACATAACCGGAGCATATACTATCGAAGACAATCAAGAGAACCCCGAAATAAGACTTGGTGATGAATCACAGGTTGCAATAGCCGACGAAGATGAAGTGCCTGAGGTAAGTTCCAGCCGGTCAAATAGGTCTACAAGCGAAGTACCGATAAGTGAGGTAGCTACCGAAAACACACAATTTAAGGTCAACGGAATGCTGGTAGCTATGTATCCCTCGAACCCTTTCTACAGGGTCGACCCTGAGACAGGGGATACAGTACGGGAAAACGACGATGGAGAATACGTAACAGATGAAGGGAAAGAAGTAGACGATCCAGACCACAAGCTTGCTATATCAGGTGTACTGGACGACGGTACTGATACCGTAAGATGCGTATTCTTCGGTGAGCAAGCCAGAAAAGTACTGGAGATAGATGAAGAAACTGAAAAACAAGGAGACCAAGACAGAGTTGAGGAGACCTCGGAGAAAGCAGTTGGTAAAGAACTTGAGGTTGAAGGACGTACAGGATACAATGATTATTTTGACCAGATAGAGATCATGGTCAACAACGTAGAAGAAACAGAAGTAGAGAACCAGATAGAAGAACTAGTAGACGTTCTTGAAGCATAGAAACCGGAGTGCAAATCCCTAGCTCAGACATAATAAGGAGATCAAAAAGATGACTGAAGAAGTTGAACTAGAAGATATCAAAGGCGTAGGTGCTAAAACAGCAGAAAAGCTTAGAGACTCAGGATACGAGGAGCTCATGTCCATAGCAACCATGAGTTCAGGAGAACTGGCAGAAGTAGCTGATCTCGGAGACAAGAAAGCACAGGGAATAATCACAGAGTCAAGAAAAGAGCTTGACATAGGATTTGAAAGTGGAAAAGAAAGATATGATCAGAGAGAAGAGATGAAGAGAATTATGACAGGCTGTGAGGAGTTTGACGAGATACTTGGTGGAGGAGTAGAAACACAGGCCATAACAGAAGTTTACGGAGAATATGGATCCGCAAAGACGCAGATATCACACCAACTTGCTACAAACGTACAGCTTCCAAGAGACGAAGGCGGTCTAGGCAAAGGCGCCGTGTACGTAGACACTGAGGACACTTTTATACCTCAGAGGATAGAACAGATGGCGGAGGCGAACGGACAAGATCCTGAAGAGGTTCTAGATGATATACACGTAGCAAGAGCCTTCAACTCAGACCACCAGATGCTGCTGGCTGATGAAGCACAGGAAATATGTCAAAACAACGATATCGGCTTAGTGGTGGTCGACTCACTGACAGCACAGTTCAGGTCAGACTACGTAGGTAGAGGAGAGCTTGCACAGAGGCAGCAAAAGCTGAACAAACACATGAATACGCTCCTAAGGCTTGCAAACGCTCACAACATCGCTGTCCTAGTAACAAACCAAGTAATGTCGAACCCAGACCAGATGTTTGGAGACCCTACAAAAGCCATCGGAGGCCACATCGTCGCTCACAACTCCGCAGTGAGACTCTACCTCAGAAAGTCGAAGAAAGACAAAAGAATCGCAAGATTGGTGGACTCACCCTATATGCCTGAAGGAGAAGCAGTCTTCAAGGTCGCAGATAGAGGAATAGTACCGGAAGACTTCTAGCATACTTAGGCTTTTTCGTTATCTGCCTATAACAACAAATTATTTATATGTGCCAGCTGAATATCATGTGTGAGTTTTTCCAATAACAGCTGGACCCAAATAGAAGACTGGGTTTACAACGATCAAAGCCAGATTCTGAAAGGACATGATACAGAAATAGGAGAAAAAGTTGACTTCGATGAGATTGTCGAAGGCTCACATGAAATGATGTACGAAGGTACTGCAGAGGAGTATGAGCCGGATGATCAGGAGAAAGAGCTTAGAGGAAGTGGAAGAGACCTAGAACCTGGAGGCACTTTCTATAGCATCGAGATCGGAGAGAAACTTTTGGGAGAATATGGAACGCTTACAAGGGAAGAAATAATACACGAGGAAGAAGGAGAACTTTTCGAAATCCACATGACCGGATACAGGGACTTAGAGGGGAACGACTACATAGTACACTCGGACCCTGGGGTATGGACCCCTGATGGAAAAAGAAACTATCAGGTGAATCGCTAGGGAGACCTTTAACAGAGGGAGAGGATGAATTCACAGTGGAACAGAACTACAAGTTCACCGAAGGGCTTAAACAGATAGAAAGCTACCTAAAAGATACAGCAGACAGACAAGGAGAACAGGATGGCCTTAGATGGGAGGGCCTCGCAAGAGCTGCCAGATCCTTCAGAAAAAGCTACGAACATGATAAACCTCTAGGAGCTGAGATATGACGTACTTGAAGAAACTCGAGAAACTTATCTCTGAGACAGAAGAAATAATGGGAAAGCACAGGGAAAAACTGAGGGAGGAGATAGGAGAGTTCGAACACCCAGAGCTGGAGGCAGCTAAGCCGGAAAACTCTGAAGGGAGTCGGAGACACGCCCAGTTGCTTGAATTCTACCAAGAAAGAGCTAAGATCCTTAAATCAGTACAGGAAACACTTAACAGTCTCAATAGAGAGGAAATTGATGACATAAAAGAAAAGCTAGACAAGGAGCACCCTAGAAGCTTTGATAAGTGGGACAGAGAAGCCAAGAAATCCAACAGAGCCAGCCTACTACTGGAAAACGCCGCCAAACTGGTCGAAGGAAAAGATTACGACCCAAAGCTCGGAAATCTAGAATCAAAGGACAGATACCCGGAAACTGACAAAATCATATCCGAGGAGGAAAATGAAGAGCTCAACGAGATCCGGGAGAGATACATCCAAGCCTTTCTCAACTCATCGTCAATACTTAATAAAAAGGGTAGACTCGAACAGAGCTCCAATATCACAGAAAAAGACATTGAGGAGAAAGAAAAATTAGATGGAGAGATAGAAGAGATCAGAGATGAATTAAAGCAGAGAGCGGAAGATATCAACGCTGTGTTGTGTAAGTCCTCGAAAAAGCTCAAAAAGCTGGGGAACTAACCATAAAATTGTTCAAAAGCTGGTAACATTATTTGGGGGCGCTTCAGTAGGACAAAATTCTATAGACCCTCGGACACTATGACAAAGTCTCCTATAGACTTTACCGCTGAAAAAGGTACAATTGTTCGCCCCTGGCTATCCTTTTGAAGACTTTCCTCGTCAAGATGATCTGTAGTCTGGCTGACAAGAATGTTCATCAATTCGCCGGTATCTGCAACAAAAGACACATCCTCAACATTTCCATACTTCTTTCCGTGCTCTTCCGATACTATAGTCTTACCGATGATCTCATCTCCTCTAGGATGCTCAGCCATTTTTAACCACGTATAACAATTATATCTACATACATAATTAAAAACTTGTATGGTCAGAGCCTTCTCAGCCATAGATATAGAGAAGGAAGAAGTACTCGGTAAACTGGAAAGATACCAAAGAAACCTCGATCTAGGATTTTCTACCGTCAGCACTGACAAAATGCATATTACCCTAGAATTTTTCCAAGACATAGATCAGAAACAGATCTCAAAAATACAGCAAGCCTTAGAAAGCGTGGAAATACAGCCCTTCAAGTTAGAATTAAAGAGTGTTGGCGCATTCCCTTCAGAAGACCACATAAGAGTAATATGGGCGGATGTAAAATCGGAGAAAATATACAGACTTTACAGACAGTCAAAGCTTCACAATGTCAGCTCCGATAACAAACACAACTTCAAACCTCATGTAACCCTCCTGAGAGCTGAAAGCGTTTCACCAGGGAAAAAGGCGAAGCTCAAGAAAACAATCAAAGACCACAAACAAACAACCTTCGGCACCATAGAGGTGGACAAAATCAAGCTATTTGAGAGCAGTATCAACCAAAAAAGTTCAACTTACACCGAGATCTCAACACATCATCTATGAGAAATTCCAGAATTCTAGTGGCAGCATCAACCTTCCTCCTCATACTTTCGATATCAAGTCATGGACAGCTCAAGGAAACCGAGATACAGGATGTTCAGCCCCAAGATATCGGAGAAAAAGTAAGGATACGCGGTAGCGTAGATTCATTCAGTAAATACGGTGCAACAACCGTAATGACTATTTCTGATGGTACAGAAAGCCTAAAGGCTGTCTCATTTGACTCTAACAAAAAATTTGGAACCGGCCAGAGAATTGAAGCACAAGGAAAGGTAACAATGTACAAAGGAGAACTTGAAATTGTCGTTGACTCAGCTTCAAGGGTGAGATCCATTATGTAAAATATCTTTTTTAAGGTAGAATTTTCTAAGCTGCGATAAGTTAACTGACGCTAAGAGGCTGACGGACAGAACATACAAACCTGAGTTTGAAGGGACTGGTAAACCCAGCAGAGAAGCCGATATGATGACTAAAACAGCTGCGGCACCTTTCTTAATCAAAGATAAATTAATCAGTGATCCTCTTACATAAGTTGAGGTAAACAACACAGCCGAGGACAGGAAAGCAGTGATTAATGCCTTGTTCAAGTATTCAAGAGTAATAGATATCCCCTGAGGCTGCCTGAGTGCCAGCAACATACCTGTACCCAGTACGACATACACAGGCAGATCTTCAACATATTTTATTCCAGCAAGCTTACCTCCTATAACAATCAGGACTATAGCAGCAACTTTCCTCATAACCTGCTGAGAGACAAGGCTACCATATACCGGAGCCAATATGGCAACACCGGCGGCACCTAGGATAAGCACGGCTGAGGCCTTTGAAACCTTTCTTCTAACCTCTGCAGCACAGCCATTCATCGAAAAGACTACCGCAAGAGCACCCGCACCAGCAAAAATCGTTAGGGAAACAGACAACATTCTAGAGGCGGTACTTAAAGACCCTGAGACAAGCATTGTAGCGAATACTCCATCTACAAGAGGCAGACAAAGTATACTAACCAACCTGGACGTGTCCTCGTCAAAAAAATCTCTCAAATGCCTTGAGGCGCCGTGCGTTATCGAGTCCGAGTTCATACAGAAAAGAAGTTTAACGTAAACGGACTCTGGAATTATTGATTCCAGAAGATCTTAAACATGGTAAAATTAGATGTAGTAGACATGGCAGCGGCTGCAGGACTTTCCAGTTCAGTGTTTAGACTGACACAAACAGCCGACATATATGTTAGTTCTCAATATGTAATTAAATAGTTTTCGGAATAATGTGTCTGTTTAAATCTAGGAGGATGTAAATGTTGTTATGATAGGCTTGGTTCTACTTTTTCTACTTCTGGTGCCCTTCATTGATCTGTATCTACTTGTAAAAATATCTAACATCATTGGGTTCTGGGAAGTAATAGCCATAATATTGATCACTGGTATGGTCGGAGCTGAAGTTATGAGAAGAGAAGGTGCATACGTGTTAAAAAAGGCACAACGATCTGTAACAGCCGGAGAAGTAACGCGAAATGTCTTAGAAGGACTCCTGCTAGTCGGGGGAGGTATACTCCTTCTGTTGCCAGGAGTAATATCTGATATAACAGGACTTTCAATTATAGTAAGGCCTGTAAGAGAGAGAATAGCAGCAAGGATTACAAACAAAGGATCCAAGAACGTACAGATCGAGTTCCAGAGGCTCTAAATCCGCATCAGGAGCCTTTGACGTACTCGCGCAGCTTTTCAATATCCTGCCTAACATTCTCTACCTCGTTAGTAACTCCCTGCTCCCTCTTCTCTATCTCTTGAATTGTCTCATCAAGCCTGCTGGCAGACCTATAACTCCTCAAGAATAGACCGATGCTAACAATCATTATCAACGCTATAATAAAGGCTGCCGCTATGATCAAAATAGGTATTTCATTGTCCTGTTTCTCCTGAACTTGGACTTCGACAAACCTGTCGCGTACAGAGAAACTATAGCTGCCAGATTCTAAAGAGGCTGAATACTGGAGCTCTTCTACCTCACCTGGCTGTAGAGCTATATCCCAAGTCTTTACAACTACGCCATTACGTGAAAGATTTACGGCCTCTTCAACAGAAGCAGACTCAGGATTCGCCACCTCAACAGTTATATTCTGCTCTGAAGCAGACGTCTCAGAAGATATCGAACGCACCGATAACTCAAATTTTTCCTCATCTTGAACAGGGAAACCAATAGAATAAGTTCCATCGAGACTTCCTAGATCGGCTTCATACATGTATGATCCAAGCCCAGTAACTGTGGAAAGATCTATTTTGCGGTTTGACTCAGTTCTCAGCTGAAGTTCATCTGGAGATAAATCATTCTCCTGAATAACTGAATTACTTACTTCAAAACCAGTCAAGAAAGACTGTGAAGCTGAAACATTTGTAGATCTAATCTCAAACCTCTCAAGAACCCTGAATTTATTGTCTTGACTGCTCTCCACTGAGGAATTAAATAAAATCTCTGAATCAGAGAAATTGCGGTCTGAGACAAAGCTCAGTCCTCTAACCAACGAGGTTCCTTGAGCGTTTATATCTACATCTTGACCTTGTGAAAGATTCTGTATTCTTGCAGTAGCTGAGCTACCGTTATCCAACTGGAGGTTAACCGAAATATTCTTATCCTCCGGAGATTTATCCTGTTCTTCGTCCTGTTCAGTACCTCCAAAACCTCCAGAAGGTGATCCTCCGCCACCTCCTGAACCACCAGATCCGCCACCAGATCCTCCACCGGATTCTTGATCATCCGAATTCTGCTCATCGTTTTGATCCTGGGATCTGATTCTGATTATCTTCCTCCTGATCGGTATCATCCGAGTCCTGATTCTCAACACAGGATGACGAAGAATTAAGCCTGCAGTCCAGTGCTTCAGACCTGCCTCTTGAGAAGCTCAATGACTCCGAGGTGTTCACACCCTCTACAAACAGGAAAAACCTTTGACCAGAATCCTTCAGTTGCACATTAAGATCATAAAATCCGTTATCAGTGGTGTTCTGGGTAGCTAAAATATTACCGCTGGAGTTCCTAAAAGTGACGTTTGCTCCACTGATAGGAGAACCAGTTTCAAACTCCGATACCTCTCCATAGACCCTATGCGGTAGGTTGGGCTGACTGGCTGCAAGCCCTATCAAGCTCAAAAAGACAATTATGATCAGGGCTTTTTCAGACTCCACTTAACCACCAAGAGGCACTCTATAAGTCTGATTTTCTCCATCCGGTACTTCCGCCCAGTAAGCTCTCCCTACAATAATTTTTTCATTTATCGTTCCATCAGAATCCTTTACAGGGTTTTCCACGTCTATGTCTCTAGAGCCGTTTCTGTATTTCTGGCCGTAGATAGGGTCAACTCCAGCATCCACATTTACAAACGCGTCTTCAGCGCTCGGCCTTTGATTAAACTCCTGAGTATTACCAATAAGGTTGAATTCGTTTGTCAGGTTGGTTCCATATTGATCAAGCTCCTGGCCTTGAACAGAACTTGTAATCGTGTTATTGACGTTTGGCGCCAGTGTAAAGTTCTCTGAAACATTTACAATGTATCCTTTGCCTCCTTGTACAGCGTTGAAATCATTTTCTGGAGCATCAGGATCGTACGTATTCCATCCTTCTTCACCGTAGGACCATACTGCGTTCAGCCTAGAAACGTTAAAAACATCCTCTATCCTTACATCTGACTTCGATACCAGTGGGAACGAAACAAAGTTCCACCCCTTAACCATTTTTCTCCGGAAAGTATTGACTGTAATATTCTCTTTCCGCAGGTTCTCCAAGTTATTTCCTGCTTCATCAGTTAAATTAACCGTTGAGGTGATGTTTGGATGTCTTCCTGTCTGAAGAAGTTCTGAGTAGTTTATTGAAATATTCTTTGTGGAAACTGTGTTGTTAAAGGTCAGCTCCTTCTGATTGACCCTAATGCTTTGGTTCTTGTCTTTTTCACCTGATATATTTTCACTGAACTCAGCGTCTACGAAGGTAAAGTTAGAGTTACTGAGCACAGGATCTATCTCAGCGTTCATGATCAGAGGATTTGCACGATCTATAACACTGTCAAAAGTTTGGTTTTCTGAGATAGCATTATTGTCTGAATCCTCTATAGCATCTTTAACCATCTTTAGATCGGGTATAAAAGCTGTTCCTCCTACATCAGAAACATTCAACGTCAAGTTGTCATCATCTGGAGCAAGGTTGATAACTGATTCTACATCTCCCTTTGAGACCTCGAATGCTTTGCTGAGGTTTGAGTTACTGTCGTCTATTTGCTCGCTGAGGCCTATATCAATCCTGTCTATCCTCGCGTCGTTATCTGTGTCTTTTGTCGAGGCTGAGACTGTCGCTGGGGCAGCAGAGTCAGTTAGGGTAAAACTAGATGAATTTACTATCGTGTTCCCGCTCTGGTCTGATATCCGGTTCTGTAAAACAGTAAGGTTGAATACAGGCTCCTGATCCCCGCCAGTAACCTCGTCCACTGCTGTAGCGTTGAGAGTAACTTCGGAGCTGTTTGTCCTGTCTATCTGTCTAACACCGTCATATGTACTTCCGTCGCTGCCGGAGTTGAGCTCAGCCGTGTCTAGGCTGTTTGAACTTAGGTTGAGTCTGCTATAGTAGCTGATAGATACCTTATCCAATCCATCCAGATCTATATCGTATTTACTTGTGTTGAAGCTGATGTTCAGGGCTTTACCTCCGTTCCTGAGATTAACCTGTGTTATGTTGTCCTTCACATCAAGGTTGCTTGTACTGTTTATAATCTCGGCTTTTCTTACGTCTTCAGGGCCAATACTGCCGTAGCTTCCTGACTCAAGCGTGATCAAAGTATTATTCAGTGATTCTCCGCCAGTTTGGGTGTCAACGTCGACCTCAAGCGTATGGGTATATAGCTGTTTTTCATCGTCTATCCTCCATTTTCCAAGTCTTATATCCCCATCTGAGATATTACCTGTCATATTTACGTCGACAAACAGACCGTCTTGAACCGGTCCGTCCCTGTTTCCGCTCAGGTTCCAGAACTTTACGTTACCGGAAGGATTGAAAGGTTCCGGAGGTGAAAGAGCCTGTGAACCGACCGGAGTTAGTGAAACTATCGAAGAGTTTGGCTGATCAAACTCAGATGAGTTATATGACAGGTTTACAGATACGTTATCAGTTTCAGGGTTGTATGGATTTGAGCCATGGAATCCTGTCTGCGAGGTCAAGTTGAAAGAGCTCTCAGGCTTCTCTGCAGAGTCTATCGACTGCTCTGTAAACTCTTCTCCAGTTTCTATAGGTATGTTACTATTTGAGGGGTTCTGATTGTATATTAAAACGTCTCCTGGCGTTAAAGCAGTTCCATTTATGCTGTACACTATTACATCCTGATCTGAACCTCCATCTGGATTCAATACATCGTCAGAGCCACTGTATTCATGCAGCACAAAGCCTCCGTCTTGGGAGTAGCCAGTGTTAGAGGACGTGACATTGTACAGTTTCTTACCTATCTCATACCTTGAGCTGTTTTCAATGGAGGAGTTAACGTACTCTAAGCTTTCAAGACCTAGAGAATCCTGAAATAGTGTCGAGGCTCCGTTCGAAACTAAGTCGATTTTATCTGATGGCTTCGGACACAAGTATGCGTTGTCACCTGGCGCCAACGGCTGTATACAGGCGATATCTTTCGCTTCAACGTTCCAACCTGATACATCAAGTCTAGAGTAATTAATTCTTTCACTGAAAGATACATTTATGCCGTCGATATCGCCATTAATATCCTTATCTAGGTATTCTATACCCTGTATCAGCGGTCTAAGACCATCTCCAGGTTCAATCGAATCATCTCCGTTAAGATTGCTGGCCAGATCACGTATCACGCCATTCTTCTCCGAACTAGGATCAACTAAGGATATCTCAGGTGTCTGATTAGTCTCAAGACTATTATTTAAGCTGAGTAGTATATCTCCGTCACCTTCTAAGAACTCTGCTTCAGTGACGTTGTGGCTTGGAAGTGAGATATTGAAATCCTGAGCCTCAAATGAGTTTGAGAGCCCTGCACCAACCTCAAGAACCTCAATATAGATCCTATTTTTTTCAGAGCTGTTTCCATCTATTTTGCTGCCTGTCATACTTGCCTTGAACTCTGGAGCATGATTATCCACAATTCTCTCTGTACATGCAAAGCCATCAGAGCAGTCCGAGAGAGTAAGTGAATCGCTTCCGATAGTGGAAATATCGGAGGACTCAACTTCTATACCGTATACCTTGTCTTCCAGATTGCTGGATTCTTTGGGGTCAAAGGCGATATAGTATGTTGTGTTGCTGTCTATTCTATCCGAAAATGATGATGCGCTCCAAATTACTGAGTCAGATCCGGTTGGGGTTAGATCGGCCACTTTTCCTCCATCTTTACGGTATAGCTCAAGATTACCTCCTCTAATATCGCTTGAGTCAAGTACCTCCCTAATAGATCCTGACCTATCGTAGATGTTTTCAATCTCTATACCCGTCAGTACGTCTCTGTAAACGGTATTCCTATCCGTGTCATTAATAATTGCGTCTCCGTCACTGTATGAACTCTGATTGTTGTGTTTAGTTGGCTCTGCAAAGTTGAATATCTCTGTTCCATTGATTTTATTGGAATCTGAACCATTTGTAACAAGAGTAACGTTTATGATATCCTCTCCCTGATTATATCTTCCGGTATTGTTTGAGTCTAAGAACGCTTTACCAGTCTCTTCTTGAGATTCTGGAAGTGATGAAAAGTTTGTGAGGCCGGCCGAACCCTCTGCAATAACACGGTCTGGTAAAACGTTAAGAAATCCTCTTGAGACTATGCCATCTGCACCTGAGTCATAGATTATAGCCTCAGAGCTTCCCTCCTCAAATCCCGATGTGGAGCCGTTTTCAACATATCTTACCTCATCTGAGAGATTCTTCATAAACGCTCTTCCTGGCTTGAGTATTGTGTCATCATCTTCCAGAACTGAAGGATTTGAGCCTGTATTCTCTACGATAGCGCTAGAGCTTTCAAACTCGGGGTTGCCTCTGTCATAACCTGTAAAACGGGTTTCGGTACCAAATCCGTTTTGTGGGACACTTCCGGAGCGAACAAAGGCATCACCTGAGTCAAGACGTAAGTCCGAGCTGGCTACAATCGCCTCCCTGTCTCCCTCCGGCTTCCCGATATCATTTCCACTTCCAGGGTTGTATGAGCCGTCATTCTGTTCGTTGATAACCTTAATATCATCAGAGGACTTGAAACGAGTAAGGTTTATTCCAACATCAACGTCACCGGTTTGTACACGACCTGGTGGGAGATTTCTTCTCCATTCACCTATTCTTACATCTCCTCTATCAACCACGCCGCTTTCATTCATGTCAGCATAAAAGCCATCCAGACTGGTTCTAGAGTTGGCTGAAGCATTCCAGAATCTGATATAACCTCCATCGTGTAGTGATCCTTCAAAACCTAACTGACCTGCATTAGCTTCTGGTCCTATTATAACAGGTCTGCTATTACCTCCTTGAGAGACGTTCAAAGTCACGTTGTCCTTTGAGTAGTTGTAGAAGCTGTCTGAACCATCAAAGGTCAGATTCACACTCGGAACATAACTGTTGGCAGGAGATTCAACGCTTTCTGCCTGCGTTTGATTAAATCTTTCTCCAAACTCCATGCTGGTAGAAATGTTGTTGTTTGAGGGGTCTGAGTCGTAGACATATATATCTGGAACGCCGGAGTTAGTCCCTGATACTCCTCCGCTGTAATCACTGGATGGATCATAGATCAGAACTTCCTGGTCGCCTGAAGATGGGTTCCAATTACCATCTGAAGCTCCGTACTCTAAAACCCTGAAAGTTCCGTTATCAGAGTAACCTGTGTTTTCACTCGTATCATTGTACAGACTTTTCCCAAAACCAAGGGAAGAGTTCCATATAGTGCTATTGTCTACTGTTTCCAGCCCTGTACTAGGAGAAATATTCACTCTTCCTATTCTAACATCAGTTTTATTGACTATACCGAGTAGATTAAGGCGTCCGCTCTGAAAGTATATAGGCTCTCCGCTATTCTGAAACCCTCCTGTGGTTGTGTTGATATAGGACAAATATGTTGTAGATGCGCTACTCAGGTTAGCTGTTCCATTTACGACTATCTCATCGTCGCTCTCCAGAAAATCATCGCTATCTGAGTAACGAACTATAGCATTTCCCTGTGTGTAACTACCATCCAGGTTATTGTCTAGAAACCTTACTCTCCCGGTGTCTTCCCTGTCAAAGTCTCTCAATCCAGCGCTTCCAGCCCTGATTACAGTATCGGAGCTATTTAGGAAATCGTTCATGCGCGAGTTCCTTACTAAAGCTTCAGAACCCTCATATGAGCCGCTACCGTCGGCGTCGGAAAACTGTACGCTGTTTGAGAAGTTTGAGAAATTCATAGAGCCTTCAGCTGCAACAAAATCTCCGGGCAACAATAGGTCGCTGTCTGAAGTATTGGAGACTATTATAGCTTCGGATGTATCTCCTGCGGTCTGGTCGCCGTTAAATAAGCCATCTGAGAGGTATCCTCCATCAGCAAACGAAAGATCTGATGAAAAATTACTGACAATACTTCCGTTTAACAAGTTTTTGGACCCCTCCGTGTGAACCAAGTCAACTCTGAGAATATCCTCACCCTTGTTGTATCCATTCAGACCTTGAGTAGATCCTGACGATTGGTTCAGGAACATTGTAGTATTAGCGCGGAACTGATAAAGATCATCGCCTGGAAACGTGGTATTTAGGATTGGCTGGTCATTTCCGTCGATTATCTCAAACTGTGTTATGTTGGCGTTATCAGTTCCAGGAGGAATATAATTATCGCTTACGTCATTGTACTGCCAGTTAATCCGTGTTGCAGATGCTGTACCCAGAATTGATATTAAAACAGCTGATAAGACTATAACCGTCAGACTTGGCTTAAGCTTTCTGATACTGTTAACCATCGATTCTATCTCCTTTCCAAGCGAAGGATAATCCGGAAACCGTGTCTATCAAGCTAATCTTATCGCCTCTCAGATATATAGGTTTTTGGAAACAACCAAAATCCAAGCTAATGCAAAAGCAGAGTTTGGTAGAGTATAGGATCGACTTTGTTTTAACAATATCTCAAAAATAACTTTCAATACTTTGAGATGTTGACGGTGCTTAATTAAAAGTGCCTCGGTGGCTCAGCCTGGCTAGAGCGGTCCCCTCGTAGCAATGAGCGAGAAAGGGACAGATCCCGGGTTCAAATCCCGGCCGGGGCTACACTTTGATTTAATCTTTAAGCTGTTCCTCACTAAGTAGCTGTAGATCACTTGAGTTGGCTGTTCCTGAAAGAGCTCTTCCTACTACATAGCTTGCGTCCATGTCTTCAGCAAGATTTACTATATCCTCATTGATCTCCAAGTCGCATAGAACTGCGTAGACCTGGTTCTGTTCAACGCTATTTATCATATCAGCAGGGAATTTCTCAACCACCTCAAGATCCTCATTCAGAAGGTTTACAGCTCTTGTGGCAACTAGATCATCCATAACTTCAACTACACGGCTTCTCTCACTCTCTTCAAGTTTAAAGTCCTGAACTTCCTCACTTTCCACATACTTCGAGCTTTCCTTGTCACGTAGAGCCTCGTAAATCTGCTTTTCAGATAACTCTTCTACCTCAAGGTCTTCAGGAGCCCTGGCCACTGAATCTAGATCTGTCTTTGACTCGAGCTCCTCTAATATAAGATCTCCTCCTCTATCACCGTCTAGAAAGGCTGTGGCTTCTCTATCCTCTAATATAGTAGGTATTCTATCCGGTACGGATGTTCCTCCGAGAGCAACAGAGTTTTTGACACCGTTTCTTACAAGGTTCTTTACATCGGCAACTCCTTCCACTAGTATAACTTCATCGGAAAATCTTACGTCAGGACCTGCCTGGAATCCTTTGTAGTCTATGATTTCTTCCTCCCTAGTTTCCTGTTTGATCTCCTGCTTTAGCTCGCTCATATCCGGGTTTTCTCTCTTCATGTCATTTAGAAGCTGTTTAGACCTCTTGAGGATGTAATCTCTTTTGGAAGACCTTACATCGAGTATATTTTCTATCCTGATATCAGATCTTGTAGGACCAACTTTCTCTATAGTTTCCAGAGAAGACGCAAGTATAGCAGTATCAGCGGCATCAAGGGACGTAGAAATCTCTATATCTCCCTGAGTGGAACCTCCTGAATTATCTAGATCTACCTCAAATCTTCCGACCTTGCCATGGTTTCTGAGCTCTCTCAGATCAAGCTCCTCCCCCAGCAAGCCTTCGGTCTGGCCGAATATAGCCCCGACCACATCGGATTTTTCTATAACGCCGTTTGACTCGATTTTGGCCTTGATTAGATAGTTTGCAGAGTTCTGTGAAACCTTTCCCATACCAAATTTTCTTACCGTAAAATGTTAACTGTATACCTGAAGCCGTAGGTGAGAGAATTTTTCCCCAGAAGAATCTTGATTTCAGACTGAGTGTATTTAGCTGCCCTGTAACACAGAGCAATCATGTCAGCTACCTGCTAAGGGCTTTGCTCATGCCTGCTGACTTCAGGACAGCTATGATAAGGAAACAAGAAGTTATTCTTTAATTTGTATTTATTCAAAGAATGTCCCTTCGTAAGGTGTTTCAAAGCTCGATTGGCTTGTCCGTGTCTGAACAGGCTCCTCACCATGATACTTACGCAGGTACTGGAAGTACTCGACCACTCTTTCCCGGCTGTATTCTATGTCATACTCCAGCATTTCCTCACCTATATACCTGATAAAGTAGTATCTGAACAGGCTGTTTAGAGGATTTGCTAAAAACCTTGGTAACCATGTAATTCCATCGACGGCGTCATAACTGATGAATAGCTTAACGCTGTAGTCCATTAAAGCAAAGTTATTCTCTCCTGACGGAGGTGATTTGGTTTTAACGGTTGTATCTATCTTAAGCTCACCTCTCTGACTGGGTAGATCTTCTTCAACATACATGTTAGACTTGAACTCATCCGTATCCACATTCTGCTCGTAGTATTTCTCGGTTGGCTTTTCAACTCCCATATTCTGGTTAAATATATACTTGTGATCACTGTATATACTGGCTACGTTAGGGCTTTCATACCATTCTGTGGTTGATTCTATGAGATGCTTATCTCCGTTAAATATCTCATCATGATGCCATACCTCATCGGCAGAATGAAACTTTTGCTCCTCCCAGTCCGTATTGTGTGTTCCAGGTGTATGAAAATAGCACATAATCTTACCCAGAAACGTCGGTGAACCGTCTTCCTTCTTCATCGAGAAAACTGTCTTCAGGTTTCCGAAGTCTATGTCAACCATTTTAATTCACCTCCATGGAGGTGTGTATTCGGAGGTTCCGGCATCTGAGATACGTGACTCAACCCCGAACTTCTCACGGATCAAGTTATGAAGATGGATCATGATCTCCTCACCCTCCTCCTCATATCTTTCAATCTCTCTTGCATAGATTTTGTTGTACCATATTCCTACAAGTATTTCGTAAAGCTTGGACTTCTGGAATGCGCTTTTTTCCTCTGCTTGAAGACCTGAATTGTCAATCCTTGTCTGAGGATAATGAGTCCTTTTCTTAGGTATGACAGAGATGGGGTTAGCGCCCGGGAAAACCGATACTACTTCGCCTGTAGTCCTTATACGGGCCTTTAGTATGTCATCAGGTCTATCCACCTTGTAAATGTCCTTAGGGGCTTTGGCCTTCCAGGAAAGCCTGAGATGTATTACAGTGTGAGTAGATTTTTGTTTAAATGCGTGTATCTTTACTTTGTCCTTGGGCTTAGATACACTGAACTCGTTTTTTCCCCTGTCAATTCTATCGAAATCAAACTCGTCAAGCAGAAGATCTTTCAAACCTCGGTACATTCGGGCAGGATCTTCCTTCACAAAAAGATGATCGTTTCTCTCAGTGAGATTTTCCTCATACTTAACCATTGTATCCCTCCTCCAAGTTTTCTCTAAGTCTCTCAACTATAAGGTCTCTCTTCTCCTCAACGTCTTCCTCGTATCCTCCACGTGTCTCACCGTAAAGAAACTTGTCAAACAAGGCTCGGTAAGCGTAGTACCAGAGACTTTCTTGATAATCCTTCTCGGTAGGGTACTCTGTCTTCAGCTTGGATTTAACCTGAATATTAACCTTTTTCTCCTGCTTGTTTATGTCTATAAAAATCTCGTGAACTTCAGAAGTGAATTTATCCATGCCTTCTTCTAGGATAACCTTTGACCGTATTTTGCCTGTATCTACGTCGTTGAAGTATTTTTCCTCACGTACCTCGTCTTGAGAAATCCTTGAGGTTAGGAGATCACGGATCTCGGCATAGGCTCTATCGGTATCTTCCAGCCTTATGTCTTGACGGCGGCGGCCGATTTCCTCAATTATCTCCATAACATGTAGTAATGGTTTACGCCGCGTAAAAAACTATGTAGAAGGAATCAGGAACTCTTAGTTACTCACCTGCATTCCTCACAAAGAAGCCTCCCTTCTGCCTCAACGATATTTTCAGAGTAGTTATCGCATTCGTCACAAACACCTGACTGTGATCTCTGTCTCGGGGTTGCCTCAGCCTCCATTTCAATATCTTCGGACATGATCTCCGCCATTCCCGGCCATGCACGCAGAATATCTGACTGAGTTACAATACCTACAAGCATGTCACCTCGAACAACAGGAACTCTTGAAACATCATTCTGGCTCATAGCCATGGCCACATCATCAAGGTATTCATCCTCTTCAGCTACAATAAGATCTGTGCTCATAACATCAGCCACAGTAGTCTTTGTAGGATCTTCACCTTCTGAGACAACCTGATAGACAATATCTCGGCAGACTATAACCCCTACAGCATCTTCATCATCTATAACTACAAGGCCTCTGATTTCTTCATCCTGCAGAAGCTTTGAAGCCTTAACAATATTTTCATCTTTTTCAATGGCTATAACGCCCTCGGTCATTACCTCATTCAGCTCTACTTGTCCTTCCATACAGCACCAATGTACTGTAAAACTAAATAAAATATCGGTTTTCTGGTTCTATGTAAACTGCTTTAATCCAGACTGATGGTTTGATTTACCAAATAAGGACTGGATGGTTCTGTTCAGAATCATGATCTCCTGGCGCTTATACGGAGATATCTCATATGACTCAATAATATCCTTAGACGGCTGCATATACTTCTTAATTGTGCCTTCTGAGATCGTCAACAGCACTTTCCCCCCACATTCAGGACACTGCGCAGTCTCCTTTCCTGAAGGAGCAATTGTCTGGTTTGTAAGTGGAACTCGACGGAACTTCTCGTTACAGTCAACACACCTCATCTTCTGGCTCGAAAAACTCCTCAGGTTACCTTTAATATCCGGTATAAAGTGCTTGTCAAGAAGAAGCTCTGCAACAGCATCCTCATCAACCGCCTTAGTTTTCTCACCAAGCCCTAACTGTGCCGAGGTCTTATCACTCATCTCGTCAAGAGTAACATACTCAGACTGCACAGGACCGTTCTCCACGTCAGACGAATCATGAGTAAACCCGTGCTGGAAAGGATTATCGGAGTGGACAATATCCTCACCTATCTGAATCTCATTATCAAGCTCCCAAGGCTCCTTATAATCCTGGGTCTCCTCATAGAATCCAAGGGGATACTCATCAACAGTTTCAACAGCCCATGCCTCATCATCCACCTCATCAGGATTCAAGACAGTAGAGAGGATAAGAGGGGCATCCATGGTTCTTGCACCCGTCATATCCGGCAAGAACTGTCTAGAGAAGTTCAAAAGCCCGTCCATCATCATTAGTATTGCGTCCTCATCCCCATCCGCGTTACGTCTTTTTCCGGCGTGCCAGTATGGATGTGCGTATATTCCTTTGGCTTCTGTAAATCCTATTATGCGGCCTACTGTGCCTCCGGATGTGTGAGGTGCAAGACCGATCACAAGCTCTCCAACAAGGTCTCCTTTGTCTTCAACTTCATAGAACGGAGGAAGATCGTAGAAATTTTCTAGGAGATCATCTACAAAGTCACAGACCTTTATCATGTAGTTTGCTGCCGAGAGAGTCTTATCCGAGTCGGGTATGATTATGTCCTGTGGCTTCAGTTCAAGTATCTGATCCTCTCTCTGTAGTTTTCTGCCTTTGTGATCTTCCTTATATCCTATATCTCTAAGTTTCTCCACTGATACATCTATTTCACGTGGCTTGAAATGTGTCATAGGCAGGTCCGATGCATCATATCTTACGGTAGCATCCTTGTTAACGTAGAGACCATACTTTTCCCTGAGAAGGCCTTTTTCTATAGGCTCTACGTGTTTGTGCTCTGAGGTCATCCCTCTAAACGATTTCAGTAGCTCAGGAGGTTTGTTTACGCCAACGTTTTTCATGGACTTGTCAAGCATGCTCTCGACGTCGATCTCAGTCTGTTTATACCTCCTAAACCTTTCATTGCCACAGCTTGGACATGAATCAGGTTCATGGTCAAGTTCCTTACCACAGTCTGTACAGAACCATATCTCATCCGCGGAGACATTACATTCTCTGCAGAAAGAGTAGTACGTTATCTCCCCACATTCAGGACATCTGTTATGGATGATTGATTCCTCTACAATACCTTGTTCTCCGTGCATCGTCTGATTATAGGCAGCTGAGACATTACGCATCCTTCCTCCTTCTTCTTTACCGCATGGAAACAGTAGCTGTGGGTCGCCGTTCAACGTTCTTTTCTCAGCCTTTTCAGGCCTGCCCATCCTGCCTCCAATATAGTGAGGTGCCTGATCCATGTGCATGTATCCAGAAACATCAGACACAAGCTCCTGTATAGCTTCGCTGTCATTAATTTCTTTCAGCCCTTCCCTTAGGCGATCTTTATCCTGTAAAAGTCTTTGTAGAACCTTCAGATCCTCCGACTTTACTTTTACCTGGTTTCCGTCTTGCTTATGTTCTACAAGTATATCTTCTAGACACTCCTTTGCCTTGGCGCTTGTGATTTTCCCGTTGCTGAGTTCTTTTACAAGCGCCTTGAATTTTTCCGGAGTGGTTTCCTTCCAGTGGTACTGCCATCGAGGATGCAGAGGTATATCCAGAGCGTCACTTATCTTGAAAGCTTCTTCCGGTGTAGGTGTCTTACCATCAAAATTCTTTCCAAGCTTTACATCCTGCTCTTCAAGTGCCTTATTCATCTCTTTCTCCCACCATTCCTCAACGTAAGGAGATGGCAGTAATTTCTTCCCGTTCTCAACAAACTCTCCGTAAGGTACAAGTACGTCACCTAGGAACAGAATCTCCTCGACTTTTTCTTCAATTTCTCTGGCTTTTTCACGTGTCTCAACCTTCAAGACATCGCCGCTCTCAAGCCTTACTACAGGCGGATGTATACTATCACATGGTGTGCCAACCGTGGCCTTACCAGGATACTCCATCTTCATCTGAGTTCCTATGGCCAGAAACCTCTCTGTGATCTCCATAGTCGCAGGGTGGAAGGACACGGCCGCAAGTCCGTTGGTTCTGGAATGACCATATCTGAGCCTAAAACCTCCTTTCTCACCAGGATGGGCAAATACAGGTCTGCCTGCAGTCAAAGATCCTAAGTACTTGTCACTAGGTGTGTACTGATCCTTAGATTCTTCCTCGCTGTCTTCATCTTCATCATCGCCTGAAGAGTGGATTTCCTTCTGAAGCTCCAGATAATCCTTTATCCAGCCCCAGTGCTCCAGACCAAACTCGTCTCCCCATTTCTTGATCCTCTTCTTGATCTTTGATGCCTTCAAAGGCAGTCCGTCAAGGTAGACAAGACACATTCCTCCTCTGATTTTGTTAGTCTCAACCCTGTCTAAATCCTTGTAGTTCGAAACATCAAGATCTTCGGTTGGAGAGCCTGTAACCTCTATTGGAACGTTGGATGCGATCTTTTTGGTCTCCTCACGCGTAGGATTGTACTGCTTGGCAGTAACCCTATTGTAGTAGTCTTCAACCTCAGTAGCATACCTTTTCACAACCGTGTCAGAAGGCTTGAACTTGTCAAGACCGACTCCGATCCTTACGTAATCCGCAAGCAGAGGTGCTCATGGCTGATGCAGTTCCTCCAGCAGACCTTATAGGACCAGAATAATAGACAGCAAGGTACTCCGAGCCATCATCATTTTCACGTATGTGGATATCTCCTATACCTTCAAGAGGGGCTGTCGTAATACCTCCTGTCATATAAGATACTCCTACCCTGATTCCTGCGTTACATGCTCTTTCTTTGGAGTCAAACTCGTAGAAATCTCCCTCAGCTATCTCCCTAGCTATCTGAAAAGACACTCTTTCATCATTTTTTCCATACTCTTCCTCAAGTTCCCTGATTCTTTCCGCCACACCCTGGTCTTCAAGTTCCTCAAACATCGCGGCTATTACAAGACTTGAAGCCTTCTCCGGAAGATCCTCTGCAACAGGTATATCTATTCTTTCCTCAGGGTCCTTAGACTGATTCCTAGCTTTCTCACCGAGATCGTAAGCTTCCTCAGTTCTTTCACGTATAGTCTCAAAGTAATCATCTAGCTCCACTAACCAAACACCTCATCAGACTCAAACTTCTCTAAGACCTGTTCAAAATTACCTGTAAAAGCATCTGTATTCGCATAATCGACCTCTTCTCTATTTTTAATCATGTATGACTTATCTGCCTGTTGCGCTATATTCACGTCGTTTTCGCCATTCCCAAAAAATACTATCTGTTTTGCCCCAGCCTGCTTTAGATCATTCAAGATATGGCTTTTCTCGTCAGCATACCTGGTTTTTTCAGGGCTTGAAAAGGTGTTCTTGTCAAGTTTCAACGTCCAAGTAGGGAAAACGTATCCTAAACCAAGTTTTTCTGCAGCGTGTTTTGAGAGGCTGGTGGATGTATGTGATACTATACCTGTCTCAAATCCTTTATTCTGACATGTTTCAACAAGTTTCTCAGCCTTATCCCTCAAGTCTAGGAACTTTGTATTGTACCATTCAATAAATTCTTCTGCAGTCTTGAAAGAAGAGTTTTCTATCATGTTATTCCACAGACTTAGATTTTTAGCTTCAAATTCCTCTTTATTGATTTCATTTTCTTTCCAGTCTCTGACCCGGCTAAAATATGATTCTGGAGGCTCTCCTGAGAGAAGATGGATCCCTGACCAGTAACCGATTTCATTTTCTCCTTCTAGGGTCTGACCCTCAAGCAGTTTTCTCATATGAATCGGTTCCGCCTCCTTTGGAACCTTTCTCTTACCGTATGTCAACGTGCCCTCAAGATCCATGAGCGCCACAGCATCTAATGATAGCTCATTCACATCCTCAATTACTTCTGTCATCAGAACTGTTTGACCTCCGTGTTCCTGTTTTTGAAATTTACCAGTGTTACCTTACCTGGATCAGGTTCGTGGCCTACACGTTTCTGGAAGTCTGTCTGTGCCTGGAAAGTAGAAGAATTGATGACATTCACTCCTTTGTAACTGTAATTTGAGTGAGAATGGAGATGACCTGAGACAAATACATCAGGCTTTTCTTCAATAACAAGGTGGTCTTCGGCCTCGGGAGAAAGCAGGTTAGAGCCATATGTTGGTGCAAGATGACGTCTCTTCAATAGATCAACCATCACCCTGTAAGGCTCTTCATAGGCGTTTTCACGAAGCTCCTTGATAGCATCAATCTGTTCGTCAAACGAGTGACCATGGTACATCAGGTTCTTGATACCCTTGCTTCTGATACCGTGTAATCTTACCATCTGAGGATTATTTACAAGATGAACATTACTGTACTCTGTAGCCCTCTCGAGAACGTTTTCATTCAGTTTTGGCTGAGGCTCGGCAAGCCTGACAATATCGTGGTTTCCAGGCCCTATTATAATCTGTATGTCCTCAGGCACCTTCTGAATCCATTCCTCAAACATCTCATACTGCTTGTAAATATCATTAACATCCAGCTCGTTTTCCTGCCCAGGATAAACACCTACTCCCTCTACTACATCACCAGGCATTACCAGGTAACCTACGTCAGATGCGTCTTTGGTCCCAAGCCAGTCCGCAAACCTGTCAAGTCTATCATGCAAAGTATCCTCTGAGCCAATATGCAAATCAGAGATGTAGGCTGCCTTAACCTCGTCCTTAGTAGTTTTAACACCATCAGGTATAGGCAGATCCGGCCTAATAACAGAGTCAGCGTATATTATATCTCCACCCATGTTTCCGCTGATACCTAGCATCTCATCAGGTATAATCTTATCTCCCTCTCTTTCATTTACAAGAGCCTTGAAAGTACCTGTCTTGTCCTCTATGGATACGATGTACTTCCCTGAGCTTGTGGAATACTTGTCCTTGACCATGCCAATCACAGCTGCTTGGTCGCCTTCACTTCTGCGTTCAAGCCTCTTTACAGAGGTTGCAGACCTCAGTTCTGACCTCCTCATCAAAAGCTTCTTCATCTTATCGTAACGATCATTGTAGTACTGCAGAAACTCCGGAACATCCTTTTCATCACGGGAAACACTGTAATCATCCATAACTTCGACCTTAGTATCTATCTCATCTCTCGAACCATCATCCCTTAGTACAACAGTCTTGTCGGTACTGAAGTTTGGTGACTTCTCCTCAAAGACATCACCATTAGGATCAACCTGATTAGAACCTTCTCTTTCCTCGGTCTTGTCCTGGGCGCTCTCATCAGTCTCTTCACGGTGTTGCTCGTCTTCAAATTCTTTTCTTCCTGTTCTTGGACTCTGTCTACGGAAGCCTCGCCCTCAACCTCTGAAGAAACCTCTTCTTTCATTGTGGAGCCGTCTGAGCCAACTACAACCTTCTGAGACATTTTTTTACGCAGGGAAACAAGCATCTGATCCGAGACATACATAGGAGTTGCTTCGAGATCTCCGATCATCTCGACGTCTTCTTTGGTTATTATTTCAGCTGCGTCTTTTCCAACCATGCAGCCCTGTTCTGTCAGTTTCTTTACAGCTTCTTCATTCAAGCCTCGTTCAATCCCCCTTTGATCATCAACTTATTCACTACGTATTAATACTAAAACCCAAGGTTTTTCTATACGTAGAATTTTTCCTCAACCAGCTCCTCAATCTGATCCCGTATATCCTCAGATAAGTCAACTGATATCTGCCTAGTTCGGCCATAACGGCCCTTACTGATTACTTTAGCGTTTATAACACCCAGCATGTCAAGCTCAGATATAAGACCTGAAACCCGTCTCTGAGTAAGCTCCGACACATCTAAGTCAGAGCACATCTCCTTGTACCTGCTGTATACATCTCCCGTCGCAATCTCAGTCTCATCTTCCTCCTCAAGTATATCCAAGATTGTATACAACACTAGCTTTGATTGCTTTGGCTGGTTTCTAACAGTCTCCACAACCCTGTCTCTTTCAATCTTATCCTGAGCCATGTCGACGTGTTTCTTCTCAATCTTCTCCTCTTCACCTCTCTCAGCAAGCTCGCCTGCAACCCTGAGCAAGTCCAACGCTCTGCGTGCATCACCATGCTCATGCGCAGCCAGAGCAGAGCACTTAGAGATGACACCATCCTTTAGAGCTCCTTCAATAAAGGCTTCATCTGTTCTTGCCTTCAAAATCTCTCTAAGCTCCAGAGCGTTGTAAGGCGGAAATATGATCTCTTCCTCCGATAGAGAGGACTTTACACGAGAGTCCATATACTCTGTAAAGTTCAAGTCATTTGATATTCCAAGTATAGAAACCTTGGTAGTATCTAGATCATCATTTATCCTCGTAAGATTATACAGAAACTCATCACCAACCTTCTTCACCAAGGCATCAATCTCATCTAAGGCAATAATGACAACCCCTTCCATGCCCTGGAGAGCCTCAAAGAAACGGTTGTAAATCTCTTCGGTAGCAAGGCCTGTACTAGGAACGTCTTCACCAAGCTGCTCTGCAAGCTTTGCAAGCAAGCGGTACTCTGTGTCCGCTACTTTCTTCATCTTACAATTAATATAGAGTATGTTAAGATCAACATCTTCGTTTTCTGCAACAGTCTTAAGCTCCTCTGTAACGTGGCGAACAATTAAGCTCTTGCCTGTACCAACTGATCCATAGAGAAAAACGTTGCTGGGATCATTACCCTTCAAAGATGGGGCGAGGATGGACGCCAGATTGTTTATCTGCTGATCTCTGTGAAGTATTTCATCCGGCTTCCACTGAGATGTAAGTGCATCCTTGTTCTTGAAGGCAGACTCCTGCTCAAGGTAACTGGAAAACATCGATTTGAGATCTCCCTGACTCAACTGATATCACCAGAATTGTGATTGAGATAAATTAGGTTCAGGTGTTTTATCATCGATAAGTTTCTAGTCGAGACTAAGGTTTATAATCCTTTTTCAAGTGGAGATTTCAGGGTGCAACCCCCACCCCCTGATTTCATGTGGAACTGCTAAGAGTTCAAAGTATTACAGATATAACAGTGTTATATTAGTATAACAGTGTAATAATAATATAACGTTGTTATAACGAGTAATCCTGTCTCACAAACTCTACTCCACCCGAAACCAAGGGGTGGGTGTCGCTCCACTTATAAACTATACTCGAAAACCAGCTAACACCTTAGAATAAAATACAATCAGAGTACGAGATACTACCACAAAACAAATTTCTCAAAAACTTCGATCTCTCGCAAAAATAAATTCCTAAAACAAGCTGTCGAACTTAAATATATATTTAAAATATGTTTAAGCTTTTCTGAACTCTCTAAAAGCGTCGCTTGCTGCACACAACTTCTTTAATTAAGCTAATACGGTATTGGAGAGTAAAACAACGCTTTTCACCCCCTGATTTCATATGGAAACGTCTATTTTCAAGTTCTCAGAACCTAAGATAGACTATTCACATTAGCTCAACATTTTTTTCAAAAACCTTGCCAAAGAACCACATATTAGTGAGTCATTCGGAAACTGAATACAAGCTCAAGTCACCTGATGAGAAAGACACTCACAGAATGCTCGCAAACCTAGCTGCCGCAGTCATCATAGGATTTGGAAGACTAGCACATGGAATATTCAAGTTCATCTTCTCACTACTCAGAACAATAGCATAACCTTAGTTTACACCTACAACCTCAAAGCCTCCAAACAACTGAAGAAAACCCGGAAACAGGAGGGCAGAAGGTTTTCTAAAACAGACTATATCGCTTTTAACTTCCATGCCTATCAAGTATTGTCAGCATGTCGTCCTCGCTTACCTTCTCAACCTTCCTTCCACTGTCATCGGAGAGCATCTCCATGGCAGCAGACCTGAAGTCTTCATGTTCAGACTTTCCAAGCTTAGATCTGAGTGTTTCTTCGACTTCTGAAGTCTCCTCTTCCACCTTCATATCTTGTTCCTCCAGCTCCTGTAGAAGATGCTCTTCATCCTCTGCACAGTTCCTTGCTGCCTCAATATGTGCGAAAGCCAACAAGAAATTTATATCAGCCATCTCACTCTCCCCATCGCGTTTATAGTTCTGACCGTAATCAAGCCGCTGTGAAGCCTCCTCTAGATGTTCCTCAACACCTTCTTGATCCTTGACCATTCTCTGATCCATACTCTCCGACTTTTTCTCACGGTTTACAGCATCCTTAAGTCTCTTCTTTGCATCTCCAAAAAGTCCCATATACATACTTAACTCAGAGTTGCTAGTTCAAATGCTTTTTTCACAGGAGGCTATACATATTCCCATACAGATGTGTGTCATAGATTTGTAAGTTTGTATAGGATACATATAAC
>GL982573.1:25432-32088 GCA_000220375.1 Candidatus Nanosalina sp. J07AB43 | reverse complement strand
CCTTTCCCACAACCTCAGGAATGAACTTGACACAAGGAACCTAGGAATCAGAAACGGTGACCGTGTAAAAGTCATGCGAGGCGACAGGAAAGGTGCAGAAGGGATCGTAAACCAGACCGACAGAGAAAATGAGAGAATCTTTATCGACGGAGTCGAGAAGGAAGCAGTCGATGGATCAGTTCATCAGATTCCTTTGAGGCCTTCAAATGTTCAGATTGTAAGCCTGAATCTTTCAGATGAGAACAGGCTCGATAAGTACGAGGTATCCGACTTTGAAGCCATAAAGGTTGACGATGAGGAAGTCGAGGAAGCTCTAGAAGAAGACGATGAGGAAGAGATGATGCAACAGCTTCAAGGCGGCGAATCAGGTGCACACGAACAATTCGAGGAAGACGAAGATGAACCAGAGACTGAAGATGGCCAGACGGAGGATCAAGAAGATCAGACGGAAGATGATGAGCCCGAGAGTGCCGAGGACTCAGAACTCGAGGATTCGGAGGACTCTGTAAACTATGATGAAGCTGTCTCCGGAACAGTAAGTGAGGCCAAAGACGAGATCTCAGATATGGAAGATCCTGACTTTGAAGCCTTATTGAGGCCGAGCAGTCAGGTAAGGACCGCAAAACCATGATCGAATACCTTGAGAAACAGAAGGAGAGTTAGAATGGATTTACATGATCAAAAAGTAGAGGTGCTTAGATAATGACACATCAGAAAAGGCTTTCAGCGCCCAAACACTACCCGATTGAACGAAAACAGAAGAAATACGTCTCCAACATCAAGGGATCACGTGACTCAGAAACAGCTATTCCTGCCGGTCTGCTTCTGAGGGATGTACTCGGATATGCAGAAACCGAGAAAGAGGCGAAGAAAATTATCAGAGATGGGCAGGTACTTAGAAACGGCGATAGGGTCGGAGACGTTCAGGAAGGTGTCGGTGTACTTGACCTTATTGAGATACCTGAGACAGAGGAAAAGCTTAGAGCCGTTAAGAAACAGGACAGGCTTGAGTTCGTTCCTACAGAGTCAAATGACTATGTTGCAAAAATTGTCGATAAGACAAGCCAAGAAGATAGAAACGTGTACAGGCTCCATAACGGAGAAAACTACAGCACTAAGGACGAATTTGAGACAGGAAGCACACTTGTACTGAGTGATGGTGCTGAGGAAGTTCCTCTAGAGGAGAATGCTGAGGCACTAGTCATAAAGGGCAGACATGCTGGTGAGGAAGTAAACGTACATGAATTGAATAGAAGAGGCATGAATCCTGACACTGCAATCGTATCTGAAGAAGAGAATGAGTACGAAACCCAGTTATCAAATCTTGTTGCCGTAACAGGCATTCAGGTATTGTGATTTATTATGAGCCAGGAAATGAAGCAAATTAAAATCGCCAAGGTCGTAGTTAATGTAGGTACAGGACAGGTTGGAGACCCTGTTGAAAAGTCGGTTAAGCTTGTAGAGAAGCTGACTGATAGCAAGGCAGTTAGAACCGAGTCCGGCGGAGCAGCCAAGACATTTGGCAAGCGCGCGGGACTAAACCTTGGTGTTATGACAACATTGAGAGGTGAAGAGGCTCGAGAATTCCTGCAAAAGGTTATGCCTGCTGCTGGTGACGAGATCTCAGCTGAAGCCTTTGACGGAGAAGGTAACTTCTCATTTGGAGTCTCAGAGTACATTGATGTTCCAGGAATCGACTATGACTCCGATATAGGTATGCGTGGCTTCGAGGCCGCAGTCAAGCTTGAGAGACCTGGTTACAGAGTAAAGAAAAGAGATCACAAGCCCAGAGAGATAGGAAAAGACCACAAGATAAGCGACGATGAGGCTAAGGATTTTGTCCAGGATCAGCTTGGGGTTGAGGTGAAAGAATAATGGGATATGAAGAAGTTCTTGAACAGATAAAGCACAAGGAAGGTAAGAGGAAGAAATACGAGAAACATAACTCTCCTAAGGAAAGAGACTTTGGAAAATCAAAGAAAGTATGCAGAAGATGCGGAAGAACAGGCAGAGGAGTAATATCCAAGTACGGATTGGATTACTGCAGACAGTGCTTCCGTGAAATTGCAGAAGAACTTGGCTTTGAGCAGCTGAGCTAATGAGGTAATCTATAATGTCACAGGATACTTTGAGCGATGCACTTTCGTCCATAAACAACGCAGTCAAGTCGGGAAACACGTACGCAGAGGTTTCACCTACAAGCAGCCTTGTCAAGAACGTGCTTATGGAGCTTCAGCAGCAGGGATACATAGGTGTGTTTGAACTTGTTGAGGATGGTAAAGGAGGCAAGTTCAAGGTGGAGGTAAAGGACACCATCAACGAATGCCAGTCGATTAAACCAAGGTTTTCGATGAGCAACAATGAGTATGCAAAATGGGCTCGCAGATACCTTCCTGCACAGGGTTTCGGCGAGCTTATAGTTACTACTCCAAAAGGGGTTATGAGTCACGAAGAAGCCCGAGAACATCAGATAGGAGGAAAACTCCTGGGATATGTCTACTAAGGTGAAGAAGAATGAGCTTTGAACTTGAGTTACCTGAAGGATTCGAAGCCTCCTACGAGGATGGCATCTTAACCGTCAGTGACGGCAACGAATCAGTTGAAAAAAAGATGGACCACGCCTTGGTAGATATAGAGATAGATGGAAACATTGCTTTCCATGCCAAGAGTGAGAAAAATGATATACTGAGTATTGCAAAAGCGTTCAGAAGCCATGGCCGGAATATGGTTGAAGGTCTTCAAAACGATCATGTGTACCATCTTAAAGGTGTGTACGCACACTTCCCTATGACCATCAAGACGCAGAGCAACCAGTTAGTGGTTGAAAATTTCATGGGTGAGAGAAACCCACGTAAGGCAGATATTATGGAAGGTGTGGATGTTTCAGTTGATGGTGAAGAAATCACTGTTTCAGGCAGTGACAAGGAGAACGTGGCACAGACAGCAGCCCGTATAGAACAGCTGTCTGAAAAAGGAAACAGAGATCCAAGAACATTCCAGGATGGGATCTACATCACAGAGGTGGAAGAATAATGGCTTTCAAGAGAGAAGACAATCACAAGAAGGAATCAGTACCAGAATCATATAGAAAGCCTCAAGGCAGTCACTCAAGATCAAGGCTCAAGAAGAAAGGCGCCATGCCTATGCCTGAGGCAGGTTATAGAACATCAAAGGATGACAGAGGCAAACATCCATCAGGCTATGAGGAGGTACTTGTACACAACACCTCAGATCTTGAGCAAATAGATCCTGAGACTGAGGCAGCTAGAATTGCATCAAAGGTAGGAGGCAAGAAGACCGAACAGATTGTCGAAAAAGCAGACCAAGAAGAAATTAAGGTACTTAACAGAGGTGGATACTAGATGACTGATTTGAAGAGTCAAAAAAGGATTGCAGCTGATGTAATGGATGTTGGAGAAGATCGTGTCTGGATGGATCCAGAGGAAACTGAGAAAATAAGTGAGGCAATAACCAGACAGGACATCAGAAACCTTGTTGAGGGAGATACTATCCAAAAACGTGATCAAGAAGGCAACTCAAACGCAAGGTCCAAGAAAAACAAGAATCAGAAGTCAAAAGGCCGTCAAAAGGGGCATGGAAGCAGAAAAGGCAGGAAGACGGCCAGGAGCTCGGAAAAGGATGAATGGATGAGCAAGATCAGAGCCCTACGCTCAAAGCTTAAGGAAATGAGGGACGAAGGCGAGCTCAACTCAAAGCAGTACAGAGAGCTATATAACAAGGCAAAGGGAGGTTTCTTCCGAAACAAGAAACACTTGAACAACTATGTCGAAGATGAGGTTAAATCATAATGGCAGATACATCAAACTACGAAGTACCTTTGAAGAGAAGAAAGAATCAGGAGACAGACTATGAGCAGAGACTTGATCTTGTAAGCTCAGGTAAGCCTAGGGCTGTAGTAAGGCTTTCCAACAATCACACAAGAGTTCACATCTCCAGATATGATAGAGAAGGAGACCACAACTCCGCACAGACAATAAGCAAGGAACTGGAGAACTATGGCTGGAAGCATCACACAGGAAACCTCCCTGCAGCATATCTTACAGGGTTCCTGGCAGGTCACAAAGCAGATGTAGATGAGCTTATACTTGATATTGGTCTCAGAAAGGACTCCCGTGAGGGAAGGATTTTTGCAGCTGTTCAAGGCCTTAGAGATGCAGGCATAGAAGTACCTGCAGGCGAGGAAGCACTTCCTGACAGATCCCGTACAAGCGGAGAACATATTGAGCAGATGTCAGGTAAAGAAGTGCCTGAAAACCTTGAGGAAGTAAAGCAAGAAATTGAGGGTGAGTACTGATGGCTGAACAGGAGATGGAGGAAGAGATATGGAATCCGAAGACAAAGCTTGGCAGAAAAGTTGCCAAGGACCAGATAACAGATATAGTTGATGCTCTCAGAGATGATCGAAAGATTATGGAGCCAGAACTGGTTGACCAACTGGTTGACTTGGATGAAGAAGTAGTTCTTATAGGTGGAACACCTGGAAAAGGAGGTGGAAAGTCCCGTACCGTCTCAAAGCGTACGGTTAGAATGCATAAGTCAGGTGCAAGATACAACTCCAAGGCAATGACCATTCTAGGTGACAAGAATAAAGTCATCGGTATAGGAATGGGAGAGTCTGAGGACACAAGAGCTGCTATTGAAGATGCAAGCAGAAATGCGAAACTTAATTTAATTGAAGTACAGCGAGGAAACGGATCCTGGGAGGATCAGGGAGATACAAACACATCCATTCCTTTCAAGGTTACAGGAAAGTCTGGTTCTGTTGAGGTTGAGCTCAAGCCTGCGCCAAAAGGTACAGGGCTTGCGGCTGGAGATGGAATCCAGAAAATGTGTGAGTTGGCAGGAATTGAAGATATCTGGGCCACCACAAGAGGCAGCACCAGAACACGTGAAAATGTAATAAAAGCCACGTTTAAGGCGCTTAAAAAGCTGAATAAGTTTAAGAGACCGGAGTCAGGTGATTAAACCAATGTACGCGGCTGTAAAAGTTAGAGGCAGTGTCGACGCATCGGAAAATATATCCGAAACACTTGACTCCCTCGGTCTTGACAAGAAAAACAAAGTCCTGTTTATTGACAGCGACAGCGATTCACTCAAAGGTATGATGAAGAAGGCAAAGGACTATATTGCTTATGGAGAGGTCTCCGAGGAGACTGTCGAAGAGATTGAGAACCAAAGAGACTTGAACTTGGAACATGGTGACAGGGTTTCGATGACACCTCCTTCAGGAGGCTTCAAAACGACGAAGAAGAAACTTTGCTAACGGAGGAGCTCTTGGTGAGCGTCCAAGTATGGACAGCCTTCTCCAGAAGATGATTTAAAGGTGTTCAAAATGGTTAAGAGAAGATCAAAGAAGAGCAAGTCAGGAAGCCATGGTTACGGCAGTTCAAAGAAGAACAGAGGTGCCGGAAACCGTGGTGGACGTGGAAACGCAGGTTCAGGAAAGAAAGGCCAATCCAAGAAAATGACTGATGAGGGAGTTCAAGAGATGGGAGAGCATGGATTTAGTTCCCGTCAGGAACCTCAGGACGGCATCAACCTCAGGGATATAGATCAGAGAATCCAAGAGTTTATCGATCAAGGCGTAGCTGAGGAAAAGGAAGACGGATACGTGTTCCACGCCGATGAGGCAGGTTATGATAAGATACTTGGAGGAGGGAAGCTGACGCGTGAAATAGAGATCAGGGCCGAAAGCTTCTCAGACTCAGCCAGGGAGAAAATTGAAGAAGCCGGAGTTGAACCTGTAACTATAGAGGACTAAACAGAAACATGGTTTCACTTGTCCAGATTGCCAGCTACCTTCCCAGTGTAAGGGAACCTGAAAAAGAACAGTCATTAAAGGAGATGCTGGCATGGACAGGTGTAGTACTTGTAATGTACTTCTTACTTGGCTCAATCAATGTGTACGGAGCGAACGCTGCGTCCGTGCAGCAGGCGCTTGCAAGGCTTGAAACATTTCAGACCCTTCTAGGCGCACAGATTGGTTCAATCATTACTCTTGGTATTGGTCCTATTGTAACATCCTCTATCGTACTGCAGATGCTTGTAGGCTCCGAACTACTGGACTGGAATACAAATAATCAGGAAGGCAAGCAGAAGTTTCAGGCAGCTCAGAAAGTCCTTGCGTACTCTCTTACTGTAATACAGGCTCTTGGATGGGTTGCCTCAGGACAGTTTGGAAATGTTACAGGCCAGCCAGGCCTTCTTGCTCTTCTTTCAGGACAGATCATCCTTGGAGGATGGCTGATAATTATGATGGATGACCTTGTCCAGAAATGGGGCTTTGGATCCGGTACAGGTTTATTTATTGCGGCAGGAGTATCCAAGAGCGTGTTTATAGCGGTTCTATCACCGCTGACGCAGACAGGACAGGTATACACTTCTGTTTCGGGCCAGGGCAATCCTGTAGGAGCACTGTTCAAGTTCCTAACAAGTTTTGACGTCTTCACTTTGCTTCCTATCATATCAACTGTAGCTGTGTTTTCTGCCGTGGTATATATGCAGTCGATGAAGGTTGAGATACCGTTGACATTTGGAAACGTCCGAGGATTTGGGCAGAAATGGCCTTTAAAGTTCCTCTATACATCAAACATGCCGGTCATTCTGATTGCGGCACTGGTTACAAACTTCCAGAT
>GL982573.1:18767-25223 GCA_000220375.1 Candidatus Nanosalina sp. J07AB43 | reverse complement strand
TGCTTGCTGCTGTTGCAAACATGACTCAGGCAGCGGGCGGCGGAACAGGTATTCTATTGACTGTAATGATCCTCTACAAGCTGTACGAACAGCTTGCACAGAAGCACATGGAGGAGCTGCATCCTGCCTTGAAGGACTTCATCTCATAGATTCATACTGGATGAAGATTCAAGCATCTGGTTTGTTTTAAAAACCTTCCGAGACAGTGTTTGAATCATGGTATTTCAGCTGCTGGCACCTCTGTTTTCTTTCTATGACAGTGTTTTTCAGTCCCTTGTTGACTGCTGGACCTTATGTGTCGCTGGGATTTTTTCGGCGGCGCTTGCAGCGCTGTTTGCTGTTATATACTGGTTTCTGCTGGATGTAGAAAGAGCTGATGAGATTAAAGACAAATTAAACAAGTATCAGGACAAGATGAAGGAGGCACGGGAAAATGACAATGACGACGAAGCCTCTAAGCATCTCAAGAAGACTCTGCAGCTTAACCAGAAGTTCATGATGCTTAACATCAAGCCTATGCTTGCCACCATAGTGTTTGTTGGGTTGTTCTTTCCATGGCTTGGAAATACTTATGCGCCAAATGTGGAGATGAATCAGACGGATAACTCAACTTTTTCCGGGCAGCTACAATATGCTGGCGACACACAGGAGTTGAGAGTTTCCAACAGATCAAGTATACTGGTGGAATCAGGTAATGCTACCGCCGGAATCAAGGAGGATATTGAGGTGCTTGATGTCAGATGGCAGGTAGCAAGCTTCCAGAAACTTCAAGGCGAGAGCTCGGATACTCGGCTTAAGCTGAACGCAGAGTTTATCCCCCTACCTGTAAATCTTCCGTTTGTCGGCAACGCTTTGAACTGGCTGGGATTCTACTTTATCCTGATAATGCCTCTTACATACGTCTTCAGGAAGCTGCTTGGCGTGCAGTAAGACCCGGTTAAAAAGCTGAAAGTCTGAATAATTTGTATGGCTGAGTGGTTTACCAGAGAAGAGGCTGAGACAGACCCGGAGTTTGGAAACTTGCCTGAAAATAGGTCTGTAGAGAAGCTACTGGATGAGGGAATAGTTATTATTGACAAGCCATTCGGTCCGACCAGCAACCAAGTTTCAACTTGGATTAAGCAAGAACTTGATATTAAGAAGACCGGCCACTTTGGAACCTTGGATCCTAATGCTACAGGTGTGCTTCCTGTGGCTTTGAACTCGGCTACAAGACTTAATGAGGCTCTCGCAAAAGCAGACAAAGAGTACGTGTTTGAGGCGGAGCTTCAGGATGGAAAAACAGAAGAGAAGATAAGAGAGGAGTTAAACACGTTTAAGGGTACTAACAAGCAGGTCCCTCCTGAGAAGTCGGCGGTAAAACGCGAGGAAAGGCAGAGAGAAGTATACAGCATCTCCTTCATTGAGAAATTGGAAGAAACAATACTTGGAAAGGTTAGGTGTGAATCTGGGTTCTATGTACGGGTTTTGGTTGACCAGCTTGGTGACAAACTTGGTACTGAGGCTGAGATGACGGAGCTTCGGAGAACAATGCAAGGAGAAATAACAGAAGATGAGGCTTCCAAGATACAGGATGTTGTAGATCAGTATCATTTTCATCTTGAAGGGAAAGACAGCTTTTTGGAAGAGATTTTATATCCTAGGGAGAAGGCTGTTGAGCATTTAAACAAGGTTGCTGTTAAGGATTCTGCTGTGAATGCTGTCGCTAATGGAGCAGATCTTGGCGCCTCCGGTATATCAAAGCTTCAGGGCGACATCAATGAAGGAGAAACCATAGCTATTATGACTCTAAAAGGGGAGCTTGTAGCTCTTGCAGAAGCAGAGATGAACTCTCAATCACTGTACGATGGTGATGGGACTGCAGCCACTTTGAAATCGGTGCATATGGATCCCAAAACATATCCCAAGAGATGGAAGCAGACATAAATCTTCCTGTTATACAGAACCTATGATAGATGTTCTCTTAGATATATATGATTTGAAGGATGAGAAGCGAACAGGCTGGGAGCTAAGGCGTGTAGATGATCCAGAGTCGGTAGCAGGGCACTCCTGGGGAGTCTCGTTTCTAGCCCTGAATTTTATGCCTGAAAATCTAGATTCTGAAAAAGTGTTGAAGCTGTGTATAGTTCATGATATGGCTGAAGCAGAGGTTGGAGATATTGCACATAGAGCTGTTGACGCTAACGAAGAGATAAGCTCTGATGAGAAGCAAGAGTTAGAGAAGCGAGCAATTGAAAGATACTCTGGCAGCCTAGAGAGCGATCCGGATAAGTTATGGAAGGAATACGATAGCAAGAGGAGCGAAGAGGCCATTTTTGTCAAAGATATGGACCTAATTGACATGTGCCTTCAGGCATTGAAGTATGAGAACAAGCACCGATATGATCCTGATGAGGTAAATGAGAACTTCCAAGAATATGAACACATGGACGAATTTTTTGCCACGACAGAACCGCGTCTCAAAACTGAAAAAGCTAATGAGATTTTTCAGAGTATAAAATCAAGATATGAGTCAGTAAAGGAGTCCGGAAGCAGCTAAAAAAGTATCTTGCAATACTGTTGGTAAAGACACCAAGCCGAGGTGACAGAGCTTGGTCAATTGTGCCAGCCTGGAAAGCTGGTGATCCTTAAACGGATCTCCTGGGTTCGAATCCCAGCCTCGGCGAAAATTAAAACCTGCACAAAGCCCTGAAAGTATAAAATATGAGGAGGATCAATACATAAATATGGATCTAGATAAGTCATCTGCTATCGTCTCCGCTGCAGCATTGGTTGTCCTAGGCGCTGCTCTTGGTGGTTTTGCAAGTTTTCAGCTGTTTGATCAGAGATTTGATTCTCTGGAAGAGGAGATGAGTGATCCTAGAGAGGTTGTGTATGTTAACAGCTCTGATTCAAATGAACAGTTGACTGAGCTTTTTGATGAAGTTGATCAATCAGTGGTGTCGATTACCACTCTTGGAACAAGCAATGCTCAGGGATCAGGGTTTGTATACTCCAGCGAGGGCTATATTGTTACTAATCAACACGTGGTTGAGGGTGCGGAAAATGTTCGTGTTACCTTTACCGATGGCTCGACTGAGAGGGCTGAGATAGTTGGAACTGATGAGAACAATGATTTAGCTGTTCTTCAAGTTGAAAAGGAAGATTTGCAGCCTATGGAACTTGGTAATTTATCTGATGTAAAGGTTGGGCAGACTGCTATCGCGGTTGGAAATCCTTTCGGTCTTAGAGGTACTATGACGTCAGGTATTATCTCCCAGCAGGGAAGAATGCTTCCTACTGACACCGGGTTTTCAATTCCTAATGTTCTTCAGACTGATGCAGCTATCAATCCTGGGAACTCTGGAGGACCTTTGTTGAATGTTCAGGGCGAAGTTGTAGGTGTTAATACAGCTATTAACTCCCGTACAGGAACTTTCTCTGGTATAGGCTTTGCAATCCCTGTTAATATAGTGAAGAATGTTGTTCCTGAAATGATTGAAGAGGGAGGAGGTTTTGATTATCCTTGGATCGGTGTTTCAGGGTATACTGTAACTCCTGAGATTGCTGATGCGATGAACCTGTCCAACGCATCAGGTTTTCTGATTGTAAATGTTGCTGAAAATGGGCCTGCGGAGAAGGCAGGTCTCAAAGGAGGTAATGAGACAGTTGAGGTCGGACAAGCCGAGAGAACTGTAGGAGGAGACGTAATCACAGGTATTGACGGAAAGCAGATGCAGGGCATAGGAGATATTCTAACATATCTTCAGTCAAGTACAGAGGTTGGAGAGACGATAAATGTGACGGTGATAAGAGAAGGAGAGGAGATAAGTACACCTTTGACGCTGGGTTCCAGAGATGAGTCGGATAATTGATTCATCCGAGGCCGTATCTTAGTATTGCGGCTTTACCGCCAAGGTTTTCAAGTCTTTCACCTGCTTCGTGGTCAGTGTGCACAACTTCGACCTCACCACCCATCTGCTCAGCCTTTTCTGCAAGACCAAGACTTTGTCTGTATTCTTTGGATGTAAGCAAAAGCCTTTTTACAGCTCCTTGCTCAACCAGTTCATCTACTCGGTCACCGTATTCGGCCTTGTTACCCTCTCGAACCTTTTCCAGGAATTCTTCTACTACCTTTGATTCCTTTGAGATCCTGGAGTCCTTTGTTACCTTGTCCAATGCACCTCTCTTTATTGCTTCATTGAGTCCTGTACGGCCTGTGACAGACGTATCCTGTACAAAAGTTTTTTCCAGCTCCTGATCTGAGAGCAGGTTCTTGACCTTGTCTTTCCCAAAGCCTGGTCCACACAGCACAAGATAATCGACTTCCTCTATGCTGCGTGATATAACATTCTTGACCTCTCTGTAAAACGATTCGCCGGTTTCCTGATCGCTGTAAAGCTTTCCGGGTATGCTCTGATCTACTTTGGATAGGTCGCTGATACCTGACTCCTCTACCATGTAGAAGTCAGCTTCACCTTTCTGTACCAGGCAGAACAAGACTTGGTATGATTCATGGTTTTCAGCTTCCTGCAGAAGATCCCACTCCTCCTCTGTGAAGTTTTTCCACATCTTAAACTTCATACCGGGCTCAAGGTTGAAGGTGTGATAGCCCATCTCTATGTTTTCCGCTCCTTCTTTGATCTCACCTGTTACCCTCAAACGGCTTTCTTGGGATTTTATCTTTTCAGCCTCTAACCTCAATGTTACACTCTTTTTCTCCCTGCCGTCAAGCATGGTTCTCATGGTCTGGGCCTTGAGTTCATCACCTTCTTTGATTATGTCTTTCAGGTACCACAGGTCGTCTTTGTTTTCTACCTCAAGCCTGACGTAGCCTTCTTTTCTATCGGATTTCAGTATTTTCACATTTTAGGGTTTCTGCCTAACAATAAAAACCCTCAAAACAATGCGTAATAACATATGGCAGAAAGATTTGGGGTGGTCCTGGCTATAGGGCTGACCTTCTTCGGGCTTATCATGATTCTGCAGCAAGGTGTGAACCTACAGCTTGGCGGAGAGTTCTACTCCTGATAGAATGGTGTTAGCATCCCAGAACTTTGGCGAGGTGGGAGGAGCCACATCCGATATAAGAACGGTAAGCTTTGGAAGCTTCAATATTGGAGAAGGCAGAGGAACGATAAGAGCCTATCAAACCGACAGGAAAGACCTGAAGAACAGCCTGTTTACGGGAAATACTGTAACTGTAAAGTATAATGGAACTCAGCCTACAGGCGCCAACGTCTCTTTGAAGTGCTTGGGAAGGAAGGCTCTGGGGCCTTATACGTCAGGTCAAATGGACAGAAAGTTTGAAACCAGTTGGTCTCTACAGCAACAGAGACAATAGAGATACCTAGTCAAAATCTCAGAACTGGCGTGAATACTATAGAGATCGGCGTAAACAAGGGAGGTCTTCTTGGCTCAACAGAGTATGCACTGGAGGATGTCGAGGTAAATGTTAATGACAGAAAGTTTAATGACCGTGTTGATAACTTCCAGATGTTTCAGTACGAGTTAAAGGATTTTGTTGGAGCCAACCTGACATTTACGATTCCAGCTGATTCATCGATTTCTACGGCACCTCTCGAAGTCGAGGTCAACGACAACCAGATATTTGACAGAAGAACAGTGCGTTCAACACAGAACGTAGAGATTTCAAGACAGCAGGCAGACCTCAGAGCAGGATACAATACTGTAGAGTTTAAAACGGATGCGGAGGCAAGTACAGGCTGGAAAACACTCAATTAACAGTAAGATATATTGGTACAACAAGACCTACTACAGAAAACCTGACGGTTAATTTAAATCAGACCAAAAGAGACTTTGTAAACAGAGATGATACCGAGGAAACAATATCGTTCAACTACCAGATGCTTTCAGGCGTAGACACTCTTGATATAGAGCTTCAATCGTTCAATACTACATTGTCTCCAGTAAACGGTGAAAACAACTTGAAAATCCCGGAAGACACGTTCAGAGAAGAGAATACACTGACCATTCAAGGACAGGGCTCTTATAATCTGAATGATGTCAAAATTATTTCTGAGAGGGCTGAACGCTGATATGGGGGCTCTAAAATGGATATGGTATCTGTTGGAAATAGTAATGCTAATACCGCCACTCACACCGATTGGCATAGTAATGATTCTGAGCAGATGGGTATTCTGGGCTATTAAGACAAAAATATTAATCGATGTAAGGTTCATAGTATTTCTGCTATCGATAATACAAAACGCTCTGTATTTGCTTCTACTTGGTATACATCTCTTACTGGTTGAATTAGGTCTGAACGGTATTAAATTCAGCCTTCATTGGACTGAAGGTCTAATGAACAACTTGCGTGGAGGTGTAAACGCAATCGAAAACTATGCCAAAGAAGCTTTCGGCTTCATCCTGTTTTGGGGGGCTATAGTAACTTTTGTGTTTAAGCCACCTCTATCCGGAAATATAATGGATAATGTCATCACATATGGTCTTATA
>GL982573.1:15607-18747 GCA_000220375.1 Candidatus Nanosalina sp. J07AB43 | reverse complement strand
TTAAGTTTTCTTGTTCTGACAGTAACTGTCTCAGGATGCACAGATGGAGGCCAAGGCACCCAAGATCAGGGAAATACGGCTGTAGACGTGGAACAGCTGAAGGTTACGCCCTCGGAGATATTTGCAGATGGGAGCGTTAAAGTCAGGATGGTGGTAAGAAACGTCGGGGAGTTACCTGCACAGGTTACAGTTGGTTCGAGTGACAACGGAGGCATTGACGGAAGCGACGTACTTACAAATCACTGCCCTGACATATTTGACATCGCGGAGTTCTCAGCTTCAAGTTCCAATGTTTCAGGTACAGAACCAGTCTATACTCTTTCACCCGACTATAGAATCAGAATGAACTGGGAGCTCACACAGGACACAGGTAATGTTCCGCTAAATGGTTATGACTGCAACTTAAGGTTTCAGGTTCCGTTTGAGTACAGTGTAAACGCCTTCAGGCAGCTACAAGTCAAGTCTAATCCTGATGTTCAGGGATCAGAAGAGCTATCTGCAAAGTCATCAAAAGGACCTATGAAGATTGAAATACAGGCTATTGGCAGTAGCGCTCCTCGTGGCGCCCCAACTTTTCTTGAGGATGATTCGGGTGATGTGAGGATACAACTTGAGAACAAAAAACCTGGCGAAGATAGCTCCTATACTGGAGTCATAGAGCTTAATCCACCTAAAGTGGAATCCGAAAACGTCGGGTTCACCGATCAATGCCCCAACGCCGATGACATACCTGAAAACGGAAAAATAAGAATATATGAGGGAAAATCAAAGATTTTTGCATGCCCGCTTGAGTGGGATCTTAACCAAGGTGGGACGCAAGTTCCCAGCATAAGAGGTCAGGTGTTCGCGGAAGCGGACTACACCTACGTTAAAGACATAGGATCAAGGTCGGTCAGGGTGAAGTACCGTGGAAACTAATCTCATTGGGCTGGTGGTGCTCGTGGTATTTGTATCGGGTTGTTCCCAGCTTCCGAGCGGAGGAGGTTCGCAGCCTTCCGAACCTCAACAGCTCTCAGGTAAAGGACTTGAGGTAACAGAGTTCAGGGTTACTGACAAGACAGTATCTCCTGGTCAAACCGTAAGCGTCTTTTTAACGCTCAAGAATTTTCACAGAGAGGAAATTGATATAGGGGAAGTATCCTTGTATAATCTGGGCTTATTAGAGTCTTCGGCTGATTCAGATGGTCCTTGCACGCCCAGCGAGATTGGCCAGGCCAAGAAAGGCACTGCGCCGGTTATGGAGTGTGAGTGGCGTGTGACTGCGCCTGAGGAAAGTGAAATTGGAGGTTTCAGTCAAGGGCCACGAGAGTCAATAGTTGCTAACATACCCTATGATTCCGTTATAAAGAACTACAGGCCTTTAAAGGTGAATTTCAAACCGCTGTCACAAGTTAACAGGACTTCAAAGAAAGCCATGAGCTTTTCAAATGGAGAAGTAGATGTCAACATGGAAACTGAGACCCCAATACCTTTAGGTCAGGAAAAGCTTGTAGACTTTAGTGTCTCAAAAACAGGCTCGGGAAGAATAGATGGAACCTACTCGTTTGACTATACTCCATCAACAGTATTCAGCGGCGAGTGTCCCACGCAGGATGAGCCGATTTTGAGAGATTCCCTCGATTTTTCTTGTCCCATAAGTCTTGAAGGACAGAATCAGGTCACCAGAAACCTGTTCTTTACCATACGTTATAAATACATCAAGTCACCATCCACCACTATAACAATTGTGAGTGATTCATGAATAATACTAAAAACAAAGCTGTACTTATTTTGATGATTTTGGCGGCAATAGTTTCAGGATGTACTGAAGGAGGTCAAACAGAGGATGAAGGATCAACATCTCTGACGGTGAACGAGTTCTCCGGGTTCCCAAACCCTGTTCCTGCAAATCAAAATGTTCAGTTCAGGATGCAGCTGGTGAACGACGGTGATGAAGACGTTGATACAGCTTTTGCTAGACTCTACAACCCTCCTTTCGGAGGAGGAGCTCAAGTATTCAGTGACGAAAATGGAGACAATCCGGGTAAACAAGCCAGAACCTTACAATTCAGTGATCTCAGGGCTGAAGGAGATCAAACACCTGCTGTTCCACAGACCCGGCAGGTAGATTTCCAGGCACCAGATTTACCTCGGGATAGAGACCTAAGTTACGGTTTTAATGCGGACATATTCTTTGGTTATGAGACTGTAGGAGATGCCGAGATACAGATATTAAGTGAGGAGGCATTCAGGGAAGAAGGTGCTACGCAGGGATCAGCACGCCTTGAAAATTCCAGGGCTCCGATACAGCTAGAGGTGAGAACGCCTACACCTATCCGGATCTTTGATTCACAGGACTCCTCTGTAACTAAACAGTTCTGTGTTATCGCCAGGAATCAAGGTCAAGGAACTCCTTTTGATCCCCAAGATGTTCCCAGCAGCTCAGATTTCAATAGAGTAAGTATCCAAGACGCAGAAGGCGAAGTTGAGATTGGAGTACAGGATGTAGGAAGCCAGGTAACATTTACTGCTGACGACGGAGGAGGCCAGACTAAGACTGTAGAGATACTTCAAGGTAAGGCTGTTGCATGTTTCGATATGGAAATCTCAGGTGTCAGTAATACATTCCAGACCACAGTTCCTATCAGGGTTGAAGCAGACTATGGATACAAGAAGACTGATAATGCCAACTTGAGGGTAGACGGCAGAGGCGAAGCCTCAGAAGTAGGAGGCACGACAAACACTGATGGAAACGCTGATGAAAACACTGATGAAAGCAGTGCAACAGAGTTTACTTATGCGAGCGGTGTAGATTCTTCGAGCTCAGAGCTATTAAACGTGGTTTCGACATATAATGGAGAAGTGGATTCGGGAAATATTGATGGCTCAGAGATTGATCCTGGAGATCCTAATCAAGCATGTCAAAAGCTTCAAGATTTCGCGAATAATGATGATTACAGCAACTTCGATAGCTCAGACTTTGAAGACCTATGCGATACCGCGTGATTAGATGAGATTGCGACATGGCCTTATTTTTCTAATTGCCAGTATCATAGTATGTCCGACTGCCACATCAACATCATACAGTGAAGAAGCTACTCCGACATAAAGTTTGCAGAACAGATGGAGCAATAACCTGCTTGCATGATTGACAAGTCTAC
>GL982573.1:13354-15587 GCA_000220375.1 Candidatus Nanosalina sp. J07AB43 | reverse complement strand
CTAGGTACGATAATCCAAAATCCAACAAGTACAATCCCTAGCACTTTCTCTCCAGTAAGAATTATACAGTCGCTCATAACACCGATAATAGCTGCTGTGTTTCCATTCTTAGGGACATTTCTGATAAGTTCTCTCATGGCAAATATCCTTGGTAACAAGGAAAAGGCGTTGAGAAAGGCCGGAGCACTGAAGGATAGTGCGAAAAAAGCTGGAACACTAGGTGGGTCAAATGCAGCTGCTGGAGCAGCTAACAGTGTGCGCAGCGGAGCCGGAAAGGCTAGGGAAGCAGCCGGAAATGCTGCTGATATCTCAGAGAATGCCATGACTACTTACTCGCACCTGTCCACAGCAAAAAACCTAGCTGAAGGCGGCAGCGAAAGCACCCTTATGGAGATTATGGAAAAATTCGGTCTGGAGGGATTGCTCGAGGGCGGCGCCGCTGAAGGCACAGCTGGCGCAGTCATAAGTTCGGGCGGTACAGCCCTAATCGCTCTGTTAATTCTGTTCTTTCTGTGGTTAATCTCTTCTATCATAGCCATCGCCATTGCTGCAGCTATTGCAGCATTTTTATGGGGATATGTCACCTTAGTGATTCCTGTCGTGGCTGGGCCAGTGCTGGGAGCCTTAGGATTAGGAGAGGCCTACGCAACGTATTTAGGAGGCGAAGCTGCAAACTCCGAAATAGGGGTGGCGGCGTCAACTGGCAACATAGTTCCTCCTGAGATCGGCAGAACCGCAGCACAGGCCGGAGCAAGAATGGGGTGTATGCTTGAGGGCCCACAATGCATGAGGGAGTGGAGACTCAATAATACTGTAAGACCTGGTTCGGAGGCTCGTGGAGAGAGATACGAGCTACAGATCGAACAGTTCGGACTTGGATCAGGCGACACCATAGATGTGGCCTACAAAGAGGCAGATTATTCATTACCTGTAAACTTTCTGGTGGCGAATACTAGAAACGGACTCAAGGGTATACCAGCTAGAAATGTGAGCTATAGGATTACGGTTAGAGATTTTGACAAGAAATATTGCACTACAGGTTGGAAACCTGCAAGTAGCTTTGGTTCAGGTGGCAGGGATGTCATCTTACCTGGATTGGGAGTATCCCCTACTGAGTCTATGGAGAAGTTGAATCTAGGTAACTGCGGTCTCCTTCAACCATCTTTAGGTATAGATAGAGTCATGAACCTAGAGTTCAAATACCAGTATTCCTCTCAAGCCACTCTTTATGTGGACGCAATGTCCCGAGAGTACAGAAGAGAGGAAGGTATTGAACCCGGATTTAAGAAGTCAGAAACTGCTGATACTCCGGTGCAGTCCTATGTGAATGTTAAAGAGCCGATCACATTCTACGAAACTGAGAGTGGAGACCGCAAGGTTGTTCCATTTTCAGCTCGCTTTGGATTTGAGACGCCGGATGCTGATGTCCGGTATAAGATTAAGCCTGAATCTATCCAAATTGTTGACTCATCCCTTACTACCGACGAAGGAACGTGTCCGGGTATACAGCCTGAAGGCAGACAAGATTATTATAAAGTATCTGATAATGCTGAAAAAAGGATTGAGCTGCGTCAAAATAACAGTTTCTTTAACTCACAGGCTGAACCTGCACCTCTCAGATGTACAATGGCTCTCACACAAAGTGCTAAAAATAGGATCAGCCCTACCGGAGAGGAGCTTGTGATGAGGATTGATGGAAACTATACTGTTGTAAAAGAAGATAGGCTTACCGGTTTTGACGTAAGAAATACACTCTGCACCCGTTACAACTGCCCTCTTGTTGTAACTAAAGAATACAACGAGTCAAGTCCTTACAACCTCTATAGCAAATGCACTTCCGGAAACTCCGTGGATGCAAGAGGCGGATGTTCTATTAGAGTCCCACAGGACACAGATATGAACTGGAGGCTGCCGAATGTAGCAAAGAGAAACGGTAAAGATATTGTAATAGAGCAAGGTAAAATAGCTCGTGGTCTAGATGGCTTTACTGAGGATGCGGCTGATAACACTCCTATTAGCATAGAGGGAGACAGCGGTGAGAAAGATAGTGCCGTAACTGAAGAGGTCGAGGAGAGCAAACAATCATCAGATACCACTCCGTATGGAGCACCAACTCTGGAGAGTATAACCCAAGAGGCTTCCCGCGAGACAGGTGTAATATTCTACGAAGACCAGAATAACTTGGGAAACATACAGATTTCCACAATAGACAAAGCTGTATGCAAACAGCAGG
>GL982573.1:9936-13334 GCA_000220375.1 Candidatus Nanosalina sp. J07AB43 | reverse complement strand
TTTGCAGAAGCCGGTGCCAGAATGGGATGCTTCTTAGAGGGACCTCAGTGTCTAAGGGAGTGGCGGTTGAATAATACAGTTCGCCCCGGATCTGAGTCCCGCGGTGAACGCTATGAACTTCAGATAGAACAGTTTACCCTAGGAACTGATAGGATAGACTCTGCGTATAAGGAAGCTGATTACCAGCTCCCGGTTAACTTCCTGGTTTCAAATACTAGGAACGGATTGAAAGGGATTCCGGCGAGGAATGTAAGCTACAAGATCAAGGTTAAAGACTTTGATAAGACGTACTGTGATACTGGTTGGAGGAATATATCCAGTTTCTACAGCAATGAAGGCAGAAATGTGATACTTCCTGGTCTTGGAGTCTCACCTACAAAGTCCCTAGAAGAACTAAATCTAGGTAATTGCGGGCTCTTACAGCCTTCTCTTGGCACAAATCGTGTGTTGGAGCTTCAGGCTAGGTACGAGTATTCTTCACAGGCGACGCTCTACGTAGATGCAATGTCACGTGAGTACAGACGTGAGGAGGGTATAGAACCTAGCTTTGAGAAGTCGAAGACTGCGGACACTCCTGTTCAGTCCTATATCAATGTTAAGCAACCATTAACATACTATGAGACTGAGTCAGGTGAGAGACTGGCTGTGCCGTTCGCCGCTAGATTTGGATTCGAAACACCCGGATTCGATGTGAGATACAAGATTGACCCTGATTCAGTGGAGATTGTAGATTCATCTCTCACTACTCATGAGAGTCCGTGTGTAGGAATTGATCAGTCGGACGGCGAGAACAACTACAATATCTCAGAAGCCGCAAAGACGAGAATTCAGCTTCGTCAGGATGGCAACTGGTTTAACTCTGAGGATGAACCTGCTCCGCTCAGATGCACAATGAAGCTTACTGAAGACGGTGTAGATAGAATCAGTCCTACAGGAGAGGAACTGGTTATGAGGATAGACGGGAACTATACTGTAGTCAAAGAGGATACTCTCTCAGGATTTGACGCAGTTAACACATTATGTACAAGATACAACTGTCCTCTGCTCGTTACAGAATCCTTCAACGAATCCAGTAAATACAACTTACGCAGCAAGTGCAAGAGAGGAACATCAATAGACTCAAGAGACGGATGTACGGTAAGATTGCCAGAAGAAGGAAACCTGGTAGCTGGAGAACCCCGACAATAGCAAACAGAAGCGGTGAGAATATAGTGATAGAGCAAGGCAAGGTAGCACGAAACATAAAGTATTATGTGAATAATCTGACAGGATCCACTATCGAGGGCAAGTCCATCTACTATCAAGACAACATCTCAGGTCTTAAAGACATCGAGTAAAGCCTTTGGTACGCCTCAGGACGGCAAATTTAACGATAAAAGAAGTGATGCTCCCGGAGCAATAGTTTACGAAGACAGGAACGACCCAGGGAACGTACAGGTCGAAGAGATAGACCATAAGATATGTAAACAAGCAGGCTCTGGACCTAACCAAACCAAAGCCAAATCATACATGTACATCTGGGCTGAGGGAAGGAACGATGAGCCTCTCTATATGTCTACAGAAGATGTTGACTGTAGCAAGGGTGACGGTTTCCTTGAGGGTATATGGGAGTCTATATTTGGCGATAATGATAAGAACATCGGCGACCTTGTAGGAAAGTGTGAGACTGAGAGTGAGAAGGGATTAACTGTGGTGCGTGGAGGAAGCGTTTCATGTTACGGGGGCTCATTTGAGTCAGATGATAGCTCTTGATGGTAGCGAAGAACCTGTTATGATGGGGAAAAATCTCTGGAAAGAGTCTCCTATCTTCAAAGCTAGCTGATAGCAAGAGTCTGTAGAGTATTCCTTGTGGCTATTCCTAGTCCAAGCGCTGTGATTATAAATATGTAGAATGCCTTTTCTTCTCCGTCAAAACTTTCCCTTATGTAGTGTACTACAGGTATTATTACCCCCAGTTTTAGAGGGAATAGCCCCCAGTCTCCAAATACGTCCACTGCTATTCTTCCTAAAACATGTTTCTCGTCTGCACCATATCTGAGTGCCGTGAAGGTGGAAGTTGCATCGAGAAGATGAGCTGACACAGGCAGTGCGAAATCCCAGTTCAGAAGTCCAGGCTTTTCGGCTTTCAGTATGAGGTATCCAGGCACTGCCCAGATTGGAACAGTAGTCAGAAATGTAGATAGGGCTCTGGGCTCCTCAAGTGTATAGAAAGGTAATGTCAGGAACAGTGCGGCTGTACCGGCTACGGCAAGCGTCTTATAATAAGGTTTCTGAGTAACTGCTTCTATTTTCTTGGACCCATACAGCATTAGAGTACCCAACAGTATCAGAAGGCCGTATATAAATGGAGTTTCTAGAAGTATGGTATTAAAAGCTTTTACGTCTTTTAGAGCCCTTGCTGCGCCTCCAAATACAATAAACGGCGTAAAACCCAATACAAACTCTTTGTTAATCTTTAGGTTCATCCTCTTCTGAATTAAGGGCTTGAGCACATAGATTACGAGTATACCGAACACAATTGCGTATAATGCTGTGTTGTATGGGTTGTAGTATATTGATTCGTCTATGATAGGTAGCCAGAACTTCTCGAATAGGAAGGCTTTAACAACATCAAGCATACAACCAGCTTGTATGGGTAGGCGGCATCTAGTTTTAAGTCTATTAGTCTTGGCGTCCATAGTTTCTGGATGCGTTAACCCGGGTGGAGGAGGTCAAGGTACTCAAGACCAAGGAAACAAGGCCGTGGCATTAGAGCAGCTGAAAGTCACACCTTCTGAGATATTTGCAGATGGCAATGTTAGAATAAGAATGGCTGTACGAAATGTTGGAGAGCTACCGGCACAGGTTCAGGTTGGTTCAAACGATAATGGAGGTCTCGATGGTAGTGATGTGCTGACAAACCATTGTCCAGATATTTTCGATATTTCGGATTTTTCGGCTTCAAGCTCCAACGTCTCAGGTACAGAGCCCAGTTATAGTCTTGCACCTGATTACAGAATTAGAATGAACTGGGAGCTCACGCAGGATACAGGTAATGTTCCGTTAAATGGTTATGATTGCAACTTGAGATTCCAAGTTCCTTTTGACTATAGTGTAGAGGCGTTCAGGCAGATGCAGGTGAAGTCGAATTCTGAGGTCCAAGGCTCTGAGCAGCTTTTTGCAAAGTCTTCCAAAGGACCTATGAAGATTGAGATTCAGTCTATTGGAAGCAGTGCTCCACGTGGAGCACCGACGTTTCTGCAAGAGGACAACGCAGAGATTAGAGTTCAGCTGGAGAATAAGAAGCCCGATGAGAGCTCCTATACAGGGACTGTGGAGCTGCAGCCACCTGTGATGCAGGCCAGAAACATCAATTTCTTGCCGGTGAATGTCTCAGACAGGAACAAGACTGCAAAGAG
>GL982573.1:7138-9916 GCA_000220375.1 Candidatus Nanosalina sp. J07AB43 | reverse complement strand
TCTTCCTCTATCACTGTTGACGAATTCTCGGCATTTCCCAATCCTGTTCCTGCCGAACAAAATGTTCAGTTCAGACTAACATTGGTAAACGACGGGGGAGATGACGCCACAAATGTGTATGCAAGACTGTTTAATCCACCATTCGGCGGTGGATCTCAAGCGTTCAGCGCTACAAGTGGTTCCATGAGCCCTCAATACCGGACGCTGGAGTATGGTGAGCTTCAAACAGGTACTGATCAGACGCCTGCGGTCCCACAGACAAGGCAGGTTGACTTTACATCGCCAAGTCTCTCACCTGATAGAGATATTGGATATTCATTCAGGTCATACATCGCCTATAATTATTCGACGACTGGAACAGCTGAAGTCCAGATTATGGGTGAAGATAAATACAGAGATGAGGGAAGTCCTCAAAACTCTGTAAATCTGGAGAATTCAAGAGCTCCTGTACAAATGGAGATTAGGACGCCTACACCAATACCGATATACGACGACAGCGGAGAAGAAATTCTACCTAGTGGCAACCAAGTGAGTAAACAGTTCTGTGCGATTGTCAGGAACCAAGGTTCGGGAGTACCGTTCAGCCCTAGCGTGGTTCCTACAGGCACTAGTGAGTCAGATTTCAATCTTACCGAAATTCAGGGAGCTGAAAATAGCGTTAACATCACTATCAGGGATATAGGCAGCGTCAGGTTTAATTCAACGGACGAAGGAAACAACACCAGGAGTATAGAAATCCACGACGGTAGGGGAGTTGGATGCTTCGACATGATCGTTCCGGTAGATACCGGGACTCTTCAAAGAACTCTTCCTGTAAGAATCGACGCAAACTATGGGTACAGGAAGACATCATCCTCAAATCTTAGAGTAGAAGGGAGAAGATAATAGGAGAAGCGAAAACTCACTCTCTACCATTCTTTCCTTAATATAAGAGCGGATATCAGCAGCCCGACAAGGATCGATACTGCAAGTTTTGTTGTATCCCCAACTCCGCTCACTCTCTCGGTGACTTGGCTGAACATTCCTGTTATTCTTCCGCCTTGGTTCTTGAGTGATTTCTTGACTTCTTCTCCAATTTTGAGTGTGACTGTCTCTTGTTTTTGAATCATTTCTCCAGTTGCCTGTACTCTGATTTCTTTGGTTCCGTTTGCTTCATCGTAAGGTATTCCTGCGTAAATGAAGGATGTTTCTGTTTCGTTAGGTTGGACGTTCACAGTTTCAGGTTTGATGGATATGTAGTCCGGTCCTTCGCTCGTGATGCTGTATTCGTTTCTCTGTGTTCCTGTGTTTTCTAGTTCTATCTCGTAGAGTACGCTTCTGTTCTCTCCTGCGCTTTGAATGTTTGGAACAACGTTCATCTGGAGGTCATGGCAGTTTTCAACCGTGAAGCTTGATGATACTGCTTTGTTTGGCTGGTCGAATGTGTTTGACTGAGCAGTTACTTCGACTTGGTTTGTGCTTCCTACCTCGTAGTTTGAGGAGTTGAGATCTACTTCAAGATCTCTGGTCTTCTCCGGTCTCGAGATTTATCTCATTCTCTGATAGACTTCCTTGGCTTGTTTGTAGTGTGTACGTGTCTTCTACTGCACCGGTGTTTTCCACAGTAACTTGTTTCTCGAACGTTTCTCTTTCACACACGTTTTGCGAGTTTGAGTCAAAGTTTACTGAGACGTTTTGACCGTTGTATACGTTTAGACTGGATGATACAGTGCTTGTTGATTCTCCTGTTGCTGTGATCTCGATGTTCTTATTTTCTGGTTGTTCAGGTGTGTAGGTTAGGTCTGTTGTTACTGTGTCTCCTGATGCGACATCTATTGTTTCTTGTTCAAGTTCTCCGTGTGTAGTTGTCAGATTGAATGTGTCTGTTCTGGTTCCTTGGTTGGATACTTCTACTTCGAACTCTGTTTCTGTAAGTGCAGCCGTTCTCTGGCTGTCAGGGTTTAATGTGGTTTCGGATTCGTAGCATGTTTCTACGTTGAATGATGTTGATGTGAATGCTTCAGCGTAGCTTGAAGTTGATTCTGCGTTGATGTTGAACGATCTGTCAGTTACAGCTATATCTGATGATCTGACTAGTTCAACTGTCTTTGTTTCATCTCTTTCTAGCTCGATGCTGTTTTGTGAGAAGTCTCCTGCGTCGGCTTGTAGCCTGAATGTTTCTGCTTGTGTCCCTGTGTTGGTGACTGAAACCTCGTATACTGCCTCTTCTTCCCGGCAGACTGAGTCAGGACCTTCTACCTGTATGTTTACTTGGTGGTCTTTGATTATCTCTACTGTTCCCTGTGTGCTGTATTTTTCTCCGTTTGCCTGTGAAGTCGCTGTCACTGTGAACTCTTTATTTCCTTCGCTTGAGCCTGTATCCGGGTTGTACCATACCTGTATTGTTTCGGACTGGCCTGGCGATAATGTGTCCTGAGTTTGGTACTTCTCTTGGTGCGATCCTTATTTCAGAAGGGTTTGATGATGTGATATCGTATATGTCTTCTGCTGTTCCTGTGTTTGTTATCTCAACTTCGTAGGATGTGAATGAGTCAACCTTTGTTGATGATTGGCTCGGAAATATTTCTAGTTCTGCTGTACTTGCTGAGACTGCGTTTAAACCGATTAAAACTGTGGTGCATAGGATTGCCAGTTTGTGAGTGCTTCTCAAGAGAAATTGTCACCTGTAAATGACACCTCGATTTATCTTTATATATCAATTGATAGCGACACAAGTTATTCACCCTACAGTTGTGAACAGAGAATAATCAGATACCCCCTCCTTTATTTCCGTATTCA
>GL982573.1:4450-7118 GCA_000220375.1 Candidatus Nanosalina sp. J07AB43 | reverse complement strand
CTGACAGATGGATCTGGGAGAACCTCAATCTCCGAGGAGCGTGATACTTTGGACGTTGATACTGAGACCGTCTTGGTACCTGCTTCAGTGAATCTCGTGTATGTTTGGAAGTACCCGTCTCTTTTTGTTCTAATTTCCCTCTTTTTTTCCCCATTGATGCTCAAATTGAGTTTTATGGAGCCTCTTCCGCCGTCAGCAAAGCCTTTGATCCTGACAACTTCATCTTTGAGAGTATTTTGCTGGTCTTCCGTGGGGTAGAGGTTTAGTTCTATGTCTGTGACTGAGTCTGGGTCTCCGATGGTTTGGCATTCAAATACTGTGACGTTTCCTGTTTTTGAGTCCGAGTCTATTCCTGAGGCGGATACTGTGAACTGCTGTCTTCCTGTTCCTCTTAGTCCTGTGAACCTGAATCTGTAGGTTTTTGTCTGTTTAGGTCCTATTATGAAGCTTTTTCCGGAAAGTATTTTTCCGAATCCAAAGCCTGAGGTCGATACTACACGGCTTTCATTTCCTTTATTTCGTATATCAAAGTCTGTTACAAATGTTTTGCTCTGGCAGACGTTTTCAGGGCTGTTAATTCCTGTTATGTTAAGATTTCCGTCCTCAGTTTCTTCGTCCTCCGGTTCTGTGACAAAGATGTAGCTCGCGTCCAGATCTTCCTGAACTTCTATCTCTCTTTCGACGTCGTTATAGCCCTGTTTGATGGCTGAGAAGGTGTACTCTCCCTGTTCAAGGTTTCTGTCAAATGAATTTATGTCCTCAAGTTGGTCTTCCTCAGGGCCTTCAAGCTCTAGGTTGAAGTTATCTAAGTCTTCTCCGGTCTCTGTTGCTAAGTCTATCTCTATCTGTGATGCTGAAGCTCCGGAAGCAACTAATAGTGTCGACAATATCAATACTAACCTTTTCTTCATCGTCAATATTGCAAGGTTTGGGTTCTTTACTTAAACGAGTTACCGGTCCTTGATCTGGAACTCGACCGCTACTTTCCTTTTTGAAGGAGAGAAATCCGCTACAACCCTCTTCCTTAGGGCCTCTGCCTGCAAATCTTTTGAATCACACTCTGATTTAACTCTCCTGATTACATTGCTGTATGGGCTCTCTATATCCTCTACACTGTAGACGATTAGAACACCCTCATCTTTTACGCAGCTCAGTGCTTCTTCTATGAATTCTAGGCTGTTGGTGGGTGAGGGCATCAGAACCTTGTCAAATTTTCCCAGACTTGGACACACTTCTGCTACATCTCCCTGTATTATCTGTACTTGATCTTCTACATTGTTGATTTCTAAGTTTTCATGAGCATATTCTACCGCCTTTGGATTCTTCTCTACTCCTACTACGTTTTCTGGTTCTGCATTTCTGGCTATCGTAACGGGAAACGGTGCCACTCCACAGAACATTACAAGTACTTCTTCGCCGTCCTTTACCGAGTTAAATATTCTTCTTCTCTCAGTGCCTTCTTTTTCGGAGAAAAACGCCTCAGTAGGATCTACCTTTATATTTACGCCGTGCTCTCTGTGAGTTGTTTCTGTCTTTTCTCCGTATAGTTTCTTGTATCCTCCTAGCCGGAACTCTCCTTCCCTGTTGTCGGTTTTCAGAAGTATTGAATCAAGATTTGGATTATGCTCTCTGACTGCTTCTACAGCTTCCTCACGGCTCTGATCATTCAGCTCTTTGATTATAACTATGTTTCCTATTCTCTCGTATGAAGGCACATCTAGGTCCTCAGAATTTTCTCTTCCTGGCTGATGACTGATGTCTCGGCCTCGAGTTTATCGGCTACGCTTCTCAACGCTTCATCAACGAATACTAGGTCTTTAGGATCTGACAGGTTTTGAACTTCATCAGCCGAGAATTTCTCCGAGGAGAATATCTTTATATTCAGTTTTTCCGTGTCAGATTTTGCCTGTAACTCATGACTTGATGTCACGTCTAGTTAAATCCTTGTTTGCTGAATATCTTCTTCACTTTTTCAAGCAGGTTTGATTGTTTCATACTTGGGTGGTTGAGGCTTGAAGGGTTTAAATGGTTCTGATATGGGTTTTGTTTAAATCTCTCGTCTTGAATTTTGTTTTTATGCTTAGGATTGTAGGTGTTGGACTCGACGATGGTGAAGTTACGCAGAAAGGTTTAGAGGCTATAGAAAGATCTGAAAAAGCTTTTGCTGAGTTTTACACAAACACTGAAACAATAGACCTAGAGCTTCTTGAAGAGGAGACTGATCAAAGTATTCAGAAGCTTTCTAGAGAGGAAGTTGAACAGCAGGATAAGATACTGGAGTCGGCAAAGTCTTCGGATACAGCCTTTCTTGTTTCTGGAGACCCGCTTACGGCCACAACACATTATGACATAAAGCATAGAGCGGAGGAGTCTGGTCTAGAGGTTGAGGTCGTTCATGCTCCTTCAATACTTACTTCTGTGGCGGAGACAGGCTTGAATGTGTATAAGTTTGGAAGGGTTGTAACTCTTCCTGAAAATATGAAGCCGGACTCTGTCATTGAGCACGTGAACAAGAATGACTCCGTAGGTCTTCACACGTTGATTCTTCTGGATATAAATTACAGCGCTGATGAGGCAGCGGAGAAACTTATCGAGATGGATGAAAGCTTATCGGATAGAGATGTAATCATGATTGAGAGAGCTAACATGGATGACCAGCGTATCTCAT
>GL982573.1:0-1321 GCA_000220375.1 Candidatus Nanosalina sp. J07AB43 | reverse complement strand
CCCTACCGGCAGAGAGCTGTATCAGAAAATGCCTGACTTAGCTGAGGAATCCCAGTTTGACACAAGATATGATAATCCAGTTGCCAGGGATATGGAGAGATTTGTTCGGGGCAACGATGATGTATTCAATCAGAAAAATCGGAATGATAATCGGAGAAATTTGTTAGGTGAAAACAGAGTAGAGTTGACTGAGGGAATTTTGAGCGTAGATGACTCCGACGATATAGAAGATTTTCTGAGGTGGAAAACTAGATGAGCGCCTCCAGATCATCTAACTTAGACTCATTGGGAGATTCGCTAGAAGAGCTTGAGGGAGAGCTGAACAGTTTGGCAGATCAAAGTAGGGTAGAATCAGATATTCTTCATTATGTCCATGAAATGGAAAGTTTGATACCTGAAATAGAGGAAGAATTTAGAGACCTCCAGAACTATTCATCTGATGTCGCCCAACTTGCACAAGAATACGAAGATCACATACTTGACTTGAGAGAGCAGTTAAATGAGGATAACAACAATGGAATAGAGGAAGATATTTTAGATAACTATCTAGAAAGAATTGAAGGTCTACTGGATGAGTATATCCCAGATATAGATCACCCATCTCGAACAGAATTCAGTGGCCTCTACAAAAGCCCTGTAATCAACGTGAGAACAAATTCTCATGGAACAAGCCAGATTTCCGAATTAGATCAGGGCAGGTATAAGAGCCCTGTGATAAATGTCGATCCAGCTTCCTACTCTCAGTCAAACACTGGTATTGATTCTTCGCTGATTCCTGATGGCTGGGATGAATATAGCTTAGGAGGTGATTTAAGCCAGTTTGAGTTTTCCGGAGAGCCTGAGTTTGATTCACCTGGGACATATCTTGAGAGCAGAGGTTTCGAACTCGGTGAGGGACAGACCGATGGCAGTGTTTCCATCAATGTAAGTTATGATGGCGCAAGTGAGGATGACTTGGCGTTTCTGAGTTCAGCCTCATAACAAATAAGAGTAAAACTGAATGCTGGCTAACAACTTATATTTACACAACCGGAACAACAAGTCATGGCTGCCTCCATACCTGAGGGCACATGGATATTCATAGTCATATTGGCAGTCATTATTCTCGCGATACTATCAAATGACAGTATATCTAGAGGCAGTTCATCCTCGAGATCGAGCTCTTCCTCAGGTGCAGGATCCTCTTCGGATTCGACAGATCGACCGCCGAGAATCAACGCACGCCATGTAGGAGATCAATATATCGGGGGATCCTTTGGGGTCAAAGGAAACTTTAATCCAGGGAGCGCGTCCAACTACGATATAGAAGCAAGTCTAAACG
>GL982572.1:63458-65032 GCA_000220375.1 Candidatus Nanosalina sp. J07AB43 | reverse complement strand
CATAGCATTAGGGCTGTTTTAGTTGTAATGCTTCCATGGATGGTAAGAAACATGGGAGTCTGTCAGTTCCCGCTTTGCTCTTTCAAAGTGGCTTTAGCTGAGGCAACGTCCAGTTCAGGTAACCTAGATGTTCAAGGACCACTTTACTTCCTATTTACACTGCCAGGACTCATTTCAATACCTCTATTCGGATTTCTATCTGTTAACATTGGAGAGAGGTTCTTGAACAGCGTAAGGTTTAGCCAGACTCTACAGTCAAGAAAACTGTACTTTCGGTGCTGATAATAGGAGCTACCGCGCTAATAAGAACTGAACTGCTGCCTCTAACAATTCTCACCTGCATATCACTCTTCGCTAAGTCAGATGGAGAAAAGCTTCTATGGCTGTCAGCAGGACTAGGAATAGGAATGATGTCAATAAGTGCAACGAAGGTGCTGAGGTACATTATATACGTCCTTCCTGCATTGACTATAGTTTCAACAGTCTCCATATTCAGAATATCTTCATTTATGTGTGAAAGGATACCAGGTACAGATCTATCCAAGTATGCTCCAAGTATGGATGATAATGATGCTAATAGTTTCTCCTATACTCGGATTAAACTATGTTTCAGGTCAAGCACAGGTTTCAAGCCACGGCTTCCAAGCGTTAGAACCTGCCGGAGAATGGGTTCAAGAAAACACTGAAGACGATGTAAGAATTTATTCAACGTCTCCACAGGTCAGGTACTGGGCTCATCCAACAATGCCGGTTGCATCAGCAGGACGCGTTCCAAGTAATGAAACCGGATTTAAGAACTTTCTGAGAGATGAAAACATCTCCATAGTTATGATAGACGTATACGAAAGAACGCAGCCAGAATGGATGAACATAGGTCTGCCGCCTTACCGGCTCTCCTCCAGCGTAATAAGAGATATCAGGTCGGGAAGATCAACAGCAGAAGAAGTGTTTGATAGGTTTGATGACACGCCTAACTATCTTTCACCGGTACAGAGATTTGGTGAAACGCAGCTTCCTTTGACAAGACAGTCACAGCCCCAAGTAATAATCTATCAAGTGAACAGGAGTGCTTTGAGATGACTGACATCAGTCTCGTAATACCGACCATGAACGAGGAAGAGGGAATAGCCGAGTGTATAGATGCTGCGAAAGACGCGTTTAACGAAGTAGGGCTGGATGGGGAAATAATTCTCAGCGACAGCTCCACCGATGATACAGCTAAGATTGCAAAGAGAAAGGGGGCTAAAGTAGTAAAACCTGACAAACCTGGATATGGCTATGCATACAGATACGCTTTCGAAAAAGCGAGTGGAAACCTGATCGCGATGGGTGATGGAGACACCACTTACGACTTCAGGGAGCTTCCAAGCCTTATTGAGAAAATGAGGGAGAAAAACGCAGATATGGCGATGGGAAGCCGCCTAGACGGAGAAATTAAACCTGGCTCGATGCCCAAGCTTCACAAGTACATTGGCAACCCTCTGCTTACAAAGTTCTTAAACAAATTTTATGGAGCCGGCGTAAGAGATGCACACAGCGGAATGAGAGTCATAAAAAAGAGTGCTTTGGAGAAA
>GL982572.1:60939-63408 GCA_000220375.1 Candidatus Nanosalina sp. J07AB43 | reverse complement strand
CTGCCATACATAGAGCTGGTCGAAGCATATACAATCTTATCTACACCTTCATCTATAGCAGCCTCCGCAACATTCACAAAACCTTCAACGTTGACCCTTTCACAGCCAGCAGGGTCCTCCTTATGCATCGGAGAAGAGCTTCTGGCAGCCTGATGAAAGATAACATTAACATCGTGAACAGCTTCCTTAACCTTCTCCTCGTCCAGAACCGTACCCTGAATAAACTCAACCTCATCATTTACAGACTCAAGATTGTTTTCAGTTCCAAGATACAGATCATCCAGTACAACTACTTCGACATCTCTCTCAACAAGCCCTCCAACAATGTTCGAGCCGATAAAACCCGCTCCTCCTGTAACCAATGCTCTTTCCATAATTAATTCCTTTCCATCGAGCTTTTTAGCTCTTCATAATTGGGAAGGGCTGTCATAGCACCCTTTTCCCGAACAGATAAAGAGGCTGCGTGTACTGCCTTTTCCAAAGCTGTTTCTATACCCTCGTCCCTGAATGCTAGGAATGCTCCTGCTAAAGCATCACCGGCTCCCGTAGTATCTTTTACTTCAACTTTTGGGGGTTCAACAGAGTAAGTTTCATATTGAGTAATTACTTCAGCTCCGGCCTGCCCCTTAGTGACTACGATCTCATTTACTTGTTTAAGAAGCTGTTCTACTCCTCCAAGTTCACTTATTTCTTCTTCTGCAGCGAATATAATATCTGTATGGTTTATAACCTTCTTAAGAGTTCTCAAATATTCTCTGTCGACCAGTTCCTGCCTCAGGTTTGGATCAAAGCTCACTTTTGAATCTGTTTTTTCAAGCGTGTCAAGAATATTTTTGGCAGATTGCTGGCGTGTCAGTGGCAATGAACCTATGTGAATAACTTCCTGATCGTCGCTTATCTGTTCTTTAGATATTTTCTGGTCTGCTCCTCTAAAGAAGCTGAATTCTGGCTTGGCGCTTTCTCCAAGTGATACAAACGCTAATGTCGTATCTTCATCTATTTTCCTGACTCCAGAAATATCTATGTCTTCATGTTCAAGTTTACGAACCATTAGTTCCCCAAAGTGGTCTTTGCCTACTGTTGCTGTCATCCTTACTTTGGATCCAAGTCTTGATGCTGCTACTGCTAGGTTTGCAGGCGCCCCTCCAGGTCTTCTATGATACTGAGGGACATCGGCTAGATCCTGACCTTTCTTGCCGATCATATCAACCAATACTTCTCCAATACAGTTTATCTGAACCATTCTCGTACATCCTCTAGGTATTCTTTAACATCTTCTAGTTCTTCAGCTTTTTCCTCATCAGCAAGCTCTCCGACCAAGATTTCTCCTTGAGGTTCTTCAAGGCCTAGCTTCTTCATCTCTTCCTTATTTACAGGTTCTTCGTGAGTAAGAAAGTTCAGCACCCATCCTGAGGTATGATGCTCCCTGTCTTTGTTTCCAACGTAAACAGTGGCTTCATCAACTTTGTTCTGAGCCTGATCTAAGCTTTCTCCTACTGCAACTCCGAACCCGTCCATTTCATTTGCAAATCTTATTGCATCCAGATCTCCGTTACTATCACCTGCATATACTATTTTTTCAGGTTCTCTACCCAGCTCCTGCTGATAGAATTTTCTCAGGTTATCTCGTTTTTGAGGCCTTCCATTGTAGAAAGGCTCATCACCAATATCTCCAGCGATTATACCGTCAAAATAGCCGTTAGTTTGTGCTTTTGCTAGTGGCTGAAAACCAGCTGTAGAAAGTATGTTAAGCGCCCCACTGTTTGACCTGACACCCAAAACTGCGTCAAAACCTTTCCGTGGCTCTAAATCAAGTTCATGAACATTTTTACGTGCATGATCTGCAAAGTCCGGATTTTCCTGTAGAAACTTGACTAGAGGGTTGCTATGGCCTAGTTGTTTTTCCTCCGTTACAGACGTCATTAAGTGATCAAAGCCTGCTCTCTCATATACCTTATCTCCTGTAGGTAAATCCTCTTGACCTATTGAGTTTGGGACATATTGAAATTCTCCTGAATAGTCTGAGGACGCTCTTAGTAATTCGTATCCTGAGTCTGTCGGTATTACTGTATTATCCCAGTCTGTGACGTAGTCTCTTGCTGATTCATCCACACTATCACCTTAATATATTATCATATATTATATTATAGTTAAATATTCACAGTCATGGCTATAATCGAAATAAGCTAGCAGATACTACTTGCTGAAGTCTTTCCAATCTCCGCCGTAGATATAACCTGATAATTTTCTTACATCTGAAAGAGTCTCAAATACATCTTCCAAGCTACCTGTTTCCAGGTAATCAAATACCTCGGGCTCTAGAATGTAGGTCCCTGCGTTAATCAGTCTGGAAGGTTCTTCACCGGACGAAGGCTTCTCCTCAAAACCAAGAATAGTACGCCCCTTCAACTTCGCTACTCCATAACTGGACGGATCATTCACAGTAGTCAATGCCATCGTAGCTACAGA
>GL982572.1:59073-60889 GCA_000220375.1 Candidatus Nanosalina sp. J07AB43 | reverse complement strand
TCTCTGGATCTCCGGGCAGTCTACCGTTTTCTTCACATCTCTCCAGGTCAGACTCTCGAGCATAACCGTTTTCCAGCATCCAATCAGCGCCTTTCTCAAGTATCTCCTCAAGATCATCCTCATCAGTGCTTATGTAACCTTCTTTACCAAGACCACATGGAATCTTACTGAACATTATATTAGCAAGCTGTTCCTCTCTTCCCTTGATATCTTCGTAGCTCAAACCTGTTTTTAGGGCGCGTACGCCGCAATTTATATCATAGCCGATACCTCCAGGGCTGATAACGCCTTTATCTGCGTCTATCGCTGCAACTCCTCCTATTGGAAAGCCGTAGCCTTGATGTCCATCTGGCATAACGATAGAATGCTTCTGAATATGTGGAAGCGTCGACACGTTTTTTATCTGGTCCAGCGAATCATCTGATTTGATCTCCTCTAAAAGTTCCTCGTTTGCATATATCCTAGCATTGTCTCCGTCCTGAATCTCGAAAATATTCTTTGACACGCTGCTAATATCCATAAATAATTGTATTCTGGTTAGGGCTTTACAAGAGTAAAGAAATCAGCTCACATCTACATTTAAATTAGATGGCGGATCTGGTATAGGCAGTTGTGTAACCTCATAAGGAGCTCTTAGCTCGCCGGAAATCGTCTGTGAAGATAGAGGACCTCTGTCATACTTGATTTCTACATTGAAAGTGCTACATCCATCAAAAGAGCTGTAGCCAGGAACACCTATAGTTCCATCTTCCCCTACAGGAATCACAGTAGAAGCAGTTCTTGACCGAAACACCCCTTCATCTCTCTGGACAGAGATATTCTTGATCTCTATATCCTCAAAGGCATCATTCCTGAGACTCATTAGGAGAGTATCATTATCATTTATAGCAAAGCTCTGGAAGTCAATATTATCTGAGTAAAATCCAAAGCTGGATCTCTCACACGATCTGTCAACTGCTGAAAATGTTGTACCTGCTGCAACTGATACAGCTAGAAGCATCCAGCTGTAAGTTGTCAGATACTCTATAGCTGATTGACCCTTTCGATTACTCATCAATATACCTCATATGTTTCCTCCACCGTTCCAAGATTTTCTGTTGTAGTTCTCAAAACCAATTGATCGGCATCTGGAACCTCAAAAATCAGGCTGCCAGAACTTGGGGTCTGCCCGATGTCTTCGCCGTTAACTACAATTTCGGCACCTTCTACAGGGTTTCCGTCAGCGTAAACTTGAGCGCTACTGAGTTCTCCAGCTACAGCTTTTCTGGTAAGGAATACTCCATCATCACGTTCGGAATATCTTACATATCCGTCAAAACTGCTTTCCACCTCTGCCTGCTCCGTCACATTCAACTCCTCATCCGATCCCGGAGTATCTTCTCCTCCTGCATCAGCGGAACCAGCCTCCTCATCTGAGGCTTTGTCATAATATCCAGGTGGCTCGCTGTCCTCTGAATCATTAGTGACTGGTTGCTGCATATCTTCTGAATCATCCATCAAAAACTCCTGAATAGGGCTTCCCTCCGCCGAAAACATAGAGGCCACGTTGACCAAGACAACCAAGATTGACAAAACTGTAATCCCTACAGCTATCTTATCACCTTTGTCATCAATATCGATTTTCGGCCACCGTAAATTTCATTTGTGTTTTCATCCGGTTTAAATCATTCCTCAGTTGAGGGTTCTGCATATTCCTCCACTTGGTATTCTCTGACTTTCTCCTTGAGGGTTTGAAGCTGCTACCTTCCAGCAGAAGGTAGTTCCCTTCTCTAGACCTGGGCCAGCATCTATGAAGCTTGTATCAGCCTTTATTCCT
>GL982572.1:55773-59023 GCA_000220375.1 Candidatus Nanosalina sp. J07AB43 | reverse complement strand
GTGGCTTAAGGAGAATTTTAAAGGCAAAGAATTTCACGATACCGTTTACATAACATCAAACCCTTTTGTAGATATTATTATTGATGAGGGAGCTTTTTACAGAATACACTCTCTATGGCAGACAGAATGGGACGAAAAACTGGGTAGTATACGACCAGAGGAAGTAAGAAAAAAATCTGAAAAATTATGCGAAGATTATCAAGATAAAAGGATAATAATACACTTCATGCAACCCCATTATCCATTCATAGGGAACAGGCAGCTTGGAGGCAAAAGCGCTTGGGAAGTAGAGGGCGAAAGAGTAAGGATAGGACACAACGAAGAGACGCCATGGGATGCCCTAGAGAGAGGGAATACCTCTAAAGAAGAAGTATGGGCTGCTTACAAAGAGAACCTAGAATTAGGACTAAATGAGGCCGAAAAACTCAAAGATAATCTAAAAGGGAAGACGGTAATAAGTTCAGATCACGGAAATCTCTTAGGAGAAGAGGTCTTTCCATTGGTAGATGACTACGGACATACGCCAGGGGTATTGGTTGAAAAGAATGTCAAAGTTCCGTGGGTAGAGTTCCAGAACGGGGAAAGAAAGAAAGTGAAAGAGAATACACCCGAGAAACCATCAGTTGACAAAAATGAAGAGATAAAAGGCAAACTTGAGGACCTAGGGTACATGTGATAATGTGAAAGTAGTAGCTCTAGATAAGTTCGACTGGAAACATCCTGGTTTAGGAGAAAATGCAGAGGCTGGCGGGGCAAAGAAATTTCTACATAAACATCTATCAAGGTTATCAGACAAAGGGCATGACATAAATCTTATTTCTGCCAAACATCCTGATCTAAAATCAAGAGAAAATATTGACGGAGTAGATGTCATGAGGACGGGCTTACCTCATTCAAAAAACCTGCTCTTCATATATACGCTAGGTCAACTAATTATAAACTATTACATAAAGAAGATTCAGCCAGATATAATACTGTCTGTCCACAGCCCTTTACCATGGATTATACTAGATGACACTCCTGTTGTATCAGTATTCCATCATGTCAACGACAAAGAATCTTTAAGACAAAGAAATGGCTTCGTGGGTAGTATACTCTATAAATGGGAGTTATGGGGTGTAAAAAGAGCAATAGGCCAACAAATTATAGCTGTTAGTAATGATACAAGAGATGATCTTATGGATTTTGGCCACCAGCAGAAAAATATTAAAGTCGTCAGGAATGGTGTAGATTCGAAGAAGTTCACACCAGGAGATAAATTCGAAGCTCCCACAGTTTTGTATTTAGGTAGACTCGATGAAAGGAAAGGAGTAGATAAGATTCCAAGCATATATGATAATCTTGTTAATAGGGAGTTAGATTTCGATCTGCATATAGCGGGTGATGGAGAAAAAAAGAAATATCTGAGGAATTTCTCAAAAGACAAATACAACATTAGATTTCATGGGTTCGTTTCGGAGAGTAAAAAAGTAGATTTATTAACAAAATCGTGGTTAGTTATTTTGCCGAGCAGAAAAGAAGGTTATGGAATAGTAGTACTTGAGGCGAATGCAAGTGGAACACCTGTTGTGGCAAACAATGTGAGAGGTCTCAAGGAGTCAGTGAAAGACTCGAAAACAGGATTTCTGGAAGATTTAGAAAATACAGAGGAATTCTGTGACAGAATCCAAGAAATATTAACTGAAAAGGAGTTAAGAAAAAGGCTATCCAAAAACTGTAGAGAATTCGCTCAAAAGCATTCATGGGATGAGGCATCTTCGAGACTAGAGGACACTCTTATGTCAGAGACGTGAATATGAATCTGTCAAGAGACGTTTCACTTTATCTCATTTCAAGAGCTATCATATTTTCAGCTAATCTTTTTGGATTCTTATTTCTTGTAAGAGAACTAGGAGCAGCAGTAATAGGTTCATACTACATCTTCACATCTATAATGAGGCTAATCTTCCAAAGCACTTCGATCGGTATCGGGAAAAGCATAACTAAGCTCACTGCTGAAAGAGAAAGCTCATATGCATTTTCAGGTTTCCTTACGATGGCACCGGTATTGATTATATTTTGTCTTATTATCAGCTTTAACAGTTCTTTCATTTCAGAGTTCGTTGGATATAACGAGGCACCGTTATACCTAATAGCCTCTATCTGGCTAAGCTCTATCTCAGAATCATTTTTTGCCTCCCTGAAAGGAGAAACTAAGGTAGGAAGCTCGGGGATTTTAGATGGGGTAGGCAAGTCTATTGAGGTTATGAGCCAAGTATTCCTAGTTTTACTCGGACTTAAGATTCAATCCTTATTTATTGGAATTATTATTGGTTATGCAGCCAGAATAGTGCTTTTTTACAGCAGGCTCTCGTATAAGTTGAGATTGCCTAGCTTGGAGAATATAAAGAGGATCAAAAAGTTCTCCAAGTCTTCATACTTTGATGAAATAATCAGTGGAAAACCCCTTTGGATAGATTTAATTATGATAGGACTTTTTTTGGACAGAAGTCAGGCAGGTGTATACGGCACGCTATGGAAGATAGGTTTTGTAGTTGTGATGTTCTCTGAAAGCTTAGGGGAGAGCATATTTCCAAGAACAAGCAAGACAGATGAGAAAACTGTGGAGCTTCTAGAAACAGCTCTAAAATATTCAACTTTCCTTGCTATTCCTTTTGTAGCAGGCGGTATTGCCATAGGCAATGAGGTCCTGGTTTTAGTTGGATCAGCATTCCCAAAGTACAAAGCAGCATTTCTAGTAATTGCTCTCTCTAGCTTGGTGCTCTCTGTACATAATAACATAATATATTCACTTTACGGACAGAATAAGCCTGATATAAGCCTAAAGATACATTTGATAGGGTTGGCGGCTAACATAGGTTTCAACCTCTATCTACTGAGGTACTTCGGGGTTACGGGCATAGCAGCAGGTAGCTTAATAGCAACTGTTGTAACAGCGATTCTGTCAATAGGATACACTAAAGAAACTATTCAATCAAGTTTCCAGTCAAAGACTGGGTTTTACAGACTGTTTCGGCATTGTCAATGTTTTGTATATTGATGCTCACAAAAATTGGTTCTTGGTGAAATAGGAACTGTGAGCACAATTGGATTGATACTGTTGGGTGTCTCGACATACTTAGTTTCAATCTTTGCTCTGTCAGAAAGTCTGAGATCGAAGTTGGTCGTCTTTTTCTGCAAGCATCTCTACAGCTAATCTTGCTCTCTCTCCTCTGAGTAAGGGTCTTCTACGCGTGTAATATCTCCGGGC
>GL982572.1:52893-55723 GCA_000220375.1 Candidatus Nanosalina sp. J07AB43 | reverse complement strand
TGTCATTTGCAGCTGTCACAGTAGGCCTACAGGCAGCTTTCAACTCTTTTTTCCTCAGCATAGCCTCTGATCCGTAGAAGCCTTAACACTAATCCAAACCAAATAAACGAATAGCAGAGTGATCCCATCATTATGGAAGATAAAAACTTTGTGTTGCTGGTTGTAGACGCGCTCAGAAGAGACCACGTTTCGTGCTATGGATACGATAGGAACACAACTCCATTTCTCGATGACTTCGCAGAACATAACACAAAACTAGAGAATTTCTGGAGCACCAGCTCGCATACTCGTGAAGCTGTTCCAAGCATGTTGACAGGCTACTATCCTGATGAAGCTGTAAACCAGTCTTACGAGATTTCAGAGGCCAGTATACAGCAGGAACTAAATCAAAAAAGCGCTGCATTTCACTCAAACCCTTTCATCTCAAGAGCATACGGTTATCAAGAAGGGTTTGACAGGTTTCACGACGGTCTAAACAGAGGAGATAATAAAATACTAAGGCTAGGTAAGAGACTCATAGACAAGTTCAGGGATGACCACTATGAGAGGGCTTCGAAAATAAATAGATTATCTCTGGACTGGATAGACTCCCAGAGCGACAATTTCTTTGTCTGGAACCAGTATATGGACGTTCATGGTCCTTATGAGCCACAGAAAGATTTTCGAGGAATATACCAGGATGACGTGATAAGCGACAGGCGCTCACAGATTCTGTTGCAAAAGGCCAGAAAAAGACCAGAGTCTATCTCAAAGAGTCAAAGACAGAGATTAATAGACCTATATGATGAGGAAATAAAATACGTTGATTCAAAGATAGAGGAGTTCATTAACGAGCTGAAAAGAAGGGGTATGTACCAAGACTCTGTAATTATTATAACTTCTGATCACGGTGAGGCTTTCGGAGAAGGCGGGTTTTATGAGCATCCAAGAAAACTCTCCGATGGACTTCTACAGATTCCATTTCTATCCAAAGGCCTAGACATAGACGAAGACATCACGGGAAGCCTAGTCGATGTTTATCCGACTCTATCAGGCTCAGAGAGGGAAGGAGAGAGCCTTGAAGATAAAAAGAAAGATGAAACAGTGTACTCTCAAGTAACTGAAAAGGGCTCTGAAACCAATGGGTATGGCGCTATGAACGGAGAAGATAGCTACTACGTTTCGTGTAGGCCAAACCACAAATTAGATTCAGATAACATGCTGTCGGAAAAGCTTCAAAAATTTATCTCAGACAAAGATGAAGAGAATAAAGATGAAAATATAGAATCCAAGGATGAGGAAATCAAAGATAGACTTGAGGCACTAGGATACGGAGACTAATGACATCTGAGAGAGCGAAAAACGTAGCTCAGCTGGTTCTGGGCATATCCCTTATCGCGGTTTTTCTGAGTATCACCAACCCGATTGAAATATATGCAAATGTTATCAGAACAGATTTGGCTACTTACGTGTTTGGACTTGCTTTCTTTCTACTAGTATATCCAATTGCAGCCTTGAGATGGATTGAGATATGTCCAGATCACATGATACGAGTAAGTAGCTCTTTGAAGACTATAGCTATTTCATACGGTCTGAATAAAGTTCTACCGTTCAATTCCGGAGATATAGCTCGATCAAAGATAATGCAAAATTACACAGAAGTTGAATCTCACGGAGAATTACTGGGCCTAGTTGGTCTTGAAAGAGTATCTGATATCGTAGTGCTGTCAGCTACCGCTTCGATCTCATTAATAACCTTCTTACCAGCTTCAAACGTATTTTTTACGGCCTTACCTATTGTCTTAGTTATATCAGGAATGTATTCACTGAGAAAATTCGAAGACTTATTCATAAATCTGATCGACACTTTATCACCGACTTTGCTGTTCAACGTCGGGGAACACCTAAAAGATGGCTTGGGATCCTTCAACAGAGTTTCCTTAGATAAGCTGTTGGTTGTGATTCTATTAACGAGCGTGAGATGGCTGCTTAATATTGTATCATTTTACATAATAATATCTTCAGCAGGAATGTCCTTAAGCATAGCTCAAGTGGCAGCATTAACTAGTTTAATGAGTCTGGTGGCATCATTACCAATAACACCAGCTGGTTTAGGAGCTGTGGAGATTTCAGCTACAGGGCTGCTAATCAGCTTTGGACTATCCACCGCAGAATCCGGAACAGTCGTGTTACTGACAAGAAGTGTAGGTGTGCTACTAATGGGTATCGTTGGATTAGTGGTACTTTCTCTAGAAGGTTTAGAGCTTAATCAAATAAGTCACTCTTCGTCGCCTCTCTTCTCTGAGTAAGGGTCTTCTACGCGTGTAATATCTCCGGGCTTGTAGGGGAAGGAGATCTCAAGTACTTCGGCGACTTGGTCATCAATATTCTGGAGCTGATGGTTTTCCTCGGATCTTACAACCTTTGCATTGCCCTGCTCAAGCTCCTTCATATCCTCTTCGTGTCTTAATACAATATTGCCTTTTTCTAGATAGATAATATCTGCCTGACTCTGATGATGACTGTAGGATGTCATTTCATCGGCATTCAATACGAGTCTTCGTATTCCAAGCATTCCAACTTGGTCCCCTACGTCAACCTGAGTCATTAAAACCTGTTCTTCATATCCCCACGGCTTCTCAATCTTTCCCATAACAGAAGTTACTGTATGTAAATTTTATTATGGATGTTCCCTGTAATACTTCACGGTTTTCTGAAGTCCCTCTTCAAAGCTATACTGCGGGCTCCAGTCCAGTAGCTCTCCGCCTTCGAGATATCAGCTCTATGCTTCTCTACGTACTTATCCCTTGGGTTCTCAATTTTTCAGATCAATATCCTTGTCAAGAGCAGA
>GL982572.1:51362-52843 GCA_000220375.1 Candidatus Nanosalina sp. J07AB43 | reverse complement strand
GGTTCCGTCTGAATTTATTGATAGAGTGCTTGATATGTCTCTGTTTCCGTCAAGTTGACCTGACTGCTTCAACGATCCATCAAGAAGTACTTCGTATGATGCATTAGCTGCTTCAACTGTTGCCTGTAGGTTTATATCGGCGGTGTTGTATATTTGGCCGTTTGAAGGAGTTGAGATGGAGGCGGATGTCTGTATATTCTCAGAGTTTTGTTGTTGATCATCTTGTTGTTGATCATCTTGTTGTTGACTATCTTGTTGTTGACTATCTTGTTGGTTGTCTTGCTGATTTCCTGTTTCAGAGTCTTGGCTGGAAGTTGAGTTCGTATTATCCCCGTCAGAATCACTTGAGCCGCCGTTGGAGCCAGTGGAATCGGTTGAATCTGTTGAGTCGGTTCCACTATCAGAGTCTTGGCTGTTAGTAGTATCTGTATTTTGGTCTGTTTCGCTGCTGCTGGAACCTGTTTCAGGTGCCTGAGTGGCATTCCCGCCTGGTATAAACGTGTCTGAAACTACATCAGCTACGCTGCCGGCTGCACCGGTTGCAATGCCTAGGCCTGCTACAGTAGTCAATAAAACGGCTCCAATCAGAAAATTGCTGATCTGATAATCTCCAACTTGCATTGAACACTAATTAAATATGGCTGGTTTAAATAGGTTCACAGAACACTATGTGGAACATCAGCCTGACGGGTAATTATGTTTAAGTTGCAGTCTAACCTAAAATTATAACAATGCCATCTGGTACAGACCAAAAACCTGATGATGCTCCGGAAACAAACGAGTCATCACAGGAACCAAGTACCGAAAAACCCGTGGATGAGAACGAGGTAGAAAAAGACGCATCTTCTGAAGAGGAAGAAGGTGAACCTGATGTTGATCCCGAAGCCACGATAGGAGCAGATATCGAGACAGGTGCAGACACTTTACTCAGCTTTCTGGAAAATAAATCAAAGTTTCCTGTAAGCGATATAGCAGATGACCTCGGTGTTCCAGAGAAAACTGTAAAGGTATGGGGTAAGGCTCTGGAAGAAGCCGGTTACATAGAGATTACATACTCAGCTATCAAAGGCATGGTTCTAGAGTATGACAGCGAAAAATCCTACAATGAGCTGAACGTCGGAAGATCAGAGCTCCCTACAGATCTGGATGAAATTGACATAGAGGTGGAAGAAGAAGAGATTATAGAAGAAGTCTCGGGGGAGGCCAAAGAGACGAAACATGAAGAAGACCAAGTTGTGGAAGATGAAGCAACAGATAATGAGGCTGATCAGAATCAAGAGCGGGAAGAAACCCAAACCGAGCATGACTCTGACGAAGAGAGAAACTCAAATAGAGTAGAACAAAAATCGGATCCCAGACAGACCGGTGGCAAGTCATCAGATGCGGGCAGTGAGAACCAAGACAGTTCTAGTTCTGAAGGCACTCAAAATAGTTCAGGAGGAGCTGGGAATCAAATTACAGAAGATTCAAGTTCTGTTGAC
>GL982572.1:47020-51342 GCA_000220375.1 Candidatus Nanosalina sp. J07AB43 | reverse complement strand
GAAGAACTTGAGGAAGATCTTGAGAACGCTACTGAACAAGACGACGAAACAAACATACTTTCAATTATAATTCAGAAAATCAAGAGTTTTTGGAGGGAGCACAAACCTGTGCAAAAGGTGAATTGAATAATGACAGATGAAGAACTTGTAGAAGACTACACCGTAAAGGCTGACGGCGTACCAGCTAAAATCGAAATAAGAGACGAAGACGATTATGTCGAAAGATACAGATTGAAGAGACCTCAGCCCAGTGCAGCTACAGAAGCCATCATGGAAAGCGTAAAACAGGAAACTATACAAAAAGTAGACATATCTACAGAGAACTTTGAGGACAGCAACGAGGTAGAGGAATCACGCAAAATATTCGGTGACAAAGCCAAAGAACTACTGGAGGAACAGCTCCCTAACCTCAGCGACTCCGAACAGAAAACACTGGTAGGCAACCTTATACATGAGATGCTCGGGCTAGGCGACATCGAAATACTGTTATCCGACAACAAACTCGAGGAAATTGTAATAAACAATGCAAACGATCCTGCATGGGCATACCATCAAGAATACGGATGGCTACACACAGACATCACCTTTGAGAGCGAGTCAGAGATATACAACTACGCCTCAGAAATAGGAAGAGGAGTAGGAAAAAACATCTCATCGCTACATCCATTGCTTGACGCACATCTGCCAAGCGGAGACCGAACAAATGCAACTTTGAATCCTATCTCAACAAAAGGAAACACAATCACAATCAGAAAGTTTGCCCGAGACCCATGGACAATAACAGACTTTATCGATATAGGTACGATAAGCCCAGAGATGGCTGCCTTCCTCTGGATGTGCATGCAATACGAGATGAACATAATAGTATCAGGAGGCACAGGCTCGGGAAAAACTTCTCTTTTAGGTGTTATGACTCCTTTCATTCCACCAAGCCAGAGGATTATATCCATAGAGGATACTAGAGAACTTTCTCTACCTGAGTTCCTTCACTGGGTGCCTATGACCACTAGGGAGGAAAACCCTGACGGAGAGGGAGAGGTAGCAATGCAGGATCTGCTTGTAAACTCGCTTCGTATGCGTCCGGATCGTATTCTTGTCGGGGAGATCCGTAGAAAACGCCAGGCAGAAGTACTCTTTGAGGCAATGCAAACAGGGCACTCAGTTTACTCCACACTACACGCAGATACAGCTGAAACAACCCTGAAGAGGATGACACATCCTCCTATCGACGTACCTGAAACCGTGGTCGGAGCCGTAGACCTCAACGTAGTCATGTTTAGAGACAGAAGAAGAAACTACAGAAGGGTGTTGGAGATAGCAGAGGTAATTGACGAAGACGGCGAGAATATAGACGCACATACCATGTATCACTGGAACTCCCAAGACGATAGCTTCTCAAAGACCTCAAACTCCAAACAGGTTATGGAGAAGCTTAAAATGGTTACAGGGATGCAGGAAGAGGAAATAGAGGACAGCCTTGAGGAGAAGAAAGAAGTTCTAATGTGGATGCTTGAAAACGAGGTAGACGATATAGAAAATGTCGGGCACATAATCGCACAGTACTACTCTGAAAGGGAGGAAGTGCTGAAGAAAATCTCTGAAGACGTCGATGCGGAAGAATTAATGCCAGAAGAATGATAGCCAAGAACCTCTTTATTTTCCTAGGTGAGAAAGCTCAAAGCTTTTTCCCAAAGCTGGAGGGACAGCTGAGAACAGCAAGAATGGATAAAGAGCCTGAAGAATATCTCGCTGAGTGCTTCAACAAAGCCATCAAGCTTTCAGTCCCGATCACAGCCGCAGTATACGTAATATCTCTCAACATTGGTGGATCTCTATTCACGCTTCTAAGCCCTGTAGCTGGGATAGTAGTATTTGCAATGGGTTTTCTCACCTTTACTAGCATACCCAACATCAAGACCAAGAAGAGAACCAGAAAGCTGGAGAAAGAGCTTCCATATGCGTTAAGAGATATACTTATTCAGATAGATCCGGGATTCCGCTTTATCAAGCTATGAAGTCAGCTACATCAGGTTACGGTGAGATGTCTGAAGAACTTCAGAGGATAGTAAAGGATATTGATGGAGGAAAGTCCATGCTTAAGGCGCTTGAACTCTCTATCGTTAGAAACCCCAGTGAAAGATACAGAAGAGCTATGTGGCAGCTGACCAACTCAATCAAATCAGGAACTGACATAACCTCAACAATGGAATCTATAACAGATTCAATAATAAAACAGCAGAAGCTGGAAATTGAGAAGTACGGTGAGGAGCTTAACCCATACATTCTCGTGTATCTTCTTGTGGCTGTGATTGGACCTGCACTGGGTATAACAGGGATGATCGTAATCTCCAGCTTTACAGGAACTAGTGTGGGTGTTCCGCTTTACGTAGGGATTCTGTTCTTCTTAGTGGTAATACAGGTATTCTTCCTAAATCTGATTAAATCGAAGAGACCGGAGGTAAGGTCATGAGCCTGTTTGAGAAGCTTTTCCGGCTGCATCCAAAGCCTTACCAAGATAAGATTGAGACCGATGCACGAGCAGCAAGCGTAGACAACTATGAAAAACTAAGCATCAATCTTGGTCTGGCAGGAGTCGCTCTGGTAGGTATAATACTGTTTTTCACACCGTTCCCATTGAATGTGAAGGTTGGTGTACTGATTTTCTCAGCTATTCCAACATATTTTATCTTACCCACTTTAGCTTTGTCCGTAGCGAGTGACAGAAGAAGATCAGAGATTGAGAGAATGCTTCCAGACGCTTTGAGGTTGGTCAGCACAAACCTGAAATCAGGTTCCAGCATCAATAGAGCATTTCTGGCGAGTGCCAGAGGAGAGTTCGGACCATTACAGGAAGAACTTAACAAGACCGCGATACAGATATCAGGAGGGATTCCTGTAGAGCAGGCACTCGAAAACATGAGGCAGAGGGTAAACTCGCCTCTATTCAAAGACACCCTGAAAATCCTGACCAACGCAATTGAAGCAGGAGGAAACACTGCTGAGCTACTGGAGTCAAGCGCCGACGACATCAGATCGTCGCTAGAGCTCAGAGATGAAGTAAGATCAAGTGTAAGAATGTATACAGTGTTCATATTTATTGCAGGTGTCCTAGCAGCACCGGCATTATTTGGTATAACTACTTACATGGCAGAAACAACAACAAGCATGTGGAGCTCAGTTGACACAGGCGGAGACTCTGGAGGCTTTTCATCCGGAGGGCAAACAGGCATGAGCTTCCAGCAGCCAGACATAAATACAGACTTCTTAGTTATTTTCTCAATAGGTGCGTTGACGATTTCAAACCTATTCTCCTCCTTGATAATATCACAGATAAGTAAAGGTAATCTGAGAGGGGGTGCCAAACTCATACCAGTAACAGTAGGTGTATCAGTAGGGCTTTTCCTTGCGATAAAGACTGCTATAAGCGGCATAATGTAGTAAGCTTTTAAACAAGCGCTGTAAATTAGTTTATAGAATGAGACATTTTAAGCATGACAGGAAAGGTCAGTCAGCTATTGAATACCTGACAACTTACGGATGGATGCTTCTAGTAGTAGCAATTGTAGGAGGAGCAATATTCACCACAGTTCAAAATCAGTCAAACCTCCAAAGTTCGTCTGGATACGCGGGAGCAGACGTAGGAGTGAACACATTTTCCACGACCGGAACCGGTGAACTCGCCCTCGAGATTCAGGCGCAGGGAAGTGAAGCAGTAGAAATTACAGGAATAAGCTTAACTAACCCAGACACCGGAAATATTGCTACAAACACTTCTGTAAACTCTGACTTCGTTCCACTAGGGGAATCAACCTCTGTAAGACTAGATGGAGTAAGCGAAGGAGACTCCAGCGGACAATACCCACTCAACATCAGCTACAACACCAGAGACTTGAATGGTTTGCAAGCATCCGGAACAATTAGTGGAAGCTTTGATATAGATGAAACCGATTAATTTCTAATTTCTCTTCATTTTCATTTTTATTCTATCAAGGACTGAAGTCCTGTAACTTGCGCTGTAGATTTGTTCATTCGGAAATAGTTCTTGATGGCACCATCTCCCTCAGAGACTCCCTCGATTTCAACTAAATCTGAAGGTTTGTCGACTCTTTCAAAACCTACATTTGATTCTGATGAATCAGTTCCAAGGCTCGATGCGTTTATTAACGTAATTACACCACCTGCGCCAGATCCTCGGCTCTCATTTTCTATTCTTTCTCCTATTGATGGGGCGGATTTCTGTGGCACCTTTATGTAGCACTCTGCGCTTATAGTCCTGTAAATATTGGACTTCCATGCTCCAGAATCTGAGGGACTAGAGCTAT
>GL982572.1:45478-47000 GCA_000220375.1 Candidatus Nanosalina sp. J07AB43 | reverse complement strand
TAGGGACTGATCGTTTAAGCCTACATCGTTAACTTGGCCGGACTCAGTTCCATTCAAGTAACCAATGCTCAAGTCACCGGAGCTGTCATTAGAGTCAGCTGAGGTGCCATCGAAGGTGCCTGTGTTGTAGCTGCTTTGATTGGATAACTCTAAAACAGGTTGAACGGTACCATATTTGCTGGTGTTTAGAACTGAAAATGAATTTACCTCCCAAGTTTTCTCTACATCTAATGAAGCTCCATTAAATTCAAGTCTTGCTCTGTTCGACTCTCCGACATTGAGAGGATACTGATTCAATCCTCCAAGGATACTAAGTTCCTGCGACTGATCAGTCTTGTATTTGCTTGAATAGGCTTGGAAGCTGTGAACTTTCCATGTCTTTGTGGCGTTTGCTGAGCTTCCATTAAACCGGATACGGGCGTTTTCTGTAGATTCTACATCTAGGCTGTAGTTTTTCAGGCCCTCGTTAACCGAAATAACCTGTGAGTCCGCAACATCTCCTTGGGAATCAAGAGCTTCAAATACAGCGCTAACGGAGGTTTCCGACGGAACAGAGGCATTAACCTCTAGCTTATTCCAAGATACGTCTTCTTTCCTGCTTATTTTTTCGGCTGTGTAGCTTCCGTTGAACTTCCCTGTTCTACCATTGAAGTAGAGATCCTTAACCTCCTGCTGTGATAGAGAGCGGTCATAAACACGAACCTCATCTATCAAACCTTTGAAATATCCGTCTGTGGCTCCTCCTATCTCTGTCTCTGTTCCGCTACTGAATGTTCCCTCACCGAGATTAGAGATTCTGTAAGCTAGTTCTCCATCGTAGTATAGAGAGTTGTGTGTTCCATTATATGATCCTGCAACATGATGCCATTCGTTCTTTGGCAAGTTTTGGCCATACTGGCCGGCATCGCCCGCCCAACCCTCCGGCTCTACAATAAACTCCAGTTCTTCATCATTTCTCTCATCCCATCTCAGCGCCCAGTTACTTATATCCCTCTGTGCAACAATTGTGTGACAGCATCCGCCTCCTCCTACACCAGTTCGTTTGACCCAGGCAGAAGCAGTGACCTCATGAGTCCCGCCGTAATCAAGCGGGGCGTAGCCATTTGCTTCAATCTTATCATTTTGGCCATCAAACCTGAAGCTTCCTGTAGAGAACACTCCCTCTTGTATTGATTTCGGTCCGTTGTAAGTGATTCCGTCTGCGCCATTACCGGAGTAATCTCTTATGACCCCACCATCTCCAGAGACATTCCTATCCATTCTCCAGTAACCGACTAAATTATCTCCGGCGGATCCATTCTGGTAACCGATTCTCAGGCCTTCATTCTTGTCCTCAATCTCTGCGCTGAATACTTCCAAGCTATGGACTTCCCAGCTCTTAGTAACATTAGAAGAGGTCCCATTGATGAAGACTTCCGCATCCTCAGAACTATCAACAGTCAAACTGTAATTCCGGACTCCTTCATTTAGATCAATTTCCTGATTACTAACTACGTTGCCGTTATTATCCAGACTCCTGAAA
>GL982572.1:9251-45458 GCA_000220375.1 Candidatus Nanosalina sp. J07AB43 | reverse complement strand
CGATGAAGGTATAGAGGATATATCAGTCACATAATTGTGGTTGTATATACTGGGATTGGATGGGTTTCCGGAAGAAATGAAACCGGCATAGTTTGCTACTTGTGTTTCTGAATACTGAGTGACGTCCGTAGTTATGAGAACTTCTTTCGGGTCAGGGCTGAGACTTGAAGGTGTAACCTCGGGATCTCCTCTTGCGGTACCATTTACATCCGAGCCTGAACCAATCTTGTTCGCAAAATTTGTGTAAGTACATCTTGAGATGTTTGAGTCATATCCATACCTGGATAGAAGAGGATCTGAGACGTTGCTTACCTTGAATTTTGTTGAAGTGTTTTGAGTTTGCCTGAAATTGTCAAACCTCAGGTCTATAGTTGAGGTTACTCCGATTGTAAAGTTATCCGTCGCTACATCTGTGATGTTAATGTCTATGTCTTCGATTCTATCTGAGAGAATCTTAGTCTCATTTGAGAAGTTTTTGAGATCATTGGGTTGATTAATACCTTTGTGCTTCCCAGTCTCCGAGAGGTTTGCCGATGCATTACCGAAGCTATCTATATTCGTTGATATAGCTGCCTCTGCAAGATTTTTGACGGTTCTGCGCATCTGCGTGTCAACTGTTTCCTCAGCAACTGTTTCTAAGCCTTGAAGCTCATTTGAATTAGGTTGTCTATCTTGTAAAACGATTGAGGAGTTAGTTGCTACTGTAAGCAACATCAATGATGCTAAGACTGCAAAGGACGTGTACGCTATTCCCTTAATCTCTAATCACCATCGTTATCTTTCTAGGTCCTAACATACTTTCATTTACTTTAAATATAGGTGTGATGCTTGTTTCAGATATCAGGTTGTCCTGAGGGCGGATGTTTATCTTGCCACAGATTTGCGTATTCTCTGTGGAGTTTGAAGTGAAGATACCATACCTTTCATTCAGGTTGAAGTACTGAGAGCAGATATCCTCTGCACGTGAACGGCTTCCATTATACAGGTTGATCATAAGGGATTCTGTTACCGTGTTAGAGGTGTTATATGTGCTGTTCCAGTCCTGTACCGGCTGCATGTTAGCGGTATGAACTCTATCCAGTCTGTAGTCACGCAGCTGTTGACGGTTTTCCACAGGTTGTGAAAGCACCATGAGAAACGATGCCAGCATTATAGAAGCCGCAAGCAGTGAGTCTAGTGAAAAGAAAAATCCTTTCAAGACGACCACCTGTAAAAAGACAATTCAACGCGCTTTCCGGTTCTCTGGTCAAGTGTAATTGTTCTGTAAGTTCTTACTGATCTGTTGGCAGGAATTTTCTCGGTGGAATTTATGAGGAGGCGGTCTCCTGACCTTCTGAGCGGCGTTTCATTTAGATATTCTGCCTGCAGTCTATAGCCCTGAGATCTCAGGAGCTGTCTGAGCCTAGATCTAGTTAGGTCATCTAATTTCTGGAACTTATCTCTGTCCAATTTTCCACTTTGATATATGCCCGGATGTGTAATATTGGTTTTGTTCCAGTTTGGCGGACTTCCTTCTGACCTCAGTATCTCAAAAGTGTACTGACCTTTGAACTCTTTCAAGTTTTCACGGCTCGTTACTTCGTCCGTGGATACATTCCATATAACACCAAAAGTCACCAGGAAAAACGAGAAAACTGCTATACTAGCGACCATGTCGGTCATAAACACCTGTCCCTTATTCAACTTTCACACCCGAGCCGTAGCTTATTTGATATCTTTTCGATGTGTTGAAATTAAACTGATTTGAGCCAGAGTACCTGCTGCCGAATGTAAAGTTTTGAACTGGAGAAGACACCAATGTCTCTGAGGAGTTTACCTTAACTTCGAATTCCGTTTCGATTTTTGGCGAGAACCTAAGATCAACAGTAGAGTTTCTATGCGTTCTAATGTATGACAGCTTGTAGTTCACCTTCTGAGAGATTTTTTCCGCGTTCTTGAAGTCTTTATTGTCCTGATAGGCAGCCGATTTACGCTCCAGATCAGAGATAAGAATCGACGACCCGAGCAAGGTGAGTATAAGCAATAACATGAACTCTATGCTAACCTGCCCTTTCATGAGATCACTGACATATTTACGCCTGTAGGATTTTTCCTCAGGATTACCTGATGATTGCCTTCATCAGCCAGTTCCGCGCCATTGTGAAGAGTAAGATTGAAGTCAAAGAGTATTGACTGATTGGATGATGTGCCTCTAGAGCTCAGCTCAACGACAAGAGCTGACCTATTGGTAAATTGGGGGTTGTAAATGTTCTCAGCAGTTCTGGGAGACGAAAACTCTAATGTTCTACGTGCCGGAAATGACTGCGTCTGGATAGATTTGGCAATTCTCTCAACTTTATCAAGGGAGTTATCAAGCTGAAGCGTCCCTGATGCATCACTCAACTGTATTATTGAGGACTGCGATGCAAGTATAAATGGTGCAGCTAATACAAGGGCTATTCCTATTACTAAAGTAAGCTCCACAGAAGATTGTCCTTTGTACTCCACAATACTAGATGTTCTTCCTTAATTAAATCATTAAGCGATCACATGTGAACTAGAACATAGAATGATTGCGCCTATTCAGATATCGATAACTGCCTGTAGATTCCAACCCTCGCCTTGAACATACTCAACCTTCATCTCGCTGTACGTAGGTCCTTTCACATCTAGCTTGTGGACGCCAGGTAGTATCTTGTTTGTCTTGATGTCTGCCTCAAGATACCAAGATCCATCTTCAACATGTTCTATGTTCATCTCATCGGCGTGTGAAACCACAACGCTCTCCGTATCCTGCAGAAATATCAGCTCATCCAGCATATCAAACAGCAGTGATTCGAGGCTCTCCGATTCAACCTCAATTGTGTGAACCTGTTTACCGGCCTCTCCTCCAACTATATCAGCAAAAGCTCTTACGGCTTCGGAAAAGGCTTCTTCCTTGGTTTCTCCCGATGCCCTGAACTTAGCATCCGCCGGGTGCTGCATTATCTCGTAGGACATAATTAGTCTGAGCTAACCCTCTTTGTAAACTTTCTTATTTAGAACCTCGTCAATAGATTCATGTTGATCCTGAATTGACATCTCCGTATTGTCAATCAGGAGATCGTAAATCTCTAAATCCTGAGTGTCTATACCGTAGTAATCACTGTACCTCCTCGAGTTTTCCTTATCTCTTTCACGAGTTTGCTCAAGAGCTTCCTCAAAATCTTGATCCTCTCTTACAGCAATCCTCTTTGCCCTCTCCTCCATATCTGCCGTCACATGAATCCTGAGGTCTGAGTAGCTGCCAAGAACCCATGAAGCAATCCTAGAATCAATAACACAGTTGTTCTCCAAGCCTCTCTCAAGAGTTCTCCTGTCTACCTCAAGATCGACCTGCTTATCGGCACGGTGTGCAAGCTCCACATGAGATATACCTCTTTCCTCAGCGATACTGTAGAAAACATCCGAGGCGGAGAAATGGACTAAACCTATCTCAGAGGCAATATACTCCGCCAAAGTATCCTTACCCGCTCCAGAAAGACCATCAACAGTAACAACAACACTTGACTGCTTAATTCTATCTTCCTTCTGGAACTCTTCTATGTAACTTCCCATACTACCTAAATACCATAAGACATTTTATGAGTTAATGCTCAGTACGTCAAGGTCAATTTCCTCAAGTCTCCTCAACGCAGGGACAAAATTAGTTCTCAGCTCCTGTTCGGAGCTCCTCAATTCCTCAAGTCTGTAGAAACCAGCATCTTCGGCATCAGAACCTGGCTCTAAGTCTCCTTCAACACTGGAATAATGAGCTGAGTAGATGTTTGCCAGTAGCCTCTGATTTGTAAATCTTTCAATATTCATGTCATGGACGTAATCAAGGTTTTGGGTATCAATTTCTAGGTTTGTCTCTTCCTCAAGCTCTCTGGCGGCAGCATCTCTGGCAGACTCCTCAACTTCTAGGAATCCTGCTGGAAGACTCCACTTACCTTTGCCTGGCTCAATACCTCTCTTAATCAACAAAACCTCGTCAGTCTCCCTGTATACGATAACTGCTGATACAGGCACAGGATTCCTCCATATAAACCTTTCACACCCCTCGCAGTAAAGCCTCTCAACTCCTTCATGCATTCTTCGACCAAGCTCATCACCGCAGTAAGGACAGTTACTTGGAATCATCTCCGGAGCCATATACAAAATGCCGGACTACAGACTGATATAGATGTCCATCAAAACAACTTGAGATAATGACTTGTTCATGAAGAAAATCTGTATCGCGGTGCCCGGGATTTGAACCCGGGTCTTCACCGTGACAGGGTGAAATGATCGGCCAGCCTACACCAGCACCGCATATAATATTCAATAGCTTAACTGTGAATTTTTTTAATTGGAAAGGTACTATCAGATTACTGGAGAGCTGGCTAGCTGAACATGTTTAAACCTGAACTAAAATAATAAAGTTATGACCGATCAAAGCTTCGTGATTATTGGTGACGGAGATGCCGGAGCCACGGCCGCAAAGCAACTGGCATCAAAGACAGAGGATTCAGACATCAAGGTTCTAACAGATGAATCCGAACCACTCTACAACCGTATAATGCTGAAAAACTACATGAAGGGCACTCTTCCCAAAAAGTTCACTCGAGTACATGACGAGGACTGGTACAAGGACAGAGACATCGACCTACACCTAGAAACAAAGGTAACAGATGTTGATCTTGATGAGAAGGCTGTGAAAACGGAGAATGAGGAAGAGTTTCGTTACGACAAGCTTCTGGTTGCTTCAGGCGGATCTCCAAGGAAGCTTCCGTTTGACAACGGCTATGAAAACGTAAACTACATGTGGACGATGAAAAACGCTGAACACATTAGTAATTCAGTTGAAGACTCTGAAAAGGCTGTAGTTGTTGGTGGAGGCTTGTTAGGTATAGATCTTGCGGTAGCATACGCCGAAAACGACTGTGAGACCTATTACCTTATCAGAGAGTCAAACTGGTGGAGCAGAGGACTCGACCAGAAAGGAGCGGAAATAATCCACAGGAAGCTCGAGCAGAAAGGAGTAAACATAATGACTCAAACAGAGTGTACGGACTTTGAAACAGAGGGAGATAATGTATCAGCAGCAGTTCTAGGTTCAGGCGATAGAATAGAGTGTGATGCTGTAGCTGTAGCCATCGGCCAGACACCTAACTCTGAGTTCGTGGATGTAGAGAAGAATGAGCATAACATGATCAAGACTGACAAGTTTCTTCAGACATCAGATAAAGATGTTTATGCTGCAGGGAACATGGTCGAGTATTACTCACCTGTATTTGAGCGCCGGACTGTCAACGGTTCCTGGGATCACAGCGGAGAAATGGGAAAGTATGCCGCAGAAAACATGTTAAATAAAGGCAAAGCCTTTAATTACGTAAATACCTACGGTGTCGGCCACTTCGACGTACAGTTCCTATCCATAGGAGACTTCACAGGAGAGCCAATTCAGAGAAAGTACGGTGAGGACGAGTACAGAAGGCTTTTCTTTGACGGCGACAGATTAGTAGGCGCTGTGATGATCGGTTACACCAAAGGACAGGAGAAAATCAAGGACCTGATTCAAGAGAAGAAACAGTTCGAGAACAGGGAAAAGCTCCTGAAAAAGAGCTTCTGGGAATAAATAGCTTTCAACCCTTGTGCTCTATATCAACTTCATCCAGAACGTCCAAGGCGCCTACTGAGACAAAAGAGAGATCCTGCCAGTCTTTTGTCATACGGGGACACGCGCAGTTGACGTAGACATCAATATCAAAACCTTTGTAGTCTGCCTCAAAGATACGGTCCTCAACGAAAACATAAACATCTTTTCCATGTTTTTCCAGCTTCTCCTTTGCGATCTTAACCGCCTGCATGTAGTTCTGACCTTTCTTGCTGGAGGTTACAATACCCCACTTCTTCTTGTCTTTGTGTTTGATGACACGTGCATGTTCTGCCTGCTTCTCATCATCAAGGCTGTTAGGAGGCTCAACCCAGATATATTCCTCGTAAGGATCAACTACATACACCTTTTTACCGGTCTCTGAAACCTGTGATGGGTGGAAATGCCCTGAGCCAAGGAAGACAAAAGCATCTACCTTTTCCGCGATATTATGTGCGGCACCTGCATCACACCCTAATACTTGACCAGGCTCTGTTGTCCTCAGACCTGTAGTTCCCTCAACAACCTCAAACCCTTTATCCTCTAAGAATTCACGGGCTCTATCAGCACGGTCCATATACTGGGTTACACCAACCAATCCAACTGTATCAGCCTCTATATCCTCATAATGCTCCTTCAAGACTCCCATAAGGTCACGATCCTCTCTGTACGGAAGGTAGAAAACGTTCAGGTCATCCATATCCTGCCTCTCCGGATGAAGAAATCGTGTATGACCTACGTGAATCAATGCATCAGCCCCCATTCTCTCAGCTTTTTCATCCGCTATCCCACATGCTCCAAACGTCGAGGCACCTATAATCACAGTATCAAAGCCATGTTCCTCCAGCTGGTCAGCATAGTCAATTATCTGGGGCTTTATACCATCAGGTCCTTGAAGCCCTACCGTATCATAATCCCTCTCCTTAATCTCTTGCAGAACCTCTTCAAACTCTTCATAATTGAACTTCTGCCTGTTCTCAGTCTTCTTTTCTCTTGAGTTTTTAGCTTCCATAACATTTAGTCATACTGCAAATCTTTTTAGATAGATCAAAGATCCCTCAACTTATCCAAGATAAACTTTCTCTCGGCTTCAGCCACTGCCGTTGATACACTCTCTATCTGGGTCTCCGGACACCTAATTTCATCAAAACCTGATTCAATCACCGAATAAAGAATACGTTTCCCAGGATTTTTCGCCACGATCACCTTCTGACTGGCGGTAATATATCGGACAGCCTCTTCTAGGGCTTCTGACGATAAGTTACGAGCATCTAAAATCGCTTTGTCTCCATCGAATTCAAATACTTGCTTGAAGGAATCTATATATCTGTCATCGCTGCTGTCTAGAGATAAATCTTCTCTAGAATCAGAGTTGATAGGAACAACATTGGTTCCTGTCACGTCTGTGTCGAGGTTGACGTCTTTTAGGCTCTCTGATGGGCTTGGCTCTGACTCTAGCTTCTCCTGACTTGGTAGAACTGTCTGGCTTTGGCCCTCTGATTCTCTGTCTTTCTTAATCTTTACTCCTTCATCACCGATGTTTACTCTTTCACCCTCTGACAGGGTTTCCGTAAATCTAAATATTGCAGGCTTACCTTCTTTCCTAGCCTTGAACGCATCCCTCGATGTATAACCGCCAGACCTTGATATCAGCGCCTCATCATACTCTGAAGGTGGAACTGTTTCATCAGACATCTTGACACCTCCACCCACCCTGCCCTGCATCATCCCTTTGGAAACCCTTATACCTCGCTTAGACATATTTATGGCCTCTTGAAAGCTCTTAGATTCATACGCGTCAACAACATGAAAACTTCCTCTCTTGTAGACAAACTTGAGGCTGTATCCTTCCGAACGTGCGGTCTTGACCAAGCTCTGTACCTCCTGTTTGCTGAAGGGCAGTTCTGTATTTTCTTCTATGCTTCTCTGGTCTCGGCCTGTCACAGAGCTATGTGTAATCACTGTCTGCTGGTCGGACTCAAGTGCTTGCTCAATATTCGAGTTTCTCAGATGTATTACGTGAGGCCTGGTAATTCCTTCCTCAAGGGACTTTCCAAGGCCCTCCACGAACTCTATTATTGTATCCTTTTCTTTCATCTCAAGCGTTCCAGAAAACCCTGGTTCAACCATCTTTTGAACTATCACAGGAGGATTACCTGAGCTATGGCTGTAATAGGAAGCAATAACCTCTCGGATAGCATCAAACAGATCTGAAGACGTAACGTTCAGCCGGTAATCATTTTCTTCTTTTTCACCATCTGAAACTCTTACGGAAACAGGTTGACCGTTTCTCTGACCTTCAACAAGATTCTTCGCTCTGTCAGGGGCGTTACGTACCTCAGAGCCTATACCAACTTCATCATAAGCCTTCCTAACCTTGTCTCTCGTCTCAGGGCTGAAAGACGCATCTAAGGCCTGTTCAGGTTCAGAAGAGCTAAACATCTCCCCGATCTCATCAGAAGTTATTACAAAGAAACTGGGAACATCTAACCCATCTATGTTGGTCAGACGGCTCGCCTTACCTTCAACTTTATTGCTTAACTCTTCTTTCCAAGAAACCATACAACGAAGATTGTCGTGCCAGGGTTAAATCATTACACCCTGAGCATGCACACCCATAGAGCAGGTTTTATCTATGAGTCTGCAAGTTTGACTCTGCATGTAACCGGCATCTTGTGGTTTGTCCGTTCAAGAGCCTTTCTCGCCTCCTGAACGTTCTCAGAATCAATCGAGACCTTGAAAACTACGTCTCCCTCGTCAACGATAGCTGCACGACCAATAGGCCTTCCAAAAGGCTTACGCATTCCTTCATAGTAGCGGTCTGCCTGTGCAATTCCTGCCAGAGGGTGATATCTCAAAATGTGATGTGGATAAGGTCTGATCTTCAGCTTGTAATCCTCTTCCATATTAAACTCCTTGGAGAGGAAGGAGTTGGCTGCGACTCTACCTGATTCCAGTGCCTCCGACCTTATTGAACAATCTTCCTCAGAAATCAGAACCACATCTTGTTCAAACTCCTTGTTTCTTGCACCCATCTCGTACTGGGTTACACGTGGTGCAGGAGCTCCCGCAACATAGTTATCTCTCTTGTTCTGCGCCTTTCTGGTGTACGGCTGACTTGGCTGTTCTCTGTAAATACTTGCAGGTCTATCTCCCATGTTTTGAAAACCTCTTATCAGAAAATTCTGACTGAAAATTTAAAAGGGGTTTCCTACTCATCGTACTTAGCGACAATAGACTGCATCAGGATCTCCTCTCGCTCATATCCATCGTCTCTGAGATCATCCACCATCTGATAGGCCTCATCTAGTTCCCCTCTTTCGGCAGCATGTTTGATCTTCTTGAATCTATCGAACATCTCATCGTAATCTACTCCTTCAAGATTCACCCAGTCCGAATCAACATCCTGATCAGATTCCAGAAAATCAGCAAGATCATCATAACTGCCGTCCATATTGCCCCTATGAAACTCTCTGTAGAGAGGATCCTCCTTCAGTGAGATTAAGTGAGAACGCATAATTTCTGATTTGCTAGAGCCGGTTTCCTCAGAGTATTCTTCCAGATACTCAACTAGTTCGTCATCAGCTCTAAAGCTAATCTTATCCATTGTTATGTACAAATAACAAATAGTAAGTTTTTTATCCGAACTGAAGTTTTAAACCTGCGAGCGCAAATATAGGGTGTGAGAACCGTAAAAATATTCCAGATCGGTCTAAGCAGCTTTGGAAGACATGGCTTTGAGAAGTTTATAGACATGGAGAAAAATCTTCCTGAAGCAGACGTAGAGCTTGTTGGTGTCGCAGACACCGATCCAGAAAAGCTGAGGTCAGCAGAAAGGTTTGCAAAAGTCCATGACACAGAAATAGAAACATTTCACACCGCTGGAGCAATGTACAGCAGAGCCGAACAAGTCGAGTCCACGGAAAACCAGGTTCTTGTATATGATGCAGGTCCAACCGAGTCACACTCAAACCATATTGACGAATCAATACACAGAGGATTCTACCATCTATCAGAGAAACCTTCCTCAATGCGCAGAGAAGAACACATCAGAGAAAAGAGACTGGCAGAAGATAGAGATGTAAAGTGGATGGTAGACTTTATTGAACGAGAAAACCCTGTAGTCAAGAAAACCCTGGAAATACTTGAGGAGGAAGAAGTAGAAAAAATAGAAGTATTCAGGGAATCTTCCATGGGTATACAGAAGCTTTTCCATCCCGTAAAAAGGGCAGGAGTAAAAGGCGGCGACATACTTGACAAGATGACTCACGAAGTCTATGTTCTTGACTTCCTCGAAGCAGCAGGTATCGAAAATCCTGAGATGAACCTGCAGTCAGTAGACGCCAAATACTTTATGCCAAAAGATTTCGACTCAGAAAAAATGATGACAATAACCGGAGGATACACAAAATCAATAGATAAAACAGCATCAACGGCAATGACACATACAGAATTCAAGTCTTCAGACGTAGAACTGAACCTGAACTCTTCATGGATTGGAGCAAGCCAGAAAGCAGAGGAAATAGCGGAAGAAGTAAACCAGAAGATGGATAAGAAAATAATTGAACGGGAATACATTCAAGAGGAGGACAAAGTCTATCAAGACGAGGAGGCAAGATTCTTTCTAGTAGATGGTTCAAGAAGACTTCTCGGCGACATGCTGCACAGCAAGCTCTACGACATTGACAAAAAGGAGGAAATAAATACACCAGACTTATTACATGATCAGGTCTACAGAGTTCTCGAAAACAGCGTTCTAGAGGCCGCAGATATCGTAGAAAACCCTATAGGCGAGAAAGAGACAGACACATTCATGAACGCAATCTTCAACATACGAGACAAAGCTGTACAGACCAAAGACTTCTGGCAGGAACTAGAGAAAGCGCACAGAAAACTCGATGCCGAAATACTAGAAGACGGAAAGACACTTGAAGATACCGAGACTAAAAGCATAGCAGGATGAAAGCCATAATCCCTTGCGCACTGAAAGAGGATAACCTGTTCCCATTCTCAGAAAGCCAGCCTACAGCATTAATGCCTGTAATGGGAAAACCTGTAGTAGAACATCTTATACAGTCACTGAAATCCATAGGCGTAGACGAAATACACATCGTAGCCAACCACAAAGAAGAAATGATCAGAGAAAGAGTATGGCTCAGATCCCGATGTTGAAGTAGTACATCAGGACAATCTAGAGGGAACAGGATCAGCAGTTCAAGCAGTAGACCGGATAGAGGAAAAATTCTTCGTAGTTTTCGGCGACGTAGTGGTATCGGAGAGAGACCTCAAAAACCTGAAAAACAAGTTTGAAAACAAGGAATCCAAGGCGTCTATGCTGGCTACGGGAGAAGAAAAGCCGGAGAAATTCGGTGTACTAAGCATAACAAACGACGAGGTCGACTCAATAATGGAGAAACCCGAAGAACCGGATAACCACCTAGTAAACACCGGAATTTACATCTTCAAGCCAGAGATATTCGACGTACTGGAAAACCTAGAAAATGATCAAAATCTTCTGGTTGACGCAGTAAGCCACTTTGCGGAAAATGATCAAGCCACATTTGAGCTCATAGAGGACTACTGGATTGACATCGGAGATCTTAGAACCTTGAAAAAGGCAGATAGGATAAAGAGAGAGTTTAAAATCACTGAGACAGAAATCTCTGACTCAGCAAAAGTACATGAATCAGCAGAAATAACCGGAAACGCCATAATCGAAGACGAAGCCCAGATAAAACCGAACACAGTAATTCAAGGAGACGTCTTTATAGGTGAAGGCACGGATATCGAGCCAAACACAAGGATAAAAAACTCCACAATCTGCAGAGGAAGCATTATAGACGCACAGTCAATAAAACAATCAAACATATTCCAAGATAACATTATCGATTCAGGAGTATGTATAGAGGACTGTATACTAGGTGAAGACTCCGAAATTCGGTCAGGAACAGTAATCAGAGAAAGCTTTATAGGTGCAAGAAGCTTCATAGATATGAACAACTCAATCAGAGACATGAAGTTTGTACCGGACGCCAGGACCGACCTATCCGAGATCAGCAAATAATACTGGTGAGTAAAAAATGAAGGCAGTTATTCTAGCGGCAGGGCGATCCAGCAGGTTCAAGCCATTAAGCGAAAACCGACATAAAGGACTGGTTCAGATTCTTGGAAAACCTATATTACAGCATACGGTAGAGGAACTCAGGAAAGCCGGGGTGGATGAAATAATAGTAGTTCAAGGATCTGAAAGAGATATAGAGGAAGAGCTAGCAGATGACCAAATCAGCTATGTAGTCCAAGAGAAACCAAAAGGAATGGGTCATGCACTGCGTCAGGCAGAACATCTTCTAGATAACAAGTTTCTGGTCCTGACTCCGTACAGAGCTAACGCTTCACAGTTGTTCAAGCCAATGATTCAAAAAGCGGATGAAGAAAACGCAAATACTGTATTCCTTTCAACACCTACAGATAAGCCTGAGAAGTACGGTATTCTGGAGCTGAATCAAAGAAGGCCAAGCCGTCGACTTGGTTGAGAAGCCGGATGCTAAAGAAGCTCCCTCAAGACATAAAGTTGTAGGTATGTATCTGTTGAGCCCAGAGTTCTTTGATTACATGGACAAGGTGGAGACCACCGAATACCAGTACGAGGAAGCATTGAGCCTCCAAATGAAAAACAATCCTGCCTCAGTGCTGAAAATAGAGGAGGAAACCAACTCAATAAAGTATCCTTGGGACCTGTTCTCAGTAATGAAAGAGCTAAGCAGTAATATGGAACGTGATATATCAGAAAGAGCTGATGTTGCGGACTCTACACAAATTCATGGCGAAGTAATAATAGAGGATGGCGCGACAGTATATGAAAACGCCGTGATAAAAGGTCCTGCATACATCGGAAAGGATGTAACTGTGGGAAACAATACAGTTGTAAGGGATCATGTGGCTCTCGAGCAAGGCGCCACGATAGGAGCTAACGCTGAGGTCAAAAACTCTATATTCCAGCCAGGTAGCTCCCTGCACTCTGAGTACTTCGGTGACTCTATAGTAGGAAGAGACACCAAGATAGGAGCAGGCACGATAACAGCAAACAGAAAATTCAGGGAAGACGGTGCCAGACCTGAGGTAGATTCAAATCTTATTGGAAAAGACTACGAGGAGAACACAGCGAGGACATTTATGGGGGCTGTAGTCGGAGATAACGTGGATATTGGAATAGACGTATTACTTATGCCGGGAGTTCAGATTGGTAGCGATGCTAGAATAGGACCAGGGACAATCGTATACGAAAACGTTCAGAACGGGGAAACAGTATTTGTAGACCAAGAAACAATACGCAAGAATAGTGATTCAAATAGATGAATATTGGCATAGATTTTGACCGTGTATTATTTGACACAGATAGATTTAACAAGTACCTGAAAGATGAGACAGGTCTCTATCACGTTGAAGAAGATCTTTATGATGAAAAGGGATGTTACTCTCCAGAGAAACACGCAAAAGCCTGTGGAATAGAAACTGAAGAAATCTTTGACGCGATGCACGACCTTAACCGCTTTCTCTACAACGACGTGGACAAACTCAGAGACCTCAAGCCCAGACATACTCTTTTTCTGGTGACGAGAGGTCAGGAAAAGTTCCAGAAGCAAAAGATCAAGGCTTCAGGCGCTCAAAGGCTTTTTGACCAGCTTACAGTGGTTCAGGGAGCCTCCAAAGATATTGCAGATATTGACTACCTTGTAGACGACAGAGAAGACGAAATAGAAGCAGTAGACATACCAGGAATGGTATTTAAAAGAGGAGAGAACACTATCAGCGACGTTATTAATGAAATAGGTGAGCTGTCATGAAACCTGAAAAAGTGTTCAAAAGATATGATATAAGGGGAAGATACCCTGAGGAGCTAGATGAAGAGTTCGCTAAAAGGCTTGGGAAAGCGCTCGCAGTATTTGTAAGAGAGAACTTCAATAAACGTATAGTGGTATGCAGGGACAACAAGCAGAGCTCAGTAAAGCTGAAACAGAGCATTGTCGAAGGTTTGACTTCTTCAGGTCTGAAGGTAATCGACATAGGGGAAGGTCCTACCGACTACGCAGCGTATCTTGGGAAAAAACATAGTTGTATCTCGGTTCAGGTAACCTCATCACATATGCCTTTGGAGTTTAACGGATTCAAGTTCATGTACCCAAAGGGAAACGGATTTACTAATGATGACCTCAGTAAGGTGAAGACAAACTTCAGACAGACAAGATACATGCAAGGAGATGGAGAGGTGGAAAAGGTGGGCTCAACCTCCAAAAGGAGATACAAAGACAACCTGAAGACGACAGCTATGCGAAACAGCTCTGCCACGGTAAACAAGAAGATCGTAGTAGATACAATGGGCGGGGCAACAAGAGAAATACTGCCAGAATTACTGGACAATCTTGGTGCTGAAGTAATCGATATCTCTGATGAAAAAGAGGAAATGCCGTACAGAGATCCTCCAAACCCGAAGCCGGAGCTACTGGACGAGCTAAAGCAAAAAGTTGAGGAAGAAGACGCAGATCTTGGCCTAGCCACAGACATGGACGGCGACAGGGTGAGAGCGTACTACAACGGGGAGTTCCTTACCGGAGATGAAGTATTCTGTATAATCGGCCAGCTAGTTGGTGGAAACTCAGTAGCATCAGTTGATACGTCAAACGCTCTAGAAGATATGATGCAGGAACGTGGAAATAAAGTCTTCTACACACGTGTAGGTGACCCTTTTGTCATGCGGAAGGCTGTAGATGAAAGTGTAGCCTTTGCGGGAGAGCCAAACGGACACTACTCAGTAACAGAGTTTATACCATATAACTCAGGGACCTTATCCTGCTTAATGCTTGCAGGAACTGATATACAGGAGAAACTCGATGAGATTCCGTTCTACAGCGTGCAGAGAGACAACCTGGGGGTTGAAGAAAAGGAAGAAGTTATGGCTTCAGTGAGAGAGCAGCTCGATCAAGGAGACATCATATCACAGAAAGATGGGGTGAAAGCCAAGTTTGGATACTCAGAGGTGCTCATAAGACCTTCAGGATCCTCACAGAAAATCCGGTTGATATCCGAAGCAGAAGATGAAGATACAGCACAGGCAGGTCTCGAAGAAGCCAAGAAACTAATCCAGAAATGATAAAACCATAGACAAAGAAAACAAGTGTATGACAGAGGTTTTACATGAATTTACAGACGGCCCCTATGATGTACTAGAATACTCGATAAAAGTAGAGGATGGAAACGCAATAATAGACATCAATAACAGTGATCTAGGAAGATTAAGAATTGAAAGCCTTGAAGCTGTTGAAGAGATTAGAGAAGCCTTAGACAAGGTCGAAGCGGAGCTCAAGGAAGTTGAAAGGCGGCAGGAAGAACTTTGAAAGTAAAAAGGGAAAGGAAAAGTTAAATTTGAAATGACAAGAGAGCTTAAACGTCTCTTGCCTTAACAGTTTTGCGTCCGTTCTCTTCAGCTCTTTCTACAGCTCTGTGAATAGCTTCCTTCACATGTTCATCAAGAGCTTCGTAGAAGTCGGAGCCAACATTAACTCCTTCAGCTGCGTCACGAACGCCTGACTTCTTCAGTACATCTACCATTGTGAGATCCTCCAATAGCCAATTGTCAAACCTCTTTTTTATAGGTAATGGGGTTAAACGGCTAGAAACACTTTAATTAGGTCTCTAAAACCATTTTTTGTCAAAAACTAACTAGTAGCAACTAGAAATTTCGAGTTTGTTCTGCGGATGCTTTTTAACTCTTCAACACCGTAGTTACAGTATAAAACGTACAATTAAGCAATCTATATTTAATGTGAGAAACTAATGCCATCATGTGAACTTTGCGGAAAAGACTCTAATTCTCTAACCAAGACAAAAATCGAAGGAGCGACACTGAAAGCATGTGAATCATGCGCAGAAATGGGAGATAAAGTAGAAACAGAAAGCAACAAGGGAAGAAAAAAGAAAACCGGAGATAAATCACGGACAAGAAACAGAAATACCAAAACATTGGCACCTAACTACGGTGAAAAGGTAAAGGAGGCGCGTGAGGATGAGAGGCTATCCGTTTCAGAGGTAGCTGACGACCTCAACGAAAAAGAATCCGTTATCAAGAAAATAGAGAAAGAAGACCTAAAACCGGATCAATCTCTGGCATCAAAGATATCAGGGAAGTTCAATATCAGTCTTTATACGAATACTGAGGTATCAAACGTGGATACAGAATCCGGTGACTCCAGAAAAGCCACACTGGGAGACGTAGCAGAGGTAAAAGAGTAAAGCGCCGGGGCCGGGATTTGAACCCGGGAGGGCGGTAAAGCCCAGTAGCTTAGCAAGCTACCGCATTAAACCAGACTCTGCCACCCCGACAGGTTAAATATTCTTTAGCTGGGTCAGCGTCAACGAAAACTTGTTCGATACTGTCTTGTAAAATATCTTCGATACCGAAGCTGACTCTCTGTGAGCATCATTCAAAGCCTCTTCCTGTCTATCTCTAATAGGCTTGTAAAGATTTATAGCCTCTTCCTTCGTCAACCCTGAAGCACCTTCATCTTCTATATTTCTAATCTGTTTAGTCATGGATTGTCTTTTTGCCAGGAAATCTTCGCCTTCCAGCTCACCTGACTCATAGCCTTTTGTCAGTTCATCCAAGCTCTCTACGAACTCCTGCCATGTCTTCTCAGCTAATTTACCCGTTCTCAGGAACTTTACAACCATTTTCTGTTCTATCCTGAGGTATGAGTGGGTAAACCCTTCTGCCATTCTCTTCTTTATATCTAAGTTCATTACCTGGTCGCTCTTCAAATAGACTTTGTTGAAAAGACCTATTAACTGTTGACAATTATCCTCACAAGGTATTTAAGTTTCTACCAAGACAATTTTAATAGGTTATTCCGACCATGGCTGAAAACATAATAGATTTTTCCAACATCGTAGACAAAGAAGTATTCACAGAGAAAGGCTCTTACTGTGGAGAAATCAAGGACATAGAAATGCAGCTTGACAAGTTTGCCGTGAGAGCAGTAGTAGTAGCAGCTGAAAAAGGAAGCTACCTAGCAGGAAAAGTCGGCGGAGCAAAAAATGTTGTGATACCTTATAGAATGATAGAATCTATAGACGACATTATAATAATGAAGGACTTCGAGACCAGTGACGCCGAAGAATCAGCAACTGCAGAAGAAGCCTAAAGAACCTGACTCAATAGGCGTCAGATAATCTTCGAGTAGTCAGATGGCAGCCATTAATGTCTTTGTGGAGCTTGGATACGAAATCGTGAAATCAACATGGCTCATTTTATCAATAACAGCAAAGTACGTTCTTCTATTAGTCTTCGCCGAGCTGATTTACAGACGCGATATTGATCTAAAAAGCGTTGACGACAGGATCAGAAGGTACGGAAAGCTCTCAATCCTAGGATCTGGACTTGCTTCAATACCGCTCGTGTTCTCAAGCTTTTCCTACACCCCTTTGCTGGAACTACCAAGTCAATTGGCTGCGACAATCCTACTATCATACCTTTTCTGGGTATATTAAAGTTTTAGGAAAGCTTTTCGTCTGCCTGTACATACCAATCCTCAATACTTTCACGAGTTAACTCCTTAATCTCCTCCCATGGAAGGGTTGTATACACATAGTATACAGTCTTGTCGGTCTTACCTTCTCTGAGTATAAGATCTTTATCCAACATCTCTTGAAGAGCTCTCTGAACCGTTGAACGGCTCCTGTCAACCTCTTCTTTAATCTGCTTGACAGTCATCTGCCTGTCGCGGATTGCCTGAAAAATCTCTCTTTGAAGATCATTTAACTGAAAAACCTCAAAAACTAAGTCATCGCAGTCTTTCCCCTCCAAGTCAAGAACGCTCATCAATACAATTGGATTTGACAGTCAGAGTAAAAAATCTTTCAACATGTCAGGGCGCATTAATCTAGTCTGTAATTTTCTATTCTGGGTTTACTGACCGGCATCTGAAAGATTTTCAATCATCTCGACCGCGCTTTCAACCGCCTGGGCCGCGTAGTCAACCCTGTCCTTAGCCTCTGGGGCAGTCATGCCAGGACCGGTTACACCCATAGTTACAGGTATATCTCTTTCTAGACTTATTTCGGAAAGCTTTGTAGCAGCTGCATGACCTATAACCTCGTCATGATCGGTATCTCCCTTGATAACAGCGCCGATAACAGCGACAGCATCGATATCGGATTTACGGGCGAGCCTGTCAGCAGCAAGCGGCGTATCATAAGCTCCCGGCACCTCCAGCGTTTGAGCCTCTACATCTAAGTCCTCTGCTTTACTAAGGGCAGACTCAAGCATCTTCTCAGTAATTCCTTCATTGTATTTGGCTCTTACAACTCCGATCTTCATACATCAAAAAGCTCTCAAAGAAACTTTAAATCAGTGACAAAAAACCTCAGAACTCAATGATGTCATTCCTGGCTGCATGAAACAGATACTCTTGAGCATATCCCGCGTTCTGTCCAAAGTAATCACGTACATTTCCAGAAAGCTCATCATAGTCCTCTGAATGAAGCTCAGGGTAAAGAGCCTTCAAAGCCTTTTCAGCCCAAGTATCAACAGGATATGCCTGATGGAACCCACACGAGAACAAAAGCACACAGTCAGCAACCTTATCACCAACACCGTGAAGCTGCTTAAGATACTTCCTAGCTTCTTCATACTCAAAATCCTGTAATTTATCGCTATCAAAGTCACTCCGAATAATTTCAACAGTCTCTGATATGTACTCAGCTCTGTAACCAACACCTAGTGATCTCAGATCTTCCTCAGAAGCTCTAGAAAGCTCTTTCACCGTAGGGAATCTGTAAACAGATTTCTGCTCCATCTCAATTGGCTCACCGAACTCACGTGATATGGAGTTATGCATCTTCTTAATACGGGGAATCCTCATCTGCGGGGAGCAAAGATAAGAAATCAGGCACGGAAAAAACTCGTCCCGAACTATTCTAAGACCCCACAAACTTTCCTTAGCCTCCTCCAGCTCATCATCATCAGGAAACCGGGAGAAAACCTTCTGAAGATCCTTGTCTAGACCTAGGGCCTGCTTTATTTGAGATGGATCTAAATCGGTTTTAACAGTTAGCCTGTCAGGTTGATCTTGTCTAACCATGACCGGCTCTCCGTTTCTAAACGTGTAAAACCAAGAGTTTTCAGATGAATCTTCAAATAAATCACCGTTAAGCCTGTGCCAACAAAAAGTCTGTCCACACGTCAGTGTAAGTTCAAGATCAAAATCCTCCACAGGAATGGAAAACCGTCTCATCCTAGGTAAAGATCACTCATGTTGCAAATAATACCTGTTTATTCATCTTTTTCTTTTCTGGAGTACTTCTTAAAACCTGATTTTGCGTCCTCAGGCGCTTTCCTATTAGTCTTCTTAGCATCTCTTTTCAGATAGCTTCTGTCGCATTTATGGCATTTAACCCTTTTCTCCGCATTACTCCTCTGCTTGTAGCCACAGTCAGGGCAAGTATAGTACACAGCCATAGATTATATGTCGAGGTTAACACTAAAAACAGCATCTGAATCCCATAACTCTTTTTGAATTTTAACTTACAGCTTCAAGTGTGCGGAGGAAGTATAAAATCGGTGCCTTTACCGGAACCTTCTTTGCATCAGCAGCCTTTGTCTTTGCAAAGCTGAACGGATTTAACAGCAACACCTTTCTGATATTCCTCTACTTCTACGTATTACTAGGCATAGTCTCAAAGTTCAATACAGAGGACGCAGCCTCCTACATTGAAAGCCTAGAAAACGTTACATGGGTGAAAAAGGAGGAGATGCGTATAAAGAAGATTTTTACAGGCGAAGAGTACGAAATAGAAGGTATCAAAAAGGTTTAAATTACGGTTTAAGCCTGCGGCTTACTGTATATTGTCCTCTGCAACCTCTACACCTCTTGAGTTAAACAAAGTTGCCTCTTCGGAGTAACTGTCCCAGTCCGTTCCTGTCCCATAAACAAACTTGTTCTGATCTGTTTCTGTTACGTTAATCTCCGATTTTGGCTCCGTATAGACCATGGTCGTTCCCAATGCAGGCACCTCAAACGAGTCAAACTCATAGGTATCACCGTCGGAGTTCCTAAGAGTCCAACTATTTAGATTTACTGGCTGAGTCTCATCATTATCTATAACTACTCTCTCATCCGGGTCTGAGGTCTTACTCTCAGTAATCCTCAACTCTATGTTGGGAAGCATTTCCTGCCTAGCCATAGATCTATACCTTTCCATCTCATCCTTCAAACTCAGCAACTCAGAGTTCACCTTAGATCTATTGGCTCCATTAAACTTTGATACTTTTCTACCATCAACCATTCCCCTTCTCAAGGTTCCATACGGAGAGTTCACAGTATACATAGAAATATTTTCGGTAAGCTCGGATGTCATCTCAGCTGAAGGAGTCTCTAGAACCTCAATCCTCTTACTAGGAGTCTCTCTCAAGGTATATATGGAGTCGTGACGCTCCACGGTAACCTTTGAGGCCTCATCATCTGAGATACTGATCTCTCTATCAAGATCCTTTTCTGATGAGATTACAGGTGACTGAGAGCTTGAAGGACCTGAGTAGTCAATCTGCTGGGAGACCGTCGGAAACGAGATAAGAACAGTTAGAAGCGCCGCCATAACTACAGTCTCCAGATTAGATGACATTAGGGCCCAACATGATCTTGCCACTTAAAAATGTTGTGTTAGAGGTCTGAATAGTTATTCATAAACACCTTAAGCACTGATTTAAACGCTCCAAGTACTATAGGGCCTATAAACAGACCCACAGCCCCAAAAACTGAGACACCTCCAAGCACACCTATAATTATCGCCGCAGGATGAAGATCGGCGCTTTCATCTACAACAAGAGGCCTCAAGATATTATCAGTCATACCTACAACCACAAGACCATAAACAGCCAGTCCAGCAGCAGAAGTAACTTCACCGGAAAGACCTAGGTAAATTGCGGAGGGAATCCATACAACCATACTCCCTACTATAGGTATAATACTCAATATCACCATTACAAAGGTCCAGAACAATGCATTTGGAACCCCAAAAATCCATAGCCCCAGGCCTGCGATAGCCCCTTGAGCGACAGCAACGAGTATGTGACCTTTCAAGACGGCAGAAGTTGTATTCGCCATCTCATCTACAAGCCTGTCCTCAATACCTTCTGGCAGAGTGGAAAGATCCTTCAGCCACATGACAAGATCTCCTCCATCCCTAACGAGGTAATATGTTAGAAACAACATGAATGAAAGACCTATCAACAGGTTTGCTGCAACATCCAAGGCCTGTGAGACACCTCCAAGTGCGCCAGAAGTAAAAGAGGTAACCGCACTGGCAAGCTTTGCTTGAAGCTCTGTTTCAGTTCCCGTAAAAGAATTGATCCTCTGCTCTACCTCACTGAGGTCAACAACCTCGGAAGTATTAATGCCCTTCACAACATCTCTTGCGTCATCTGCCACTGCAACCCCGATAATCAGCAGCGGCAGTATTGCCAACACAATAGAGGATAAGGTAAGCAAGAACGCTGAGGCATTTGACCCAATCCTATCCTTTATGTAAAAATGTGGCTTCCGAAGTATGAAAGCGAGAATCAAAGCTCCCAGCAGAAAACCTGTATAAGGCCGGAGCATAAGTCCTACAGCCAGAGACAAAGCCGTTATCAAAACCAGTAGAAATCCTTTTCGATCATTCACAACTAGTTGCTGTAACGTTAGATTAAATAAATATTGTGATACCTGAAAAAGAGATCAAGGTGGGAACGATCAACACACTCATGCAGGCCTTTCTCGAATCAGTACGCTGTGCTACAAAACCTATACACGAGGCAGCACCTAATACAAGCATACCCCTCCATCCAGCAAGAAGAAAACATATCAAAGGAATCAAGACCAAGACAGGGTATGCGACATGTTCAATTGAAGCCCCTTCGATCAGGTCTACATACCTTTTTGAGACTTTAACAGAGAGATAAGCCGCTAAAGGAGCTACAGAAAATGTCAGCAGAAGCAGGTATAAGACACTAGAGCTAGAGGACGTGCCTATAGCCTGGATGGCGACAGATGCACCTGAACGAGCCTTATCTATAACTGCAAGAGATATCAGGGAGAAAAAGATATCCGAAGTATTAACACCTCCCATCGCCGAAAGAAAACCTTCCTTCGACTCATCCATAATAGGAGACACAAAAGAAGTTGAAACAGCCGCTCCGATACCAGGAACAGTACCTGCAAGAAGACCTGAAACCGACCCCACAAAACCATGGCGAGAAAGCGAAAAAACTGATTCATCAGGATGCTGCTGCTCCGGAACCTCAAAATCCTGATTAAGAATAGAGTAGACACCCGGAACCGCAAACAGACCTGAGAAAACAGGAATTAACACAAACTGCTGGTTAACAGGAGTATTAAACGCTATCAAACCAAGAGAACCCGAAAAAATCGCTACAACCAAGCTTACAAAGAGATCGTCAGAACTCAGGAGGATATAAAATAGGAAAAAAGCCAGAATGTACTCCATAAACCCTGAAATAACGGAGTAAGCAGGTTTCAAGAAGAAGAGCATAGGTAAAATAAGAATAACTACAGCAAGCACAGAGTTCAAGCCACCTCTGACAGTTGAGTAAAATGCCTCAAGTCCTTTTCCTTTCTCAACAAGCTCAGGTGAAGCAACCACAGATAAGGCTGACTCAGCCTCAGGCGCCGAGATAAATATGGCAGGCAGAAAATCATGAAATGTATGTGAAATAGATAAACCTGTCACATACGATATGTACACCATCTTCTGAATCTCCGTACTTAGATACACGGGGAGGGAGGTGAAAATAACAGTATTAGGATGAAGACCGGGAATTAAACCTGTTACAATACCTGACAGCACTCCTAATAAGGCAGCAAAAACCCATGAAAACATGATTTGTATCAGGAAATATTTCTGCTGCGATTTAAAAAGATCACTAAATATATGTTGATCCATGTTCGGCGGAAAGGATATGTCTAAGATGATGAAGCAGATGGGCGTTGATATGGATGAACTAGACGCAGACAAAGTAGAGGTCCATATGGGCGACCAGAAACTAGTTTTCAGCAACCCCTCAATCTCTAGAATAGACGCTCAGGGAAACGAGATATTCCAGCTCCAGGGAAACTACTCCAAGGAAGAAAACGCTGGAGAACCTGAAGTCGACGAAGAAGATATCGAACTGGTAATGGAGAAAACCGGTGCCAGCAAGGAAAAAGCCAAACAGACCCTGAAGGAGAATGACGAAGTTGCTGACGCCATAATGGAGCTTCAGTAAGCTTAGAATTCTCAGTCTACATCAATTTACTGCCGCATATTCTCAAGGATTTTTGCAAACGCAGGCCTTGTTACGGCTATCCCAACCATAATTCCAACTATAGTTGTAGTTGCAAACTCCTGTATCTGCTGCAGAGGAGACAAAGGAACAGTATATGCTACAGCTGAAATTATCAGGGCTACTGTTCCGACCGCAATATAATGGTTTCCTGCCTTTGAGCTGTAATAGGAATATCCTAGAAGCCCGAGACCTGCCGCCCCAACCATAATGGTTGAAAGCCTTGGAGATATTATGGGAGTCATCGCTCCAATAGTAGAAGCTGCAGAAGTGAAGATAACGAAAAACGCTGTCTTCATCTTATCCTTCCAGCCCTTGATAGACTCTGTCTCAGACTCATCTGTAATAATTATCTGATCATCCACACCTGTTCCAACCGCGGCAATTATACCAGCTACAGCTGACAGCGTTAATGTAGCAAAGTTGGTAAACCAAAGACCTAGCAAAATGAAAACCTCTGATGCACCGGTAAACACGATCGGGAATACAAGCTTGGGGTTTCTATACCTGATGAATATTATAATTCCTACAGCTATCAAAGAGCCTAAGATTGATAGCGATGAGGCCAGAGCGAACTGTGACCCGATGCTGCTGGAAATCTGCTGTGTACTGACGACACTGACAGGCTCAGGCAATCTTCCGGATTGAAGTAATCCCTGAACATTGTTCATTCTCTGCCTCAAATCACCTGCGTCCTGGCCGTTCAAGTTTATTGTAGGCTGTGAAATAGAACCTCTCTGAAAATCACTTGAGACAGTAAACTCTCTAATTTTCTCATCGTCGATATAAATCGTAAGATTTGCATTCTCCCCGTTAGACATTACAAGAGACCCAGCTGACACCTGGAAATTGTTTGCTGTCTGCTTTATCCTGTCCTGTGACTCCTGACTTACAATCAAAGGTATCACTGCCTGATTAGAGTTAGTTCCTGTCTGACGAACCACAGAGTTAGCAGTATCGACAGATTCAATATCTGTGTTGTCGTAAACCGTAACCTCAACCATGCTGTAATCTTTGTACTCTCCGACATACGTCATCCTTGTCCCACCAAGCTCCGTGGTATTAGATGGTCTGAGAGATGCTGTTTCAGTATTATCCTGCTCAAATGAGGTGACAGAGATAGTACTATTACCTGATTCCTCAAATCTGTAGGTTTCGTCTAACGTGAAGTTGGCAGAATCACGGAAGATGAAAGGCATTGTGGCCTCAAACGCTCCCTCCTGGGCTATAAGCTCCTCAACTCTTGCAGGATCAGTTTCTGCTGTGGTGAGGCTGATCCTCCACTCACCACCTATATTTCTTGTTGAAAGGCTTGCTCCGCTGAAACCCAGATTATTAAGACGGGACTGGAGAGTATCCGCGACCTTCTGGGTCATCTCCCGAGAATCATTGTTTTGAACCCTGAGTATAAGCTGAGAGCCGCCTGTAAAATCAATACCTAGGCTCCCGTTCATACCTTCCAAGTCATAAGTATCCCATGTACCGTCATTGTCGGAATCAACTGGCTGAGGTGAAAGACTAACAAAGGATAGAATTAAGACTATAGCCAAGACCCAGATTCTCCACTCCTTGGCAAGCTTCTTCACTTCCATATCATCACCTTCTCCAGGTACTTGTCTAGCTCAATATCTCCTTCAACATACTTCTTTATTATCACGGCGTTCCCGAACCATGTAAACGGTATATCCGCAAGTAAACCTATAACCATTACTGAAGACACCTCTGAGAGAGTTGAAGGACCTACTGTAAGCATTGAAATGCTGTAAAGCAGTATAAAACCTACTATACCTCCTGCGCTCATCGTCACACCTGTCTTTGTAGAGCTCCAGATCCTGTCCTTAACACTGCCCTTCTTCTGCTTCAGAACACGCGAAGAAAGTACAATATCCGTGTCAACAGAGTAACCTATGAGCATAAGCAGAGCTGAAAGAGAACCAGGTGTCAAAGGTATCTTAAGCAGCGACATCGCCGCAACAGCAAACAGTATATCTGCAGATGCCGCAAATATGACAGCAAGCGACGGAATAAGGTCTCTAAACGATATGAAGATCACCAAGCTCATTATAGAGAACGCCAGGATGAAAGTCCAGACAGCCAGCATAAGCAATCTATCACCAAGCTCTTTTTCCGAGAAGTTTCTACTCAAAATATCGCCGCTTGAGACATCAAAGGAGCGGATGGAGTTGTCTGAAAGTATGTTGACCGCCTCCGTTCTGTTTACCTCAGGAGGTGGTACCGTTACCTGTAGAATACTCTGGTTCTCACCGACAGTAATTGCGTTCGACCCGGGATATCCCTGAGAGGAAAAAATCTGGTTAATCTGATTTGTGTCATAATCAGCTGGAAGCTCATATTTTATTGTGGTGCCACCGGTAAAATCTTGACCAAGGTTCAGGGCCGATTCAGGTGTCAAGTAGCCAGCCAATAGAACAACTACAGACAGAAAAACCAAAATAACAGGAATATATACATACCTATCATATTCCTCGTATACATTATTGAACAGGTTTTTCGGATTCACTGAGGCAAAATTACCCATGTAAGCATTTTAAACACCCCGGAGAACCAGTGAAATAAAAAAGATGAATAAGAAACCGGAACTACATGAATCTAGAGAGCCAGGCTGAGAGAGTAAACGAATTTTTCACCGTCGAAGGACTGAAGCAAAACTGGGCTGTCTTAACGCTGACATCGATCTTCGGTCTAGCCCTCTGGCTCAGATACCTACCCGAGCAGGGAATGCAATACCTCCAGGCACTTGACCCATATTATATTTATAGGGCGTCACAGCACCTTGCTTACACCGGCGGGATACCACAGACGGACTTTCTAATGTACTTCCCGTACAACTCACCTTTTTATCTACACAATATAGGCGAGATAATCTTTCCAGCAGTAGGATACTGGCTTGGCGGATCACTGATATTCAACAACTACCTAGAATGGGCACAGTTCTATCCTGCCCTGATGGGTGCACTATCAACAGTCGGGATGTACTTCTTGGGAAAGGAACTATTCGATAAAAAGACTGGAGCATTTGCAGCATTCTTCCTCGCAGTAATACCGGGAGTAATGAGACGTACATCCGCAGGATTCTTCGAGAAAGAGCCTACAGGAACATTCTTCATGATGCTCACACTACTCTTTTTCACCAGAAGCTGGAAATACAAAGACAGATTATCAGGAATTATTTCAGGCCTCTCACTAGCATTCTTCTCAATATCATGGGGAGGATCAAAAATGCTCTGGCTTCTAATGCCTCTGGTAGTAGGATCAGTACTTTTCATAGACGAAGACATCGAAAACCTTCTAATTGCATACACACCAACGGTATTAATCGGTGGCGGAGTAGCAGCATCCCTCAATCCCGGGAAGTTCTCCTTCACCTCTACATTCCTCATAGTCAACCTAGGTTTGCTATTCCTAGTCTGGGATAGATACCTCGTGGAAAAACTAGAAATCATAAGCAAGGATAATCTGAAGTACTTCACACCAGGAATGTCAGCTCTAGGGCTGATAGCCCTAATACTTTCACCTCTTTACTCTGAATTCCTGGCTTCAAAAGTTCAGAGCTTGATAAGTGCAGCGACACAGAGCGTCGGCGGAGACGTAATAGGAAGCACGGTCGCCGAAAACACCGCTCCAGGACTGAACACAATAATCAGCAGCATAGGAGCAAACTATGCTGGGAGTATCGCAGCCCCACTTACAGTAGTGGCCAACGTGTTGGGAGGCTGGCCTATGATGCTGATTGGAACAGGTCTTTTACTTACAGGCGTAGGGTTCATGCTGATGCGGAAATACAGCATAGTTGAAAAAGAGATATCGGACTACGTTTACTTCGGAGGACTAGAGGCTGCCTTCGTAGCATGGTCACTGATATTAATCGGTTTCTTCCAGCAGTCATTCATATTCGGTATAGCAGCCGGTCTTACAGTGCTCGCAGTATTCACATTGTTCACAATGTATCTAGACAATGAGTCAGTATTCAAGCTCACAACCTTGATACTGGTCTCTATCATAGGTCTGGAGACAGTGCTATTCTTCGGAGGATCCAGAATTGCCTATGCACTGCTTCCAGCCTCGGTAATAATTCTCTCTGGCCTAGTCTACATGCATTTCAACGATTTAATGAAATCCAGAGAGATCAGTCTGGAATGGTATAAGGTACTTCCTGCTCTATGGGTGATTACAAACCTTCTTGGAGCTGTCGCAAAGTCAAGGCTAGTCTTCCTATCAACATTCTCAGTCGCCTTGGCAGCAGGATATGGATTCTCAAGGATATACCAGGGCATATCGTCCATGGACTTCACCGAAGTATTTGAGGCGGATCAAAACCTTGAAAGCGTGAAGACAGGAGTCTTGGCAGGATCACTAATTCTTCTAATAGGTGTCAACGCTGCTGCAGGGTTTGTATCTGCATCAGGTGTCGGAGGCTCACCGAACTCAGCATGGGATCAAAGCCTTGAATACATGGACGAGGAGACACCTCAAGGTTCAACCATAATGTCGTGGTGGGATTACGGGTATCACTTCGAGTCAATCGGCAGAAGACCATCGATAGCTAACGGATGGAACGCAGGATACTACACTGGAGATACACGTGCTGTAAACATGCCACTGGCGGACTTCCTGACCTCAGACAACCCGATGAACACCTCAGGCATCGACAACTTTCTGGAGAAGCACTCGGTCGACTATATAGTGCTTGATAACACGATGATCGGAAAGTACAGCGCAGTAAGCACAATATCAAACAACGCATTGAATCTTCCGAATGAGACCGGAGGACAGGTGAACTCGATGATAACCCTTTCAACCTCAAGCAACATCAGAGACTCGCTCAGCACGAGCGGAAACTTCACAACAGTAAAGATGTCCAGCCGAAGGGTAGGTACCGTATATGCACCTGTCGAGATAACAAACACTTCTGTAAGCTTCAACGGCGCTCCCTCGCTCCAAGTAAGAGGTCAGTCACGAAGCATGGACTGCATTATCACAGAAGAAGGTACCGAGACATTTGACGTCGAGTCTCAGGTTCCTTACTGTCTGGCAGCAGATCCTTACTATAGCCTGGAAAGAGGCTTTGCATCTAATCAGGTTTCAGCACGTGGAGTACTTGTTCCTAAGTCGATCATGGACTCTCAGCTGGTTGAGCTCTATCTAGGAGATGGAGCCGACGTAGACTACGCTGAGAAAGTCGAAGATGCGTCAAACGGTTACGTCAAGATGTGGAAGGTCGAAGAGGAATGATCGCATTTGCTGCGTCGCTGGTGGCAGGGTTTCTTGTCACTTTTTTATCCACGCCTTACGCCGAAAAATACCTGATGGCTTCAGGAATTTTTGCAGTAGACCAACAAAAAAAGGACAAGCCACGTCTCGCCTCATCAGGCGGTATCACAGTCCTATTCGGATTCCTATCATCGATAACAGTCTACATGGCCTTGACTTCAATACCTGGCAACTCAACTGTAAACCTTACTATCCTGTTGGCAGCTCTCAGCTCAGTAATAATAATCAGCCTGATAGGTCTTCTTGACGACATACACGTAGATCTCGAGGCGGTGATGACAGAACACCTTTCAGTAGGAGATGAAAAAATCGATATAGAGTTACACAGGCAGACCAACATAGAATCTCTTCCTCACCAAAGGCTGCTTGACAGACTGTCAGGAAACTTCTCCCAAGACAAGGATTCAAAGGAAGATGAAATGCTGAGAAACGGCCTTGGACAAATCCCAAAAATGCTGTTTGTCCTACCTGCTGCCTTACCTCTGATCGCTGTAGGAGCAGGATCATGGTCCATGACGGTACCGATTATAGGCTACACGATAAACTGGGGTGTTTTCTACCCTCTTATACTACTTCCTCTAGGACTCCTGTTTGTATCAAATGTTGTTAACATGCTTGCAGGCACCAACGGCCTCTCAGGAGGAATGAGTTTAGTGGCCTCGATAGCTCTAGGAGTATTCGGATACCTTAACGGACAGATTGAGGCAGCCGTCATTGCCTGGAGCCTATCAGCTGCTTTAGCAGCCTTTATGTACTTCAACTTCCACCCAGCGTCTATCCTGCCTGGAGACTCTCTAACATATCTATGTGGCGCAGCTCTATTCTCATCAATGGTTATAGGAAACATGGAGAAGTTCGGAGTATTCATATTTGCTCCGTGGATAGCCGAGTTTTTCCTGAAGCTAAGAAGCGGCTTCAGCGCCAGATCATGGGGGATACTACAGGAAGACGGAACACTGAAATCACACCACGACAAGATATACTCACTTACCCACGTATTTATGCGACAAGACATGACTGAGAGACAGATTACAGTCAGCTTAATAACTATCGAATCAATTATTTGCGTTACAGGGCTTTTCCTGTTTACTGTGGTACTATGAACCTGAGCATTGAGGAGGCTGGCGAGAAGCTCAAGCAGAAGCTAGATAACAAGTATGCACTTCTATTGTTAGGTATCATCGGGTTTTCAGCTGCGATAAGGTTCAAATACGCTTTCTTCGAGGGAATGTGGGTTGACGAATCCATTCACGGAAGAATTGCGAAAGAAGTACCAAAACACCTTCTGGAGTACTCACTTCCAGACAAGGGAGGTGCAATGACGAAGAGGCCGCCTGTCTACAACTACATGCTAGTGCTCTCAAACATGGTGTTTGGAGATCTGATAGGAACGGACACTGCCGTGAGAATAGTAAGCCCTATAATGGGTACTTTGGGTGTTATATCAACATATCTGCTAGGTAGAGAGGTCAAAAACAGAGATGTAGGTCTTGCAGCCGCAGCACTAACATCGGTAAACGGAACATACTGGTTTCTTAGTGAAAGAATCCTAATGGGTGCGACACTTACCGCTTTATTCACAACCACATTGCTGGCTTTCTATTACGGACTGGAAGATAAGAAATACTCAAAATACGCAATCTGGGCATGGGGACCTCTAATAGCCTTGACGGCGCTTTCAAAGCAGCCAGGTTATACACTAGGCCCTATAATAGTTTTTTACTTTGTATACAAGAAGCGCAGAGAAATAAAGGACTACTTCATGACTGATAAGGGCTTCAAGCAATCAGATCTGTACAGTGTCTTTACCGACAAAAATTACTACATAGCATTAGGGCTGTTTTTGGTTGCAATGCTTCCATGGATGGTAAGAAACATGGGAGTCTGTCAGTTCCCGCTTTGTTCATTTAAGCAGGCGTTAAATATTGCTAGTTCTTCCGGAAATATTGACGTCCAAGGGCCACTATACTTCCTATTTACATTACCTGGTCTACTATCGTTGCCTCTATTTGGATTGCTAGTAATTAATGTTATCGGCAACGTTGTAGATACATTCACATCCTCGCCAGATCAGACGGTAAAAAAGCTGATTTTTACCGGCATGCTAGCATTAGGAACCTTCACATTAAAGACCGAGCTGTTTCCTCTTGCATTGATTTCATCTGTCGCTCTGTTTGTAAGGTCTGATGGAGAAAAGCTTCTATGGCTATCAGCAGGACTAGGAATCGGTATAATGTCGGTAAACGCTACAAAGGTGCCAAGGTACATCGTATACGTACTTCCTGCATTAATTATACTTTCAACAGTCTCCATATTCAGAATATCTTCATTTATATGTGAAAGGATACCAGATACAGATCTATCCAAATATGCCCAAGTATGGATGATAATGATACTAATAGTTTCTCCTATACTCGGATTAAACTATGTATCAGGTCAAGCACAGGTTTCAAGCCACGGCTTCCAAGCTTTAGAGCCTGCCGGAGAATGGGTTCAAGAAAACACTGAAGATGATGTAAGAATTTACTCAACGTCTCCACAGGTCAGGTACTGGGCCCATCCAACAATGCCGGTTGCATCAGCAGGACGTGTTCCAAGTAATGAAACCGGATTTAAGAACTTTCTGAGAGATGAAAACATCTCCATAGTTATGATAGACGTATACGAAAGAACGCAGCCAGAATGGATGAACACGGGTCTTCCACCTTACCGGCTCTCCTCCAGCATAATAAGAGACATCAGGTCGGGAAGATCAACAGCAGAAGAAGTGTTTAATAGGTTTGAGGACACGCCAAGCTACCTGTCACCAGTTCAAAGATTCGGCGAAACACAGCTTCCTTTGACAAGGCAGTCACAGCCTCAGGTAATAATCTATCGAGTAAACAGGAGTATTATATGATATCAGTTATTATACCGACTCTAAATGAGTGCAAGGGAATTGAACATGTGATTGAAGATTTTCCCAGAGAATACAGAGGCCACGATGTAGAACTCTATGTTGTGGACGGAGGATCTACAGATGGGACACAGGAAATTGTAGAAGGTTCTAGGGCAGAACTTATTGAGCAGAGGCTGAAGGGCGGAAAAGGCAACGGTGTAGAGCAGGGCCTCAATGAAGTAAATTCTGAGATATATGTTATGATAGACGCAGATGGCACTTATAATCCAAAAGAAATGGGAAAAGTAGTTGATCCTTTGATCGATGAGAAGGCTGAACATGTCATAGGTAAAAGATATAATCGTTCTAAAGACGCGATACCTAAACTCAACTTGGCTGGGAACTATCTGTTTAACCTGGCCGTAAGAATATCTACTGATGCTGAAGTATATGATATGCTGTCAGGATATAGAGCATTTACAGATTTTTCACTGAGACATACAAAATTGACAGCACCAGGGTTTGGAATTGAAACCGAAATGACCTTGTCAGCAGTTGAGAACAAGGTGCCTATAGAAGAAGTCAATATTGATTACAGCCAAAGAAAAGGGGAAAGCAAGCTAAACCCTGTGTCAGACGGCTGGAGGATAATGTCGACGATCATCTGGGGTGTAAGAGATATTAACCCTCTAAAATTTTTCACGGCGGCTTCATCAATCTTCTTCGTTCTAGCGATGTATCCAAGCTATCTGGCCATCTCAGGTTACCTATCAAATGGAAAAATAGTAGACCTAGCACCCAGCCTAATAGCCTCTGTACTGATTATAATAGGTCTTCAGATGTTGATATTTGGCATGATATCTGACCAAGTCAGAAGAAACGAAAAAAGGCTGAGCCAGGGGTGAACAGTGAGACCAGATCTACAGTACAGCAAAGTGAGAGGTATTCTGTTGACTTTGATTCTGTTTGGATTGTTTTTCTATATACTGGATGTTTCAAAACTCTTGTCTCAGATTCAAAAGACTAACATTGTGATATATCTAATCGGATTAATTCTGTTCTCGAGCGTGTATCCGTTAACGGCATTTCGTTGGAAAAGACTTTGCTCGGTGAACTATGACGTAGGATTTAGGGATTGTTTAAAAATTATTTCCATTTCATATGGATTAAATAAGATTTTGCCGTTCAACTCCGGTGACATCGTGAGATCGAAGATTATGGAAAGATATGTGCATGTAGAGAGTCATGGAGATGTCTTAGGGCTAGTGGCTGTAGAAAGGCTTTCTGATATAGCAGTGCTAACTGTCTTCTCAACAGTTCCTGCCCTGTTTATATTCTCAGGCAGTTTAGGCATTGATAATCTGCTTTTATTACCGGCTATGGCCGTTGTAACAGGTTTTTACTTGGTGCGTTCGAAGTCCTCAAAACTGAGAGAGATTGTAAAGCTGCTTCCGGAAATCAAATTTCTGAAATATAAGAAAATATTTTTAGATGCGATTGAAGGATTTAATCGGCTAGATAGCAGGTATTATGCAGAAACGGTTCTATTGACCTTTATAAGGTGGATATTTGATATTTTATCCCTATATGTTCTCGCAGCTTCAATCGGTATATCTTTTGGGTTCTGGTCAGCGGCTTTGTTAACCTGTGTAATGAGCTTGGTATCCAGTATGCCGATAACTCCCAGCGGCGCAGGAGCAGCAGAACTTTCAGGTACAGCCTTGATGACTGCTTTAGGTTATGACCCTGCGGTCGGAGGAGCACTGGTACTTCTTCAAAGAAGTTTCGGGGTAGCATTTATGGGTATAGTTGGGCTGATGGTAATAAACTACGAAGGAGTAAGTATACAGGGATTCAGATAGGTGCCTGTTTATTCACTTGATTCCTCTTCGTCGTCTCTCTCCTCTGAGTAAGGGTCTTCTACACGCGTAATATCTCCGGGCTTATAGGGGAAGGAGATCTCAAGTACTTCGGCGACTTGGTCATCAATATTCTGGAGCTGATGGTTTTCCTCAGATCTTACAACCTTTGCATTACCCTGCTCAAGCTCCTTCATATCCTCTTCATGCCTTAATACAATATTGCCTTTTTCTAGATAGATAATATCTGCCTGACTCTGATGATGACTGTAGGATGTCATTTCATCGGCGTTTAATACAAGTCTTCGTATTCCAAGCATTCCAACTTGGTCCCCCACGTCAACCTGAGTCATTAAAACCTGTTCTTCATATCCCCACGGCTTCTCAATCTTTCCCATAACAGAAGTTACTGTATGTAAATTTTATTATGGATGTTCCCTGTAATAATCCACGGTTTTCTGAAGCCCCTCTTCAAAGCTATACTGCGGGCTCCAGTCCAGAAGGCTCTCTGCCTTCGAGATATCAGCTCTATGCTTCTCTACGTACTTATCCCTAGGGTTCTCGATCTTTTCAGGATCAATATCCTTGTCAAGAGCAGAGTTAAGGTTCTCAACAACTTGGTTGAATGTCACAGGATCACTACGTCCGATGTTAATGACTTCGCCATCCAACTCTTCACGGGTCTCAGCAGCTTTCATATTTGCCCTAACCACGTCTTTAACGTATACAAAGTCTCTCTCCTGCGTTCCATCACCCCATATAACAGGTTGCTCACCCTCCATCATCTTCCAAAGGAACTGGGTGACTACGTTAGCGTACTTTCCCTTACCTTTCTCATGAGGACCAAATACGGAGAAGTACCTCAGTCCTGTAGTCTCAATCTCGCCTTTGTATGAGTAACACTGGGCATACATTTCACGTGACATCTTTGAGGCAGTATAACGGTTCTGAGGCTTCAAATCCATATCCTCTTTATGAGGTGGTGAAACACTGCCATACATAGAGCTGGTTGAGGCGTATACAATCTTATCAACCTCTTCCTCAATAGCAGCCTCCGCAACATTCACAAAACCTTCAACGTTGACCCTTTCACAGCCAGCAGGATCCTCCTTATGCATAGGAGAAGAGCTTCTGGCAGCCTGATGAAAAATAACATCAACACCCTGAACAGCCTCATCAACCTTCTCCTCGTCCAGAACCGAGCCCTGAATAAACTCAACCTCATCACTTACAGACTCAAGATTATTTTCAGTTCCAAGATACAGATCGTCAAGTACAACTACTTCGACATCTCTCTCAACAAGCCCTTCGACAATATTCGAGCCGATAAAACCCGCTCCTCCTGTAACTAGTGCCCTATTCATATCATTTAATCCCATATTCTTCCTCTAAAATAAATTTTTTAGTTGGAACAGTTAAATCTATATCTTCCAATTGAGATTCTCGTTTCCATACCAAGCCTTTCGCCTCATCATTTGAGCTTAAATCAGGCTTCTCATCAACTCTCAGTTTGTATAGGCTCCAATCATGAAAGTCTGACCCTCTTCTACATGCGTCTTTTATTTTACCTCTGAAAACCTTCGATATATCATCAGAGAAAGAATCTATACCTGTCTCTTCCTCAAGCTCTCTTATAGCTGCTTTACTCGGATCTTCACCTTCTTCTAGGTGGCCTGCTGGAATGCTATGTTTTGTTGGATATTTTCTCCTATCCAACAGCAATACTTCATTTTTACACGTAACTATAATTCCTACGCTCCTATGTACGGTTTCACCTTCCTGCTCATAGTATTCTAGTCCCTGATTTTTGATCATTCTCCTGTTAACGTGGTTGTTTGAGCATTTGTAAAGCTCAACTCCATCTTCATTCATCGATTCGATATCACTGTCATTACATTCTATGCATTTCATCTTTCTAGCTCTTCAATATGATTGAGTTTACTTAGATTTGGCTCTTCTTCAAAATGATCATATACTTGTTCTCCATTTAAATCCCATTTTCCAACCCAGTTCTCCTGGCCTGTGGGATCTCCTCTAATTATTGCCACATAAGCATCATCTTCCTTGCTCATTATTCCATGATAAACACCTGGATCTACTCTAAACACCTCGTCTTCAAATTCGTAGGAATCAAACCAATCCTCTTCAGGAACTTGCTTACCTTGCTCTTTAGTCTGGCTAAACACTTGGCTTGGAGCCTGTGGCATTTCTTCATTTCCTAGCTTCATCTCAAACTCACCTACGCAGACGTACCACTCAGGTACATTATGCGTATGTATCGTCTCAGGATAAGAGCGAAGCTCATCCGGAAACCTTGTCTTAAGCTCCACATCTGAATATTTGGCTTCGGCAATCTCAGCCTCATTTCCATTAGTAAAATGAAATCCTCCATCGTTTCTTTTACCCTCAGGAATATAGTCGAGCGCGGCATCGAACATTTCATCGTTGGTTATCGCCGCAAGCCCGTCTTGAAGATATCTAGGTTCGTCTAAAACTGCATAATCGCCCGGCTCAAGGTAATTTAGATGCGCCTCCTCCGAAAGCGACACTTCCTCAAGAGCTATAACTGAAACACCATCACTGTTAGATTGTATGTCTCCCGTGCTGTGCGGGAGATCAACTAGCTCCGGCTTATACATGCCATAGTCTTGAGCATTACCTGACTGACGCACAAAGTAATACGTCGTATTACATTCTTATATATGTTTCAGATGAGGTCTCAAGACCTGAGATTATGATATCAGATTGAAGAGAACTCTTATCGGTGATTTGAGAAGTCTTTCCAGTCTCCGCCGTAGATATAGCCTGATAGTTTTCTTACATCTGAAAGAGTCTCAAATACATCTTCCAAGCTACCCGTTTCAAGGTAATCAAATACCTCAGGCTCCAAGATGTAGGTCCCGGCGTTAATCAGTCTAGAAGGTTCTTCACCGGACGAGGGCTTCTCCTCAAAACCAAGAATAGTACGTCCCTTCAACTTCGCCACACCGTAGCTAGACGGATCGTTCACAGTAGTCAATGCAATCGTAGCCACAGATGATTCATCTCTGTGGACTTCAAGCATATCCTCAAGATCAACGTCACTCAAAACATGACCGTTCAAAACAAGAAAAGTAGAGCTAACCATGTTTTCAATCTTTTCCAAAGCAGAAGCCGTACCCTCAGGCCGCTC
>GL982572.1:4794-9231 GCA_000220375.1 Candidatus Nanosalina sp. J07AB43 | reverse complement strand
AAGCTGTAGAACTCCCACGCATTGTGGGCATGTGGCTCTTCTCCTTCAGGTATTGTATATTCCTCCTCGAACTTCAGCTCAAACCAATCAATACCTGTAGATTGACCTACATAGAAGTTAGCATCATTTGCATCTTCTGGCCCAAGAGTCTGTGCACCCAGATGCTCATTGACTTCCTCAACCATATACTCTGGAAAGACCATGTAGTTGCCTCTAACTGCGTCAACGTTATCTATATGAAACTCTAATGAATCAAGCTGCTTTGTAGAGCCATTTTGGATCTCTGTACCGGACTCTAGTGCCAGAACCCCTATATTACCTTGTCCGCCTTCCAACAGCTCTTCTGTATCTCTCCAGTTCTCAGATTTTTTTGCTACAATCTGTGGATGTTCCTCTACAGACATCAGTATTACGATGTATTACAATAGTTATTTATAAATACTTGCTAGAAGCCGATTTCTTTTTGATCCTCTGCAACGGTAATCTCTCCCGAAAAGACCTCAGAGGCTTCAGATTGCAAATCAGATTGCTGTGCTTTAGGGTACAGATGTGAAAGCACCAAATGGCTGACTTCTGCTCTAGATGCTAGACGAGCGCATTCTCTAGAATTCATATGACCTTCAACGGATTCTCCCGCAGGACAGGAGCAATCCGTCACAAGTATATCAGCATCCTCCGCAAACTCCTCAAGCCTCGAATTATAATCTGTGTCACCTGTAAAAACTACACTCTTACCTCTTGCTTCAAACCTCAGCGACAGGCACTCAAATCCATCAGGTCCGTGAACTGCCTCAACCGAAGACATCTCTACACCCTGAAGCATTTCTTGCACTTTCTGAATCTCATTCACTCCCAACTCAAAGCCAAATTCAGATATAGAGCTCGGGCTTTCGACCATTTCATGGCTCATTCTATCCTTCAGGTACTCAAGATATCCTTCAGGTCCAAAAAGCTTCAGATCAGGCTCCTCTTGCGAGAAAGACCTTACAACCTTGTCTTGAATTATCGGCACCAGATCAGAAATATGGTCAGGATGTCTATGAGTATTGACAACAGCATCAAGCTCATCCACCGAATAACCAGACTTCTTCAGATTCCTCGTAGATCCCGTTCCTGTATCTATCATAATATTCTTCTCTGCAACTTCAAGTACATATGCAGAGGACGCTCTCTGGCTCTGATCGATGACACATGATCCAGAGCCTATAACTACAAGCTTCAGACAATATTCACCTCTTAGAGAAGTCTTTCCAGTCTCCGCCGTAGATGTAACCTGATAGTTTTCTTACATCTGAAAGAGTCTCAAATACATCTTCCAAACTACCTGTTTCCAGGTAATCAAATACCTCAGGCTCCAAGAATGTAGGTCCCTGCGTTAATCAGTCTGGAAGGTTCTTCACCGGACGAAGGCTTCTCCTCAAAACCAAGAATAGTACGTCCCTTCAACTTCGCCACACCGTAACTAGACGGATCGTTCACAGTAGTCAATGCCATCGTAGCTACAGATGATTCATCTCTATGGACTTCAAGCATATCCTCAAGATCAACGTCGCTCAACACATGACCGTTCAAAACAAGAAAAGTAGAGCTAACCATGTTTTCAATCTTTTCCAAAGCAGAAGCCGTACCCTCCGGTCGCTCCTCTGATACGTATTCAATACTCAGACCGTTATACTCCAAACCGAAATGGCGTTTAATGTCTTCTCTGTTATTTCCTGTAAGAAGTATAACTCTTTGAATTCCGCTCCCCTGAAGCCTGTCAATAACGTGGGCTAAGACAGGTTTTCCATCCCACGTCTCCATGGACTTGAGCTCTCCGTCACCGCAGAAGACTGCTGCCGTCTTCAATGACCTGTTTCTGAAATAGTCCTTGACAATTCCCTCAACCATCCTTGACCTGTTAACCTCCTGCAGATCGGACTCAGAGTCAATTCTCTCAACCAAGTCTTCTTCAAGAGTCAAGGAGACACGCTTCTTAGACATGTACAGAAGTTAGTCCTCTACGTTTTAATTACTCACTGTAAGAAAAACCAGTATATGAAGGCAGCTATAACAGGAGGAGCAGGATTCATAGGCTCTAGACTGACCGAAGAACTTCTAAAACACCACGAAGTAAAGATAATCGACAATCTCTCATCAGGAAACCAGAAAAACATACCTGAGGAGGCAGAATTTGAGAAAAGAGATATTAAGAAAGAGATCTCAAGGATGCCTTTAGCGACGTTGACACTGTCTTTCACTTTGCAGCAAATCCCAAAGTCAATACGTTCCCGGAGGACAGGGACAAGGATTTCGACGAGAACCTGAAAGGGACAAAAAGAGTACTTGAAGCATGTGAGGCTTCAAACGTGCAGAATCTGGTATTTGCCTCCTCATCAGTTGTCTATGGAGAGGACGTACCTATTCCCACAGAGGAAGAAGAAAACTTGAACCCAATTTCCATGTACGGCGCGACAAAAGCAGGCGGAGAACACATGTGCCAGGTTTACCAGCAGATCTTTGATTTGGATCTTACAGTAGTAAGACTGGCAAACATCGTCGGTGGACGCAACCAGAAAGGAGTAATCTACGACTTCATACACAAACTCAAGGACAATCCTGAAGAACTGGTTATCCTAGGAAACGGGAAACAACGCAAATCATATTTACATGTTTCTGACACAGTTTCAGGTATTCTAAGCGCCTGGAAATCTGATAGAACCGTATTCAACATCGGATCCAAGGACTCCATTGATGTAGATGGGATCGCAGAGATCGTCGCAGACGAGATGAACCTAAACCCGGAATACAAGTATACAGGTGGAGAAAAGGGTTGGGACGGCGATGTACCGGAAATGCGCCTGAGCATCGAAAAACTGAAGCAGACAGGCTGGGAACCAGAACATGATTCAGCTTCCTCTGTCCGCAGAACAGTCAGAGAAATATTAGATACGTAACTAAGACTGAATAGGAGCTATTTCAATAGCTCTGGGAAATCATATTCTTCTTTATCCTCTACAAACCTCGTATCGTAGTCTAGCATGGAGAATTTCGTATTGTAATCATCCAAATTGTCAGTTTGGTGCCTTTCTATGACATACTGCTTTACTTCGAAATCAAAGTCCACATACACAAGCACGCCAAAATCAAGATGTAAATCATTCAAGTAACCGTTCATCTGATGGACATTTTCAATAAACTTGTCACTCTGCATATCTATACTGCCTTGAGAACGTAACCTGTCACTTTCGGTCTTAGGTAAGTACTTGAAGTCGTAAACAACCATGTCGTCTACGACGTCAGGTCGCGGTGTTTTTTCTGGACTTCTTTGAGGGTTGGTGAAGTGAAGGGGCTCCTCAACCAAGATACTGTCTCTACATCCTTCAATTTCACCAGCATCATCAAGTAACTCCTCCACAGCAAGATGAAGAGTGTCGCCATAAGTCACTCCAGGGAGATCGTCTACGCGTATATACTGTTCAATGCTCTGTGGCAGCCTATCTGTATCTAGAACCTCTGACCACTGTACAACTTCTACAGGTATCTCAGGTCTATCACGTTCATATGAATTAGAATCAAACTCCTCTATCGACTTTTCCATCAGCTCCTCAATCTCTTGGTCAATTCTTTCTAGAGACGCAGCTACACCCTCTATAACCGGGAAAGCATTTACACCTTCTACATCCGAGAAGTAGGATTCATTTGTGCTGTAAATATCCTGGTCTACCTCAAGGCTTCTGCCCGCTTCCTGATTTACTCTCTCAGGAATCTCTCTAACTTCTTCTCTAAGCTCCATGAGCTCTTCGATGCTGTCTACAGGGTTATCATAGTCAGGTTCAACGTCCTTTTCTTTGGCTTCCAAAAGTGCGTATGCATTGGCTTTCTTGTTCTGAAGAAAGCCCCTGTAATGAGAGTTCAGCTTGTTAACTATCTTTTCCATCTCCTCCATAGATTGAAAGGATCCTAGATCAACGCCAAATAATTCATCTATATTTCTTCTAATGGACTGAATGTCAGCATTCGTCTCCTTAGAGAATCTTTCTAGGTCATCATGATCAGCGTATGCGAGAATCTCTGCTTGTGCGTTGATTTGCTTAGTGAAGATACCTAAGTCATTATCAGAGTAAAACTGTTCGGCGTGCAGAGTCTTTCTCTTAAGAGGGTTCAAAACACCCATGACTCTGTTATTACAGAAAAACAATAAAAATTATATCAGAGAAATACGCAGAGAATATTCTGCTCAGGACATTTAGATAAATAACATATGTGAGAAACATTTAGGTTATGGAATACTTCTCTGAGTTGACAGCTTTTGCAACAGGCCTCTTAGTTGCTTCCCTGCTTATGGCCCCGACTCCAACGTTTGAGACAGCTTTCAGCGGCACAAGAACAGCAACAACCAATATAGCTGCTGTTTCTAGCCAAGGTCAAGGAGCTCTCGGAGAAACACGTGTAAAA
>GL982572.1:2318-4774 GCA_000220375.1 Candidatus Nanosalina sp. J07AB43 | reverse complement strand
CGGTACGATAAGATCGGACGGCTCTATCGGCCGCGTGGGAGGTATAATAAAGAAGGCTGAAGCAGCAGGAAGAAACGGCCTAGAGACTTTCTACATACCGGACGGCCAGGAAAAAATAACGTATTACACTCAGAGAATTGATAGAGAGCCTGTATACCCAGGAGTCTACTCTCCAGAGGTCGAATACGTTCAAAGAAAATTCTCAGTAAACAAATACACACAAAGCGAATATAACATGACCACTAGAGAAGTTTCCGGTATAAGTAAGCTTTACAGCGAAGTTTACGAGTAGCTCTAAATCAGTAAAAACCTCTAACATAAGACCTAACTGTTTTAAGGAGTTCTTATAACTGATTCAACGTTATTGAAGAACTTTTCCGCGTGTCTTTTCTTAACCCAAACATTGTTCTGCTGAACTGTAGCTTGAATTCCTAAAATATCGAACATTTCTTTAACCATCTTCTTTTCTTCCTCATCATAAGAGCAGATTCTTGGAGAACCCGAAGGATGAAGATTACCGTCAGATTCATACTGTCCCTCTATGTATTTCCAAAGACTACCTTCCTCCCTTAGCCAATCGATCTTATCTTGATCGGAGAGATTTTCATACCAATCTGTGAATTTTAGGGATGATGCCCAAACAGTTTTCTTACCTCTTCTTTCACCTGTACTGGGATTGAAGCCAACATGCTCAAGCATGTCTCGAAACTTCCTTATAAAAACTGAGTCTTTAGCCTCTAGACCGACTGTGCCGTTATTGTCTGTGTACCCATCGCCATCTAGAACTCCTATTATATAAGACACCTCTTCTATTAGAGAAAAATCTATATCTATAGCATTCTCTTGGGCGTTTTTTCTAAGGAGTTCAAGTACTTCTTCACTATTTCTACGCTCCTCAGCAGACATAGCTACACCTAAGTCTCTAGCTTTGTCTTTAACGGCTCCCCAAGTTCTCTCAGGAAAGCTTTCTAGAATTTCTTGACGCGACATATCTCTATAATTATTTTTCAAAAACTTTACCTCATCGTTAGCCCAAAAAGAATAATCCGAATTAATGTTATATTCCGACATTTTACGAGAAATATACGGTTGGGAATAACCCAGTTTGTCGGCAATCTCTCCCTGGGTCATCCCTTCTCTGATATAGAGCCTCTTAAGTTCTTCCGCACTTACCATCAAGTCAAAAATCCTTGGAAGAACTGTGTTCCTGCTGCTAGAAGTGGAACGGCCATATAACCCAATTCTCTTAAGCGGTTCATAATCTCTTCATCGTCTTTATTCTGTGCTCTACCTGCTCTTTCCTTTGTGTTCTCGACATCCTGGAGCCATGCAGGAATCTCATCGGATTTGTCTGTAGATACTTCTGATCCTAGGCTTCTGAATCCTGCCCAGTACTTTGGCGAGATCGGCACGTCTTCCTTTGTTAGATCGGCTGGCATATCTGACTCTGTCTCCGGATACTCCTCGATATCAACTCCTGTAATATCCGGCACCATGTGGAACCAGGAAACATCCCATACATCACGCTCGTCAAGCTGCAAAATAGGGTGTACTCTCATGTGCTCAGGGTTATCTCTCGGAGAGTAGAAGTCCTCATCACCTCTGGACTCGTGTTCATCCCATCTTACGCCGTTGATGACAGCCTCTATACCTTCATCTTCTAGCAGAGAGTTCATAGGAACCGTCTTCAACAGATGGTTTCCGGCCTCAGTATCCATCAACCACGGAACCTCTTCCATGTCCTCATCAATCCTTGCGGCTTCCTTTTGATTAGTCTCATTCAGGTCTTCAACCGGAACCATATCCCCAGGCTCATCTGCTTTCTCAATCAAGTCATCATTCCTCGCAGTAAGGACATCAAATCCCCAATTCGAAGCTAGCCTCTCGACATAGTCTTCAAGCTCATCGAAGTGCTGTCCATGGTCAACAAACATGAAACTTGGCTTATCAAATCCGTGTTCCTCACAGACTCTCTTAACAAGCCAAGCTGTAAGAGTGGAATCCTTTCCACCGGTGAAACCGATGACCGTCTTTGAAGGATCGTACTCTTCAAGTGCTCGTTTGACAACTTCTTCTCCTGCTCTGATTTTTGCCTTTATAGGCGCGTTCTCAATTTCTTCTCGTGTAACTGGTGCTTCTGGCATAATTGAATTTTCACCTCAATAGCATAATTTCCTAGTTGTGAGTTGGGTATTCATAGCCGTAGTGATCTAAAATAGATTTTGCAACGTCTTCCGGCTGATCGATCTCAAAGTCAACGTTTTTGGTAATCAGAATTGCGTCCTCGTGGTGATCTCCTTCGAGCTTTCCATGCGGTGTTTCTTCGGGCAACGTCTGAACTCTTCCCTCTCCAAACTCAGCAAAACCGTGGTCTGAAAGGACGATAAGCGGCTCATTGGAGTCAAAGTCATAGTACTCCAGTAGTTCGCCTAGTACCTCGTCCATCTTCCTGTACC
>GL982572.1:0-2298 GCA_000220375.1 Candidatus Nanosalina sp. J07AB43 | reverse complement strand
GTCTTCAACAGATGGTTCCCGGCCTCGGTATCCATCAGCCACGGAACCTCATCCATGTCCTCATCAATTCTTGCGGCTTCCTTTTGATTGGTCTCATTCAGATTCTGCACTGGAACCATATCCCCGGGCTCATCTGCTTTCTCAATCAAGTCATCATTCCTCGCAGTAAGGACATCAAATCCCCAGTTCGAAGCTAGTCTCTCTACGTAGTCTTCCAGCTCGTCGAAGTGCTGTCCATGGTCCACAAACATAAACTTGGCTTCTCGAGGTCATGTTCCTCACATACTCTCTTGACGAGCCAGGCTGTAAGAGTGGAATCCTTTCCTCCGGTGAAACCGATGACCGTCTTTGAAGGATCGTACTCTTCAAGTGCTCGTTTGACAACTTCTTCTCCTGCTCTGATTTTTGCCTTTATAGGCGCGTTCTCAATTTCTTCTCGTGTAACTGGTGCTTCTGGCATAATAAAATCACGTAGCATTTTTTAGAACATCTTCAGGAGTGATTCTCTCTTTCACTCCATCAAAATCATCGTCGTAGGATACAATTTTCTCTATTTCAAGCTCTTTCATAGTCTGGACGGCCACACCGTCATCAAAACCTAGGCCATTGTCTGCCATCATCGCTTCAGCCTTTCCCGATAGCTCCAGAGTGAAAACGTCTAGTCCTTCATACATATAGAGGCTGAGCATGAAACCGGAGATTTTATCTTGAAAACCCTTATTTTCCATCATTATTGCAATGGTATCGGCATGAAACGTGTTGAGGGCTCCTTCGATGTTGCCGTCCCTAACTTCAGTGGGGAAATCCCTGCAGACCTCACTTTTATTTTGCTCTAGCTGAGCCTCCAGGAATATATTCGCATCAATTAAATACTTCATCTGATCTCACCTCGCTTGCTCTTTCCTGAAGTTTGACACTGCTCTCGTCAACGTCTGCCATGTTACCTTTGAGGAACTTTACAGGATCCTCCGGCATCTTGACATCAGTCTCAAAGGACATCCTATCAGCCCACTCATCAATGCCTCCGTAGCCGCTTTACTAATAGTGCCTCTCTTATGTCCGAAAACCTCCATAGCAGCTTTCCTGAACTTTTCCTCTTTCTCATCCGGAACCGAAACCTTAATTTCACTCATTGTATTAACGTACTCACCTAGGTATTTGGATTCTTTGAATAGATCGGTTATTTTCAATATGCATAAGTTATGCATAATAGCTAATAAAAGGTGCTGGTTTGGTAAAAACCTCTACAGCATTTTGGTATGGAAATGTAAAAGAGATTAAAGACTCGAACCACAAGAAACTACTATGGCAATAGAAAATCCGAGTATAGATGAGATTCGCAATACCGCAAGACCTATACTAGAAGAGCATAGTGTAGCTAAAGCAGAAATATTTGGATCTTACGCCAGGAACGAAGAAAATTCCGAGAGCGATATTGATATTATTGTAGAATTAGAGGACGGGAAAACTCTTGCAGATATGGCAAAATTGAAGAAGGAGTTAGAAAAGGAATTAGACAGAGATATAGACATTCTTACCTATGACTCAGTTCACCCTAAAATTCGTGAGAAGATATTTTCAGAGGCAGTAGAGATATGAGTAAAGACAAAGAGGTACTTTCAAACCATGTTCTAGATGCTATAGATCACATAGAAAAGTACACCGCAGATATAACTAAACAAGAGTTTCTAGAAGATAAAAAACTCAAGATGCTGTAATCAGAAGAATTGAAATAACCGGCGAAGCCATCAAGAATATTACAGAATACTCAAAAGAAGAAAATAAACAATCGCTCTGTGAAGGCGCAGCAGGAATGAGAGACATACTTATACATCAATACTTCAGTGTGGACATGGAAGTGGTCTGGAATACTGTTCAAAAAACAATCCCGGAACTGAAGGAAAATATAGAAGATATGAAAGAAGACTAAACTATTCTCTAGCTAATGTTCTGGATACTCGTATCCATAGTGATCTAAAATAGATTTTGCAACATCCTCCGGCTGATCAATTTCGAAGTCAACGTTTTTGGTGATCAAAACCGCGTCCTCATGGTGATCTCCTTCAAGCTTTCCGTGTGGTGTCTCCTCGGGGAGTGTCTGGACTCTGCCCTGTCCAAACTCAGCGAAGCCGTGATCGGAGAGGACGATAAGTGGCTCATCGGAGTCGAAATCATAGTGCTCCAGTAGTTCACCAAGTACCTCGTCCATCTTTCTGTACCATTCCAAGATCAGGTCTTTGTCGTTCCAGTAGAAGTGTGAGACACGGTCAAGCTGCATGAAGACTACTGCAAAGAACT
>GL982571.1:109413-111825 GCA_000220375.1 Candidatus Nanosalina sp. J07AB43 | reverse complement strand
GGTGATCTAGACATTATTGCTGGAGCAAACACTTGTGCTGTTCTGACTACTGGTCAACAAGAAGGAGAAGTATTCGAGCAAATGTTTAGAAATGCCGCTTTACAACTCAAAGATATGAAGGAGCGAGAGCGTGACATTACTGCACTCTCATTCTTCGGGGTAAACAACTCCATCGGCTCCGTGGGGCTCAACAAAGAGCAAGAAGATAAAATTGTACAGAAAGCCATGCCAGAAGCGCCCACGGCGGATGGAGAAGACAAACAGAATATAGATGAACTTGAAGATGAAGTAGAAGACATGGAAGACAATGATGAATAGACCCTTAAAAGATAAAAGACCGTTTGGTCCGGTATTAGATTTTAGCGATACTGAAACTGAGAATAATGAAACGCTTGATGAAGACCCAAACAATACAGACACATCACCGGAGCAGGTTGACTCTGAACCTGAACATACAAACACTGAAGATAATCCAATACTCGAAACAGCTGAGACTTGGTACGAAAACATAGCAAAAGAGGAAAATAAGCGGAAGATGATGAGAAACTATTTCAGATCCGCTACAAACTTATCAGATGAAGAAATACAGGAAAAGCTTGATGAGGCTGGTCTTTAATGTCTAGCAGAGATAATGTCGTACAGGCTAGATTAAACGACAGAGAGAATGAGTATCTTGAGAAGCTTGCAGACGAGTTTGGTGTATCGAAAAGTGAAGCAATAAGAATAGTATTGTATGACTCAAGATTTCTTTACTCCGATGGGGTTAGTTTTGGAGATGTAAATGTAGAACCTCAAGACCTTGTACGAGATGAAGATTCTACAACTACAGGCAGAGAGGCTGTAAAGCGGATCTTTAATCCATAGTTACAGATGTAGTACAAACCTTTATAATACATACGGACATATCTATATCCGCAATGGAATACGAAGATCTTCCATCTGACGCACAGGAGGTATTCGATCAAGCAGAAAGTGACTTCGAGGGCAGCGTAGATGATGCTGTCAGACAAAAGTACGTAGACGGACTCCAGCGGGCTGTTGACAATAACACGTTCGCTGAGGGTCTGGCTCGTAAATTCAACATGGATGCGTCTGACTTCTCTGGTCTCTCCGACAAGTGGGAGAGCAATGTACAGAACGCAGACGCAGACGACTGGGAGGAAGCCCTCACTGCAGCGGGCGTCCCCCAGAAGTTCAAGGAGAACCTCGTCATCGGTCTGACCGAGACCGAGGGTTAGAGGTTCATACCCACTTTCTGCCTAACGAAAGGTTAGATAATGGAATTTGAAGATCTTCCCCCTCAAGCACGGCAAGCATTTTACGAGGTTGGCAGAGAGTATGCGGCAGCATCAGTAGACCCTGAAACACAAAGAAAGTATGTACAGGGCCTGAACGCATCTATAAGATCTAGTGAGTATGCTAGAGGTTTATCTGAAAAGTTTAACATCCCTATGAGAGCATTCTTTGGTGTGGAGAGTAAATGGGCAGATTCTCTCAACGCTGAAGATTATGTGATTGGGATGGCTGAAGTAGACTTTGATGAAGAAATATCTCAACGGTACGCAGAGGCTATCACAGACTAAACTTACTCCAACATCCCGTGGGCTTGCTTGTAGTGCTTTAATTTTACATCTGATAGATTTAGCCTAGCTATTATCCACGCTATATTCATTACCGATAGACCCTCTCGTATATTATTAATATCGTCTATATTGTCAGTCTTGTATTCTTGTATATCTTTTAACTCCTCTATTTCAGGCTCAAATGTTAAACAAGCCTTCAGATAATTCAAGAACATATCTTCATCATCATTTGGCTTTGGCTTTCTGAAGTACTTGTAATGCCAGTCTAGAGTTTCATCTTTCTTCTCATCAGATAGCTCATCAAATTCTATCGTAAAGTCAAACCTATTTACAGCTTCTCTGGACCATTGTTGTCTAGCCTGTTGTACACTCTGAAAGTTGCTTAGGAACACACCCTGTGCTTCTGCAGGTATTGACTTATCGCGTATTTCTACTTCACCTGATTCACCTAGGGATGTTAAAGCTGCTCCAAGTGGTTCTTCGTTCATCTCGTCAGCCTCTTCAACTACCAGTATACTCTTATGTGCTTTTGGCAACTGGCCAAACTCATCTGAGTTTTTGTTGTATGTAATGTCTGCTTTTGAGACTCTTGGTCCGTCGATTGATTCAGAGTCAAATTTATCCACAAGATAATTCTTTATCACTGTTTTACCAGTGCCTGGAGGCCCGTATGCCAGAATGTTGACTCTCCCCTTATTCCCATGTGTGTCTTCAGGAGAGGCAAGCATTATTAACACTGCCTTCTTTATTTGTTCTCTATGTTTGAGTGTGGGAGCTATAAACTTATGCCAATAATCAAGAGCGTCTATATCCGATGTTATGTCTCTAA
>GL982571.1:99164-108611 GCA_000220375.1 Candidatus Nanosalina sp. J07AB43 | reverse complement strand
CTAAAGAAGGGAGGTAAAGGCTATAAGCGGGATATGATCGCTGTTCCACAAGAGCTAATTGATATACTTAACGAGTACATGAAAGCAAAAGACATTAGTAGCGGTCAGATATTCCCCTTTACCACACGGACAGCTCAAAACAGAATTAAAGATATAGACAAAGCCTACAAACACGCCTTTGGAGGCTTTGAGCATATGGATAAACTTACTCCACATAAGTTTAGACATGGCAGGATAACAGATCTGGCAAACAATTCGAGTCTTGAAGAAGCTGGCCAATACGTGGATCATGCGAGCCCAGAGACTACAGACCAATATAGACACTTAGCTACGGAAGAGCAACGCGATATACTGCCAGAAAACAATACGGCTGACCCAGACATGGAGATGCTTATGGAGAAGTTAGGGGTAGATAGCCCAAAGCAGGTAATAGAAGCGATAGACGATATGACCTAGAATTACATATATTTATATGTCCGGGGCTCAATCACTAGCTATGCCAGAACAATACTCTGTAGATAACACTGGGCCTACTACCCCACTGCTTACTTCTCGTGCCAGAGTGTCATTTAGAACAAGGACTAAAGTTAGATCAGACTACGCTGTAATGGCGGCTAACGACGTAGTAGGCTTAGATGTTTTTGAGTTTAAAGAAATGGGTGTATCTACAGAAACAGTATTCAATTCGGACAGAGTAACTCTTGCCCAAGTTCAAGAATTTATTTCTGAGCTTGATAAGTTAAGAAATACTGAAGACGAAATACTTGATAACGTATGCTACATCAAGTCTGACGTAACCGTTAAAAGCAAGGCTATAGGTGTCGAGCCTCCTGTGAGATCAAAGAGAGTAAGGGGGACATTAGCAATCGAAATGCCAAGCAGAGGCTCGTATGGTACAGCAACAATAAAAGATGCGTTTACTTTTAAAGAACTAGACCCAACAATAGATCAAGTACGCCGTATAGGTTCTCCTGATGTAGTTTCACAAGATGACGCATATGTTCTAGAAGCAAGCAATAATCGAGCTACAATGATGTACAGCAACGGAATAAAAAGCAAACCGTTCCATGTTATTGCTTCTAGCGAGTTAGGGTTGTCTGACTTTGACATAACATATGTTACTCAGGTATCTTCAAGATCAAATATAAACCCGTTCAGCAACTAGATTACGGTAGTCTTTGTCCCTGTTATATCGTATTCTAGATCACCTACTATTTCTACCACGGTGTTATGTATTGCGTTTATTAGCCCTTGGGGTATTTCCTCTAGCTTAGTTTGTACTTCATATTGCTGTAAATATTGGGCCTTATTTAAAGTACCCATCTCTACCACGCTTCTCCTTTCGTCTGCAGTTGGATCAGTATTTACTGACAGGTTTACTTCTTTTATTATTGTATTACCACCTTTAGCCGCTTTTTCCATAACTTCTTTTGACACTGTGTCTTCGAGTTCACTTCTGTCAGTCTGCTCAACACATTACCATTTATACCTAGCAGACTAGCACGCTTTTATCATCGTTCACAAGTATGAGTTCTCTACTAGGGTCTTTAGTCATCGTCTGTCCTCCGTATTTTAGGTTCAGGCAGTCCTCCAAGACTGAATGACAACTCTCTATACGCACTTGCTAGCTGGAACACCTCTCCTTCACCATCTAGATAATTATATCTTGTTGTAGTGCTATATGGGTGATTAGTGAGCCACAGGGTATAGACTACAGGCCACAGATCGCTTGGAGTAGCTGTCGTAGTAGATATGTTTAGTATGTCTCTCACATAATCATTATTCATGCTTTCTCCTACAGAATTTATATCTGCGTGCCAACCTTCGTCTACTCGTATAGATCTTCTAGTCTTCACAGTAGACCAAGGCATAACTTCAAGTTCATTATAATTAAGTCTTTCATACAGCTCTTGTGCTAGCTCTGTATGAACTTTTGACAACCTTCCACTTCTTGGCTCTATTATCATAATTTCTTTGTTCTTTATCCACAAGCCAGTAACGCCACTTTCTTTTGTATCTGCTCTATCCCATTTTGGATATGGGTCATTGCCTTTTGAGTCTTCAATATTAAACCTAGGTTTGAACTTATCAGCGGCTCTTTTGATTCTGTCGTCATTAATATCATCTGATCCTACTGTAGCAAATGGCCCTATATCAGTAAGCCTCGGAAAGCCAAGTGGTCCTTCAGCCATTATATTGCCTCTATTGTTACTCCAATGCGTTCTTCTCCAAGTGCGTACTCTACATCACTAACTACATCGTTAACTGATACAAGTTCTACCTCATTGCTTTCAAACAGCACTTCAATTACTACTTTATCAAATGCTTCACCGCCAACTGTTTCTACTTCTTCACTTATGCTTATACTATCAACGTATCTAAACCTAGATGTTAGACCTTGGATTAGCATTTCGTCTGGATCTTCATCTGGAGCATTTATTTCTATTTCAATATTAAGTGATGATGAAGCAAGCGGTCTTGGACCTCCTCCTGGCCCTTCAGGCATTATCCAAACACCGCTAGTCTTATAGTAGGCTCGTCACCTGGTTCAAGCCCTAGTTCGTCACGCTGGTCTTTTGTAATTATAATTCTGTTGCCGCTACCAATGTCCTTATTAGCAGATATATCGTCCCCCTGCCACTTGATTGTAGCAAGCACAGTATCACCTTGTATAAGGCCCATATCTTCTCTTACGCTTTTGGGTACGGTGATCTGTCCTGTCTTTTGCATTGAGGCTGAGAACTCTGCACTTGTGGTATCTCTGCTCGGGCGGGTTTGCTCTTGAGATTCGGTTTCATCATCACTACCTACACTGCCTTCAAGAATGTCGCCAAATCTTTCCCTAAGAGGTCCGTCCATCACACCTGGGAAAGCTTTCTTAGGTATAACTATATACTTGATTATGTCTCCATCTTGTAAGTCAAGCTTATCCCTAGCATCCTTAGGCACATATATCTGATTTGACTTTTGAAGCGTATTCTGGTATACAGCTCTATCCCGTGGTTTAATGTCTCCATCAAGATCAGTACGTATCAGTACCACCCTAACCTGATCTCCAGCCTCTATATCTGTGGCTTCTACGTCTTTTGCAGATACACTGAAGTAGTTATTTGATGATAGCCTGCTGCTACATATTGCTACTTTGTCTACGAACCTTCGTGATAGTGTCATACAATGTAGTATGATACGTGAATTTATATAGCTTGGCGTTGTACTGCGTAGTGAGTATATAGATTATGGCAGAAAGCGAGGGTCCGCTAGACACAATAGAGGAACAGATTCAGGATGAAGAAAGATCTAGGCCAGTAAGAGATGTAGTTGAAAATGGTCTAGACAAAATACCAAGTGGGCCATTAGGTAATGTGGGAGGAGGGACTGCAGCAGGTGTAGCTGGATACTATGCCATATCAACTGGCCAACTTGCTGTACTCCCCATTCCAGGGATAAAGCAACCAGGTTACAGCGTTATATCCCACGGGGTGGATGTGAGGGACCAGTTTGAAAGGCATACTGTGAGAATAAACGCGGCAAGCAAGAACGTAGCTGAGTTCGTTGCTAAGTATGAGGTCTCCGCTCCTAGTAATGTTGACTTCCTAGCTTCAGATACGCCTATAGTTTCGATAGAGGAGTTAAAGCAAAGAGCCACATTTAGCACATGGGAGGTAGTTGTGGACGTTGCTGATAGAGGACAAAAATAGTATGAAATCAAAAGATCCCAAAAGAGTTAAACAGAAAGATTGTAGCCAGCTTTTCTGTAACAGAGAAGCTGATAGAAACGTAAAGTTCAAAAAGCTCCCCCTTCGTGGTTTAGAGAAAGAGGTCATACCGTTCTGTATTGAGCACGCAAACGAGAAGAAAAAGAATGATGCTCTTACAGTAGTAGGAACAACGCCAATATAATGGCTGGTGAGGAGTTTAATGAAGAAGATGCCATAGTACAGCTGTCGCAGTTTGTAGTAAATTCAGGTGAAGAGCAAAGAATAGAAGTAGACATAGACGGAAAACGACGAACAGTAGACCCAAGACCGATATATTCGTTTGAGAGAGACTTAGCTGACGACATAATAGACTCCTCATTAAACTCAGACATACGAGGAGCAGCTGTGCCAATAAAAGGTAGATGGATACATGGGTGGCTTAACCAGAAAGGAGATGATTACATAAACAATACATGGCATGGCTATCAGTACTTTTTAAAGTATTTAGAGTCGGTAACAAGTGACTTCGAGAATGTAAGCACATATAGCAGATCTCCTGGAACATACGACTCTATGTACCGCTACTTACTAGTACTTGAAGATCTAGGGCTTGTAGAACGGTATAGAACAGAGGAAGTAGATGCAGATGAGTACGAGTTTAACGTTCCAGAGGAGTTTAGAACAAGAACATTTCTGAGAATTACTGCTTCATACGAGGGCAATGAGAACCTCTGGAACAATCCAATAGGTATTGTCTATGGGCCTGGAGATCCAGACGAAGCATCTACAACCGAAAGTGATGAAGATACAGATGATAGTGTGGATGATACGGATGAGCCTGATGACTTACCTCAAACTCTAGATGACGTAATACCAGATGACACTGATATAGACAGTACTGAGTCTTCGGGTGGGAGTAGTGAAATGGATGAGTTTCAAGGTGACATAGATGAGTCTGGTGATGTTGGATCTGAGGGCGATACTGGCATACAATCACAAGAAAAAGCAGGCATTACAGACTTCAACCAGTTTGAGGATATACCTAGTGCAGTAAACGCTCGGTTCCCTGATGCTGTTGAACAAGCGTTTGACAGATCTCCAGTGCCAATAGACGAACCAAGACCAGTAGATATAGAAATGGGCAGAGTAGCAGTCACCGGCCCGTGGGCAGCATCAAACGCAACTCCAGGTGTAACTAGACTAAGTCTATATATTGAAATAGTAAACACATCCAGTTCATTAAATCCTGGATTTCTGCCTGGATCAATAGATGAAATACTTAGCGAGATGCTTACTTCGGATAACCCATTCCCTGACACATTCCCCGGATATAAGATTAAGTCTAGCTACAGCTCACAGTACAGAGCACAATTGAGAAGACATGTAACTAGAAACGAAAGCAATAATTTCTTGTACAGTTTCGATAAAGAAGAAACCGAAGAACTATAGCTTTGGGGTAAATTTATACATCCGGGGTGTAAGATACGAACATGGAGCTACCAAGTTACAGTATTGGAAGCCGACTTCAGATAGGGGATAGACTCAGTAACTTCATTAATGCTAGAACAAGACTCGGAAGAAAGTTACGGTTAAAAACTGAAAGTGCAGTAGTTACTGTAACGCCTACGTGGGAAACTGATAGACTGAAAGGTGGCACGCTCGCAGGAGCGATACTTGCTGCTACTTCAACATTACTCGATGACTACGCTTTACCGCTCGGATCAGAAACCGAAATTGTAGATAGCGAAGTGAGAGACGACGGAGTACTATACACAGTTAACGTAAACTCCTCGTTCAAGAACCAAGCTAGGTTCAAGTCGCTAATGGAGTCCGGCAGCGGTTTTACTTCTATACTGGTAGATGACTTTGACGTACAAACTGAAGAAGTACTTAAAACGCGCCCCGCTAGAGACACATGGCAGTTTGAAGTACTAGTCCAAGACGAGGATCCAGAAAGACGCTTCAACTAGATTTATCATTGAGCTACAACTGAAACTACTTTTTGTACGCTGTCTGCTAGCTCTTGGTTAGCGTTGTATGCCTCAATTACAATTAAGAAGTCACCCTGTACCTGTGAAGTGAGACTTAAAGTTAGCTCATTAGATATTTCTTCATCAGCTAACGCAAGTTCAGTAGCATCTGGGTTTGGGTCTGATCTTTCACTTAACAATGCCCAGTTGAATGTTACCGTAGAATCATCAAAGTCAGACCAGACATATTGCTCTGTAGTATTTACAGTTATAACACTTGGCCCAGACAAGCGGTCATTTTCTTGTTGCCCTTGGCCGCTATCGGGTGGTTGAGAAGGCTGTCCAGGGCTTGGCTCGGGTTCAGGTAAAGACGGGCTTGTTGGCGTTAGATCACAGTCTAGACTAAGCACATTATACTCTCCACTGCTAGAAGCATTTACATTAAACACTCTGCCTCTTAATAGTGAGCTAGTAGAAAGTGGTATAGTTTTGTTTTCACATATTGATCTGGCCTGTTCAATAACTTCTGAGTCTTCAAATTCTTCGTTAAACTCCACGGTGACGGTTTGAGTGGATAGTGGAGAAAGCCTGCCTATGGATTTATTCTCATCAGATATTAACAGTGCCTCAGGCTCAGATATGCTAACATCATCTATTCTTATATTTATCTTGCCTATAGGGATTAGCCCGTCATTGCTCACTTTAAATTCATACTCTCCACCAACACTCATGGTCCCATTCTCTAATGTAGCGCTAAAACTGTTCACCCTGCGCTGTGAAACACTAAGATTAAGTGCTGTCATACTGCCTTACATGGGCTATGCGTCCCTGAATTATAAAGTTTGACATACACTTTATGGGAGTGACGTGTGGGCTACGTTGTACCCCATACCATGTATGTATATATACGGTACTGGCGGATCTGGCCAATTCTCAATATCAAAACCGGCGTATTAGCGCCTGTAACTGATTTTCAGCTACTCGTACATCTACGAAATAAAGTACGTATGGTGGGCTCCGGTAACACGAACCCATTATTCCCAATTTTCTAAAGGAACTGAAACAGTAGATGATATATATGCTGAGTCTACCATATTGATAGATATAGTGAGTCTTTCAACATCGCCATCTTCTGTCTTTTCCTTAATTAACCCCATATACTTTTCCCAGTCTGGTAAACCCGGCTCTTGGTGAGACCAGCTGTCGTATTCATCAGGCTTACTTTTCAATTCCTCTTCAGTTGTATCTCTGTTTGTCATGTTCAGTCTGATGAGTTGTTACCTTCACTCTGCTGTTAATCATAATATGACACAAACGTATTTAAATCTGGCTTCCGTTGTCTTTTATAAGCTCAAAACGAGTAAAGCATTATGGATCTAATATCAGGAGCAAGGAAAAAACTTACAGGGGTGACTACTGAGAATGAGATACAACCCAGACCGTCTATAGTTCTTACTACAGTAATAGATAATCCTAGGTTTGAGCAAGCAAACATAGATACATCAGGTACTGTCCCTACAATAGATGGAACATTTGCTATAGACGTTACTAACACAGGGTTGTTGCCAACAAGAAGTACTAGGATTACAGGGGCTAAAGTAGAGCTTATAAAGGACCAATCATCGTTAACCGTAGGTACAATAGAAGAACCACAGTCTATAGGCTCAATAAGTGGTGGGTCCACAGAAACAATTAACATTAAGTTTGAACGGGATGGTGACTTTCTTAGAAACGTGGTACAAGAAGTGTGCCAGGATGGTAAAGTAAGAGCAAAAATCAATTTTACCATGTCTGAAATACTACTGGCAGCTACATACAGCAATGAGTTAGAAGTACCTGTAAACAGATCTGATTGTAAAACGCTTACAGTAAACGTAAGTGGGCAGTCAGAAGTAAATATAAATGAAGAATACAGGTGGGAAATAAGCACAGTTGGAGAAGGTTCTATAGGGAGTGTTTCGTGGGACATGGGAGACGGAAGCACATACACAGGAAGAGCAGTAACACACTCATATAATCAGACTGGAGACTATACTATAACAGTTGATACAGAGAGAGGGTACTCGGCGTCGAAGGAGATAGATGTAAGTTTGGTTCCGTTTGGGCTAGTTGGCCCTGTAGAGCTTAACGTAGGTAATGAAGCTACATGGAATGCTACTGGTGAGAATTTAAGCCAAGTAAGTAATATAACATGGAACTTTGGAGATGGGGAATCTAGAACAACTCAATCAAATAGTGTTTCTTACGCATATGATGAAGAGGGTAATTACACTCTAACTGCTGTATCTGATACTGGGTACGATGATAACCTAGAAGTACAGGTCAGCTTCCCTAATGTAATAGTAGATAGAATAAGCTCACCAGACTCTGTTAGTAACCAACAAGACTTCAATGCTAGTGTACAGGGGAGCAATTTATCTGAAGCAAGTACTTTGAGATGGGATATGGGTGACGGTATAACTCTGAACGGTAGAGAAGTAACTCATAGATATGCTACATCAGGTGAATATGAGATAATCGTAGAGGCAATTATAAGCGGGGAAGTTGTGTCATCAGCTAGCAAGAGCATAACCGCAGAACAGTTCGTACTCTAGTTGTACTCCAACACGGACGGGTGTTGGGTACTTGATTGCTCTTCCGTATGTAGCTCGTTTAATCCTGGAGTGCTTGGATCAGGTTCTATCTTGAAATTGAATATATCGTCACTATACTCTTCTATAACCCGATCTAACGTAACTATATATTCTTCTATCCATTCAGTCTGACTGTTCGATATTATATTAAGTCTTGTATTTCTATATGTACCTGATTTCCAGAGTTCAAATGGTTTAGCACAGCCTCCGGTAGCTTTCTCAATTGTATCTTTTGAGCAGATAGATGGTATCCCTTGTATGTAAACTAGGCCCACCCCGTATGAAGTACACATGCCCTCTAGGGTGTCTCTTAGAGACTTCCGGCGCGGTTTTTGGATACAGAACACACCATTGTCTACTTGTTCTTTGTACATGGATGCTTGAATAACTCCCTTTAGTGCTCCGCTGCCGTGAGCAAGACTTTTCACCTCTATACCCATGTCTTTGCCAGAGTAGTATATGTCTGCTCTTGAGAATTTCCCTGTATCTACATATCCCATGCGCTTTTCAAAGCTTACGTCTTGATCATTTTCATGAGATATATAAGAAGCAAGCATGTACGATGCTAGTGACTCTGAAATATCGATAGCTGACTGAGTAGTAATTCTCATTAGAACCAACTGTTATCTTGTACGTCCACTGTCATGGTGTCTTCCTCAAGCGTGATTGTCCCTCCACGGTTTATTTCTCTAATTTCACAAGTTATTGTTTGCTCTCCGCTTTCCTCAAATGTGTGGGTTATAGTCTGTCCAACTTCATTCTCGTCAGTATCACTAAAGCTCCAGTATCTCTGTACAGATACGCCGTAAGTGCCCTCATCCTCGTATGAGTACTCTTCTTCTTGCCCAAGCACTGGTTCAGCTGGTCCCTCAATCTGTCCAGTCTCAAGGTCAATCTCCCCTCTTTCTACTTCCACGTTTAAAGTATCCTCACCTATTACATTTCTCTCTAACCCGCTGCCAAGACTTACAGCCTGGGCTAGTATTGTGTAAGTTCCAGCATTAGCGTATGAGTGAGATGTTGTTTGACCCCCTTCAGCTGCAGGTACTATCTGAGACTCTCCATCTCCATAGTACCATTCATAGTCTACTCTTCCAAAGTTGGGTTCCTGTACATTTTCAAACGTCCACTGATTAGTCTCCTGTC
>GL982571.1:91984-98970 GCA_000220375.1 Candidatus Nanosalina sp. J07AB43 | reverse complement strand
AAAGCTCCAGTGGCTCCAGCACTTCCGGTAGCGGATATATCTAACATACTGACTGGAAGCGTACCTGATAAGCAGGCTTGTGCTATACTTCGCTTAAACTTTTGATCTGATGAACTGGTGTCAAACTCTACTTGAACCTTGCTTTCGCCAAATAGTACTCCAACTGTTATATACTTGTTTTCAATTACTACATGTTCTCCTATTTTAAACTCTGAGATCTGTAGTAATGTGAATGTGGGAACTAACCCATTATTTGCTACTTTAATTTCAAGCGTCCCGGTTACATTCATTTTGTCTGAAGGCTCTGTTGCCTTCATGCCGGAGACAGACTGTTCTTTAATTTCCAAGTTGTAACCTGGCATCTTAGTATTCTCTCTTCTGTTGTTGTGCGGCTTCTGACATTGATGGGACGCCACCTGCACTTAGCCCTCCACGTACTGGTTCTTGTACAGTAACGTACATCACATCTTCTTCAAGGGTGACTGTTCCTGCTCCTCCAAGCTCTCTGACTTCTGCTCTCATTTGATAGTCACCAGTATCATCGTATGTATGCTGTACTTCTTGTCCTACATCATTTTCTCCATCTCCAAATGTCCAGTACACTTGAGTTGATACGCCGTAGTCACCCTGATCCTCATAGGTGAAGGTGTATCGTTGGCCTTCGTTAAGTGCATCTAGACCTTCAATCCCACCTGACGCTACAGGCTCTTCAGCAACATCAACCATTAGATCATCTACTTCTTGGCCTTGGTAGCTCAGCGTAATCAGATATGGTCTTTCTTCACTGTATGAGTGAGTTACAGACACTCCGGAGAAGGTTGTCCCATCATCCATATCCCACTCTAACCCTGCCGTGTTTACGCCTGATGGAGCTTCTGCTTGCCATCTCTCAAGACTGTTGACAAACGTATTTTCAGGCCCTGATATGGATATATCGCTAGGCGGAGTTTCTCCTCCACCAGTACCTCCACTGCCACTGCCTAGAATGGTTACTGTCTTTTGGCTAGTTGGGGTAGTTCTGTCGTCATACGTAGTAGCAGATGCACTTATTACTGCATCTCTTCCACCGGAGTCAAACTCTACTTCGAGTGTGCTTCCACGCTGGTTAGTTTGAGCTATGTTGCTCGGACTGACGTTCCAGTTGTAAGCCGCAATGTCATCAGGGCCTCCTTGATATGTGAAGTTCGCTTGAGTCCCTGCTTGTATTTCATCTGGGCCAGATATAGTACCGGCTTCTGGTGCTCCCTGCTCAGGAGGTCGATCTCCAGGAGGTTGATCTCCAGGAGGTTGTGGCCCTTGGTCTGGTGGCTCTGGACTAGGTCTAGAGCCTCCGCCACTCCCCAGATCACATGAGGATGAGCTAGATGCTACTTGAAAGGACTCGTCAAAAGCAATAGCAAGAAGGGGGCCAGCTACATTCTCTTGAGCTAAGACTGATACACTAGAATTATTACATGCCTCAGACGCAAATGAGCTAATGTCTCCTTCAGGAGCGCTTACATTGAATTTGATGCTTGCTTCTGAAGTTTGGCCTCCTGATATAGTCCCAAGAGATGCTGTCTCTTGGGCTATTAGCTCTATTTCATTCTCTGGTGATTTTAGTGAAGTTACATTTAGTGTAGCACCGAATACAGGAAAGAAGCCACCATTAGAGACAGATACAGTATATTTACCTGTTATGTCTATTCTACCTTGGCGTCTTGAAGCATTGAACTTGGTAAATTCTCTGCTTTCAACACTTAGTGAGTTTGCTGGCATACTATCTACTTACCTTGGATTTATATAAACTGCCCTAGGTTATAATGTTTGGGGGAGACAGACTATCTAGAGACAACAGTGTACTCATAACTCTCGAAGTTAAGTCTCTCTGTGCCACCTGCTATTAACGCTCTTCCAACAGCACCCTTTACTTTATCTTCATCTTCATCAGTGAAGTTCTTTTGATCTATATCTAAAGCCACTTCGGTTACAAAGTCTTCGCTGCCTACGTTTATACTTACATTTGATACTGGCACATCTTTAGATGCTTCCACACGGACGGACTCTTTGAGTGATGGGATACTTTCTACTGGTCCAGTTCTTGTTCTGTATCTATATTTAACTCTAAGTGTACAATCTTTATTGGATCTGAACACTCTATCCATTGGTTGCTTAGTGCATCGGCACGCTACCATATAAAACTATTGTTTGCTCCATTGGTGTGTCGCTGCGTGCTGCGAAACATTAATGTTAGAGCGTTAAGAAGGTTAAAACAGTAACCTTTATACGTATACATGTATATACTATAGCTGTAGAAGTAATACGTTCTTAGTAGAGGTAGAGGCTCTTAACATTAATTGTCGCAGCAATCGCTTGACCCTCCGTTCCGTGGGTCTTCACGTAAGATCATACACCGTAGCGCCGGTCTCTATTGCTGTAAGCATATATGTCTTGATAAAAGTCGCTCTCTGTATAGCTTGGCCACATAATATCTTTAAATATAAACTCTGCGTAAGCATTCTCATATAGCATAAAGTTGGAAAGCCGTCTTTCGCTAGTACGTATGAATAAGTCAACATCAGGCAGATCTCCAACTAACAGATTTTGTCTAAATTGACTGTCATCTTCTCCCTCACCACTAACTTGTATCTGTGATCCTCCACGGGGTGTCTGTCTGGCAGCGTTTACAATCTCGTCTCTGCCACCATACCCTAACAGAAACACCATTTTCTTATCCACGTATGAATCTGTAGCGTCTTCCATCACATCAATACTATTTTGTACTTTCTCTGGCAATCGCTGTATCACATCCTCGTTCCCACGTACTTCATGTCTTATACCTTCATTATGTACTAGATCGTTTTCAGCAATACCGTTGAAGAACTCAGCGAATACAGTATACAACTGTGCTAATTCATCTTCTGGACGACGTTCTATATTCTCTGTGGACATTAAAAACGTTGATATAGTATCTACAGAGTTATCTACTATTGCCCATCTGCGGAAGTCTTTAATCACTTCAGCTCCTTGTGCGTATCCCTCTCCTACAGATAGACCTCTTGCGCTAGCCCAGCGTCTGTTGCCATCTGGCGTAAGTGATACATGGCTTGGAAAGTCTTCTTGGCTTAATTCGCTTTGTATAATGCGTTTAGTAACGGGTGCCTTATTATTCAATGTACCCATTTTGTTTAACATTCTTTGTCTAAACCCAAGTGGCTCGATCTTACTCTGAGCCTTAAATCTATCTATTGTAGCCATACGAAAGTCTTTAGCTCTTATCAGGTTATCTATTACAGTATCCGTTACCGTGGGGGATTCTGCCATTCTTAGTTGTTTATATGGACTCACACGGTATAAAACTAGCCATCCAGAACTTGCTATCTGCCATAGATTTATAATCTAGTTTACTACATTCTCTAGATTAACTTCAAGGACATACATCAAACCCGTTACTATAGCAAGCACAATCATTATTACCACATCTATCACTATATCAGTATTGTAGTGTGGAAATCCTAAAGCCGCTATTTTTATTGCTTCAGAGAAGAATAACGCAAACAGAACAGGTAATGTAGCTGCTTTCTTCTCAAGCTTTTTAATACGTTGAACTGTGCTTGATGGGCCTACTCCAGGTATAAGATGTTTTGGATTCATCTTGCTATAGCATAATGGGTGTGTGCCAAAAAAGTAACCGGCAGAGATCTGTCTAGAATATAATTACTCCAGACTCAAGAGCGTATTTGGTATCATCAGAATGCTCAACTACTCTTCCGTCCTGAGGCTCATAGAGCTCCATCGAGCCGTCAGAGTACAGAATGATGTTATAAGCATGTCCAGCACCAAAGTCATATACAGTTCCAACTGCATTACTGCCGAAGAAGAATGAAACAAATGTCATATAGGCTGCGGCGTAGTCTTCGCAGTCAAACCTATCTGGTCTGTATGGAAGATACTCGAATATATTGAATGTCTTCGCCTCTTTCATTGTTGCCTTAGAGGTAGGCACGTAATAAGTTGAATCTGAAGTGTGTAGCTTAAATGGTACTGGACTCTCGTCGTAGTTATCTATATTATCCTTTAATGATTTCTCAATGAACGAGCTATCATGCTTTACTACTTCTGGGCTAGGGAATACGTCATTTTCTCTAAGTAAATCTCTCAGATTCGTTTCTAGCTTGCCTTTTTTATACTTACCTCCAAAGTAAGACGCCAATATAGCTATCAGTCCTAGTACAACCGGAATTGTCTGAGGTGGAAGCTGGTCTAGCATACTGTTTACATTTATATATACCTGCTCGGGGGTTAAAAAATTACCGCAAAAGACTGCTGGCTTAAATTTCGTAGTAATCGCTGCCGTCAGACAGATACGTAATCGAAGCCTCAGTGCCTGGGTCAGTAGTCCCCTCTATACCTGGATCTCCGGGAGAAGAGACACTAATTGTATGGCTTCCTCCACCTACTCCGTTGACTATAACCTTTGAGTTAGGCGGAGCTTCCTCTGCAAGCTCAACGTTGATGGTATCTGCATCTGCTAGGTCGCCTCCTTCAATAATTACTACTTCTCCAGCACTAGCTGTAACTGTTGCAGTGTTGCTCTCCACGTCATCGCTATTTACGTAAGTGAATCTGCTTACGAGTTCAAGGGGGTTCGAGTCACTTCTCTCTGCTACGTCTTTTACTTGAGTTTCAAATATTGACATTGTATCTGTCTCCTTTTGTTGCTCTCACGATAAGTATGTCGGCTTACAATAAAAAGGTTTTCACGGTATCGGTCGAGTGCTCTGTTGATACACTCTATACCGAAACAACTACTTTAACCTCGTACCTACTTAGCTTAAATGTGTTCGGAAAGTATTGTCTTAGTGTGCCTTGTTCAGTGTCTTCAACTGAGTCTATTTTAGGTTCTAGTATGTTTTTGACTCTAGGGTTATTGCGTCTAGCATATGAACGAACGCGGTTTCTCGCTACAATCTCATTAACAGCATCTACTTCATACACCCATGTCTGAATATTCATATCCATTCTAGCACTAGAAGAAGTTTGACGGATAAGTTCTGGAGTAAATAATATATCATTTCCACCCTGTCTCAATCTACCCATTACTTCTTTAAACTCTTGAGTATCCATATATACCTGTACGCAGTATCGTGGTATAAAATTGTGGGAACAGAATGTAAATTAGATCTGTAATTTAGTACTGTCTTGGGTGAAATTGAGATACAGGATACCACACGGCGCGGGTGTTTTGGGTGTTGAAAACCGGCGGTACAGGGCCTGAGGCTGCCGATTTGAATGGGCAGAATGCGGTTAATACGCAGAACCATATCACGGCACGCTACCCCATGCTTAGGAACGACATGTTTTAGTGCTCTGTATCAGGGGACGTTTATATTTCTTTCTTCTATGTACATTTCTGCTATTTCGCTTGGACTACGCCGGGACTCAAGATTGTCGCTTCCTATAATACCAGCAGCAGCTGATACTTTCATAAAGTTAACGTGCTCTGGGTTACTATCTGGATCCATATTAGCTATACCTCTAAAGTATTCTCTAGCATATTCCTCTGTCCAAGGGTGGTCATATGCCATATCCATAAACTCCATTATCTCTTCTTTACTCCTTCTTTCACGCCTCCCAGCCTCAGGGGGCTCTGGTCTTGGCATAGTATTCTGACTAAACATCACTGGCCCGAACGGTCTTATTTCAGCAAGTGGTCGCTCCATGTAAACTTACTTGATTTTCCTCATATATAAAGGTCACATATTGCTATTTTCCATTCTAACTGATCTCTTCATATAATCAAATGCTATGTCGAATAATTCTTTATAATCTTCTTGGGTAGTATCTTGGTATGGTCTGAAGTGTGGATGAGCAAAGTCTCCTGTGGGGGCAGGCCCGTCAGCAAACTGACCCCTGTATGTTCTAAATTGCATCTGGAACTGTTCAAATGGCGTAGAATCTATGTCATCTCTAAGCTCATCAAGCAATCCACGAGTCACTGGAATCCGCATCATCCCCGTGGGCTCTTCTCCTTGCCACTGCTCAAAGTCATAAGTAAACATACCACCGTTAGACGTATATTGCTGACCATGAAGCTTTGATCTTAATGGATGTGGGTTTGTATCAGTAGAATATAGTATATCGCTTCTACCAGGATCTCCTTCAGCAGTGTCAAATTTTCTTCCTATTTGCCACCATGTAGTAGGGTCATCAAAAGACTGGCCTTCTTTCCTAGTAAAGTACCAGTTATTGATATTATCAGAAAGACTCTTGTTCCCAAAGAAGCCCATAGATGCTTCAAGTAGTATTGGAGGTTCTGGGCCAAAGCCTACAAACCGAGAGTCAATAGTTGACTGCCAGACATAATGGGCTAACTCATCATCAATTTGCCAGTCCCAGCCTGATGGAGCGTCAAGCTCGTCTTTACTCATTGACTGCCAGTCCCTGCTCACGCCGCTAGAGCTGAATGGCAGTCTTTTTCCTGTTATAAACGGGCCAAACGGCCTTTTGTTCTTAAATGGTCTTATCATGGCTCAATAGTAGTAATTATATCTGAACTCCTTCCGCTACGTAGTGGAAGAGATGGAGTGTTACTATCTAGCAATGCGTCATACGCAAAGTCTCGTTGTCTAGTAAGACCCATCTTACTACGTCTTACATCAATTTTATTTTTTATCTGGGTGTAGATTGAGTCTCCACGGGCGGATAATTGAAAGTTAGATGGAAAGAAGCTACTTACTGTATCGTTATCAAGAAACTCCTCGAATTTCTCTTCGCTAATAGGTTCAGACATTTCATATGACCAGTACATGCTACCACCAGTATTAGTTAACGCTGTATCCTTTGGCCATTTAAACTCTATATCTACTTCAGCTATTGGTTGAAACTGTAGGACTGAATTTTGTATATTTAGTCTCCGCTGCCGTGTATCTATAGTTATGAGTTTGACTGGACCATCATGCGTGGGGTGGTCTGAAAGATCTATATCTATGTCTGAATTTGGATAC
>GL982571.1:90316-91964 GCA_000220375.1 Candidatus Nanosalina sp. J07AB43 | reverse complement strand
AACTACTTTAACCTCGTACCTACTTAGCTTAAATGTGTTCGGAAAGTATTGTCTTAGTGTGCCTTGTTCTGTATCTTCAACTGAGTCTATTTTAGGTTCTAGTATGTTTTTGACTCTAGGGTTATTGCGTCTAGCATATGAACGAACGCGGTTTCTCGCTACAATCTCATTAACAGCATCTACTTCATACACCCATGTCTGAATATTCATATCCATTCTAGCACTAGAAGAAGTTTGACGGATAAGTTCTGGAGTAAATAATATATCATTTCCACCCTGTCTCAATCTACCCATTACTTCTTTAAACTCTTGAGTATCCATATATACCTGTACGCAGTATCGTGGTATAAAATTGTGGGAACAGAATGTAAATTAGATCTGTAATATCCGGCGAGCTTGTTCTGGATATTAGGTGCGGCATTCTCGACGCCGACCTCAAGGGGTCATGTAACGATGAATGGGTGCTGCCGATATAGGGGGCCACTTTGACCGAAACATTTATATAGTAATCCACATATATGCTCATGTATGCGTCCCAAAATACCACCGTACCTTGACGGCGAGATTGATGAAATATACGAAGAAGCGGGCTATGGGTCTAAAACTGAGTTCATCAAAGATGCTATTAGGGTTCACGTAGAGAGAGTTAAAGATGAAAGCTAGGACGGCGGAAATAGCGGATAGCGTAGCAGATTCAGATGGCACAGGTGAAGAAGAAGTTACAGAGTTTATTGTATCTATCTTAGGTAATACGTATGGTGATGAAGCTATAGAATCTGGCGAGATACCAGTAGGTGAAGACCGGAAAAGATACTTAGCAGACGTAGTAGTGGAAAGACATAATATAGCCATAGAGTGTAAAGGTAAAATACAACATCTAAAAGGAATAGGTCAGGCTATCTCGTATCAGAAATTTGGATACGACTCATATTTAGTGGCATATAACATGAGTAACACAGTAAAACAGTGTATCATGGATAGCCCTATAGGTGGAGTCAATCTTACATATGTTGGTTGCGTTGAGTCGATAACTGAAGATGTTGACGTTAAGCCTAGACATGAGATTAACATGCGTCTCGAATACGACGATATAGAGAGTAGAGTAGAGTTTAAGCAGAAATATGATATACTAGTTAACAGTATACCAGATGAGTTGCTAGAGGAAATAACTGGAGGTCATAAGAAGTTTGACCTTACAAAGATAATGTGAGTCAGGTATTAGGGAACGTTTATATTTCTTTCTTCTATGTACATTTCTGCTATTTCGCTTGGACTACGCCGGGACTCAAGATTGTCGCTTCCTATAATACCAGCAGCAGCTGATACTTTCATAAAGTTAACGTGCTCTGGGTTACTATCTGGATCCATATTAGCTAAACCTCTAAAGTATTCTCTAGCATATTCCTCTGTCCAAGGGTGGTCATATGCCATATCCATAAACTCCATTATCTCTTCCTTACTTCTTCTTTCACGCCTTCCAGCCTCAGGAGGCTCTGGTCTTGGCATAGTATTCTGATTAAACATCACTGGCCCGAACGGTCTGAGTTCAGCAAGTGGTCGCTCCATGTAACTTACTTGATTTTCCTCATATATAAAGGTCACATATTGCTATTTTCCATTCTAACTGTCTCTTCATATAATCAAATGC
>GL982571.1:88304-90296 GCA_000220375.1 Candidatus Nanosalina sp. J07AB43 | reverse complement strand
CGTAGCTCCTGGTTAAGGAAGGTTTCTACTTGATTGACTGTCACATCTTGGTCAAACACCTCAAGTACTATCATATACACTCCAGTTACGTCTACTCTATCGTCCCTTCTAGACGACATACCCATGCTAAATCTTTCGCCAGTTATATCCCCTCTTGGTTCCAATTCTACAAAGTCAATGAGGGCATCAAGTACAACGTCATCCAGTGCTTGTAGTGTTTCGGTACTAGTATCGCCTACTATTTCTATATATAATTCGTCACCTCCATTAAGAGTGCTACTGTTATCCCCACCAAGAAGCTGCTCTCTAAAATTATCAGACTGACTAAAGAATGGTCCAGCTGGTCTCTTATCGGCAAAGGGTCTCTGCATGATTATACTTTATCATATCGGTTATTAAGCTTTGTGTTCTCTATACGCTCTCTCCCACTCTTTTTTCTATTTCTGGCCTCAAATCTTCTCTTAACTCATACCCCACGGAAAGCCGGTCAAGGTCCTTAGCCACTTTCAACGTAGTACCCACACCAGCAAACGGATCAACTACTATATCTCCGACAAAGGAGTATCCCTGAATTAGTCGCCGTGGGAGTTCCTCTGGGAACGTGGGAACCTTCTCTCCATTAACTTCTATCTTGTTAGATGGTCTTATATTCCAAAGATTGCTTTTAGCATTAGTGTCAAACTCGTATCCAGGTCCTGAAGTCCACCAGTCCTTATTCAGGCGAGACGCATTTAGTCTATCTTGATCTATAGTACTCAAATTCCGCATACCTGGCTTTTGGAAGATTAGTATAGACTCGTGAGTAATATCATGCTCAAATCTAAATGGTCTTCCAATACCTAGACTGCCTAGATTTACTTCGGTATCAAATCTGCCCTTATTCCATATTATATGATCAAACAACGAGTAGTCGGTAGTGCGCTTTAGCTCATTTATTTCTGGAGTGCTGAACTTATTTCCCAGCGATGGATCATCTACCATCATACTAGTCAAGTCAGATGCCACTGGGATATTACCCTCTCCCATAGCATCAGCATTTGTTTTATCTATAGTAGGCACATTTACGCAAAGACGGCCTTCTGGCATTAGCTTATTGTATGCTTCACTAAATACTTTAGCTAGTAATGACATATACTCTCGATACGGTTTAGCATCGTTTATGCTTCCATAAGTATAGTCTACATTATATGGCGGAGACGTGACAAACAATGCAATTTCTCCATTCTTTAGCTCATCCATGTTAGTGCTAGAGTGGAAATACACTTTAACGCTCCCACCCTCTTCAAAACCTATATCTTCTCGCACTCCAGATGTTAATCTAGATTGTATAGTATCAGCAGAGCTTTGACCAAACAGCGGTCCTATCGGTCTCTTGTCTTTGAATGGTCTTCTCATTGTTCACATCACTTCTGAACTCTTTACAGTTTCAAGAGTGCTATAGCTTGAATCCCACATAATATTTAACCCCTTAATTATTTTTAGAAGATCTTGAAAACTCATAGGCACAGATAAAGTTCCGTTGTTTGATTCTATAGCCTCAAACACAACATGAGGTGTCAGTACATCTCCGCCAGAGCTATTGTATCCATCATTAGGTCTTATAATTACCCCTTCTCCATAATTAAATGTTTCCATTCTTCTTTCAGTTTTCATCAGCCCAGGATATGGGTTTATATCAGTTTCAAGCTCAACTACTTTCGCAATGCTTTCAGATAGATCATCCCATACACTTTTATTACTTGTGTCTATATGTGGTAATCTGATCAGGCAACTCTTAATGAGTTGGTTTTCATTCATTTCTACACTGCTTGAGAACTCGTTCTGTGGGTTGTCTCCTATAGTTAGAAAATCAATAATAAGAATACTACTACCCAGATAACTGTGTGTAGGGTTTATTCCTCCAGCATTAATAATGTCTTGCTTTAGCCTGCTTTCATTCATTGATGTATCTGAAGATGAACTAAACATAGGTCCTATAATTCTTACTGCTTT
>GL982571.1:86560-88284 GCA_000220375.1 Candidatus Nanosalina sp. J07AB43 | reverse complement strand
TTGAAGGAGCATAGGTAATCTTACATCAATGTCGCTACCTTTGAGAGTGAAGTAATACTCCTCCTCATCCAGTTGTTTGTCTGTAAACTTTGGTGCTTTCTTCCGTATGTTGTGTTTTACTACGTTCATATCTCTACTTGTTCTAGCTGCTCGTAATTGTCTTCCCATCTAAGTGTGAATTCTTTTGCTCCAATATTATCACCTTCTGACACGGTAGCATGTCTTATTGGTTGTAGCCAAGCAGATGCTTCTTTATGTACAAATATATGAACCAGATCTTCCTCCTCATCAATAAATGTAGTAAGATGGTTTTGCTCTTTGACTCTGTTCCACCATGTGACTATGCCAAATGGTCTATCAAAGCCAAGATATGGGAACTCTTGAGACTCCGTTATTTCAATTCTAGCATAAGAGCCATCATCGGGACCAAGCCCATCTATTATCTCCACATACGCCGTGGGGTTATTTCTGTAACCTATACTGTATGCTTTATCTTCAAACTCGTCGATGCTGCCTCTGAAACTCCCAGCGTAGTAATCGTTTTTTCTTTCTGTTAAACCAATACTGGGGTAGAAACGAAGTCTAAGTTCTTGAATGACATCTCCTCTTTCTATTTTATTTTGTAATGTGCTCTGGGGTATGTCATCTCTGTCTACTGGTGGAGGGTCAGCGTTTAATCTACTCCGTAAGGTTAGTCCCTTTTCCCTCCACATTTCTATTTTACTTTGATCTATGTCGCTCATACTGTATAAGTCTATGTTGTGTTTACATTTATACCATTGGGCTAGTGTTTAGCAAAAAATGATGGAGCAACAGGGGATTGCTCCAATAGCAGGTGTGCCCATGCCCAGAGGTCCCTTTCGGGACAGTTAATACTTATATTTCCAATCATTTAAACATTGGTATGACTTATGTCTTATTCTCTTTCATTAATTGCTGCCTGTTCAACTAAAGCATTGTAATATGATTTATCTTGCTCGTTGTCACCTCTCCACTCTCCATCATCTGAACACTGACTACATTCATCTAGATCATGGTATTCAATCTCGTGATCTGTCAAAGGTCTAACTTCTCCAGTAAGAAATGAACATTGTTTGTCTGTATGGAATACATCTTTACGCTTTGCTTCTGTGTGTACCCCGATGACTTTTGTAGTTTCGCTCATTTTAGATCTGTGTTTGTGTTTTTATATGCCAGCCCACGGACGGGTGATGACCGTGACTAGGTTTCTGCTGTGCTCATTCATCATTCAATTCTCTGATCCTGAATCTAATTGATTCTCTGACAAACTCCGTGAATGTTTGGTAGCCGTGCTCCTCCATTACGTCTTTTGCTTGCTCATAAAGCTCATCTGGGACTTCCAAGTACTTCATGTTCTGGCTAACGGGCCTGAAGAATAAATAGTTAGGGGTATTCTCCGGGTTTTACCCACACTATACCCTTAAATTCCTCCGGCTCGGACCCCGGATTAAATAAAATTTACCGGCAAAATTTGCCGGGGCCACCCGTTAGCCGGTCGGCTATCCAGTTCGTAAAATTCGCGTTTTGCGAAAAAAGCAAAAAATTTTTGCGAGCAACAAAAATATTTTACGTTTTGCGGTATTAACAATTTAAGGTGTAAAAGCATCCTAGAGCGAAAGACTTATTAATTCGACGGTCGTATAACGAATTGAGTGTTGACAGACAGCACTCGTGACTACCATGACCGACTTCGCCGCCTACAA
>GL982571.1:78095-86540 GCA_000220375.1 Candidatus Nanosalina sp. J07AB43 | reverse complement strand
CCCTATTTTATCTTCTACATTATCCTTAATTATGTCTAGTTGATATTGCGCTATCTGATTACTGTCAGTTTTAATTATAAGGTCTGCTGTAACAGAGTCTCGATCACCTACAACTGCATCAATCCTAAGAATTGGACCCATTACGTTTTCTTGATCTTCATAGCTGTCAATACCATCTTCAATATCAGCTTCCAGTATGGCTATCTCTTTACTTTCTTCTACACCCTGGTTCATGTAAAAGTGGATGTTTATCGAGCTTTCTACGAATGGACCACTAAAGTCTAGATCTGGAGAAATTGGCCCTATAGGCCTCTTGTCTCTAAATGGTCTTCTCATAGCTCTGCCTCCATTGCGCTAACTGTCATGGCATTAGTGTTGAAGTTGAAAGTGTCAGTTTGTCTAAGCTCATCTTTCAAGAGATTTAGTATTCTTAAACTGGTATCAGTCATGTCAGTTCTGAACTCTACAGCAAACATCTCTATTTCGCCGTCGTTGTTCTCGTGTGCAAGAGACAAAGAGTCGGTTATAGACAGTGGGAGCATTCTGTCTAACCGCTTTTGCAGCTCATTTCTGTCATCTCTTACATCCGTTAACGTGCTGCCTTCATCAACTATTATATTCTTGTTTAGCGGAGCCTTTATATTGAATGTCTCATCACTTCTACTAATGATTGGCCCACCGCTTCGCCCACGCATTATTCTTCGTTTACTAAGAGATAGATTAACTCCTCTGGTGCTATATGCTGAGCCAAACGCCTCATTAACTGCTTCCTCTATTGACGAGACATTAATGAATGCTTGAGAGTTTCTAACTAAGACCTGTACATTAGTGTCAGATGTGACTTCACCACCTATAGTTACTATACCTACGGTAATCTGCATCTGGTCCACTAATGCTTCTGTGAGTCTTTCTCTGGCATCAGTACTTGCTGATGTTTCTAACTTTACGTTAACCTCCAATACTTCTTCTACGTTTGGTCTAATGTCTGACATGGTAGTTGCTGGTTGCGAATGGTCTTTTTATGTTAATCTACTTTGACTAGTATCTCGTATTGTATTACTTCTACGCTACCTATATCCGTTCTTTCTTGTATAGCATCTGGAATTATTCTATTAAAATATTGCTCTTCTTCAACCTTTCTTTGGTTTTTCACGTCTGCTACATCAAATGCTCTCTGCATTGATTCTCTGTCCAAATCAAACAGATCGCTTACTGAATCTACAGCTATGTTAATAGTCCCAACTGTTCTTACGGCCTTTTGTAATGCTCTGGTTCTCTTAAATGCTCTTGGTATCTTCTCTGAGCCTGAGAGTCTTATGTAAACTAGTTTACCACGTTCTCCGTACAGATCTTGTGTTTCACTCACTGGAAGTATTTCTACAACTTCAGTAAGCAAACCAGCTCGTTCTTCTATTTGTGTTATGTTCATTTGCTTTGGCGTTTAACCTCTTTCTCCAGCAAGTGGGCGTCTCATAGGTATAATCTAGAACCAACACTTATAATCGTTTCTCTTGAGTATGCGCTGCGAGAGTAGCAACCACTCAGATAGACTGGGGTATGTCTTGTATAATGTCTTCTTCAAAGCCTATAGGGACTGTTGCCCCATACTCTCTTAAGCACTGTATGTATTGTTTATAGGGCATACTATATTTATTCTTGTATGTTTCTGGGGACATAGTAACAGAAGCAGCCATGTCTGAGGCCACAAGATTGTCTCTGGTAGATGTGGTCACTACACCTGCCATATCACCATATGTATTGTGTAGATCCCAGATAGTATGCCATGTATATATGCCATTTTCTCTGAAGTCAATATTGTTAGAGATTGTATTTTCACCTAGTTTGCTTTTTGAATAACCATCTTCCATTATCCTTTGTGCGTCGGTGCTATCTGCCTCGTGTATTCCTATGAACAGATCTTGATTTCTGCTGTTTATATTTGATACTATTTCAAATATCTCTTTATCAGATACGGGATAATCTATCAGTGCTACTGGGTTTGCCTGCTCCATAGGTATAATAATCTCAATTGGAGGTGACATATGAACATAAGGAACACATGGATCAGATACATCATTCTCTTCTAGTTTTTCCCAGTCTCGATTATCAAAATCTACTTCATTAGTATCAATGTAATCTACACTGTCATTATTGCTAGCTAAAAATGGACCTATAGGTCTCTTATCTGCTAGTGGTCTACGCATTATAAAACTGAGTTGCGTTCTTAATGGTAGTTAACGAATGCTTCGTTGACCGAAGAGTCTACATTCGTTGCTACCACATTCCTGATCTCTTGCACATCAGCTACTGGAATATCATTTTCACCAGTAACTACGTGTACTACACCATTTTCATCTCTAGTCTCACTAAATACATCTTCTTCACTAATGTCGTAGTCAGTACTTTCTAGACCTTCTACAATATCAGAGAGTACTTCATCGCTAGGGGCTTCGGATTGGTCTAGATGAGACCTTACGTGCATACTTTTGCTCCCTGACATTGGGAGATCAAAGAACGGTCCTACAGGTCTCATATCAGCAATCGGTCGTTCCATATTTGTATATTGCTCTTATATTATAAAAATGTTTGGCGATACTTGATCTTGTTCATAGAGAGATTACTCTTTATGCTATTGCTGACTGCTGGGTCTCCCTTCCCTAGCAAATATGTAGCATTTTTCTTGTCTTTAGTATCCCACACGGGGTCGAGGTGTTCCTTCAGTCTCCGTGGGCTTACTGAAGGCTTGAATATATCCGGCCTAAGCTCGTAATGTATGAAGAACTCCACATTACCATCTATTTTCCAGTAGTGTATGTGGTACTGACATTGCTTTGGCTTCCATTCTTTAGTTAATTTATTTTTATGTCAGGGTGCTCATCTGGTACTCGTCTCCACGAGCCAAAGTCTGGCTCCGCTGTTAAAGGGTGAAGCTTTCTGGATGAGATCATTTGGTATCTGTAACCCCACCGTTCAAGAAGCATAGGTAATCTTACATCAATGTCGCTACCTTTGAGAGTGAAGTAATACTCCTCCTCATCCAGTTGTTTGTCTGTAAACTTTGGTGCTTTCTTCCGTATGTTGTGTTTTACTACGTTCATATCTCTACTTGTTCTAGCTGCTCATAGTTGTGTTTACATTTATACCATTGGGCTAGTGTTTAGCAAAAAATGATGGAGCAACAGGGGATTGCTCCAATAGCAGGTGTGCCCATGCCCAGAGGTCCCTTTCGGGACAGTTAATACTTATATTTCCAATCATTTAAACATTGGTATGGCTTGTGTCTTATTCTCTTTCATTAATTGCTGCCTGTTCAACTAAAGCATTGTAATATGATTTATCTTGCTCGTTGTCATCTCTCCACTCTCCATCATCTGAACACTGACTACATTCATCTAGATCATGGTATTCAATCTCGTGATCTGTCAAAGGTCTAACTTCTCCAGTAAGAAATGAACATTGTTTGTCCGTATGAAATACATCTTTACGCTTTGCTTCTGTGTGTACCCCGATGACTTTTGTAGTTTCGCTCATTTTAGATCTGTGTTTGTGTTTTTATATGCCAGCCCACGGACGGGTGATGACCGTGACTAGGTTTCTGGCAATATGCTTCTATCTGTTATTACAGTCTCTCGTGTTTTCCACTTTATATCCTTTCCGAATGAGACACTCTTTTGTGCTTTAATTAAATGTTCTCTTAGTTCTTTAACATCTCCCATATCCTCAATTTGAAGTATATCTAATATCTCATTGACTTGTATCGTGTGGTCTATAGAATTTGAACCTCTCTTTGCTGATGAAGCCTCATAATCTGTTGGAATTCTGTGTCTATTTTGTAGATACACATTAATTTCATAAAATTCAGTAAGATCTTTGTCAAGTGAGTCTGTTGTTACCCCAATAAGCCCTATCTGAGCCCTCATACACCGTCTAAGCATATCTTCATTAATATAATCATCTGGGACGCATACGTATGCTGCCCATCCATCTGTCTCATATGCTATACATTGCCCTATCCCTCTTTTAATATTATTCTTAACTCCCTTACACTCAATAGCTATATTGTCATCTGGTACTGCTACATCCATCTGATAGTATCCTGAAGATTCTAACTGGCTTCTGCCTTGTTTTTCTCGTACAGGTTCTTTCTCTGTATTGTCATACATTTTGTCTAAGATCTCAAGTAAGCAAGTTTGTAATCCTTGCTCTATTGACTCTCGTTGTCCTTGGATAACAGTCATTCTTTACCATCCTCCTTAAGCCTCATTATTCTGAATCTTATTGCTTCTCTGACGAACTCAGTGAATGTCTTGTATCCATGTTCTTCCATTACGTCTTCTGCCTGCTCGTGGAGTTCATCTGGGATTTCCAAATACTTCATGTTCTGGCTATTGGGACTCTATGATATAAATATTACGGCTAATCTCCATGTGTATATACCTGTACGGACCCTGTAAGATCCCTGATATACGGGGGATATTATTTTCAAAAACATGGACCCGAATTTTAGTGGGGGGTCCGTTAGCCGGTCGGCTATCCAGTTCATAAAATTCGCGTTTTGCGAAAAAAGCAAAAAATTTTTGCGAGCAACAAAAATATTTTACGTTTTGCGGTATTAACAATTTAAGGTGTAAAAGCATCCTAGAGCGAAAGACTTATTAATTCGACGGTCGTATAACGAATTGAGTGTTGACAGACAGCACTCGTGACTACCATGACCGACTCGCCGCCTACAAAGCCACAGACGCACAGGACGATAGCAACGAGACGGACTCCGACGAGCCGAGCACTACCTACGTGGAGTTCAATAGCCGAGACCACCCTACGGCCTACGAACTGGCGCGCTCGGGAGGCGACCTCCGAGACGCTCTCGGTAGCGATATTCACGACTTCTTCGCTGTCGCCACTCCCGCCCTCACGGCCTACGTCGCTAACAACGAGGCCCCTATGCTGGAGTTGCTGGGCTTCAGCGAGGAGCGCGCCGCTGAACTGTCGGAGGAGTTAGCCGACGACGACGATAGCGACGAGTGACGTAGCCCGGCTACCCCCTTTTTTGTCAGTAGTATCACTGATATCTAGGGTGGTAGGCAACTTCATAGACCACAGATGACTACCATAGACACGGAGAGCCGAGCATGGGATTAGAAGAGTTCCAGGGAGGCACCTCGGGTTCCTCCTCGAACAGCGGCACAGGCAGCCAGACATCTACGGAGAGCCTCAACCGAGGCCGCTACAACTGGCACACTAAACTAGACTTCGGTGCTCCCTATGTGCTCGTAGCGAAGGACCAAGTTGGAGATGTCTACACTCACGTAGGCGATGCTGCCGTCTTGGAGGACCGAGAGGACTTCCGTAGGCTAGACGAGCACCCCAGTAAAGAGTTCCGTATCCTATATCGCTGTGCCACTAAGCGGGCGTGGCTACGGTTCTGTAACAGAGCCCAGGACCAGCTAGATACGGACCCTCGTGAAGTGCTTGAGGACCAGCCCCAGCAGTTAGAACAGCTACGAGAGCGGACATACTTCCCTCCGGGTAGTAAGCCTAGTTCTACCCGGACGTGTAGGGTGTGCGGGACTGAGTCTGATAGCAACGAGGTAGCTATGATGGAGATAGATCTACAGAAGCACCGGCAGGTTCCTGTGTGTAGTTCTCATACCATCGAGGACTTAGCGCACGAGGGGCTTCTCGAATAACCCATTTCCCCTTTATACTAAACCTAGCGGCTGTGAGCCGCAGGCCTGGTCGTGTCTCCAGCGAGCCACCGAGGCGGGAGTTAGTGACACATACTACCATGAACGACTTTAGGGATTCAAACGAGTACGAGACTGAGTTCGACAAGCATACCGGAGAGCGGCTTAACCAGTCCCCATTAGATGATAGGGACGAGCCGAGCCCAGACTTCACTGTTAATGACGAACTGGCATACAATCTAGACGTTGAGCACCCACAGAACTAGGATGACTAGACACAACGCTACCTGGTCGGAGGACTACTATCACTCAGACGACGACAGTGTTGATAACAACGAGCAAGACCCTGAACTAGACGGGCACGGCAAGCGAGGGTATTGGGACTACCGAGACGAAGACTAACTTGTCTTCACCGGAGAATAACCGGGTAGAAGACTTATAACGTCTTCAACATATTTATAAGCCTGTGCTGCTTAGCATTAGGCGTGGCATACTCCTTCCACCGAGCGGCTATTGTAGACCGCGAGAGTTATTAGGAGAACACATGATGAACTCCCGAGAACAACTCGCAGCAGTCGCAGCGTTAGGTCGTGTTGACGCAGAAGAGATGAACGAGCACCTATCTGTTATGCTTCAGGCATACGATGAGACAGATGGAGCTGATCTTGATGTTGATGACCTAACGGAGTTTAGCGACATAGAAGTTCAGACCACATACAGAGATCTTAGGTCGGATTTGGAAGAGTAGATTCTAGACAACTAATACATTTGTAGTACATATATTTATACATGGCTCCTAGTACCTCATACCTCCCCGAGGTGGAGCCGGTTAACACTAAACGAGGAAACACAAGCACTATGGCAAACCTAGACACGTTCCTCGAAGGCCCTAGTAGCGAGGATGATAATGAAGAACAGAAGTACCGAGTATACACCCGCACTATGTCAGACATGCCTGGCCACGTCACCGTGGAGGCTACCTCAACTGCTCAAGCCGAACAACTGGCCCTAGATTGCCGAAGACATACAGAGGTTGTTTCAGTAGAAGAACACAAGCGGGGCAGTATCAATCATCCAGATCACGAGTGGTGACTAATGAGAACACAACGCGAGGCTTTAGATGATGCTGAGCACCATGCGGCTCAACTAATAGACGCTCTACAAGATGCTGATGCCAGTAGAGACACCATCAAACTGGCTGAAGAAGCCGAGCAAGCCGTGAAACAACTGTACGACGAAAGACAGTAGGGTTAGAACCGAAACGAGATATTATTTATCATGGGGTCAAGCCCTATGCCTGGTTACTACTCCCAGCGAGCCCCCACGGAGGGGTGGAAGTCAGAAGTAGTACAAGACAATAGCATGACATTCAGTACACTCAACAACGACAAGACAGTAAAAGAAGACATAAGAGTAGAAACATCCAACATAGGCGATGTGCGGGAGCAGGTTGGAGATCTGGATATTGTAGTCAAAAGCCAGGATGACTCTACGAAGCACGATGTAATGGACTGCTTAGTCGATAACGCTAACGTATCTGTAGTTGGGACTCTTAGAACATTCGAGTCTGATGATGAGCCATCTGTATTTCTTATCAAGTTGGTGCGGCTTGAGGGCTTTCTCACCAGAAACGAGGTGTTGTATTTTACTGAAACCTTTGGGAGTCATTTTGGCTTCTCAGTCAAACAAAACAAGCCAGAATCTGGGTACGCTGAGATAGATGTGATGTTCGACTGATAGAATGAAAAACCTACACGCAGATAGTGCCTCGCGCGTTACGCGCGCGTGCGCGAAGATTGTATAGTAGGCGGAATAACAGATAGCAAACAGTTGTAGATGACAAACAGAATACAGATCAACCGGAGCCCGAGACAGAAGGCGCACAGACAGTTCAGGCAAGGGGTCGAGGAAAACCCGTTAGGTGATCCTCGGCCAACGAGTGTGGACTTCTACTCCACGCCGGAGAACTACGGACACGCACTGATAGATGCGGCGTACCTTACTGGGTACGTGGGAGGAAAAGCTCCCAAAACCATCGCAGCATCAGCGTACTACGCAGCCTCTCTGATGTTCAACGTCAAGAGAACTCACGAGGATGTAAAGGATGTGTTCGGCAACTCTAGGCAAGTGGTAAGCAACAACTACGAGAACATGATACGCCTGCTCAGTGAGCATGAGATAGAATAGATGGACAACCGCTCTTTCAGTACGGCTCGCGCAATTTTAGGCGAGTCAACACTATGACAGAACCACAAACAGTCTTAGACGCTGTCGTATTCGGAGGCGACACGCTGATAGGTCGAGACGTTATCGACGTTCAAGTACCCTTCAGGCTCGCTATGGGAGCCAAAAGAAACAAGGGTTTCAGCTTCCATCTGAGAGACGACGGAAGAGTAGGAGAAGAGTACGACAAGATACAGGTGAAGTACGGAGGAGATAAATCTGCCAAGGTGGAAGACAACACGCTTGTCCTGACATTCAGGCCGAGTGATAAAGATCTGCTCCTCAGCGGAAAGTCTATGGGCTTCCCTGTTTACAGAATGGAAGAGACAGAACATCTCAGCATAGACTTTATCTTTCTCGCCAGAGACAGCATCGGAGAGGTGACATACGAGTACGGCGAGGTAGAACAGCCAGAAGAGTAACACGCACCCAGACTATTATTTCAGTACGGCTCCGCTGATTTAGGGAGCCAACAAAAGACTAACATGGGTAAAGATGTCAGAGCACGTTGTCCGAAGTGTGGCACAGAACCAGA
>GL982571.1:76256-78075 GCA_000220375.1 Candidatus Nanosalina sp. J07AB43 | reverse complement strand
TCTAGTTCTTGAGAATGGATCTCTCATTTACCCAGCACAAGACCCAGAGTGTAACGCTGGTGGAGCACTGGTAGGCATAGATAACCAAGATGGTGAGGACAAGCCAGTACACATAACTCCAGCAGAAGACTAGCACTACAATGTCACAAGAGATTCAAGTCGACTTGAACTTTAACGTACCGAACGCAGAATCGAACCCAGAAGTTGATGTTTTCGACGCTACTTTACTTGTCGAAGACGACAAAGGTTTCACCGAGGAACAACTGGCACTATACCTAGCCGAACAGTTGAGCCTATCAATCAGGGGGCTCGAAAGTATTGATGGTGTTGAGCAGACCGACCAACAAGAGTACGTTCCCTGATGGAGTAAGTGAGTAAACACATCGAATACACTCACTACTATTTATTAAACCTGAGCTACTTGGCTCAGGCGTGGAGCCCACCCACCGAGAACCGGCTAAGGTTCGGAAGTTAGACCAGTAAAATGTATCAAGAAATTATAGACCAACTTGGCGAGAACAGTATCGACCACATGAAAGTGACTATCGAAGAAGGTGAAGAAGCAGAAATTAGACAAGAACTTGAAGCCGTGGGAGTTGAGCCGACAAGTTCATATGAGCACGAGGCCGGTATAACTCTTGTCTTCTCAAAGGCACCCAAATGAATAGTCCACCAGACCCTTTCGTGTGGGAGCAACGAGACGCTTCAAAAGTACGCTGTACAGATTGCGGAGAAGTAATGAGCGCAGTAACCATCGACTTACACAGGTGCTAAGCAACAGATGTCAAGCAAATACGTCAAAGGAGAGCCACGAGAAGATTTTCTTGAAGAAGAGCGTATCGAAGAACACGAGTGGAATATATTCCTACATGCCAGAGATCCACCTCGTATTGAGCAAAGAATGAAAGCGGCTAATCTGGCTACTTGGAATGATGATCTAGGCGAACACAATCTTATCCCAGAAAGCGTGACTATGGGTACAGTATCTTTTTATTTTACCGGAACGTTCAAGGAGGCATATGAGAAAGCAATAGAAAAGTGCCGTGAGTTGAGCAGAACAGGTGTAATGTCTTCTTCTACTTGGGAGTTTGAGGAAGGTGATATTATGCCTGTGAGCTAATGGCTAAACCAAAACTTAGACATTTATCATGGGCTTCCTAGCCTATAGCCTGTTAAACCCAGCGAGAGCATATTGATGCTCGGAAGTTAAAAGAAAGAAAACATACATGAAAGTACAACCTGATACCACTTCATACACCGTAGAGGCACTGAAAGTAATTGAGACGTTCGGCAGTGGAGATGACATTACAGATACTGTAAAGTTGATCAAAAACATAAGCGATGAGGATGCTGTGTACTTTCTTGTGGTACACGAGCCCCCGTTGGGAGAACTCACAGGGCCAGAAGACATAGAAACAGTGGAGAAATTCAAGGTGCTACCATACGAGAACCGATTCGCAGTCCGTCAAGAAGCACGAGAAGAAGCGCGGCAGTACTACAACGAACTTAACGACTAACATGACAAGCACTTACAACGTCTTAGTAGACTTCAGCACAAACTCCCGTAAGAATATACTAGAAGTAATACAAGGAGGAATACACAAAGAGCGGATTGGAGATAACCAATATCAGATAGGTCTAGGAGTCCAAGCAGAAACAAGCTCACAGGCATACAGACTAGCAGTTAACGTTGTAGAGGCTCAACTCGAAGCATTTACGATCCAGAGTTACCAGTTCGATAACGTAGAAGTGTATGGGCCTGAAGACGAGCACGAGGTATTCCGAGGATAAGAATGACTAACCATTATACTGTCGCAGC
>GL982571.1:65998-76236 GCA_000220375.1 Candidatus Nanosalina sp. J07AB43 | reverse complement strand
CACGAGCCAGTATCCCAAGATGGAACTCAGTATAGCCAGAACGTACACAGAGTGATGAAGGACCTACATGGTAGCCTTAACTTGCTAAAGTACGGCTTCATAGTTACGGACTGCCATAATCTAGGTCAACGTGTTCACCCTAAAGCAGATAATGAGATGACGGGTACTATTCACAGAGTTTGTCTTGAGCCTCTAGCATCGTTGTTAGTCTATTCTCAGTTCGGACACTACTTATGGGACAATAGGCATATAGACGGGCCACCAACAAGAGGATAGAACACCAAGCACTATCAGTTTTAATCATGCGCTTCCTAGCGTATGCCTGTCTTACTTGGCAGCGAAAGCATATTGATGCTTGGAAGTTAAAAGAAAGAAAACATACATGAAAGTACAACCTGATACCACTTCATACACCGTAGAGGCACTGAAAGTAATTGAGACGTTCGGCAGTGGAGATGACATTACAGATACTGTAAAGTTGATCAAGAATGTAAGCGATGAGGATGCTGTGTACTTTCTTGTGGTACACGAGCCCCCGTGGGGAGAACTCACAGGGCCAGAAGACATAGAAACAGTGGAGAAGTTCAAGGTGCTACCATACGAGAACCGATTCGCAGTCCGTCAAGAGGCACGAGAAGAAGCGCGGCAGTACTACAACGAACTTAACGACTAACATGACAAGCACTTACAACGTCTTAGTAGACTTCAGCACAAACTCCCGTAAGGATATACTAGAAGTAATACAAGGAGGAATACACAAAGAGCGGATTGGAGATAACCAATATCAGATAGGTCTAGGAGTCCAAGCAGAAACAAGCTCACAGGCATACAGACTAGCAGTTAACGTTGTAGAGGCTCAACTCGAAGCATTTACGATCCAGAGTTACCAGTTCGATAACGTAGAAGTGTATGGGCCTGAGGACGAGCACGAGGTATTCCGAGGATAAAAATGACTAACCATTATACTGTCGCAGCTGGATCTGACGGAGAACCGATGGTTGTCGAAAGACAAATCAGAGTCCGAGGCTACTTTGCCGACAAAGTAGTAGAAATGGTCGAGATGGAAGGCTGGGAATTTGCCGCCTCAAAGGTATGCGGATACTGTCTATGTTACATCGAAGACGAAGATGAAGATCAGGACTTCACTAATTACGTGTGTAATTGCTCTGATGAAGAACAAAAAGAAAGCAGTATAAGACCTCCAATCTAAACTCACCCTGACGGCTTTTTCTGGTTCGACTCCAGAACAGGGCTTAGCCCGAGATGGCTTAAAACTAGAAACTACAAACTATGACACGCTACATGGTGTTGCTCACTGAAGAATTACCAGTAGAAGAGGAAGAACCACGGGATGTGTGGATACCCAAAGAAGTGTTCTGTGAGACGCCGGAAGAAGCCGTTAGACAGGCACTGACAGATGAACAGATATTAGAATGGCACTACGAAGTCATAGAAGTCGAGCGCGTAATACTAGACGACGACTTTCTCCATGATGGAGTGTTCGATGACCTCGCTGAAGAGCAAGCATAAGCAAGCCCGACAAGAAGTACAGGATTACGACTTTGGAGAGCCGAAGTCGTATTCAACCGATTTCAGATCGACTCGAAGAAGAACAAAGTACAGAAAGATTTCCAAAAAGGTTAAAAAGTCAGATCATGTGGTAGACAAACAAGCAGGTTACAGTTCTCCAACAGACGCTGCTTTGGCTATGGTAGACGCATATTACTGTGACCCTAATCCTAAAGTAAGAGCAAGATCCGTTGCCGCAGCAGCATTATATGCTGCTTCGTTAATGTTTACTGAGCCTGATAGACAAGCAGTAATAGCATACGAACTAAACGTAAATCCGCGTACTATCCAGCGCCACTACTCAGAGTTGCTTGAAATAATAGGGTTGTAGCAAACATGGGACTCAAAGACTTTCAATTAGACGACGATGACGAAGAGGAAAAAGATCAAGAAACGGAAGAAGAAACAACTGATAACGAGGTGAAACAAAAACAAGAAGAATCTACAAAGGAGCACATAGCCTCGAACATCAGACACCGGGTGAGACAACAGGATATGGACATAGATCTTGAAGACGGTAGAATTGAGGGGGATATAAACGACATAGCCATGCTTTTTGCCCTTATGACTATGGACATTCCCGATTCTTACTTTGATACACTGATTAACGATGGAGAATAGCATATAGAATACACAGATCTATACACATATTTGACTGAAAAAACCGAGACGCAACGTTTATATGTATGCCGACCGTACCTCTCAACACGAGTGGCGTCTACATACACTGTAGAAACCGAGAAACTCGCTGGCCCACCAGCGAGCCTGTTGAGATACCCAACAGCGAGGTCTATATTGGAGACCGGAAGTTAGTAGTGGACTAAAATTATGTCAGACAATACTGACCAATCCGAAGAAGCAGTAGACAGACTGTTCACTGATTACGGCGAGCTACACTTGTTGCTAGACGCCGACCCACAGGTGCTCCACGAGACCATCTTCTCGTGCGAGCCGGAGCAACTAGAGAAGATCATGGGAGTCATGGAGGACCAGCTGGCAGATTACCAGTACCATGCTCCTGCTGACCTTCCAACAGCTCAGCAGTTCTTGAGTGTGTGGTTCATGGCACTCCGTGCTTGGGACTACAACACAAGAGAAGATGGTTCATCCGAACTCACGGACTTAGACTTCGAGACCCTGAAATACGACCAGCACTGGGAGTAAAAAGACCAAAGCCAAACAAATATTTCATACAGTAACGAATAATGGGACTAGAAGACTTTAAACAGGATAGCAGTGGACAAAGCAAATCTATCAAAACCAGAAAGAAGATAGAAAACGTACAGATGGAAGCCTTCTTCTGGGATAATTTAATCTGTACTTCTCCAGAGTGGGCTTATCAAGCCGCCATACACTCGGAGGGAAATGGAGACAAGGCTATTCTACAACGGATGAACAGAGCTATTGAACAAGATGGTGCTGATGGAATCAGAATATCAGAAGAGACCAAAGAAGATATACGTCAATTCCGAGACGAATACATAGAAGAGCATCTGTAAAACACACAGAGAATAGAGCGGTAAAAAGATGAATACTCAAAATATTTCAATCTTGCTGGCTTACCAGCAAGCGTGGCTCCACAGCGGGTCACAGAGCCCTGTGACCGAGGGCGGAAGTCAATGGAGCCATAAACATGGGACTTGAAGAATACAGAGACAGTAGCCAGTCAGTACAGAAGCAGACTCATATCACGATGGCTAACCCGGACCATCCTGATAATGAGCCAACCTACGCAAGTGAAGAAGTGATGCGAAACCACTTCCAAGCAGCTAACGCTGTCCAAGACTCTCAGGTCAACCGGCGTCAGATCGTGGGAGACTTCTTGGTAGCGGTCGAGCGGGAGCTACACAACGAGGAGTCCGAGGCAGTCAGGGAGTTCCTCATGGATCTCCAAGAATAGCGTAGCGTAAAAAAGTAACCACCATCTTTTATAAGCGCTGAGCCCCGCGTAGGTACTGCTAGAGTGTGGTTCGAGTCCACACCGTGGGACTTAACCTAAGCAAGTTATAAAACTGCCTCAAAAAAGCAATGATATACACAATCAAACTTGAAGCAGATCAGTACGAGCATTCTCATTTCCGAGAGACCATTGTTGACCTTGGCGGAGAAATAGTCGCTGAAGCATCATCAGAAAAGAATAGAGGGATAAATCTAAATACAGATGACCCAGATGAAGTTAACTTAATGAAGCTTAACGCCAGTCTAGGGGGACTAGAAAGCGAAGCACATAACGCGCGTGGTGTAGTCTTAGATGCTCAACGGATAGTAAATGAGCTTGAAGATGGAGATCTGCCAGATGAAGAACGAGAAGTGATGGAAGAGGACTTGAAGCAGAAGATGGAAAATGTACAGTACATGCTTCAAGAGATACAAAATCTTGCGGATAACGTGAAGCCACAAGAATGAAACACTCAAGAGATTACAACCCAATTGAGAGAGAGCCGACAAAAGAATTCGGTGACTGGGACCACGCAGATGATCTAGGTCTGTGTGTGAATTGCTGTGATAACCCGATAAATCCAGGAGTATCTGAAGTGATGTGCTTAGATTGTCTAATGAGCATGGGGTCTGGATGGTTATGTTCAGCAGATAACTGTCCAAATGCTGTGACTGGGAGTTTCAGGTCAACTAGCTTCTGTGAGATACACTTAATAGACGTAATACACAAAGAGTATCAGGATTACTGTGAAACGAAGACAACCCTAATGGAAAGGCAAAGAGAAGTCGGTGATACCTTATCCAATATGGAGCAAGACCCACGGAACGTGCCTGACACAGCACTAGATCTTAGCTCGTCTCAAAGTTCTATCTATGCTGAGTGGGAAAGCATACAAAAAGAACTGGCAGACTTAGAAGTCAAAAAGAGCAGAATTAAGTCGGCTATGAAGCACGTAGATCAACCATTCCCAAACGGGTTCGACGCTAGTTTCTAAGCACTTATCTGAGCACGTACATTATTTAATCTTGCTCATATTCCGAGCAAGCCTGGTTAGCCACCAGAGAGCCCCGGAAGAGCGCGGAAGTTATAAGGCAAAAAGAAATGAACATAGGACCATACACGCTTACGGGAGAATCATGCGAGACGTGCGGTGTCCCGCTTTGTGAAGAACTGGACGGAGAGCACAATAATTGTACCCTTTGTAGAAGCTACTAATGCCAAAACAAAACTTCCAAGCCACTGAAGGCTTGCTACATGATGTGATGAGGAAACAGAGCGGTGTAATCGAGAAAGCGTGGCTCGAAGCGCTTATGAACTCGGTAGACGCAAACGCTACTGAGTTCCATCTTGATGTGACCGAAGATCGTAGTACCATCAGTGATGATGGAGATAGCATGACCGAACAAGAAGTACAAAAGTACTTCAGCCAGTTCGGGCTTAAAGACTCAGACATTACGGACAAAGAGTTCGGTAAGTTCCGTATGGGACGAGGCCAAATATTCAACTTCGGCACTAACATATGGCGTGTGAAGGAGAACTACATGGTAGTCGACCTTGACAACGAGGCTACCACAGTCAATCTAGAAGAATGTACTGCGACCGAAGACGACGCCATAGTTAGTGTAGATGGTGATACTTACAACGTACAGACAGAAGGTCTGTCGTATGTCATGCTTGATGCTAAACCCCAAGACGATGGGCTAAGCATTACAGTAGACCACTACGAAGCAATAGACGATGTAAACAGAACCATAGCAGAATTCAAAAAGCTGGCACGCTACGTTACTTGGTTCCACAACGTAGATGTGTACGTGAACGGCTCCACAGTCGGAGAAGAGCCGGATGTGATCGAGGACACAGAGCTAGCATATTACATCGAGCCTGGTTCAGGTGTGCTATCAACCAGTGAAGTGTATAACAAAGGTGCTTTAGTTAACAGGTTCAACCTTGGGCCTGTAAGCATCGGTATTATCAGTAAGGCTGACTTGGATGTAACTCTAGATCGGACCGACATTCTAGATTCTGACCCATATTGGGGCGAGATCAAAAAGGAATACAAAGCAGTAGCAACTCAGTACCTAAAAGAACAAGACGAATTGAACAGCAGAAAACGTGAATGGCTCGTGGAGCGAGCCGCCGACTCCCCTAAGGTGTTTGAAGCAGTCAAGAACAAACCCTTGCTAAAAGACGTTTCAGGGGATATGCGTACAATATCAGAAGTAGAAGGCCGCGACGTGGGCTTTGCTGAAGCAAACAACAAATCTGCCGAAGCGGCTATGGACCGTGGAGATGCCGTAATTCTAGACTCAAACCAGCAAGAATCGTTCAAAACGCTTGCTTCGGGTCATGCTTCTAACACCGATAGCTCCTCAATCCGAGACTTTGAGGATATAATTCAAAAAGATCTACAATTCGAGATGAGTGAGATTGCTCGTGATAACCTCAGCAAGCGGCGTCTCAAGCATCTTGAGATAATTGAATCGGCTCTAGATGACCTTGGAGTTCGGGTAACAGTAAAGGCTGGTTACTCCAATCACAAGGACGTGTGGAAAGATAAAGAAGACAACTTATATATCCATAAGGACAGGCTCAATTGTAGGAAATCCGAGCTAGCTACGTCTCTGATTCAACGAGTGGTTATAGTTGCTTCCCACGGTGGAGAAACCATGACTAACTTCAACGAAGATATATCTTTGCGCCGTGCCTTCTACAAGACAATCGGTGGCACTAACTTTAGTGCGGAAGCTGACTATGCTACCGTACAGCGTAGAATACTAGACGGGTATTACAAGTAAAGTTTCACAAGCATCACAAACTTTTTAAACTTGGCAGCCTACTGCTAAGCCTGTTAACAGCAGAGAAGCTCATAACGGGAGCTGGAAGTTAGTAGACAACTTAGTACAATAACAAAAAAGAGTTAAGACCTATGGATAAAGATATAATAAGTCAATATCAGGGATCGTCTCAGATCTCTGCCGAAGAAGCACGGTCGATGTTGGCTGAGATTAAAGCCAAAGATCCAACCTTTAAAGTCACAGAGTACGGTTGTGAGCTGAGCTCTGAGGATGAAGAGCTTGAAGCCCACTTCGCAAAGACCGAAGAAAGGTTTGTACTACAGCAATACGCAAACGGAGTCTGGTTCACTGCGTCGTATTTCTTTATCACTTTCCGAGGTAAAGACTACAAAGTAGAAACTGAGGGCCCCTTCGCTGTAGAACTAGAAGGCATTGAAGAAGTAATCGAGGAGGATAACGAATAGTATAGAACGATGTTCTATCTTCTCAAACTTGGTGGCCTACCGCCAAGCCTGACTCATTCAGAGAGGCTCATATTGGGAGCCGGAAGTTAACTTATAGACAGAACAATGCCTTGGCACGAGTACTACATTCACAACTGTCCACAGGTGAACAGACAATATACAAAAACAAGAGTCAAGCGTTCCTCCACTCCATTGTGTGAGCATTGTGGAGAAGAATTCAACACTATGCAAGAATGAGCAAGAAATACGCATACGGAGATTGGAAAGTAGATGGAGTTAGTTGCCCTCTAGACTCACTCGGTCTCACGAATCTAGAGGAAGCACAGCGGTTTTCTGAAGCATACGACTCCATTATCCAAGCCGAACCAGATATAACTGACAGTACTGGCACAGTAAGCAAAGACCAAGCAATAGCTTCCGTTATTGCTACGATGAGAATGAAACAGAGGCTTGTAGAATCTGATGGTGTTATCATTGAAGAAGCCGATGAAGTAGTAGAATTGTGCCAGAGAGTATTGCGAGAAGAATTCGATATTGAAGCAGAAAAATTGTAAACAAGAAACCAACATGATGAAGCACAAAGAGAACAGTCCGCCTTATATTAAAAATGCTAACTTCATCAACGCAGATGAAGATGTAACTAAGAGCCACTGGCCAAGAGAGTTATCAGCATACAATAAGACCGAAGCATGGAAGCGTAGAACTGAGCGGTTGTCACACTTAGTAGATAAGCAAGACATAGAAATAACAATGTCAGACGGAGAACTGTATAGCTCAATAAAGACTAGCGTTACGTTCGCTCGCAGTATAATGGGCGTAGCAATGTATGTAATAGTGAGCAGCGAGCTACAGAAATATTATGGAAGCTACCCTAAAAAACCGACGAGAGACGACTATGAGTACAACGCAGTGAGCGTGTGGCTCTACGTATACGACCAAGAAATGGCAGAACTATTCGGCACATGGAGCAACGAAGATCTAGCGTATATAAATAATTTCTGTGAAAGTGAATCGTTCTAATGTCTCAAGAGCAGCAAGCCCCCTATGCGAACATCTTTGATTACTTACACATACAAAGTTTTAACCGTTACAATCCCGTAAACATTACTAGTCTGTAGTAATGTGCTGTCGGGACTGGCAGGTTGGCATTTCTAGAGTTCGATTCTCTAGCTGTCACTCCGGGCAATAGTTGCCCAGATGTGTGTTATGTCACTAGAAGACTTCAAAACAGACAATCATCATAGTGATAAAATCTATGGTGAGCACGAATTTAATGAAAAGCTAGAGCAAATGGTAGAAGACAACAAAAGCAAGTTCCCAATAGATCTGGACATAGCTTTCATAGAAGTGTCCACGAGGATGACTAAGCACCGAGCTAAAGCATACAAAAGAGAAGGTGGTACGTACTACATAAGAGTGTCAGAAGAGTTCGTACAACGTGAATCACTATACATTATAGAACTTACTGTGGTACATGAGATGGTACACATCTACTTTTACCAGATGGGCTATCCAAATCATGGACACGACAAGTACTTCAGGTGGGTAGTTGGACAGGTACAAGCAAGTATGACCAGAACAAGCACGTTTGAGCAAAAATGGAGAGACTGTATCGAGCCGTTCATGGAGGACAATTAGAAACATGGGTCTAGAAGAATTCCAAAAAGAGGAGAAAACGTCGTCTCCAAATCAATCTGGTAGTCCCAGCTCTGATGGAGTCAACGATTTCTTGTCTGATAGTGATGAGCAGATAGAAGTATCGGGCGGGTACAGCATACCATCAACAGAAGCCACAAACAAAGACACTGAAGTAGTAAAGATATTCGGTGGACCGGGTACTGGCAAAACGACTACTATGGTGGGTAACACTAACATAGATGACTTCTCGGGCATACTCCAGCGTATGTTTGAACAGCGTAATCCCGAGGAGATGTTACTCATCGCTTACACACGGGCGGCTGCTGACGAGGCCAAACGTAGGCTTGTAAGTCTTACTGACGTTTCCAAAAGTAAGGCTGATGAGCGGGTTACTACAATCCACTCGATGGCTATGAGATTTAACAACCTCAAGCCGAAAGATATTGTAGAAATTCGCTACGCTAACGACAAGTACAACTTCTGTAATGATGTTGGGCTTGAGTATCAGTTCGACAACGGAGACGATGATGATGGTGAGATGTTGTCTGAGCCAGACGACCAAGGCCATGTGTTCTTCAAAGTGCTTAGCTGGCTCAAGTCAAAGCTCGAACCCCCAGAAGACTACGAGAAATGCCCGCTCGGTAGCGCATGGCAGCATAGTGACGAGCGCTTTGTTGAGTTGGCTGAGGAGTGGGACGAGTACAAATCCGACAAGGGCATCTGGGAGTTTGATGATGCTATCTTGGAGTGTGTCAACAACGAAGACACAGTAGATACAAGGTTCTTGTTCGTGGACGAGGTTCAGGACCTTTACCCACTACAGCAAGCATTCCTAGACAACCAATTCGGTCACGTAGACCGTATATTCCTAGCCGGGGACGACGACCAGACCATCTACGAGTGGGCTGGAGCAAAGCCTGAATACTTCCTTAACATGGAAGGAAACGTCAACAACAAGATCCCTGAGCTGTGGGACGATAAGACTGGTTATTGGGAAGATGAGGGTGTATACATCTTAGACCAGTCATGGCGTATGCCTAACGACATACTTGAGCTGGCTAAGATGGTGATTGATAAGGTAGACGAGCGGCAGGAAAAGCAGATCAAACCTCACCATGAAGGCGGTGAGTTCGTTCCACTCAAGAACCCAACTCCTCAAGAAGTCATCAATCTGATTAACCCTGACGATACTATGATACTGTTCCGTGCTAAGTATCAGATGAGCGAGTTCGGTAAAAGTCTGATCAAAGCAGGGATACCATACAAGGACAGGTTCAAAACGTGGAAGAAGGAGGTACTCAATCTTAGAGATGGGCTAGCAGCACTCAAGAACGACAAGCGGCTAATGACAGGATCTCAGGCCGCTCGGGTGATTGAAGAATTACCCAAAGCGGCCATTCAAGACAGCCTTCCAAAAAGCAAGCTTGTTGATAGGTTTGCCGCAGAGAGCGAAGTAGCAACCAATCACGTAATCAAAGCTACCAGATACAACAGGCCCACAGATCAGCACGCACTAAGACGGTGGACTAGAGAGTTTGTCACTGATGACATGAACTACTACCGTCAAATGGCAGTAAGAAACAACCTGAGCATGGATAACGAGCACCTTGACCCTGAAGGCGTGGAATTAGAAACAATCCACGGAAGCAAGGGGCAAGAAGCAGACACGATAATACTTAGCACAGAGACTACCCAGTCTGTGCTAGATAACATGCCAAAAAGATGGCATGACAGACGCAGAACGTCGTCTATACTACGTCGGCGTAACAAGAACTGAGAATCGCTTAGTCATGTGTGAAAACATTGGTGGAGATGGTGAGTCAATTAAGCTAG
>GL982571.1:60450-65833 GCA_000220375.1 Candidatus Nanosalina sp. J07AB43 | reverse complement strand
TTAGAGATGAGTGATTACAACCCAAAAGACTTTGAAACTCTATACGACAAAGGAGCAGTAGTACGTGAAGAGTCATATCACCAACCAGGCAGAGATTACGAGTGTGGTTGTATCAATATTACAGATAAGGGAGCGTACAGAATAACAGTTATAGACTACAACAGTAACAGACACTTCTATCTACACCAAAATCTTATAGCAATTCGGTATAACAACACAGAGTTCAAGCTTAGACACGCAGATCACAAAACCAAACTCACAAAGAGAACCCTGAACAAGATACTCCCATCAACAGTTGATGTGTTTCAACTAGATAAACAGTGGTATGTAGAGGTTAATGGAGAACGTAAAGAGTTCGAGAATGGCGTGAGAATAGACCTTAAAACAGAAACTACTAGTTAACAATGTCAAGAACAGAAGGACTTGGAGGGCCTTGCCCACGGTGCGGCGAGATGAACTGCTTCATTAAGAAAGGTAGCGGTACGTGGTATACGTTCATCGCTTGCCCTAGCTGCTACTTTGCCTATGGAGAAAATGCAGGTAGTATGAGAGAAGTAACAAGCGGCATCGTAGGAGGAGCGGAGGTATGGTATAGTTTAATAGTTGCTCGTGACATTGACTCAATAGAGCAAATACATGCGTGGATTGAAGAGGAAAATCAGTACACGGTAAGTACACCGTTTGAGTTCCCACAGGAAGATGAACATTGGCTTAATACGTGTGTACTAAGTGAAGATTTACTAAAGATCTTAGTGGAGGCATGGACTGAGCTAAACCGCTAACCATGTAGCAATACCCCTAACTATTTACGTCGTGGCATACATTAGCCACCTGATGAGCTTGGGTCTGGTCCAAGCGAAACAACAAAGTTAGAAGAAAATATGCCCAACACACAAACTAGCAAAGACAGTCCAGAACATAGCTACACGGTAGACTTTGATGTATACCGTGTCTGTGACAGAATCGAGACAGTAAATGATAAGAATTGGTGGGAGTACAAAGTAAGACTTCTCGATAATGGTGATGTTGTAGACAGTTGGGACTCCAGACTAGCTACGTATAACGGTAAGGAAAGTCAGCGTCTCAATAAATCATCAGCAATAGAGGCCGCAAAGCGCGTAAAACAAGAGGTAGAAGGAAGCGGTTCAGTCAGCGGATACTTTGAGGTTGAAAGCTAATGGGACTAGAAGAATTTCAACAATCTGAGCAAGAAGAAGAGGAAACGACCATCAAAACCCGAAAGCAACTAGGGAACGTTACTGTTGACGAGGCTTTCTGGACTGGAATGATTGCCCGTAGCCCTGACTGGGCTATGGAGGCAGCACTATGTGCTGACGGGAACGGTGATAAAGCAATCATCCAAAGAGCAAACGAGATCCTTGACACAGATGAGCACAACGTAGATCTTGACCCAGATGAGGAAAAAAGACTACGTGAGAACGTCGAAGAGTTCATCCAGGATTACCTAGAAGAGTAATCGTTAATTCATGGGGCTTGAGCAATTTATAGATGAAGACTTGAGTAGTAGCGGGTCAGACAATAATGAAGACGATTCAAACGAGTCTCAAGATCAAAAACAAGCAGAAGACAACACAGGCCCATACGGGTACGAGTCGTATAGTGAATTTGAAGACACTGTAGAAGATCACGTAAGCGTAAATAGTGATTCAATCAAGTACAGACTACCTGTATTCCCGATTATAACTAAAGACTCAGAGTACAATACAGCAGCACGCTACACGCTGGGTGACGCAGAAGGTATTGTATCTTGCTTGTCTACCCAGCAAATGACTTTGGGTAATGTCCCAAGAGAAGTCATTATGCTGGACACTGGAGAAGTAGAGAAAGATGAGTGTATGTCGGAGTTAGAGGACAGATTTGGTAGTGATGTTGGACCTGATACTCAGGTTGTAGTAAACACATTCCACCAAGTGAGACACGTAGTCAAGATGGCTATGGCTGATAGCATGACAGATGACTGGTCTATCAAAGACACAGAACATGCTATGAAAGCTATACATGGAGAATCATACACTCAACGCTTCAGGAAAAGTGACGATGTAGATACTGAGTTGAAGGGGCATACAGACATAGAACACTGGTAATCTAGATTGGAACACGCCCACTTGGAGTAGCGGAGGTTCGACTCCTCCGCGTGGGCATCAAAGAAACAATGAAAACAGAGTCTAAGGGTAGTACAGTAAACAAGCACACAATACAATCATGGGATTAGATGACTTCCAAACAGATAGTAGCTCATCAAGCTCAAGCAGTGATTCATCCACAGACGATGATGATGAATCAGATGAGCAAGAGCCACTAGCTGTAGGGTTTGAAGTAGACCGGGATGCTCAACGTGTGAGCACAGATCCAGGTACAGATCAACCAGACACTGACTGGAAAGAACAGTATGACCAATACGCTGAAGAACATCTTACACAATGCGTAAGATGTGGTGATAAGAAGGTCCGGCTTAACTTCTTGTCGCCGCTAGGCAATGTTTGGTTCTGTACAAACAAAGAATGTAGAGATTCACTACACCATATAGTAAAAGAAGAAGCAAGCTCAGTCGTCATAGCGAACACGCTAGACGTTGAAGCATTACACAAAGAACTAAACAAAGACACAGTAGATCCAGACAATATGGGATTAGAAGACTTTCAACAAGACACGTCGAGTACAGACAGTTCATCATCAACTGAATCAGATAGTACGTCAAGTACGACTGAATCAAGCAGCTCCCACGATACGGGTGGCGGTGCTGATTCAGAATACGACAGCGGTGTAGATGATGATCTTGATTACTACGGAAGCGGTAACGTGAGTATAGAAACTAGACCGATGAAGCGTGAAGGCGCGCTAAGCGATGTATCCCCATCAGATCTCCGAGAACTGTGTACTGGTGCGATACAACTTGAGTCTGATAACGCTAAGCTACATCTTCCAATGTTTACTATGATAACTGTGGAAGATAAGTATAACCACGGAGAGCGTTACTTGCTCAAGTGCTTGAAAAGCGATCCAAAGCCAGCATGGAACGGCAGAGTGGTCAGCTGTATGGGCTCAAACAAAGTCCAGCTTGGTAGCCTAAACAAAGAAATGGTGATGTTTGATGTAGGATACCACACTAAACAAGAGGTTATGGACGAGGTAGAGTCCAGAATTGGCGACAAGCCTGATGGAGAAACCACAGTATACATTAACTACTTCGGTAATGTTACCTTCATGCGAGATATTGCTCAAGCCAACAACCAGTTCAGAGAAGGCGATCTCGTGAACATAGAAGAGCTTGGCAATAGAATATTCAAGAAGAACATGCTACGTATCGGCTTAGAAGAAAGCTCGTGGCCTGAGGACTAAACATGGGACTAGAAGATTTCCAGCAAGATTCGTCGAGCAACTCAGGTGGTAACAATTCCACTTCAACACGAAGCAAAAGCGAGCCTAAGAAAGCGGTTAACTCCCCATCTGCAGCAAACGAGGCATTCTACGATAAGTTCCAAATAACGCCAAGAGCCATAAAATCCCAGATCAAAGCTCTCGGCAACAAGTGGGTAAAACAATTCAGTACTGACCGCTTTGAGGAGGGTGAGCTAGTCATGTACGGTGCTGGCACAAACGCAAAGAAAAGTGGTGAAACAGTAATGGTATTCACTACTATACAACAGGTGACTGGTAACGTTGAGCCAGAAGATAATAAACCAATAAAGGTAACTCGCTGGAACTTAGAGGAGTATAAACCTGTTGGCAATGAACGGATAATCGAAGCAACAGACACTTGGAAGACTGAGCTTTACAGAGCAATTGATTCCAAGTTAGAAGAGCTAGACACAAAAGGATAGCCCACACCCCGCTTGGATTTTTAAGGTTCGACTCCTTAACGGGGCTTGTCCGAGACGACATAAAACTAGCACAAAACAATGCCAGTATACGTCTTGACGCTTGACGGTAGTAAACGTAGTTTGTACTGTGTAATGGCTGGAGACGAGGTAGAAGCAAAATACGAGGTAGTAAATTCAGAAAATATCGGATTACACAACAAGAATCGCTTAGAAGTACACGGTACGTTAGATGAGCTAAAAAACAAAACAGAAGACAGTGAAGATCAAGTACACCGTACTATACTATGAGTAACCGAAAATACTCAGACATTATCCAAGAAGAGTTTGAACAGGCTCTTTCAGAAACCGACGTGGACTTTGAAAGAAAAGACTACCCGTGGTCAGGAGAACTGATATACGAGGCTAAGTCAGAAGACGACACATTCACGCTACGTGTCTATTCATCGCTTGATAAGCGCACTGGAGAAGCACGTAGTAGAGGTTCAGACGCTATCAGAACAGTAGTGCTACATACGGATAGTGGCCGTCCAGTACTCAAAGAAAAACGTACTAACAGAATACAAACTTGGAAAAAGAACTTGAAAAAGAAGATCAACAAGCTCGCTAAGCAACAAGGTAACGTCAAAAAGTGCGAAGAGTGTGGCAATACTATGGTGATCCGAGAGAACTCGAATGGTGAAGAATTTTATGGTTGTTCTTGGTATCCCAACTGTAAAAACACAGAATCATTGTAAGCAATGAGTGAATATCCAGAAGAAGTGCTTCATCAGCAAGAAGCCATAAGGAAAAGCGGGATAGTAAACATGTTTGATAAAGGAGCTGTTAAGCGAAAAGCTGAAGATATGGGCTATGACGAGCTGGCAGAGTTCATTGAAAAGTCATCAGCAAACGTATACATAGAAATGGCTAAGCAGGCAAGGAGCAGAGCAGATCATAAATAAGCATCAAAAAGTGAAGTTCTGCGAACAATTAATGTCAGTACTATTGCTTAGAATACGAGCAAAACCCTACTACGTGCGTGCGGGCGCGTGTCGCGTGCGCGTATTAATGTAGAGGGTTATAAAGGTTACTACTTATACTCTACTACACTCTAGAGTAAAGAGGTATCTCCCACGGAACTGCTGTAAGAGACTAGATAAGGTAGAGTTAAAGGTAGAGATTAATGTTCGCAGCAACGGAAGGCGCACAGACCCCGCCGTGGGCAGTAACAATAACAATAAAGCAACAGCATGGCTTCAAGAAGATTCAATTATACAGAACCAAGAACTTTCACGTTCAAAGCAAACGTAATACTAAAGGAGACAGAACCATTACGGTTAGTAAGACAAGATATAGAAGAAAGTCAAACAAAGAAGTTTAACATCGTGTACGATGAGTGTACAGTATCGAGAATCAATTGGGTTCCTGAAGACTTCAGTACTGGTGATTACCAGATCAAATCTGTGGTCGAGATAGAAATTGGACCTATACAAACTACAAACAGCATGGATGATCTATCACGTAAAGTTCACACAGCTTACTGACTATAGTACAAGTTGTAA
>GL982571.1:58406-60430 GCA_000220375.1 Candidatus Nanosalina sp. J07AB43 | reverse complement strand
AAATACGAGGTAGTAAATTCAGAAAATATCGGATTACACAACAAGAATCGCTTAGAAGTACACGGTACGTTAGATGAGCTAAAAAACAAAACAGAAGACAGTGAAGATCAAGTACACCGTACTATACTATGAGTAACCGAAAATACTCAGACATTATCCAAGAAGAGTTTGAACAGGCTCTTTCAGAAACCGACGTGGACTTTGAAAGAAAAGACTACCCGTGGTCAGGAGAACTGATATACGAGGCTAAGTCAAAAGACGACACATTCACGCTACGTGTCTATTCATCGCTTGATAAGCGCACTGGAGAAGCACGTAGTAGAGGTTCAGACGCTATCAGAACAGTAGTGCTACATACGGATAGTGGCCGTCCAGTACTCAAAGAAAGACGTACTAACAGAATACAAACTTGGAAAAAGAACTTGAAAAAGAAGATCAACAAGCTCGCTAAGCAACAAGGTAACGTCAAAAAGTGCGAAGAGTGTGGCAATACTATGGTGATCCGAGAGAACTCGAATGGTGAAGAATTTTACGGGTGTTCTTGGTTCCCCAACTGTAAAAATACAGAATCAATAAACTAGTGAAAACAAAAAGTTTATTTATATAGGTTTGGTATATTGACGCATGGGATTAGAACAATTCTCATCAGGAGATCAAAGTAGAGAAGCCGAGGATAACAAATTAACTGAAGCAGAAATATACAGAATGTTTCTTGAAACAGCAGAAAAGTGCGGTGAAAGCTTCACATTAGCAGATCTAAGAAGAGAAAACAACGGTATACACCATACAACCATAAAGGAGTACACGGACAAGACATTTAATGGCGTAAAGGAGCATCTCTCACTAAAGCAAAACATGAGAAGTGCTCCTAGTAAAAACGAAGCCTCAAATGAGCTAGCAAAACTGGATAAGCCAGTGACAAAGTCAAAAGTAGATGAGCACTGTACCTTTTCCGCTGGTACAGTCTCAAAGAAGTATGGAGATGGCTCATTTGTAAACGGGCTCATAAGTCTAGGAATAGAAGTAACAGACAAGCAAATAGCGTACAGAAACGCAAACGAAAGAAGAAACAATAACAGCGGTAAAAGCTACAAGTACTGGTCAAATCTGGTAAAGACACATCCAGATTACGATAAAAACGCTGATGCCTTCGTATATGTCCTAAAATGTACTAGATCATCGGACGGAAGAGTGTTCTGGTACGTAGGGCAAGTAGAGGAAGGTTCAAGCTTAACATCAAGAGTGTATGAGCACTCGATAAAAAAGGGGTGCTTTCAGGGTGTAGAAACACTTGATAGGCAAAAAAATGGAATCGAGGAATCAGACATAATAAGTAATAATGCGGAGTTCAACATCGAGCTAGACAGCATACGTCCACTATACAAGTACGAATTATCCAGTGAACAGTTCCAGAAAGTGCTTAGCAGAGTAGAGTTCAAAACCATACTCAGAACAGCACTTGATAAAGACTCAACAGATGTCATCGGAAAGGTCTGAGCAACGTGCGCTAAGTACACAGAATCATTGTAAGCAATGAGTGAATATCCAGAAGAAGTGCTTCATCAGCAAGAAGCCATAAGAAGAAGCGGCATGATAAATATGTTTGACATGCGAGGTGTCAAGCAAATAGCTGAAGATATGGGCTATGACGAGCTAGCAGAGTTCATTGAAAAGTCATCAGCAAACGTATACATAGAAATGGCTAAGCAGGCAAGGAGCAGAGCAGATCATAAATAAGCATCAAAAAGTGAAGTTCTGCGAACAATTAATGTCAGTACTATTGCTTAGAATACGAGCAAAACCCTACTACGTGCGTGCGGGCGCGTGTCGCGTGCGCGTATTAATATAGAGGGTTATAAAGGTTACTACTTATACTCTACTACACTCTAGAGTAAAGAGGTATCTCCACGGGACTGCTGTAAGAGACTAGATAAGGTAGAGTTAAAGGTAGAGATTAATGTTCGCAGCAACGGAAGGCGCACAGACCCCGCCGTGGGCAGTAACAATAACAATAAAGCAACAGC
>GL982571.1:55560-58386 GCA_000220375.1 Candidatus Nanosalina sp. J07AB43 | reverse complement strand
ACAATATGGCAAAAAATCTCCGCTGTGATCTAAACCAATCTCAGTTCTTGAGGTTCAAGAGGATAAAAGCGGAGAGTAACTCCATGACTAATGACGAAGCGCTAGTCCATCTAATGGACGCTTACGAAGAAGATCAAGCTCATTGTGGGGACGAAGACAATGACTAACAGCTCATGTAGATTCGGCCCGTTTCAGGTTCGAGACCTGAGTGAGCATTGGAGTCAGGCTGAGCTAAAGATCGCTAAACCAGACCCAAATATGACTCTGAACTCGTATCGGAGCGAGCTTGGGCCAAAGTCCAAGGCAACAATGAGATGTACAGAACTTACTGAGTTGCCCCTCAGCCAAAACTCCAGGCGCGAGAGCTGCTTATGGGCTTCCATTGATGAAGCCCTGTGCCAAATCAAAGAAGTAACTCGTAAGTTCTACAAACAGAAGCCGGTTGTCAACCGGGTAGGAGCACTTGGTCAGAGTGTCAGGGGTTCAATTCCCTCTTCTGTTATATGGAGTATGACTACCGCTCCTTTTTATAAAACAAGTGAGTCCAGTGGTCAGACACAGCTACTGTATAAATCAACTGTGGTCAACTCAAACTAGAACAATGGGCGTCGATTCATTCAGCGGAGACAACAACAGCACGAGTGGCGGCAAGACGCGAACGACCTACTACCAGTTCGAGAACCCGGAGCACCCGGACTCCAAAGAGTTCGATGACCCGGAGGAAGCCAAGCGGCAGTTCGATGCTGCCCGCTTCATCCAGCAGCAGCTCGGTACTGACAGACACAACCTCGTGGGTGAGTTCCTCGTCGCAGTTGCTCAGATGGAGCAGGACGACAACGAGGAGCCGCTTCAGGAGCTTGTCGAGCGACTGCGCTCGTAAATTCAAGGAACGTCTATCCGTCATCAAAGAATAGTTCTATGAACAACCTCATTCTTGGGCCTGTGGCCAAACGGTCAAGGCAACTCGCTCATAACGAGTCGACTCTCGGTTCAAATCCGAGCAGGCCCACTGCTCCCCAAGAGGAGCGTTACAAATATCGAGAACCCAACTGTGGCAAGTTGGGTCAGGCTAGTCACGAACTACCGTTGGTAGTGGTAGTCAGAGTGTCACACGATTGTCTGGGTCCGAGTGTACCCACTATCCACACTCCCCTAGGGTGAGTAGTCTAGCGGTTAAGACGCCGCCCTTACAAGGCGGAGAGCCGAGGTTCAAATCCTCGTTCACCCATCTGGACGTATAGCCTAGCCCGGATAAGGCGAGTGGCTTCTAACCACTAGATCAAGGGTTCAAATCCCTTTACGTCCGTCTTACGTGTGTAATGCTTAGTTACACATGTGGCCTGTTTGGAGAACTTAGGTTCGACTCCTAAGACAGGTATTGCGGGCTTTAGCCCGCTGGCTAGCAGACTACTGAGTGATAAACATGGAACGAAGAACGTTCGTTAAGGCAGTTGGCTCCCTTGGAGTAATCAGTGCGGGAGCATTCACAGCTACTCAAACAGTTGGAGCACAGTCCGGGCTATCAATCCAAAGTAATGATGCTACGGTATCTAATGACCGTGGAGACATTACTCAAGTAACAATTAGTCCAGACTTCGACGTTAACTGGGCTAACTTTGATGAGACGGTTGGTAAGGTCTTCTGGCTCGTAGAAGCACGAGTTGCCGGTGGAGACTGGTATCCAATCTACAGGGCTACCCCGTGGCTCAGCCCAGAGCAAATGGGTACTACAGGTACGCTGGAGCTTGATAACTTCGAGTCCCGGCTAGGCCGTCCCCTATCCATCGCAGATCCTAATGGAGCCCCAGACTACCCCGGCGCGGACTGGAATAGCTACGGGCCAGCGTCTGAAGAATCATACTTAGATGGTACTTCGATGGGGAGTGCCGGTCAAGCCAGTAACAACCTAGATCTGACGCTTCAGAATAACTTCCCGTCGCAAAACGCAGGGTACTACGGAGCAGCAGCCTCAACCAAGCCGTACCCAGCCTCTCCGTTTGACCAAGAAACAGATGGTGAAAGTGCCACTACCGAAGTGGAGCTTCGCTACACGGTAGAGCTACAACGTCCTAACCGTAGCCAGTTGGAGTACATCTTCGACAATGCTCCATACCGGAGATACGATCCTGGCTCTGAGGCCACGCTAGAAGAACTAGCTGATGCTGCTACCCGCGCGATGCCAGAAGGTTCGGAGATGCTTGCTTCCGACATTGACGAAGGCAACTCGGCAATAGTAATGAACGGAGAGGATGGCTACCCGTCCTTCGATGGTTACGCTGGCGGAGCAGGAATCCCTTACAACGTTCTACGGGATAACGCTTCAGATCATCCAGCAATCATCCACTCAGAAACGTCCTTCGACGTTACGGTAAATAACGAAACGTCGCAGTCTAATACCGCAAGCGAAGGAGACGGAGATACTAGTACGTCCAATACAGGCGCGAGCTAAGTATGGGAAATAAGAAGCTAGTATTCTTTCTTTCATTGATTGTGGGTGCTTCCGCCTTATTTATATCTTCAGCATTAATTGATGACTCACCGGAAGTACAGAACCCTGAGCCTCCACCCGCTAACAATACAACACCTGAGCAAGAGAATGGTGATAATGTTACAGGAGACAACACATCCGACGTGGGGCAGAGCGGTGATGAAGTAGACAACACTACTAATGAGACAAACGAGTCAAATGATACTCCAGAATGGATGAATCCATCCGATGGAGGTAGTGACACATCACCTTCACCTGACTCCACTGCAGAAGTCAACGCTACTGGTCAGACAAATAGTAAAGCGTCGTAATTAATTTTATAGGTCCAGTCGACTGCT
>GL982571.1:54402-55540 GCA_000220375.1 Candidatus Nanosalina sp. J07AB43 | reverse complement strand
TAGGAGTTTCCGTCTCCATATCCTACAGTGACTTTAACACCAATCTGCTCAACTTGACCTTCAGTGACTCCGGTAGTTCTGCCACCTTTGATCAGTGTATCCCCTACGTTAGGGCTGATAGGTGTCCCCTGAGGAGTTCCTACTCCTGGGATGTTTATAGTGTGTTCTACATTATAGCTTGCCCACGCAAAGTCGAGCTTAGTCCCGTTTTCAATAGGGACATAACCGGCAAGCTTTGCAGATACGTCCTCAGGAGTAGACCCTCCGTCGGTGGGGCCAGGCTGTACGATACTGTCTCCTTCAGAAGCATTATTTATGTCAGCATATACGTGGTTATTGCTGCAGACGTACTCAGAGTTCCCATCAGCCACGATGAAGCCAGAAGTACCAGCAGTAATGTTAAAGTGTCCTACAGATACACCCATAGGTACTGGCCTGTGTTTAGCCTTTCTATCAATCTCCTGTGGCTGCTGCCCACGGACTACCTCTGCGTGGAACTTACCAGTCTCCCTAATCTCGACATTTGAACTGTCGATGTTACTAGGAATAGCAACACTGTTAGTCTTGCCATAATCTACGTTTATGACAACTACTTCGTTGCCATCTTCATCATGTCCGATGCCTACGGCTGTTACATCCTCTTGATCTAACAGCTCGTTTTCTAGCTGTGTTTTCAGATCTTGTATTTCCATGCTACGCTAGCAGGTACGCATACAAGGTTCATAAATGTACCGACAATATACTACAAGCCTAAAGGATGTAGAAGCGAAGCCGTGGCTGGAGTTTCTGTCCCGGTAACTTTATATACCGTGGGGTACAATGACATATTGTGTCACGAAATACGGTATGGTGTTATGAAGCATGAGCGAAGATTCTTCTGGTAGTGACGACAAAAGGCAGAAGTCCCTATACACAGATGAAGAACTTGCCAGTTGGATTGAAGATGCTTCAGATTTTAATGATAGAAGCGAATCTTACTTTATTGCTAAAATACTTAGAGAAGTTAAAGAATCCGCAGACGACGATATAACACACATGAACGAGTACCTAGAGCTAATAGGCGAGCAGGAAGATGACTAAAGCAGCTCTGATTGGTATGGCCGGAGTTCGATTCTTCGGCAGAGCTTCCCTATACGGG
>GL982571.1:42971-54382 GCA_000220375.1 Candidatus Nanosalina sp. J07AB43 | reverse complement strand
TGTACGATACTGTCTCCTTCAGAAGCATTATTTATGTCAGCATATACGTGGTTATTGCTGCAGACGTACTCAGAGTTCCCATCAGTCACGATGAAGCCAGAAGTACCAGCAGTAATGTTAAAGTGTCCTACAGATACACCCATAGGTACTGGCCTGTGTTTAGCCTTTCTATCAATCTCCTGTGGCTGCTGCCCACGGACTACCTCTGCGTGGAACTTACCAGTCTCCCTAATCTCGACATTTGAACTGTCGATGTTACTAGGAATAGCAACACTGTTAGTCTTGCCATAATCTACGTTTATCACAACTACTTCGTTGCCATCTTCATCATGTCCGATGCCTACGGCTGTTACATCCTCTTGATCTAACAGCTCGTTTTCTAGCTGTGTTTTCAGATCTTGTATTTCCATGCTACGCTAGCAGGTACGCATACAAGGTTCATAAATGTACCGACAATATACTAGGATACTACAAGCATGGAGTATCCAGTGGCTGTTAGGTTTGCTTTTTCGTTACATTTATTACCCGTCCAATACATGGGGTATATATGGGAAAACTCCCGAATATCGCCAATATAGGGGCCAAGGAGTGGACTTAAATACATGAAAAGGATTAGAATAGATGACGGAGCGGCACAAGTGCTTGATGACTTAGCTGATAAGTATAATGGGACTAAATCGGGCCTAGCATCTGAAGCAATCCGTCGAGGATGTGAGGCAATAGAAGAAGAATTGGACGGAGATGACGACTCCAATGATTGAAGAGACTAGCCTCGGCATCGGGCGCACGCTCAAAAAGCATAACGAGGTCAATACCTATTACGACTTCATCTTTAACGAAGATGAGTTTAGGGTAGGCTATGAAGGCGAACAGCATTTTGATCTAAAGCTGAGCGCTGGAAAGTCACTGACTAGAGACGGCTGGGACGTGATGGTAGAAGCAGTAATACCTACTGACTTCATCAATGCACTAGTCGATGTTGTAGAGCTTGACGGCAACTCGATTCGAGTAGATGTGGCAGCCGTCAAAGAAGACTGTGTCAAGATCATAGAGATTGGAGACGTTGACCAAACTAGGGTTCAAGCGCTTCAAGAAATATCTGATGAATTTGAACATATAGAAAAGGAAGATGTGAAAAAGCAAAAGAGTGTGTATGTGGATGATGAATTAGCAACATGGATAGAAAAGGTAGCCGAGCACAATGATAGAAGTGAGTCATATGTGCTTAAAAAGCTCCTAAGAGCTGTTAAAGATAGTGTAGATGGGGAAATGATAAGACTTAGAGAATACGAAGTGTGATGGCTGTTGAAGCAGCTCTGATTGGTATGGCCGGAGTTCGATTCTTCGGCGGAGCTTCCCTATACGGGGAAGGCTAGCGGACTACCGCATAAAGATAATGAGCGAAGACAGCTCTAGCAGGCTCTCAAACCTGTCACGGCGGCAAGCTCTCGCTGGCATTGGCTCCATTGGAGCCGCTGCCGGTATCGGGGGGCTAGGAACAGTCGCACAACTAACTGACACCGAAGGTCAATCTGCTACGTTCACGGCAGGAGCAATTGACGGTACAATCTCCACCAACCTCACATACAACGGAGAAGACCTTACTGGAGACACCAGTCTGGTCACTCTGGATGGGGAGGGCGCAGGAGCAACCGTCAACTTTACCGACGTGAAGCCGGGAGATTACGGTACGATCAACTTCACGCTCGAAGTGACGAACAATCCAGCGTTCGTGGGAGCGTGTCTCAACGTCGCGGAAGACGTTGATGCCGATAACTACGAGCCTGAAGTGGCCGCAGACTCCGATGTGACGGCAGCCAACGCTGGCCCACAGTCAGAGGGCGAGTACCAGTCTCAGACCAACACGGATGGCGAGTTGGCAGAGAACATCTACCTGATCCCGTTCTACGACAACAACGCAGATAGCCAGTTCTTCGACGACGGCTCCACGCCTGCTACGCAGACTACTGCTACTGGCGTCTCGGCTCCGTCTGGGTTCTGGTCTAACTCCGAAGGGACTCCATTCTCCACTCAGCCCGCTGGGATTGATAGTGAGTACCTCGCGCCTCGTACTCTGGCTAACGTAGTCGGTCAGGCCTTCCAGAGTACTCAGACGTACAACGCCAACCAGAACTCTAACTTCCAGACGATCAACGCTCCGAGCGGCACCTCCGTTGATCCGGGCTGCATCATGCTCGCTGGACAGCTGGCTGAAAGTGGAGACACTACGGACAACACTCAGCCAGCTAGTGCGCTCCCAACTGGCTCGACCCTTAACTTCGGCTACGACTGGCACATGCCCTTCGATACGGGTAACGAGATCATGGGTGACGAGATGACCGTCGAGGTCGGCTTCACGTTCAGCCAGGAGAGAGCAGCCTCTGGCCCGACGCTCGTGAACACGTACAGTCCGCAGAACAACAACAGCGGATAAGCAAGTGTGAATGTCCGAGGAGTAATCAAAGTCCTCGGGTTCACAGTACTCCTATGTATACTGGCACTATTTGTGGTCCATGCGTTTCCGTGGATAGTAGGAGCAGACCACTCGTTCATAGTGCTATCAGGTAGTATGGAACCAGCAATCCCAACCGGCTCAGTAGTGTTCGTCGATAATGTTCCAACTAGTCAGGTTGACGAGCGGATAGAGGAAGGTGACGTGATAACCTTTAGCCAGGCTAGAGACATTAGACAGACGACTACACACAGAGTGGTGGAGAAGAAAACTGGGGATATAACAGACAGTGTACGCTTCATCACGAAAGGGGATAACAACGACGTGAGAGACCCTGAGCCAGTGGTAAGAGCAGAGGTAGTTGGGATTGTACTATTCCATATACCAGTACTAGGGTACATAGTTAACATGGCAGATTCAACTGTTGGGTGGATGGCGTTAGTTGTCCTCCCGTTTACACTCCTGCTGATGGATGGGATGTGGCAGTTGTATCTGGCTAGCCAAAACGAGGAAGAAGAGTAACACCCAGATCGGTGCTCCAGGGGTTCGACTCCCCTGCTGGGCTTGACGGATGAGCCGTCAGATGGCAAATGACAGACAAGAATTCAGGCCTTTCGAGAAGAAAGGTATTGATAGGAATAGCTGGCGTGGGAGGGGCTGGCGCATTAGGTAGTGTAGGGACATACGCTGCACTATCTGATACGCAAGTATCGGGTATAGACTTTACAGCAGGATCAATAGGTCTGGAGATCCAGACTCCTAGTGATACGTTCGAGCCTGCTGAAAGCTACTCTGATAATCAAGGAGAACCAGTCACACATGAAGTGTCGTGGGAGATCCTTAATACTGGGACTCTGAACGCCACCAACCTCAAACTTACGAGTCTAGAAGTAAGTGTTAGTGACGCAGGTGGGGCAAGCAAAAGTGAGATCATAGAGCATACAATCTTGGAGGATGTGAGTTATGAAGGGCAGGTTCATTCAGATGCTCCAAGCACGCTCCAAGAGCTTAACAGCTCACTTCCACTTACTCTAGTCTCGACTCAACCCGACACTCCAGAGTTACCTGCGTTTGAAGAGGCTACAAGAACACTCTCAATGAGCGTGTATTTCGACTACACTGGCATATCGGGCGACGGAGGCTTTACCGTCTCCATTACTCCGACATTCAGAGTCCAGCAGCAGCTCGATGACCAGACAACTAACATAACCGATTCAAGTGAAAACGATACGGGAGTAGTCCTAGAATCACAAGAGCAAGCGACAAATACTACCGATACAAACACAAATAATACATCTGATGGAGGTTAATCGGTGTAGAGCATGACAGAAGACGATACAAAGCAGTTAGAGCTTCCAACTGGCTCTTGCTGTATGAATCCAAATATTCAGTACCAAGTGTACAGTCTTTCACAATGTATGAACTGTGGAGAAGTAATAGCGCCAGACAACCATGACAGCGACTTGAGCCCGAAATGGGACTAGAATCATTCAAAACAGAAGGCCCACGTTCTAGATCTAAAAGGTCTAGCAACAGCCCTTCAAATAATAATTGTATCCACGTAGCAAACAGCGTTGACACAGAAGAAGTAAGCATCCCAGCCACTATCAGGCTACATTCTGTGGAATACCTACGAATAGCCGAAGCCAATGAAGACGATGCGCTTAACGTCATATGTGCTTGTATGGAGTGCAACTATGTTGCCACTTCATACGAGGCTATGGTGAAAGTAGACCAACTAGACTTCCGAGAGTCTGATTGGTTTCCACAGTTTAGACAGGTAGCAATGAATCAAGCACCTGACAAGCCCAGTACTCAAAACAACAAAGATATTACTGGTATTCCAGATACTGATAAAGCAAGAAATACAGATGACGAAGATGACGAACCGAGCGGTGGGCTAATGTCGTTCAAGTCGTAAGCACAATACATGGGGCTAAAGGATTTTAAGTCAGATCCAGACGATCAGGACGAAAGACCAGATAATGTCTGCCCCTGTTGTGAGAAAGTTGGAGAGCATATGATACACGTACAATATAAGTGTACCACGGATGACTGTGAAACTATATCTTGGTATAATAGCAGTTAAATCAGATAAAGTGATAATAATGGTTGATAAGACCCCAATCGGTGCGCTAGTGAAAATCAAAGAGACTAATACGAAAGGTGTAGTTGTTGGCTATGAACAAGGGGGGCGAACCGCTAGAATCGTGTACCGCGAACTTGGTGCTACGATGAACCGCTTTCACAAGGACTTGGAAGTCTTGTCAGAAAACCCTTCTACTGAGTTTGTGTGGAAGCAAGCATATGAAGCAGGAAAATCAGCTGGGAACAAAGATACGCATGAGGAGTGGGCAGAAAGCGTAGCTAAGCTTATTGAAGGAGGCCATGTGAGTAAAGAAGGGTTAATAAAGCTCTTTGGTACTATTGGCGAAAAGAAAGCCATCTCAATATCTAATAAACTAGGAGACGACTGATAACACATTAACACTACAATAAAAATAAAGCCGTTTAGTAGGAAATAGTACAAGATTGAACCTTGGCATAATAACAGCAGCCATTCATAGTGCCAAGATATTCAATGGGTTTTTATGCTAGGTTTACAGATGGCTTAGCATGATACGCCCGTTCACAAAAGAAAAGATTGTGTATGATCCAGATGAAAAGAGCTTTTACTTAGTCAGTAGAGGCATCATGGGAAGCCCCAGACCATTCAGAAATATAGAATGGTTCCACCAAGATGGTAGGTTATTTTCTGCCGATGAAGCCAGAGTAGATGAGTGTGTGATGAGCAGAGCCGGACAGCGTTTTGGGACCGCTAGCATATTGAGTGAGTTAGGGCTAGACGCTAGTAGTTTAGGGGTATTGAAGTTTGAGGATATGCCAGATCCACTTGTTGAAGCATCAGTTGAAAGAGCCCGTAAATACTGTGTAGGGGTACTAGAAGCCACTGAAGTACAAGGTAAAACTCAAGAAGAATTAGAAAGAGAGCTACAACAAGTGTTAGATGGAATAGACCCATCTACAGATGTGGAAGAGGTAGAGTCTGAAGTGACGGATCTGGGAGAGGATGTGGATAGGGACGACCTAGATATAAAGACTGAGGACGACTTCACGATAGAAGACTAAAGTACGGTACAAATAATTGTTGAGGTTCGGGCGGCTCTATTCTTGCGGTAAAGCGGCTCAGACTGCCGTATATCGGGGGTTTTATATACACCCGTCCCTATTATTATCATAAACCCAGTAATAGTACTCGGGTTGAGACCACAATACAAGAATGTCTGGAAAACAGGTGTATATTGACGAAAAGTATCACAAGAAACTCAAGCTCATATCAATAGCAGACGACAAAGATATGAAACAACTTGTGGAGGAGCAAATAGAGCAAATGGAACCTGAAAGCGTAGACGAACTTGAACAGATTGTTGAATAATCCAATGCCAAAATAATGACTCAAAAAACCAAAAGCCAGATCCACTCGCAAAGACAATCGCACCGTATGCTGTTTATATCTACCAAGTCGGGTACTTCAATGCAGAGAACCCTAAGCTCGTATGAAGCATATAGTACACCAGATCCCCAAAATGAAGACCTAGAGCAAGCCGGATAAATGGTAAGCAAAGATGATTGTTTGTGGGGAGATGAATTCTTCTCCACATACATGAGTCATGCTAGGGATATGTCGTATAACAACGACCCTCTACATATATCGGGAGCATTGTCTCTCGTAGGCCAAGCCTTGAGAGACGTGTATCTACGGATAGACAAACAACCGATTGGCTGTAGAGTTCACCCATTTATCATTCAATCATCTGGCACAGGCAAGGGTAGTGTGTTCAGTATGATTGAAAAAGTAGCTAGGGAAGCTGATATACCATTTGAGCAAGAAGGTACAGCTAGCACAGCAGGCATAATGGGAACAGTTAGACAAAATGGAGAACAGCGTGAAGGCGAGCTATCAGGTAGTGGGTTTATGGGCTGGACTGAAGCCCAAACATTGCTAAAGTCTGCCGAGCAAACACATTCATCGGATATACTAGAAGTGCTTAACATGGCAATGGACCCATCTGGTAGAGTGGCCAAAACGTTATCTGGTGGGAAGCTTGAATATGAGTCTAACACGTCCATATTCTGTACTACATATGACCCAGAACCTAGTGGGCAATTAGAACTCATACGGCAAGGCTTTCTCCCACGGACGCTGTTCTTCTATCGAGTTATGAGCGAAGACTTCTACGATGAGATAAACCGTATGCGGGACAACGAAATCCCGAGAAGTCCTAACTCACATGAACGAGTTTCAAAGCAACTTGATAAGGACATACAAAAACTAGCAAACACACTAAAGTACATCGAGGGGTCCGTGTGGGAGCATGGAAAACAGTACCGTATGGGTCAGAGTAGCTACGCAGCAGCTAAAAACCATCTTGAGTATTTCTATCTTGAGGAAGGTGTGTCGCTTAACCCTAGTCCAAAGATGAATAAAATACTAGATGGCTATACAATTGACGTTAGACGTAAGGCCAGACCGTTCAAAACCCGTATGATGAACAAGGTTTACCGTCTAGCCGCTTGCTTCGCTGCTGTGAGCTACGATGATAAGCATGACGTGTATGTTTCTAGACGCATAACTCAAGAACACGTAGATAAAGCAATGTCTATGTGTATGAAGTCGTTCAAACATACACTAAAGTTTATTGAGGACTACTCAACTACAAACGCAGACAACGATCTGCGTGAGATCGAGCGGGTCGTATCCCAAATAGCAGATAATAATGGAGGATACGCAGAGTTACAGGAATTAATGGTAGAAACATACAAAAGTAAAAAAGAACTCAAACAAGCTCTAGCCATATTGAGCGAAATGGAGAAGATAGAATCAGAAAGTACTCCAGTACAAGCCATGAACGGAGAAGGGAGGGTGAGACCTACGTGACAATGATAGACCCGCTTGATAAACAAACATTCATACAGCAAATGAGTAAGTCGGAGTCAGCTCCGTCATACTCAAAAGATGCTATCGAACGGTTCTATCGCTGGATGTATAGCGACCAAAATGGCTTTGTACAGACTTGTGCTTTCCCTGTGCCAAATAAGAAAAAGGCTAACGCGAATACAGGAGAGCAAAAGTGGGTACACGCTAGAACCTTCAACGAGTTCCGAGAGTTCTGTGAAACACATTCAGATCTGTGGAGATACCATGTGTACGCAGGTGTTAATACACTAAGTGAAACTCCACGGACGGGGCGTGGGGCAGCAGAACACATAGACACCATTAAAAAGCTGTCCTTTGACATTGAGCTTGCTAAGCAGTCATACGGCGGGTCCACTAAAGAAGAGGTATGGTGGGCTTATCAGTATGCGCTTGCTGAAGTAAAGTACATGAACGAGCAATATGGAGTGTGGCCCCTTGTAGTAATGTCTGAGAATGGCATACATCTACACTTCAATGTGGACTTTGAGTGTAGTGAAGACCTGCTATACAACAAGCAACATCTGCTTGGTAAGTACTTGACTCAAAAGGCGATGAATAGCAAGTACACAACCATAATAGAATCACAAGCTCCTGAGCATATTAACTTCGATCAAGACGATGTTAGTGACCCTGCTCGGGTTATGAAAGTACCGGGTACACGAGGTATTAAGTCCCAAACTGGGAGACTGTGTGGTATTATCCACCAACCTAACCGAGAAAACGCAGGGGTAATAACTCAGTCTGATATTGACAAAACACCAGATGAAATCAGAGACGAGTTGGACACACAAAGCGGAGAAAGCACGTCTAATGGTTGTACTGGTGTTGATATGGAGTCTGTTGACACTACTCCATCAGAGTTAAGCGATGATACGTGGGCGAGAGTAAACCATCTGATTAAGACGGACAACGCATTTAGACAATACTGGAACGGTGATGCTGATGGATATGACTCAAGATCAGAACTTGAGTATGCGTTTGTGCTAAAGCTCCTGAAACACGAGTTTGATAAATCAGTCATAGCAGACATAATGTGGGCTAGTGGGATGAGCAAGTGGGGTGAGGAGGGACAACATTACAGAGAGCGCACTATCGAAAACGCAGCTGAGTACTTCGATGGTAACACTGTAAAAGACAGCACAAACGGCTCATTCAGCTTCTCAGATCGGTAGAGTACACCGAATCACTTATGAACCCTGAAAACGTAAGATGTGTACAAGGTATTAGTAAATGGACCGAGTATATGTCTCGGGGAGATTAACTAACGAACTACAGCTCAAGCAACTAAGAGACTACCTCTGGGTGGTTACAGGAGCAGAAGAGTTCTACAAGAAAAAGAAACCCCATATGACTTTAGTGCCGGGCTTCACGGTGAAGGACGGCAGGATGGACAGAGTTAGGAATATAATAGACAACCACAGATTCAGAAATAGAAAAATACAAGTAAACAGAATTTCAGTATACGAGAATATACATAAGCCGTATGTAGTACAGCTAGACATAGAGCATGGCTTCCATGATGAGTTAGAACACATGATAGATCAACTGGATAGACATGCTAAAACAAGTATTAACTACCCAAATAGCCCGCATATAACCTTATACAAGACTAAAGGTTACTGGGACACCATACCCAGAGACAGAAAGAAACGACTCCAAGAAGAAATAATGTCGGGCGTGGGTATAAGAGATACGCAAATAAGCAGAGTAAAAATAAGAACAATAGAATGAGCAAAGTAATGGAGGCCGACCAAACGGACTCTTCACAGTCCAGATCTACTGATTCGTTTAGCTGGCTGTCTGAGCATGACATAAACAAGTCTGCGTGCTCGTCTTATGACAAGGAGCCGTTTGTAAGTGATGATACACCTCACGAGCCTCCATTGTACGACGTAGACTTCAAGATAGCATCAGACATAGAAATAATAGATAACGACAGGTTGACAAACAAGGTTGTAGAATACTGGTTCCCTGAAGAGCGAGACAGGCTCAATAAAGTGGTAGCAGTATTCTTCAACGATGCTTCAGCATGGTATCTGCCAGTAGCTGATTGGGATAAGGATTACGAAGGGATCAGAACCCACGTAGTCCAGAAGTTTGTCCCAGAGGTAGTACAGTGGAAAGCGATTGTTAGAGGCGATAATCCGGCTGAAGCACTCAAAAGATACGAGAAAGGTTTAGAAATAGATGATCCCGAGTGGGAAGAAGATATTGAGGATACATCCATGCCAGATGAATACAGAGAGTGGTTCAACGAGAATGCAGACTGGCTCCCACACATAGACCGGCAAGTGAAGTCAAGATCAGACGATATAGATCTTGGAGTAAAAGATGATGGATGGGCTGATGATTGGTAAAAGCAATCTCAGATATGACAGACGTGTTGATGGGCGTTTGAGCCCCATACGTCACGGTATAAAAAACAGTGCTTCCCAAAAGCAGCCATCTAACCGGAAAACGTTACCGCTAAACCGGCTACCCTTTATAAGTAAACCGGCAAAAATGTGGGGTAAATCTTCGGAGTGTGATCGCGTGAATCACGTAGGAAAACCTAAAGCACGAACTAAACAGCATACTGAAGTTAAAACAAATACAAAGCAAGCATAATACAATGCCAAGAGGGAATATAGTTGAAACAGCGCAAAAGCCTCAATGGAGTACAGTACAGGAATACAGAAGCCACCTGAAACAACAAACACCTAAAGCACTTGACTGGAAAACGTTCTTTGAGCCTGATATAGAGTGTACTTGTTGTACACAAAAGGCTCCAAGTGAAGCTGCGGCAATGTTAAAGGTTGAAGATCAAACTCCAGTAAACCAAAAATTTAACCAACCTGGTGTAGGCACATCTGGCCAGCAAGGAGAAGTAATGTGGTTGTGTGCTGATTGTTATAATTATGGAGTAAGACCTAAATACGTATATTTCGGAAGTATTAAGTGGAACAAAGACGGAAGGAGAGTGAAGAGCAAAACTGAAGAAAAAGGAGAACATCCTTGGTACTACTAAAAAGAAAATGAATACATACAATTTCAGTACAGAGAGCGACGAAGTAATCGAACAAATAGACAATGAGTTCAAGATCGTAACAGTAGTTGGTAGCCCTGAATCTGGCTTCAGCTCTGGATTCGACCTAGTAATATACGACGACAGAGAAGAACATGAGATCCACAAAGCCGTAGAAAAAATCAAACACAGTAGACTGAGGAACTGACTACAGTAGTAGTGTGTAGACTGGTATACCGTCACATTTAAATACTGTTAAACCGTAACACTATAACATAATAATGGCAAAAGACATTGTACTCAAGAATGTGCCAGAAGACCAGTACTGGAAGTGGAAGCGTCAAAAGAGCGATAGTGGAGCCCGTAATTGGGTAGAGTTCTTCAAACATCTAGATGATAAAGCAAATGTGGTCGAGGGTGATATAGATGGGTCTTGATGAGTTTAAAACTTCAGAACAGACCAATAGCCCATCCAACACGGGTAACAGATGGAGCGGAGAAGAAAAACTGAAAATTATAAGGCATATACATGAAAAACATGGAGATGTAAATCGTGACTTGATAGGATCAAGTAAAAAAGCGCCTTCAGTTAAAACATACACATACAACTATGGTTCAATTGCAGAAGCACAAATAGAAGCTGGTATTAGTCCATCTGAAATAGATGGAATAGTGGAATGTGAGTCTTGTAATACTCACTACACAAATATCGCAAAGCATTGGGCTCAAAGTCCATGTTCTCAGAACGATATATCCGATAAACAAAAGCAAATCTTAATTGGTCATTTGATGGGAGACGCAACTCTTCTTAACAGAAGTTCAAAGTCTCCTCGTATGAAATGGGTAATGGCAAACAGAGATTATATGCTTTGGCTAGATCAAAAGCTTGGCTGGGTTTCAAACGGAGTTAGTCTTAAACAAAGTTCGTGTGAGGTTAATTCAAAACTAGATAACGGAGACTTCTCTACTGGTGAGAA
>GL982571.1:37344-42227 GCA_000220375.1 Candidatus Nanosalina sp. J07AB43 | reverse complement strand
TGGAAAGAAAAGCGTAATAGTGATATATACTCAGACATTAACATGCCCACTTATGAAGCATTTGAGGAGTGGGCATCGGTAGACGTTGAGTCGATGAGGTCATATCTCCAAAATGTCTGGGATATACAGCCTGAGACTCAGTCAGATCATCCTGCTCCATTCCCACCTAAGCTTGCAGAAGTAGCAATCAAGCTATATTCACTCCCACGGGAAATTATCGGAGATCCATTTCTTGGGAGCGCAACTACAATCGAGCGGGCTCAGGCGCTTAACAGAAAAGGTGTAGGTTATGAAAACATGGATGCTGAAAGTGAGGATAGCCCAGACTTCGTAGACATGATTAAGAACCGTACCGGAGCTAACTCGGCAACACTTGATCAGTTTGGGTAAACCATGAGTCTAGAACAATACGACGGACTTCACGAAACGTGAAGGCGTTTAAAGAATCTGGAGTATTCCACATTCTGAAAAGAAAGACACAGTGTTTGGAGACGAACGCAAAACTGCCTGCGGGACAATGAGAGCAATACAGTCTGCTGATAAAGCAAAACAAATGAGCCCTCAAGAGGCGACTAGAAAAGGTCGCAGGCCTTGTAAAGACTGTATATCCCACATAGAGCGGGCTTACGATCTAGACATCTCTAGATGTACAATCTGTAGAAGGATGAATATCTTACATGACGTTCCATTCTCCAGCTACGAGATCGAGTACGGACACAAAGAAAACAGAGAAGGTAGTATATGTCTCAACTGCCAAGTATCCGTACTAGACTAATAAAATAATAGAGTATGTGTTATGAGCAGTAAAGAACCAGCCACAGCGCAGGGTAAGCCACCTCCTTCATGCCATTACCACAGCTAATCTCACTTATCATGGGTGTATACCATAACAATTATAACCGTTCGGTGTTTATGTTAAATCGGGTATGGTATGCCAGCAGTAAGTGTATCCGAATCTAGCATGGAGACAATTCAACGGATAAGAGAGAGTAGTAAATGGAACCCAACAAAGAAGGAGGTAGTAGCCAAAGCACTTGAAATGTTAGAAGAACAAGAAATGGAAAACGGAAGCGGTACAGGTGAACAGAGCAGCGAACAAAACCCAGAAGCCGGAGATAATTAACAATGTCAGAACTTGGTGACATACTAGGTACAGAGTTCGAGGAAAAGTATGAGAAAAAGCGCAACAACCGTCAAAACGCTTCAAAAGTAGATAAGGAAACGTTGATGGAGATTGCTTACGAAGCAGTCAATAACGACGGCTTCAAGGGAGAAGAGCCACGGTTCAGGTTCAATTCTGATTCGGATACCTATGATGTGCTTCTAATGCACTCTCCTGATACCGACCTCCAAACCTTCCGCTGGCCTCTTGGTGACTCTGCCAAGACTCAAGGAATGTTCCACGGCGATGAGCTATTCTCGCTTGCGTTCCAGCAGAACCTTCTTGACCTGCTCGACAAAATCGAGACTGATGAGTACTACCTAGTTGTGGGTCAATATGAGGAGACCACTCAATCGAACAGTGATGGCAAAGAGGAGACTTACTATAACATCAACCCAGTACAGGGCATAGTCCCACTGAAAGTTGCGAAGAAGTACGCAGACAAGTTCGAGGAGCAACTTCAAGGATCTTCCATTGAAGAACAGTCCCAAAAGCAACAGACCGAGGGCTCAAGCACGGAAACGTCAAACTCAACTGACGATAGCCCTGACCTTGATCTCGGTGGCTCCGAACCTGAAGTTGAGGATAGCGACATACTTCGGATCTTCAACGCAATTGGAGAGCAGCAAGCCGACTTGCTTCATTCGGTGAGTAGCGGCGAGCAGCTTGATACCCTAGTTCGGATCACCAATAACAATCTGGATGGTGAAACAAGCCGCGAGCACATCCTTGACACGTTCGAGGAGAATGTAGAGGAGATTGACGGGCGTGGGGAAGAAGATGATGATCTAGACCTTGGCGGTCTAGACATGGGAGACAGTGGCGATGAAGAAGTAGCCACCACGGACGGGTCAGGGAGTGACAGTGAAGAAGCAACGGCTGATGATGATAGCGGGTCTGACGGTGGTGATGATCCTAGCGACTGGTTCTAAAACATGCCAGTAACAGACATAGAGTGCCCTAACTGTGATATTCCTATACACAGTGACGGCTTCTTCTCTGGAACGCATGATATGGGTTGTGGAGAAGAAATTCCAGATGAAGTAATGGATAAATACTGGGACTTAGAAGAATAAAGTCCTAGTTCAGCTCCAGTTTGTATCCAGTGTCATAGCTGGCTGGAGCTTTGAGGATGACAGACGAAACCTCAAAAGTGAGAAAACCACATCTAGATGTGTATACAAAGCACATTATGCCTCTCACGGAAGAAGAGTGGGAGGATAGACAGCCGACGCAAGAACAAAAGAAGGAAATGGTGAGTGTGTTAAATTCACTCAAGAATGTAAAAGATAAACTAGAATTTGACTCCGGTTTCATAGTTCACCGCATGACTATGAAGAATGCTAAGGCGTCCTGGGTTTCTAAGTGGATTAACCCAAAGGATAAGGACCAAGCATTAAACGGAGAAGACGTAGGACAAGCAGTCAGCTTAGTAGCCCGGAAGGGCCCTACCTTCCGCTCAGGTCCAACTGTTAACCTTATAACAGGCAACACGGACATGGCAGAGCGGCTACTAAATCTGTACAACGAAAAGAAGAACGATATAAAGTTTCTTGTAATTACAGACTCTGAAACAGAGCCATCAAGCAGTAAAACCAAAGGAGGGTACAGAGTTGAAAATGTGTACATGGTAGACTTTATGACAGAAGATGTACTAGATGAGTCAGACTCTGGTAACAACAAGGAATTGGACGAGTTTCAGTAATGACTGATCTAGAAATAAACCTAGACGGAAATGATGAAAAGAGCAACAATACAAGTAGTAGCGTCGAAGCTACAGACAACAATCTGATACGGCAGGTTATAGAATTCTGTGGCGGCCCAGATCTCATTCAAGTATTTGGTGGGACTGGGAGTGGTAAAACAGAATTCTGTGTGAGTCTTGCCGAGTCAGCGTTGAATCAGGAGAACAAAGACGTGTTATTCATTGATACTGAGCGCAATCTTAGTAACAATGAACGTCTAGATGGCTCCGATTATGTGTACATTCCAGACTTTAATGATCTGTACGCATACATCAGCGGTAAAAAGTCGAGACTGTCAGATAACCCGTTCGGGCAAAACACAACAAACAGTAATACTCTAAAAGGTGGGTATGACGTTGTAATTCTAGACTCTCTGGGCTTCCCTGCGCTCATGGCCTATGATGAATACAGTATAGAAGACGACGCAGACCAATTCACTGTATTCCAGATGATTCAGTTCATGAGCGGGCAGATGAAGAAATATGCCCAGATGAATAATGCGCTGATAGTAACAACTAATCAGCCAAAGTCTGAGCTAAGCGATAGTACTGGTGAAGTACCGTTTGGCGACAAAAGCCAGTTCGCGTTCAAGGAGCTGTGGCTAACTGAGAAAAGTAGCAGCAGTGAGATAAAAACTACATGTAAGATCAACGCACACAGATCAAGACAGGCTGGCGAAGGTAAAGAGCTGTTCAGACTTGAAATATCCGATTCTGGAACAAGAGTTGAAGCAAAGTACAATGAAGAGGTGGATGAGGAGGTAGACGAGTGGACTGCTTGAATCAGTAATACAAAAACATATTAAGGCTCATATACAATAAAAGCACATGGTTGAGTTTGAAAAGGAGATCGTCGAGGATCCATTAGATGACTTAGATAAGGTACACGCTCCCAACGACTCACGAGAAGGTCCAGTACACTCGTTGCTTTCTGAGCTAGTGAGTGAAGAACAAAGCGGGTCATACCACAATACCGACCCTACTAGAGGTCACTTGTCAAGTTCAGATAGTTGTCAGCGGAAGAACTATTTGAAATATGTCCACAAACTAGACGAGAACCTAGATGTTCCAGACTTGGATAATGACGCAAATTGGACATTTGCTCACGGAGACGCGATCCACGAGCTTATCCAAGATATGCTCATAGAACATCTGGGGCACGAGCATGTAAGCACTGAAGAAACAGTCAGTTACGACATTAACGATGAGTACTACATCTACGGTCACGCGGATATAGTAATCCGTGGGCTTGAGTCTGTAGAACAACTCAATAATGCTTTACCAGCAGGTATAAACCTAGACCCTGAGACCATAAAAGGCTTTCCAGATCCATTTGTAATAGACATTAAGACCAAAAGCGAGTTCAAGTATTATAACTACGGTAAGAACGGACACGCTAGAACAGTACCTAAAGAAGACAACCTAATGCAGTTAAACGGTTATATGGGAATAATCGGAGCAGACATAGGTTGTCTTTTGTATTACTCAAAACGGAATGACCACATCGAGGAGTACTGGATAGAGTTCGACGAAGATCTGTTTGAGCAGGCTGTGGATAGCATCACTACTACGCTAAACGCAGTAAATACAGGGACACCTCCGCCACGGAACCCGAAAGGAGAGTACATGTGTAAGAAATTCTGTACTTATTACAAAGAAGGCAAGTGTCCCGGTATGGAAGGAGTAGACCCCCACGAGAACTGGGAGGGAGATGATGACGCTTTCGTCTACGATCATCCACAATGGGACTAGACGAGTTCAACTCAGACGTTGATCAAACAGACAATGATAATAAGTCCTCAAACAGTAGCGGTAATAATACTAGCAGCACTAGCGGCGACAATACTGATTCAAGTAATAAAACTGATAGAAACAATGATGTAAGCGAAAAAGGTGGCTTAGAGTCGTTCCGTACCGGCACATCCCGTGGGGGTAGCAGTAACAACAATCATGGAGACAACAAAGACAATACTGCTT
>GL982571.1:35374-37294 GCA_000220375.1 Candidatus Nanosalina sp. J07AB43 | reverse complement strand
TTTTAATCTTAGCATGTCGCTAAGCTATAGCAGTAGAGCTCTAAAAATTTGCTACTACTTTCTACAGTAGTTACTCTCTACAGTAGCTACATGCTACGCGCACGCGCGCGAGGCACCAAACCATTTATGCCACTCCCGTTTGTATACAATGTTATGGGACTAATGGAACAACCTACTGCCTACTTTGGCGGTGGGAGAGTAATTAGAGGTGACATAGAGCTAGTTGGAGATCTAATTCAAGACCCTGTGAGTATAGGTCTCAATGCAGATACTTTACCAGACACTGTAGGTATTGGTAGAAATGTTGTTGCTACAGGGACAGACTCTACAGCAACTGGAACAGGAGCAATAGCAAACAATGGTAGAACTGTCGCATATGGTAAAGGAGCAGAGGCTACAGGTCAAGACGCTACCGCTATAGGCACTGAGACTACAGCTCCGTCTAATTGGAATACCGTAATAGGGTATGACGCTGGAAGCAGCTTTAATGGAGAAAACGTAGTACTAGTTGGACGTAAATCAGAAGCAAGAGGTAACGATACAGTAGCAATTGGTGAAGATGCTACAGCAAATGGAAACCAGTCAACTGCAGTTGGTAGAGGGACTGAAGCATTAAAACAAAGTGCATCTGCATTTGGGCAGGGCACTAAAGCAAATGGAGCTGCAACTACTGTCGTAGGTCAAGGTGTAACAGTAGAAGCAGACAATGCCACATCTATTGGCACTGGTGTTGATGTAACAGGAGATGGCGCAACTGGAGTTGGTAGAGGCACTATTGCTACAGCTCAGGATTCAACTGCTATAGGTAATGGTGCAGAAGCAAACGGTGTAAATTCTGTAGCCATAGGTACTGGGTCTACAGCTAATAGAGACAACGTGTATAGTTTTGGTGACAGAGATGTAAACTTACCTCTTGGTAGATCGTTCTTATACCCTGAAGATGCAGGCTCTCAAACAATTGTAAATATACCTGTTACCGATAGTCCAGCAGCTGGTACTGCACAAGAGTATAAATTTGATATAGGTGGAGAGTCAATATTAGAAATAGCTGCTGAAGCTGATGGGGCAGGTGGGATACAGAAGAAAGTAGCTAGGATAAAAGGTAGCTTTGACATTAGAGGCGGGAATGATGGCCTAGCCGACATTGTGTCTGGCGATATAAGCATTGTAGATCAAGACGGTGTAGAACAGATTGGTTTTGACGCTACATCTGATCCTATAATTGTTGACTTACATAATAACAGAGTTAACAACTTTGGCCTTCGCACTGGCGAGTCGGTTACATATACTTCAGATGCAGGTGCCCAAAGACTGGCTAATATTAATGCTGATGCAGCAGCTGAAAACTCTGAACAATCAATAAGTATTGGAATAGATCAGAATGACATATTTAAAGCATATGGTGAATCTGATGGAGCAGGTGGTATTAAGAACCTTCAGCTTAGATTAACTCAAAAGCTTAACGTTAATAATAAAGACATAGTAGACTCAGTTGGAGGTCTGACTATATGGAATGCCGCCCAGAATTACATCGAACAGACTGCACTTGAGAATGATAGACTCACGTATGCATCTGGTAGTGGTCTAGTCGGTGGCGGTGAAGTAGCACTTGGCGGCTCTGCTACTTTTAACATAGGTGCTGGTTCTTTCATAACTACTAACGCAGATAACCTTGAAGTGAATATTGGATCTGGGTTAGAAAGCGATGGGTCAGATAATATTAGGATCAGAGGAGATTCAATAGCAGACTCATTCCTTAGTGAAGGTACAGACCCACACCAACTCTCGGTAAATATTGCATCTGGACTAGAAGGATTTGATAATAATATACGAGTAAGTGGCTCAAGTATAGCTGATACATTCCTTAGCCAGGGAACTGAACCGCACCAGTTATCTGTGAATATTGGGAGAGGGCTTGTT
>GL982571.1:17587-35324 GCA_000220375.1 Candidatus Nanosalina sp. J07AB43 | reverse complement strand
CCTGTACAACATCATACTTAGAAACCTTCATTGATGCTGTGTCGTCATTCAGAGACGAAGGCAGGCTTACATTCACTGAAGGTAATGTGTACAGCAAAGTTAATGACCCAGCGAACGTAGGCATGTGTATTGCCAGAATTAGGGGCCAAGCACTCAACAGTCTTGAGCTAAATAACACTGACAAAGTAGAAATCGGGATAGAGTATGATAGAATGCTTGACTGTCTGTCCACAGTCAAAAGCACCAGTGATGTTGAAGTGATATGGCCCGTAACGTCTGGGGGAGCCCACATGATGCGTCTACATGTAGTTGATGAAGATCTCCAGTTTGAGATACCCACTCTGGATGCAGATAGCGTGCCAGCAATTCCTGATGTGGACCCACTTAGCCACAAGAGCCAAGTGAGGGTTGGAGGTTCCGAGCTTAAAAAGACAGTACAACGTGCCGATACAATGACTTCTGACGCTGGAAGAGGCATTGACTTCACTACATACGATCAAACACTTAGAGTATCAAGCAGTGATAAAACGGAAGGTAACTTTAAGAAGGAGTTCCACAACCATGACCCATCTGTAGAGGATGGACTAGGAGATCACTCCACCAGCATCAGCATAGACTACCTAAAAGACATAAAAACAATATTCACAGAAGGAGAGGCAGTAACAATCCACGTAAAAGAAGATAACCCAGTAAGGTTTGACATAACACTAGACGAGGCTGGTGACGCTCAAGTAGTGTATATAATCGCACCCAGACTAGAAACTGGAGCCTAAGATGGCTCAACAAGAGCATACCGTGAACTCATCAAAACTGGAGCCATATTACAGAAGAAAAGCAGACAGGATTAGGTTGGTGAATAGAATCTTAAGTATATTAAACAACGAACCATCTAAGCAAGTGAACTACGATATGTGTTCCTTGCTCAGAGAGCTAGACCACAGAGGAATGGAACTCATGGAGATATATGATCTCTTTGGTATATACTCAGTCTCGGAAATTGAAAAGCACATAGAGTATAACTGCAAGCACGACCATGTGGGAGAGATAACTTACTCTCAATGTGGCTGGATGAAGCGAAAGTTTAAAAATGGGATGAGCTTATCTGAACTAGCAGAAAAATATGATCTTGACTCTGATGATGATGTAAAACGTCACTTGTCTAACAACTGCCAGCATGACACAAGTTTGGAACCAATAAAGTTCTAACTCGCAAGGGTATTTCTTTGGTTCGACTCCAAAGGCGAGCTTGAAGTGATATGACAGACGAACAGGACAACACCGGAAGTAAAGACATAACTCCAGGTCTGGTAAGCACGATAAAAGCTACTGCCGACTGCTCGTATTGTGACAGAACAGAGTCATACGACAAGCCAGAACTTGCTAAAGCATGGATGGTAGGCCACATACTGGAGGAGCACAGTGAAAGGCTAGCCCCGCTAGCTAATAACGAGGAACAAGGAGACAAATGACAGAAAGTAAGTCCCAAGTACTTGAATGTCCAGACTGTGATCACAGAGTGCTAGTTCATTACAAGCAAACATTAACGCCCACCGTAATGTGTGGCTGTGGAGAAGCACCAATCATGGAAAAAGTAGAAAAAGGTGAGGAGGAATGAGTTAACATGTTCAAATCAGGAGAATTTACACAGCAGTACGTAGAGCCAAAAGGCCCAGGCGAACTAGACCCAGATAGAGTGGAGACTCATGGAGTAGAGCTTACTGTAGATAAATTACACGAGTTGTCTGGGAAAGCCGTTATGAAAGACGGTAATTACAAGAAAAGCTCACGAACAGAGGCTCCACTCAAAACAGGTAATCTTCGAGTAGTTGACGATGATGTGATGGGTCACAAGATTTACCCAGTAGATGACGACGAAACAAACAACTACGAAGATGGTGAAGTAATAGAAATGGACAATCCATTCTATAAACTTTACCCAGGTCCTTACGTAGTAGCTTACAACGAGATTATTTCGGTCCCAGACGATCATATAGGCTTTGTAATCCCTAGAAGCAGGGTAATTAGAACAGGCTTGGATCTATCAACCGCCGTGTGGGATTCTGGATATAAAGGAAAAGGTGAAGGGGGACTCACAGTAGGTATGCCATCATTCCTTGAAAAAGACATGGGAATAGGACACTTTGTCCTAGCAAGAGCTACAGTCTATAACCAATACGACGGAAGCCATAACAACGAGAATATATAATTAAACACATGAGCACTCAGTCGGACATTAGCACAGTAACCAAAACTATTAAACCCACAAAACACATAATTATTGTACGTAGAATACAATAAACTCACTCATACACAATGCTTCACCGAAGAATTAACACAAGATACGAGATCAATGATCACGATGATATGCTTGCTCAAATGGCAGCCGAGCTAGCAAGTAACGGAGTAGACACGTATTCGGAATACGGTGTCGGAGCAATAGCCGTAGTAGAGTTTAGATGCTCTGAGACTAATTACGCATCAGACACAGATATACACACGGAACTGTATGGAGGCATTAACATAAATATATCAGGCATGGAGTACAAGGTCCATGCTGAGCAACTTGCCATGTTCAATCTAGTTGCAGATATACAGTCTGAGGCCATACTGACCGATTCAAATTTGAAAAAGATCGTAGTAGCAACAACTAAAAACGACCACAGTCTGGTCTGCGGCCACTGTCTTCAGGTTATACGCGGTCTATCAGACCACTATAACTGGAATCCAGCAGAAATAGAGTACATATCAGTAGCAGACCCAGATTATCGTAGAGATCCTGAGCAGGTTTCATCTTGGAACTGGGAAATAAAATATCATACTCTAAGTGAACTAATGCCAAGCACTTATGTCGAAAACAGATAACACAGCGGGTAGTAGCATACGGACAAACATTTATACGTATGTGACACATATACGTATACGAGTAGAAACGTTTCACTGACAAGGTGGCTTAACTATGGGACTAGACTCATTCAGAAACGACAAAGAGGGTAACGGGAGATATAATCCAAGTAATTTAAACATAGGTGCTTCTGAACAAAATCATAGCACAAAAGGAGGTAAATATGACGAAGAAGACGTACTGGAGGTTATGAGGCAGTGTAACTCTGAAACTCCAGGCGAAAGAATTAGCAGAAATGAATACAATAACTGGAGAAGCAATTTAGAATTTGACTGCCCATCAGGCAGTTGGTTTCAAAGAAATGGCGGGTGGAACGAGTGGCTAACAAAGGCTGGAATAGAACACAACAGCAGAGGTACTAAAATAACTTTTGATGGTATAGACGAAATGAGTCCTAGCAAGGCTTATGTCATAGGGGTTTTAATTGGAGATGGATCTGTAATTACAGAGAAAGGCCAGCACAAAATACAATTAAGTACCGCAGATGAATCGTTTAAAGAGATGTACTGTAACAGGTTATGTGAATTTACTAATTTAGATAGAAGTTCAATAACAGAAGGAACCACAGATAACATGTACTACGCAACAAAGGTGAGTAAAGAGTTAACACTAGAAATGGATAAATACATGTCTGGGACCTGGACTGAGTGGGTCGATGAGCTTACAACTGAAGAAGCTATATACTTAATTAGTGGTCTATATGACTCTGAAGGTCACTACGACGAACGTGTTGGTAAGTGTTCATTTACCAGTACCTCTATATCAATTAAAAACCTATTTGTATGGTGTTTGACTGAGCACTTACTAGATTTTACCGCTGTTAGTGAAGTTAGACGGAAATCTATATCCTATCACAACTTTTCAATACACGAGTTTTTCAGAGAAGAGACATCTAATATAGAATACCAAGTAATACTCTCAGAAGAATTCAGTGAAAGGTTCATAAACTCAATTAGTTGCTCAATAAGTAGAAAGTTGGGTAAGTCTGAATGATTAATGTAGATCTTAAAAAGAGAGATTACACTGTTGAGTATGAGAATGGACCAAACGGAGTAATACACTTGCTTGGCAGAACAGCCGGAGGCACTAGAGTACACCTTACAAACACAGAAGAACAGCCTTACTTCTATGTCCCGTTTGAGGAGTTTAACTCTGATATAAAGAACCAGGACATAGTGGTTAGATGTGAGAAGGGTTACGAAAATATACAGGGCGACCACATGGTAAAAGTGGTTACTAGAATACCTGCGGATGTGCCTAAGGTTAGGAGTGGGTACACTCACCACGAAGCAGACATACTCTGGCCCAACCGAGTAATGATAGATAACGGAATAGAAGGGGCTATAAGAATACCAGAGCAACATGCTACCCCTGAGCCTACAGAAATTAAATTCGACAATATAGAACACTCTGATTTCAGTGCGCGTAGCCGTGTGTGCTTCGCTGACATTGAGGTTGATGACTCAGAAGGCTTCCCAGACCAAGAGAAAGCACAACGTGAAGTAACAGCTATAACAGCATACGATAACTACAAAGAAGATTATATAGTCTGGCTATACCACCCGGAGCTTCCAGATGTACACCATGAGACAGCAGAAGTAAAGGTGTTCACCGACGAAGCCAGAATGCTTCGTTCGTTTGCGAATTACGTGATTAAACGAGATTTTGACGCAATTACTGGATGGAACTTCAAAGACTTTGACTCTCGGTATTTAGTCAACAGACTAGATGTACTTGAGGATGAAAACACCGACATTGACATAGAGAAAGAAGACTTATCTACACTCAATTCAGCATATGATGATGGCTGGTTCGGTGCTAAGATTAAAGGTATGTCAGTCATTGACCTGCTTAGATCATATAAAAACCTACAGTTCACTGAACTGGACTCGTACTCGCTCGAAGATGTGGCACAAGAAGAATTGGGTACGGGGAAAATCACAGACAATCGAGATCTACATGTGCTTTGGAAAGAAGACCCACAAAAGCTTGTGGATTACAACTTCAAGGATGTTAAACTCACTGTAGAACTCGAAGAAAAACAAGACATAATCAAGTTTTATGAGGAGATCGCAAACTATGTCGGTGGCAGACTAGCAGAAGTTGTTGACGCTAGCAAGGCCGTCGATATTAAGGTACTCCGCGCAGTCAATGGTACGTGGGCAGTACCTAGTGCTGGAAACGTAGAAACTGAAGAGTTTGAAGGCGCGAAAGTATTTGACCCAATCACAGGCGTAAAGGACGACGTTGTAGTACTGGACCTTAAGTCTCTATATCCCATGTCAATGAAGACCATCAATGCTGGTCCTGAGACAAAAGACCCAGATGGTGAACTTGTTGCTCCAAACGGGATTAGCTTTAATAACGACGAGGACGCAGTAGTCGTAGAAATTATTGACGAAATGCTTGAGGAGCGGCAACAGTACAAAGATCTACGAGATCAATACCCACCTGACTCAGAGCAATACGCAATCTACGACCGCAAACAAACTGCGGTGAAGGTCGTTATGAATACTCTATACGGAGTAATGGGCTGGGACCGCTTCCGTCTGCAAGATCGAGAAGTCGGAGCTGCTGTAACGGCTGTAGGCCGTGAAGTCATAAAATTCACTGAAGAGGTTGTAGAAGACATGGGCTATCAATCTGTATACGGCGATACAGACTCTGTAATGATACAGGTAGACGAGATAGACCAAAGCATAATACAAGATCAGCAGAAAGTAAACCATGTGCTTGATGAGCATGGAGTTGACAGCGTTCATGAGTTTAGGTCCAGAGTAGAAGACAAACGAGGTGAAATGTCAGACTCGGAGTTCAATAAATGGTTTGCTGTTCTAGTCATTGGCTTCGAGATGGAGCGCAGAATAAACAACAGGTATGATGAGTTCGCCTTGCGAGAGCTAAATGCTGATGAGCATTTCTTCCAAATCGAGTTTGAAAAGCTATACGAAAGCTTCTTCCAAGCAGGCAAAAAGAAACGGTACGCCGGTCAGATAGGGTGGAAAGAGGGCAAAGTAAAAGATGATCTGGATATTGTAGGCTTTGAGTACAAACGCTCAGACTATTCAAAGGTGGCGAAGGAATTTATGGAGCGGTTGTTTAATCACATACTGCGTGACGGAGATCTACAAGACGTACATGAAGACCTTAGTAATACAATCGAGAAGCTTAAAAACTTGGAGTTTGACCCTGACGACTTTGGTATACCCGCAAGCGTAACCAAAAACTTCGACCAGTATGAAACTGATACTACCGCAGTTAAGGGTAGCAGATATTCAAACAAACACTTTGATGCTGGTATACAACCGGGAGACAAGCCTAAAATGGCATACGTTAATCGTATACTCCCCGGAGACGACGGTACAGCAGAATACCCCATGCCAGATCGAGACAGGTCTAAGACTCAGCCGTGTTGCTGGATGAATTGGAAAGACATACCAGATGTAATAGACTGGGATTGGACTAAATACATTAACACTCAAATAAAGTCACCGACTGAACGCATACTAGCAGGCACAGACTGGACGTGGAGTGAAATCGAGTCTGGAAATAGACAGCCACGCTTAGAAGAATATGCGTTCAAGAATGATGGTGGAGACTCTCAAACTGTAACAGCAATAGATGAATCAGAAGACCCCACGGACGGAGGTGGGAGTACAGATAAGAAAGAACAACAAGAGTTTGACGAAACTTGGGAGCGAGAAGAGCACGAGGCTAGAAAGAAACTGTCCAAAGCACAAAACATGTTACGAAACTGGGACTCAGATGGTGAGGTTAACGAAACAGTAGAAATTGATGCTTCAGATGATGACGATGGACCTATGAGATTAGACGATTACATGGAGATATCAGACTAAATGCCAGACCTAACGAAGGAGGCTGCTTTGGACCATGCTCGGGATATGAAAAAACAAAATACCAATCATTTAGTGCGGCATGACCCAGAAATCAAGGGAGAAGTGGACATAGAAGTACGTAGTAATGGCAGATTCAACGTTACGGTATATAAAGGCACAGAAGAAAAGCCGAGAGTCATTGAAGATATTTCCAGAAATAAGCTAATGAGCATGTTGGACAGCCAACTATAGCCTAGTGATGGAACACAACACCGCGACATGTGGGAGTTACATTATACATTCACACCTTTCAATCTTTTGAACTGCTACTAGACATTTCTCTGAGCTTTTCTAATATTTTCTCCTGTCTTTGTTTTAAATCTTCTATATCATCCTCTAAGTCTACTACTCTATCATCCATTTCTTGAGCCGTTTCCTCTATCTCTGATATCTCTGAATCTATATCGTTCACGTCATCAACTAATCCGCCAACTGTCGAAACTTCGCGTAGTCCAAATACTGTAGTGTGCAGTTTATCTATTTTATTCAACTTAGAAAGTATTAGTGGTACTCCAATACTCACAATTACTCCTGATAATGTTGCTACTACCTCTACTATTATAGGAGGTAAGATTGGAGGGTTCATGTTCCTATGTCAATCAACTTTACATATGTTCTCAAGACGTAAAAACCCCGAAGCAAAGCCCGCACTTATCTAGGAATATTTGCCCAGTTTAGCTCTATCTCGTATGTAGAAGGATTGCCAGAGTTTTCCTCAATCTTGAAGTATACTTCATTCTCACCCTGCTTATTGGTGAATGGATTGCCTAGACCGCCTCCAAGGTTGAACGTACTTGGAGTCCCGCCTTGGCTCAAGGCAGTAACAGACGCTACTCTGTTTATTTCCTCAAAGCCTGACGACTGAAACATAGATACAGAGGAATCAGTAGACCCTGAAGATATATTTAAAGTAAGCGCTAGCACTCTAGCCGTTTTAGGTTTTACTTCTCCTTCTGGAAGTATATCGACCGATGAGACAATTGCCTCACCAGAATCAGCAGGAAACTCAACAGTATCATTAGATGCTACTTCATTGGTTTTTAAAGTTAGTGTGGAGAATCTCCCAAACTTCTTGAGCTCAGTATAGTCTATTCCGTTAAGAAAGTTTACGTCCTTTTGGAACCTTTCACTCATACTCTATTTCTCCTCAGGTTGCGTATTTCTTCTACTAGATCTTCTATGTTATTGTTCATCTGTTCAAACTGTCTTTCCACTTGGCTAAGCCCATCTAGCATTTGACTGATTGTAGCCTCCTGATATGATCGTCTAAATCCATTAACATCAGTTATATCTAGTCTGAGTGCGTCAGATTCTACTCTAATGTCGTCATTAGATGGTGCTACGACATCTATCTTAGCGTTGCTTATGTATGCCAAAGGAGGAGATGGCTCATAAACAACAGAGTAAATATCATTTTCTGTGTCGTATCTAGCTATTCCTGGAGAGACAGCCCCTTTTTGTGTTGATCCAACAGTATATGCTCCTTCAATTGTTTGTCTGAGTTGGAAATTGTCTAGTTGTATATCCAGTTCTGTTTTTTCTCCATTGGTTCCTTGTACTATTACTAACCCATAGTACAAGAATCCAGGAGTAGATGATGAGTCAAAGACGCTTTTCGATCTTCCAGCTGGCACTCTCTCATCAATTAGCTCGGACTTATCCCACCGCCATGAGTCTGACTCTAACAGAGGGAGTATAGTATGTAAATTTGCCATTTTTCCTTAATTACAGATGGTATTAACTACCCTACTCTCTCGTCTACTCTTATGTTAACTCCAGCTTGGCCTGAAGCGTTGCTTGTAAGCTTTACGCTGATCTTGGTTTGGCCTCCGAACTCAGCAGCTGGGTTCTCGAAGTCACCAAACACGTACTGGCTAGAGCCATGAAGTTCTATCTTCTGGTTAGCTGTATCTTCAGTTCCATCGTTGTTTAGTAGGACCTCTTCGATTCTGTAGCTTTGCTCTTCCGTGGCAAAGATCCTGATGGTGGTAAGTAGCCCCTCATCTTCCATAACAGTAGATAGTACTTCTTCTGGAGTACCGCTTCCATCATTACTACTGTCTACTGTAGCCGGTAGATACCTGGTCTGGTATTGTTCTCTTTTATCAGTATCCGCCATTGTTAGCCTCCATGTTTTGTCTTACTGCTCTCCCTATTTGCCTGTCCGACATATCTTCTGTGTTTATCCCAGACAGTACTGATTCTTCAGAATCCCCCACGGAGCCGCCTAGATCCTGGTTGAAACTTGGGAGTGAGTTTGGTCTACCTGCAGGTACTTTGTACTCTGGGGGTATACTTGGAGAGGTCTCCTCGATGTAATTACCAGTACTGTCCCATTCATCTGGAAGCTCATAACTGAATGTCTCCCTAATAGGCCCGTATTCAACGTGGGCAATTGCTGGATCGTTCTGAGTAACTCCGTGTAGGAGGTTTCTCTGTACGTTTTTATCTAGAATAGGGGACAGTACGTACCCAGCCCCAAAGATGTTAAGCTTTGGAATAGTTCTTCTAGTCTTATGCTCGTTGTAGAATTGGTATCTAATATCTGTATTCACCCCAGTATCCCAAGCCAAAGTAGTGGAGAAGCCGGTTTCTGGGTCATACCAACTCGGGTGATCATCTCCGCTGATATATCCTACGGGATCTCCTGCAATTGCGTTAGGTCTGTTACTGCCTAAGTACTGGAACACTCCTCCAGGCTGGGAGTCAGGAATCTGCGGATATACCCTTACTTCTCCTTGAAGTGGGGATACTCCAAGATGGTAGACGAACCAGTGATCATCGTCGTTTCTTAGAATATCATTGCCGTTACGGTCTACAAGCGGGACAGCTGATATACCTTCTTCGGGCTCAAGGTATGGGTCTTCTACACCTTCGGCCTCAGACTTAAACGCAGCTACTGCTAAACCTGCGTTATATGGCCTTCTTTTAAGCTCTCTAGCTGCCTCTACCTTGAAAAACCAGTGTTCTCTGGACTTGATTCTGACATTGGTTCTTCCTTCAATGCCAGATATCTGAGTTTTTGACTTAGTGAACGTGAGTACAAGGAAATTGCCTCCTCTTGCGAGGTTTTCCCTGAACCTTCCGCTATCCATGTCTACCATGTATTATCTATTGTATTGTTTTCTGTTTGGTCTGTTTGTCAATTCAATCTCCAATGACATTGTATCTTCGTCAGCATGTTTGGTCGCTACGTATAAAACGTTTTTCCACAAGCATATAAGCTCTTGGCATAATAGTACAGAACCAACTAAGACGATTATGTATTTTACGTAAAAAAGATTGAACACTTATACTCCTGAGCCCGGACTACCAGATCTACGACTGGAAGGTGTCGAGGCTCGGGAGTCTAGCTGCGGTGTCTACATTAACTCCGAATGGGAAGAAGTCCGTATTGGCATCTTGGGTAGCACTCCCGTTAAGGTCGAAGGAGTCATCGTCAGTGATGTACTCCACAGATGGAGCCTCCTGGACCTGGAGCGTGCCGAAGTTCTGGTGGCCGTACACATCGAACGGAGTACGGTCTTGGCCATCATCTACTTCTAGCTTGGCTCGCTCTACAGTTCTTGGACTCGTGCTAGTGTAGTAACCTAGGATGAAGGCAGCCTGAGTATCGTCGTTCAGACTGTGGGAACCGTCACCTTCTGATCCTACATTGCTACCCGTATCACTTGCCGGATCTCTTACTTCAGTGTCACCAGCCTGATTGACTGCGGGAGCAATGTTGAAGCTACCAGCCCCTCCCGTGCTGTATGTTCTGTACTGGGAAGGAGTAGTGGTAGCATCAGGGTTAAGAGCATCTACACTGAGCTGCTCTGCGTCCCATTGGCTACCTCCACGAGCGTTCTGCCCACGGAAGGAGCCGGTTCGGTCTCCCTCGTTGATCAACCGAAGAACACCAGCAGAAACGATGTCCTGGCTGGCCTCATACATGTCTAGAGCGAATGGGCCAAACTCAGCAGAAACTTGACTCGCAATGGATGTAAGCTTCTTGTCGAGGATGAACCTCTCATTTACGCCTTCCTGTCTGTCCCATTCCTCACTGTCTGCAGCTCTAATGAGGTCTTGGGCTTTGGTATCAGGAAGCGATGGTGCGGCATTTCTTATCTGGCTCTCCTCAATACTTACCGACGCTCGGGAAGCAAAGGGATTACCAAGTATGTCAAGCGACATTACTGTGTCAACTCCAAATGAGCATACGAGGGTACGTAACATAAAGGTTTTGTACCCACATGTACAACTGTACAATTGTACCTATGACTTACAGACCGTCTATTCATAGCGATGTACACAGAAGAGTACAACTATACATGATAGACAGAAACGGTAGCCCAAATAAAGTATACAATAACGCTATAAAAGCTACAATAGATGAAGATGGTAATAGAACAGACTTGTATAATATGATGTTTGACGACGAGGGAGATCAGCTTGAATGGTACGAGCTAGCAAAAGCATACGCAGAGAAGAATGATAAAGACATAGGTGAAGTCTTAAATACCATAATAACAGCTGTTATGGACGAGTCTGGAGAACCAGAGATCAGGTTCAAGAATTCTATAGGCTTGTAAACCTAGTCAGAACTACTATAGCCCATATTACGAGCCCTAGTCTTTGTTGTGCTACCTACTTCACTCATTGAAGGAACATCGTCTGAAACAGTATCAGACATGCTCGCACCGTGGGAGGTACTTGATTGGGAGATCCTGTTAGAGCTAGAACCGGAGCTACCAGAGTCTCCTCCGTTACCATCCATGCTAGCACTACCCATGCCTACGAGAGACATTCGTCTATTTCTTATTTCTCTTCTTCTCTGAAGCGGGCTCATTGCGCTATCGTCCCTGATCCCCGTAAGCATTTCTCTGGCACTTTGCACCCTGAACCTGATGTTATCCTGTACCTGACTCATCATCTCACCACTGTATATCCCGTCTCCTGACAAAATGTTTCTCATTATTACTTACCTGCTTTTTGTTTTTCGATAGTTGCTTTTTCTAGTAGCTCGTTATTATTGAGCATTCTACGTTGTTCGTATTAGTGTTTGGTGGGATTGGTGTATAAACTTTGGGCTCAAACTGTATTCTATCTTGTAGTGTACGCTCAGAGCAACGTTTATAAAGCTCGAAATACTAATTGTCACTACAGTATGCCGACTAAATCAGAGCTAGAGAATCAGATAAACGACAGATTAAGGACAGACATTGAGTGGAGCCAAATGAAAAAAGATGATCTTGTGAAATTCAGAGAAGGACTAGAAGATGAAGATTTCATAAAGATGTTCGTAGCTCAATACGCTAACGACGTAGCAGGTAATAAAACTCAAGACACTATCGAAGGGTGGCAACCAGGAGAAGGTCTCAAAATGCTCGCACAACTCCAAGAAGGTGAAGCAAACCCACTTGATATGCTCATGTGACTACGAGTTTTTTACTGCTTGCTGGATCTTACTTTGGTCTATAACCTCATTGAATATCTTATCAAGTAGCGACAGGTAATTTATCACGTCATCGCCATAGACGCTAGCCTTACCCATCTGTACAGCATCCACCAAGCCATACTTAGTACTGCTTATTGCATCGTCTTGGTATAGGGCAGTTGGGCTATCCATAGTCATGCGCTCACCTTCTAAAGCAAACTTAAGCTCTTGGCTTGATATCTTTATACCTCCATACACTTCATCTGGGTTACGTAGAATCTTCAACCCGCCTTCTACTTTCAAGTGGACCTTGCTAGGCAACATCCAAGATCCGCTGGCATCGGTAAGCTCTAAACAAATTACCTTAGGGTTATCTGGATTACCGAATCTTTTCTGTATCCCCTTAACATCAAGCTCACTATTAACAGTCTTGACTGTGGCTTTTAGCGCGTTTAGCACATTTCGGATGAACCCCTTATCTCCTTCTTTCAAGTCAGGTATTGGAGCCTGTTCAGCATCACCCACGGCGATGGCGATGGATTTTATAGTGTTAGCTGCGGCACTCTCAATTTCTGAGTGGTCGTCACACAGCGGAATTGGACCCAAGTATCTGCCTCCAATCTCTTTGGCTAATGCTTCAACTCTCCCCTGACCAAATGGAGCAACTGGATTACCAGATTTAGGACCCATAAGCAACTCCCCCTCGGCCCATATTCCAGACATGTTCTCTATATACCCGACTATAGGCACATAGTTGTGGTTACATACTTTTGTCATACGGCCTACGTCGTCTACTGTGTCTGACTGACCTATGACTATGGCTCCGAGTATGTCTTCTCTTAACACCTTCACTAACTCATCAAATATATCCTTAGTACCTGGTGGACAGTCTACAACTAAGTAATCAGGGTCGTCCCAAGCAGCACCGCTTACCATGTTCCTGATTACTACCCTCATAAAGTCCCCACTTTGAGAGAACGAAGAGTCTTGGAACGCAGACTCCATCGAATATACCTTTATACCGTCTTTAGTTACAGGTTGTATCAGATCATCATCTGTATGCTCAACCCTGTCGCTTACTCCCATTCTTGACGACAGGTTAGATGAGTCAATGTCAGCATCCATCATTGCTACATCGTGACCGTCTCTAGACAATTGATACGCGGTGAGCTTTGCTATTTCAGATTTTCCGACTCCTCCTTTCGAGGAGGCACTCAGTATTACCTGCATTATTCTTCAGGCATGTAGTTTTCTAATCTATCAAGTGTGTCTTGTAAGTCTTCCATGTTTGAGCTTAGCTCTTCCTGAGTTTCATTAAGATCTTGTACGGATTCTGCTAAAGCCTCAGAGGCTCTTGCCATTTCTACTGATGCCTGAGCCATTTGAGTACCAGTACTATTTAGTTCACCCGAAGCATCAAGCAATTGGTTCACATGCTCGTCCATGTCCTTAAATTGCTCATTAGCTTGTTCCATAGTTCGCATGACCTTAGTAATGTTCCTGTTTACTTCACCAGGGTCTAGATCAGTACTTTCTATGACCGTTTCCATTGCGTTCTGAATGATTTCTTCTCGGTTTAGCATGTTTTAGTCCTCAGCCATATCACCAAATATCTCGTCAAAGCCTTCATCTGAGTCTTGACTCTGTGTATCTGGTTCAGGATCTGCGTCATTTTCTTGTACATCTGTGCTACCAACTTCATCATGGCTACTCTCTACTTCTTCCTGCGCCGCATCGTCTTCATTATGACTTGATCCAGCAGTATCACCTTGGAAGTTCTTAGTGTCAAACTCAGGCTCAAATCCACTGTCATTAAGATGCTTATCATCCAAGTCCGGGTTAGGATCATCTTTTGGAGCATCGTCCGTGGGAGTACCTGTGTCTGGCTGTGGCTCAGAGTTTGAAGGTTCAGACGTAGAACTGTCAGTTACAGGTTCCGGGTCTGGCTCAGATTGCTGCTGCTGGGTATTCCTAGAAGGGTTATCAGCGCCTCCATCATCGTTCATTATACCATCTAAAGCATTATCAACTTTCTTGTCCTCTTCTGGTTGGTCTTGCTTCCTTTGATTGCCCTCTCCTGCAGCATCTTCAGTAGCTCCCATGACCTTCTGAAGAATGTCCATATTCTCAATTACCCACTCGGGGTTCTGTCTAGCGTACTCCACTAGAGCTTCATCAATTACTCTCTGTACAGTACCAGCTAACCCTCCAACATTAGTAGCCATCTCCTGAAGTGCTTGATCAGTAGCATCGGATAAACCAGACATTAAAGCATTACGCTGATCCTGTTGACTAGCTCTCTGTACTGCCTGGTTCATCATCATCTCTGCCTCCTCTCTGGTCAGAGTATCATTAGATTGTGATGACCCTTGAGAGTTACTCTGTTGAGGCTGCCCCTGTGATTGTTGCTGATTCTGAGACTGTCTACCAGATTGCTGCTGTCCTTGGTTTGGATTAAAGCCAGTTGAGCCAGTAGCGTTCATTGGGCCTCCCACATTCCTTTGCTGACTCTGATTTGGCGTCTGACCTCCTCGTTTATGCCAAGGCTGGTATCCCTGAGATTGTAACAGATCTTCGTGGTCTTGCTCAGGTTGAAACACGTCCTGTACCATAGTATTGATGAAGCTAGGGCTAGCACTAAGTTCATCATCTAGCAGGTTGTACAGAACGTTAGGATTGTTATGAATGCTCTCGTTTCTATCGAACATCATAGAAATCCTTTCTTCTGTCTGTGCTCCTGCTCCCTCGGCTGTTGATAGCCAATTCTTTAGGCGCTCTTTCTTTATTTGCTTTAGCCCGTCTGTTCCTCTTTGGTATATTCTCTCTCGCTCTGTTTGTGAGCTTGGGTGGTCTGGTCTTTGTCCTGCTCCTGGCTGGTTGGCAGTACTTTGAGAGCCAGAGCCAGAATTGTTGCTATTGTTGCTACTATCATTACTGCTTCCACCTCCTCTTTTGTCTGTTACTTCAAACTCATCAAGGTGTGGTCGTATAGAGTCGTACTTGATGACCATGTTACACTCACCACAGGAGTACTTTTTCTCTCCAGTACGGGTGAGGCTATCTATACTCTTATCACAATGTGGACACTCCATTACTGCCATTATGTATTACTCACTGTGTCTTAACCTGATTGTCCACAGGAATTGCTTTTGCTAATAGCGAATCTACACATTGCTCGTATAACGTATTGGACCGAGCGGTATTTAAATATAGGGTAGTAAAATTGAGGCTACTAGAATCAAATATGGACTTGTTACTAGGGCAATGATAGCGATCTCGATAGTCTATGTCTATATAGCGAACAGCCCTCAACCCCATACGTGTGCCGGTAATTTGAATAAATAGCGACAGCCAGACTAGCGCATACCCCAATAGCATATTCATTGTTTATTGAACCCGTCCCCCGTTAGCTTATCAATAGAGTGGCCAAGCCACTCCATCAGATTATTACCCGATCTCACAGTTGACTGATAGGGTACAGTTGAGTCGAAGACATGCTCATTCAGCATCTTCAAACACAATTCTGTAGTCGTCCTTATTTACACTAGCCGCTTTGACTAGCTCATCATCTATGTCTACATCTGGTCTAAAAGCAGGAAATTCTACATCAGATACTACTAATCCATTAATGATTAGTTGCTTGTATGCTTCTGGCATTGTTATATGCTTCTCGTTCGCATACTGTGAGACTAATCCTCTGATGGACTTGCCCATGTTGATCTCTACCCTCATCATATTTTCTCCTCTCTTGTTAGCACTGAGATAATAAGCAGTGCCAGTATAAGCGCTTCATTTTCCATAGTGTCTTACACGTACATGGTATACGTTTTTCATGGATAAATGTTATGGGTACTCGGTATAGAATATTGCTTTTACATTAATTTTTTAACCTTGTAGTGACAACTAGTTATATAGATGACCTACGACAATACAGATCAAGATGCTGATGGGATTGTAGATGTACCCGTAGATAATGAATCGGTCAGTACAAGAGAGGTGAATAATGTTGTAAATCTTAACTCTCTTGTGAATCAGGGAGTGGTGTCCGACGTAGGAGAGGCTATTAATTACTCGCAAAGCCAGCTTAACCCCCCACTCAAATTAACATTAGAGCCAGGAGAGCATCAGTACAACACCCAAGCAAAAATAAATACTTCTGCTGTTGTTCTTGAGGGGGCTGGGGGTGGTTCTCCTGTTTCTGGCGGCAGTATTGAGTCAACTACTGAATTAGTTTGGACGGGGGGGACAGATGCCGCTCTAAAGATTGAAAACGAGTCTAAGACCGTTTCTGGTGTTGATCTCTGTTCTTTTGGCCTTCGCCCAAATAATGCGGGGGATGGTGGCCGCGGGATAGATATAGGCCAAAATCAGGTGCGGAATATAACCATCTCTAATACTTCTGTGTCTGAGTTTGGAGACGCGGGAGTGGCAGTCGGGGGAGAGGTCTTTGATTATGCTACTTTCCGACTTTCGTTAATCAACAACAACGCGAACGGTAATGAAGCTCAATACTACGAACATTCACGACAAAAACTGAACGATAGCCAACATTTTGCCCCGTTTTGGTTCGGCCGCACAAACGGCTCTCCGACTGCTGTTATTTTGGCTGATCTCGCTCCCATTTTCGGGGGGCATCTCCACAAAGGAGATCCATGTCTGCGATATTCTGGTTCGGGCGGCGCTCCCCTACATCATACCTCAATCGAAGGGGATTCTTCAACGCCATATACCGGGGTAGGGGTTCATATTGAAGATTGTACGAGCGGGCCGATGGCTGTCGGAGGCCATATATACAAGTGGGATACTGGCGTTCGTCTCGGAGTCGCGGGAGAGAACCATAACGTTAAGGGAGTGGGGATAAATGCTGACTTTGACAGTATTGAAACAATAGATTACGAGCAGGTCGGGACTGGTCCAAAAAAATGGACTATCAGGCAAGGGACGAACATAGATAATGGCGGCAATCCAAATCCGGCAGGGTTGTTAGATAATGAGTTGTTTCCGAGACCGGCACCGAGGGAGTTACACTGGGGACGGAGGTGTCCAGACTATTGATCTTGGTTTTAATCCTGATATGGTCATCATAGATGACGGGAGTAACACGGGTTTTTTCTTCGGAGATAATTTTTCCTCGAACCTCCCGATCATGATCCGAGGGACCGGGGGAGGGAGAATTTCATTAGAAAACACAGGATTTGAGGTCAAGGACGGAGCCAGCAACTCTTTTCCCAATACAAGCGGGGAAGATTACAATTATATCGCATTTTGATGATGCTGAGTGAAGATGTACCGGCTGTTTCAGTCACCAATATTTGAAATAAAGTGGCTAAAGACATAGACATATGCTTGAATTTCCACCTAGACTACATTATATTTAGCAATTATTGCTTCTAGATCTAACAGTATTCCCCACGGTATGGCGTCAAGATTTGCTATATCCCCTATACGCCCGCGTGGGCACACACGCGCGCACATGCACGCGCGTTAGTAACTTATATAAAGCTTTATACTAAGATTAAAAGG
>GL982571.1:6462-17567 GCA_000220375.1 Candidatus Nanosalina sp. J07AB43 | reverse complement strand
TACTCACTGTGTCTTAACCGATTGTCCACAGGAATTGCTTTGCTATAGCGAATCTACACATTGCTCGTATAACGTATTGGACCGAGCGGTATTTAAATATAGGGTAGTAAAATTGAGGCTACTAGAATCAAATATGGACTTGTTACTAGGGCAATGATAGCGATCTCGATAGTCTATGTCTATATAGCGAACAGCCCTCAACCCCATACGTGTGCCGGTAATTTGAATAAATAGCGACAGCCAGACTAGCGCATACCCCAATAGCGTATTCATTGTTTATTGAACCCGTCCCCCGTTAGCTTATCAATAGAGTGGCCAAGCCACTCCATCAGATTATTTTCCAATCTCACAGTTGACTGATAGGGCACAGTTGAGTCGAAGACATGCTCATTCAGCATCTTCAAACACAATTCTGTAGTCGTCCTTATTTACACTAGCCGCTTTGACTAGCTCATCATCTATGTCTACATCTGGTCTAAAAGCAGGAAATTCTACATCAGATACTACTAATCCATTAATGATTAGTTGCTTGTATGCTTCTGGCATTGTTATATGCTTCTCGTTCGCATACTGTGAGACTAATCCTCTGATGGACTTGCCCATGTTGATCTCTACCCTCATCATATTTTCTCCTCTCTTGTTAGCACTGAGATAATAAGCAGTGCCAGTATAAGCGCTTCATTTTCCATAGTGTCTTACACGTACATGGTATACGTTTTTCATGGATAAATGTTATGGGTACTTGGTATAGAATATTGCTTTTTACAATTAATTATTGCCTCTAGATCTAACAGTATTCCCCACGGTATGGGGTCGAGATTTGCTATATCCCCTATACGCCCGCGTGGGCACACACGCGCGCACACGCACGCGCGTTAGTAACTTTATAAAGCTTTATACTAAGATTAAAAGGAGGCGATGAGCGCCTGGCGGCGCTCATATGCCTCTGCCTCCTTTTAATCTTAGCATGTCGCTAAGCTATAGCAGTAGAGCTCTAAAAATTTGCTACTACTTTCTACAGTAGTTACTCTCTACAGTAGCTACATGCTACGCGCACGCGCGCGAGGCACCAAACCATTTATCCCACTCCCGTTTGTATACAATGTTATGGGACTAATGGAACAACCTACTGCCTACTTTGGCGGTGGGAGAGTAATTAGAGGTGACATAGAGCTAGTTGGAGATCTAATTCAAGATCCTGTGCGTATAGGTCTCAATGCAGATACTTTACCAGACACTGTAGGTATTGGTAGAAATGTTGTTGCTACAGGGACAGACTCTACAGCAACTGGAACAGGAGCAATAGCAAACAATGGTAGAACTGTCGCATATGGCAAAGGAGCAGAGGCTACAGGTCAAGACGCTACTGCTATAGGCACTGAGACTACAGCTCCGTCTAATTGGAATACCGTAATAGGGTATGACGCTGGAAGCAGCTTTAATGGAGAAAACGTAGTACTAGTTGGACGTAAATCAGAAGCAAGAGGTGACGATACAGTAGCAATTGGTGAAGATGCTACAGCAAATGGAAACCAGTCAACTGTAGTTGGTAAGGCTACTAGGGCTGTAGAAGACAATGCTTCAGCATTTGGCCAAGCATCTGAAGCCCTAGGAGAGAACACCACAGTCGTAGGACGTGGTGTGACTGTAGACACAAGTGACTCTACTTCAGTGGGAGTAGGGGTAAACGTTACAGGTGTTGGAGCTACCGTAGTGGGTGTTAATGGTGAGGCTACTGCTGATAACGCTACCGCACTTGGTAATGGGGCAGTAGCCCAGGGGACAGGCTCAATAGCAATCGGACAGGGGACTACAGTATCTCTTGCTTCTGCTATAGGCTTTGGCGATAGAGATATAGCGCTTCAAAATACGAGATCAGTATTGTATCCGACTAATGCAGGAGCTCAGACCCTAGCCAACATACCAGTTGATGATACTGTATCAGCAGGAGTTAGACAAGAGTTTACATTCGATATAGGTGGAGAGTCTATATTTGTAGTCAGAGCAGAAACCGATGGCACTGGAGGTATACAGAACGCTGTAGGAGAGATAAAAGGTAGCTTTGCACTTGAGGGAGACACTAACCAAGTAGATGATATTATAACTGGTGATATAAGTATACAAGATCCATCTGGTACTGAGCAAATAGGTCTTGATGCTACGTCAACACCAGTTGAAATAGATCTTCACAACAACCGCTTGCTAAACTTCGGGATACGAAGCGGTGAAGATATTACATATCCTGATGACTCTGGAGTAGAACAGCTAGTAGACTTTAACGTGTCTTCTGCATCTGGTTCAGGAGACGAGATGTCATACTCGTTTGCTGTGAATGATTCAGAAATAGCAAAAATATTCGCTGAGGCTGACGGGAGTGGTGGTATACAAAACCAAGAGTTCAGGCTTCTAGAGAATATAAATGTTAACTCAAACGATCTAGTAGATGGTTCTAATACTATATGGGATAGTGGGAATGGTTATATCCCTCTAGGTGCGCTAGAAAGTGATACGGTGAGCCTGAGTGCTGGAACAGGTATAAGTGGTGGTGGAGACTTTAGTTTGGGAGACTCAGCAGTAAGTATAAGCTTGACTAATACTGATGTAACAATTAATGGTCAAAATGGTCTTAATGGAGGGACTGTATCTCTTGGCAGTTCAGTGAATATAGGTGTGTCTGGTTCATTTGAGCTTGATTCAGACTTAGTATCTAATTCTGGTGGCAGTGGGGCAGTCATATGGGATGAGAGTGAAGCATATATACCGCAGGGTCGCCTACAAAATAGTAGCGTTACTATTTCAACAGGCACAGACTTAACAGGTGGAGGCGGAGTAAGCCTTGGATCCTCTACTACAATAAACCACGCTAACACAAGTAACCAGGGGAATGTAAGTACAGGTGGTGCTACTGTAATAGACGACATTAATCTTGATGGAAGAGGACACGTTACTAATCTAAACACACAAAACCGACTCGCTTGACGATTGGGCAAATCCAAACTCTCGGCTTGATCTAGACGGGAATGGGATTAACTTTGATGATCCAAGTAATAGCAGTAGCGCAAGTGGTGCTATTAATATTGGATTTGTAGACTTCCAGAATGAAGAGTGGTCTAATACGCCTCAAAATAGTAGTACTTTGGCATACGATGCGTCAGAAGGGTTCTTAATGAATGATGATCTTGATTTATCTGGTTCACTGAACGAAGGAGCAGCCTTGTAACCCACCCTTTATTACAATGTCGTTATAAATGGGTGTATATGGAGTCAAAAGATCCAGATGAACTGATTGAAGAAGTAAGACAAGAACACCAAACAAGAGGTGAGTTAGCTAAAGAGGCTCTTGAATGGTTCTTAGATGGTAATGTAGGAGAGTTCTACCCACGGGACGGTGTGGTAACAGAGTTAAGTGAGCATCTAGATGTGAGCTCTGATAGAGCTAACCTGGCATTATCCGACACCGTGGGTGATATTGTAGACCCTGTTCAGCAAATAACTAAATCTGGTGAGAGATATGTAGGGATAATAAATTATAAGGACTTTACTCAAGAAGGAGCATATGGATATACGCACTTTGATGATCTAAAGGGTCCACGGAAAAGAGTAGTATGTGCAAGGTGTGTAGAAAAGTATGAACAAGACGCAAGCATATCACATGCTACTCAAGGCGAGGGTACAGCTGATCCAAACGCAAACTGGCAACAATTACTTAATATTATAACTTCTCACTACGCAAATGACCACTCCGAATCGCCAGAAAACATTGAACCTGGAGCGTCTCTTGTAAGTGGTACTACTATTGGAGGCAATACTGCTTTTCATCAAGGTAACGAAAATTTAATAGATGCAGGAGGCGCAGATGTACAGGTGTTCAACTCAAACGGGACGTGGAACAAGCCTTCCAGTGGGTCTCTAGTCAACGTGCTAATGGCTGCTGGCGGTGGTAGCGGTGGCAACGCTGGAGGCGACTCAACCGATAGCGGGCGGGAGGCGGTGGAGGTGGGTATGCGGTCTTTAGTGCGCTAAAGGCCAGTTTTGGCTCGTCTGAGTCTGTTACTGTAGGTGATGGAGGCAATCAACAGTTTGGGACCGGCTCAGACGGAGTCGCTGGTGGTGACACATCGTTCTCGCTTGTGACCGTCTCAGGTGGAAAGGGCGGAGATGGAGGCAATTTTGGATCTGGAGGCAACGGCGGTAACGGTGCCAACTTGTTTGGAGCGGGTCTTCAGTCAGGTAGCGGGCAAAACGGTGGAGAAGGCAATAGTTCCCTGAATGGGGCTAAGACTGTCGGCCCTGCAGGTGGCGCTGTCGGGACCAGCGACAAGAATGGAGGGCGGAGTCTCTTGTTCGGTGACGGTGGAGACGCAAACGCAGGCTCAGAAGGAGATAGCGGAGGCTTCCCTGGAGGTGGTGGGGGAGGTGGATCCGGTTTTAGTAGTTTTGGTGGGAAAGGTGCGAGTGGCGTCGTTATCGTCGTTACGACATAGATTTTTATCTCTCGACGCACAACATCTTACAATTAACGTAGAAAGCCCTTAAAATGGACAAAAAGACCAGCACTTTATTACTAGTAGTAACCTTTAATCACACACAATGGTAATATAGCGCTATGGCTAAGGACGCTAAATCATTCATTCAAAACGCAGACGATAATGTAGATGAGTGGCGAGATCATATACAAGACTCGGCTCAAGTGTTTCACGATAGAGAGGGAACACTTTTTGAACGAGAAGAGGGGCGGCAGTTGCTCGAAGACGAACTTGATATTCGAGAAGAACTGGCAACAGAGTGCTTAAGTAATCTTGTTGGAGATATTGTTGATCCAGTCATCCAAGTTAATAGACATGTTGGAGTAGTAGAGTTTGTAGAGTTTGATGGGGCGTATGGATATATCAACTTTGACGACAAACTAGGCAAGCAAAAAAGAGTTGTATGCGCTCAGTGTGTACATCAACACGAGAGAGATGACGCGGTAACTAATGCAACTGAAAAAGATCCTTCAGGGAGCTTTAACAGTTCTACATCTTATGAAGATCTTGTCAAGCGTGTACACGATCACTATGAAGTGGCTCACGAAACAATTCCTAAAGAAGTAGAAACAGGCGCAAGTTTGCTATCAGGGACGACAATAGGTGGGAATACAGCATTTCATCAAGGCAATGAAAACCAAATAGACGCAGGAGTAAGCAACCATGACCAGTTAAGCGGTGTTTCTGCTAATGACCATCATTCACAGAATCATGGGAACGCCGATCACTCCACAAACTTTCTACAGCAGGGCGGGTCCACTCAGTCTCCCACGGCCGCCACCGCCTCGTTTACCTTCTCCCACTCGTCGGCAGATGGGGTCGAAACGGAATCTCGGACGTTCCGCGTCGGCTATATTGTGGATACGTTAGGCTACAACATCACCCAGACGGGTTTTGGCGCTAGCCTGGAAAAGCTAGTCGTGAACGATGCGGTAGGTCAGAAGCTTGCTGAGAAGATAGACCCGGACGTGGATGAGGACAAAACGTTAGTTGTGAACGGCCCCGCGACCGAGGTGGTCCTGACAACCGAGTCGTTTGGGGCAGGGCCAGAGGACTTTACTGCGAACTTAACGTTCAACGGGGCGCATAGCCACGACCTGTAGTCTCGTTTTCTCTCCCCAATCTCTTTGCTCCCGGGCCACTCACGGGCCTCTATGGTGTTCGAGATGGAGATAGTGGACGCTCCCGACACGTTGCCGGTGTTCTACAAATACGACGACGACCGGGGACGGACGCTGATTAAGACTGGCCGGGGAGGACCATAGTTGAAGTGGTCTTCCAGTTTAATAAGATTAACTTTGGCATAAGCACTCATACAGATTGTGAACAACATTTATATATCATAGTAACGTATGTTCTGGTATGCCAGAAGATGATTACGGCATGGGAGGTCAGAACCTAGACTTACCTGATTATCCAGGTCCTGCTGCTCTAGGTCACGAACCGCTTATTGGAACTGCAAGACGGAATAGAGACATGCCTGTACTCCGAGAGGAGCTTGCTGACGCGGTAGATAGCACTGGGCCTGTAGATCTACCTGATGATCCTGTACTTCCCGCGCTCAACACTGTAGACTAGTTCTACACTCGTTTTATTTTATCACAATCCTTTTATACTTATATGTATAAGTGTACGTATGGGAGAGTTAGTACTCTACGACTCAGACAGTACTGATGAATGGATTACAGCTGATCTAGACGCAGGATATGATGTGATGTTTGATAAGCTTAAAGAGCAATTTGAGTCTGAAGAAGAAGCAAAAGCTCAGATTTGTAGAGTTATAGAGCTGAGTGTACTACAAACAATACAGCAGACAAGCGATCAACCCACACTACACCCAGCAATAGCGGACTTAATTGCTTCACTTCAGGAAACTGAAGAGATAGATCTTGACAGCCTAACCCAGACTTCTGTACATCAAGTATACCAAGGACTAGAGTAGTACCCCATACCTTTTAATACGCTGGCGGTTAAGATATGTATACACAATGGTTACTGTAAGAGGCAGTTTGGCAAAGAGAAACGCTGGAGGCCCACAGTTTAAGTACATACCTCAGCGCATAGTAGTAGAAGTAGGTGACGGCACTTCAATATCGGATATAGCAAACAGTGCAGATGATATAACAGATAAACTTATCGACAACCTCCCCGTGGAGGATACTCTAATGTCGGAGGTTCAAGACAAGCTAAACGAGCTTGATTTCAAAACCAGAGTACTGTCTAACACGGGCGTCATAGTTGCTGAGGCTGAAAGACTTTCGACAGTAATAGAAAATATTAGATCTTTTGGCCAAGAAATATCGGATAGAACGCTCCAAAAGCTAGACAAACTAGAACAAAGAGCACAAAACGGTGATACAGTAAGTCTCATTGATAGCTTTAGGCCAGGACTGTTTAACTTCCAAGATTCGAGTTCACGGGAGCTTGAGGCAGGTATTAGAAATGATCTTCTTGGAAGCATAACTAACCCTGTGACTGATGCTATAGAAGATCTACGCGGCGTAGTGAGAGCTGACGTGTCATACGCGGTTAATACTCCAGGTCCGAGAAACCTAGGACTTGATGTAGCAAGCTCTACACTTGACTTTTTGGATGATGATAGTAGTAAACCTGACGTTGGTGATGCTGTAAAGAAGATAAAAGGTGAAAAGGCGTGGCAAGTTAGTACTGGTTCAAACGCAGTAGTAGCCATATTTGATACCTCGTTCTCTAAACAATTCGTACAGAGTAATAGAGTCATAGATACCTTCCACGGGGATGATGTTGATACTGCATACTCGAAACCTGAAGAAGGGCACGGTACTATGACTGCTTATTCCGCTGCGGGCAATGCTGAAGAAACATCAGATGGCGAAGGTGGCCAAAAAGTAAAATACAGCGGGGTCGCAAAGAATGCTGATCTGTTACTAGCCCGGCTTACCGATTCATCTGGAGCAATGGTATACACAGAGGAGGCATGGGATTGGCTTGCTGGGTGGGTTAAGACTTTAGATAAACCTGTAATATCAAACCACTCATACGGTATACCTCTATGCTCTGCTAGATCACAAAACCTGTGCTCATCTATACAAGCAAACATTTCAGAAGCGTTGAGTAGTAGAAGTGACCATCAGGCAGTATACGCAGCTGGCAATGAGGCTCAGTATTGTGGCCACAGACTTAGTGGTCTTACAAACGCAATATCAGGGGCAAACTCAAAGCCGTCCTCAATTGCTGTAGCTGCATTTAGATACGAGGGCAAGAGTGCTCAGACATATTCAAGTCATGGCTATGGTACTTGTGGTCCAGTAACACAGAACCCGAAGCCGGATGTGGGATGCTTGCTTCCATCTGTAGTGCCGTATGGAAACAAGGAGAAAGACTTGAGTACAAACGATGGCGGATCTGGGGCAGGTACATCTGAAGCCGCGCCTCTGACTGCTGGGGTAGCCGCTCTTATAGCATCAATTACGGGTAATGCTAGAAGAGAAACTATAGAGGGTATATTAGAGTCGACGGCCAAGCTGCCTAGAATGACTCAAGTAAACACGGTAACAGGGCATGATGCCAGATTTGGTCATGGCCAGATAAATGCAGACAGTGCTGTTCGGAAAGCCAAGATATTAGAGGAGCAAAAGCCTCCAAATGCTGTATTCACGTATGAGCCTGAGCAGCCGACCGTGGGAGATGAGATAACATTTGATGCTTCAGCAAGTACTGATCCCAATGAAGATATAGAGTCGTATGATTGGGACTTTGGCGATGGAACTACAGCTACTGGAGAACAGGTATCACACACATTTGAAGAGTTTGGCTCTAACAGTGTAATACTCACTGTGACTGATTCTACCAACAGTCAAGATTCGTTCAGCCAAGAGGTAACGGTGAACGCAAAGCCAGATGCTCAGTTTGAAATTGAGCCTGAAGCCCCTACAGTTAACGAAACTGTAACGGTAGACGCAAGCTCCACCACGGACCCAGATGGGGATGTGGTAGAATACGAGTGGGGTCTAGGCGACGGGTCTTCAGCTAAAGGAGAAACCATCCAATTCCAGTACAATGATACTGGAGATTACACAGTACAGTTGACCGTCACCGACTCCGTGGGAATACTGATTCAACAAGCTCCACAGTAAGCGTTAGTGCTCCACCAGAGCCAGACTTTAACGTCACCCCAAGTGTTCCTACTGTGGGAGACACTATAACTCTGGACGCCTCTCCTTCATCAGATCCTGACAGAGACATAATATCATACGATTGGGTGCTTGATGAGAGCATAACCAAGAGTGGTTCAGTTGTAGAAACTACAGTCCAAGATTACGGTACATACGAAGCAACTCTTACAGTTGAAGACTCTGTGGGTAATACATCTACTATAACCAAGGAGATAAACGTTACTGCTGTGCCAGAGCCAGAAATTGAATACACTCCGTCTACTCCAACTACATCTGACTCCATACAGTTTGATGCTTCCTCAAGTTCTGACCCTGATGGAAGCATACAAGAGTATGTGTGGGAGTTCGGTGATGGAGACCAGGCCACAGGCGAAACAGCACAAAACATGTACAGTAATCCAGGAGACTATGAAGTAATGCTCACTGTAAGAGACGACACCGGGAATATAGAGTCTGTAACAACTCCAATTACGGTGTTAGAAGAGACCGGAACCACAGGAGGTGGGGATAGTAGCGGTGATGGTGGAGAGGGTAATTTAGCTACGCAGGAAGAACGCCAAGAGGTAATAACAGAGTAGATCTTACGCCAATAGATATAAACGTCATACCGACATACATAGACTTAAGTATGAATGGAACTGAAGAACCACAGACTGAACCCGATGTAGAGCCGGTGATAGATACTCCTGTTCTTAACATGATGTGCGAGCATGATACACCGCTTCCGGGCGACTTTAGACAGAGTGTCTATGAGCGCGTGAGGTATAACGTTAAGAGAAGAAGGACAAGTGATGCAATAGCAGATAGATTATCACAAAACGCTGTCAGACCTATAGTAGATGGGTTTGAAGGTGAAGTGTCGGATAGAATAAAGACAAGAATCAAAGCAAGGCTCGATGGATAATGGATTTAGATATATCTAAAGAATACAACCAAGAGATAAAGGAAATAATAGAAACTCAGAAGAATGAAAACAGAGAAGCCATATTTTTCATATATAAAGATGGTTCAGTAAGTGATATTTACAAAGGTGAGTCTACTCACATAAGCCTTTCACGAGATCAGGAAGCTCGTATAATGAGTAGAGGGAACGTAATAGCATCTGTACACTCTCACCCCACAGGGTTTGATCTGTCTACAATAGATATAATGACTGGATTAGCAACTGAGCAAGACTATATGGCCGTTGTTACTCCAATATATGAGGCTGATGTTGAAGAAGACTTTTTGCTGACTGCTATAGATATGAGAGATCTTAGAACAGGTGAGCGTCTCAGAATGCTAAAAGCTATGAGGCGTTCAAGTACAGGGGTTACAGAGATTGGGAGACAAATGAGAAAGCAAATAAACTTACAACGGTTCGATGTGAGAGGGTACAGAACGCATAAAGTAGAACTAGATGGTGTTGAGTTTCCAGTATACGAAAGACCATCTGTGTTCAATGTGAAGATAGGTAGGGACAGTACAGTAAGTAATGTAGACGGGTACGATGAATACATAGAACAATGAGTCAAATTATGAGCCGAGAGGCAGCTAACGAAGATGAGTTTTACAATAAGGCTACTGGTATGTTACAGTCTCTCGGAGTCAGAAACGTTAAAGTAGGTCAGAGTGGGAGCATACCAGTACGGTCACAAGGTAGTTTTCAAATAGAGTCTTTAGACATATATGAAACCACACGGGGAGGGCAGAAAGCCCTAAACCAATTTCCTAGAGCACCTAGTGACAGAATATTAAGCCCACAATACGATAGACCGATATGTGGTATAGTTGGGTGTGGTATCACCCAGTTTCTTGGACTAGAGTGCTCTGCGACTAGTGAGGAATATATAGACCCAAAGATAGAGTTTAGAAACAACCCAACTGCTGTGACATCTGCTACTGCTTATCTTAATCCAGTCAATGCTAGAATCGAGGGAGACGTAGAGGTAACTGGAGAGAACTTTTCTGAACCTGGTGAAGTAAAGACAACGACAACATACAAGTGTAAAGATGATGTAGAAACATCAACCGAGGTTGTAGATGGTAGTGCTGTACTTAGTATGGAAAGCAGCCAAACATTCGGTGTAGAGTCTATCGACGAGACTATAGATACTGTACAATCATCTATAGCTGATGTGACTCCAGACACAAGTGAATCAGTAAATGTTGGGTTTAGAAAAGAAGGCTTTCTTGAACTAATTGAATCTGTTATAGATGTGTGGGTAACTGGGAGTATGTTAGCAAATGTTACTGGAGAAGTTGATATACAGTATGAGTGGAATGGATCAACTAAAAATAGAACATTTAATATAGACTCTGAGGTCAGGATTCCAATACAAGATCTAAACTACAGTTGGTAGACACTCAGTTTCGACACACTTTTCACAGTTTAATACGTCGTACACGCTGTACAATGGTAAAACTCGGATTGGGAGATAGTTAT
>GL982571.1:0-5275 GCA_000220375.1 Candidatus Nanosalina sp. J07AB43 | reverse complement strand
GGATGGGTGTAGTCGCATTCTTTTTAGTTTTATCGCTACAAAACAGCGCAGATCTACCGGATATGGAGATGGACGAGAAGTATGGCATAGTAACTCCAGCAGTATACCACGGTGCTAACAACCTAATAAAGATTATGGCAGGAATAGCAGTTGTTATGTTTGGCTGTATTTATCTATTTATCAGATTATCCATTATACCTAATTTCTGGAGCCTGTACATACTTGTAATACCCATAGCACTGAGCCTAGCTAAGCTAAAACGTAATCCAGAAGGTACTTCAGAGATATCTGGACAGTCCACCGTGTGGTATGCTTACTACGGGAGTTTAGCATCTTTGTATATTATTCCTGCGTTACAGCTCGTCATACTGTAGTATCATCCGAATGTTTATATTACTGGCATGTGTACTCCAGACTGAAATAAATTATGGCTGAACAAGAGCCTGATGTGGGGCCTTCATTTACTTGGACATTCCCACTAGTTAGAAGGTTCCAATCTAGGAACGGTATATTAGCACTTGGTTCAAGAATAATACAGAAAAACAGACTTGAGTCTGATAACGAACAGCGATCAAATACGAACAGCAATGGCACAACTGCTTCACATGAAAATGAGTCTGGAGATGTTTTAGATGAAATTGAAGAGTCTATTGACTCTCTAAATGATAACGACTTAGACTTTAGTCAGGGTGAGCAGGATGGCATGGAGATCCAGATTACGGACGGAGAGTTCAAACCAACAAACGTACAAATAGATACTGGAGAAACAGTAGTGTGGTCAAATGAGTCTGGATCGGATGCCAAGATAGAGTCTACAAATAACAATAAGATATCATCAGATGTTCTTCAGCCAGGTGAAACGCATAAAGAAACATTCTATGGAAACGTCCAGACAGAGTTTAGAAACTCCCTAGGAGATGGTAATGCTACAGGGACTGTCACCGTGGGAGATCCTGATGAAAGCATAGACGTTAATCCAGTTCCCCTCAACAATGACACAAACGAATGGAAAGCGTAGCATGAGTCAAGCTGCTGAAGAAAAACAAGAAATGGATATAGGGTTCTCTCAATGATACTGAGAATACTCTCAAGTCCAAGGTCGACTGTTGTTGACTTTGGAAGAAGCCAAGGTGATGATATGGCAGAGCTTATAGTTAGAGCCGGTAGTAAACCCGGAGCAATGATGACTGCTAGACTGGGAGCAGTGAGTCTAATACCGTTAAGAGAGCAAAAAGTTGAGTACGTCGAGCAAGTAGACTCTGACAGATTGATGAATAAGTGGAGAATAAGAGTAGTAGACCGTAAGTCTATGTCAACAATTGGAGAATGAAGCATAGCTTTTACCAAAACCTTATGTTCTGGGGCACTCACATATAAACTGATGGAAGACACAATAATAAAGGAGCGGATTAGAGGAGTAGGTGATAGGTTATACAATAACCCACTTACAACTGAGAACGAAGATGGGATACGTTATATGACTACTAGAATGCGGCTTCCATCTTGGGTAACTGGAGACACAATGACTGAAGGCGTTGATGGAGTATCATCCTCTATTGATATTTCAGTAGAACGTGTGGGTAGCGCTAGACCATTATCCGCATTACGCAACTCTCCTCTGTTCCCTAATATTTCAAAAGAGTTCAGAGCAGAGAATCTAATAGATGAGTTCAGACAACGTTCTCCGTCTGATGGTGTAGAAATAGTAGATTGGATGCACAGATCTGCTGCCGAAGCAGCTGTTCTCACCGGATGGGAGTCTGAGTATAATCAGAATAGTAGTGTAACTACTACTACAGGAGACCCCACGGCCCCGCATGATCTCATAGGAGTATCTGACTTTAACTTTGACCCTACTCCAGGAAGAAACGTGGCTTCTAGCGGCTCGGCAACAATGAGAACTCCCAACCAGAACGTGGAGATTGCTAATAACAGTTCCAAAGTAGTATTCAATCAAGATAATGTTGGCTGGGGTGGAGTAGACGCTGACCCAGGTTCTTATCAGTGGAACGGAAAGGTTGCTCAGTTTAAGGAGATAGCAGGAACACCAGTTAATGATACTGTAAGATTCCCTGACTTTGGAGGGTACACTATACCAAATGTGATCAATCAAGCTCCTCCTGAGTCCTCAAGCCAAGCCGAAGTCGGGCTAGCCATATCGAGCAGAGAACAGCAGGATATGAACGTAGCCTTTAGAGACCCAAACGACTATACTAGATCTGTGGCTGCAGGTACTGTAACTGTCCCTGAAGGCACGTCTAATGTCCAGTTCAACATATCGTCCACTCCTGAAGTACCGCCTCTGCTAACTACACTAGAACCGTCCGATTCAGGAAGCGTGCAGTCTGTAGAGTCATACACGGTAGAAGCACAATGAGATACAACATTCAAAGAAAGCAGAACGGCATAGACAGTACAAGAATGGAAATACCCCCAGCGGTTAACAGAGCAAAAAGCGCACTACCTACATCAAGTGGTACGGTACTAGACATGGCAGGTGGTATAGCTTCAGACATGACTAAAGTAAGGGGTGTAACAGTCACGAGCGAATCAGATTCGTTTGAACCGTCAGGGCTCATGGGGAGTGGGATATATGATGAGCCCTTGACTCTAAGCTCGTCCAGAATGATGGACTGGGCAAGAAACACTACCCCAGTAGAAAGTGAGCCTGACGTTACTGATTGGATGGTTCCGGCAAAGGCATACGTAGCCAATCTAAAAGCTAGGGCTAACGAGTATGCTAGAGCAGGCAGTGCGTTAACTGTAGCCGCTGGAGACCCATATACTCCCGGTGTAAAGAACGGCCAGATGGCATTTAAGTCTGAAAGAGGACAAACAGTTTCAGAAAATGGGGAGGCCAACATTATAGCAGGGGACAAGAACTTCTCAATTAATGCTCCAGGTAATGGGGTTATAGCTAGTGAGAACCTTCTAGGCTGGGCAGCAGCAAATAACATACAGAATGAACAATGGGTAGGGTCACTTATGTCAGTAGAAGAACTGACCAACAATCCAGGACAACCTATAGGCTTCCCAACTGTAGGTGATAATACAGGGCCGCTATTTGTGGGCCATACTCCGTCTAGACCGTCATTCATTCAAAGAGTAACTACTACGGTTCAGTCTAACAAAGCACAAGATCTAAACATCAAACTCCGTAGCAGCCAAGATTACACTGTGACTCTAAACTCGTTCACCAAGAGTATTCCCAAAGGAGAGAGTACCCTGAGCTTTAGAACATTTGCGCCTACGCTGAACCCACTAGTTGCGGAGATTATGCCTGAAGATGGAACTCAGGCAGTTCTAGGAGAGTACACCGTAAGACCGTAATGCTAATCCTCCCGGTGAAAAGTTTATTGTACACGGGGTACGCAGTATACAGGGAGATGTACAGATACATAAGTCAGATGGAGTAGTAACATGAATATAGTAGAATCAAGTAGATCATGGCTACAGTTGTTTAGGGCTCATACAGTTATACTTGAAGCTCCAATGGCATTGATTGGAGCAGCAATAGGTGTTGGCACATTTGTAGACCCACGGGTGGGTGCTTGGTTGCTTTTCGGTGCTCTATACCATATAGTGGGTTACGGGATGAACTCGTATGTAGATTGGAAAAAGGGCTTCGATAAAGATGATCCCATGAAACAGCATCATCCATTAAATACTGGAGATATTGACCCGGAGACTGCAAAGAAGGTTATATACGGGTTGACGGGAGCATTAGTTGTATATTTATTTGCTCTTACCTACTCAAGCCCACCCGCCGTGGGGTTATCTGTATTAATGATAGTATCTGGGCTAATATACAACTACTTTGGAAAGTATACCATACTCAAGTTCGTTCCAATATCTATAGCTCACACTCTCGTATTTTTATTCCTTATTACCTGTATACAGATAGCATAAAATCATGGGTTCTAGCAATGACAGCTGCTTACTTTGCTCACCATTCATATCAAATAGCTATATCTGGTGATCTAAAAGACATGGAGCAGGATGAAGCTAGCCTGATACAGACAATGGGTATGGAATCAAGTACAAACGGAGATGGTATAGTGTATTTCTCAACATCTGGTATATCTCTTGTCTTTGCATATGCGTTAACAATTGTACAGTGCTTCTGCGTATTGTACGCAGTATTTCTAACTAGCCCATCAACGGTTGAAGTGATAGTAACAGCTGCTTTATTAGCCATAGTTGTAGCTATAACAGATGAAATGCTAAAGCAGGGTAGATTTTTGAGAAGCAGAAGATTAAAATGGATATCTCTTAAGGAGTTTGTAGGATACACTGCCATACACTTTGCGGCAGTTACTACATTGTCGTACTGGCTGTATGGTTTAGTGGTGCTATCTATGGTAGTGTATCTTGCAAGCACAAGTAAATTCATCTGGGGCACGTATTTAGTACCGCAGGTTTAGTAGCAATGGATATGATAATGTCACATGTGGGGGTTATGTTTGTGCGATATATCACTTTGATAAGTCAGGTCTTTTCACACGATAATCGCATGAAGGCGGCAATATAAGATATATTATACATAATTAAATAACAGCCCAGCAATTTAAATATGTAGCACACTTATACATGAGTTATAATACAGAAATGAGCCACAGCAGCGAAAATATGAACCTTAACGAAACGGATATAAGGTACAGAATAATAAACTGGGCAAAAGCAATGAGAGTCCAAACAGCTCTTGTTACGTCGCTAGCTGTTTGGGTGGGGTACATTACTGTATCTCACTTAACCTTTGAGTCTGCCATTATTCTCGGAGCAATTGGGCTTTATTTTCATATATTTGGTTTCACAATGAATGAGGTAGAAGACTATGAATACGATGCCTCAATTGGTAACGCTTCTGAACATCCGATAGCTAAAGGGAAGGTACATGCGGGGCTAGCAAGATACATTGCTTGGGGATCGCTTGGCCTTTCAATAACTATATCTGCGTTGTCAGGTTATTCTCTAGCTGGGACAGCTGTACTCATTATGGCAGTAGTCCCAGCAGTTTTATATAACAAGTACTCAAAAGTACACTGGTGGTCTAACATATACTTAAGCTCGTGGGCAGTTTTAATGGTGTTGTCTGGGGCTCTACACGGTGGCTCGCCAAATGTCTTTACATACATGATCTGCTTAGCGGTTGGTATTCAGATATTCGTACAGGTGATGCAGGGAACTATGAAAGACATAGATGGAAGAGAGAACTCGATGTGCAAGAAACTGGGATTGGAGAAGTCATCTACATATGAATTCTTGAATGAGAGAT
>GL982570.1:48193-54503 GCA_000220375.1 Candidatus Nanosalina sp. J07AB43 | reverse complement strand
CGGCCAATTTGATGGACTATATATTGACAAAGACAGTAACGTCGTTCTTGCAGACATCAAGACCTCGAATCAACGAGAAGCACCATATAAAAAACACAAGTTACAACTGACAGCATATAAACATGCACTCCGAATCGATGTTGACATTCTCGAAGTAATTATCATTCATCCTGATTCAGAAAAATGGAAAATATCACATCACACTGACTGGGATGAAAGCATCGATGAACTGTGGACAGAGTTTCGACAGTTGCGTCAAGAGATGGGAGACATTGAGGATAGAATGAAACAAATTGCTGAAGATGGTGTCGATGATGGGTGAGTTGTTATGGACAAACCATCAGAGTATGTATACACTGTAATGAAATCTCTCTCTAGTGAATTGCGAACATCAGGATATGAGCGAACAGAGAAAGAATCACCGTTTGATGAGGATGCACAGTTGTGGACAAATAGTTTTGAGCTTGTGTGTGGGTCAACTGGGCAAGTAATCAGAAAAGATAATAGTAGCACACTCGGATACTCTATTCGAGAAAACGATACCGACACACGTAAAGATACTAATAGTATAGAGACAAATATTATAATAGTGGCCGGACTCGTATGATGGGTGGATATGTGTCATCATATGAGTGGGGATACGATGAGGAGAATCACTTTTCGTACTAACTACTTTTTCTTTTCTTTAGTTCTCTCTCGATGACTGTAAGACCTCATATACTCCAACTGTTTCTATTTCATACTGGTCCTTATTTGCATATTCGTCATGTCTTAAGTCTCGAATCATAGCTGGCCCATCACCCGGACTTGTAATCGAAGACATGATTCCACGCTCATCACGCTCACTTTTTGATAGTTTTGTCGGATTGTGAACAGAGAGATTGCCAGCACTCGTCACAGAGGCTCTCAATGGTGTCATCTCTGCCCACGCCTCAAACGAACGGCGAACGTTCCACGGATAGATGAGCCGTGCTGTGTAGACTTCGTAGTTCGAAAACTTAACTGACAAGTACGGATATGTTGAAATCTCAGTCATATCCATTGACCAATCGAGCACTTGTTGAACATCACTTTTTGTGACAGAAAATCGGTCCTGACTTGATGTTTTCAACTCGACTGCTCTGAGACTGCCTGCGATTGGAATAAGTAAATCAGGGAGTGGAACTGCTGAATTACCAGAGTAGCCAGCCCTGACAGGAATTATTGAACCGTCTGTCACATCATAAATCTCTTGTGCAATTTCGTGCTCTTTCTGTAACCCTCGTGACTGTCTTGTCATCGTCCATGTTCATGTGATATATTTTTCTCAATCATATTTCCAGCAGCAACTATCAGTGCTCTGTTTTCAGGCGATTGTCTCTCCGTATATAGACCTTGTAATGCTTGTAGTATTTCTTCATTTGTTTGAGCATCTGAAAGGTCTTCAAGCACTTTCTCAGTAATCGAGTCTGTGTATTGTTCACTATTCATTGTCTTGGTCTGTCCTTATCTAATGCTTTCTCCTCCAATCGTTGTGCCAAAATCATCTCTGCCATCAGATAGCCAGCAGTCGCATACAATGTTTGTGATACTGGTGTCTCAAGCATCTCCTCATCAAGCATCTCGACTGCTATCAATACATCTTCTGCTGTCTCGGCCGATTCGAGTCTATGAATAACTTCAATTTCTATATCTTTCATTCGTAGCTCACCTCTGTTTCTCTTTTGTCAACATTACTCAACAACTGTTCGTGAAATGTGTACTCACTCATTTCGTAATTGCCAACCGCAAGTGAGATAACAAAATCATTGTCTGGATAGTCAGTATTGAATGCAACCACATCATCAACATCAAGAGTGAACACATTGTTCGGACCATGAATCTCGACCACTTCTGATATAACTTGTTCCGTTGATGGTGGACTGCCTTTTGATTCAACAAGATGTCGTAATCCAATTATATATTGGTTTGTGTCTCTATTGTACCCACCATCTGCATCGTGGAAATGATGAATACCTGTGTCAAAGATTACTGGACACACTTCAGCAGATTGCATATCCTGACTGATATTATCGACTATCTCTGCTCGTTGCAGGACAGACGCTGATTGAACAGGAATATCGAATCTGCTATCAGATGTGTCTAGCTTTCTGTCTGAGTCATTCATTGCATATCAACATACGATACGAGGTATAAAAAAGGTTTCGCTTCGTATCAAGATGTCGATAATTTTTCGATAGTAACTTCATCTGAATTGCATGAAAGAGTGTATTCAGCAACTTTACCGATTGATTGAGCGTCTCTATTTGCTAAGAAACCTATGTCTTGCTCCACATCATTGGTCACAGTTGCTGATTCCATTGTCATATTACGCAACAGTATTCTCTCGGAACAGTCGCGTATAAGAACAGTTAATCCAGATGGAACCATGTTGTTCATACCATTCATACTGTCCATTCCTTCGTTCATCTCGAATATTTGTGATACATATATAGTAAGACTTATTTTTGAAAAATTATCGAATGGACTCATTACTACTTCTTGGCTTTCAATCTGGTATGAATTAGAAACTCTGAATTCACCGTTTACACAAACAACAGCATCTTCTTCGTATATGTATCCAAACAGGTGATTCGCAACTTTTTTAGGGTCAGTTATCGTCTCTGTTACTATCTGATTACTCTTTGTCACACAAAAGAATACTACCTCTGCTCACTTAACTTTTTCCAATCAAAGAAACGGGGACTCGTAGAATATTCGTAAACAGTTTCACTGTCTTTAGCATTTAGTGAATACGAATCGTATCCAGAAATACGTATAGTTGTGTCACCTAAACGGGCAAAAAAGCAAAGATAGTCGTCATATTTTTCAGGTGGAGGTGGGTAGTTAACATCTCTTTCTGGTGATACGTGAACCTCAACATCTATAAATGCCCAATCTTTTTTAACGTGTATTTCTTGCGGTGAATAGAAGTCTCCAAACATATATACTACTGTTTGGTCTACTTTTTCTGATTCTGATGACCATCTATTTCGTCCCATTTCCTGTCAGGTACTACTATTTGTCCTCACTTAATTCTTTCCCTCCATCTGATATCATTGTCTCTGATTGGTCTTGGTCTTTGTCCGGTGAATATTTTTCTATCACATCGGCCAAGTCTGGTGTGTGAGACGAGTGCGCAGAATGAAGGAACACACCGACGAGTAAGCCTGCCTCGAATGCGACAGCTAACGCTGGCCACAGTGGAAACACAAATGCAAGCACACCGGCAATGAGTAGTACTCCGACGATAGTATCAGCACATATAACTGTTTTCATAATATATCGATACGATACTATGTAACATATGTCACGAAAATCGTACCAGTGTAGAACTACATAGTGATACGAATTCTAGCTACTTAAATGTTTCGGTAAAAAAAAAAACTCTATCAACAGTCAGTCACACTCAATACAATTACATGAAGCTTGCCAGACCTGTCTGCTCACCCTCCTCGACCAAGTTATCGAACGACCATCCCATGACCTGAACAACTGGCTCGATAGGGTCACGAATCGTCTTATTAGCCATCTTCTCGAAGTCGATGCGCACAGCTTCTGGCATGTTACGCACATCCGTCACAGAGACAGCATCGACCTCTCTGTCGATTTCTTTCATCTCTCGACGGTTTGCATCCTCCTTGTTCTTCGGAGCAGTGAGACTGTACACATCGTCGTAAGAATACGTCTCAGGTAAGTCACTCGTCGGAGCAACGCCATTTGTATAGAACATCAGTGGCTTACTTCCCTCAGATGGGTCTTCACCTGCAATGTTGTGCTTGGCATATCGTGCCCCTCGAATGTGGGGTTGTGGAGTGAAATACTTCACCTTATCTGTATCATCATCAATACTCCATCCATAATCGAACAGGTCATTGTTTATGGCAGACGGCTTGCCCAATCGGTCAAGGTCAGTATCACCATCGAGCACACTATGCCACTCATCTGACAAGTATTCACCAGCAACATCTTTTGGAGAGTCGTTTGTCAGTATTCGGTCAATCACACCCGTCTGAACCTCACCTGTGATACGGGCCGAATCTGACCGGACAAGTTCGAATCCTTTGTATTCAGACTCGTCCACATAGTCTCCCTCGTCCCATCGGATGCGCTGTGCATAGCGTTTCTTTTTGTTCATGAACAATGCACTCTCTGCATAGGACTCTATCTCGACAGCCATGTGGTCATTCTCTATTCCAAATCGGTCTGTCATGAACTCATCGTATGTCATGTCAACATACTCGGCCGCATCGATTGCTGCGAGTAGTGTCTCATGCATCGGTGTATCGACTGCTGCTTCATCACTGTTAAGTATCTCACTCTCCTCGATACGAGATTTAGCCTCTGACTGTGAGAATTGTGAGTGAGTATAACTGCCATCAGCGTTCGGAAGTGTACAGACACACGAGTCAGTATCACCGGCTATGATTTGTGCATCACTGTAGCCCATTGATTGCACACGACTCTCGAACGTGTCTGCTGTGTGCTTGATAACATCTCGTCCGGCAAGTGTGATAGCCTCTGCAATCCGCCAATCGAACAGTCGAAACCCCTTCCCGTAGGATACAGAGTCACCCATGACACCGTAGACTGAGTTTACAATTCGCTTGACAGCACCATATGCCTCTGATGCATACTCATCACTTTTGTACTCATACTTCATGTCGATTAACTCACCGACAATCTCTCGAACAAACGACTCCTGCACTTCAGGCTTCAGAACATACATGGGCCGACGTTCCGGCTCATCAGCATCTTTCTTTGTCTGCTCCGAACGTGGGTCAACGTATAGTTCGAAACAATCATCCTCAGTATACTGACTTGCTCGAAGGTCAGCCTCAGTCCCAACAATCGTTTCAGGACTTGCGTTCATGTCTCTGAACAGGTTTGGATAGAGACTACTCAGGTCAGGATAGACCACGTTTTCGTGCTTGCCACCATGTGGGTCGAACACATATGCTCCCCAGTAGTGCTCGACATCAGGACGCTCACTTGTCGGCATCCCGTACCCGTTCTCCTTTGCTCGTCGGAGAAAGAGCATATCGATAATGTCAATGTTGGAATTGGCTATCTCTGAATATGTTGTCCCTGTAATCGAGCGGATGTGGTCGTATATTTCGACAACAGACTTGGCTTGCTCAATCTCGTGCACAGCCTCAACATCTCGGATATTGTACTTCATGAACTCGACCGGATTATGCAACCATCCCTCGTCTAAGTCTTCGATATCCTCTTTTCCATATCCAAGCTCGTCTTGTGCAATGTATCCGAGGCTGTAGCTTCGCTTCTTGTGAATTTGTGTCTTCTTGTAGGCTTGCAGCATGTCGAACATGACACGACCGTTCGCCGTACAGCGACCATTCCGTGTGACAAACACTTCTTCATCCTCTGGAGCAAGTTTCTCGAAATCCCATTGGTTGATACGCTCGGCCCGATTGACCAGATATGGATAGTCAAATCCTTGTCCCATGCCATTGGATGAACTATTCCATCCTGTCAGCATATCAGGATTCTTTTCGTCCACAAAGTCAAAGAAGTCTCCAAGCAGTTTTGTCTCATCATGGTATATGCTCACAGACTCTTGTACAGATGTGAACTCAATGTTGTCCCAACTGTGGTCGCCTCCTTCTGGAACACTATCAGGATGCAGCACACCAGAGAAGTACTCGTCAGTGTATGAATCGTGAGCCGTGATTGCCGTCACAGGCTTTTCTGCTTTCTCTGTATCAGGGAACGACCCACCTGACCACACCTCGATATCGACAGTCAACATTCGAGGAGATACATCAGGCACTTCAACTGATGATTGATTCCGTCTTCATCAATGACTTCTATCTCATCGACGGAGACAGTGCGCTCACCACGTGGAACAGTGAATCCCGTCAACATATCTGTATCTATCAGAAACCGATTCGTGAAGAACACATCGGCCTCATAGTGGCTCTCAAACTCCTCCCGTAACTCAGCCACATGACTTGGCTCAACAGTGTATATCTTCACCAATCGTTCACCCTGTAGTGTTCTCTTTGGTGGACTGTCAGTCTCGTGAAAGATGGATTGAGCAAATCTTCATCAGTGAGTATTGCTTCATCAGCCTCGATGTATCGGACTCGAACATCTGACAAGAGGTCGTCTTTCTTGTTTGTGAAGGCCGATTCTGTCACCATAAAGTGTGGGTGAAAGTCTGTAACTTCTATCGTATGACGCTCGCCATCACTATCTCGTGCAAATAACTTGACGATTGGTTCGTCAATAATCGTGCCCTCCTCTCGCATCTCGTAATCGAGTGTCA
>GL982570.1:35562-47698 GCA_000220375.1 Candidatus Nanosalina sp. J07AB43 | reverse complement strand
TTCTTCTGGTCGCTCGTATATCTCGTCATCACCTAAGTCAAATCCATTGAGCGTATATGGATTCACAAAGGTGTGGTCATCGTGCTCGTCTGAGGCTGCCAATTCATCGTGCCATTTAAAAGGGTCGTCCCAATCAGACACGGCTCCGGTTAGATATATTTGTGCCATTGTATTATCTATCTATACAAAGCATGTCTGTACAGTTAAAACTTTCGTACTATCAGTTCACCAATTAGCAGTCCGATTGTGAACATAGCTATCACGAACAGTATGTATGAACATAGCACGTTACTGTGCGTATGATGGCGTTCGCCAAATGATTGCAAACAATAACAGTGCAAGTCCAATTAATAATGCAATCGTGAGGACAGGTACATACTGCATCCCAATTGCAACAATGAATAGGCTAATCAGAAATCCAATCAACAGATTACGCAAGACTGGTATTAGTAATATCATGGTTGTACTATTACAATTGTACGATGGTTCGTATACAACTTAACTGTTACGATATGAAAGCGGATATGTAAAGTAGAGTAGAGTGCAATGAAGTGAGCGGTGGGTCACATATGAGCCAATAAGTGAACATCAGTAAGAATAGAAAAGACAACTCACATCACACACATCACTTCAATATGCATACAATATAAGATATAAGATATAACATATAAGATATAATATATATGAACAAACGGTTTTGCCAGAGAGAATGGGGGTCTTTTCCTCGACTGTGACTGTGACTGTGATTCTGACTAATAGTACAAACCTCCCCTTAGAGAGTGGTCACTCCTTTTCCACCACTTCTCCCCGTACTAATGCCATTGTACTCTAGCCACTTAAAAGTATTGGTTGTTAACTATGAGAACACGCACAGTTTGCTCGAACTTTGCCAATAAGATAGAACTTGATTGTTGGAAGGTATTTTCTACTTGTTGTTGAAACGAGTGTATCCCACGTTGCAGGTTTTGGATTTGGAATTGACATTTCCGAAAACAATTCAGGCAGTCCTGCAAGGTCTTCTGGAAGTGCTTTTACTTCTCTCCCACAAGTTCGACACGTTGCAGTTCCAGTATGCAAACACACATCATACTTTTTTGACCCGACATGATATTCAGTTGATATCTGCTCCTTAATTTGTGTGACAAGCTCTAGTGCTCTTTTTGAAATAATATCTTTTATCAGTTGTTTTTCTCCGTCCATGTGACGCCATAGACCGATTGTATATCCCCATCGTTCATTAACTGTAAATTCATCTTGATATACGTTGATGCCTGTAAGTTTCACACGAACATGCAACTGATTATTGTTATAGCTTGAGTTAACACATATCTGAAACGGAATATTTGTTGTTATCGTGTCAATAGTTTCACTTTCTGCAAACCTCATTAGTTCATCTGCTACTTCATCTTTCACCATGTTTTATATGTCTTTCTTTACTTCCCATAATTCGTGGTCCACGTACACATTCCAGACGCGACCACACTCGCTACATTCAAAGTCTCCCTCTACACCGATGTATGACATATATTGGCCACACTTGCAGTGACCTCTGATGCCATCAACTGGATAAAAGTTTGCTTCATCTCGCTCAGTACGGGTATGTTCTGTCATTATAGTATTTCTGTATTTTGTCTACAGTAGCAATCGATATAAACGTTTCGATACAAATTCAGTACTTATGGAATCTTATGCTCGGTTCCGGGCAGAGATAGCTCACATGGCTCTATGAAGGGGCTGAGACAGAGCCATTTGGATAAGGATGATATTACCCGAACATCGAACAAATCGCCTGAGACGCTAAATCTGACGATTGAGTTGTCCATGCACGTTGTGCAAGTAATATCAAGATGTATTATGATATCACCGCCAGCATCGACGTAGGCCCGATTAGATAATAGCACTATTGAATGGTCTTTCCATTCAAGTGGAAACATAGACTTTTTGAATCCGTATGTGTTCTTTTGAGCCTTTCGCTTCTGTTGTTTCATAGATGGTATTGCTATCATAAAAGTAGGGCGTTAGTCAACAGAGAGAAATCCCGAAAACCTCTGTATCATCCTGATAGTGCCACCATACGTGTGACGGGATTGTTCTTCGACGTAGTGGGCAACACAACCCTGTGGTAAAAAAGAGACCGCTACTACTTAAAGTTTTTGGTTATCTGGCTATACTCTACTGCTCGTTGTCAGATGGGTCGTTATCCTGACCTGTCACATCAACGTTTCCAGTTCCTCCTGCATCAGTCGTTGTCTCCTCATTGTTTACAGTCACTGTTGCACTTGCACTATTCGAAGTGAACTCGTCTCTTTCACGACCATCTCCTCCATCGATGTCGTCAGTTGTAACAACAATTCTGAACTGAAGTTCTGTACTCTTTGATTCACCATCTGTATCTGGTGAGAGTCCAGACTTCGTGTATCCTGACTCTCCAACGATGTCAACATCACTGAAACTGTATGAATATGTCCCTGCAAGTCCAGTTAGAGTTTCAGTCGATTTTTCTATTGTCGTAAAGCTCCCATCTGTATCCTTAATTTGTAGTTCTATTTCTGTCTCACCGGGTGGTATCTCTGCTCCGTCGTAAGTGATGTCTCCGCTCGCATCAACTGTAAGTCCAGTGATTGAACCGTCATCAGTCGTTACAGAGTCACCATTCATATCGAGTGATGCAGCAAGTACACTTCCTGTACTAAATGCAAGCATCACACCTGCACTCACTATAAGTACTAAAAATAGTGTGCCAAGTCGTCTCGCTCGCTTTTTGGTAGATTGTTTCATCTACATATAACTACTCAGCCAATCATGATAAGTCTTTCGGTTCAGACACAGTTTGCTCTTTCTTTCAGCGATGTCAATGCTCTTTCTCCAACCCATGAGACATTGAGAATCCTATCGTCAGGTAATCGCTCAACAGTTTCGACTGTTGTGATACCTGCTCGCTTCAGGTTTGATGCTGCTTTTTCGCCGATTCCATCAAGCTCTGATAGCTCTATTTCCTCCTCGTACTGGTCACTCGACCGAATTTCGGACAAGTCTTTCTTTGGATTGCATCGAGGACAGACACCCTTGTGATGTGTTAGCGAGCCTATTTTCCAGTGTGTGTCACGTTTAATTTCATCATCGTACACAACTGTCTCGTTTGAGCAGCCGGACTCAGTGCAGTATAGCCTGTATGAAGTCACTGTCATTGCATACGAACAAACGGGACGTGTGTATAAAAAAGTTACTCTTTCTTTACACTGGGAAATGTGGCATGTAATTCTTCGACAACACTTGTGTCACGTCCTTTCACTTTGATATCACCAATCCATCGTCCATACTTGCCTGATTCATCCTGAATTGTGACAGTGAGTGGGTAGTCAACATCAGTGACAGTATTTCTCTCCATCACGAAGTTCTCTGAAGTACTGCTTTACAAATTCTGACTGCTCTTTTCCAAGTTTGTACTCAGTCGAATCTTTGGACACACCATAGACCTCGTTTGTGTCTGTGTTAACAAGCCTCACACGAACACGCTTCTGTATCTTGAACCCGAGGTCCACTTCTACATCGATTGTGTCGCCATCGATAACCTCGACTAATCGACCATTGAATGTCCAATCACTGTCAATCATGACAAAAAGTAAAAACGTCGAGGGGAGGACTTGCACCTCCAACCTTTGCATTAACAGTGCAACGCGCTACTAATTGCGCCACCTCAACAAAATGTCACCTCTCGCAAGGTGACAGGCCTCACTACTTTCTACGTTCGCGGGCTTGTGGTATTCTACCCATGTAGCCTCTGTCTCCTGCCAACCGACAGGGACATTTTTGTGAATACGGACAGTTGGCTACAGTAAAGTATATGTACTAATAATATTTAAATGTTTTGGTTTCTTGCTTTAGTCAGAGCCTCCGTCAAAGTCTCTGTCGAGTACTTTTGTTCGTGCCTCATGTAATCCCTCAGAGAGACTCACATCATTGCGTGCGCAAAAGTCAAGTAAGTAGATGACTACATCTGCCACCTCTACTTCGAGGTCTTCTTCGGCAAACTCCTCATCTTGCCTGATTGATTGCTTTTCTTTGAGCACGATACGTGAGACTTCGCCAAGTTCTTCCTGTGCACCAATGAGTGGATTCTCAGGGTCTTGGTCCCCAAACTGTTCAAGACTCCACTCATAGATAGCCTCTTGTGTCTCTGCAATGTCTTCAAAGTGCTCTACATCTGTTTTAATATGATTTGTTTCGAAACTGTACTGCTCGCGTTCTCGGTCTAATTTGTGTTCTTCGTTTGTCATTGTTCAAAACTAAACTTGTTCTCTATTTCCTCTACTGAAGTCACTGGCTCTGCTATAATTGAATCAGGACATTGATAACAACCCGACTTTCCATCTCTATCGAAAGATATGTTTCCGTCTAACACCACGTCATTCATCTCATAAAACCTTCCCTCAAAATCCTCAAAGTACCAGTTGTTGTCAGGTCCATCCCTACGAGGGTTCATTGGCTCATTTTCTTCATGTCCTAAGAATATGAGTTTATACTTGTCGTTGAGAATTACTCTGTCTCCTCTAACAAGACTATCTAAATTCTCTCTAATTCTTTGGTCGATTTCTGTTTTGTTCATTGTTATTGTTCTCGTCGTAGTTTGTAATTATAATACTTTTCTGCTGAACTATTCAAAAGGTTCATTTGAGTGAGCGCATCCCATGCTACATCGTCCTTTGGTTGCTCACCATCAATTCGGACAATCCGCTCGTGAGTGTCACACAGTGCCTCATAATTTTCTTTGACTTGTCTGAGAAATGTTCTGTTCTCGTATGTATCTTCACCACTTATTCGTTCGATAGCCGTATCAACTCTAATGTCCAGATACAGTGTCAGGTCTGGTGTTAGATTCCACGGCTCCATGCATTGCTCGATAAAATACTTTGCTTCCCATTCTGAGTCAAACGGTTTCTCAATACTGTCACCAGTCAATGCGACTGGTTGATAAGCTCGTGTCGAGTCTGCATACCTGTCTGAGACAACCAACTTTCCGTCCCTCATAGCAGGTTGAATCCGTTCGTTAATGTGATGCTGTCTGTCTGCCATGAACAAGAAAAAATCGATGACAGGATTACTGTCGTGCTGTGACAGTCTTTGTCTCACTTGTTGACCAAATGAAAGGTCGGACGGTTCTTCAGTGACAACTGCTATCTTCATGCTCATCTGTGATAGCATCGACAACAGTGGTCTTACCTGAACCGTCCAATCCTTCGATTGTTACGAACATTACATTCAACAATACAAGAGCCATCGATATAAAACTTTCGTTGCATTAAGTGGTCCGATGCATATAGTAATGTATGCAGACGCACCTTTTCTCACTCTCACAATCAAACCACAACTATTAAGTATTGACAGTGCATACGTTCATATCCGTACACGTAACACATACAATGAGCGTACACAGAGATACATTATTTGAGGCATGGCAAAGCGAGTATAGTGACTTACTTGAGACAGGCAAGTTCGTACCAGAAAGACCATCTGTACCACGAACAATAGAAAAACTTCCAGAAAGTGGAATTGCTACTGTTGGACATATCTATATGCCAACTGTATTACAAGATGATATTCCATCAATCGAAGAATGGAAAGACACTGTTGACCACGAGTACGATTACGAGAAGTCGGTTGCGTTTGATTACGTTGAGGAAATGTTAGACGAAGACTCACTCGACAGAGTAACATCTGGCGCAATTCGATTTCTTGATACGTGCATCCCGAACGGGTTAACTGAACTACGTACTATCGGTCTTGGTGTGACAGGTTTGAATCAAGTCTTCAGAGAGGCAAATGTCGAATATGGTTCATCAGTGAGTTATCACCTTGCTAAAACACTGATGGATTTCATTGATGGAATCGCAACAAACACATCACACGAGTTGGCACTAGAAAGAGGAGCATTCAGTGCATGGTCAGAGAGCAGGTACTCAAACCCTGTTGAGAATGAAGAATGGTTCCGTAATCACGCGCATCAATTTCCCTCACAACATGAGTCAGGGTATAAGATGAGAAATCATGGAGTGACTGCAATAGTTGGTCAATCTCAAGTTGATATTGATAAGACAAGAGAATTTTCTTGAAAGCACTCCAAACATCGTAGAACGGATACTAATGCACAGAGCATTTCAGTCAAGTGTTGATGCCGGTATAAAAATGTCTGTATCATTGCCTAAAGAAGCAGACGAAAATCTTATCGACAAGCTTGGAGCCATTGCAACAGACAGTGTACACGTAGGAGAGCCTATCGATGAACTTATTGTGGCTGTCACAACGGATGAACCAGATACTGATTGTGAGTACATATTTTCTCCATAAATACATATATAGATAAACAGATAAACAGATATGATGAATACAAGTAGAGATTGTTTATACGACGAGAGACAGAAGTGCAGAACACAGAGCAACCTTTCAATCGACGTGAATCGAACACTAAAAACAGACGATATTGAATTACTACTATGAGCACGACATATAATAATCAGACAGAGACGGAAACGAACACAGGAATCGAAGCAGAAGCAGACCAAGAGTTGCAACAGGAAGTTGACATCTTTGAACCACGAGAGAATCTCAAGCCATATGAGTATCCCGAGTTTATGGAATTCAAGGAAGCGATTCGAAACAGTTACTGGGAAGAAAAAGAGTTTAACTTCCAAGGAGACGTTCAAGACTTTCGAGAGAACACGACAGATGTTGAGCGTAGCGTTATCAAAAAGACGATGCTTGCCATTGCTCAAATCGAAGTCAAGGTGAAGACCTTTTGGGGCGATGTGTACAAGCAGTTACCAAAGCCTGAAATCGGAGACGTTGGCTCAACATTCTCAGAGAGTGAGGTTCGTCACAAAGATGCGTATGCAAAGCTGCTCGAAGTTCTTGGACTCGAAGATGAATTTAAGGAACTGAGTGACGTGCCAGCAATACAGAGACGAATCGATTACATGGATGATTGTCTTGCAGGTGCTGACAGTGCTGACGAGAAAGAATATGCACAGAGCATCTTACTCTTTAGTACCTTTGTCGAGCACGTATCACTGTTTAGTCAATTCCTGATTATGACCTCGTTCGACAAAGAGGACAAACGATTCAAAGGAATTGCAAACGCTGTTGAGGCGACCAGTAAGGAAGAACAAGTGCATGGGTTGTTCGGCCAAGAACTGGTGGAAACTATCCGTGAGGAGAATCCTGACATGTTTGGAGACGGATTTGAGCAGGATGTGAAAGAAGCATGTGAGAAAGCATACGAGGCTGAGATGGATATTCTCGACTGGATTTTCAGTGAGGGAGAGCTTGACTTCCTCCCACGAGAGCATATTGATGAATTCATGAAGGGTCGATTCAACGAGACGCTTGGGAATGTCGGCGTTGACCCAGTGTTCGAGACAGACGACGACCTGCTCGATGAAACACGATGGTTTGACGAGGATATCATGATGACCAAAGACAACGACTTCTTCAGTAAGCGGTCTACTACCTACAGTAAGGGGACGACTAGCGTGACGCCAGACGACATGTTCTGAATCGAGCAACGAGCAGCGTACTTTTTTATTTGTAACCATGCATCCAAAGATATAAGTGGGTGCACCTACTATTTGTAATACGCACAACAGCGTACACTAATTATATGATACACGAACCAACAACTTCTATCGAAGATAACTTTCCAGACATTGCAGCAAAGCACGACGAAGACTTTTATTGGCTCAACGAAGATAGCCGTGAGTTTCTCCGAAACGGGTATCTCCTCGATGGAGTAACAGCAGAGGAGCGAGTCAGAGAGATTGCAGAAAACGCAGAAGAAATACTCGGGGACGATGGTTTTGCCGATAAGTTCTACGAGTATATGAGCCGTGGTTATTACAGTCTTGCGAGTCCTATCTGGTCGAACTTTGGACTCGACCGAGGGATGCCAATCAGTTGCTTTGGCAGTCACATTGACGACAGTGTAAAGAGCATCTCCTACACTCAAGCCGAAGTCCAGATGATGACAAAATTTGGTGGAGGTACGAGTGGATACTTTGGCGACCTTCGACCACGAGGCGCACCAATTACAAACAACGGTAAGAGCAATGGTAGCAAAGAGTTCACTCGATTGTTTAACACCAGCATCAATGTGATTAGCCAAGGTGAGACACGACGTGGGCAATTTGCAGGCTATATTGATGTCGAGTCATGAAGACCTCGAAGAATGGCTCAACATGAAGACAGAGGGAGACCCTGTTCAGGACATGTATTATGGAGTTATCATTGGAGACGATTGGTTTGAGGACATGATTGACGGTGATGCAGAAAAACGTGAAACATGGGCGCAGATTATCGAGACTCGCATCAACATTGGTGTCCCATACATCGTCTTCCGAGGCAACATGAATGACGGGAAACCACAGGTCTACAAGGACAAGGATTACAAAATCAATGCCTCAAATCTCTGTACAGAGATTGCCTTACCTGCAAGCAGCGACGAGAGCTTTGTGTGTTGTCTCTCCTCGATGAACGCCATGCATTATGATGAATGGAAGGACAACGATGCTGTCGAAACACTGACCCGATTCCTCGATGCAGTAATGACAGAGTTCATTCAGAACGCCAAAGAGTCGGACTCAGAGTACATGGGAATGAATATGATGCAACGGGCAATCAACTTCGCCGAGCGTCATAGAGCCATTGGAATCGGTGTTCTCGGATGGCACAGCTACCTTCAGAGCAAGATGATTCCGTTCAATAGCACTGAAGCAATGCTTGAGAACAATCAAGTGTTCAAAACTATCAAAGAGAAAAGCTATGCAGAGAGCGAGCGCATGGCTGAAGAATTTGGTGAGCCTGAAGTCATGGAAGGATACGGTCGTCGTCACACGACTACCATGTCAGTCGCTCCTACCAAATCAAGCAGCGTGATTCTCGGACAGATTAGCCCAAGCATCGAACCACTCAAGTCTAACTACTTCGTCCGAGATGGAGCAAAACTCAAGGCTACACATCGTAACAGGTTCCTCGAATCACTACTCGAAAAACGGGGCAAGAACACACGAGATGTGTGGGACCAAATCATGGCACAGGACGGGAGCGTCCAAGGGCTTGACTTCCTTTCAGACCACGAGCAAGAAGTGTTTAAGAAGATGTCTGAGATTTCTCAGATGGCTATCATCAAACAGGCTGGTCAGAGACAGGATTATATCGACCAAGGACAGAGCATCAACATCTCTGTTGACCCAAGTGAGGTTCCTGTCAGCGATATTAATCAACTGTACATTCAGGCATGGAGAGATGGAGTCAAGAGTCTTTACTATCAGAAGTCTGTCAATGCTGCACAGAAGTTCAGTCAAGATATTCTCGAATGCAGTGCGTGTGAAGGATAATTATGGCTAGAGCAAATAGAGTCACTTCCGACGAAAGACCAGAAAAGACAATAGAAAACATTCCAAACAAAGAGTTAGAGAAGGCTATAGGGTCTTGCTCATATCTTGAGTGCAATAATTGCAAAGAGAAACAATGGCTCTATATTACGCCGGGACATAATACCACGTCTGAGTGTAAGTCATGTGGTGAAAATATACTACTTATTGGATAATCTCTAACTAATAGTCGATTGCTTTTTTTTTGTCGTTCAACCGAAAAGTTTAAGTAACTAGAAAGAAAAGCAGTACACAGATGCTCGTATCCACAGCGAGACATTTCTATCTATGCTGGACACCACCACGATATTCATTCTTGGCAGTATTGCCTTGTTTCTTATCGGCACTCTCGGTGGATGGGTGCTTACAAAATTACGAAAAGAGTGTACATCTCCTCCCATCCAAACAGCGATTGCGTTCTTGATTACAACTGTGTGGGTCGTTGCCGTTGCAGCAGAAATAGTCGTCCCTGCTTACACTGTAAGCATGATGTTGCACGGAATCATGGGAGCAGTCGTTGGATACCTGTTCTCTGACGACGGTATCGTCATCAATATCGGTTCAGAGTAGGACCAAAACATTTAAGTGTTTTAAGAATAAGATTTATACATGGTTCATATCAATCCTCCTAATTGCAACGATTGCGATGAAATGCTCGAAGAATTGAACGGTGAATGGTACTGTGAAAATTGTGACGACGTGTCAGGATTTGAGCTTACACCTGACGAAAGTTCACTCGACTTCGAGTTGTAGTACTATTTTTTACTTATAGCTCCAGACCTCTATGTATATTCTTTTCTCACAAGTCTTACAGTCGATAGCAGGAGTTACACTAGTTACATCTTGCTCTGATACATCTGTCCCGCACTGAGGACAATAGTTTACTTCTATTTTACTCATACTACGGACTAATCTTTACTGGACCATTTTCGGCCCACCAGTGTTCTGTATATGGAATCCAATTTTCTAACACGTTCACAATTTCATTAGATAATTCTCGGATTTCCCACTGAGCATCAGCCTTCTGTCGAAGATTGAGCACATGCATCATCGTGCGAGCGTTACCTGATAGTGTCATGTTAACAGGTGTCCCAATTGGGAGCAAAAATCGAGCATCTTCTTTTGGAACTCCCTCGTCAACCATTTCCTGATATACTTCGAACAATCGTTCAGTCTTTTCCTCGTACTCCTGTCGGAATGTTTGCCTTACTTCTTCCGCTAAGTCAACTAACCCATCCTCTCGTGAGAAATGGTCATCTTCTTCAAGCGACCGTGGCATAATTGCTTCTTTATCACTGAAGTCTACGTACCGCTGACTCTGTACATCGAACGTGAGATGCCTGTGGCGAGTTATCTGTGCCATTGTCGCACGAGACACGCCCTTGATAGCTATTGATATCTGTGGATGTTCCCACGGACCAAAGTGACCTCTTGATAGTTGCTTCTCAACAAATGCAGCAATTGATGCCTCAATATCGATATATCGCTGATTGTACGCAACTTTGTTCGACAACTCTTTCACTAATCCTACATGACGGTCATCATAATCAACTGAATCCATCAATTCGTAAAAATCAGTCTCTCCCACAAATCCGTCGTAGTAATCACCTCTGGCAGCAGTACAGACTACTCGCTCAGGCGATTGTGTGCTCTTAACTACTTGTACTTTCATGTACTAATACAAACGGTACAAGTAGATAAAAAAGTTTCGATTACTCGTCTGACTCTGTTTTCTTCTTTAACTCACGAGCAATCTTCATCGCATGGTTCTTGTTCTTGTCAGAAATACCATTGAGAGCACTCACAAGCCTCTCACGCTCATCTTCTGTCATCGACGGCTCACTGGTCACGTCTCTATCCAAACTTACTGCACGAATTCCTGAGGCTCTTGTGAGGCGATTCACAAAGTTGTTCAGACCATTGTACACCTTATCAACTGAGATGTTACCATCAGTTTTAATCGTTACTTCGAAGTTCAATTCTCTGTCTCTATCTCTATTTCTGTCTCTGCTTGAATCAGTCATTGTTACTATTTTTTCTATGAGTTAATTTTCAATCGGTACTTTTATTACAATAGCGTGCATATGCTGTTGTAAAGGCGGTGAGGTGAGGAAAGGATTGGGACACCCTTTGAGGGGAGGATTATACTATGTGTCATGAAGATTGTTTCTGTCAAGATGTGTTGTCCGCTCGTAACTTTCTTCATCAGGGACCTCGACCTCAACATACACGTACTCATCGACATCATAATCCTCGTATGGAGATGTAATCACAATGTGTCCATCCCTATGTAACAAACGAGTCGCAAGAATCTTTTCCTGACGCTTTTGCTCCTCTGTATTAATCATTGTCCCATCTGCTCGATAATACTCTCGCCACCACTCATCAGGCAAGTAGACATCTGCTTTGTCAAGTATGTCAATATTATCGACATCTTTTTCGACAAGAAATCCGTCAAACTCATCCTTGAGACTAACGGCAACCTCTCGTCTGAGGTCTCGCATATTATTCATCTGTATCCTCAAGCCTGAAATCAGCATGTGGTCCATCTGATGGCAGCCCATTCTCATACACTTCAAACAGGTCTGTAAGGCGTTCAAGACTGAGCCGAGTATCTGCATCCTTGTTTTCAGAAACAGCGTTCTCGACCTCTTGTGAGCGATACAGTTGTCCCTCGTTACCATTCAGGTACTCGTCTAATCGGTAGTCCTCTA
>GL982570.1:20174-34002 GCA_000220375.1 Candidatus Nanosalina sp. J07AB43 | reverse complement strand
TGCAACAGACATTGTGAGAGGTTGCCCTCCCGGTGTCGTCTCCTCAACACTTGTCTTCATGATACCATTCGTTGTGAGTGTTCGAAGTGCATTCTCTATCTCAGTCTCTGCATCACTCGTTGTCTCGACCCAATCCTCGGGTCCGTGTTGCCAGACACGGTGTTCAGGGTCAAGAATCGTCCCATCAGTGTTTCCAATCTCATCATCAGGCTCACCAATGTCAACAAGTCCAATCAACTCACGAGGCGTTGGCTCATGCTCGTCCAATCCACTGATAACCTCTCCGTTGAGGTTTTCATACAACATCTGTGCTATTTCTTCCTCGTGTGGGGCAAGCTCAATCTCAGGCTCGTCGTCTTCGACAAGTGTTTTCTGAGACTGTTTGTCGGAGTTGGAGTTACTTGTCGTGTTAGTTGACATTTCTGTGTCTGTCGTGAACTCAGTGGCAGATGGCGTCAACTCAGCATTGAGTTCTCGGGCTTTCTCGATGAACGAGCACCCATCAAATGGACTGACACAATCTTCGAACGTGTCTTTGAAATCATCATCGATATTGAATTTGCCGAGTGATTGCCACGACTGGAATTGGTACAGGTTTCGTCCATGCTTGCCACCACCTTCGAGTTTTTCGACCAACCCGTTATCACGAAGGTCTTTCAACATTGCTTCAATCTGTGGTCGTTTCACGAACGAGGCATTTGTCTGTCGGAGGTATCCCATGATTGAATTGGCTTTCCCTTCACGGTCGGCCGGATGCTTGATTGGTGCTGCATTTTTGCCACCACTTGCTTTTTGAATGGCAACACAGATTGCTTTCCGCTTTCGGTCGAGTTGATGCGTTGTTGCCAGCAGGGTTTCTCGTGTCTCCATGATATTGGCCAAGTCTTGCTGCTCTGCAATAATCACATCTTCCTTCTTACCTTCATTCTGGACATACATGTCACGTTTCTCACGATTGTGATGATTCAGCAGTGCACTTGCTCGGACAAGATTTGCGATTTGACCAGAGACACGGTTCGTCTCACTTCGGCCGATATCGAACATCGGACGAGCATACTTGTACGCATCGCCCCAAAACTCGTCCTCACCGGCCGGAATCTTGACTCGTGCATCCTTCGGCAAGTTTCGAATGTGTTGCTTGAGACGTTGCTCTCCCTCTGTGAAGTCCTTCATGTACTCCTCACCAGTATCTCCAAATGACACCATTGAGTGGTCCCACTGAGTTGCCGCAACACCGTCGTTCTTTTCTTTTGACTCGTGGACTGGGAGTTTCAACAGTCGGTCCCACATCTCGAAATCAGGGTCATACTGTGCATAGAGGAACCCGTATGGGACTGCCTCTCGAACAATCTCGTCCACGTCTCGGTCTGCTCCTTGTCCATCACCTGTAATCTTGTATCGAAACTCACCATCCTCACCACCATGCAAGCTTTTTAGAATCTCGATAAGTTCGTCCGATGGTTTCTGTAGCTCGTCCAATGGTGCATAGTAGGCATCGTCCCATCCATCGTCATAGATGATAGACTTGTCAGTGCCAGCAGTTGCCTCATACATGAACTCGTCTGGAAAGAGGTTTTGCACTGTGTTCTGCAAGTGAGACTTGCCAGAGCCTGCTGTCCCAATCAACACATACGATACATAGTGTGAGGCATCCTCCATGAATCCGGTCAGATGTGCCAATGTTGTGAGCACAAACTGCTCCTCATTCTTGATAGTGCGTGAGCGTGTGTACTCGACTAAATCTTCGACAACGTTTTCCGACAACTCGTAATCACAACCACCGTCTGAGGATAACTCTGAGTTGATATCGTCGTTGAACTGCTCGACTGCACCAACAATATCGTCAGCAGGAGCACCATTGTCACTAGTAGTTGTTTGTGTCTCACTGCTACTGCTACTGCTATTGGTGTCACTGTTTGAGTCATGTGACTCGACAAAATCAAATCCCATGCTAACTATACATAGGGCACGGGTAAGTAAAAAAGTATCGGTTTTGTATGACGCTTCTAAGGAGCCTTAATTGACAGAATCGGTTCGATGTGGTCTACAATCTCAACATTGTCTGCCATTGCTTCTGTTACTTCTTGTGGGTCCTTATACGACGCTGGTATTTCGTCAAGTGGTTGCTCAGACATGAACACATTGTCAATCTGCTCATCAAAGTCATCAGAATCATACTGTCGCTTGGCTGCCCGTCTGGACATTCTTCGACCAGCACCATGTGCTGAGGAGCTATTCCAAGCGTCCTTGCCCTTGCCCTGAGCGATTATTGTTCCATGATTCATGTTGAGTGGGATAAGTACATCAGACCTCTCAGAAGCCTTGCACGCTCCTTTCCTGATTGTTGCATCCGAATAATCAATATAGTTGTGTACAGATTCTATCGACCGACCGGGAAGATGCTCAGTTGCTGACCCGATTGTCTTATTGATTGCATCAGTGACAGCAATAGACATCTCCCTCCGTGATTCACTCGCATACACTTGTGCAAATGCCATGTCTTTAATGTATCCATGTGCTTCCTCACCCTGAAGATAGTCAAGGTCAGTGTTTCGACTGTTCTTACTGGGACCGTATTCTGCGATTGCTTGGCTTACTTCATCAAACTTTCGTTGGATTGCCTCACCAGAGAAGTCATTTCGAATCTTTTCAGACCGTGGTTTCCAATTCTCGTTCATATACTCGACCACAGATTCTGGAACATCGTCAAGTGTCTGGCGTCGTGTTGTCAGATTAGTCGCCCTATCTTGCCAGTAGGTAGCAATCTCTGCTCCAATCTTTCGTGACCCACTATGAATGACTGCCCATACAAATCCGTTCGACTTTTGCCGCCCTATCTCAATAAAGTGATTACCACCGCCAAGTGTTCCCATCGAATTGATAACACGATTTAAGTCAGCACCGACTCTATCGCACATATCTGAGACATACGAGTCACTGTACTCAGGGTCAACATCAAAGTCCGTGTTCTTATTAAATTGTTCTATGCTTCGCTCACAATAGTGCCACGGGAAATCATCAACAAGGTGATAGTCACTTTCATCATGCACATCGTAGCCTGTTGGAACTCGTTTTCGTATTTCTGTGTCGAGTTCGTCCAACATATCGTTAGAAAGTGGTATATCGCCATAGTGAACGCCGAGCATCCCACACCCGATATCGACTCCGACTGTATTCGGAACAACTCGGTCCTTTACAGGCATCGTGAAACCGATAACTGCACCACTACCCCAATGGAAGTCGGGCATGATAGCAATGTCATCGTCTCCCACAAATGCTTCAGAATTAGCCATTTCTGCTATCTGCTCGATAGCATCTTCGTCACACTCGTCTCTATCTTTGTTTGTGTGAACAGTAGCAGTATTGTACTGTCCTGATACTTTGAACGTCATACTACAACATACGGACCACGTATTAAAAAAAGCTACGGTTTAGTTTTGACCTACTGAAAGCCTTTCTCTCTATCGTCGGACCCACCGTCGTCACTGTCTGGAGCCATTCCTGCATCTCGCAATTGTTCTTTGAGTGCTTCAGGCAAGTCCTCAAATGATTCAGTGTCGTACATCGTGTCAGCAATGCGCTCGATTGTATTTGCATCGTTCTCAACATAATCGACAACTGCTGCTCGATAGCCATACACAGTGCCGATGACATATCCGATTCCTGCAACAATTGCACTTCCTGCTAATAGTCGTAATTTACTCATGTACTCATAATACAGTAGCCATGCATAAAAGTGTTATGATTCAGATTCAGCCTCTCTGACAAGTCGTAACAAGTCGAAGGCTAACTCAGCAGCCTCGCCACTTGTCATTGCAGCACAGCCACCACCACTTGGGGCAGAGATGCAAATGTCACCATCGTAAAATGTATTACACGCCGCAGCCTCTCCATTATGAATGTGAGCTTTTGGTCGTACCATTAGTTTACACCAGTAGTACAAGGTGTGTAAGTAAAAGTGTTACGGTTATATATAAAAAGGAGCACGATAAGAAGAACAGAGAAAAGAACAAGAACAAGAAGAAAAAGAAGATTATCTATGAATACAGTTTTTGTGTCTTTACTTCGACCACCCCTTCGTTTTCGATGATTTCAACTTCGTACCTATCCCAATCACCAGCCTCTATCTCGTGAATATCATCAGGCAACGATTCTTCGAGTGTCGCCATCAAGATATTCTTTCGAACAGGCTCTGGTGCATTACTGTCTAGTTCGAATGCGTACTGTGCATCTGACATGATAATGTGTTTTTGTGTGTATGCGTATCTCTACTGACCAGCCTCTGCTTGGATAAGCCCAACAATTCGCTCAGTGTTCGGGTCTTCTGTCAGGTCGTCACTGTTTTCTTCGATATTCGTCAAGATAGTCTCCTCATCCTGTGGCATCCCTGCCTCGATGTATTGTTGGACGAATTCCCAATCCTCGTCTGGAAGATTGCCAGCACTTGGGTCGAACCGCCATTCGAGGAAGGAGTAACTGGTCGGCTCACTGCCTGCTTCATCTTCCTGTGAGACAGGACTGATGGCCTCACCTGATTCCATGTCGAAGACACTGTACCACATCATGTCTCGTCGGTCCCCTGCTTCGACAAGTTCCTCGAAGGTAGCACGGTCTTGGTCAGTGTGAGTAGTACCGTCTTCACCTGTCCCAACAGCCAGTTGTGTCTGTCCTTTTGCGTCAGTGTACTGGTATCCTGTTGCACCAGAGTCAGCCTCACTACGTCGTGTGACCATGAATCCAACTCGCTGTCCAAAGAGTCCGTCACGAAGTTCTGGATTGCGAGCATATCGTGACCCAACAGGAACCTCGTTTCCGTCGATGTCAACGTTCTGTCCCTCGTCACCAGTGAGTGCATACTCGACAAGACCACCGTTCGTGTCACCTGTTTCTTCGTCCATGTCTGCAAAGGTTGCCCCATTCACGTCGAGTTTGCGAGCAACACTGAGTGATGCTGTTCGGTCAACAACAAGGATTGCACGACCATCGATTGAGGTAGTAAGTTCATCGACACCATACTGGTCGCCATCGATATTGACAGCCTCGCCACCAAACTTCTGTGTCGTGTTTGCATCGTCAAAATTGACTGCTCGATACTCAGTTGAGTCGTCGGCATCAGTTGCAACAAATCGTGCCTCACTCATGCCCTCAGACTCGTCTGTGAGGATTTCAAGGTCGTCCATCACAATACCAAGATATCCTTGGTCTCGTCGCCCATCGTTGTTGCCAGCATCAGGGAATCGAATGATTGGATTGCCCTCGTTTTCTGGCAGGACACCACTGACAAGAGTGGTTGGATAGAACTTCACGAATGGAATTGAATCCATATCGACCTCGATTTGTTCGAGCGTCTCGCTTTCTTGATTGTCTGAACTGCTCTCTGCTGCTTCTCGTACTTCTTGTGTAACTTGCTCTCGGAATGACATTGTTATAATTTGTGTTAGTGTGTTTCGTGTTTCGTCTTCGTCTGCTGCAATTGTATATAGGGGATGGTATTACTTAAAGTTTTCTATTACTATTATTATACGAATATGAAGTCTACTAACTCCTTATCAACGTCACATCCATAGAATACACAGTGACCCAAGTACTGTTTGAATGTTTCTTCGTCAACATCTTCATCATCATACATGCGTGCCATAGAAAACTTATGTGACATACTGATGTTAGGAGAAAGGTATGTATGTTCTTCACTCATACAAATTCTTCCTCACTCACGTCAATTGACTCTAGCTCAGGAAACTCGTCCTGCAACTCCTCAGATGGGAAGTACACGTCAGGCTTGTGTGATGACTGAGCAGCACTCATATCAGCAGTATGGAATAGCCGTTCATGCTCGCACTGTGGTGTCTTCCCCTCACCCCACGGACCCATGTGACTGTTTACCAAGTGAATCACTTCTTCAGGCATATCTGGAGCAACGAATGCTGCGACGGCTGATGCTATCACATCGTGTTTTGAGGTCGTCATGTCTCGTCCTGAAGACGGCCATCCATAGTTGAACGTATCGTGAATGAGTGCGGCCGCCTTGCCACACGCACGCTCATGGTCCGTTATTCGACGCATCTCGACATACGATTCACTCAGGTTTGCGTATGTATTGAAGACACGCTTTGTGTGCAACCATGTCCCATGAGATGAGCGTTCATCAGGGGGATGATACTTGCCTGATGCTGAGGCCGGTCGTTCCCAAAAATAGTCAGGGCAACATTTTCGAAAGTACTGAATCGTCGCTCTCCGTACATCCTCGTCGTAGATAGCGTCAACCTCAGGCAAACGGCGTCGTACTTCTTCGTCTGAATCTATCGAGTTTTTCACTCGTGTGATTCGTTTTGCTTTCTCCAAGTCGTCAATGCTCATAACGTGTCCTACAATAGATGGACAGTATACTTAACTCTTGTGTTCTCGTGAACTACGTGCTTCTTTGAGTCCTAATCGTGCGAGGTCATGTGCTTCTTTCGTGTGTGTGCGTGAACAGTGCACAACCTCGTATGAATCAAACTTATCCAGCAACCACTGTGCACTCTCTCGATACTGATTCCAGTCATCACGTTCATCGTATGAGGCTGTCACCTTTCGCTTCAGCGGGCGACAATCAGTGTATACAGTAATCGATGTGGTCGAGCTATCGTCTAACTCAGACTCCTGTGAAGCTATCCTGACGGCTTCTAAGAGTGCATACAATTCTGACTCCATCGAAGTGATGTCCTCGTTAATTATACGATAACCTGTCTTTTCGACAGTACCTTGAATTTCGTATCCGATTCCTGCACAGAACGTCCCACATGAGCCATCAATCCAGCAACTGATGTCACTCATCTGGTTGTACTATTTCCCTATTGTAAAAAAAGTGAACACACGACATGACTCCAATCCAATGACAGTCACGAGCGTGTACAATGAGCAGTGCAGTCAGAGCGAGAAACAAAGAAATACGATTACAGATAGCGTTACGGCATATACATATGTGGAGCCAATCGTGTGCTCGTTTATACATAGTGTTTGACATTACTTAAATCTTTCGATTATTTATGTGCTCCAATGTTCATAGTGGTGGTTCGGTCAAAAATATGTAACACAAAAAGGCAATCCCAAGCCCAAAGCTCAATGCAATCGAAGATATTATAATACCAAGCACAGAGAATGAGACTGCTGACAGAATCAGGAGTACAATACCTGCAATAGCAGCCGTTCCTGACACAAGCATTGTGCCATACAGTGACACCAATCTCGTTACTATGTACTGTGGCTCTGTTAAGTATGGCCGTGTAAGTTTATCACGAGTATATTGTCGTTTGGAATCAATCGAAAAATAGTCATACGTTTCAGACAACCGTTCTTTAACTGGAATTACATGTTGTCGAGCTATGCTCTTACATCGGTGGCATGTTTGTCGTAAGTCGCGCAACACATCTACCTATGTGTGCGCAAATCATATAAACTTTTCGATACGTCTAATCCTCTATATCAGGAAAGTCCAACTCTGAAGCATGGGTGCATACCTGCAACATCGGTATCTCCTGAAAGTTGAACCCATGTCTCTTGTACTGGTCCACAATCTCCTGTGACCCAATGTACTCGAACTGCATCCACGTGTATGGAAACAAATCATACAATCGCTGCCACTTGTACTCAGATGTTGCATGTATCTTTTTCATTTCAGTGTTATTTTTCATATGTCGGAATACATGCTTCTTCACATCATCAGTTGAGTGTTCATTACACGAATCAGGTGAAGACATGTAGTTACCACATACTTCACACCGAGCAGTTGCTGTAAAGTCAAATCCCATGTTACCAGTGTTAGTATCTACGTATAGTTAAAACTTTTCTTTCTACACTGTGTCGATTACTCTAGCTCATCGAGTTGGTCTTCGATAGGCAACTCATTGTCTCCATTTCCCAACAGTTGCTGTATCTCAACTGCATGTCGTCTTGCCTTTCCTCTATTCCCTTTCTTTACTGCTTTCATTATCTCGTCTTTCTTTCCTTTGATAACTTCCTCATCAACTTTATTTAAGCTCTGCTTTGCCTTTTTTGCCTGTTGTTTGCTTTTATCGTTGTCGTCTGAATTGTTTGAGCTACTCATCTATTATCTGATAATTTTAGTTCTGCATCTATTTCATGAACAAGTAACTCTACCTTAGAATCTCCCATTTGTACTGTAGCAGTCTCATACTTTAACGGAGTATACGGTATCGCTCCATACTCTGCCAAATCACGAAACGCATCTCTCCATGCTGTTGTGTTTAGATTTGTCATCTCTCTATACTCATCTAATGTAATCTCACCAGCAACAAAGATTTCACTCAGTATATACTTTTCTACTCGTGTGAGTTCATCAGGTGCGCTGTCACTCAACTCGTTCGACATATTCCCAGTTACTGAACGCACACTGTATTGGTCTATCGTTAATCACGCCAACTCGAACCTCATCAGTGTCATCTTGCTGTTTGTGAAACATCAATATTCCATCCTGTATCGTTGCTGACTCTGCATCAATATGTTTCGTTGAGGGTGTCGCATATCCTTCTTCAACAACACTGACCTCATAAACTGGCATTTGGTGTCACCTCACTTTCTGTCTCTACCTCGTAGCCCATGTACTGCCAGAAGTCAGTTGCTTCCTCTAGCGCATTTTTGTCGATAACCCATGCACCATCACCGTTCTGTGCATCAGGGTCCCACATTACATGAGTCGAAAAGTCACTACTGAATCCATATCGCTCCATTTCGTTAAACAACTCGTACAGTTCACTTGTCTTTGTATTTGTTCCACGACTCTCTGCCTTGCCTCGAAGTGAGCCGTGTTCTTCGACCTCTTTCTCGTATTCTTTCCACGGCAGATATTTGATAACGTCTTTTGCTGTATAGTGTGAGTCGATAACTGCTTTCTCACCATACTTTGTTTCCATAATGTCTGCAATTCGAATGACGTTCTCGTCGTCTGAATTTGATTGCGCGTCTGTCATTGTGTACTCAATTGTATGGCCTATCCATACTTAAGGCTTTCGAATACAATCATAAACAGAGTAAACAGAGTAAGAAATATATATCTACTCATTTTTTTTTGTCAAAAGAAAAAGTGGATTACGACTGCAACAAATTCAACGATTCAACAACTGTTGAGACTACGGGAGTTAGAATTGACTGTCGATATGACTGTCCATAGCTGGTGGGATTGGAGCCTGATTATTAGCAGACTCACGTGACGGAGCACCAATGACACCACGCTCTGCCGTCTCGTGTAAGCCACAGTGGCAGTTTGGATTCGCCTCCATCGATGCTGCCTCGTCAACACTCATGTTAAAGTCGTCAGAGGCACGGTGTTTGTTTGTCGTATGCTCGTGCACAAGCCCACACTGTGGATGCGCACACTTGAAATCAGAAACATCGGACTCTCGTGCAAGTTCCGACAACGTGTTGTGCAATTCTGTCGCTCCCTCGACAACAGGTTCAGCACTCTGTCCACCCCTGCCGCCAGCACCATCGCCATCTTCTTCGATAGTGATTGATGGAGTCTCAACATCTTGTTCAATTGCCTCAACAGAACGGAACTGTGATTCGGTCATTTGTCGTGTTGCGATTGTGATTTACTCATTACTACTTTTCCTCACATGTACGTATACACTCCCCATACTTAAATCTTTCGAATAAAAGAAATGAGAAAAGAGAAACGTAAAAATAGTGCTACTGTTACTGTTCAGGTAATCCTGTCTCTGTATCAACTGATGCATACTTGTCTGTCCACTTCCAGAACGCGAGGTCAGAGTGATTCTCTCTACGATGTAACAACCATTCAATTTTTGTAAGGAACAACATCTCTCTATCTGTCAACTGTATAGACTTCCCATCAATTGTGACCATCATATTGGGTCTTTCACGTGGGACCTGCAATCTCACAAACTCCCGTGAATTATTCGTCTCAGAAACACCACCGTTTGCTCTATCACGAACATAATCTGTCGAATCAGGGTCATGATTTTGTGTATACATACTCGCATCCCAATTCACAAGATAGAAATCATCGACAAGCCAGCCACGAGCAGACTGTGATAACCTGTGTTGCTGGTCAAATGTTCCCATAATTGCTCTGATAACATCACGACGGACCTGTTCTGATATTATTTTTGTGAACACATCACGCAACTGTGACACATCATCTTTAATCAGAGCATCCCTCAGTCCCTCAAGCACAGCCTCAGACTGACTTGGGGTTGTCTCAACAGTTGTATCAGCAACTCGTAATACAAAACAGTAATTGTCATTCGTTGGTGCAACCATTATCAGTGGGTCATTTTCTTGCAGAACAATCGAACGGTCGCCATTCAATACATCGTGGAGTCCGTTCTCTAATGGTAGCTCATTTTCAGGGTCGTGTAACAGGATATTCTCAGGTGTTGCTTTCAACAGTTGTGGCTGTCCTGTGTCGTCCAAGATAAGAAACTGTTGTAACTCACCTGTTTCCTGATTGTAACTTTTATCAAGTGCTTCAGTCATAATAGTTTGTGTCTATACTTAGCTACTACTGTCATCAATAAAAGTCTTTCGAACTCAGTCAATACAACAGGCAATAATCCTCACAGTACCAATCACTACTATAATTATTCCAAGCAAAACAAACCACAAACTTAGTGTCACTGCACTAACACCGACAAGAGATGAGGCAACTACAGCCTCAAGTAATGTTTGAGACATAAATGCACCTGAACCAAGTGTCGCAACAGATGACCCAATAAGATAGAGTGGATGAATAGTAACAGTAACCGTATTAGTAGAATCCATAGTGTGTGTCTAACTACACATTCACAAGAACAGTATAAAAAGGTTTCGATTCTGCTACTTATTATATTTAGATATTAGTCAAATCTATTTGGCGAGAGTTTGATATCTTCTTCATCAAGCTCCATTATCGTATCTCTCCAATCATCAGACGTATTGATTCGCTGGTAGATTTCATCGACTGACTCCTTGATTGTGTCCTCGAATTGACTCGCAACGTACTTCCAGAACACCTCATTTGCTTTCAGTCGGTCACGGTCAGGCGTCGGCTCAGGCAAACACAGGTCCCCCTCACCTGTCTCGATATCGTACTCCTCTAACTCAGTCTCGATAACGAGTTGTGACGCCATCCCCTCGTCTAAGTCATTCCATTCCTCCTCAGGGATAACAATCTTTCCTTGATTGTCTCCAGCTATGACATGAACACCAGCAGGCTCGTCACTTTCCCGAACCTCAGACTTTGGCATGTAATCACCACGTGGGACATGAATCTGACGATTCTGTATCTGCTCATACACCTCGTCAGACACAACTGTTGTCCCAACTCGTGACTCATCATCACTGTCCTGAATCTCCTGACCAATCACATCTCCATTTGACAGTAAGTCTTCTGTGATAAATGGGTCACGCTCGTCAATCAAGACATTCTCGTATCGGCTTCGGGAAACAGGAATGAGTCCCTCGTTGCCATTCGTTGATTCGATTACCTTGCCTGATTCATCGAGCAGACGGACATCGAATGGGAACGGCGCATCGAACATCTTGCTCCCAGTATTGTTTCGCTTGATTGGCATACTGAGAAGCAAGGTCTCAGAAGTTGCATCAGCAGAGCAATATGCTCGAAATGCATCTTCTTTCTCGTACTTCAGGCACGCACGATTGCCACTATAATCATCGTACAAGTTCTTGTCGCCATAGTCTTCTTGGAACACAACTGTCCCATCAGAACCGATTTCCTCGTATCGAACAGGGACACGCATCCACTGTGTGAGTTCCTCTACCTTCTGTCGGACAGGTCTATCCTCGTTCTCACTCGAAGCAGTTAGTTGAAACTCGGTCCCATACTGGTCATCAGGAAGTGAGCCTTTGACTGGCTCGACCCCTGCCAATGACACCAAGTATGCTGCATTGTCGTCGTTCAATCGAGAATGACTGGTCATCACCATCGCATTATCTCGTCCGATAAACTTCGGGAAGGAAAGTGCTCCCTGTCCCCACATACCAGACTTTGACCCATCAATCATGGAAGTCGAGCGTTTAATCTGCCGAAAGACTTCATCGACCTCTGATGCAGCCATGCCAATGCCATTGTCTCGAATAATTAATTGCTTGGTCTTCTTGTTCCAGATAATGTCAATCCGTGGCTGGTACGACTCAGAGACAATCATCTGTCCCTCATCGTACAATGACTGTGACGGGTCGTCCTGATATTCAACAACCTTCAGACATGCAGTCTCAGCATTTGCGACATACTCGCGTAAGGTCGCCCACCACTGTGAGTACATATCATCAGCAATCTGTCTGATAATTGCACTCATGTCTGCCTCGAACGACTTTGGCTCTGAGCCAAACGGATGGTCATCGCCCGATGCGTTGATGTTCCTGTGCTCGACCGATGAATCTGCCTCTTGGTATTTTGGTGTAAACTCGCTCATTGTATTATTACTATTGTTCTCACTCTGTCTCTACTCCTACATACGGGTCCGATTGTTATAAAAGTTTTGTTTCCCATCTGTATGAAGACGACCGACAGAAGACTCTGCCGCAAACTCTGTCACAGGCTCTGTCAACGGTGTCGGACTCATGCCACCATATCCGTCAAACTGTTTGTAAAAGTATACGATAGTCGAATGTGGGTCAGGTGTTGCAGACTCGTCCGATGTCTTGTCCAAGTGATACTCGTCATACATCTGTCCAATGCCAACAACAAGTACCTCTCCATACCGTTCATGCTCGTAAATCATGTCTGTCACGATTGTGTCAAGTGTTTCTGTCATTGTATTCGTGTGCTCCTGTGTTTGAATTGCAATATGGAAAGTCTGTGGCAAACAAATAGTAAAATCCTCCCCTAAGAGGGAAGCCCATACCTTGTTCACCACATCTCCCCTGTCTAATGCTATAGTACTCTAGCCACTTAAATCTTTAGACTGTATAGTACAATAATCGGCCACAACAGTGCACCAATGATTACACCATAGTATGCATGTTTGTCAACACCATCTGCTGTCGTGTCAACAATAACTGTTCCGAATAAAAAAGTACCGACTGTACCGACAATGTAAAAAAGTAATGCCTCAATCAATGTTGTCCGTATCTATACGTTCCAGTTGTTTCCGTTATACTTTCCTCCGATATCCTCAATCTCTCGTTTCTGATTAGACGTAGACTTGTCCTGTGTGCTACCAGATGGCGTCTGAATAGATGTTGTGGTCCCAACCTGTTCACAATCATGTCGTTTGCAGATATTCTCCCAACGGTCGTTCCTCGTCTCCTCAAACGGATTTGTACTTTCTCCGACGAGTGGCTGGTCAGCATACTGTTGGACATTCCACTCGACCCACGAATGTGTTGGAATCATTGCCTCACCTGTTGCCCACGTGTGCTCAATATCAGGATGGTCTGGCAACCACTTTACCAACACTGACTCATCAGGCATCTCCTGAGTTGCAGGTGGTAGCTCTGCCTCATTGTCTCCATCAGGGTCTGTGACGAGTTCTTTGTCACTGATTCTTGTCTAAAGTGAGTCCTATCTTTCCCATCATCTTCGTCACTGCTATTATCAGGTTCATCTTCCTGTATCGTCTCAGGTTTGAGCCTGTCGAGTCGTTCCCACGGAACCATGACACCCATTGTCTCAATGACAAGCACTGGGTCGCCAGATTCATGGACAGTCTCATTCCATTCGTCTTCAGTGTCATACTGCTCAGGAGATGCTACCTTCCACCAACAAGAAAATGTCTCATTCTCCTCATACTCACGTCTCGCACGGTCCTGTATTGACTCTCGTATACTTTCATTCAGATTGTAAAGCGTCCCGTTCAATGCAACT
>GL982570.1:18383-20154 GCA_000220375.1 Candidatus Nanosalina sp. J07AB43 | reverse complement strand
CCTGATGACGTGACTGATGACCCTCTTGGTATCTGTATCGTTATCGAGTTGGCTCCAGTTGCTGCTGCAAGCTTCTCAGAGACTTCTGACGGGACATCAACAGAACGTGTGTCGTTCACATCAGTCCAAAACAAATGCTCTGTACGCATCCAATTGCGCTCTGTGACATCAACTGTGTCCTCTGTCTCTCGCTCGATGTACTCATGTAACACCCACTTGTCCCACTCCGAAGCATACGAAAATGTGTACACTCTCTCGATTAGCTTGTCTTCTGTACTGTCACGAGTTTCGATAGCTACTGAAAGTTCTGTCCGATAGACAGTTTCATCAGATTCATCCTGTATCTGGTTCAGGTCTGTAAGCATAGTTCGACTCTATCAGACAAACGAGTGCAACAGTGAAAAAAGTTATGAAGTACTGTTACTCATCGTCTGGCTCTGGTAAATCTATCGAATGAGCCGGACAGTACGATGCATGTATCTTCACACTATCTTTGACGACACCCATCGGCGAAATCTCTGTCCAGTCTGAGTCATTGGCTGCTTTGACTGACTGAAAGTCTGTTCGCTTTCACAATCGTTCAACCGACACTTTAACTGATACTTCTTTGTCATAATAGTTGTTCTATTGATTGTTCCTGGTTGTTGGTTTCATACACATGTAATGAGTTGTTGAATTGAATTAGACAACCACCAACGATATCATCATAATTGTCATCGTTTTCGATGATTGTCATGTATTCTGCTAACTGTTCTTTACCCTTTGTTGAACCTGCTTTCAATTCTACAACAATCTTTTCACCGTTCTCAGAAACAAGAAACATGTCTGGTCTCCGCCGACCGACAGGCGTTCCTTTGTACAAAATAGGAAGCGTGCCTTCGCTCACATGTGACACATTCTGGTCTGACAACTCTCGTTCGAGAGCACTGTGATATACTGTTTCTGTGAACCCACCTCCAAGCACTCCGTGTACTTGCTCTGAACAGGCAAGTAGTGTTCGTTTGAGTGACTGTCCTCCATTTTCTTTGTTTTGCATACGTATGATATACACTGAGCGCACTTAAAAGTTTCGACACTTAGTATTTTGAATCAGGAATCAAATCCTGAAATACAGTGACTAATGCGATTCCTGCCGTGTGTGTGATGTACTCCTGTTCAGATTTTGTGAACATATTTATACTTGGTTCAGTAGTAAATTCATCAATCCTGTAATTTGTCTTTTCAAAACTGTGTGTTAGTGCTGCTGGATTCCGTGAATACGAACATCTTGTCTGCCAAATCCCAAACTGTCTAGTCTCATACGATATTCTAACTGAATACTCGTCTTTTCTGTATGACTCAAGTTTGTTGAACTCAACGTAGTTGCTCATTGTTTTCCTTAATTGAGTTTACAACGTCTTCGTATATAAGTGTTAATGTTGAAATTGAGTACTTACGTATATCTCTTTTTACATTTTGTGGTATTACATCAACATTACCTAAACCAGAAAAATGTGCATCCTTATTTATGTAAGTAACGTATACGTAAAGCTCTGAGTCGGATACATTGTAATCTACACGAGTTGTAATATTGACACTGTACCCTATCTTGAACAGAATATCAATCATGTACTGGTCTGCATATGAATTTTCATTATAGTCACTTGGAGCATGTATAGACTTTATTGACACAAACTCTGTGATATCTCTATTCACTTGTGTTTCCATATTCTATATTACGTCTCCTCCCAGTTAATACTTTTCCTTCGCCACAACACTTTTCACGCACGCA
>GL982570.1:11332-18207 GCA_000220375.1 Candidatus Nanosalina sp. J07AB43 | reverse complement strand
CACTTGTTAGAGATTCAGAGATAGTCTCTATCAAACGAGGTGAGGTCAATGAGTGACTGGAAATACGACCCAAGTGATATTATGAGCGACACAGACAATGATAGCTCAAATGCACCGGGCAAGCAATCAGAAAGTTATCTCGATGGAGACACACTCGGTAGTGCGTTCAGTCCAGTTCATGTCCCATTCTCGCTTGTTGGTGTGTATGCGTTATTCGAACTACAGGCATTCACTGCATCAGTCGCATCAGTTGTTGGGACTGGGATTCTAGCAGAGATTATTGGAGTCAGTTTCGCACTCGTTGGGCTGCTCGCTGTCGGCATACCAGTTGGAGTCATCGGAGGAGCAGTACTTGCATTACTATTCGGAATACTGTTCCGAGACAGTGCTGCAATACTCGCCTCACTTGTTATAATCATCCCGAGTGCAGCAGTTATTGGAGCAGGCATACTGTTTGTACCGTTACCACCAGCAGTAGCTGCATTCGTTGCATTTGACCTTATCGTGTATGCGTTACTCATTATAGTGATGTTTGCTGCAAGCAGTTTCGCTCTCATTTCATAGAAATTTGAGAGCACATCGAAACAGTTAAGTGCAGAGCGGTCTTTTTTATAGTATGGTAATATCAGCAGCGACAGCAGAACTACTTGTTTTTTCAGGTGGTGTCATACTCGAAGTATTTGCTGTCACTACATTACTTGACGATACCGCACAAGTCCCACGAATCCAATCAATCATGTTTGCTATTGCACTTAGCATTGTTGCCGTGGGATATTGGGTTCTCGGACTCATGCTACCGTTCCTATCAGTTGCTATCGGAAGTGTTATCTGGACACTGGTAGCTATCTATCGACCGACAGACGGAAAGTACTTAGGTCTACAGAACATCCTTCCAATTGAATAAAATTACAATATGACTGAATCAAACACAATAGCAGACGAGTTAGAGAAATTTGCAGACTTCCTTCGATTGGATGGACAAGACGGGCGAGCGTATGCATACGAGACTGCTGCACAGGTCCTTCGTCGTAGACGTGTCATTCCTCCAGACCCGTCACAACTCGACGGAATCGGGGACAGTACTCGCACAACGATTGCCGAGTATCAGCACAGTGGTACAATTGACGAGCTTGAAGAACTCTGTGACGAATACCCGTGGTACGATGCAATGCGTTCAGTCAATGGAATCGGACAGGCACGTGCTCAACAGATACATGAAAAATTCAATGTCGAATCACTTGATGACCTCATACTTGTTGGGTCTGACCTCACACTAATCAGTGGAATTGGGCAAGTCACAGCAGCAAACATTATCGAATCTGCCCGAGAAGAACGAGACTCAAAGTAATCACCTGTATTGTATCCAAAACCTTTTTACAATAGTAGCCACAAATTGTAGTTGCATGACAACATTTTCAGCAAATCCAGAACTCGAATCAGAAATTGACAGCGATAATGACGATAGCGACAGGCATTCACTTGTAGAAGACGACTCGACTGACGTGACAGAGGTTCTTGTCTGTTCCAAGTGTGGCGTCAAGTGTGCAAAAGGATTCTTGGAATCGATTGAGTATATTACCTGTACTGAGTAATCCGTAACCCTTTTCCCTGTCCCACGCATACATGGTAGTATGCCGGGAAACAATAGCACTGACCCATTCAACGTGGATGCAGCCGTTGCTCGTCTGAACAATGACAACGATACTGACACTGACAGCAGTGATGATGTAAGCACTGTTCACTCAGACAATGCGACGGACACTGTATCCAACGAGCCAACCACCGTCTCTTTTTCGAGCCGTGATGAAATCGAGCGAGTTATCGATACAGTCTGGTCAGCACCCTCTTTTCGAGAACACCAGAAGACAGCAATCATCGACATTCTCGAAGCACTGTACATAGACGATAACGATGTCGTATCACTCTCTGCCCCAACAGGTGCTGGTAAGAGTCTCATCATCTACACAGTTGGTCGAGTTATATCACACGTCAAACGAGCAAAGTCATTTGTTACCACACCACTGAACAGTCTCATTGACCAAATTGACGACGACGAGTATATAGACAACATTACCACAATCAAAGGTAAGAACAATTACTCGTGTGTGCATCCACGTGATGAAGGAACAAGTGTCGATGATGCTATCTGTCAGAGACAAGCAGACTTTGATTGTGAGTTCAAAGACATGTACGACACAAACGATGGGTGTCCCTACTATGGGCGTAAGGAACGTGCAAAAGATACTGACATTGCTGTCACAAACCTCTCGTACCTCATGTCAAATGCAATGATACCTGAGACAGAGGATGCCCGCTTCGAGCCTCGTAACTTCCTTGCAGTGGACGAGACACAGAATATCGAAGACTTTGCGCTCAACTTTATCGGATTCACTATCGACCGACGAGAAATTCCAATCAATTTCAACAACATCTCGAACATGCCACCAGAAGACTGTGATATGTCAGAAATGGTGGCATGGCTGAAAGAAGTACTCAATGGCATCCGACAACGACTGATGGACCTTCAAAAGAAAGGAATGCTCACAACAACAGAAAACGAGGACCAAGACGACCTCCAAAGTCTCAAACATCGCATCAGTAACTTTATCGAAGATTACGACAACAATCACCACTGGACCAAAACATATGATGGGTCGAGCATCAAGTTTGAACCAATCATGATTGGTCGATTTATTGACAGGTTCCTCTGGTCGCAGTCAGAGAAAATACTCCTTTCATCAGCGACTATCCCAAAAGGAGACTTCCTCGATGCTGTCGGGCTAGACAATCTTGATACAGCACACGTCGAAGTACCGTCTACCTTCGACAAAAAGAATCGCCCAGTCATTACACGAGAAATGGTCGGTAAAATGACAAAAGGTGAGAGAGCAAGCACAATACCAAAAATGGCAGACAAGATTGCTGAGATTGCAGACTTTCACAATCCAAAGAACGGATTTGTCCATTGTCACAGCTACGATGTCATGGAGAGACTGTATGACAACTTGCCAAAGTATGTGCAACGTCGGACAACAAAACAAGACTCTGACAATCGAATGCGTTCACTTAAACAGTGGTACAACTCTGAGAAGCAGATATTCATGTCTGTGTCAATGAACGAAGGCATATCGCTTGACGATGATAGAGCACGATGGCAAGTGCTTGCGAAAGCTAGCTATCCGTTCATGGGAGACGAGCGAGTCAACTATCGTGTCAATGAAATGAATGATTGGGAATGGTACTCTAATCAGGCTATCATCAACTTGCAGCAAGCAGTTGGTCGAGGGATGCGCTCAAAGGATGATTGGTGTATCTCATACTTGCTTGATTCAAGTTTCCAATCATTGCTCGACAGAAACAAGGACCTATTCGAAAGTTGGTTCTTGGAGTCTGTGGACTGCTACACAGAGCGAGACTACTACGGACAACCTGACACAGACTTTACCTTCACAACATAAGCAGACCGAAAGCCTTTTACTACAGCATCTCCTTTGTTACTATAGAGACATACTACAATGACAGAAGAAAATAACACAGAAGTAGACGCACCGTTTGTACTTGGACTCACACGAACAGAACGAGACGACCTCAAGTTTGCACTTGAGATAGCAATGGAACGAGCACACACAGAGAACGATAGCGAGTCTGTGACGAAGTTTAACGGACTCTATAAGAGAATACACGACCTTGAGCACAGAACATACCAACAATAATCATGATACTCATTGACCGATTTATTGTCAGTGGTGTAATGATAGCTGCATCACTGATGTTAATCGGTTTTGATGTTGCGAGCATGATTGTTACACTTATACTAATGTGTACAGTAATCGCACAATTCATATACATAACATACAAATACCTATGACAACGATACAATCAGAAGAATACACAGAACCATTTAGCGGAATCGAAAGAGTACAGTTTTCTGATACCGACGAGCGAGATAGTCGATTTATCAGAGCAGACAAAGATGCAGTAATCGAAGTACCAAATCTGTAACAATAAATACATGGGACCTAACATACCGCCAGAAAAAATGAAAGAATGGTTTACAGATTCTGCGTGGGACGATACTGACTCAGATGAAGAAGTCACTGTAAATCAAGATGGACGAATAGAAATTGAAGAACAACCTGACCCAACACACGAGTGCACATACTGTGATACAAAGGTAAGAATCGAATCAGAACCTCGTATACGAGCACCGCACTTTTGTGAGAAGTGTGATGTGGTAACACAACATCGGAGGATATAGATAATATAATGAGCACAATAACTCAAAGAAAACTTACATTCGGAGTATTATTGTTCATCACAAACTCAATCGGAGTATTGTACTGGAGAGATATACTGACAAGTGCGACACTAATGACTGGAAATATATGGGTAGCCTCTGTGATAATCTTACTGATAGTAGCTGCTATCGCAGCATTTATGTTATTAAAACATGACACCGAATAATAAAAAAGAATCACAAAATTCGAATCCAGATGCATGGAGATGTGACTACTGTGGTCGAGACGTGAGCGAAGTCGATGCAGACCAGCACTATCTCTGGACAGATGTGATGGGCTGGATATGTGGCGATTGTCGAACAAACGTGTGGGACGACAGCGACAGTCCGTACAACAAGTAATCGAAAGTCTTTTTTATACACCTCCCCTTTGTTGTAGTGTAATGAACTACCTCAACGAAGATGGAGAGATGCAAATAGTCGAAGTACAGTCACAGAATAGAAATACATCAGCGACCGATTACTGGGACGAACACCTCTTTGTCGATGTGCACTATGGGGATGGAGCACGTACCTCACAAGAAATCGTAACGACAAAGTTTACACCAGATGAGTTAATTCGGTTGTTCGATATGGACGAAGATATGCTCCGAGTCGAGCGTGATATATCGCTTGAACATCCTGACCCTGATGTGCTTATCACAGTACTCGACGGAAAAGTTTAAGTGATAGTAGTGCATAGATAGTACTGTAATGGTTAGCGACATGATGGACATGCTCGGTCGAGACGAGGCTGAGCCAGAAGAACTAGAACAGTACGAAGCACCCGCACACGCACAACTAATGATTGAACTTGTCGAAGAAATTGCCAGCGATGGTGAGGCAATTGTTACATTTAACAACAATCATACAACAGAGTTCCACGGAGACGATACACACTTCTATACAGAGTATGGTGTGATGTTTACAGAAGACGAGACACCAGACGGTGAAGAAGCAGAGACGTGGTACTCTGGTCGAGATATCGTGTCAGTGCAGCGACACTAATAACGAACAGATAGTTTCTTTTTTTTTTGTCGATTGATATCGTAACTCTTTTATGATACTGGACCATTGTTACAAATAGAACAATGAAAAAGTATCCAAAGATAAAATACCCAAATGACGACAAAGCAACAGGTGTCTTTGCATCTGGTGAAGTTGTCGTGCAAGAAAAGCTCGACGGAGCAAACTTTCGATTCACACACGAACGTAACTTAGACGAGGAATACCACACTCCTGACAGCAAGCGACACATTGTCTTTGGGTCACGTAATGTTCAGTACAAAAATGTAAAAGACGAGTCAAAACAATTCAGTAAGCCTATCAAACACATTCGTCAAAACGTTGACCCAGTTGATATAAAAATTCTCGAAGACCAATACGATAGTGCATTGACATTCTTCGGTGAAGCAATGATACCACATACTCTCTCTTACGATTGGGAGAGCACACCTGCATTTGTCGGATTCGATGTATATAAAGAAAGTGAAGAACGCTGGCTCCGACAACCAGAGGTCCGATTTGTGTTCGGAGAACTCGGTCTGTCAGTTGCACCAGTAATTGCCATCGTTCCTGCCGAAGACTGGGACGACTACGATGTCGATACAAAAATAGACTCAGAGTTTGGTGATGTAAAAGCAGAAGGACTCACGTTCAAAAACTATGATACGCAAACATTTGCTAAGTACGTGCGTGAAGACTTCAAAGAAAAGAATAAACAGACGTTTGGCAAGTCACAGAAACAACAAACATCTGGTGCCGAAAAACTGAGCTATCAGTATATTACAAATTCACGTATCGAAAACAAGCACACAAACTTGTTGACGAGAGTAAATGGGACTCACTGAAAATGGAGATGATGCGTGAGTTGCCTGAAGCAGTTATTCGTGACATGTCAAACGAGGAGGCTGGTAACATATTCATGCACGAAAACTTCGAAGTAAACTTACACGACTTTCGTTCAATCACATCGAGCCGATGTGCAGAGGTCCTTCGACGTATGATTGATGAACAAGTCCAAGATTCTGTGCTCTAAGCAAAAACAACACTTTTTTACGTGTAGGCATAGTACATAGGATAACGACAAAATGACACGAGTTGACTACAGATTTGACGAAATAGTAGAATTACAGACAATGATTGGACCACAAGGCAAGTTCGGCAAGGCTATATGCAAAGAGTGCTCAGAGGTTCACAAGTGTACCTTAGACGAGTTTGACAGCCCAAGACTCGTACATCTTAACGGTAGCCCAGTAAACTTAGCAGAGCCAGAGCACTGTCACTATGTAGCACAGATGCGGGCATGGAACTGTTGTCACGAAGGTGACAAGCCATTGGACAAATTTCCTGAGGAACCGCCATCATTGCTCGATGTCGATATACGAGAAACATGAACGAGGAGCATATTCAAAACATACAGAAAGAGTACGTGGATGGTGATATAGATGAGGATGAACTCGAACAACGTATAGAACAAACTATAAGTAAAGGATACGATATTGAGCAAAAGGACGTGATAGAACAGATTCGTCACATTATACTTAATGGTAATAATACACCTGACAGGATATATCTTTCACCTGAGTGGTATCACGAG
>GL982570.1:9144-11312 GCA_000220375.1 Candidatus Nanosalina sp. J07AB43 | reverse complement strand
CACAAGGTAGGTATGGAAAGGCTATATGCAAAGAGTGCTCAGAGGTCCACAAATGTAGCTTAGACGAGTTCGATGGTCCACGAATCAACTTGGCAGAGTGGGAACACTGCCACTATGTAGCAAAGATGCGAGCGTGGAACTGTTGTCACGAGAACGAAAAACCACTGGATGGATTGCCAGAGGAGCCGCAATCGTTGCTCGATGTAAATATAGAAGAAAAATGAACGAGGAGCATATTAAGAACATACAAAAAGAGTACGTGGATGGTGAAATAAACGAGGTTGAGCTTGAAGAACGAATAGACAAAACAATAAGAAATGGGTATGATGTTAAACAACAAGATGTAATTGAACAAATTAGACACATAATACTTAAGAAAGAGAAACGACCTGAGAAAATATTTCTGTCACCTGATTGGTATCATGAGTTACTCAATTCAACAAACTTCTTGCCTGTCCACTCAGAGGATGCAGAAGGACTCATATTTGGTGTTCCAATAGAGGTGTCACACAACATAGATGAATATCGTGTAGAACGGTAACAATGACTGAAAAAACTATCGAACAACTCAAAGAAGCAAGTGGAATCGAACACTTAGAATATCTGATTGGAAAACCAAGAGAATATTACTGTGAGGAGCACGGAGTATTATTTGCATGTATCGTGCACGACCCTTATGACATACCTGTCTTTGTCTGTCCAGACTGTGGTGAGCAACCTGAGTACCGAAAAGTGACTGAAGAATAGTAATACTTTTTTACGAGTAGTACATATTTTCTGTATGAGCAGAGGCTACGTCTTACACCACAGACACTTACGTCACTCAGACCATGCCGCTCTTGCAGAAGCTACGCACAACCACACCGAAGTTGTGCCCATCTTCGTTTTCGACCCAACATTCTACGAGCAAGACGGACTTGCCTGTGACAGCAGACTCAGATTCTTACACGAATGCTTGCGAGATATTCCTGTCACACTGTATCACGGCAATCCGGTCAATGCAGTCAAACACCTCTCCGGTGAAGTATACACTATTCATACTGCAACTGGTCGCTACGGTGTCGAGAGGAACGAGAAACTGCATCAAGAAGGTGTAAACTTTGTGCAAGGCGATGGACTACGCCGTGTCGAAAACACTCGTGACGGCTGGAGTGACGCTATTCAAGACTACCTGTACGGAGAGCCGTACACACACGACAGCAGTGCTATTACAATTCTCGATAGTGATGTCTCAATCGAGTGGATAGAAGACGAGTACGATATCGAGCCTGCAAAAAACGTGTCCCAACTGGTGGCAGACAAGCAGCACTCAAACAACTACATGACTTTGCCGACTCACCTGAATACTGGGGCTACGTGTCTGAGCCGACCAGAGAGCACGGACTGAGCAAACTTGGTCCCTACCTTCGATTCGGATGCCTATCCATCAGAGAAGCATTTCAATACTTACAAGAGCATCTCGACGGACAGGACAAAAATGCAATCACATCACGATTGCACTGGAACTTGCACTATCAACAAAAATTGCTCGACTGGGAAGGGTGGATGGACAAAGCAGTGAATCCTGCTCTGAGAGACATGGGTACATTCGACCAAGAAAAGTGGGACCGATTCAAAGAAGGTGAGACAGGATACCCGATGGTCGATGCTGCTGTCAGACAACTGAAAGGAACCGGATGGTGCAACTTTCGCAATCGTGCCATGCTTGCCTCCTTTCACAGCAACTTGCTAGAGCTACCGTGGACGATTGGAGCCAACTGGATGTACTATCACCTTATCGACGCAGACCCTGCCATCAACTACACACAATGGCAATCACAAACCTCACGTGTGGGTACGAATCTATACAGGATATACAACCCTCGCAAACAAGTTCGGGACAGAGACGAAGCAGCCGACTTTATTCGAGAATGGATACCAGCATTACAGGAGTTACCAGAGAAGTATTTAGACCAGCCTGAGAAGACTCCTGTGGCGATTCAGAACAAGTGTGGGGTAATCATCGGAGAAGACTATCCCATGCCTATTGTCGAGTATGAGGCGGCTCTCAGTCGAGTCAAGCGAGAACTCGAACAACGTGAAGCAGATGCAAAAGAAGCATTGCAAGAAGATGCTGTCAGAGAACGAGCCTCACTGTCAGCACGAAGCAGGCAATACGAGCCTGATAT
>GL982570.1:4002-9124 GCA_000220375.1 Candidatus Nanosalina sp. J07AB43 | reverse complement strand
GCACTCGCAATCGCCTCAATCTTAGTGCTGGAAGGAATTATTGCTGGTGTATTCATTCATTACATAGCGACCGCCATTTTTGTCGCAATTCTCGCAATCGAGCTACAGGTGTAACAATGACTGCCCACGAACAAACATTCTCCGGTCTTGTGTACTCACTGTCATCATGTCTGATGTTACTAATTGCAGGGGTAGCGATACTACTGCAACTACAATCAATCCAATCAGTGTACTTTATGCTCGTGTCAATACTGTTTGCACTGTGGTCAATCGGAGAACTACTACGCAAATGAAAGAATTTATACAGCAAAACTCAGATGAGTTATGGACATTTACAATATTAGGGACTGACTGTATAGTTGGAGTAATGGCTGCTGCGTCGATATGGAGTACATTTGTGCCATTAGTAATCACCGGCTTTGTAATAACTGTTGTGCTACTAATAATACAGTTACGTGAGTATGAGAATGGGTTTGATTATGCAATGAAATTAGAGTGAGAAAGAAATAGTATAGCAGACATTCGAAACCTTTTTGTGTGGACAAGCCCATTACATACATGTAATGGCAAAATTAAAAGCAACGCTCGTAGTAATACTCGTCGTACTATTACTCGGGATTGGAGCAGTTGGAGCATCGTACAAACAAGTACCAGAAGGACATGTCGGTGTGCAAAAAGACTGGGGTGCAGTCAATGGCAACACTCTGAACAGTGGTGCAAACTGGATTATCCCAGTCCAACAATCTGTTCAAACAGTAGAAACGCGACCTCGAACGTATACAATGACAGCAGACGAGAATGAAGGTGCTCGCTCTGATGCTGATGCAGTAACTGTGAAAACAGCAAATGGCTCAAGTGTCGGAGTCTCAATCACAATTCGATATACAATTGACAAAGAGCAAGCAGACAAGTTCGTATCAGAATGGAATACAGAAGAACAAGTTGAGTCACGACTGCTGCGAAAAACGATAGAGACTAATTTGCAGGATGAAGGGTCGAGCCTCACTACAACTGGTAGTGGCGCAATATATACCAGTGAAGGTCGTGAAGCACTCAAACAAACAACAGAAAAAGCACTCGAAGATGAAGTATCACAAGAGCCAATTAGCATCGAACGAGTCCAAATCCGTGACATCGACCTTCCACAAGAGATTGATAACACACTCGACCAGAAAGAACAAGCAAAACAACTCGTAGAAGTTAAGAAAGAAGAAGTGAAGCAGGCACAAGCAGAAAAAGAACGTAAGGTTGTCGAAGCAGAAGCAGAAGCTCGACAGATTGAGATTGAGGGACAGGCACTTCGAGAGAATCCAATCGTCCTCGAACAACAGCGCATCGAAGCACTTGAGAATGGAAACACAATCTACGTTCCAACAGAGAGTGGCGGAGTGACTCTTACAAAGGAGACGGCGAACGCCACAGCATCAGCACAGCCATAAACTAACAACATAGGAGAAACAAATTATACAATCATGGTAGTAAAATTAGGAATCGCAATCATCGCAATCGCAATCATCATATTCGGAGTTGCGGTTGTATCATTCATGTATTTCGAGAATAGAGCCTCTGAAGAACATGAGAAAGAAATGTTCGAAAAGAAGCAACGAGAAAAGATAATCGAAGAAATAGACGAATAGCGACCTTCTTTTCGTTCTTTTTTTTTGATACGTATCCGTAATTTTTATTATCGTTGACTTATTAGGTAAGATATGGACCGACGCACTTTTATCAAACATAGTGTAGGATGGGGTGGACTCGCAGGAATAGTTGGGTTCACACTGTACAAACCACCACTGAACATCAACCTGTATTACTCAAGCAGTGTTCACACAGAAGAAGCAATCGAGAATATTAACATCCTGAAAGGTCATCTCCATGAATTTTTTAGCACATACCTCGAACAACGTGCTGTGACAATCACTGTGAAAGGCTCTGTCAAGCCTGACGCTGCTCTCAAACAAGATAAGGTGACTGGGCTGGACTGGTGGCAGTACGACTATCACGACGATGCTGTGCCCGACTCTATTGATGCCTCACTCTTTGTTGCTGGCTCCAATGATATTGATTGGGATAATGCACTCGGTCGAGCAACAATTAATGCTCCATACGCTATTTCATCAGGGCTTGAACATATCGACACAAACAGAAAGTACATCACACTTGCAGCACACGAGATAGGTCACTGTCTCGGACTGAGACATACACACTATGAAAAGTGGATTGATGCAGAACCAAACGACAATCGAGACAGGTACACAGTTATGCACCCAAATGCTGACAAACAGGGACTCGCACTGAGCAGGAAATCAGAAACCAAACTCTCAAAAGTGAATAATTTATTATAAGAAAATGAATACAAGTACCACAACAGATGTCATTGTTGGTGTGATATTGGCTTTTGTAATGTTTGCGACAGCTATGATAACTAACACGATTCCACTTCTATTATTATCAGTTATCACAGCACTCGCATCAATTCTTCATCTGTTTGCCATGCGAAAACTAGAAAAGTATAGCTAAAATCATAAGCCTTTTACAAGTATAGCTCTTTTGTATATATGTGAAACAAGAAAAAGAAACGATTACTCAACATGGGACCATAGAGTACGAGGTTACTGAATGTATGTCGTGCGGTAATGAAGTAAAATTGGATGACGCAAACACGTGTGTTGTTGGGACATTGGATGAAGAAATGAGCCATATTTACACATTTTATAAAAAAGATGTCGTGAAAGGAAAATTGTGTCCATACTGTGCAAACTTGGACAACATACGACTAAGCAATGTGAGTAATAAATCACCAGCAAAAGTGTCAAAAAACTTACTGGTAAAACTACTGTACATAATTCCAATATCAATAATCATAGCAGCACTACTCGTAGTCTTAATCTAAAACAAGAAAGCAAAACCCTTTTACCAATGCATCCCCTTATTACTAATACGATGAACGAAACAGAAGAACTACCATCAATACAAGAACTGATAGAAGAACACGACTGTGAATCTGGACAACCACCATTTTCAGTTGACAAAGGACAGTGGAAAGCAATATGTGGTCCAAGCGTGAATGGAGTGCGTGCAGGTGGCTCACCATTCGAGTTTGTTGTCGTTGGAGATGCACCGCCAAGAGATGAAGTCGGTGAAGTAATTCGTGAAGAATTTAACAACGCCATGGACGACGTGTTTGATGCAATCCAGAACGAGAGTTTCATCACAGATAACGGTGAAGCAATAGATATCGGGTCGGAAGACATGACACTCGAACCAGAAGCATAAGCATAAGCATAAGCATAAGCCTTTTACCAATACATCCCCTTGTTACTAATACGATGAACGAAACAGAAGACACTATAACAGAAGAAGTTGCGAGCGGAACCATCAACAATAAAGAGTACCGAATCATCCGAACAGATGACGACCAATACACAGGCAACACCTATGCCTACGAGTTCGTCGCCTTCGTTGACGGAGAATACGTCGCCACAGCAAGCGACCTCGAACAAAAAGATGCACACTTCAGCCGACCGTGGATTAAGTCACTTACTCAATACGTGACTGCATTTATCGACGGACAAAGCAACAAATAAAGTAAATAGAAAAAAGTAATAACACCTGTAGTAAAATATTCATGACAGTACTTAAACAAATCACGATTGACTTTGACAATCCAGCACTCGAACAATACGTACAGAACCTTGCGCAATACCACCTCGAAGACAGTCCAGTCCGATACGCCTTCAAAGATGGCTGTCCAATCCAACTCTCAGTAATGGAAGCACGTGAAGCGAGAGAAGCATTCAAAAAACACCAACCATCGAGCAAGGCTGAACATATGTATCTCTCAAAGATTCTGACAATCTTTGAGCAAGAAATTCACCAAGCAGCAGTCAAATCGCCTCACGAAATGGATACCGAACCAGCAATCGGAGAATAGACCAAAACACTTTTACCAATACGTCCCCTTGTTACTAATACGATGACAGACGAAATTCCAAACAAAAGCAAGCATCAGTTTATCACTACAAACGAATTAGAAGAGACATACGAGACGAGGAATCAGAGCGAGAATGAAATGAGCAGTACAAGAAATATGAAAGAAGTAACTATGACTGACCCAACACGAGTGCACGAAGACGAAGTGAAACTCGAACAAAACGGTCGATAGTACATCATCCGAACAATTGTCACATTCGATGTTGACAATAGTGAGCACAATATCAAGAGCACACTGTATTCAGATGGTCAAAAGAAGCGTCTTATTCACGAATATAATGCAACAGTCTCGTCAAACTCGACAGTCGAGCTAGAGTATTACGTTGAACAGACTGCAAAAGAATGCTTCAGACGAATGCACGAACTCGAACAAGCAAAGACAACAGACATCTCGTTCGACTTAGAGGAACTAACAGAATGATTGAAAACAATGTAGGCATGGAAATAGATGTATCGACTACACTGAATGGAAGAAAACACTATCCAAAGGAAATATTTCGCCGTCGTATCGAAGTAGAGATTGAGTCAAAAAATAACGACAACAAAAATTTATATACAATTTACAACAGTGTCGAATACGATATCGAAACAGATACATACACGTGCATCGCGCAAGTAAGAAAACTAAGCACTGTCTTATACGAGTTAGAGGCAACGACTGACCAAGACTTTATCAGCACGCGACTCGAATCATACACTGATACCTGCTTCGAAAAGATTAAACAGTTCGAAGAAAAACAGCAGTTTATCCCAGTACCAGAGCCTCCGCAACAAGGACTTACACAAATTTACACAGGAAAAGAGACAGACACAAAAACAGACAATTTAGATGATGTGTATGCTGAAGAAATATTAGGTGACATTGATTCAGATGATATCAAAAATACCATTCCAGCACAGGATGATGAAGATAAAGATATCGACGTGAAAGAAGCACGAGAACAAATTACAAGAGATGAACCTGCCAAAACGGTGGGTCATATACCACATGAAATGAGACATGAAGACAGACATCAACAGAATACAGCAGCCGAGCAACTTGCTCAATCAATGCTCCACAATATCGAACATTTTCCAGAAGATGACAATATAACAATTGATGGAGCGAAAGATATTATTCGACAAACAT
>GL982570.1:0-3982 GCA_000220375.1 Candidatus Nanosalina sp. J07AB43 | reverse complement strand
ATATCAAGAGCACACTGTACTCAGATAGTCAAAAGAAGCGTCTCATCCACGAATACAATGCAACAGTCTCGTCAAACTCGACAGTCGAGCTAGATTACTATGTCGAACGAACAGCAAAGGAATGCTTCAGACGACTGCACGAACTCGAACAAGCAAAGACAACAGAGATATCGTTCGACTTGGAGGAACTAACAGAATGATTAAAAACTATGTAGGCATAGTTATTGACAATATCGAAGAACAAGAAAATGGTCGAAAACACTATCCAAAAGATATATACCATCGTCGAATTGATGTTGAAATTGAGTCAAACGAACACAAGTACAGAATTAATAACATAATCAAGTACGATGTTGAAACAGACACGTATACGTGTATTTCGAATGTCGTCAGACTGAGCACAGTATTATACGAGTTGGAGGCATCAACTAAGCAGAACTATATTAAAACCCGACTCGAATCATACACAGAGAAATGCTTCGAAAAGATTCAAAAATTCGAAGAAAAACAGGACATCATTCCAGATATCGAAATACCAAAAAGAGGACTCACACAAATTTACACAGGTACAGACACAGACGATTTAGATGATGTGTATGCTGAAGAAATATTAGGTGACATTGATTCAGACGACATCAAAAATACCATTCCAGCACAGGATGGTGTAGATGAAGGAACCGTTATTGAACATGGACATAAGCCTGATTATCAAGAAAAAGATGACATTGATGTAGAAGAAGCACGAGAAGAAATCACAAAAGATGAGCCACAGGAAAGCATCAGACCAGATAGACAAGAAACACAATCAATGAGACATGAAGACCGACCTCAACAGAATACAGCAGCAGAACAACTTACACAATCAATGCTTAACAACATTGAGCACATTAAGACCGATGATGATATATCAGTTGACGGAGTAAAAGATATTATTCGACAAACATTCAGGTCAGAGTTAGGCTACGACTTAGACCACTGACTCATACGCCGCCGAGGCTTGCAGCACAGCATTACAGCAAAAACGAAACTTTTTTACTAATAGCAGTCCTTGTTACTAATACGAGGAAGAAATACAATGACAAAACAAGAAGCACGAAAATACACAGCAGTAATGATAGCCATCTCACTATCTGGACTCGTGGTTATCTTTGCACCACTTGGAATTTTCCCACTCATGGGTATCATAGCATCATATGCATTACTGCTACTCTTTTTACAGGCGGTGGTGTAACATGATAGATTCAAAAACAGCACAATACATTCTCGGTCTTGCAATCCTTATACAAACAGCACTTATCGCTATCTTTGCCCCACTCGGAACAGGTGGGGCTTTCGCTGCCGTGATTGTCTACACAATCATGTTTGCAGTATTTTTCTTCATCACTCGACCAACGACAGGATTTTACAAATAATAGAGTAATACATAGCACAAATCATGCCAATAAGTGACACACCTCCAGAGTGGACGACCGTAACTGTACAGACACCAGCAAACGAACATTACCACAGAACAGAGTACGAAGTGTGGGGACAACAAGAAATGGACCAACCGATTCCAGAAATCACAGGACGAATAATGATAGAATCAGGTATCCACGACCCATACGAAATCGAAGAAATTACAATCATTGCTTGCCATAGTGGGCAAGGTGTCGCCACACTCGCATACAGCGAATGGGACGATGCAGTAAACTGTCGATACAACGAGGAGACAAACAAACTCATGACATATCACATGGACGATATGAAACGAGTCGTGTATGATGAAAGCATCTTCAAAGCACGTGATGTGCCAACATGGTTCAAGATTGGAGGACAATGGGACCACTTGTGGTAAACATTGCTATCATCCTCTTTGGTATTATGTTCATTATCTCGATGGAGTTGCTTGGGCGGTATATATTCATCGAGCAACGAGACTGACCTCCCAGTATTAGTGTACCTCCCAGTATTGGTGTAGCCCCATATTGTGTAGACCCTATGGTGTACCTCCCAGTATTTGTGTACCTCCTACCACCTGCAACAATTAGTGTACCCCTACCCTCCCAGTATTAGTGTACTCTGACGGTTACTAATTTTTTCTGATACATCGCGCTCTGAGAACGTGTTTATCAGCAGACTTTCTATGAGAAGTGATTTCACTGAGCAAATGTACTTTTACCNGCTGACCCCACTCAATAGCCCACACATGGCGCAAATAGATGTCACTCTATGGAGCAAGTTGGAGCCGACGTGGGCATCATTCGGACAAAAGAAAGAGCCTGTGCCTGCAACGAGGTGTGTTGAGTGCCTTGTGACAGGTGACAGATGACAGGTGCCTTGTGACAGGAGCAAGGGCAAGAGCAGGTACTGTCACTGTCTACTCCTTCCATGAGGTATGATACCATGCCTGTGCCTACTCCTGCAACAAGAAGAGAGGGCGAGCCTGCCAGCAGGACAGGAGACAGCGATTGCCAGCAGGACAGCAGGAGTGTGCAGTGTGCCTTGTGTGAGTTGTGTGTTGGGTGTGGGTGTGCCTTGTAGGAGTCGGGACCGTGCCTGCCAGCAGGACAGCAGTGTTTGTGTGAGTGTCTGTGAGAGTAACTGTGTATAAAAAGAGTCGTGCCTCGTAACAATAGTACAAACCTCCGGCCAAGAGGGGTGCCCACTCCTCATCCCACTCCTTCTTCCCTGTCTAATGCTATTGTACTCTAGCCACTTAAAGGTTTTGGTTGGCCAATTCTCCGACTAGGCGATGAGAGCCAATTATTCGACAAGGCCAATTCTCCGACTGTGACTATGAAAAAATCCAATTCTCCGACTACAGTTTTTGGCCAATTGTTCGACTAGGCCAATTCTCCGACTACAGTTTTTGGCCAATTGTTCGACTAGGCCAATTCTCCGACTATGGTTTGAGAGCCAATTCTCCGACTACGAATAGACAAACACTCATGTCAGGCTCGATTGATGACATAATTGATATATAAGTCGTGTAATGTGTAGTACTGTTGACATCAGGTAGCATAGCACTTATAAAAGGAGGCAATGAACATAGCTGTCGCTCAGTGTGCGAATTCATACAGGTGTGTATACATAGTTGGGCGAGGTACTTAACAGTCTGTCCGAGGACGTGTCAAAAGATGTCAGGAGGTGCGGCCCCGGGGGTCAGGGCATATAAGTGTACCCTGATTTTATCTGAGTGGTTTTTCTGTCTTTTTTACAATTCGGACGGTTCTATATCTGTTTCTGCTCCTATTTCATTTTCTAGCCATTCAATTGCCGTTTCTTTTGAAACTTCAAATTGCTCAACTGTTCTTTGAGCAACACTTATCTTTGTACTTCGGGAAATTTCTTGTTTGCCATTCTCATCAAATTTGCTGTCTTCTTCTGCCATTGTATTAGTAACAAAGGGATGTGTTGGTATAAGGCTTTTGCTTTTGGTTTCGCATCATTACAGTAAGGCAACCACAAAGGCTATTATCACAAGCATGACAAGAAGTCCCATTATATCGCTCCTCTGTCATTACCAGTATTTGATTCGTGTTTCGCTTCTGCTGTTGCTGTTGCTGTTGATTGAACATTGTACACCACGTTTACAATAAGGGGATACTCTGGTAAAAGTATTTCGTTTCACTCACTCGCAACACAGCCGTACAGCAGTAAGCCTCGATGGCGTCTGAATCACATTGGTTTCGGTCGAAGCCGTGTCGTTTTTGTCGCACCATGCTTATCTAAGAATTCGGTCACTAAATCACTTTGGATTACCCGACGATAGACTTTTTCAGGCGGGTCCGAGACTCGTATTTGTCCACGCCATGTTTGAGTCTCTTGATACTCGACATATGCGTGATTGCCTTCAACCCAAGCTTCAAACCTATGGGCCTCGGTTCCATCTGTGCTGTCGTCCGAAAAGGTTATTTTTGCCCCGGGGCCGCTCCTCATCTTCGGTCAAATATAGTACCATAGATGTATCTAGTAGTACTATGCTCGCAACCTATAAAAA